>NZ_JBSJEM010000003.1:0-15689 GCF_055081135.1 Clostridium sp. CM036 | reverse complement strand
ATTATTCATATCCATTTTATCAATAACTAGTAACTAATTCTTTACTTCTTTACTCTTTTCTTTACCAGTATTGCATTATTCATATTTTACCCTCTCAAACTTTGTTCAAAATTAATTTTTTAATTCTTTGATTTTAAGTCATTGAAAAAATGTGCTAGGAGCTAGCACATTTTTTGAACTTGCATCAGATTGCAGTGGAAATTAATTAAAGCTCGCCCGAACGACTTTAAACCACATTGGTATTTCTTTAGCTTCATAAATTATTTTATTATCTTTTACTAAAAATAATGTTTCTCTTTCTTTTTGATCCTTTGAATTATCATATATTCTAATCTCATCAGCAAGTTTCATAGCAAGTTTTAAATTCTCAAGACTTTTATTATAACGCTCATAGATAAGTGATTTAGAAATATTATGACCGCCATTCTTTACCCTTTCAGCAACCCTTTTAACTGCTAATTCTTTATTTTCTAATCCAATATACATTAACCTTATTCTATAGCCTTCACTTTTCAGTTTTTGTATTTGTACTATTGTGTTTTTCCCTGATAAAACCGTTTCTTGATTAAAATCAACCTTATCTTTTATACAATTTCTCATTGTTTCTACTGCTATTCTTCCTGCTTTAAATTGTATTTTAGGGTCATTAAAATCTCCTATCTCTTTCGCAATTTCATCTGCATTAATTCTTACTCCTAAAAGTTCTTTATCAACTTCTCCATATAAAGATGATTTACCCGCTCCATTAATTCCAGCAAAAACTGTATACTTAGTTTTTTCATTTTTATTGTACATATTTTAAAAGCTCCATTCGTATTTTTTCTACTTCTGCTAATTTATCAAATTTTTGAAATTTCTCAAATAAACTCCTACTAGTAAAAATGTCATATTTTCTAACCCATTCTTTTTGTTCCGCACCTGTTGTTGTCATCATTTTATCATCAATAAAATTACAAATTTTAATATCATTATTCATATTTATATTCCCCTTTCTCCATTATTTGCTTTTTATATTCATTCAGAGTGTTTACTCTTTCAAATTCAAAGGATTACCGTCGAAGACATAGCGAGTACGTTTGTATGGAGTGGAATCTGAAACCCTCATACGAGCGTTACATGCTAACTGGCATGCAGACACCTAAATCTTGTCACCCTAATGACAACCCCTCCGTTGCCCAAAATATACATAAAAAAGAGTACCTTTTTAGATACTCATATATATAATACTATTTATGTTTTTTAATTAATTTTTATAATACTAAAAATCATATTTAATTGTTTCCCAAACAACTAACAGTGCATCTAATTGCCCAAACGTAAAATCTTTTCTATGCTCTTCTTTAATATATTCCTCATAATCTCTATTTTCTATTGCTTTAGTTAATCTGTCAATTATATTTAATAATTTTTGTTTTTCCGTCTTATACATTTAAATCACTCCTAATTTATTTATTTATTTCAAGGAGCAACCGTGTTATACTTAATTTTGGTGAATTGGTTGTAACTTCGGTTACTGCCTTTTTTATTTTTACTTTATATTATTGTGCTAGGTGCTAGCACAAATTTTATTTTTTTAATAACATCCAATCTTTAAAAGATTTATCTGTTTTTTTAAATTTTTTTGTTATCTTATATAATATAAAAAAACCTAAAAAAACAAAACTTATTTTAATTAAAAAAATTTCAACACCTAATGCAATAGTGAATACTGCATAAAATCCCAATAATAGTGCACCAATCTCAAAAAATGTGAACGCTAAAAATAGCTCTATTGGTATAAAGTAATTACTTTTAAAAAACTTATTTATTAACTTAAACACTCTCATATTATACAACCTTTCTTGCAATTTCTTCTGATTTAAATATTACTAATATCATACTAATTGCCATAACAATTATACCAGCGAACGAACCCCACGTACTCGTTGTGCCAACTATATCTGCGATACTTACACTCGCAACCTCGAACAGGGAAATTGTAGCCATAATTATCCCACCTTGCAAACCAAGAGCACACATTTCTTTTAAATATTCTTTACATCCTTCAAACCCATATAACGGAATTTTAGCAAAGGCAACTGAACAAAAAGCGAGTAATGTATATATTTTTAATATTCTAGCTACTCCGATTATAAATATAATTATTGTAAGAATAAAAAACCCAAACCCTAAAAATTTCGCATATTGAAGTGCCATAAATTTATCCATAATACCACTGTCATTAGTAACATTTAAACCCTTTGCAATATCATTAACATTAAAAAGAGAACTTAATCCACCCTTACCTGTTGTTGTCGTCTGTATAACTATCTGTGATATTTTCGCAAAAAATGAGAAAATCCACGATACAAATTGCGTCGATGTATCTATCAACCCTTTAGTTATTGACAGTCGCAATAAAATTGTAACAATCTTCTTCCAATCTCCCCGCAAACCTATACCTTCCTTTACTATAGCAAAATAAGCATATATAACTGCCATTGCTAAGCAAACACCACCAATAGCCAAACTTATACTATGTGCAACCTCATATAATCCATGATACTTGCCATCCGTTAATCCAAATGCAAGTAAATCGCTCATTCCTTTTACTGTCTCATCAAAATTAGTAATCTGTTTTTGTACTTCTTGTCCTATAGTCTCAACTGTTATTTCGTCAAAAAATCCCATTTGGTTGTCACTCCTTTTTAAATAAATTCACAATTAGTTAATTTTATATAATAAGTGTCTTCGTTTGGTCTTTTTGCAAATTCTTCAAAAATACCATATATAGTTATTATATCTCCTGCAGAAGCATTGTCCCATTTTTTAAATCTTGCTATTTTAGCCTCATTTTCTTCATTATCTTTAAAATAAAGGTGAGCATCATAAGAATGATTTTCAGACATTATATAAATTACTATATATCCATTCTCCTTTTTGATTTTATTTGTTTCACCATTAATTTTTAAAGTTTTGTTCAAATACTTCTCTTTTGCCTTTATTTCTTGTTTTTCAAACGCATTATATATTGTTTTATAATCATCATTATCATAATTAATATTAATTGCATTAGCTTTATCTAGCTTAACTTGTTTTTCTTCTTGGCTTTGGTTTTGATTTGTATCAGTAACAGTTTTCGAACCACATCCAATGAGTAAAACCACTGACATACATATACTTAGTATCATTTTTATTATTTTAGATTTTTTCATAATTACTCCCTTTTGGTTCTTGTATTATCTTTCAACCTCTAAATTCTTTTGCTTTTTTTTAGCAAGAGATTTACGTCTTTGTTGCTCTATGTACTCTTTCATAAATTCATCATTTTTATTTAGTTTTTTATCAGATGATACGCCCCCATCACCATTAATATCATCGCAATTGTTACTCCTAGCTGAATTGTGTATTGAATCACCCTGTCCTTCCATTTCGGTAAATCCCTCATGTTTGTTATCTCGTACAATATCCCCGATACTTTTGTTAATATAGTCTGATTTATCATTTCTGCCTTCCCTAGCAACTGGACTGACTTGTCTATCTTTTGGTAGTTCAGTTCCTTCATTTCCTTGATTTCGTTTGTCATTGTTGATATTACTTTGTTCACAGACTGGGTAATCTCTAACTTTATCTTCTCGCTCTCTTGGAGTTTCTTTGTTAATCCCTGTTTGTCCTTCTCGCTTTGCTCCATCACTTTCAACATTCTGTTGTTTATGGTTATTTGCTCCGCTAGTAGGTGTTCTAACTTGTGATTTATCCCAACTAAGTCCGAATCCTTTGTTATCTCCTCCACCTCTATTTTTTTTGGTTCCATTTGATTCTCTATGTTTGGCAAGTTCTTTTTCTTTAATTCTTGAAAATCCATTTTCTATTTCCTCCTTTGCAAAATTTTTATTGTTAAAGGTCTTTTCAAGATTTGCAAGTCTAACCTTGTGACCTTTTGGGTCTTTAAAAGTAACGTTCTTATTAGTATCTGACCATTTAGTTTCATACCCCTGCGATTTCATATTCTTAATAAAATCTACTCTATTTTTAGATGTTTCTATTGATTTATCTACGGCCACTGCCGTATTAAAAAGATAACTACTAACTGGTTTACCTTGTTCCAATTTATGCATCATTTGATATTTGCCTTGATTGTAAGAATTGAAATATTCTGGATTCTGATTTTTTTGTTTAATTACTGAAAATCCTTCACGTTCACATATTTTGTCACTCATTACTTTTAGATGTTCAAGGTCCTTCTTAGTTGACTGAAATTTCTTGCCATCTTCAAAACTAACACTATTTACAATGAAATGGTTGTGTACGTGTTCTTTGTCTTTGTGTGTAGCAATTAATACCTCATGCCCTTTAAAGTTCTTCTCTGCCCATTCTAAGCCTATCTCGTGTGCTTTCTGATGAGTTATGATGTCGGTCTTGGCAAAACTCTGTACATAGTGTACATACTGTCTACCTTCAATTTTATTAAATTGTTCTTTAGTTGCTTTCATTTCTTCAAGAACCGTTGAGGGATTACAATCCTTACCACTTATTAATCTAGTTTCTGTTTTTTGTTCTTTAGTTACATAATCGATTGCCTTACTTAATTTTGCTTTTGAATTAGTAACCTTAACAACCGCCATACTTCTTTCATCTCCTTGTTAATGTCCTGAAGCTCTTCACCACAATTTGCTCTCCCCTCATTCACGGATCTGGTAAGTTGATTCAAATTATTACCTATTCTTTTTAATTCCATTGTTTGCTCCCTTAATCCATCAATCACCACAATTTCTTTATCCAATGAGCATTTTAAAAGATATTCATTTTGTTTCTTTTTTGAAGCTTTTACCTTTTTTTTTATCTGTTCAAATTCTTCTTCTGAAGCTCTAATAACTATTTGTTTTGGTCTTGACCTATTCATTTTCACTCTCCTTTTTTTAGGTTTTGAACTGACTTTATGGTTTTGATTTTAAGGAGGATTGAAGGGGGATTCCCCTTTCACAAGGTTATAGTGAAGCCGAAGGCTATCACTATAAGAAGCTTGCCTCTCTACTACACTCTTAATTATGCGGTTATATTCGTAATTTGTCAATATTTAATATTTTTGGTAATATTTTGTATTGACAATATTGCCAATACAAACTTTCAATAATATAAAAACACCTCGGAATTTAAAACATATTTATCAGCTAAAAAAAATAAGAGCATATGTTTTAGAGTAAATATCACACCCAAAACATATGCTCTTATTTATATTGAAAATTTCTATTTTCCCATAATAAAGTTTTTCTAATATCTAATAACTTTAATTTCTTACAACTAACACCTCGGCTTATTACTGTCTTGTCTAATTTCCTTATGTCAAAACTTCCACTACTTCTTCTACCAAATATAAAACATTTAGTACCTTCAAGTGATACTTTATCAAATAACTTAAATCCTTTAACTTCATAAGGTGCTTGATTTAATTTTCTTGTACCGCCCTTATTAGTTGTAGCCTTATGTATTTGCCTATTATGCTTTCTAACTTGTTTAATATAGTACCAATCATCTAGTGGTACTGCTAATGGATTATCACTTATACATCTTGCATCTACTCTATGTTCTTTAGGTAACTTGTTTGCTATCCTAGTATTTTTTGTTAGATACCCATATGTATTTTTAACATTAGGATATATTTCTTTAAGTCTATTATAAAAAGTCCATCTCATAATTCCCATAAATGCAGCATCTCTAAAACTTTGACCTCTTGTAAATTTAACTTTCAACTTTCCAGAATGATATTTCTTGTGACAATCTTCACATAAAGTAATGAGGTTACTCGGACTATTTCCACCAGTTTTTCTACTTTCTATATGATGAACATTAAGTATTTTATTCTTACAACCTTGTTTACCATGACATCTATGGCCATCTCTAAATAATACATATTCTCTAATATTCCAAAAATCTAGTTGCTCCCCTTGTTGATATTCAGTTCCACTAATATTAGGATTCTTGATTTTAACAATATCGAATGAAGCCGTTTCAACTATAATTTTAGTTATAGGCAATAACTTATAAATCTTATTTACTATACTAAAATGGGTCTGTATTTTGTTTTCTATGCTAGGTGCTACCCAACCCTTATGTTTTGATTTTACTCTATTTAAAAATCTAGGTTTTCTATATCTAGTTTTTCTATTCCTTCTAGTTCCTCTGTATTGTCTTCTAGTAGATAATAAATCAGTAATATCTGTTCTTAATTCCAATTCAGAAGAGAACAATTCTTTAGTTGATGTGGTAGCCGATAAACCTATTGTTTTACTTCCTGAATCTACTCCTAGAGTTATTTCTTGTTTATACTGACTAGAACCGTATAAAAGTTGAATTGTAAAAGGTTCTTTTTTAATTGCTTTTGCTTTATTATCTTTTAATAATTTTCTAGCTTTTGAAGGTTTACAAGGCATTAATGGTTTTCCTTCTTTGTTTAAAATGTAAACTAACATTAAGTTTACCTCCTTTCAGAGTTTGAACACCTTCGCCAATGTTATCTAAGCTTTTTACACCTAATACACTATTCCTATTTACCAGAATTGTTTAATATTAGACAACAGAGCTACAGACTAGGTGTAATATCCGTAGGTGTTATGACTTAAATAACGTAGTTTGCTTTAGGTTTGTAAAAGGAGCTGCCTACAATATCAAAGCACTTGATTTTACTAGACTTAAATCAACTAAGGCTAACTAGTCGGATTTAAGGAAATCCCTGAGGTTGAAATACAACATGAGTTAAATTACTAGTCCCACTGCATTTTTTCTTTACTATAGAAAGATTGTGTTGCAATACAACATGAGTTAAATTACTAGTTACTTTCAACTTGATAATATTTTTCAGCCTTGAAAGTTGCAATACAACATGAGCTAAATTATTAGTTTGATAAATATTCAAGAGGATGTGAACTACTAGTCTTTACAATTAAGTTATAAGATATGCAACATATATGGCGTATATCTTATTAAATATTATTTTCAGTACGCTGTGATGCTGGTACTGTCTCATATTAACATACCTTTTCGGGGGGATAGGCAAAAACACTCTACTACCGTCTTCCACAATGGAACCTTCCCTACGGGCTACCCTTCCATTGCTCCAGTTGTATTTTATTAAATTTTAGAATAAAAATTAATAACAACCACAGTTGTTGTATAGTAAAAAGTATAGTAAAGAGTATAGTAAAGGTATAGTAGGATTCTGCAAACAAAGTGACAGTAATGGGTTGAAGGGCATAAGGGTGGAAGGAATGACTGTTAAAGGTGGAAGGAATGACTGTTAAAGGTGGAAGGAATGACTGTTAAAGGTGGAAGGAATGACTGTTAAGGTGGAAGGAATGACTGTAGAAAGTGGAAATTGACTTTCTACAGTCTACATGTAATAATATACCTATATTGATTATAGGAGGCTATTATGGAAAATAAAAAGGGCGGGGACTTAATATGTAGACGACCTGAAACAATTGTTGAAGCAAGATTTAGCTTAACAAAAAAACAGAATGATATTTTGGATATGGTTTTTGCGTCTATTGAAAATGACGACAATTTGCAATATGAAATTGATATATCTAAGTATGCGAAATTATATAATATACAAGATAAAAGTAATATTTACGGCGATGTAAAAAAAACAGTCAAAACATTTGAAGGTAAAGGATTTTCGGTGACTCAAAAAATCAGTGAAAAGAAAGAAAATAGAATATACTTTGCTTGGTTTTCTAGTATTAATTATCTTGTTGGAGAGGGTAAAATTATAATTGAATTAGGTCAAACACTTAAAAAACTATTATTGAGTGCTAAAAAAGCTTGTTTTTATCAAATTAAATATCCTATAAATTTTACAAACATTTATAGTAAAAGAATTTATTATTATTTAAAGAGCTTTGAGGATACTGGATGGAGAATCGATAATTTAGATAGTTTAAGAGCCAAGTTAGAATGTCCTAAAAGCTATAATAGGTTTGCTGATTTTAGAAAACATGTACTTACTCCAGCATTTGAAGAAATAAATGGTGAAAGTGATATCTCATTTGAGTATGAGGAATTAAAAACTAAAAGAAAGGTAACTGGGATTAAGTTTTATGTTAAAACAAACAAACCCAAAAGATCTAACAAAGATTCTATTAAGTTTCCAGCTGAAACTGCTGAGGAAGAAGTTTCAGCAACGTTAATTGAACCAGAAGAAAAAAATTCAATTAAAAAAATCATGTCTATAATGCAGGACAGTAATATAACAGCTCTTGAAGCTAAAAAACTTAATGATACTGCAAATGGTGATATAAATAAGATTAAAGAAAAATATATTCTAGCTCAAAATGCAAATAAAATTGATAGTGTGGTTGGGTGGATACTTAAAGCAATTAAAGAAGATTATCAAGCTCCTAAAAGTAACGTTAAAAAAGGTACTTTTAATGATTATGAACAAAGAAAGTATGATTTTGATAACTTAGAAAAAAAATTATTAGGGTGGGATTAAATATTATACCGGATGGTTTGAGATGTTGGAAGATAAAAATTTCAATTTGAATGTAACATAACATGTTGACTCTTTACTTTGAACGTATCATAACGGTCTACATTACCTATGTATAGTTAATGTCATTAAATTCTGATTTCACGATATTTATGTTATCCATCCCTATTACATTAAAGGATATTATAATAAGAATATAGAATAGTTACTAGAGTATTACTTGAATAATCATTAGGTGGTGGGAATATGGATATAAATAAATTAGATATAGAGCAGTTAGTTAAATACGTAAACTTAGAACTGAAAAAAAATAGTAATTTAAGTGTAAATAAGCTTTGTGATAATTTAGAAATTAAAAGAAGCACATTAAAAACTAAACTACACAAGGAAAATTATTTTTTTGATACAAATAATAGAAGTTATGAAAAAGACAAGGCTGCCACTGCTATTAATGACAGTATGAAGGGTGTCATCAAAAATGATGACACTAATAAAAGCAAAGATATATCAATTAATAATGATACGGTGAATGGAGTCATCAAAAATGATGACTCTAATAAAAACAAAGACATATCAACTAATGATATGCCATTTAGTCATCAGATAAAAAGTAACTTAATGGAACTTGCTAAAAACTATGATAAAATCATGATGTTAATAGATAGTGACAAGAATATGAATGATGGCATCATAATAGAATTACCAGTTGAAACAAAAGACAATTACAGAACTACAATAAGAATTAATAACGTAGTTTGGGAGAACTTTAAATCGTTTTGTGTTCGAAATAAAATGTTTACCCAAAGGGACTTGTTGAGTATGGCTTTAACTGAATACATAAATAAATATAAAAAATAAATTTATTTAGATATAACAAAACTTCGGGGATCGTCTGCAACCATTCAATATATTAAGTGTAAATAAAGTAAAATGACGTGAAAGGTGACTTCCACGACATTTGTTTAGCTTATAGACCCGTTCTTATTCTTATGTATGCAATTAACTGCTTTAATATTGACATCATTTAAGACGACATATATTACAATTACGTCATTTTTATATTGCTTCTCATATGCTTAATATTATTTCTAAGAGATATAATTTGATAAAATGAATAATTGTACGCTTAGATTGTAACTGCTCTTATACTACGCTAAAAGCAACGTTAATATATATATTAACGTTGCTTTGTCCTTCCCTATATGGGCTACCGTCTTCCACATTGTTATTTCGACGGATATTAAGCTTACTTAGTCTTTATCTTCCTGTGAATCCTCCTGTTCATCTTCCAAATAAGATATTAATGCTGGTTGATGAATGTTAACTGTTTCTGTTGTTTGTTTAGTCGTTTTAATATAAGGTAATTGATTAATATTATCATTAAAACTTTCTTTAATTATTTTGTACAGTTCAATAATACTATTATGATAATTGTTTAGCTCATTTTCAATTTCTGGAATGCTGAATACAACTTCAAGAAGGTCTTGTCCACGAAACTCTTCATCCTTTTCATTATCATATTTTATATCTACTAAGAAATCTTTATCATAATATGTAGTAATTTTACCCCGTTTCTCTTGAGTCTTGTCATCATAGAATACATGTTTCGTCTCAATACTAAATTCTTTAGAAGCAAGTTTTTTATCTATTTCAGGGTTATCTGTAGTGATATTATAAGTTATTTTTGGCTTAAATTCTTTTAATTTCAGACAGCTATTATGCTTAATTTGATTGGCGAGTGTGCGTATGTTTGGTTTAGTGCCACCATTAAATTTAATATACGTGCTCTGGAACTTTTCAAGTTTTTTATAAACTTCTGACTTTTTATCACAAGCTATGAAATATTTTTTAATTTTATTGTAATTGCAGTTATGCTCAGCAAGTTGTACCCATCCATCTTTATTTCTAGTTACATCTACACGTCCTTTAATATCTCTATTATGCAAGAAGCTATATTTTTTATATAAAGTTCCATCGCTATTATAATATTTCCATAGTCTATCCATAAACCAAATACTTTGTAATAAGATATCAAAACAGTTACTATACCATAATATTGAATTATTGAGATTAATTCTCTTGAGTGTGTTAATTTGAATCTCAGAAAGATTATTAAAATGACTATATTCTTCATCGCCTGTATACATTAAGCTAAAGCTCGCTAATATACCTAATGTTTCGCTGAAATCATGCAGTTTTAGTACTGATAATCTAACATCATGTCCTTTTATTTCCATATATTTCTCTGGCGATTCAAAGTCACCGATAGGTACATCTATACGTTTTTTCATAATATTCTTTATCCCCCTTTTCATTCTAAATATGTATATAATAGTATCATACTACTATCTTACAATAACGTCTTGGATGTAATTTAGAAATTTAACTGATTTTTAGGTTGAAGATTTTTTAATTGACTATAAATACATATTAAAGTATAAAAACAGAAGCCTGATGAAAAAATACAAATGACGTGAAAAGAGGCTTTCGCGACATTTGAAGATACTAAACCCCACATCTAATAATGATATGGGGTTACTTCATTTTGATTTTAGTTTTTCACCGCTAAACAGTAATTTACATTATCAAAGGCTGTTATAGGATGCTCTGGATTTAATTTATTATATTTTTTGAAATACAGCTCTGTTATCTCAGTTGGTGTCAAATGCTCATAAATCAAGAAATTACTATCAGCTAATAAATTCTCCAACTCTGAATAGGAATAGCTTGCAAGCATTTTCTCATTAGCCCCACCAGCCAGTGCTACTTGTTTTTGGGTTCGTTCTCCTGCCTTTGGGGTATATGAATCCTCGTCTGGATAATCAAAAATAATAACGCTACCTTTTGGCACAATATATGAAATAGTGTCGAGTGTTTCAGCAAAAGTCTGCTTAGACAAATAGTAGCTTATACCAAGCAAGCTACAAAAACTGATTTTACGTTGATCAAATTCTGAACAGGCAATTAAATTGCTTTCCCAGTTGTTTTCTGTAAAATCAACTGATACGTAGTGAAGATTGGTAGGTTTTTCTGATAATACTGATTGAATACGCTTTTGTTTGTCAGAACCAGTGGCCGGATGGTCAAGTTCAAAAATTTGAATGTTTGAACTTGACCAATCAGGCTGACGATATGCAAATGTATCATAACCGGCTGCAAAAATCACATATTGTTTTGCACCAACTCTCACAGCATTTTCAAGTGCTTTTTCCGCAAATGCTGATCTACCAAGTGGCGTTGGAGATAACTGATTATCTACAATCCAATGTAATGCTTCTTTCTGTGTACCGTCAAATGATGGATTGAAAAAATTGATTCCTTTAGACATATTACTTGAAATTTGTTCGTATTCGTTCTCAGTTAAAATATCTTTTGCTAAGTAATCATCAAATACTTTTTCTGTATTTTGTACTGAATGATATGCCATGAAAATGCGCTTATCAATGCGGTCATGCTTTTTTGCTCCATGAAATTATCACCTCTAATAATTAATACCATTTCATTATCAACAGTACAAGACTTGAAATCTTCCTTATTTTGTGGTATAATAGAGGCTAAAAAAGTAATAGTTTACAAAATATTCACATTTATAACGAAGGCTTTTATAATTCAATTAAGTATTTTCAAAATAGTGTCTCCGATAATATTTTATTTTTATCATACAACAGAATGGAGACGGTAAAAAGATAAATGACGTGAAAGATTCGTTTCACGGCATTTGTAGATATTAACATCTTATATACTAAAACTCTCACATATGATGATCTGGGGGTACTTGTGTCGACATATATGAAAGATGTGAACTAAAATTAATATCATCTAATCTTAATTAAGGCATAATACCAAAGCCAATAATAGTTAATATAGATAGTATAGCTAAAACTATATTTCCTCCAAATCCTACTTTAGATAAAATTCTAATAATTTTATTTTCTGGTGTTCTTAAAGATTTAATGGAACCCATTCCTAATGCCCAGTATATAAACAATAGAAACATAGCCAAGTTACTTGAAGCTATTATTGGTAAAAGTTCAGAATCGCTTATCCTTAATCCTGATACCCAAGCAAATATACCAAAGCTTAATAATAAACATGATAAAATAACTAAAATACTTCTAATAAGTTTAATAAGTTTGTTAATAATAAAACCTCCAAACATTTATAGTTTTCTTTTTTAGTTGTTGCATAGTAGATTACGAGTACGACATAAATATATGACTAATTATACTATAATTTACTACAAATTCTATATATATAAATTAAAATTGGTTTTGTTAATATTGGGATAAAAAGCACGTTATATATTAGGGTTCAAAAAAGCGAAATGTCGTGAAATAATTAATTTCACGACATTGTTTATATGCCTATAACTAGCCTATACCCTCATTTATGCTCTTTTAATATGCAATAAGTCTTTATTTTACTGCATAAATGGTGTCTAATTGAGAATATACACTCCATTCTATATTGATTTGTACATGATATAAACTTCTTAAATAAATAAGAAGCTAATCCCTTTTTAGTTGTTGTATTACCTCTTAGTAGCTATATTCTTAATTCCCATTGCAATATTTAAAAATGCAGCATCTTGATCTGCCCATGTTGAAACACTCTTACCATCTGTTGGCAATGCTAATAGTTTAGAAAACGGAGCTGAAGTCCAATCACAACTTCTAAGAATTACGGGTACAACTACAGCTTGATTATTTTCATGCATTTTAAGTGCTTCTTTCATTTCTATATCATAGCAATAATCCGAAGCTAAAAAATCTACACTTATTGATAATAAAATTATATCTGCTTCCTTTAGATTAACATCAATTTCAGTATCTATATTGCTTCCAGCATCAATCTTCCTATCATGCCATGTACTTATTATACCTTGACGCGTTAACATAATAAGATGTTTTTCTAACTCATCTTTCATAGCCTCATCTTTATGTGAGTATGAAAAAAATAATTTTACTCCCTTTTTAACAGATAAGCTTTGCTTAGGAAGCTGTTCAGCTTTAATATTATGTACTAGTTTGGGCTCATTGGTAGTAACTTTTATTTTTTCTAAGTGGTATACCATTAGATCTTTTACCAAGATATAACCATCAAACTTTAAATATTTATTTAGATATTCAACCATATTTTTTAGTGTATCTTCAATATCAATATACTCTCTTGGATCTAGCAGTAATTCAAATAACTCTTCTATCTTTCCATCTGAATTAATTTGTATTACTTTTTCTCTTGCATAAACAATTCTTGTAGGAAACCCGGTTTCATATGTATCACTAAATCCTAATTGATTGAAAAAATCAACAAGTTTATATCCTTCCCTATAAAAAGACTTCCCGTTATCCCCTGTAATTGTTTGTGCTAATGTTTCAATAGTATACTTTGATATCCTTAAGACACTATTTGTTTTCTTTTTAACAGTATTTACTTTATCTTCTGTCGGTTTCTTAACCATAAGGGGCTTAATATCTACACCATAGAAAGCATATTGCTCATTCTCTATGAAAATATCTCCACAATAATTGTCTAAAATTCCTTTAAATATCTTAAGTTTATTCATCACATTAATAGGTACTCGTATATCTGCATATACTCTGTTCTGATATGATTTAGTTGCAAATACACTAGTATAGTTAAAGCTTAATTCACAATTTTCCATAAGCTTCAATATATCTTCTCTTTCATTTGCCTTCAAATACTCTTCTAGTGTATATAAAAAATCTTTTTCATTCATTTTATTCCCCCCTATAATTTAACCCCTTGTCCAGTATTTAGTATACTCTACTATACATATCTTTTTCAATGCCATTACTCCTTCTTTTAAAGCCATTCAATACTTTGATGTTGTTCTTCATCAATATTATTTTTAGTTTGCTTTAAAACGAACTCTGAGGTGTGTATTTGTTCTTTTAGTTTTTACTTACTCTCTTTTATGCTTATTTGAATTTAAAGTACATATTATCTGCATAAATTTTATACTGAAAATTAAAATGGCTTTTTGTTAAAAACAAATTCATATAAGAGAATACAACATAATTCGTGTAGAAATAAAACAAAAGTGCATACAACATAATTAAAATTATATTGTATGTTACCTATATGTTGGAAATAAAAAAGCCCCTGGGTTATCCCAAAGGTTTCTTATTATTTAACTTTTCTAAGGTCTTTAGATATTTCTATAATCCTACTATCATTATAGGACACTTTCATACTTATACTATTTACATCTATTTGAAGTCTGTCAATCTTATCATCAATAATCGTTATATGTTCAGAATTACCTTTATATCCATCCAAAAGAGCATCACTGGTAGGGATAAGTTTTCCGTCTATTCTTGCACCTAATTTTTTAATCTCATTTTCAAGGCCATCAAGTCTATTATCAACATTATTAAATTTATCAGTATGACTTTTAACCTCTTTTTTAGTTTCTTGAACCTCAACATATATTTTTTCTAATAGGTCAAACATTTTATTCTCATCCATAAATATCACCTCATTTTTATATTATATCATCTTTTTATGATGACTCTAATAATTATTTAATTGTTTTTGCTGCTACATTATCTTTTTTAACTCTTGGAGTTGGTTTCTTCTTCTCCAGTTCTTCTAAGAGTAATTTATATTTACTTTGATATTCTTGTATCTCTGCATTATATTTCAATTGGTTTTGATTTAATTGCTCTTGTTGTGCCTTTTGTAGTTCTAATAATGCCTTATCCATCGTTATATTTGTCTTCTCTTTCAACTGTTCAATATCTTCGATATGTTTATCTTTTAATTGCTCTTGGCTCTCATTCAATCCGTTAACAACCTTCTCATGATCTTCTTTTAAATTCTCAATGTCTTTTCCTAAATTACTAATAGTAAAATTCTTGTCTTTAATGCTATCTTTTAATTCCATATTTTTAGATTGAGTATCTGCAAGTGACTTCTTGTACTGTTCCACTTCAACTTTATATTGTTTATATTCTCAAGTATTCCTGTAAGAGTATCATTCTTACCTTGGTATTCCTTAATAATAGTTAGTTTATCCTGAGAACTTTTTTGTAATTGATTATGTTGTTCAATTTTAATTAAATTCTTACTTTTTATGTTTCTTTACTTCTTTACTTCTTTACTTATTTCTTTACCAATATTGCATTATTCATGTCCATTTTATTAATAACTAGTAACTAATTCTTTACTTCTTTACTCTTTTCTTTACCAATATTGC
>NZ_JBSJEM010000002.1:0-27522 GCF_055081135.1 Clostridium sp. CM036 | reverse complement strand
TGCCTATTCCTTGAAAATTTCATTTTCAATGTAACATACCGTGTTGACTTGTTATATTGAATGTATTATAAATCAGGCAAAATTCATTCCATAAAAAAAGAAGGTATTAACCCTCTTACATTTCATATTCTTTTATGTGTCTATATAATGTGGCTCTGCTTATATTCAATAGTTTTGCAAATTCAACTCCTGTTACTTCATTATTTTTCCATTTGATATAATACTTATTGAACTCTTTAGGTAAACTTCTAGTAGGTCTACCCAACTTAATGCCCTTGTCTTTAGCATTCTTTAACCCTTCTATAACTCTACACGGGGTAGCGTACGCAAAAATGATATTTCGTACGCTAAGAAAAACACAGCCCCATAAATGTAATTATTTTACTTTATAGGGCTGTAATCACGTAGTTTTTTGTCTAATAAATTACATTTGTTTTTTATATTAGATTTATTTTTCTTTTTAACTTTCAAGTATAAATAATTTTTCTACCGTAGTGTTTAATAGTTTAGCAAGGTTCATAGCTAATTCCAGAGTAGGGTTATACTTTTCATTTTCAATCGCATTAATGGTTTGCCTTGTAACGCCAAGCGTAGTCGCTATATCCTCCTGTCTAAATCCAAGTTGTTTTCTTAATCCTCTTATATTATTTTTCATCTTTTCCAAGTTTCCATTTCAAAAAAGATTGAATTCCTATAAGAACAAGATTTTGAGATGTTAAAAGAATAAATGCTAATCCAAATGTTCTTGTCTGAATGAACTCATAGATAACCCAAATTGCTAAAAATAGGGTTGTATAAGCCAAAGCCCATTTCATCGCTTTTAATGTAATACTCAGTTCCATTTCATCCATTTTTTTCATAAAAATCACTCCCTTGTTTAAATTATAATAATTAACTTACCCACTACTAAAATAACTATAGAACATAACAACGCACCAAGAAATTTTCTTATACTAATATCCATAATGTAAAAAGTTTTTTACAATTTTATTTTAACACTAACCTTAACAAAATGTAAATAGTTTTTTACTTTTATTAATTGTGGTATAAGAATAAATTATAGATTAAGTGACAAGATTCTTAAATTTTATCATAAATGAATGTACTATTTTATGTAAAACCTTACATTCATAAAAATAGCATAAATCGTTGATATATAAAGGCTTATAGTAGGTTTAACTAAAGCCTTTTTTCTTATTGTACATTTGAATGTATTGTTTTATGTGATATATTATAAATATAGTACATTGAATTTGTGCCCTTTAGGACACTTTTTAGGAGTGAATTTATGATAGTAGAACCCATAAAAGATAAAAAAAAGATAAATGATTTTCTTACTTTTCTAAAAGGAAAGAATGAAAGGGACTGGATTATGGCCAAGTTCCAGTTAAACACTGGACTTAGAATAAGCGATGTAGTTAAGGTGAAGGTAAGTGATATTCTAACGGAAAAGTTTAATTTCAAAGATTATTTTGTGCTGCAGGAGCAAAAGACAAATAAAGAAAAGAAGATAAAGCTTAATGACAGCATTAAAACAGCGTTAAGTACCTATATAAAGCAAAATAAGCTTGGACACAATAATTATATCTTTAGAAGTAGAAAGGGCTTAAATGAGCATATAAGTGTTACGCAAGCCTATAGATTATTAAAAATTGCAGCTGTAAGTATAGGTATAGAAAACTTCGGTACCCATTCTTTAAGAAAGACCTGGGGTTATTGGACCTACAAAGTAAGTAGATATAATATAGGGTTAATTATGGACACATTCAATCACAGTAGCCAGAAGATCACATTAAGATACATAGGAATAGATCAGGGGGCTAAGGATGAACTTTATAGCTTAGTTCAATTTTAACAAAGGAGTAATTTTTATATGATTTTAAACAGAAGAGAGTTGCTTACTCAGCAACAAAGAGAAGAACTTATAAGTATTCCATTTGAAAAAGATGAACATCAAATGAGTGTATTTTATATGTTATCAATTGATGATATTGAAATAATAAACAAACACAGAAGAGATTTTAACAAATTAGGATTTGCTCTGCAACTAGCTTTGCTTAGATATCCAGGCTGTTCTATATCTAACATAAAAAATATTCCTTATTCAATTGTTAAATATATTGCGGATCAATTAGATTTAGAGCCTGAGGTATTTAATTTGTATGCTGAAAGGGATACTACAAAAAGAGAACACTTAGAAGAAATATGCATTGAATATGGCTATAAAAATTTCTCAAAGGATGAAGATAAATTTCTATTTGAGGAAATCTTAAATTATGCTATGGAAAATGATAATTCAACTTTTCTCATAAAGGGGTAGTAACCGCAAAACGCGGATTTTATACGTTAAGACATATATTACCAAAATACCGATATATTCAAAGAGTTCTTTGAATATATCGGTATTTTAATTACTCTAAAATATATTTTAAACATATTCCTTAAAAATGAAAACGGTAGGATTTGAGCCACACTATACGAAAGATACGACAAAAACTAAATCTAAAATTGTTCTACATCAACTTTACAAATTGGAATTTGATGAACTCCGAATTGTGCTCCTTTACGTAGTTATTTTTTCTTAACAGGAATCCACATTTCACTGTAGTAGTTTTCGTCTTGATTACCTTGCGGATAATCAGCCGTATTGGTGTACATTTCAATATTATAACCTGCTGCAATTTCATAATCACTGCAATTAGGCAGCCATTCCGAGAAGATTTTTCTGTTCACATCTTGCAGAGTTTTCGGCATTGCGCCCTTGCAAGCAAAAACAGCCCACGTGTGTTTAGGAATAATCTTTGTAACAAAACCATTAGATATTTCTATGGACGGATTATAATTGTCTGCAATCAAATATTCGAACTCATCTGAACCCATGCTCTCATCTATGCTTACTCCGTACATTCCGCATACAAATTTCCCATTTCCTGTTTGATAATGCTCTGTCCAAAACTGTGGAATTTCTGTAGTTGCACTATCATATTTAAATATCTTTGATACGCCCATGACAGTAAACGAATCTTTTTTAACAATTTTGTAATCCATAATATAACCGCCTTCCAATGAAAATTTGATTTTCAACGGAGCAAACGATTTAATCATTGCTCCATCTTTTCGAACAGCAGTAGGTGTGCCACCATGAAATCGAGTAAAAGCTTTTGTGAAACTATCTGGTGAGGCATAGCCATATTTCAGTGCAATATCAATGATTTTTTCATCAGTAGAAACAAGCTCACTGCCGGCAAGGGTAAGCCTGCGTTGTCTGATGTACTCTCCGACCGTAAAACCACAAAGCATTGCAAAGCCTTTTTGGAAATAGAACGGAGACATAAGTACTTTTTTTGCAATATTTTTTATTGCGATTTCTTCAGTGATATTCTCCTCAATATAATTGATAGCTTCACCTATTCCTTCAATCCACCCCATAATCATCACCCCTGTCTGTACATATATCTTATCTCTTTTCAGGCGGTTGTTCCCGACTTTTTGTGTTATGTTTTGTCTTGTCTGAAAGATTATTAAATAACCTGTACATCAAATTACTATTTATTGAATTGTTTTACATCTACAACCTATTTATTAGTATATCATTATAATAAATACAATTCTAATTTTTATAAATTATTGTAATATATCCCTCAAAGGTCTCATATTATCTATTAAATTGTAATCAGAACTATCATCAAAGTTATACTGACCAATAAAATTAATATGTTCCCATCCAAGTGGAGAAACGTGTCTTAGAAGAGATTCGTCAACTCCTTCTTTTTCCTTAAGTTTCTCAACTGCTTTAGGTAAGTACATGGTATTCCAAAGAGTTATGGAGTTTATAATTATACTTAAAGCAGTAGCTCTCTGTAACTGTCCTTGAATATCTTTTTCATGAAGCATTCCATATTTCCCAAAGAATATGGCTCTAGCCAGTGCATTCATTGCTTCACCTTTATTCAATCCTATCTGGATTTTTCTTCTGAAATCTTCGTCTGATAAATAATCCAGGATAAAAATAGTTTTTTCTATTTTTCCTAGTTCAGTTAATGCTTTAGCTAAGCTATTTTGCCTAGCATAGGACCGGACAGATAATTTTTTACTGCCTGAATTTCTCTTTTACTTTTTATTGGATCTACTGTTTTGCTTCCTTTTTTCATTTTATTATTTGCCATTGTTATCCCTCTCTTAGTTAGTGTTATCAATACTATAAATTATACTTTAACTAACTCATTTTGAGCAAAAAAATAAGAGCTTTATCATTTAGCGATCAAACCCTAGCTATAGCAATGCTTTACATTGATATTATATATTTTTTTGAGTTAGAACTATTAGGTATTAATTCTAACTCAGAATGTTTTGATAAAGGACTCTTTTGGTAATAACTGTCTTAACGTATAAAATCCGCGTTTTGCGAGCACTACCCCTATATGTTGGAAATAAAAAAGCCCCTGGATCCCAGAGGTTTCTTATTATTTAACCTTTTTAAGGTCTTTAGATATTTCTATAATCCTACTATCATTATAGGACACTTTCATACTTATACTATTTACATCTATTTGAAGTCTGTCGATCTTATCATCAATAATCGTTATATGTTCAGAATTACCTTTATATCCGTCCAAAAGAGCATCACTGGCAGGTATAAGCTTTCCGTCTATCCTTGCGCCTAATTTTTTAATCTCATTTTCAAGACCATCAAGTCTATTATCAACATTATTAAATTTATCAGTATGACTTTTAACCTCTTTTTTAGTTTCTTGAACCTCAACATATATTTTTTCTAATAGGTCAAACATTTTAGTCTCATCCATAAATATCACCTCATTTTTATATTATATCATCTTTTTATGATGACTCTAATAATTATTTAACTGTTTTTGCTGCTGCATTATCTTTTTTAACTCTTGGAGTTGGTTTCTTCTTCTCCAGCTCTTCTAATAGTGATTTATATTTACTTTGATATTCTTGTATCTCAGCATTATGTTTTACTTGATTTTGGTTTAACTGCTCCTGTTGTTCCTTTTGTAGTTTTAATAATGCCTTATCCATTGTTATACTGGCCTTGTCTTTTAACTGCTGAATATCTTCGATATGTTTATCCTTTAATTGCTCTTGGCTCTTAGTCAATCCATTAATAGACTTCTCATGATCTTCTTTTAAGTTAACAATGTCTTTGCTTAAATTGTTAACAGTAAAATCCTTGTCTTTAAGGCTATCTTTTAATTCAATATTTTTAGATTCAATCTCTGCAAGTGACTTCTTATACTGTTCCACTTCAATTTTATATTGTTTATATTCTTCAAGTATACCTGTTAATGTATCATTTTTGCCTTGGTATTCCTTAATAATAGTTAATTTATCCTGGGAACTTTCTTGTAATTGATTATGTTGTTGTTTTAATGATGTATTATCGTTGCTTAAAATCATTAGTTTTTCCTCATTCATTGAATTTAATAAGGTTACTGAATCAATTTCATTTTGTAAATCGCTAACTTTATCTTTATATATTTGCAAATTCTTTTGGCCATTTTCTGAAATATCACCTTTTTGACTCTCTAATTTATCAATAACATTAATAAATGCCTGATGTATTTTGTTTGTGTAGCCCTCTAATACATCAATATCTCCTACCAAATTAATATTTTTTACTTTTCCTTTGTTTAACTCATATAAATTTAATAGTGTATTAAGAAAGTCTTTATTATTTTTACCTTCTTCACCTACAAACTCATCAAATCTTTTACGTTCTTCCGTATCAAGCCTAATTCCTAATACTGTACTTTTCTCATCTGCCATTATAAAAATACCTCCCGTTTAATTGTGTTAACGCAATATTTTACGTGAAACGTTGGTATAACTACGTTAACAAATGTTTACGCTGTATTGTTAACATATATTTATTATATATCACTATAAAGTCTTTTGCAATGTGTTTTTGAGTCTTTCAATCTCATAACTAAATTATATATTAAATACCCTGATAATTATAAAAATAAAAAGCCAACTCAGGAATTAGATTCAAAAACTTCTTATATTTATTTTTAATTATTATCCAAGTATAGATAATTTGAAAATGTTTTAGAAATTCAATAAATAACTAACGTCTTCAAAAATGGACCCCTTGTCAGAAAAAAAGCTCTGACCACTTCCATTTTTTCAGTTGGTTTTTTTAAAATATAAGTGCTATTTCACAAATGAAAATGTAGTTGTAAAAACACAAAGTGAGAAAATAAGAAAGGGAGTGCAGCATTTCTAAATAGAAAAATCTGAAACTAAAATACGACTGTGCACACAATACAAAAGGCTCTTCGTCCTAAAGACAACTAAACTTTTTAACGCATTAAAATATAAACTAATTCGGTCGTTTAGCGACAATAATAGTTGATTTATATGTGGTTTTACAATACGTATGTACATACGTAAAGGTATACGTTAATGGCTATATGACTAGTTTTCAAGCACTTAACTTCTTAAGTCAAATTTAACATAAATTTGACTACTTATATGTAGCATAAAGCTAGTCATATCAATGCTTTATGCCTTTTTAGGGCTATGCCCTTACTCCCTCGGAGAGCACGAATTTTACGTAGTAAAGTATAATGTGCTATACTTTACTCTAAAGTTATAGGTCGCTTCGCTCCTTTTAAAATAAAGCGACTAGTTAAATTTAACTAAGGAGGAGGTATTTATTTTGAGCTATTTAATTTGTCATGTTCAAAAATTTAAAGCAAATGATGTAAAAGGAACTCAAATTCACAACCAAAGAGAAAGTGAAAACAGTAAAAATAAAGACATAAATAAAGACCGTACAATTCTAAATTATGACTTACATAATGAAAAACATATTAACTATAATTATAAAATTAAAGAAATAATTAAAGATGGTTATAGTGTCAATAAAGGAATTAGAAAAGATGCCGTAGTAATGACCAGTACTTTAATAACTTCTGATAATGAATATTTCAAAAAGCTTCCTCATGAAGATCAAGAGAAGTTCTTTAAGCATACTTATGAGTTCTTAAAAGACAAGTACGGTGAAAAGAATATAGTATCAGCAATTGTACATTTGGATGAAACCACGCCACATATGCACCTTTGTAGTGTACCTCTAACCAAAGATGGAAGACTTTCAGCTAAGATTATTTTTAATCGTAAAGTGTTATTGCAATTACAATCTGAATTGCCCATGTATTTACAAAGCAAAGGATTTGATGTCCAAAGAGGTGAATCAGGTAGTAAAAAAACTCATTTAGATACTCAAGAGTTTAAAATTAAAACTAAACAAGAAGAGTTGAAAAAAAGTGAAATTAAATTTGACAAGGCCTACAATGAGCTTAATACCAAATCTAAGGCATTAGAAAATTTAACGACTAATATATCCAATCTCGAACAAACAAGCGTTAAAAGGAGCCTTGTAGGGTCTAAAATAACACTTCAAGAGGTAGACTTCAATAAAATAATGAGTGTAGCTAAAAAAGGAGTAATAAATGAAAACTCATTGAATGAATTAAAAAAAGTTAATATCTCTTTGAAAAGTGATGTTTTAAGTTATCATAAAGGCTTTACGGAATACTTTGATAAACATGAAAAGTTAAAAAAAGAAAATAAAAAATTAAAAACTAATCTAGTAACTTTAATAAAAGAATATAAAATAATGGCTAGCACATTAGAAAAAAACAATTTAATGCCTGAAGTTCAGCAAAAATTTAAAAATGAAAAAGAAGCTGAGAAGATCTCAAGAAGAAATAAAAGAGAAGATTTAGACCTATAAAAAAGAGAACAACAACTTGTTGTTGTTTTAAAGGTTTTAAACAGTACTTGTTTTAAAGGTTTTACGTCCTATTGAAAGTGTTGATATGACTGGGCTCTATCAAGTGAACTATGACCAAAAAGGGGCGAACTATGACCAAAAAGGGGCGAAATATAGATTTAACTATGACCAAAAAGGGGTGAACCATGACCAAAAAGGGGTGAACACGACCGGTATTATGACTTGACATTTAAAAAGTCATAATATATAATTTCACTGAGGTGGTAATGTATGGTTAAACCCAAGCTAATAGTAAAATCTAATTACATAGTTGAGGCTTCGTATAAACTAAGTGTTGGAGAGCAAAGGGTCATATATGTTTTAACATCTATGATTAACAAAGATGACGAGGATTTTAAGTTGTATAAATTTACTGCAAAAGAATTTGCAGATATAATAGGGACAAAAAGTAAGAATATATATAGCCAAGTAGCTCAGTATGTTGAAGCTTTAAGAGATAAGGATTTAACTATAATAAAAGAAAAATCTATATTAAAGACTAAATGGTTAAGCTCAGCAGAATATTTTGTTGACGAAGGCTATGTCGAATTAGAATTTTCACCAAAGCTTAAACCATATTTATTATTGCTTAAAGAGCGATTTACAAAGCTTTCACTAGAACAAATGGTAACTTTTAATAGTCAATATTCAGGAAGAATATATGAGCTTTTAAAACAGTATCAAAATATAGGATTTAGGATATTTAAAATCGAGGATTTAAAGTCTTTACTAGGAATAGAAATTGGTGAATATAAGCTATATGGCGATTTTAAGAGAAAAATATTATTAAAATCACAAAAAGAAATTAATTATGATAGTGAATTATTGATAGATTTTGAGGAAATTAAAAAAGGTAGAAAGGTAGAAAGCATAAGATTCATCATAAAAACTAATGGAAAGGCTATAAGCGAAATTTGTGCTACCGAAGAGGGTGAGTGTACCAATGAAGCAGAAAAGTACTCTATAGGGGACAAAAAGGCAGTTCAAGCTATATTTGAAGAAGTCATAAAAGTTAAAGATGCCGAATCATTATTAAATTTTGCCAACGGTGATATAGACATTATTAAAGAAAAGTATGAAATCGCTAAAGTTACATCTGACATAAAAGGGTTAATGGGTTGGATGCTTGATGCAATAAAAGAGGATTATCAGCCACCTAAAGGCAAAAAAAAGGGCGGGAGTTTTAATGATTATGAACAAAGATCTTATGATTTTGACATGCTAGAGAAAAGACTCTTAGGATGGGATTATAACGAAAAGGATGAGGTTGGAGAAGAATTTCAACAAGCAAAATATTGATGATGTTGGTTTAACATTATTAACACAAAAGTTAAATAACAAAGGTGAAAAAGTAAAAACTGATGTTAATGATAATTTGCCAAAGAAAGAAGTTGCAGCCGATAAAGATACAATCTCTTTAAAAAGTGAAATTGATTTTTTGAGAAGTGAAATAAAAGAAAAAACTTACAGATTACCAATTTAAATAATAGATTAGAAACAGAACAGGATTTACATAAGAACACACAAATATTATTAAAAACTTAACAAGATAAACCAAAAGAAGAAATATTGCTTTTAGAAAGTCATTTTAAAGAATTGGATATAAAACTTATAGGGGTAATGGAGCATATTGAAATTAAAAAAAAATATAAAAAAAATAATAAGGATGAATTTTTTAATATATTTAGAAGAAATGTTTAAAAATAAAAAAAGTTCTATAAATAGAGCTTTTTTTATTCTTTTTTTATTTATTAAATTATGATTATATTGATTGCAAATATATAAACGTGGAATAGTAGTTTTTTATTACTAGCAGGATTATGGTAAGCTACCGCTTACCCGACCTGTTAGGGGAAAAAATCCCCTAAGACCCTTGATAACTTAGGGGATTCCCCCTAAAACCCCATGTTTAAAAAACTCTAAATAAATTTAAACCAAAAAGTAGCAATTTGAAAAATGAATGAACTTAAATTAAAGAAGTGTATTGATTGTAATAAAGAATATCCAGCAACTATAGAATGCTTTTATAATAATGGGAAAAAGCTTCAAGTGCGTTGTAAAAAGTGTCATAATATTAAACGCAAAAATAACATGAAAAAAGAAAAAGAAAATATTAATAAAAGTAGAATTGTATTGAGTGAAAAAGAAGAGAAAGTTTTTAGTGAAAAGGCAAAAGAATTTAATATGAGCAGAACGGATTTTATAAAGCTAATGGTATTAAAAGGAGAAAGCGAAATACTTGTTAAAGTTGATCCTAAATGTTTTGATGATTTTAACTATCAAATCATGGGTATAGCCACGAATGTAAATCAAATTGCTTATAAATGTAATACAGAAAACAATGTATATCAAATTGATATTGAGAATCTTAGAAATGAATTACAAAAAATTAGACAATGGCAAAAGAAATTAGAAAAAGAATTTAATATGATTGATACCTCTATAAAATATGCACATGAGGTATTAACATTTGATGATATTTAAAATATAAATGTGGTTGTGTTATAGAGCGTTGGCAACGGAGGGGTTGTCATTAGGGTGGCAAGAATTAGATACCTGAACGCCAGTTAGCATGTAACGCTCGCATAAGGGTTTCGGATTCCACTTCACACAAACCCCCTCGCTATGTCTTCGACGGTAATCCAAAAGTAAACAATTATAGCTTGGATGCTTTAAAGTGGCTTAGAAAGGTTCTGAATGAACATAAAAAAGCAAATGAGGGAGAAAGGAGCTAATGAATATGAATACTGATATTGAAAATTTATCATTTTATTGAATAAAGTTTTAGAGGGTAAAATATCAATAATGAAATACTGGTAAAGAAAAGAGTAAAGAAGTAAAGAATTAGTTACTGGTTATTGATAAAACAGACATGAATAATGCAATATTGGTAAAGAAATAAGTAAAGAAATAAAGAAAAATGTACATATTCTTTACTTTTTTAGTAAAGAAATGAGTAAAGAAGTAAAGAAAAAAGTAGGTGCTAGGTGCTAGCACCTAAGATTAAATATCTCAGATTTGTATTAGAAAAAATACAACATAATCAAGTGCATACAATATAATTTTCGTTATATTGTATGCCTTTTTAGTATCTCGAAGAATTTAGTTTATAAAGGTTAATGAAATCTACTAGTATAATTCACACTTTCATATTATTAGTGCTTTTACTTTTATTGGATTGTCTTTCTCTATATTAATTAGCAAACTTTTATCGTAACTTTTAAAAACATACCTTATTTTTTCATCATTTTTAAATTCATCAAAAATCCAGTTATCAATTAGTCTTCTAATTTCTATTTTCCCTTTAACCCAAGTATTTTTATGAACATCCCAAATTTCTATATACATATCACTAGTTACTGGGATATATACGTTATATCCTTTTATATACAAACTATTAAACTCATCAATATATAACTCACCCTCTATTATTTGATCAAAATCCTTTTCCGTTTTAGGATCACATTTATAAGTGTACGGTTTTAAATAAGTAAATACATTTCCATCATATTTTAGTCTCATTCTTTCTATTAGTTTTTTCTGTTTTAATTCATTCATCCATAGTCGTATAGTTCTCTCTGATTTCCCAAAATAATTTGATATTTTTTTATTTGAATGCCACACAGTTCCTTCAAGATTGTTGGCATTTAATCCTAAATATATATATAATCTTAAAGCATTTCCACTAATGTTTTTTAATTCTCCATTTTCTAAAAATCCCTGGAATATAATAAAATATCCTGATTCGTCTAAAGCTTCTAATTTCCATTTTTTATAATTAGATTTCATGATTTTACTTTTTTTACTATTTTTTAATTTATCAAACTCCATTTAAACCATCCTTTTGTTTTATTATTAATTATATCTATATTTTTCCACGAATTCATTATAATATGCTTATTTAATAAAGTAAATGGCCAGTTTATTGCCACATGAACTATATACATTTAAGTTCTGCATTTTAAAGTATAATATAAGTAATCAAAGAAACGGTTGCTTTGTCAGACGAGTTCCCGTTGAGATTCAATTTCGGTTTATGCATTAAGCCATTGCTGACTAGGTTAACGCCGAAGTGTAAAAAATGCATTAGATAGACTTGTAAGCGCTTTGGGTATTAATCCAAAGCGCTTTTATTATATATAAGAGGTGACATAATGGACAAGCTTAGGAATTGTTTAAGTATTTATGAATCAATGATGCACAAAGATATACATTTTAACGCTTGAAAATAATCAAGTATTAAAAGTCTTCTTTGCAAGAAAACACTTGCATCACTTGTTAGGATTGCAATATCTAACAGATATTCCACCAGTAGTAATAGATAAATCGATTAATACAGCAAAACCTATAGATAAATCTGCTAACTCAGCAACAACTATATATAATAATATTTATAATAGAAGAATAACATATGACCAAATTTCAAAAAGCTCATTTTACCATATAATATCAGATAGAATAGATAACTTTTCTCATATAAATAACTTAATGTTTGAAAAAATTATAATTGATTTTAATAAAAATAATGTTCCAGATGCTCAAAATTATGTTCCATTAATTAAAGCTAAATATATTCTATATACCAAAAGTGGTACTCAATATATTCATTTATGTTTAGGGAATAATATTGCATATTATCCGGAAACCTTTTTAGTTCATCCTAATGATTACTATGTAGTGAATCAAACTGAACTTAAAGTTGAAAATGTAATCATAGTTCCACAATATAAAAAGAAGAAAAAGATTAATTCTGAAACAAAGGTTTCAGTACAATCAAAAATAGCAGCAACATCTGAAAAAACGAAATAATTAATAAGTGACTATTTCTAAGGCTTATAGTTAAGTACCGAAAACGAGGTTTATGGTACTATATTCCTTAGCGTGGGTTTTGTAGGTTTCGTTGGCTCCACCCCAACTTATGATAAAATTTAGATAATAACTATATATATTATAAAATGAGATTACATATTTTCATAAAGATGATAGGAGGAATTACTAATGAACGACGATATGACCTTAATTCTAGCTGAGATGGCAACTAATTTAACAAATTTAGCATTAAAAGGCACGGTAACTGCAGTCAGTACCAAAGTTGCGACTATTAAACTGGAAAAAGATGCTCTAATTATTAAAAATAAATATGACGAAATTATAAGCGAACTGCTTTCTGAACGATCAGAAGCAATTAGACTTGCTCAAGCCTATAAAAGTGAATTAGATAAGTGTGAGATTAGTGATGACGATATTAGACATCTAAATAATACAGTTGGAAAAGTTCTAGAAATATTAAAAAGGATGGTCCCTACAACTCCAATAGATACATATGAACAAATGAAGGAACTTATTAGCATAGATACTTTGAAAACAATGCAACTACTTGGCTTTAATTATAAAGCGGCTATTGGAGATCCATTGACTCAACTTTGTGCAAATGCAATTTTTTCAAAAGCTAAGAATTCTCATAATACAATGGTAAAAGGCAAAAAATAATAAATACTTAAATTAATAATGAATATAATGATTAATTATAGGAATGAGATATTATTAGTTATAGTGGTTAAACAAAATATCGTAAAATTATATTTTCACGATATTTGTTTTTATCTAATATTTAAAACAGATGCAGATCACCTATTTATTTTTATGTTTAATTTCATTATTCATAATATATAATTTTAGTTTGCTATTTTTAGAAAATCACCCTTTATTTTTTCCCATTTATACTCTGATATTTTAGATAATGGTGGGTACATGTTTAGTATTTTATCCCTTACTTCAATTAAACTCATAGCTGTATCTAAAGAGAATGCCTTCTTATTATTGTCTATAACACCCTCTATTTTACCCTTGAAATTTGGTAAAAGAAATGTAGAAAAGTTATTTTGAGTTACCCAGGCAGCACCCATTTCATTTAAACAAATCGGACTACTATAATAATTATCAGAAAGCATATAAAATACAGTTATACCCTGTGCTATATTATCCTTTAAATATGTGTATATATCAGTATCGCCAGGTACACCATGTACACCTGATGTGTAAAGTATATCATCCTCTGGTACCCCCAGTTCTTCTAACATCTGTACGAAAGCCGTACAGATGATTTCATCTCTTGATGAATGAGTAATAAATATTTTTTTCATACTACCTGTCCCCTTTATAATTTTATTTAAGATTTTATTATTTTCAATTTCCTTATACAAGGTTACTAGCCTAGCTTGATTTTCTAAATGTAGACCTTTATTGGACACGAATTCGTTTGATTGGATTTCATTTTGATTTTTTTTATACCATTGATTAAGCATATTTAATACATATAATATGGTTTCTTTATCTTCAGATTTAATCGCTTCTTCTAGTTGCTCAAATATATTATTTGCTTCACTAGTATAAGTAGTTATAGCTGCTTTAAAGCCTCCATATTCAATTTTAATTTTTTTTATTGCATCCATGATTGTAATTCTCCCTTTTGTTATTCGTTTATATTTTAATTTAATCCCTTTTACATAATGGTTTAAATATGTATATTGTTTCCTACATAATGATATCAAAAAATAACAAGGTGTTCAAGAAGTTAATAAAAAATATAGTTTTCGTTATGTTGTATGCCTTTTCACTATAATTTTATATCAATAGATTGAAAAAGCATTCACTATAAAACTTATTATATAAGACAATAATAATATAAAACAAAATGTTACAAATGGCTTAGATACAGGGCTTGCGAATCTAATTGAAAGGGAGTACTATAAGTTAAGGCAAAGAAAAATGGAAGCGTTAACTGCTTCCTTCTTATTCATCCACAATTATTTTTCTTTATTAATTAATATATTTTTTGTGGATAGTTTATGTAAATGGGAAATATTTTATGTTATATTCTTAGGGGGAGGTGAGGATTATTGATTAAATTATCCTTAAAAAATAAAAACCTTTCAAAAGCTAAAAACCTTAGTCTCTTACAAGTTCCGACACTTGTAAAAAACGGTTTTAATGAAGCTTTGAAAGATTTTGCAAAAAACTTTTTTACTTTTTGTTTTAAAACATTTTTTCTACTTATTGTTTACTTTTTAATATATTTATTTAAATAGGGGCATTTATATGCTCCTGTTTTTTTATTTTATATTGTTGTTATGTCTATTTTGAAGTAAAATCAGTTACAGTTGTTGCATTAGATTAATGCAACTATATTATATAGTTGTCATAATGGCGACTAATTATTGTTTAGTTGTCAATATGGCTATTTATAATTATATAATACTACAATAACATGAAATTTAACAGTTGTATTTTGTATTATTATATCGTTAGTGGTTACCTTTCTGATTTCTGGCTCATTACTACATAACCCCTATATATATTAAAATAATATAAAATGCTATTTTGGTTTATTAATGTTTTCCAGTTTTGAGTGTTTATCTATAATTTATATAGGGATTCATTTCTTAAGATAACCTATAATAATATAAATTCACCTCAAGATTGTTTTAGTTTATATATTTTAAATACTTGATTTTTACGGGGTAGTAATTGACCTATTGTTGTTAATTAAACTAATATATATATAGAATAATGATATAAAATATCTAAATAATAATTTGTAATTTATAAAATAACAATAATATAAAAGATATTATTTGTTAATGGGAATAAATAGATAATGCATAAAAGTAGTGCATATTCTCAATTAGACACCTTTTATGCAGTTAGATAAAGACTTATTGCATAAGGAAAGAACATGAATGAGAGTATAGGCTAGTTATAGGTACATAAACAATGTCGTGAAATTATGTTTTCACGACATTGTGTAAACCCTTATATATATTTTTTTAATATGGGGTGGGGCTCGCAAAGCGTAAATTTACAACGTTAAGCCAGTTATTTCAATTTGATACTATTATTTTAATGTTCTGACTTAGAATTAATATGTAATAGTTCTAACTCAAAAAAGAATATAATATCAATGTAAAGCATTGATATATCTAGGGTTTAATCACTAAATGATAAAGCTCTTATTTTTTTGCTCAAAACAAGTTAGTTAAAGTACAAGTATAGTATTGATAATGCTAACTAAGATAGTAATATAAAATCTTCGATAAAAATATTAAATTAATACTGGTATATTCAATATTTACTTTAAATATATCACTATTTGATAATACGTGTCTTAATGTGGTGAATTTACGCTTTGCGGTTACTATTTCAACATTGACAAAACATATACTGTGGTATAAGATTACATTAGCTCAAATTATGACATTTTATGTTTTATAATCATTTTATACCATTTATATACATAGCGTTGCCGTACTTAGGATAATTGATATTTAACATGATAATGTCACACACAATCTATTTGTTAATTAATACCACTATAGTAAGCACCTTAAATTCTACCAACTTTGTTAAGTGGTTTTTTAAAAATATAAGGAGCTTTAAAATTTTTGTTTGAAATTTTAGGAGGGCGAATAAAAGTTATCCCTCCGGGATTGAGATATATGGATGTTTAAGGGTTTCCAAATTCTATTAATATATTAGGGGGAAAAGTATGAATAAAAATATCTTATTAAAAAAAATAATACCAATTTTAACAAGTGTAATGATTAGTACTACATTAATACCAACAGTTAATGTTTTTGCTGCTGAAACTTCTACTGAAATCATGGTGAAGGATACAAATTACACCGAATTAACCAATTGTGAACTAGATCAAATAATAAATTCTACTGCATCAGAAATTTTACAAGAAGCACCTATACAAAATCCTACAGAAACTAACTCAAGACCAAAACGAGGAGTTGCAACAGTAGCATCAAAACTAATTAAAAAGTTAGGGAAACACTATGTAAAAGTAGTTTTGCCTAAAAAAATATATCATGCATTTCCAAGAGCGCTTGCAGCTAAAGTTTCAGAAGGAGCCTTTGTTGGAGCTTTTAATACTTACGTTCTAATGGGACCACTTGATGAAGTGCATAGTATAGTTACAGATTATTTGTCAAAATATGTTCCACATGTATTAGCTAGTACTTGTGGTTATATTGCACAAGGTATAGTTTATGCTGTAATTTAGAATGATTAATAGTTCTTTAAATTTCTAATGGTATACATATAGAAACTGTATTTATTTTAAATGAACTAATTAAATTTATCGTATGTTTAATTATATTTATTATTTTAAATATTTGTTATGAATATATTTAAAAGCAAATAAGTAAAGCCTTATGATTTCTACTTTTACATATTAGAGATAATTGAAACGCGACAAAAACTACGCAAATTCATATTGCGTAGTTTTTGTTATAATAAACCTTTTTATTATTTACTTGTTATTTTGTTTCTCAAACAATCCTTAGTTGAAAAAGGAAAATAGTTTACAGAGATTATAAGGGAGGGGAGGTTATTGTATCGTATTGGGCTGTCTGAAGAGAGTAAATATATATTAGATAATGAAAAGGTGACATAAATATCATCAAAACAATATGATCAAGCTCAAAATATAACTAATATGGGTAATATAATGATTTAGAGGCTCAAAGCAATTAAATAAGATTATCGAGATTCTAAAATTTAAAGTTATATCTTTAAATTTTATGAGCAAAAAGCTTATATTAGTGATGAAATTAATGACCTAGAAAAAATATTAAGGTGAGGCTAACAACATAGAAGTACGATGGGTAGAGCTAATATCTTTGGCAAAACCTTACTTACTTTAAAAAGCAGTAAGCTATGGTACAATTATGATGTAATTGTATTACAGTGTGTACTTAATTGAGTAAGCACAAATTATTTATATTAGTTGGGAGGACATTTGTTATGAAAAAAGAATACAAAGTAAAAGGAAAAATATCACTTATGATATCTGCTCTGATTTCGCTCATAATGGGATTATTGAATATAAAATCTGGTCACTATTTTTATGCGATTAGCATCTTAATAGTGTTTGTTTTGGTTTCTGTTGAAGTATTTAGAAAATTTGAGAATGAATAGATTACATAATAGCCCCAGAGTGAAAGTAACACAATTGATATTGTGCTACTTTCACTCTGGGGCTATTTAAAATGGTGCACTTATACACCATTAACATAGTCCGCGCGAAATTTTGAAAAAATTTATAAAAATAAAAACGTCATGCGTGTAAAAAATAAATTTAAGAAATTCTAAAAGTGAATATAGAATTTAGATATAAAAATGAAAAAGGCCACTATTAGATTTATAATAGTGACCTTTAAAAAATCTTTAATAAATAAGTTATCAAGTAATCTACTAATAACATTATTTTTACCTATGTTTTTAAGATATATTCTTATTGATATTTAACAATGGAATAAAACAATAACGTCTTCTCAAAACCGACTTGTCGGCTCGTTTTTGCTTGCAAAAGTTTTTAGAAGTAAGTTGACCGCAGGGAAAGTTAAGGTAGTTTTATTCCTTATTGTATACCGAAGGTGTCCTATGTACCTAATATAACTTGTAATAGCCTAACTTCCAAAGCTATTACCACATGTACATTTTTTCTCTTTGTGATGAAATACACAAATATAGTTTTTTTACATGTGCTATTGGGTTAATTAAAATTCAACTAAAACTTAATTAACTTAGACATGTTGACAAATAAATGCATGCAATTAAAAAAGTAAATTTATTTACGGTCGCTTGCGATTTTTTATTGCTGTTTTGTGTTTATTTGTCAACATACTTTTTGAGTGAAACTGTAATATCGTATATCTATTGAGGATGCTATGTTTGTTATGTAAAAACATAGTCCGTTTTGAATGAAATTGGAATTGATTCATGTAGTTTCAGTAAAAATGTATATGAATTTGTAATGTTTACCTAAGTATATTTTAATACTATTTAATGATTATGTCCACTTATAAAATGCAAAACAGGCATACATATATCAATTTTTTATGTTTTTTAGGGGTTTATCCTTATCCTCTCGGAGAGCACGAATTTTACGATAGTAAAGTATAATGTGCTATACTTTACTCTAAAGTTTAGGTCGCTTCGCTCCTTTTAAAATAAAGCGACTAGTTAAATTTAACTAATGGGGAGGTCATTTAATTTGAGCTATTTAATTTGTCACGTTCAGAAATTCAAAACAAATGATGTAAAAGGAACTCAGATTCACAACCAAAGAGAAAGTGAAAACAGTAAAAATAAGGACATAAATAAAGACCGTACAATTCTAAATTATGATTTACATAATGAGAAACATATTAACTATAATCACAAAGTTAAAGAAATAATTAAAGATGGTTATAGTGTCAATAAAGGAATTAGAAAAGATGCTGTAGTAATGACCAGTACCTTAATAACTTCTGACAATGAATATTTCAAAAAGCTTCCCCTGGAAGATCAATCGAAGTTCTTTAAACAGACTTATGAATTCTTAAAAGAAAAATATGGTGAAAAAAATATAGTAGCAGCTACCGTACATTTGGATGAAACCACGCCACATATGCACCTTTGTAGTGTGCCTCTAACCAAAGAAGGAAGACTTTCTGCTAAGATTCTTTTTAATCGTAAATCACTATTACAATTACAATCTGAATTGCCAAAGTTTTTACAAAGTAAGGGGTTTGATGTTCAAAGAGGTGAAGCCGGTAGTAAAAAAATTCATTTGGATACTCAAGACTTTAAAATTAAAACTAAGCAAGAAGAGTTGAAAAAAAGTGAAGTTGAATTTAACAAGGCTTATAACAAGCTTAATCTTAAATCTAAGACGTTAGAAAATTTAACGACTAATATATCCAATCTAGAACAAACAAGCGTTAAAAAGAGCCTTATAGGGTCTAAAGTAACACTCCAAGAGGTCGACTTCAATAAAATAATGAGTTTAGCTAAAAAATGTGTGTTAAATGAAAACTCCTTGAATGAATTAAAAAAAGTTAATACCTCTTTGAGCGGTGATAGTTTAAGTTATCATAAAGGATTCACAGAGTACTTTGATAAATACTCTAAATTAAAAAAAGAAAATAGAAAGTTAACTGACAATGTGGCAAATTTAATAAAAGAATATAAAGTAATGGCTAGCACATTAGAAAAAAATAATTTAATGCCTGAAGTTCAGCAAAAATTAAAAGATCAAAAAGAAACTGAGAAGATCTCAAGAAGAAATAAAAGAGAAGAATTAGAACTATAAAAAAGAGAACAACTACAGTTGTTGTTTTAAATGTTTTACAGTACTTTGTTTTAAGTGTTTTAGAGGTACCTGTAAGCATTGATATGACTAGCTTTAAAAATCTCATAACGAAGGTTCCGTACCCAATGACGAGCTTTCCGTACCCGAAATGAAATCTCATAACGAAGGTTCCGTACCCAATGACGAAGGTTCCGTACCCAATAACGAGAACGAAGACACCTGTTGACATTCGTTTCAAATGTGGTAATATATTCTTGTGGGGTGATTATATGGATAAAAATTATATAGTTAAAAAATCAAATTGGTTTATTATGAATACGAGTTACGACTTAAGTTTGGAGGAGCAAAAACTAATACTTACACTAGCTAGTATGGTTCAACCAGAAGATGAAGAATTTAAACCATATACTTTTAAAATAGCTGACTTTATGAAACTTTTAAACGTTAGTACTAAAACAAAATATACTGAAATACCTAAAATAACTAAAGAACTTATGAAAAAAGTGTTTGAAATAGAAGAAGAAGACACTATTATTCAAGCTGCATGGTTAAGCTCTGCAACTTATAAAAAAGGAACTGGAATCGTTGAATTAGAATTTTCTCCTAAGTTGAAACCTTATATGATACAACTAAACACTATGTTTACGCAGTATAAACTAGTTAATATTCTTTCAATGAAAAGCAAATATTCTCCTAGAATATATGAAATTTTAAAATGTAATGAATTTAAGAAACAGGGATATATTGATATTGATATTAATGATTTACGTCAACTTTTAAAGGTTGAAAATATATACCCTAGATATTATGATTTCAGAAGATTTATACTTGAAGCTACTCAAAAAGAATTAAAAAAATTAACGGATATAAGTTTTGATTTTGAAGAAACGAGATATGGTAGAAAAGTTACAAGTTTAAAATTCATTATAAAATCAGGCAAAAAGCCTATTGATGAAGTTTGTGCTACTAGGGAGGACAAACCTACACTTCAAGAAGAACAAGAATTTAGAGCGTCAATAAACAATGTTAAAAATATATTCAAAGAGGTAATAACAGGGTTGCAGGCTAAAAGATTGTTAGATACTGCAAAAGGAGATATAAATATTATAAATGAAAAATATATTTTATCTCAAAACGTAGATAAAATTGATAATATAGTAGGTTGGGTAATTAAAGCTATTAAAGAAGATTACACAACACAAAAGGGAAAGGGTAAAACTGGCACCTTTAATGATTATGAGCAAAGACCCTTTGATCCATCATTAGAAAATAAATTATTAGGTTGGAATGACAAAGAAAAGGATGAGGTTGGAGAAGAATTTCAGCAAGGGAACTATTGATGATCTATTTGAAATTCTTCTAGTAAATGTTGGAATTATTTATATGTATTCATAAATTCTACTAATGCGAGTGCAATTAAATCTTTCTGCATTTCTTTTTTGCCTTTACAAAAGATTGCGAACTTATCCAATACTCTCGCATAAGTTTTGAAACTTCTAACCATCAGTTCTCCTTGTAGGTCGCCGTGATTCACGTCAATTTCAGGTACTTCTATAATTTTATCATCATCTTTATGGTGTCTATACCAATACAACATTTCTTCTATTTCTGATGATTGATCTATTATTTTTCTAAGCTCAACAGGAAGATTTTTTAAATTTGTTCTAATGGGTTGCTCTTTTTCTATAGTTGTTACTATTTGGTTACTTTGTTGTTTACCTTCGGTAGTTACTTTATAGTTACTTTGTTGTTTATTAGGCTCAGTTGGCATTATATCAACGTTTGTAACTTTATTATTACTTGCTAAACCTTCGGGGATATCATATAAAAAGGTTGATTTATTATATTTAATTTCAGTATCTTTTATTGTAAATGAAAAATCCTTTCGGTTAATTTCAAATCGTTTTATAAATTTATCAGTAGGTATTTTTTCTTCCTTTATTTTACTTTTATTTGAAATTGTATTTTTGTTTATAGATAACGCTATGAAAATTAGTTTTTCTAATGAAATATTAAGCTTTTTGGGGTTTCCTATTTTAATCACCTCTTGAATTATTAATAGTTACTTATAGTTACTCGGTGTTAATATTCTGTGTTTTGCTGAAAAGTCCTCTAAAAATTGAAAATAAAAAAGAAGGTCATAATAAACCCTCTGATATTTATATATTTATATTATCATAAATAAAAATTTTCTATGCTCTTATCCTTTATATCCTCATTGATTCCAATATATCTTAAAGTAACACTAGGTGAGGAATGATTAAATATTTGTTGAAGTAGTGCAACATCTTTATTTTGTTTATAGTGCCAGTATCCAAAGGTCTTTCTTAGGGTGTGAGTGCCTACCTCTTGAAGCCCAATATGCTCCGCTGCACTATTAAGTATTCGATATGCCTGGACTCTACTAATGGGCTTATTTTCGCCTTTTCTACTCTGGAATAAGTATTCTTCATCCAACATTGTTTTAATATATTTATCTATTTCTATTTTTAATAGCGAATTTATTAGGAATCTTTTTATCTTATTTGTCTTTTGCTCTATTATTTTAATATGCGTTTGATCCCTCAAATCCTTAACTTTAAGTTCTAACATGTCGCTGATCCTCAATCCCGTATTAATCCCGACAACAAACATTAAGTAGTTTTTATATCCTGTTTTCAATAATTCTGTTTTCATTTCTTCGAGTTTTTCTCTATCCCGGGGTAGTAACCGCAAAGCGTAAATTTACCACGTTAAGACATATATTCCCAAACACTGATATATTAAAACAGTTTTTAAATATAAGTGGTAGTGAAGTGATTCGTAAAAAAAACAGCCACAAGACAGTATTCTTCATTTTTGATGAACTATAAATCAAAAACGAACTACTATTTTGTGGCTGCTATGACGATAAATATGAAGAAGGCGAAGCAACCTTAATATTTTTTTATCTTCCAATATGACATGATACCATACACAATCCACAAGAATGTTTTCTATGATGTGTTTTTAAATAAAGGCTTCTTTTCTGATTGCATAATTTATAATTAATTAATTCTTCACGTTTTGTACCTATATTCCATTGATAACCAGTTAAAGCCTTCTGAGGACAAGCGTTAATGGCATACGGCAACCATTCATGTAATTTAGGGCCACTTAACATTTTTTTGAAATTATTATTGAAATTTCAAAGTACCATAAACGTTAAATTATAGATATATCAGTACTTTGATTATGGTACTGAGTTATAGAACCCGTTAATATAGCATTAATAGGTCTCACCTACCTAATTAGCAATTAAGAACTATAAACGGTCGTTTATGGTGCTCTTACAAAAAAATAAAACAAGAGCATTTTTCTACTCTTGGCGCACAGTAATAAATGAAAAAACCTTAATTTTTTACATAAAATGGGAAGTGGCCCTATTTTACATGAATGGTTGCCGTACCCCTAAAAAGGATATATGAAATGTTTCAAATATAAATAGACTTGATGAAACACCTATAAAACAAGATATAGCCACATGATGGATATTATTATCAGCATGTGGCCTATTTTTGCACTTATGTCGGCTGTACCCGTATATAATTGTTTTTTTAATTCAAGAAGGATTTTCAACTCTGATGTCGAAATTATAATTATAATATGTATATTATAGGAGGTGATTACAACATGTGGATGTGGATATGGTTTCCATTTAGTGGCGGATCCAGTGGCGGTGGCGGCGGTGCAGGCGGCGGCGGTGCTTTTTAACTAATAATGAAAAGATATGTAATACGCTTCAAATCGTATTACATGGGGTCTCGCCAACATTTCTCTGAAGCACACCAACAGGACTAGACAATAACCTTAAACTAAGTAATATCAATACTTATATAAATCTGATATATGATAGGTTTAATTTTAAACAAATAACTCTACGTAAAGGTATACCTTTATGTAGAGTTAAAAAAAGCTATAAAATGTATTCGTAAAGTATAATAAACTATTTATAAACATCTACGTAAAATACATTTAACTTTACGTAGATGTTTATAAAATTTCTACTGGTGTGATTCAGACTTATGTTGGCGAGACCCCTAATTACAGATTTATACTTATTCAATTTATTGTTTCTTCTTATTTTTGTTTGCTATAGCATTCATTGACGGTGATTTTCTTTAATGCCAAAAACTGCTGCCACTAATGAAAAAATAATAGCTAATGAACCAAAAATAATTACCACTAAATCTTGACTTTCTTTTGCTATATTCCAATTCATAAATCGAGAAATTGGCATAATCAATTTTGTTAAGATAAGAAATACAATTGCTATAATTAAATATCTAAGCTTGTATAGCATGTGTGGTGCCCCCCTTTACTACAAAAATGCTTTAAATGCAGAATAAATTGTATCAACTAAAAATGGAGCTGCAAATACGACTGATGAGAATAAATTTTTATTTTTGCGTTCAAAAAATAAAAATGTTATAAACGAACCAATAATTGCAGTAATGCTAAAAAATTTAACGTAGTCCATAGATAAAAATAAAAGAATTAATATATTTAAAACATATACTATAATCTTCGGAATAGTGGCGTCAGAAAGTTCTGCTTTTTTTGCATTTTCTCTAAAAAAAATGAATAACAAGAATTTTGCAATTAAGTACTCAATTAATAGACTGCCTATCGTTAAAATAGTTGTTATGATCAAGACTATTACATTAGCATCAACATTACTCGTAATTTTATCAAGTTCCCTAAGTTCCGTGTCTAAACTACCAGAGTTAACGAACAACCAAATGTATACGGCAGTAACAAAACAATACACAACGGCAAAGATAACTCCATTGATAATTTTATTTTTCTTCAACTATTTCCCCTCCTACTATATTTAAAATGCATGAGTTTTCTTCAAGTAATTTATTGTTCAAATTATGGAAGACATAGAGTATTGTTGATTTATTACTTTGTTTTATTAACTCTTTTACAACATATTCAACACTTTCAGCGTCCAAAGGTGATAATACTTCATCAAGTAGAATCGTATCCCACTGTTTAGCAAATAATAAAGATAACCCTAATTTTGCTTTTGTCCCTGTTGATGATTTCCCATATGGTGTGTCTAAATTAATTTGGAAGAATTTTTCCACTCTATATATTAGCTTATCCTCTGGAGTAATACCAAATGCATACCAAAGGATCTCTATATTTTCTCTAATCGAAAACGGAGAAATCCCTATCGGATCCACAGTAAGATATAAGGTATTAGTTCTATTAGGAAATTTAAATCCATCATCAAATTTATCAAATCCCGCAATTATTCGGATTAAAGTACTTTTTCCACTTCCATTTGGCCCAGACAATTTATAAATTCCGTTATTTAAATCTAGCGATATACTATCCAATACAGTTATACCATTAAATGATTTTGTTTTTTTAGATATTTTTATACACATATTTACCCCCAATATCCCTCTATAATTGCTGCGATGATTAAAACAATATACGATGCAACATAGTACCTTAAATAGTTTTTTTCTTTCTTCATCACAAGTTTAATGTTCTTAGTAACAACTAGATTGAACAAAATCCATTGGCTAATTCCCTGATAAAATATAAAATTAGGTATCTCTAACAGTGCATGTGGCAATAATCGATTTAACGTTTGTATTAGTCCAATCGTTCGAATGCCTATAGTGATACTAAAAGATGTTTGGATTAAATCAATTGCCTGAAACAACGGGGAAAATATTGGAATAAACAAATAAGTTAGAAAATTCCTTGAATTAGATTGAAGTATGTTCAAAGCAAACATGTTTCCCGCAGCCACTGGATTCGTATTGAAAAAGTTACCCTTGATAATAAACCCTAAAAACATACCAATCATCACGTTCACAATTACAAAACTAATATAATAGATAATAAAAAATTTATATTTTTTATTCATATGTTGCTCATCAAGCTTACAATCATTGTTAATAGGAGGTATAACAATGGTAACGTAAATTTAAATATTTTATTATTTTCTCCACTAATTATTGATTCACTTTTCCTGAAGTACACAAACCCTATGAAAAATGTTAAGGGTAAAAAAATAATATGTAGGATGAACATGGTGCACATTCCATTAAGAAAAAATATTCCTGGAGTCAGTGCAAGGCCTATCAAAAAAACCAAAAGAGCTTCCAAATAAAATGAGCTGGTCATGAATTTTCTTGATGTTTGGATTTGATTATTTACATTAAACAATGAAATTCTAGAGGAATCAATCAATACTTCAGATAAACTATTTCCTACAAGGATTTCAGCTATTGATATGTAAAGTGAATATATAAGCAGCATTACTGGTATTTCCCAAACTTTATCAATCAATTGCTGGCTCCAATATCCTATAAAAATTAAAATACCACTAAATAGAAAAGCTAAATATCTCGCTTCACATAGCAATCGAAAAATTTGAATAAAAATAGATCTTGGTATTATTTGATATTTGGGAGACCTCGAAAAAAATTTTCTAATCCATGCTTTCTGGTAAATAATATTTGTACTAATTGCCGTCCAAACAATGATAAAATTTAGCACTAAACTTAAAAATGTTAAATAATCTAAATTGTAATAAACAGTTACACTAGTAATTAAAATAAGTAGTCTAGATATTAATGATATTATTCCAGAAGTTAACAGAGATAGATAAGATATCATAACACTTAAAACTAAAAAAAGCACGATTCCGTACATTCCAAGAATAGATAATATAAAAATTGCAATTCCAAAGACTAATAGTTGAGGAGTAAATCCATATATAGTTACAAAAAAAATGTGTTTTAATACAATTTTCTTGTCTGAATAAATTGTATATGGATATCTTGTCTTATACGGAAGAACCAAATTGTTTATATTTAGTGTGCCTAAACTAAAAAATAAGCCAAATACAAGTATTCGAAAAAGCTTAAAAGAGATTTGATTGTGCTCAATAACAACAACGGCTATTGCTAACGAATAGAGAATGGTCGTCCCAATTAAATTGAGCCGACCATATACACTCTTATCGTAAAACTTGAATCGTTGTTGCAAAAAATGCAACATTGATTTTACCATAGGGCTGCTTTTGCCTTTCCCTTTTTCTTGATAAGGTACAGAACAGTAGAAGCAATACCAGATCCAACTGATCCAACTCCGGTTACTATTCCAATGACTGACATTATCATTGTAATGGTTGAATATCCATTTATAAGACTAACAACGGTACCGGCAGATGATGCACTTACTCCTAACGCCCCAGCAAGCAGAGGTGAAACAAATAATGTAAGTGCAGAAAATGTTGCTAAAATAACAGAACAACACAATACTGGTTTGTAAGAAACGTCAATTCTTTTTACCACAATAAATCCCTCCCCCGATTTTTCATATATTAGACAAGCTTGTCTATAATTGTTATAACACATCTAAGTATAAAAGTAAATATCTATATCATGAAAAGGAATTTTTAATACATAAATATAATAATATTGTAAATTTGTAAATGATTTTTGTACTAATAAAAAAATACATAAAAAAAAAATCGCAAAGTGAAAGTAACACAATGGTAATTGTGTTACTTTCACTTTGGGTCTAT
>NZ_CM143652.1:3000000-3858667 GCF_055081135.1 Clostridium sp. CM036 | reverse complement strand
TAAATGCTTTCTCCATCAATAACTACATTGCCAGATGTTGGTCTATCTAGTCCTCCGAGCAAATGAAGAAGTGTACTTTTTCCAGAACCTGATGCTCCCACAATTGCTACAAACTCACCCTTATCAACTGATAAATTTATATTTTTAAGTGCATCCACCTTGTTTTCGCCTTTTCCATAAGTTTTATTTAAATTTTCAACCTTTAAAATTTCCATTTATATCTCTCCTTTTTTCTTTTCTCATCACTATAACCATATTATACTTCACTCACCACTTTCACTCCATGTCACTCAACTTACAAATAAAAAAGTTATCTTACAGTACCGTAAGATAGTCTAATAAAACCAATAACTCAAAAAACAAAAACACCTGAATAAATTTCATATTCAACCTGGTGTTTTATGTTTTATTTATACTATTATGCTATATCTCTTTTAACAAAGGCCAAATATGCATATATTTTGACCAATTAAATGTAGCGAGTACCATTGCTACGATATTCCCCACAGTTAAAAGAAAAACTCCAATGCCGACAGCCATTAATATTAAATGCTCCACCTGAAACCGTGAAAACAGAATTCAATATAATATTAGTCGTATTTTGATTAATAATCTTCTCTAACTGCTTCAATTAAATTCTCTTTTTTAATTCTTGAAAGTGGTGATAATACTGAAATATAGCTTATTGCTATAGAGGCGATTCCCGCAATAGCTATTGCCTCCCATGGCATAATCCATCTCATCTCTCTAAAGGCACTCATTGATTTGAACAGTAGAAATGATATGCCGCAGCCTATTATTGATCCATATATAGTACCAACAATTCCATAGAGAAGACCTTCTAGTACAATCATTTTCTTTAAACCCTTCTGAGTTAGCCCTATGGACTTTAATGTAGCAAACTCTCTTTTTCTAAGAATAATATTTGTTGTTAATGTATTTACAATATTAACACTACCTATTAAGGACACTACTAGTATAAATCCATACAATAATATTTGGATCATTAACATTCCGGATTTTTCAGTTCTATTATTATCTATATTATTTATTACCATTAAAGCGGGGTTTGATTTTATGGCATTTTCTATTCCTATTTTTCCTGCTTCTTCATTTTTTACATCTTTAAGAACTATATTTAAGTTTACAGGTTTAATGTCCTTAATATCTGTTAATTTCTTTCCCATTTCTTCTGTTGTGATTATTTTCAATCCATTAGAGGTTCCCCAATAATTAAAAGGATCACTCTCAAGAATTGCCATGACCTTTACTTTATTAACTTTGCCTTTACCAAATACAGTCTTTGCCTTAGTGTCTTTCCCTTCCTCAGAAGCATCATATTGAAGAGCTATTTCATCTCCTACTTTTATATTTGCTATTGGTCCAAAATAATCTTTCTTTGTAACTTCGTCATGTATTTTATTTTTATTAATTAAGATTACTCCATTTTCATTATTTAGTTTTTCTATATCAATATTCCCTGATTTTAAATATTTTTTAGAAACTTCTAGAGACTCCTTGTCATATATATCGCTACCACCTTCTATAAGGGTTTTCTCCACTCCATCTAAAGTTGTTTTTTTATATATATTTTTCATGTCCTGAATTTCTTTAACTTCACTATTTTTGTTTACTGCCATGTCAAAAGAATATGGTTCATATACTTTATATACCTTATCTACAGACTTTAATGCTTTAATATTATCTATAATTGTGTTTTCGGGGTTACCTCCAACAGTATTTTGAAAAACTAAGAAATGAATGTTTTTTAATTCATTAAGATTTGGTGATATCTTGAGTGACATATCCATTAAAGATTTAAAAGCAACAAATAACACCACACTTATTACTATAGAAAAAATAGTTAATCTATATCTTTTTCTATTTCGCTTAATATTTTTAGCTGCCAATGCTCCCTCAAACCCAAATATTTTTTGAATAACTTTATTCTTTCTTCTTTTTATTTTCTCCTTTGTTATAGATGTTCTACCACTTATAGCATTCAGTGGTGAAATTCTGCCTGCAAAATATGCTGGTACGAGTGATGATAGGTATATTGCTATAAGACCTACAGCCGCACTTATGCATAAAATCATAGGAGATATAGAGATTTTCATAGGTATAACTGAATCTGCACCAATTAATTTAAATGCACTATTTATTCCATATATAATTATAATGCTGCATATGAGGCCTAATGGAATAGCTATTGCCGCGAGGATTGTTGCCTCTCTTAGGACAATTTTTCTAATTTGCATTGGAGTAGTTCCCACTGCTCTTAAAAGTCCAAACTGTTTAATCCTTTCCACAACACTTATTTGAAATGAATTATATATTACGGCTACAGTGGCTATTAAAACTATTCCAATTGTTATTGCTAAGGCTACATATAATCCTGCAAGGCCTGAACCAGAATCTCCTGCTCCCTGCGTTTGTAGCAAATAACTGTTTTCCTTAACGGTATCTTTCTTACCTAACTGCTTTAATTCGCCTACGGCAGTTTTTAAGTTTGTTTTTGGGCTTATTTCTATCAGTAACGCTGCATTTTGTTTATTAATATTATTATTTTTGGATAAAATTACTCCTATACCCTCCATTTGACTTGTTATACCATCCTTAAGTATTCCTACAAGAGTATACTCCTTATTACTAACTTTAATTTTATTCCCTACTTTAGCGTTTTTATCAATAAATGGTAATATCCACTTTTCCATCGCTACTTCATTTTCTTTTTCCGGCAATCTCCCTATCTTTGCTTTATATGGCAAAAGTTCTAAAGCCTTGTCTGTTGCTGTTATTACATTAACAGCAGCTTTATCCCCTAGCTTTATTTCTTTACTAATATTATACAATCCACTCCTAGCCACTTTAGGGTTATTAGCTATTTTAGGTATTAACTTTTCATTGGTTTTTGTAAAAATTAAATGATAAGCACCTTCCCTGTTTATAGCATTCTGTATCTGCGCATCCTGCATTCCTTTAAAGAGGAGTCCTATTGTAGATATAAGTGCAACTGCTAACATTATTCCAATAATCGTAAGTACGGTTCTTTTTTTATTTTTCTTTAAATATTTCCCTGTGAGCTGTTTATAACTAGTTATCATCTCTTTCCCTCCCCTAGTTTACTTTTAAGTTTTTGTCCGAAGTTATTTCACCATCGTAAATGGTGATAACTCTATCTGCCATAGCTGCTATATTAACGTCATGAGTAATAAGTATTAATGTTTGGTTATATTTTTTAGTCGTAAATTTTAATAATTCCATAACATCTTTTGAATTCTTAGTATCAAGATTTCCTGTTGGTTCATCTGCAAGTATTATTGACGGCTTATTAAATACAGCTCTACCAATTGATATCCTTTGCTGTTGTCCTCCTGACAATTCTGATGGAAGATGATTTTTCCGCTCGCTAAGTCCTAATACTTTAATAAGCTCTTCTAAATAGATTTTATCCACCTTATCATTATCAAGAAGTGCTGGAAGTGCTATATTTTCCTCTACATCTAAAATAGGTAGTAAGTTATAAAACTGAAATACAAAACCTATTTTTCTTCTTCTAAACACTGCAAGTTTTTCTTCCTTGTAATCGTAAATGCTTTCTCCATCAATAACTACATTGCCAGATGTTGGTCTATCTAGTCCTCCGAGCAAATGAAGAAGTGTACTTTTTCCAGAACCTGATGCTCCCACAATTGCTACAAACTCACCCTTATCAACTGATAAATTTATATTTTTAAGTGCATCCACCTTGTTTTCGCCTTTACCATAAGTTTTATTTAAATTTTCAACCTTTAAAATTTCCATTTATATCTCTCCTTTTCTCTTTTTCTCATCACGGTATACATATTATACCGCCATAACCATATTATACCGTGCTAACCGCTCATACTCCATATCTCTACACTTACAAATAAAAAAGGTTATCTTACAATTTTGTAAGATAACCTAATAAAGTAGCACTAAAAATGTGTTATAATTTTACCATGTATTTAAATCATAGGAAAACAATATGTATACAACTGAAAGTACAATTATCAGAGGAGATGATGAATTATAGATACGAATATACTAATAGCAATACTACTCTTAGTTCCAGCAGGTCTGTTTATATACTTTGATAAAAAGCTATTAATTAGCAGTAAAATACAAATAAAGTTTAAGATAAATAACTTTTTAGGACTATATCTTTTTATATTAATAACCTTGGTACTTAGCACATTTATAGTTGCAACCTTAGCAATGCTTTTTCATATATCTAGCACTTTTACATATGCTATTCAATCTATGCTAATTGGAGTTCTTTTAGGGTTATTCTCAAATATAAATAAAATATTTAGAAGAAAAAAAAGAATTTAGAAAAGTATTTTAAAACCACCTGGATAAATTTCATATTTATCCAGGTGGTTTTAATTATTTCCCCTATGATAGATCCAATTTTTTATCTATTAGATAGGTAGAGGTTATGAATAATCCTACAAAAGTAATTACCTGAAATATGGCACTCGCAATATTAATATTAAATGCTCCACTTGAAACCGTGAAATCAGAATTCAATATATTATTAGTCGTATTTATTGAAAAATTGCTCAAGTTAATTGTTTGAGGGAATTGCGTTGTAATTTTAGTTGACAGCCAGCCTATTGCTACTGATAGTATTATAAAATTTATAAAAGAGCCTATTTTACCTAGTTTTTTGCCTTTTAATGCTACTTTGCCAATAACCATACAGAAGTATATAACTGTTAGGGAATAAACAATGCGCCATATATATTGACTTATAGAAAATAATATTAGACCACTCTTAATATCTTTTAAAAAATTTAAATCCATTTCTTCAGGTATTGTCAAATAGAACATTAAAATGGATACAAAAGCAACAATGGATATTTGTATTAAAGCGGTTATCAGCCTGGATGCCATTATCGATACTCCAGATTGTGGAAGTGTAAATAATAGGTAGCCTGAGTCTCCGTGTAAGTATTTACTCATAATCTTTAACGAAGATATAAATATTACTATTATGGCGCCAATAATTAAGCATATAGATAATCCCATTACTGTATTACCGTCCCAGGTATCTTTCTTTGTCATAAGAAATAGGTTAGCAATTATAACAGATATACAAATTCCAATTATGGTTATAAAAGTTGATCTTAATTCATATTTTATAAGCTTAAACATTATTGAAATACCTCCCTATACAATTCATCGATTGACTTTTTCTTACTAGTTCGTAATTCTTCTGCATTACCTTGAAGCACTATCTCTCCATCAGATATAAATGCTACATCATCAAAAATCCGTTCTATATCATTTACAAGGTGTGTAGTAATTATCATAGAACTATTTTCACTAAAGTTATTAACTATAGCATTTAATATCTTTTCTCTAGTAGTAGGATCTACTCCCCCAAGTGGTTCGTCAAGTATATAAAGCTTTGCAGCTCTCGAAAGTACCAATGTAAGCTTTAACTTTTCTTTCATTCCTTTTGACAGGCTTTTCACAGCGCTATTTTCATCAAGGTTCATAAATACGAGCATTTCCTTTGCTTTTTTTTCATCAAAATCAGAATAAAAGTCCTTAAAATATTTCACTGTATCCTTTACCTTCATCCACTTTAGAAGATACTCATTGTCAGGCAAATATGAAACTATAGACTTTGTATAAACACCAGGCTTTTGACCATTTATGCGTATTTCTCCTTTCGATGGATGAAGTATTCCTGCTGCTATTTTTAAGAATGTAGTTTTACCACTACCATTAGGACCAAGAAGTCCTACAATTTTCCCTGGCATTATATCTAGGTCTACACCTCGCAAGGCTTTTTTAGTTAAATACGACTTGCATATTTTTTTTGATTTTAATATATTATTCATCTTGCATTACCTCCATAGTTTCCTTTGAAACAGATTTAATTATTTCATTAGTAGTAAATCCTAAGCTTTTCATTCTAAGTATAAAAGAATCTATAACTTCCTTTGCCATTTCATTTTTTAAATTATCCACCATATTTTCATTCTCCTCCACAAATGTTCCAGTTCCTCTTTGTGTATAAACAATTCCAAGTCTTTCGAGCTCTTGATAGGATCTTTGAAGCGTATTTGGATTCACATTTAAATTCATTGCCATTTCTCGTACTGAGGGCAGCTTATCCTTTGATTTTAGCTTTCCTGTAACAATATCCATTTTTATAAGGTCCATGATTTGTAGATATATAGGCATTTTATCATTAAATTCTAAATTCATTATTCCATCTCCTTTCAGAAAATACATCGATTTCCTAGTGACATATGTTAATAGTACACTGCAACATTAATCGTGTCAATATGAAAATATAGACCACCTAGATAAATTTTATATTTATCCAGGTGGTCTATATTTTATTTATAATATTATGCTACTATATCTCTTTTTATAAAAGCTGCGTATGCAATAACATTGAAAATTATAAAATAAGCTATCAGTACAGTAATTGAAAAGTTCATTGTCATTCCTTTAACCAATGGCTGTCCATCAATATATTGATTCAAATTCGTATTTGCAAATAGAATATATTTTGACCAATTAAATCTAGTGAGTAGCATTGTTACGGTATTCCCTACAGTTAAAAGAAAAACTCCAATACCTATGGCCATTGCACTATTACGGAAAACTGTAGAAATCATAAATGCTAAAGTAACCATCATAACTAAGCTTATACACTGAAGTCCATAAACCTCCACAATATGTGCTATCATATTAACTTCAGTAATTTTGCCAGCAACATTTGTAAGGAATGGTGTACCTGACCCTTTAAAGCTAAACAATGTTCCTCCAATAAGAAATGAAACTACTAAAAGCACTAAAAGCATGAAAAGAGTGTATCCTAAAACAGAAATATATTTTGAAAGTAGAATTTTCCACCGTTTTGAAGGTCTAATTAGTAATAGTTTAATTGTGCCTCCTGAAAACTCATTGGCTACTATTCCACCACCCATTATAATAGCAAAAAGAGAAATTAAAAATATTAGGCTACTTGCTCCTTCTACAAATCCCCATAACGATTTATCCTGTATAGGTTGTATGTCATTTTTAAGACGATATTCATTAGTTTGTAACTGCTTTGTAATTCCGTCCTTTTCCATTTTAGATATCCCTGGCCTAGCTAATGATTTTTTAATTTCCTGGTTTTGAATTGTTATGTCTGATTTCCAATCACTTTTAGGCGCTTGGGTACCTGTAAATCTAAATAAGAGCCCAACTGCTACTATAATAAGAACTAATATACCCATCATTATCCATGTGCTAACGCTATGAGCAAGTTTCATATTTTCATTACGAACTAGATTTATTATTTTACGCAATTCCATTACCCCCTGTCATTTCTAAGAATTTTTTCTCTAAGCTTTGTTGCACCTTACGAACACCGTAAATTTTAATTCCCTGCTGCACAAGCTTTTCAACTAACCCAGGAACATTTTCTATATTTTCCTTAATTTCAATTTCTTTTTCATTTATTTCTGGTTTATATTTACTACTAAGACTTTCTAAATATGCTTTTGCACTTTCAATCGGCGAAACATCTAGAGCTATAACTGAATCCGACTCATCCTCAAGCATTTCTTTCATATCCTGAATTCTAACCAATTTTCCATTTTGCAGAATTCCTACCCTATCGCACATAAGCTCCATTTCTGAAAGCAAGTGGCTTGATACTATTACTGCAACATTTTCTTCTCTTGCAAGTGTCCGTAAATGATTACGCAATTCATGAATACCAGCAGGATCTAATCCATTAGTAGGTTCATCTAATACCAATAACTTTGGAGAGTTAAGGAGCGCTTGTGCAACCCCTAGTCTTTGACGCATACCTAGTGAATATGTCTTTATTTTGTCATTTATTCTTTTTTCAAGACCCACAATTTTTATAACCTCATCAATACGTTCCTTCTTTAAGTCTGGATACATCCTCCAAAAATGAACAAGATTTTGATACCCAGTTAAATATTTATATAAATCTGGATTTTCAATAATTCCACCGACTTTAACAATGGCTTTTTCAAAATCCTTCTCAACATTTAATCCATCAATATACATTTCACCTTTAGTAATAGACATCAGTCCTAAAAGCATTTTAATAGTAGTAGTTTTACCTGCGCCATTTGGTCCGAGGAATCCAAACACCTCCCCTGAACGCACGTCAAAAGTAAGATCATCTATTATTACCTTTTTACCGATTTTTTTTGTAACATTCTTGATTTGTACTATAGTTTCCATGTTGAACCTCCTTATATGAGTTTTAAATTATTAAATCTTATGATAAATCTAATTTTTTATCTATTAGATAGGTAGTGCTAATGAATAATCCTACAAAAGTAATTATCTGAAATATGGTATCTGCAATATTAAGATTAAGTTCTCCACCTGAACCCATTAAATCAGAATTTAATATACTATTAGTCGTATTTATTGAAAATTTATTCAAGTTCAAGTTTTGAGGTAATAGCGTTGTAATTTTAGTTGACAGCCAGCCAATTGCTATTGATAATATTATAAAAATTATAAAAGAACCTATTTTACCTAGTTTTTTACCTCTTAAGGCTACTTTGCCAATAACCATACAAAAGTATATAAATGTTAATAAATAAACAATGCCCCATATATATTGAATTATAAAAAATAATACTACACTGAGCTTGAAATATTTAAAAAAACTTAAATCTATTTTGTCTATTGAAGTCAAATAGAGCATCAAAATGGATACAAACGCAACAATGGATATTTGAATTAAGGCACTTATCAGCCTTGAAGTCATTATCGCGCTCCCAGATTGCGGAAGTGTAAACAACAGGTAGCCTGAATCTCCATATAAGTATTTGCTCATAATTTTTAATGAAGATATAAATATTACTATCATGGCGCCAATAATTAAGCATGTAGATAATGCAGTTACTGTATTACCACCCCAGGTATCTTTCTTTGTCATAAGAAATAAGTTAGCAATTATAACCGATATACATATTCCAATTATGGTTAAAAAAGTTGATCTTAATTCATATTTTATAAGCTTAAACATTACTTAAATACCTCCCTATACAATTCATCGATTGACTTTTTCTTACTAATTCGTAATTCTTCTGCGTTACCCTTAAGTACTATCTCTCCATCAGATATAAATACTACATCATCAAAAATTCGTTCTATATCATTTACAAGATGTGTAGTAATTATCATGGAACTATTTTCACTAAAGTTATTAACTATAGCATTTAATATCTGTTCTCTAGTAGTAGGGTCTACTCCACCAAGTGGTTCGTCAAGTATATAAAGCTTTGCGGATCTTGAGAGTACCAATGTAAGCTTTAACTTTTCCTTCATTCCCTTTGATAGGCTTTTCACAGTGCTATTTTCATCAAGTTTCATAAACTGGAGCATTTCCTTTGACTTTTTTTCATCAAAATCAGAATAAAAGTCTTTGAAATACTTCACCGCATCCTTTATTTTCATCCAATTTAGAAGATACTCATTATCAGGTAAATATGAAACTATGGACTTTGTATAAACACCAGGCTTTTGACCATCTATTAGTATTTCTCCTTTCGATGAATGCAGTATTCCAGCTGCTATTTTTAAGAATGTAGTTTTACCGCTACCATTAGGACCAAGAAGTCCTACAATTTTTCCTGGCATTATATCTAGGTCTACTCCCCGTAGGGCCTTTTTATTTAAATATGACTTACATATTTTTTCTGATTTTAATATACTATTCATCTTGTTTCACCTCCATAGTTTCCTTTGAAACAGATTTAATTATTTCCTTAGCAGTAAATCCTAAGCTTTTCATTCTAAGTATAAATAAATCTATAACTTCCTTTGCCATTTCCTTTTTTAAATCATCTACCATATTTTCTCCCTCCCCCACAAATGTTCCAGTGCCTCTTTGTGTATACACAATTCCAAGTCTTTCAAGCTCTTGATAAGATCTTTGAAGCGTATTTGGGTTCACCTTCAAATTTGTTGCCATTTCTCGTACTGATGGTAATTTATCCTTTGATCTTAGCTTTCCTGTAACGATGTCCATTTTTATAAGATCCATAATTTGTAAATATATAGGCATTTTGTCATTAAATTTCAAATCCATGATTTCATCTCCTTTCTGAAAGTACATTAACGTCCTAGTGACATATGCTAATAGTACACTAGAACTTTAACGTTGTCAACATAGAATATGTATTTTAAATGTATAATGATACAATTTTACAAAAAAAAACCATCCGTATATGGATGGGTGTTGATTACTCAACTTTTTTTATTGTAGTGTACATGTAATAGTTCATGAACCTTGCCTTTTAACAATCCTGAATATAACGAATTCATTAATGGGTTGTCATCTGTACGACTTATACTATTCATTTTATCTGCTTTATATAATCCAGTACCACGCTTAGATTTCCCTTCTGCTTTTACGAATGGTTGTCCTGCGCCACTAACGCATCCACCGGGGCATGCCATAACTTCTACAAAATCATAATGAGCTTCACCGGATTTTATCTTCTTTATAACGTAATCTGCATTTTTGAGTCCACTTACTATGGCGAATTTTATTACGCGCTCATTTACATTAATACTGGCTTCTTTAACGCCGTCCATACCTCTAACACCATCAAAAGCAAGTGCACGTAATATTGCAATCGGTTGATCCCCTAAAACTTTACGTATAACAGCTTCACTAACACCACCCGTTACTCCAAATATAACCCCAGCTCCACTACTAATTTCAAATGGCATATCTAGTGCCTCAGGTTCTAATTCTGAGAACGCAATTCCTGATTCTTTTATCATATTAATAAGTTCTTGCGTCGTTACTACATAATCTACATTAGGAACACCATTCTTTTTAAATTCATCCCTATTTGCTTCGAATTTTTTTGATGAACAAGGCATAATTGCTACGCTCACAAGTTTTTTATCATCATCTTTGTAATGTTCCTTCAATACAGAAGCAAACATTTGCATAGGAGATTTACAAGTGGAAACATTTTTCATTAAATCTGGATAAGTATTTTGAACATAATTTACCCAGGCAGGGCAGCAAGATGAGAATAGAGGTAAGCTCTCATTATTTTTAAGTTTTGAAATAAATTCATTTGTTTCCTCTATAATTGTAAGGTCTGCCCCTACTGAGGTATCAAATACCTTATCAAATCCCATTTTTCTAAGGACAGTTACTATTTTTCCCATTGCATTTTTGCCATCTTCTTGTCCTAATTCCTTGCTCATAGATACCCTTACAGCAGGAGCAATTTGAACTACCACCTGTGTATTCTTATCACTAAGTTCCTTCCAAAGTTTATCTGTAGTACTCCTTACTACAATAGCACCAGTAGGACATACTGCTGCACACTGCCCGCAACCAACACAATTAGAGTCTCCTATAGGTTCATTAAATGCCGTTGAAACAGTCATTTTAGATCCTCTGCCAACAAAATCAATTGCTCCAACGTTTTGTACTTCTGCACACACTCTTACACAATCACCACATAAGATACACTTGCTTGGATTTCTTACTATGCATACAGATGAATTGTCTGGTTCAGGTTCTTTAGCAGTATTTTCAAATCTTACTTTCTTTATTCCGAAACGTTTTGCTAACTCCTGTAGCTTACATGAAGTATTTTTTTCACAGGTTGTACAATCTCTGCAGTGATTTGCAAGCAGTAACTCAAGAATATTCTTTCTATACTTTCTAAGTCTTAGCGTATTTGTATATATATCCATGCCAGCTTTAGGAGGAGTAGAGCATGCGGCCTCAATGCCTCCATGTTTGTTTTCAACCATACACATACGACAAGCTCCATAAACTGAAAGCTCTGAATAGAAGCATAATGTAGGTAATTCGATACCAGCTTTTCTAACTAGTTCAAGAATATTTTTTTCGCCCTTTATTTCTACAGGTACATTATCTATAGTCATAAACTGTCCATTCATTCTATTACTCCTCCTTTATAGCTTTAAATGCACAAGTATCAACACAACTACCACATCTTATGCACTTGTCTTTATCAATTGTAAATGTTCCTTTAATCTTACCTGAGATTGCTCCAACTGGACAAATTTTTGAACACTTTGAACATCCCTTGCAAATTTTTGAATCAATAAATATTGTCTTAAGCTTCTGACATGTTTTAGATTGACATTTTTTATAAGTAATATGAGCTTCATACTCATCACGAAAATTCTTAATAGTACTGACAACTGGTAATGGCGCTGTCTTTCCAAGTCCACATAGTGATGTTGAAGATATGGTATCTGCAAGTTCTAAGAGCATATCTATATCTTCAAGCTTTCCTTTACCTGCAACTATTCCTTCAAGAATTTCAAGCATTCTTTTAGTACCTTCGCGGCAAGGAACACATTTGCCACAGGATTCATTTTTTGTAAAGTTCATAAAGAATCTTGCAATCTCAACCATACAAGTATCTTCATCCATAACTACAAGTCCACCCGACCCTATCATTGCCCCTGCTTTTTTAAGTGAGTCGAAATCTAGTGGCAAATCAAGATCATCTATTGTAAGACATCCACCAGATGGCCCGCCTATTTGTACAGCCTTAAACTTTTTGCCGTTTTTTATTCCTCCACCAATATCAAATATTATTTCTCTTAGAGTTGTGCCCATTGGCACCTCAATAAGTCCTGTGTTTTCAATATTTCCTGTTAAAGCAAACGCTTTTGTACCAGGACTATTTTTAGTTCCAATTGATTTATACCATTCTACGCCTTTATTAATTATTACAGGCACATTAGCAAAAGTTTCAACATTATTAAGAACTGTTGGCTTGCCAAAAAGTCCATTCTCAACAGTTCTTGGAGGTTTTACCCTTGGCATACCTCTTTTCCCTTCAATGGAAGCTGTTAGTGCACTTCCCTCACCACATACAAAAGCACCTGCACCTCTATTAATCTGGATATCAAAACTAAAATTTGTCCCAAGAATGTTTTCCCCAATAATTCCATATTCTTTTGCTTGTTTAATAGCACTCGAAAGTCTATCTACAGCAATAGGATATTCTGCACGAACATATAAAAAACCTTTTTGTGCACCACAAGCAACAGCGGCGATTATCATTCCTTCAATAACCCTATGAGGGTCTCCCTCCATTAGACTCCTATCCATGAATGCCCCTGGGTCACCCTCGTCACCGTTACATACAATATATTTTATCTTTTCCTTTTGGCGCTGTACCTGCCCCCATTTACTACCAGTAGGGAATCCACCGCCTCCACGGCCTCTTAAATTTGATTCATTTATTTGGTTAATAACCTCATCTGAATTCATATCAAATAGTACTTTTTCAAATGCAGAATATCCGCCTATAGCGATATATTCTGCTATTGAAGTTGCATCAATGTGTCCACAATGTTCAAGTGCAACTCTAGTTTGTTTTTTATAAAAAGAAATTTCATTCTGCTTCCTAAATATATGTCCATTTTTGGTATATACAAGTCTTTCAACACATTCATCTTTAACTATAGTTTTATCCACGATTTCTGCGCAATCTTCCATCTTTACTTTTAAATATAAATATCCAAATGGTTCTATTCTTATAAGAGGACCCATTTCACAAAATCCATGACATCCGCTTTTTTTCACTCCAATAGTTTCCTCATGTGGCTCTTTCTCAAGGCTTACTTCACAATTTATGCCCTTTTCCTTTATAATCCTTATTAATTCATCATAAATATCTAGGGATCCACCTGCAACGCAGCCAGTACCAGCACATACAAGAATTTTCTTTTTTTCTTTTGTAAAACTATTTATATAAATATTTCTTGCATTAATTAGATCATTTCTATTATGAAGCATATTATTTTTCCTCCTTAAGAGTATTTAAAAGCTCCATTGCTTTTTCTGGGGTCATAGAACCATGTACTTTATCATTAATACTCATAGCTGGTGCAAGTCCACAAACACCTAGACAAGAAACTGTTTCTAAAGTAAATGTTAAATCATCTGTTGTAGTTTTAGTTTCCGAAAGTTTTAAATGTTCTCTTAGCTTTTCTAATATAGGAGCAGATTTTCTAACGTGACAAGCAGTACCATCACATATTTTTATTATAAACTTACCTTTAGGTTGTAAAGAAAAATTTTCATAAAAAGTTGCCACACTATATATTTTTGCTCTGCTCATACCAAGCTTTTCTGAAAGATACGAGAATACCTCCTTGGGTAAATACCTATAGCATTCTTGGGTGTCCTGCAATATTGCAATAATATTACTAGATTTAAATTTATGATTTTCTAATATAGTATCTAGCTTACTATAATCAAATATTGTATTCATTTTTCTCCCCCTTGTAAATTCAAAAAATACAAATGTATTTTATAATATATCACCTTGGTAACTTTTGCTATAAAACTTCTAGCTATATATTTTAATATAAGAACATCAAACTTCGCATTTACCACTGGCTTTAAAACTAGCCAACTTTTCCAAATATAATAATATTTCATTTGCAACTATTGCAAGTCCTGCAGACATTATAGTTCCCCATAATATTTTAGGAAGGTAATTCATCCTAAGTCCATCAAACAAAATAACTCCTAACCCACCAGCGTTTATTACCGAGGCAATAGTCGCTATGGAAATGGTAGTTACAGTAGCAATTCTTATTCCCCCAATTATTATTGGAAGAGCTAACGGCATTTGTACTTTCAAAAATAACTGAAAAGGGTTAAAACCCATCCCTTTCCCGGCTTCTATAATGGATGAATCTATGGACTTAAATGCTGCGAATATATTTCTAACTAAAATATACTGATTATAAATTACTAAAACGAAAATCGCTGTTCCTTTTCCAAGGCCTAATAGAGGTATTAATAAAGCAAATAATGCTAGACTAGGCACAGAATAAATAACCCCTAAAGAGGATAAAACTACTACAGATAAAACTTTTGACCTTAAAATCAAAAGTGATAGAGGGATTGCAATCACGAGTGATATTGAAATACTTAGTGATACAATTTGAAGATGCTGTAGCAGCAAAGTTAACATATTATCATGATACTTATATAAATACTCTATCATGCACTATCCCCCCTGTTCACTGACTTATTTTTAATTGCTCAAGTGTTATTTTGCCAACAGCTTCATGATTATCCTTCTCAACAATCAAATGATCGATATTTTTTTTAAGAAAATATGCTAACAAATGTTGCAAATCCTCATTTTCATTAACTCTTGTGTCATCTTCCATTGTTTTTGAATCCAAAGGAATCATTACAGAACTCGCACGTACAAACTTAAGTTTTTGAATAACATTCTCTGAAGAGACCAAACGGGTAACAAATTCATTTTCTGGATGAAATAATATATTGTACGGTGTATCGAACTGTTGAATTTTTCCTTTATCCATGATTATTACTTTATCCCCCAATTTGAAAGCTTCATTAACATCATGAGTTACAAAGAGAATTGTCTTATTAAGCTTTTTTTGAATTCTTAGGAGTTCCTCTTGAAGATTTAGTCTAGTTATAGCATCTATCGCTCCAAAAGGCTCATCCATAAGCATTATTTCAGGATCAGCAGCCATAGCTCTTGCTATTCCAACCCTTTGCTGCTGGCCTCCTGATAATTGCCTTGGATATCTTTTTTTGAAATCCTTAGAAGGAATACTCACTAAATCCAACAATATATCAACTCTTTGCGCTATGTCTTTCTTTTTCCACCTTAAAATATTCGGAACTGTAGCAATATTTTCCTCCACAGTCATATGAGGAAATAGCCCAATTTGTTGAATGACATATCCAATTTTCTGCCTATGTTTTTCAGCGGGAATATTTTTAATGTTTTCTTTGAAAAATAATATTTCCCCTGAGGTTGATTCATATATTCTATTTATCATTTTCAAAAATGTAGTTTTACCTGAGCCCGAAGTTCCCAGTATTGTTATAAAACTACCTTCTTCAATACTGGCACTTACATCTGTTACAGCATATTGCTCTGAACCCTTAAATTTTTTGCTTACTTTTACAAATTCAATCGCTACCCTTTTCAAAAGATTTACCTCCTTCCGTGTATATCCATTTTCTATTTTGCTAATTCCTTTTCAAAAAAATTCTTAGCTACCTCTGAGTATTCTTTTTTATCTATGTCTACTTCTGAATTTAATTTTATTATTGACACGTTGTCAATTTTGCTTGTAACCTTATTTAAAATATCTTTTATTTGAGGATTCTTTTCAAGAAGGTCTTGCCTTATAACTGGGGCTATGTTGTACGGTGGCCATGCATTCTTATCATCTTCGAGAATCGCAAACTCAGTTTTACTTAATTGTCCTTCTGTTGTATATGCTACAGCAACATCTGCTTTATCATTATGAAGCACATCATATTTAATTCCATTATCATAGATCTTTTCATCTTTAAATTTAAAATCCCCATAAGCCATTGTCAAAGCTTGCAGTCCATCTAATCTTTCATCAAATTGACCTTGCGATGCAAACCTTATACTTCCTGCTCTTTTTTGAAGATCGGTTATAGTGTGTATATTATATTTATCAGAGGCCCTTTTGGAAATCACTAATCCCTGCCCATCATTTGCAGAAGATGGATCAAGCCAAATCAATTTAAATTTCTCCTTGTATTTCGTTGAAACCTCATTATAAACTTCCTTTGAATCAAACTTTGGCTGCTGCTTTAAAACAGATAATAATCCTGTACCAGTATACTCAGGGTAAACATCAATATCTCCATTTACAAGTGAAGTATGAACCACAGCACTACCAAGATTAAATTTTCTGTAAACTTTATAACCTTCTTTTTCTAAAGCAACTGCATATAATTCAGATAAAATTAAAGATTCTGTAAAATCTTTAGATCCAACTTTTATTGTAGGTTTACTTTTAGTTTGGGATGTATTTATATCCCCAGATGAAAGACTCTTTTTAGAACAGCCAGTTAAAACTGAAACTGTAACCAAGGCTGTTAATACAGAAACTACGACTAAGCTTTTTAATCTCTTATTCATAACTACTCACTCTCCTACATAGTATTCTTTAGTCTCTTTGATACTTTGTTATACTTTGTTCTAACATAAATAACAACATTTCTGCGATTACCGAAAGCAGTGCAACTGTTGCTCCCCCTATTATTAATATTCTAAAATCATTCATACCAAGACCCGTGAAAATGAAATCTCCTAGTCCTCCAGCTCCTATATAAGATGCTAAAGTCGCACTAGCAATTACTTCAACCGCAGATGTTCTAACTCCCGTAATTATTAATGGAAGTGCTAATGGAATTTCAATTTTATAAAGCATTTTCTTGTAATCCATTCCCATACCTTCAGCACTTTCTAGAACAGATGCATCAATATTTTTTATCCCTAAATATGTATTTATAAGTATTGGTGGTATAGCTAAAATCACAAGTGCCAATAGTGCTGGCAAGTATCCAGTCCCAAGTATTGGCATAACTAGCACTAAGATTGCAAGGCTTGGAATAATCCTAAAAAGATTAAATATATTCATTATAGGCTGTGTTGCTTTTGTGAATTTAGCACATATAATTCCCAAAGGTACCGCTATTATTATACTTATTAAAACTGCTGTAACACTAATATTAATATGAATCCTCACTGCTTCATAGTATTTATCAATGTGGCTTAGTAAATAGTCCATAACCTCATTTAACATTTTCATCTACCCTTTCTAAAAAGTAATTTCTACTTATAACTTTATTTATTGAGAATGTCTTAAAAGTATACTAATACATATAATTGTATGAGCTAATGTACTAAAATAATTACACTTATCACAAAAAATTATAGCAGCCAATTTATATATAAAAAACTATAAACTGGCTGCTGATCAAATTATAATACATTTTCTATTTTTGTAATTCTGGTACAATATTAGGTGGTATTTCTCCTTGCAGTGCTTTAACAAGATTTTGCGCAGCCATCATAGCCATATCAAAACGGGTCTTTTGCGTTGCTGATCCTATGTGTGGAACCGTAACTACATTTGACATTTTAAGCAGTATATTTTCAGGATTAACTGGCTCTTTTTCATACACATCCATACCTGCGCCATAAATCTTTTTACTTTGAAGTGCTTCAATTAAGGCCTGTTCATTTACTGTTTGACCCCTAGAGGCATTGATAAATATAGCAGTATTCTTCATTATATTGAATTCCTCAAAATCTATAAGGTGGCGCGTTTCATCATTAAGTGGAGTCATTAATACAATGAAATCAGATTTAGCTAGAAGTGATTTAAAATCGCAATATTTAATGCCTAGTCTTTCTTCTACATCTTTTTTTCTGTTTCTGTTGTAGTAGCAAACTTCCATATCAAATCCAAGCTTTGCCCTTTTAGCTACTGCTTCTCCTATTCTACCCATACCAATTATGCCTACCGTTGAGTGGTGTACATCTGTTCCATAGAGTGTTTCGTTATCATCTCTAGTCCATTTACCTTCCTTTACATATCTGTCTAATTTCGCAATTCTCCTTGCACAAGATAACATCAGTCCAAATATTAAATCTGCAACAGTATCATCTAAAACACCTGGAGTATTCGTACCTATAATGTTCCTCTCTTTCATTACTTGTAAATCAAAGTTATTATATCCAACTGTAACATTGCTAATAGCTCTTAATTTAGGAGCCCTATTTAATAGTTCTTGGTTAATACAAAAATCGGATAATAATACACCGTCTTTATCAGAGAGTTTATCTAATAGTTCACTTCTTGAAATTTCTTTTTCTCCCTCCCATTTTTCATAATCACAAAATCGTGCAATATAATTTTCTACTTCTCTAGGTATACGCTGAGCAATGTATATTTTAGGTTTATTCATGATCTTCCTCCTTTAAATTATTATTAATAATAATTTTCACTATTCCTTTTTTTCTTTATTATACATAAAATTACCCTTCAATGTAGATTTTTTTTTATTTATCTACTCTATAATGTATCTTTAAAGAGGTAATATATTTTTATCTTTTTATTAGAGTGGTATAATGTTTCTAAAACATATTGCAAGAAATGCTATGAATGACAATAAATAAACGATACAAAATAATCTAGTATACCCAAGCAAAAATACTAGAATAAGAGTATAGAATGGTGGTAATAATATGAAGGATCCTTTTAATATTATATTTGATGAGGTCTCGGAAGGCCTCATAGTAGTCGACCCAAATGGAGTAATTAAATGTTATAACAGAATGGCTAAAGAGATCTTTGGAATTATATATAACCAGGGCATAGGGCATTCTGCTGGCAGTATCGTAGAAAATGATATTGTAATAATCGCTGATACAATGCTTGGTGAGGATGATGGGGGGCTAACTCTTGAAGACTTAAAAAATATAGGGGTATCCTCTCAAAAATTGAAACAAGGAGATGCCTTTGTTTCAATAGGTATTATGGGAGATAAATCATACAATGGTGTAATAGAATGCACTTCTTCTAGAGAAAGTACTTTGTATCTTGAAAACATATATTCTAAAAATAAACTAACTGCAGCTATTGATTTTTGTAACAGGGTGGCGATTATATCTATAAATGATATTAAATATACACTTAATTATACGAAGTCCATAGGACATATGGTAGTTTTATGCGGCAATACAGGTAAGGTAAAATTTTATCAGGCTAGAGGCTACACCAGTAGGCGAGATGATATAAAAAAGCTCCTTAATGGAACCATATTTGCTTCAAAGGGAGATTATAACTATACAATTGATGTGGTTGGACACAGTATTTTTGATGTTCACCCTAAAGAAACGAATATAAATATTGTAGATTTTGTAGAAGCCGCAAACGGTAAATATATTTCTTATACTAATCAGGTTAAGGACATAAATGGCCGGTCTACAAGATGCTCTTTAGTTCAGCTAAAAGATGATAACAAAATTATAGGTGCCTTATTAAAGGTTCAAGACATAACTGAGCTTGAAAATATAATTAAAGAAAGAGACTATGCCATAGCATCTCTTAATGATGCTGAAAATAAACTTAAAGATTATGACGAATTCAGAAGGATTATTGGACAAAGTGACAGCATAAAGGCTGTAAGAAAGCTTGCCAGAAAGGCATCAGAAATAGATTCTACAGTACTTCTGTTAGGCGATAGTGGTACAGGAAAGGGACTCGTAGCAGAGTGCATACATAAAGGTAGTAGAAGAACTAATAAGCCATTCATATATGTAAATTGCGCTTCTATACCCAAGGAATTAATAGAAAGTGAGCTCTTTGGATATGAAGGTGGCGCGTTCACCGGTTCAAAAAAAGAAGGTAAAAAGGGTCTATTTGAGGTTGCTCATGAGGGGACTATTTTTCTCGATGAAATAGGGGATATACCTTTATATATGCAAGCAAAGCTACTACACGTCTTGCAAAGCAAACGATTTAATAGAGTCGGTGGTACACACTACAGAGAAGTTGACGTAAAAATTATAGCTGCAACTAATAAGGATTTAGATATAGCTGTCAATCAGGGAGAATTCAGAAGAGATTTATATTATAGGATTAACGTTTTCCCTATTTTTATACCGCCGTTAAGATTAAGAAAAGAAGATATTTATACGTTGATTATGTACTTAACTCCTAAGATTTGCAAAAGAGCGGGCTGCGAAGAGAAAAGAATATCGGCGGGTGTTATAAAAAAAATGCTTATGTACGATTGGCCAGGAAACGTCAGAGAGGTTGAAAATGTTCTTGAAAGAGCAATAAACGTATCTGATGAGCATACAATTTTTACGAAGGATATAAGCATCATAACCTCAGCGAAAGGCTCAGAAAGCTGTAGCTTTGGATATTCTCTCAAGGGTGCAATCGAAATTGCAGAGCGAAAAGCTATTGAAAATGCACTAAAAATCACAGCTGGAGATAAAACCGAAGCTATGAGGATACTTAACATAAGCAAATCAGGTTTTTACGAAAAACTTAAGAGGTATAATCTTCAAAATAAAATCAATGATTGATATGGATCATTGATTTTATTTTGAACAACATACTTATAAACAAATCAAGTCCAAAACTGTGGAATCAGTCCAAAATATTGGACTCATTCTGAAAATAACACTTTTCGGAGTTCACAAAAATTTAGAACAGATTTTTTTCCAATATTTTGGACGCATTAACAAACTAAATCTTTGATTTATATAACTTTCCTGTATTGGCATGATAATTGCTAATTTATAAATACAATAACACTTTAAATCGATAATAAAGTAATTTCACAAAATCAACCAGGAGGTGTTTTCATGAAAAGAAATTATATAAATGTAAATGAAAAAGGACATCTAGAGTTTTTTGGATGCGATACGGTAAAATTGGCAGGAGAATTCAAGACGCCTCTTTATGTTATGAGTGAAGACGGAATAAGACAGAGTTGTAAACAGGTGCGCGAGCATTTTATGGATAAATACCCCAATACGCTTGCTTTATATGCCAGCAAAGCTTTCAGCAACATTGCCATGTGCAAAATAATAAAAGAAGAAGGTCTTGGCATAGATGTTGTATCAGGCGGCGAATTATATACCGCATGTAAATCTGGCTTTCCAATGGAAAAAGTATATTTTCATGGCAACAATAAATCGCAAGAAGAGATTGAACTTGGTATAGATAATAATGTTGGCTGCTTTGTTATCGATAGCTTTCACGAAGTGAAACTTTTACAAAAAATAGCCCAAAAGAAAGGTGTTGTAGTAAGGGCTATTTTAAGAATATCCCCTGGCATTTCAGGTCACACACATGAATACATTTCTACTGGACAGTTAGATTCAAAGTTTGGCTTCCCTATACAGGGTAATGTTGCTTTTGAGGCTATAGAAATGGTAAGCAAATGTGAAAACATAAAATATAGCGGTATACATTGTCATATAGGTTCACAAATGTTTAACAAGGATGTTTATAAAGAAGCTGTTCATATAATGACAAAATTTATGCTTGATTTAAAGAACAACTTAGGCCTTAAAACAGAAGAGCTAAATATGGGCGGTGGCTTTGGAATCTACTATTCTAATGGCGATAAACCTCTTGAAATGAGTGAGTTTATAGAAGTAATAATGGGTAATATATATGGAGATTGCAAGAAATATTCATTAGAAACTCCTAGAGTTCTCATTGAACCAGGAAGATGGTTAGTCGGAGAAAACGGTATAACCCTTTATACAATAGGAGCTATAAAAGAAATTGAGGGAATAAGAAAATATGTTAGTGTAGATGGTGGTATGGCAGATAATCCAAGACCTGCCCTATATCAAGCTGAAAACGAAGCTATTGTTGCGAACAAGGCTGATAAAGAAAATGAAGACCTTGTAACTATTGCAGGAAGATGCTGTGAATCGGGTGATATGCTGATCCACGATATAAAGCTTCCTAAAATGGAAACAGGTGATATACTTGCAATGCTTACTACAGGAGCATATAACTACTCGATGTCCAGTAATTACAATAGATTACCGAGACCAGCAGTGGTAATGCTAAAGGCTGGTAATTCAAGGTTAGTTGTTAAAAGGGAAACCTATGAGGATATCGTAAGGAATGATTTAGACTAAAAAAGAAAAAAATATTTGTTATTTATTTTGATATATCATTTCCAAAAATCAGTAATCAAAGCTTAATCCCCCCATAATAAAAATAAAAGGCATATCCCGTAGGACTGCCTTTTATTTCCTTTGTAATAATGATTACAAAGACTCTGCGTTAAATCATCTCCTGAAATGTCGTTAAACAGAAATTTTACCCATAGCTGCTGCTATTATCATAACAATCGCCACTATAACCATAACTATCATGGACAACTTTTCTTCCTGAGTAATAGCTTCTTTTTTTTCTTTTTTTGCTTTCAAATAAAAACCTAACCCTAATGCATAAATTACAACTGCTAAACCTAAATATCCAATTCCCACTGCATATATAACATAAATTGAATATACACCTGCAATTACTGCTATAATTTTTTCCTTAAGATGTCCACTTTCTTTATTATATACCTTAAATGCATACATAGAAGATAATAAGTATGGTATTAATATATTAGTTGTACACATATGTGTCACAACAAAATAAGCTTTTTGCAAACCTGGTGATAGCATAGCTAGCAACCCTATTTGTGTTGCTACCATTCCAAATAAAAGAGCATTTATAGGCACATTTTTATCATTGTTCTTTTTAAACCATTTAGGCATTAACCCATCCTGTTCTGCTGGAACATATAAAATTTCTGTGGTTATCAAAAGCCAGCAAAGTAAAGCACCCATAACAGAAATTAAAATTCCCACTTTAACTATAATAGCCCCTGCACTTCCCAATGCAGTCTGTGCTAAAACAGCTGCTAATGGAGTTTGTGCTGCAACTAAAGCCTTAGCTGGCAAAATACCCATTGACAATATAGATATTGATACATAAAGTATCGCTGTTATAACAAGTGAGATTATTGTTGCTTTTCCAACCACTATATGAGATTCTGCCCTTTGAGACAAAACTACTAAGCCTTCAACACCTACGAAGCACCATAAAATTGTTCCCATTGCGCCACTTATCTGTTTCCCTATACTAACGGTGTCTCCACTGACTGCTAAAACTGTCTTCCAATTTTCAACATTAAATGTACCTAGTTTAAAAGCTGAAAGGCCAAATACAATTACTAGAATTAGTGGTATAACTTTGCCAATTGTAACTACCAAATTGAGTATACCAGCTTGTCTAATTCCTCTTTTTATTACAAAATAGTATGACCACAAAACAATAGATGCAAGTAAAAATGCTAAAACACGAGGCATTGTGTATCCTTCTCCAATTAAGCTATTTATAGTCTTGAAAATTAAAACAATAAATGCAACATTGCCAAGGAATGAACTTGTAAAGTAACCCCAAGCTGAATTAAAACCTATAAAATCACCATATCCATCTTTAGCATAGGAATAAATTCCCCCGTGTAATTCAGGTTTTTTATTTGAAAGCAAGTAAAATACTAATCCTAGCATTACTACCCCAAAAACTCCAATACCCCATGAAATTAGGACTACCATTGGATTTGTTGTTGTTATTAAATCTGTAGGGCTATTAAAAATACCTGATGCAATCATAGTACCTATGCCTAAAGCAACAAGTAACCCTAGTCCTAATTTTTTATTATTTTCTTCCAATATAAAAAACCTCCTCTAATATCTTTTTACTTTAGTAAATTTCTAACGTCTGATAGTATTGCTCTTGGAACTGGTAAATCGAGCATTGTTTTGAGTCCTGGTTCTGCATTCATTACTAGTGGAATCATATTAACACATATAGCTATTGTAGCGATTCCTCCTGGTATTTCTGGTTTTATTTGAAGGTTCAAGTTTGGAACTCCGTTAATTGTAATATAATCTCCAGTATCAACATTCTCAAGTTCTGGTCTTATCTGCTGAGGATGTTCCATTGTAGCAAATACTTTATCTCCTAAATTTGCATATCCCAATTGGCTACATCCAGCAACCTCTCCAGCATTTACTGAGATAATATCTGTTTTACGTGGCACAGTTGTAACAATTGGTGATTTTTCTTGTCTAATATTATTGAACTTAATATTAAATGCTTCTTCAAACATACCAAATGATTGTAAAAATCCTACGTGCCCATCTACTGTATTGTCTTTAACACCCTGTATAAATGCTTCTGGTTTTAAGCCAATACCTTGCTCAACCATAACTGCCCTGCCAAAGCAAGCTAAGTCATTAACTCTAGTAGCCTTTATGCTATCAACTGTGTCAGAAACTCCTGTAAGCATTATTGCAACTAAATCCATTATAAATCCAGGATTTACTCCAGTTCCTAATATTGAAACCTTATTTTCTTTAGCAATTCTATCCATTTCATCTGATAATTCTGGGTCTAAAGCTCTTGGATAGGACATTTCCTCAGCTGTTGTTACAATATCCATGCCAGCAACTGCTGCCATTTTTATTAATGGAAATACAACTTTTGTAAATGAAGCTGTAGCCATAAGGCAAACCTCTGCAAAACCCTTCTTTATAACATCTCCAGCATTTTTTGTAACTATACATGAATTATCTTCATTTGCTGGAACACCTAACACTTCATAAAGTTTTTTGCCAACCTTACTCGGATCCATGTCAATAGCCCCTACGATAGTAAATCCTTTTTTGCTTAATACCATTCTAGCAATACCGCTTCCCATTGAACCTAATCCCCAAACTACAACTTTTATTTTATTTCTCATAATATTTTCCCCCTCATAATTTTATATTTTACTCTATATGTTAAACTGCGTCTTAATTAATTATTGTAATACTTCTCCACATATGGAGAGGTCATTGCTGCAAGCAAACATCCATAATCTATTTTAAAATCTACTATATCGCCAACTGTTAGTTCTTTTTTACTATCAGTTACATCTAAAATTAAATGGTCGCTACTTGCACCAAAAATGCTTATATCTGTGTCCAAAGGAATTAACCCTTCAACTCTTATATCTTGTCTTCCAATTGCTATAATAGCCCTTTTTCTTATTCCTTTATCTTCAAAGTGAGGTTTATTACCAAAAGCATCCATTCCTATAGTGCCTGTTGGTACTGTTGGTTTACTCTTTATTTCAACTACCTCCCCACTGAGTATAAAGGCATCTTCATAGCAATTAGGTACTGCGAGTCCAAAAGAAGTCTCCCTACCAAGAACTATTGCTTCTCCAATTCTAAGCTGATTTATTTCTTCTGGCATAGTATCATTAATAACCATATATAAACTACTAGAATTCCCCCCTGAAATTATAGGTAACCTTAAACTAAAGTTTTTTTCTATATCTAATTTTAACTTTATAAGCTTACCTAAGTTTTCTGTGTCAGGAATTACCCCACCATAACAAGTAACATTGGTTCCAAGTCCAATTAAATTAATATTATCTAATTTTACTATTTTACTCACAATGGAAGCTACGTCGTCAATCAATACTCCTTCTCTTAAATCCCCTAAATCTACCATTAGTATAACGTTGTGCATCTTATTTAAATCTTTTGCAGCTGCTCCTAGCTTCCTAATTGTGTCGATCTCTGAATTTAAGCTGCAATCGCTATACTTCACAACTTCATAGACTTCGCTTATCATTGGAATTCTAAGCATCATCTTTTTACAATTTAAATCCTTTAGTTTTTTTAGATTTAAGATTCTAGAATCAGCAACCTCAGTCACCCCAGCTCGTAGTATAGCTTCTACAATAGGATTTTGTGCACAAAATACTTTAGTTACGGATGTAACATCTATATGCTTTTTATTACACATTGCTAGGATTGTTTTTACATTGTGTGTTAATTTTTTCAAGTTCACTTCCACACAAGGATAATTTTTTTTCATATAGATACTCCCCTTTTCAAATGTCGTTAATTCCCATATCCTTTGTTATACCTAAACTTTGAGTTAATAACGCTATTGCCACTTCTTTATTTTCTCTACTTAAAACCCCTGCACAAGCCATAATATAGTTTTTATCTAGAAGCACTTTAGCACCTTTTTTAGGTAGCATTGTAACTTCGTCTTTTAAGTGTCTTATTTCTAGTAGCAAAGCTTCTCCACTCGGAAGCCTTGTAAGCGCCCCTCCGGTACCTATTATATATTTAACCTCAGATAAATCCTTACCATAAGCCACAAAACCACTTTCACCATCATATTTTCTTTTTATAAATCCTACATGCCTATCTATTGCAACGGATATAGCTTTCTTCGCTAGCAGGCTGCTTGCATTTATATCATCCATATCTTCCGGTATAGGTTTTATGTGTAACTTTATATATTCCTTAGTATATTCACCTAAATCCCTAACGTCAAGTAAATCTATTACATTTTTGCTGTTAATAAAAACTCCAAGGTCTCCTTCTACAGTTCTTTTAGCCTTTGGTTCAGGATTTATTAGCATATCTAAAACTATTCTACTTCCTTCTGTAACAGAGTGCACATCCGTGGTAGCCCCTCCTACATCAAAAACTACTAAGTCCCCTATCATATCATATAAAAGTTTTGAGCTCTCCATAACTGCTCCTGGAGTTGGCATTATGCTTCCATTCACCATTTCTTTTATTTTATTCATTCCAGGTGCTTTTACAATATTCTTCTCAAAGGCTTCTTGTATTATTTTCCTTGCAGGCTCCACATTTAACTCATCTATACTTGGATAAACGTTGTCAATTAAATAAAGTTCTTGCCCTTCAAATATCTCTTTTATTTCTTCCCTATTTTCAATATTTCCACAATATACAATGGGTTTGTTATATTTTTCTTGGCTTATAATTTCTGCATTATAAAGAGAGGTTTCCCTTTCACCATAGTCAGTGCCTCCAGCAATCATTATCATATTAGGATTTATATCATGTATTCTCTTTAGATCACTTTTTCGCATCTTCCCAGCAGTAACCATTTTTATGATACCACCAGCACCAAGAGCTGCTTCTCTAGCAGCCTTAACAGTCATTTGCTGCATAAGTCCGTGAACAGTTATTCTAAGTCCCCCTGCAGCACTAGACGTCGCTAACATCTTTTTCCATGTAATTGATTCTCCAATTTGATTTTCAATATCTTTAACAGCATTTTTTAATCCTATAGTTACATCACCATCTATTACTGTTGTACAGCTATTACCTTGAAAAGGTATATCTACAATAACCTGTCCCTTATCATCATAGTATACATTAAAAGCAGTAACCAGGGTAGTGGTGCTACCTATTTCAGCAACAAGATAATTTACCTTCACAAGCAATCGCTCCTTTTATTCTTCTTCTTCATTATCAGGCAAACCCATTAACCTTTTGATTATGAAGGATGCAACAGCTGTACCATTTGATCCACGTCCAAATCCAACATCCATACCGTTTGCTTTAGCTATTTCATCAGTTACTTGTGTACCACCGGAAACAAGTATAATCTTATCTCTTACTCCTTTTTCGATGCAAAGATCACTAAGTTTTTTCATGTTCTTTGTATGAACATCGTTATGGCTAATTATTGTACTACACAATATAGCTTGAGCTTTTGACTCTATAGCTGCATCTACTAGTTTTTCTATTGGACATGAAGTTCCAAGGAAAATTGCTTCTATACCAAATCTTTCAACTCCGCCATGTTTAATATCAATAACTTCGCGAACTCCAACAGAGTGTTCATCTTCACCTACTGTGGCTGCAACAACCTTAAGTGGATGTCCTTTTACATAATCTTTCATTTGTTGATCTGTTAGTGACTTTCTTCTCTTTGGAAGAACTAACTCATCACGTTTTACAGGTGTAAAATCACATACGCCTTTTATTTCCACAAGAGTTCCCTCAGCTTTTTGTAACACTTGTTTATGAATAATTTCTACATTTTTCAAATTCATTCGCGTGCCCATTTCAAGTGCTGCTGCTTCACTAATTTGTTCATTTTCCGGGATACATAAAGTGATTTTTACATACCCGTCTTTAGCCCATTGGACTTCTGGAATTACAGTACCATCTTCTTTAACTTCTTCCATTCTCTTAAATACATTGTCATTATCATCCAATTCATCGATATATTGAATTTTGGAATGGTTACATAATGTACATTCATCTATTGCATCGCAAGGTCTTTTATATTCTTTTGGAACATTATTGTATCCAAAATGGCCACAAACTGGTGCAAAATAATCTGATTCTCTTTTTACAATTGTTCCGACAGCATCTCCGCCCGCAATCTTTCTTGCAATACCATCATCATTTCTTTCTGGATATTGACCAGAATCAATAAAGAATCCTGAATCAACAGCTTTAAAGTATCCACCAACTTCAAGTATTTCCTCAAAGAACAAAATAGCTCTTTCTTGAATTTCTCTTGCCTTTTCTGGTAAATATCCTGTTTTCTTAAGCTCTATCATGTCCATTAATCCATCCATACCTATAAATGCCTGTTTAGCTGTGTTTATAGCATGAATATTATTATAATGCCAAGGAACATTACGTCCTTCATCTGGAGTTATTGTACTTTGAATGTCTGCTGATGTTAGTTCTGATATTAAAAGATTCAAAGTATGTCCAACTGTAGCTTCTCTTTCACAAGACTCTATATACTTAGTATTCATTTGAGCTCTCATTTTGTATCTTTTGAAAAACTCACGAAGTGCTACTGCATAAGGCAGATCATATCTCATACAAGGAGCTGGTGCAGATGTTGGGGGTACAGTTGATAAAGAAATGTTTTCTGGTTTCATTCCAACGAGTTCTGAAAAACAAGAATTTATAGCATGTTGTACCATAAGTTCTGGCATTACCTTATATCCCTTCATAGCTGTTGCGTTTGCATTATGTGCACCATCTATTTGAAGCATTCCTGCATGAGCCATTATACCCTTTGCAACTGCAGCATCAACGAAAGATCTAACCATATTAATATTTCTATAAAGTACATTGTATTGTGGATCTTGATGAGCTCCATTAACGCCTTCTTCTGCGAACATAACCGCTACATCAGGACCGGCAACGCCCGATACATAGGAATGGAAATTAATTTTTCTTCCTACTTCTTCTTCTATTAAATCTATAGCTTTTCTTGTTGCTCTAATTTCTTTTCTAGTTATTGGTACCCCCCCAAACCCTTCTGGGCTTCCTTCTAATAATCCATCAAAGTGACTTTGACCCATTGTCCTTATAACCATTAAATGATCCGCACCATGCCATGCTGCCATTCTCATTCTTCTTATATCATCTTCAAATCTTCCTGAAGCAATTTCTGTCGTAATAACTGCTCTTGGTTGCGGATCTATATTTTCAAAGCTTCTTGCTGCTGGAAGAGGTTGACTCTTCTTTAAAGGTGCTGATATTTCATGATATGTGAATTCTCCAACCTTTCCAGTTTCATTTTCTTCTCTCCAGTGCCATCCTCTCCATTTTGGTTCATACTTATCTAAGTCTTTTAATATTTCTTCTACATTAAGCTTTTCATTTTCTTGTAATTTTTCTTGCATTAGTTCTCACTTCCCTTCATTTTTTCAGATACAATATCCCACCCTATTCCTTTAGAGAGTTCTGCTCCTGCTTTAAGATAGTCCATATTTTTAAGCTTTGCATAAGTTAAAATTACATTTCCTATACCTTTTCCAATCAAATTCCATTTTGCTGCATAAGAAATTATAGGCTGAGCTTGCATACTAGAAAATCCCATTCTAAGTACTACAGAACGTTCAATAGCTGGTGATGTATGCGTATACGCTAAATCCACCATTGGTTTTACAACTTGATTAGTAAGGCTCCAAAATCTTTCATATAACTGATCATTAGTCAAACCTTTCAAATGTTCTCTTCTTTTTTCAAAATCATCTTCTCTTTTCATAAATTAAACTCCCCCTAACATATTTCAAGATTATGTTTTGCAAGATTATGACATTTCTACATTATGCTGTTTTAATATTTCTACTATTTCTTCTTTAGACATTTTTGTTTCTAAAGACAAAAACTCAATATCAACCTGCTGCACTCTATTCTCAATCAATTTCTTAATAACATTTTTCATGTAGGAATTCTTCAACCCTTCCATGTCTATATCTGTGACTGTTACTATTGATGGATGAGACGGAATTACTATATTCTCGCCAGGTACTTGCTGGCTAGGATTACCCACATAAACTTTAATCCCATTTTCTTTAGCAAAATTAAGCTGAGGCAATAAATGTTTTCCAGCTCCCGTATATTCAGTTTCTTGGACAACGATTACGGCATCATCATCGTATTCCTGAGCAATTGCAAAAGCTGCTACTAGGGATACATTTCCTGCTGGACCTCTTTCTAAGCCTTCAAGCTGAGCTAATATTTCAGTCATCCAAAATACTTCACCTTGAGTAGTTGTTACATATCTATCTAAATACCTTAATGGTCTAGCCGCGCTCCTAGGTACATCTGATCTATCTGGATAAGTCATAAATGGAATTCCAAATCCTGTATGGCCTGTGGTAAACGATTTCTTGTTAAAGTCTATATCAGATGCCATATGCAATCCAGAAAGGTCAACCGATGCCCCTATTATCTTTGTTTCCACTGCACCTGCCCTAATAAGTCCTCTTGCAGTACCAGTAACATTTCCACCACCTGCATGAGTTATAATAACTGCATCAGGATCTTTTCCTAATTTTTCTCTACACTGCTCAGCTATTTCATATCCTAAAGTTTCAATTCCTGCTACACCGTACGAGGAATATAATGAAGCATTGTAATAACCTGTATCTTCAAGTATCTTTAGATAAGTATAAAATAATTCAGGACCTACGGAAAGTCTAACAACTTCTGATCCAAACCCCTCACACTTTCTTCCTTTTTCTAATATTTCTGGTTGTCCTATTTTTCTTGAATCATAACATTCATTTGCTATTATACATTTAAGGCCTCTAATATTTGCTTGAGATGCAACCGCTGCTCCATAATTACCTGACGTAGCTGCCCCTACGCCTTTGTACCCTCTCTTCATTGCATCAAATACAGATATGCATGCTCTTCTATCTTTAAAACTTCCGGATGGGTTGCAGCTTTCATCCTTTACAAATATTCTAGCCGCACGTCCAGTCTTAGAAACCTTTCTTGCTAATTTTGTTATATTTCTTAGTTCAAGAAGTGGAGTATTTCCTACCCCTACATCATTTTGAATTTCTTTAACTTCTGCAAATGAGTATTCAACATCTCTCATCAAAGCTTCATAATCAAATGAAAGCTTACCAGTTTCGTATTTACTATAATCTATTCCTATAGATTTAAGAATTATTTCATTCTTTCGGGCCATAAGCTCATCATATTTATTCATACTTTATAACCTCCTCTTAAATTATCACCTACTGTGCTATTATTTCCCTAGCTTGTCTTCCTATATTACTTATTTCTTCAACATACTTACCATAGGTGTGGTAATATCCTGGCTCTATTTCAACAACTTTACCTTTAGCAATTCTGCCTACATTAGTTTCAACTTGCACTTCATCTCCTAATTCACAATCACTAAGGCACTTCCCTCTTATCCAACATTTAAGAGGAGTTTTCTTTGTCTCATCTGGTATATTTAAAGCTCTGTCTTCTGGCATTAAAACGATTTCTTCTACTTCAACCCAGATGCCTTTTTTTATCATAATTTATACCTCCCAAATTTAATATTTATTAAAGCACTTTATTGATATACTCACTTTAATATACAGCAATTACCATGCCAAGTAAAAAACACATGCTTTTAAGCCATCGCTCAAATACATGTGTTTTGAATTCGCAAAATATTCTGCATCTTTTTTTATAATTGAGAATTAAGACTAGTAATTTTAGGTAACCTCAGTGTTTCTTGGGATTAGCTATATGTGCAAATTATTTTGCATGCATAGCAAAAAATTTTGCTATTTTAATATTTTTCTGTTATTTTATGTATCTTTATTTTATATTGAAGATTTTGTCTTGAAATATTAAGGTCTCTAGCAGTCTTACTAACATTATAATTATTTTTTTTCAACATTTTTTTTATTAAGTTTTTTTCAATATTACTCATATAACTTTCTAAATCAAAGCTCTCATATGTATTTGATGTAATGTCATGAACATTTCCACATTTTTCATATGTTATTATAGAATCAAAATAGTTTTCTGTTAAAGTCGAATTATTGTCCGCCATATTCATTGCAGCTTCAATAACATTTGTTAATTCACGAATATTTCCCGGCCAATTATATTCTTGGAGTTTTCTCATCATATCTTCATCGATACCCCTTATATTCTTACATAGAATTTTATTATATTTTTCGATTATTTTGTCTACGAATATAGTAATATCCTCTTTTCTTTCTCTTAATGGGGGTATATTTATTCTCATTACACCTACCCTATAATAAAAATCTTTCCTCAATTTACCACTCTCAATAAGTTTCTCTGGTTCCTCATTTAACGTAGCTATTATTCTAACGTCAATATATATGCTTTTGGTACTTCCCACAGGCCTTATATAACCATCTTGAAGTACTCTTAAAAGTTTAGATTGAAGATACGGTTCTAAAGAATTAACCTCATCTAATAAAAGAGTTCCATGATTTGCCTCTTCAAATAATCCCTTTTTATTCTCTGCCCCTGTAAACCCTCCTTTTTCTGTACCAAAAAGCATTCCCTCTAGTAATAGGGCAGGAATAGCTGCACAATTTATAGGTATAAAAGGCTTATCTTTTCTTAATCCATCATAATGAATACTTTGAGAAAAAACTTCTTTTCCTGATCCAGTTTCTCCATATAATAGTACAGATGAACTTGACATGCTAGCTTTTTTAGCTCTTTCTATAACACTTTTCATAGCAGGATTGTCACCATATATATCACTAAAAGTAAAATGTCTATGAATTTTTTTATTTAAATTTTGCAGTTTACAAACGTTTTCAGTTAGTTCTTTTAGCTGAGTCATGTCTTTAGCTATTTCAATCACTGCTACAACTTTATTATTTAATGTTACTGGCACAGTAGTATTTATAGTAGTGACTTTTTTCTTATATCCATTACCATAATGTTGTATTAAATCCACAATTTTTTTACCGGTCTTTAATACGCTCATAAGTGTAGATTCATCATCTTTTACATCCACTAGATACTCATTAACCTTTTTCCCTATTACTTCTTTACTATCTACACCTTCTACTTTTCCCATGGCACTATTATAATATATAGTTTTACCCTCACAATTTATTACTTGAATTCCTTCCTCCAAATTTTCTAATAGACATTCTAATACCTTGTCTGCGTTTAGAAATTTACTATCCATACTTTATCTTTAGTGAGATCTTGTATAAAAGGTACACAAACCCACTAAATACTCACTTCCTTTCTATATCTGATGTATAGCATGTTAATAGTAGACAATTAAAGTTCATCTACTTTCTAATTATGAAAAAAGTTTACACCCATGGATAAATCAAGTATTTAATTTTATAATATTTTTTATAGTTACCATATTTTTTACATTAAATCTATTTATTATTATTTTCATTATATCATACAAAAATTGTATTGAGAATTTTACATTTAAAATTAGCTAAAGCCATGATTGATCTTTTCAGATTATATTGGAGTTTTAACAAAGTTAACAAAAGCATTCGCAGTGACTGATTCAGAATTATTATCTGAATTTGGTTGGAATATATGGGATAACGACAGATATTTAGTCTTCTAAGACAGGAAATCCAACTTATTAGACACTTATAATTTTAAGACCTTGTAGCATATTATCAATTCTTTTTTAGGTCAAAATGCGAATTAAACTTTCCTTAACACAGGTAATCTTCTAGTATGATATTTAATTACCCCCAGATTAAAAATAAGCCCCTGATTTAGAAGTGTACTCCTAAATCTAGGGCTTATGTCTTTCATATTGTTTACACTAATATATTTTTAACATATTAATTATTTACCAGACTGTTTTTCCATGTCCAGCTGAAAACTGTGACGCTCCATCTCTTTATCCTTTTGACGTTTCCAAGCGTGGAGAACTAGCGCTATGGTAACAACTCCATAGGATATAAACATACGGAAGTATTCCCCAATCATGGCCGATCCAGTAATATATTTACCTGCCATTGGCATGACTATAAACATTAAATGAAATAGCGCAGTACCAACAATGGCATTTGGGATAGAAGCTTTAGTAACCGTTGCACCACCAACTAAAAGTGACGCAGCTGCAAAAAGGGCTGCTTGATCCGCTCCATTATAGGTATTCATAGTCCCTATATTTTGCAAATAAATTATTTGTCCAAAGCAAGCAAGAACTGTTGAAATTACGATGGACTGAATACGTGTCTTATCAACATCAATTCCCGCAGTATCAGCTACATTCATGTCAAGTCCTACAGCTCTCATATCCTGACCCATTTTTGTTTTTTTAAACCAAACAGTGAAGACACAAATCAAACCTATAATCAAAAAGGTTCCAACTGGAATACTTATATTACCTATTTTTATTAAAATTAGGGTGTCAAATCCTTTAGCTACATTCAAGTTCAAAGCATTACGTACACCATATCCTTTAGAAAGGAGCATTGAACTAGTCTTAAATGGTATTATAGATCCGCACAGGTATAAAAGGAAAAATTGATAGATACCTGCGATAAAAAGACCTAGAACCATGGAAGTAATCATCTCACGTCCTTTAGCCCTATTTAGTACAAGGCCACAAAAATATCCCAGGCCTATAGCTATAGGAGCTGCAACAATTGCCGCAAGTAGTAGTCCAGGAGCTCCTGTAATACCCCAGTCAGTGATAAATATCAATCCAATTTGGCCTGCCATAGCACCTAAAATCATCCCAAAGTTGATACCCATTCCCGCCATAATAGGAAGCAGCAGTGATAATACTAGGAAAGAGTTTCTTGCGAGCCTCGTTATAATCTGATCCACCAAATAACTTCCAGAATACTGTGAAAGCGGTATTGCTATTATGCTGATGATTAAAAACATTAACGGCACAACACTGCCCGTAAGTAATGGGCCTATTTTTTTCTTATCAAATTTCATGACCTACCTCCCTTTCCGCGTCAGTGCATATACAATCAATCCGTTAGAAACTATTATTCGGATGATTTCAGACATATCAATATTTATGGCGCTGTTTATCACTGACGGCGTCATTGTCAAAATACCTTGAAACAAAAATGTTCCAATAACTACATTGGCAATTGTTGCTTTATTAACGCAGGCGCCTCCAAGTAGAACAGCTGCCACCGATGGAAATACAAATGCTAAGGGAGAGTTGAACATTTGAACAAAACCAAAGCTTTGCTGAAAAACAATCATACCAACTGCCGCTAGCATTGTTGACAGCATTACTGATACTACTCTCATTTTATTAATATTAATTCCTGACGCCCTTGCATAATCCGGATTAGAGCCCACCGCTGTAATAGCTGTACCAATCTTTGTTTTAAAAAATCCCCAAACTATCAAACACATAAGAATAAAAAATAAAATCATTCCTGTAGGGATAATTAGATATTTTGAAACAGGAATTTTTAAGATATCACTAAGTACATGTATCCAGTACTCTTCAAGACTAATTGTGACCCTAAGCCCCTCACCTTTGAACCCCATAACACTTGCTGGATTTTTAAAGGGAAGTTTGAGCCATAATATATTCATTAAAAAGACGAACGAGAAACCCACATATGTGGCTATAATCATTTCATCGCCTTTAACTCGATTTAGAAGCAATCCATAAAGAAAACCCAAAACTGCGGCCATAGCAAGTCCTACTAGAAAGGCTACTCCGATTCCTGCCATACCTGTAAGATTAAGCTCTAGGCTCACCACGGCCCCCATCATTCCTGATATAAGGCCTACTGGAACACCAAAGTTCAGGCCACATCCTGATTGAATCATAGGCACCATAGAAAGTACCATAATACCACTCATACCAAAACGCACAATAACATCATTTAAAGATGCATCAACCTTTACCCCGAAAATAGGAGCGACAATAAATAATGCTAAAAGGAACATGGCAATGATGATGCGAGCCCATCCAAAGTTTTTGATGAATTTATTTATCTGAGCCATGTTTTTTCACCCTCTTCGTTTATCTTAAATTCTCCCGCCATTAATAACCCAAAATCAACTACAGGAGCATCTGGTGGCAGAATACCAAATATTTTCCCTTCACAAACAATAGCTATCCTATCACTAATAGATTTAAGTTCTTCCAGTTCTGAGGATATTATAACTATAGTTGTGTTGTTTTCTTCGTTATATTTTCTTAATGCATCTAAAACCAATTTTTTTGCTCCAACATCTATACCGCGGGTAGGCTCAGAGACAAAAAGTAACTTTGGCTTCATAGCAAATGCCTTTGCAAGGCAAACTTTTTGTTGATTTCCACCTGAGAGATTACGCACTGGCTGACGCTGGCTAGTGCACCGAATTTCTAGTGACTTTATGTATTCCAGCGCACATGCTTTCATAGCTTTCTCATCACGCCACTTAATCGCCCCACCTAAATAACTTTTAAGAAATTTGTTTTGTACTTGCATGGCATTAAAAGCAATATTCCAGTCAATAGGTTCATCTAAAAGTAATCCAACACCTCTACGGTCCTCAGATACAAATGCTATGCCACTTTGTAGCGCATTTAATGTATTGTTTAAACGGAGTGGTTTATCCTCAAAGAAAATCTCCCCGCCTGACATAAAAAGTCCCATAATTCCATTAGGAATTCCAAGCTTACCTTGCCCTGCAAGACCACCAATACCTAAAATTTCACCTCTACGAACCTTTAATGAAACATTTTTAATTGTTTCACCAGGCATGTCCACCCAGAGATTTCGAGTTTCGAAAATTATATCCTTTTCGTCAATTTTTACTACTGGCCTTATATATTTAGCTTCTGCATCAACATCTCTACCTACCATCCATTCCGCAATTTGTCTTACATCCACATTCTCTGCTGGTGTCTCTACAACAACTAACCCATCCCTGAGTACAACAATAGTATCGCAAATGGCTGTTATTTCATGAAGTCTGTGAGATATAAACACAATGGAAATACCAATATCTGCAAGAAGCCTCATAGATTTCAATAGAACCTCAGCTTCAGATTCTGTAAGTACTGCAGTTGGCTCATCCAAAACAATAAGTTTAACCCCACTTCTGTTAATTTCACGTGCTATTTCTATAAATTGCTTATGCCCAACTGGCATTTCAGATACCAGTGTTTCTGTATCCAGCCGAACCCCTAATGTATCTATGGCCTTTTGAGCGCTCTTTCGAATTTCTGGTAAGTCTATAGTTTCCATACGTTTACCTAGGACCTTTGAAATCAAGCTTTTCTTGGTCTTTTCCATGTTAAGAAGTACATTCTCTCCTACCGTAAATCCAGGAATTAGTGAAAATTCTTGGTGTACCATTCCTATTCCTGCTTTTAAAGCATCCACAGGGCTCTTGAATTTGATTTTTTCTCCATTTAAATAAACAGAACCTTCATAACCGCCAGTTTCAGAAATCACCTTCATACCAAATAAGATATTCATCAATGTAGATTTGCCCGCTCCATTCTCTCCGACAAGTCCCAATATCTTTCCTTTTTCAAGTGTGAAACTTATATCTTTAAGCACTCTGTTTCCGTCATATTCTTTGCCAACGCCTTCTACCTTAAGTAGTACATTTTCTGTAGACAATAAATTCACCTCTATCCCAACATAAGGAAAATTACTTTGCACACATATGCAAGCAAAGCAATTCACACTTATTTGGTTATAATAATAATAATAATAATAATAATAATAATACACTGAGAATAGTCTATATAGACCGCTTCCTAAATGTTCAATATTTTTTAGCTTATTTTGTAAGCTTATATTGTGCTGGTACAACTTCTTTACTGTTACCTAGGTATCCTTTTCCAAATACATAAGTGTCTTGATAAATCATTACGTGGTTAGAAATCTCGTTTCCACTAACTCTATCTGTATACAGTGAACCATTCCACTCAGCGCCTGGTGTATATGCACCAAATGCCTTTATTACATCAGAAAGATTGCCCTTTTGCATTGTGCCTTCTACCACGTTCTTGCCATATTCTACTAAACCTTCACTAGCTGTGTATCCATAAGAAAATGCCCATGTACCCATTCTTTCAGAACCACCTTTAGCAACTACAGTTTCTTCAACTTTTTTAAGGATAGCAGGCCAATCTCCAGCTTCTTCTTTTAAATCAATACCGAATGCACCCGGATACCCCATTACTGGTGAAGGAAGATCTGGTTCAACAAATATCGCCCCCAGTTCTGCAACACGTTTTAGAAGTGGCTCTGTTTGAGCATCATTTGTGCAGAAAAATGCTGTATCTTCTCCATATTTTTCAACCCATGCAGGCATTTTTTCAAGAATAAATTGTTGTGCTCCTGGAACTCCAACGTCACTGGTAGGGTCTGGAGCTGTTTCAAATACGAATTTAATTCCTAAGTCTTTACAAGCTTGTTCCATAATATTTTTTCTGAGTGAAAGAAGTTCTATACTCATATGTCTAGGGAAAGAAATGTGCACGAAAGTTTTTGCGCCCATCTTTTTCGCAGCGAGTATCATAAGGTATCCACGGCTTACGTTATCAGGATCCACAACTAAATCCGCAGCTTCTTCAATCATAGCACTATCTTCTTGAGAAGAATTAGCTAACAATAATATATCAGGTCTTTTTTCACGAATCTGCTTAAATGCTGCAACAGTACCTGGAACTGCTTGATTTACTACTATTACTTTCATGTCTGCATCATCTGCAAGACCAGTAATTGTTCCAATAGTAGTTTCTAGTTCTTGCGTAAAATTATCTGGATAAGTAACATGCTTTATCATTCCGCCGGAAGCAGCATCGCCATACTTTTTAATCATTGCTTCGGCACCACGCAACTCATCCTCACCTTGTGATACAGTACCCGTAACAATACCAATGTGCATCTTTTTCGCCTCATCTCCAGCAGGTGTTTTTTTTGCGCACCCTACCACACCTAATGTTAGAACTAAACTTAAACCAATTGCTAATGATCTTTTTAACATTATAAGTCCCCCTTTTTTCATTTTTCAGAGTAATTCTCATTTATAATACAAAAATCCTAAGTATAATAGCTCCCAATATGCGCAAGTCTAAACCCATATTATTTAACTATTTACTTTTCTTGGATTATTAAACGCTTCTGTTAATCGACCCTATAATGACCATAAAATTCTAACTTTATGCAATTAATTCCTTTTCAATAAAGAAATCAGCACCTCTGTTATTAAACAGAAGTGCTGATTTTTCTTAAAATCACTTGCTAAATTGAAAATCTTTCAAAATTAATCTAAGAACAATGTTGTGAGGATCTCAAGTGACACAAAAGACAGCTACCAAAACTACCATCAATGTATGCCTTATCACCTACCTTGGCTTTTACAAGACTATTAGTAAAGTCACCAAGTTGATAAATGTTTACCCTAAGAGCTGCCTACTATTGCAGATTATTTTAAGTATAAATAGACATCCCATACATTTTAATTTTCAAATAAGTTCGAAACTTAAAATGTATGGGAATAATATTAATTTATTAATAAAGCTTTGTATTATTAGAGCTGCACATTTTTATGAAATATTTATGAACTTCTAAGCTATCAGTAAGTTCCGGATGGAAAGACGTAGCAAACATATTATTTTGTTTTGCTGCTACAATTTTCCCATCAAGAGTACATATTATTTTAACATCGCTCGAAACTTCTGTAATTAATGGACCTCGAATAAAAACTAGTGGCAATGGCTCACTTGAAATCTTATCGATTACAACACTCCTTTTAAAGCTATCGATTTGGCTTCCGTAGGCATTTCTTTTTACTTTTATATCCATAATTTTAAGATATTCATTGTCTGTTCCCTCAATGTATTTAGCAAGTAGTATCATACCAGCACAAGTTCCCCACACAGGTAATCCTGAGAGTATTTTTTCTCTTAAAGGCATAATCATATTTCTTTCCTTTAAAATTTTCCCTATCGTTGTACTTTCCCCACCTGGTAAAATGATCCCTTGTATATCTTTGATATCCTCAATTTTCTTAATCTCTGCAGCTTCATGACCAAGCTTATTAATATGATTTATATGTTCTATTACACCACCCTGAAGTGATAAAACTCCAATTCTCAATTTTACCATCCTCTTTCTGAAAACTTCTCTTTAATCTCACTTATTTCTAGGCCACTCATTGCTTCTCCAAGGTTTTCAGAAACTTCTGCTATAACTTTTGGATCATTATAGTATGTAGTTGCTAAAACTATAGCTTTTGCTACAGCCTGTGGATTTTCCGCTTTAAATATTGCTGAACCAACAAAAACTCCTTCTGCCCCAAGTTGCATCATGAGTGCTGCATCAGCTGGCGTTGCTATTCCACCTGCAGCGAAATTTACTACTGGAAGTTTACCATTTTCCCATACATATTCAATTAAATTAATTGGGGCACCAAAGTCTTTAGCAATTGTCATTAGCTCTTCTTTTGGAGCATTTTTCACTTTTCTAATTTCATCCATTATACATCTCATGTGCCTGACAGCTTCTACTACATTTCCTGTGCCTGCTTCACCTTTTGTTCTTATCATTGCAGCACCTTCTCCAATCCTTCTTAGTGCCTCTCCTAAATTTCTTGCTCCACAAACATAAGGAACTTTAAAATTCCATTTATTTATATGATACTGCTCATCTGCTGGAGTCAAAACTTCACTTTCATCTATAAAATCTACCCCTATTTCCTGCAAAATTTGTGCCTCAACAAAATGTCCTATCCTACCTTTAGCCATTACTGGAATAGAAACGGCTGCCTTTATTTCTTTAATCATTCTAGGGTCAGACATTCTAGCCACACCACCCTCTTTTCTAATATCTGATGGTACTCTCTCTAGTGCCATTACCGCACAAGCCCCTGCCTTTTCTGCAATTATTGCCTGTTCCACATTCACAACGTCCATTATTACTCCGCCCTTTAGCATTTGAGCTAAATTTTTATTAATTTCATATCTTTCCATAGAATAACCTCCCAAAAATTTATTTAATAGTAAAAGTATACCATATGTATATAGCATATGATAGTGTATGGATACACTTATAGTCTAAGCGGTAAATAAAAAAAGCTTTACATTAAACTATTTTACTAATGGCAAATAATCATTAAATAAATTAAACAAGGGGAGCTCATATTATGAGTTGTAGTGTTGGTCCAGTATAAATTCACTTTACTATCAAAATGTTGAAATAGATAAAAATATAGTTACCATCCCGGCAATAAACTTCCACTTATATACAAATAGAATACAATGGACAAAGGTATTTTAGGGTTGGTATTTCTGCGAATATTGATACGGCTTCACTAAATGCTTTATTTAGTGATATTAATAGAAGAAGCTAATTGCCCCGTACCTGGCGCACTAATAGAAGGAGCTTAACCATTTTCGGTCAAGCTCCTTTTATTAGTGTCTTCACTTGTTATATTATAAGCTGACTGACAATCACCTTATAATATATTTCACCAAAATAAAAACCACTAAGTTAAACTTAGTGGTTTTTTCTTACCTGGCGACAACCTACTCTTCCACAAGGTCACCCCTGCAGTACCATCGGCGCATTGAAGCTTAACCTTCGTGTTCGGTATGGGAACGGGTGTTACCTTCATGCCATAATCACCAGATTGAGAATATAAATATTCTCTGAAAATTGCACAGTGAATTAGTCTTTTCGCTCACGCTCAAAGCCTCGCTTCTTTCTTACGAAAGAAGTATTTCGCATTACTTTTAATTATATATTTAGGTCAAGCCCTCGACTTATTAGTATTAGTCAGCTGAACATGTTACCATGCTTACACCTCTAACCTATCAACCTGGTGGTCTTCCAGGAGTCTTACTAACATCGCACTTACGTGCGAGTTATGGGAAATCTCATCTCAGGGTGGGCTTCACGCTTAGATGCTTTCAGCGTTTATCCCTTCCAAACATAGCTACCCAGCGATGCCACTGGCGTGACAACTGGTGCACCAGAGGTTTGTCCATCCCGGTCCTCTCGTACTAAGGACAGCTCCCTTCAAATTTCCTACGCCCGCGACGGATAGGGACCGAACTGTCTCACGACGTTCTGAACCCAGCTCGCGTGCCGCTTTAATGGGCGAACAGCCCAACCCTTGGGACCTACTTCAGCCCCAGGATGCGACGAGCCGACATCGAGGTGCCAAACCTCCCCGTCGATGTGGACTCTTGGGGGAGATCAGCCTGTTATCCCCGAGGTAGCTTTTATCCGTTGAGCGATGGCCCTCCCACGAGGTACCACCGGATCACTAAGCCCGACTTTCGTCCCTGCTCCACTTGTAAGTGTCGCAGTCAGGCTCCCTTCTGCCTTTGCACTCTTCGCGCGATTTCCAACCGCGCTGAGGGAACCTTTGGGCGCCTCCGTTACTTTTTTGGAGGCGACCGCCCCAGTCAAACTGCCCACCTAACAATGTCCTGTGACCAGATTCATGGCCTCCAGTTAGAACCTCAGTACTGTCAGGGTGGTATCCCAAGGATGACTCCACACAGGCTGACGCCCATGTTTCTCAGTCTCCCACCTATCCTGTACAGACAATACCGAAATTCAATGCTAAGCTACAGTAAAGCTCTACGGGGTCTTTCCGTCCAATCGCGGGTAGCAAGCATCTTCACTTGCACTACAATTTCGCCGGATGTGTTGTTGAGACAGTGCCCAAATCATTACGCCATTCGTGCGGGTCGGAACTTACCCGACAAGGAATTTCGCTACCTTAGGACCGTTATAGTTACGGCCGCCGTTTACTGGGGCTTAAGTTCATACCTTCGCTTGCGCTAAGTAATCCCCTTAACCTTCCAGCACCGGGCAGGCGTCAGCCCCTATACATCAGCTTTCGCTTTAGCAGAGACCTGTGTTTTTGCTAAACAGTTGCTTGGGCCTATTCTCTGCGACCTACTTACGTAGGCACCCCTTCTCCCGAAGTTACGGGGTCAATTTGCCGAGTTCCTTAACAACAATTCTTCCGATGGTCTTAGGATTCTCTCCTCACCTACCTGTGTCGGTTTGCGGTACGGGCACCAATATCCTCGATAGAGACTTTTCTTGGCAGCGTGGAATCAGATACTTCAGGAATAAATTCCCTTCCCCATCACATCTCAGCGTTAAGAGCAAACGGATTTGCCTGCTTGCTCCGCCTAAATGCTTAGACACACATCCAATAGTGTGCACATCTTATCCTCCTGCGTCATCCCATTTCTAATAACGTCCATTGGTGGTATCGGAATATCAACCGATTGTCCATCACCTACGCCTTTCGGCCTCGGCTTAGGTCCCGACTAACCCTGAGAGGACGAGCCTTCCTCAGGAAACCTTAGGTTTTCGACCGTTAAGATTCTCACTTAACTCTCGCTACTCATGCCAACATTCTCACTTCTGTACCGTCCACCACTCCTTACGGTATGACTTCAGCCAGTACAGAAAGCTCCTCTACCGCGTACACAATTGTGTACACCCATAGCTTCGGTGGTAAGTTTTAGCCCCGGACATCTTCGGCGCAGGATCTCTTGACTAGTGAGCTATTACGCACTCTTTAAATGAGTGGCTGCTTCTGAGCCAACATCCTAGTTGTCTTAGAAATCCCACATCCTTTTCCACTTAACTTACACTTTGGGACCTTAGCTGATGGTCTGGGCTGTTTCCCTTTTGACTACGGATCTTATCATTCGCAGTCTGACTGCCGAAATAAAAGTATATGGCATTCGGAGTTTGATAGGGTTCAGTAACTGTTGTCAGCCCCTAGCCCATTCAGTGCTCTACCTCCATTACTCAATTAATCGACGCTAGCCCTAAAGCTATTTCGAGGAGAACCAGCTATCTCCGAGTTCGATTGGAATTTCTCCGCTATCCACAGCTCATCCCATGGTTTTTCAACACCAACGTGGTTCGGACCTCCACGGAATTTTACTTCCGCTTCATCCTGGCCATGGATAGGTCACCCGGTTTCGGGTCTACGACATGCAACTATGCGCCCTATTCAGACTTGGTTTCCCTTCGGCTCCGTACCTTAAGTACTTAACCTTGCTACATATCGTAACTCGTTGGCTCGTTCTACAAAAAGCACGCCGTCACACATATAAAGTGCTTCGACCGGTTGTAGGCACACGGTTTCAGGTTCTATTTCACTCCCCTTCCGGGGTTCTTTTCACCTTTCCCTCACGGTACTTCTTCACTATCGGTCACTAGGTAGTATTTAGCCTTGGGAGGTGGTCCTCCCAGCTTCCCACAAGGTTTCACGTGTCTCGTGGTACTCTGGATTAGATCTGACTGTTTTTCCTTTTCATTTACAGGCCTATTACCTTCTGCGGAGCAGCTTTCCAGCTATCTTCAATTAAGGAATTGCAGTATTTATGATCTATCCTCAACCCCCAGATCAAAGACCTGGGTTTGGGCTCTTTCCCTTTCGCTCGCCGCTACTTAGGAAATCGATGTTTCTTTCTCTTCCTCCGGGTACTTAGATGTTTCAGTTCCCCGGGTCTACCTCTGCATACCTATTTATTCAGTATGCAGTACATAGTTGTTACTATGTGGGTTCCCCCATTCGGAAATCTTTGGATCACAGGCTATTTGCGCCTACCCAAAGCTTATCGCAGCTTAACGCGTCCTTCTTCGGCTCCTAGTGCCAAGGCATTCGCCATGCGCCCTTTGTAGCTTGACCTTGATTCTGTCTATTTACATAGACGATTATATTAATTTTGCGAAATTGTATTAAATTAATTTATAAACTACTTGCGTAGTTTTAATTTTTTTAAAACAACTTTTTTCACTGTGCAATTTTCAAAGAACATTTTAAGAAAAACTATTCATTATCTAACTCCTAAGAGTTAGATAAAATTAGTCTCTCAAAATTAAACAGAGAACTAGGTACGATTAATTACAATAGATATTTTTGAAGAACAAATTAATATTCTTCTATTGCATCGACCGAAGTCAATACATCTACTCCCTAGAAAGGAGGTGATCCAGCCGCAGGTTCTCCTACGGCTACCTTGTTACGACTTCACCCCAATCATCAATCCCACCTTCGGCCGCTGGCTCCTTACGGTTACCTCACGGACTTCGGGTGTTACCAACTCTCATGGTGTGACGGGCGGTGTGTACAAGGCCCGGGAACGTATTCACCGCGACATGCTGATTCGCGATTACTAGCAACTCCGGCTTCATGTAGGCGAGTTGCAGCCTACAATCCGAACTGGGATGAGTTTTTGAGTTTGGCTCCACCTTGCGGTCTTGCATCTCTTTGTACTCACCATTGTAGCACGTGTGTAGCCCTAGACATAAGGGGCATGATGATTTGACGTCATCCCCACCTTCCTCCCGGTTAACCCGGGCAGTCTCACTAGAGTGCTCAACTTAATGGTAGCAACTAATGATAAGGGTTGCGCTCGTTGCGGGACTTAACCCAACATCTCACGACACGAGCTGACGACAACCATGCACCACCTGTCACCCTGTCCCGAAGGACTTCGCCCATCTCTGGGTTATGCAGGGGATGTCAAGTCTAGGTAAGGTTCTTCGCGTTGCTTCGAATTAAACCACATGCTCCGCTGCTTGTGCGGGCCCCCGTCAATTCCTTTGAGTTTTAATCTTGCGATCGTACTCCCCAGGCGGAATACTTAATGTGTTAACGGCGGCACCGAGGTTCGACCCCCGACACCTAGTATTCATCGTTTACGGCGTGGACTACCAGGGTATCTAATCCTGTTTGCTCCCCACGCTTTCATGCCTCAGCGTCAGTTACAGTCCAGTAAGTCGCCTTCGCCACTGGTGTTCTTCCTAATCTCTACGCATTTCACCGCTACACTAGGAATTCCACTTACCTCTCCTGCACTCTAGACACCCAGTTTCAAATGCAGCACCCAAGTTAAGCTCGGGTATTTCACATCTGACTTAAATGTCCGCCTACGCATCCTTTACGCCCAGTAAATCCGGACAACGCTTGCCACCTACGTATTACCGCGGCTGCTGGCACGTAGTTAGCCGTGGCTTCCTCCTCTGGTACCGTCATTATCGTCCCAGAAGACAGAACTTTACAACCCGAAGGCCTTCATCATTCACGCGGCGTTGCTGCGTCAGGGTTTCCCCCATTGCGCAATATTCCCCACTGCTGCCTCCCGTAGGAGTCTGGACCGTGTCTCAGTTCCAATGTGGCCGATCACCCTCTCAGGTCGGCTACGCATCGTCGCCTTGGTGAGCCGTTACCTCACCAACTAGCTAATGCGCCGCGGGTCCATCTCAAAGTGGAATTTTCCGAAGAAAAATCCTTTGATGTTTCGATCATGCGACCAAAACATATTATGCGGTATTAATCTCCCTTTCGGGAGGCTATTCCCCTCTTTGAGGCAGGTTACCCACGTGTTACTCACCCGTCCGCCGCTAATCCACCCCGAAAGGTTTCATCGCTCGACTTGCATGTGTTAGGCACGCCGCCAGCGTTCGTCCTGAGCCAGGATCAAACTCTCAATTTAAAAGTTTACACTTTTTTAGTTGAAATGATTAATCTGCGACAACTGTTAAGTTGTTACGCAAGCTCATTACATACTTTTAGTCTTACGACTAAATTTTACTTTATACTAAAGTAATTAACTGGTTTAACGAAATATTATTTCGCTATCTTTACCTATTTCTCTGTTTAATTTTCAAAGACCAATTCGCTTTGTCATCATGTGACGACTTCTACTATATTACTAGGTATTTCTTGTTTTGTCAACATTTTTTTAATTTATTTTCATTTGAAAACATACTAAATAGTTATCAACAGTTAGCTTATCGTGCCACTCGTTTGTGACGACAAGGAGTATTCTATCATATAAATAAGGTCATAATTTCACAATATAGGTACTCTAGCTAGATTATATTCATTTTTCTACATGTAAGTCTAAATAATTCAATATTTCGCATCCAGATACACATGGCTAAGTATTATCAATACATTTCAAAATCAACTCTATTAGTATCAATATATAATATCTTACCGTTTTATATATTGATAACACATTTTTTATTTCTTTTAACAAGATGCATTTATAATAGACACATATAATGTAGAAAGTTAACATATACGCTTTTACTATATATGTAGTTTATTTTTACACAAATGTTAATATAAACACTTCTAAGTCTTAGACTATGGCTTGAAACCGTATCCTTGTTATTAATTGCTTTTGGTAATTTTTTTATTATCTATAAGTCTATTGATTTCTTCTCCAATATGGTATAGCGTAGAGAAGTAGGTAAGAGTTTGATTTAAAATATTTTTTGTTCATTTTATTAGCATCTTTTTATATAAAGTTTATCGCAAAACTATTATAAAATGGATGCTTTTATTTTATAGATATTTTTCTCTATAATACTCAGTAAAATCGGGATTTATTACCCTAGTTAAGGGCTAGTAACCCGGATTCTAATCAAACAAAATTTAGGGAGTGTACAATATGTTTTTAATACCAAGTCCAAAACAATTAGAACTAAATAAAGGTACATTGCAACTTAGACGTGATACGGAGATAGTCTTAGATTACCAATGTGATTTTGATGACTTAAATGCCGCGATTGTATTACAAGATGAAATTCAGCAACAATTAGGCTTCAAATTAGTAATAAATAAGGCCTTTGATTGCCATAATGATAAAACCGTAATTAGATTTAAAAAAGTATCAGGTCCAAAAGAGGCTTACACCTTAATTATTGGTGGAACCTGCATCGAAATATGTGCTGCTACTTCCATAGGCATATTTTATGGAGTACAGACATTTAGACAAATTATTAGGCAAAATGGAACTTTACTTCCAAATCTCAAAATTGAAGACGAGCCATATTTTACTAACCGTGGGTTCTATCATGATGTTACAAGAGGCAAGGTACCAACACTTGAAATGCTTATGGAACTAGTTGACAGGGCAGCTTTTTATAAAATTAATCAGTTGCAATTGTATATAGAACATACTTTTGCATTTAAAGGCATGAGTGAAATATGGATGGACAAAGATCCACTAACAGCGGAGGAAATATTAATACTTGACCAATATTGCAAAAAAAGGCATGTTGAATTAATCCCATCCTTGTCTACCTTCGGGCATATGTATGAGGTGCTTAGGTCAAAGTCCTTCAATGAATTGTGTGAGCTAGAAAACAGTGAGGGAGGCGAGTACTCTTTTGGTCATAGAATGGTTTCACACACACTGGATGCAACTAATGAAGGTAGCATAAAACTAGTTGAAGAAATGCTAATGCAATATATACCGCTATTTAGCTCAGACACATTCAATATATGCTGTGATGAAACCTTTGATTTAGGAAAGGGTAAAAGTAAAGCCAAAGCCGATGAAGTTGGGGTTGGAATGTTGTATGTTGAATTTTTGAACAAAGTAATAGATATAGTCAAGAAAAAAGGCAAGAAGGTTATGTTCTGGGGGGATGTGATTTTACATCATCCTGAACTTTTAAATAATATAAGTAAGGATGCCATATGTCTTAATTGGGACTATAACGAAAATGCCAAAGAGGATGGCACAAAAGCAATAACTGAGTCAGGTATGGAGCAGTACGTGTGCCCAGGTGTATGGGGATGGAATCAACTAGTGAACAAAGTCGATAAGGGTTTTGAGAATATTAAAAGAATGGTAGCCTATGGTGTTAAATATGGTGCAACAGGCGTTCTCAATACTGACTGGGGAGATTTTGGTCATATAAATTTTTTAAGTAGCTCAATTCCAGGCATGGCATACGGAGCGTCCTTATCATGGAACCCAGATGGCGAGAAAGAGTTTGAAAATGTATTTAAAGCGTTGTCCTTAATAGAGTATGGTGATGACTCACTTGAACTCGTGTCTCTACTTAATAAATTATCCAAGGAGCAGATCGTAGGCTGGTATGAACTAGTCGAATGGAAAGAAAATCATAGTAAAAATTCAGATATTAAAGAAAGTTTCAGCGAGCTTGATTGGAAAAAGATTTTAGCTGGTTATGACATAGCTTGTGAAATAGAAAATAAGTTTACTACATTGTCTAAAAAAGTGTGCATAAACACCTTTGATCTGCAAGAATTTATTGTTTCAGCAAGGGCAATACAACTTGTGAATAGCTTTTTCCTAAATCTTTTGAAGAATGAGTATTCTAAAAATGATGTAGATACAGTATTTAGTCCAATGGATCTCGCAGAAAATCTCGAAGTATGGTTCTGTGATTATGCAAAAATCTGGAGGGCACGAAATAAGGAAAGTGAACTATATAGAATTAGAGAAATCATAGTTTATACTTGTAGATACTTAAGGGGAATATGCTTGGTAGCTTGCTAATAAGGTAGCTTGCTAATAAGTTATGTTATCTATAAAAAAATTAAGGTATTTCTTTGGTTTATCTTAACATAAAAATAATCCTCCCAAATTGGGAGGATTATTTTTATGTTTCAGACTGTTTACAAACAACTGACTCTAATATAATAGCTACATTATTTTTTAACACCAATCTATATCGCTATCATTATAATAAACCCTTAACCAGTCGCCATTTATTAAATTAACTTTAATTTCTATATCTTTCCCAGGCTCATTGTATTCTTGAAAACCCATAATACAATCTTTTGATTCTTTACTTTTTAGTTCTAAATAATCTTGAAATAATATTTCATGTTTATACATTTTTACTACCTTCCTTTAACCACTTGGTATTTAATTTTGCCACCTGATAATCTTTAATATTTATTTTTGTAATTATATCCAGTTTTGTTTACATTAATCATTATACACCATACGACAATTTGCAACAAAAATAAACTAGCTTAGCCTCAGATAGTCATAAATATTTCTATAAACGAAAAAAGTCTAACAATTACACTATGCCAATTTTCTCCTTGCTAAAAAATAGAGACTGCCAACATAGTTGTCAATCTCTGCACACTATACATTTTTTTGATATTTAGCTACATACTCGTAAGATAAGAAATACTCTTTCATATCTTTACCAACAATACCACAAATATTATTTAATAGCTGATCATCTTCCGGTGTTAATTCAGTACGATAATGAAATATATATGGATTACTATACCCACACTCATCGAATATTTTGCATATATCTGTTAAAGTAAAAAACTTATTATTATTTCTATTTAAAATAGAATTTCCGCTGTACATAAAGCTTCCTCTTAATAACTCTTTTATAACTGAATGATGCATTAAGTTAGGAATAGTCGCAATTATATATCCCCCAGGCTTCAAAAATTTTTTTATTTCATTTAGTAATGTCCAAGGGTCTTTACTTAGTTGAAGTCTATTGCCAAGAATTATATAATCAAAAAAATTTGTCTTGTCTTTTTTAAAGTTCATGCTATAATTTTCTTCAAAATCATCAGTTATTAACTCTAGAATTTTTCCACCTAGCCTCGCTACATGCTCATTTGTCTCTATACCATATATATCAGCGTTAGGGTACATATATTTCAACTTAAGTAGTGTAGCACCTAGCCCACAGTCAAACTCAAGAATATTTAGACCATTTTCTTTTGGCTCATCTATACGCTGTATTATGTCAAATTTTAATGTGCTGCCTACGTTAGAGTTAAACCCCCACTTATCCTCAATTTTTTTACGATTTATCGTTAGTACATTATTAAATTCAGTATAATCTTTATTAAAAGATGAACTGCCAAAATGGTGTATGAAGCTGTCATTACAAAGCATCATCTTATATCCCAATTCTATAATTCTCATGCATAAATCATCATCTTCAAAATTTCCAGGTGAAAATTGCTCATCCATAACGCCAATCTTGTTAAGAACATCTCTCCTTATAAGCATGCAAAATGCCACAAGCCTTACTTTCCCCTCCCATTTCTCGGGGTTTGAAACATTATTAGCCTCAGCGAATGGAATCATATCTTTAACATCACTATAAGGCACACTTACAGACTGATAATTAGAACAATTATTAGTTATAGATGAAGTTGCTCCAACTTTATCATCACTGTAAAGACATATTTTAAGATTATCAAGCCACCTTGGAGTAACTACCGTATCATTATTCAAAAACAAAATATCATTTTCTTTGCCTGATGCAGCTATTCCAATATTACAGCCCTTTGGAAAACCTACATTTTCATCATTTAAAATAGATTTTATATCCTTCTGGTCTTTAAGCCATTCTCTTGTCCCATCAGTAGAATTATTATCTACAACAATTATTTCGTAGGTATTCTCTTTAGTGTATTTCCTTATGCTATCAACGCATTTGTGATTGTAAATAAGATTGTTGTAAGTTAAAATTATTATTGAAGTTTTCCTATTCTCAATCATTACTTTATCCCTTCCTCGATCACTTAGTCACAGCAAATTATGCTTCAATTACATATTACGCTTATTATTAAAAAATGTACCTATCCTATTTATAAATTCATCCTAATGGCCTTAGAAATGATTTTCATAACCTTAGTTACATTTTATAATTTATTTTTAAATATGCTCCCTATTCCAACCCACAGCATATTATATACTGTAAATTTGTTTTAGGAGGCTTATATCTTATATGGTAACTATTAGTTTATGTATGATTGTAAAAAATGAGGAAGATGTTTTAGGTAGGTGTCTTGACTGTATTAAGGATATTGTTGACGAAATAATAATAGTTGACACTGGCTCCACAGATAACACAAAAAAAATTGCACAAGAATATACAGATGATTTTTTTAATTTCCAGTGGATTGATGATTTCTCTGCTGCTAGAAATTTTTCTTTTTCTAAAGCAAAAATGGATTATATTCTTTGGCTAGACGCTGATGATATCATTCTCGAAGAAGATATAAAAAAATTTAAACAACTTAAGCAAAGCTTAACTCTAGATGTAGATAATGTTATGATGATGTATAACGTAGGCTTTGATGAAAATGGAACAGTTACCTTATCATATTTTAGAGAACGCTTGTCAAAAAGAATAAATAATTGTAAATGGACAGAACCTGTTCATGAATGCCTAGTAATGGGAGGAAATATTATAAACGCCGATGTTTGCATAACACATAGAAAAGAACATGCCGCAGTACAAGGTAGAAATATATCTATTTATAAAAAATTGCTGTCAGATGGGCAATCTTTAACACCAAGAGGACTCTTCTATTATTCCAGGGAATTACATCAAAATGGATTTTTTGAAGAAGCAATAAAATATTTCAATGAATTTTTAGACACAGAAAAGGGCTGGGTAGAGGATAATATAAGTGCCTGCTTTGATCTTTCTAACTGTTATAACATTATAGGTGATAAAAAAGCCATGCTAAAAATACTACTTAGAAGCTTTGAATATGATACTCCAAGAGCTGAAATATGCTGTACTATAGGAACCTACTATTTTGAGATTTCCGATTATAACAAGGCTATTTTTTGGTATAAGCTCGCATCAGAACTTAATAAGCCAGTTAATAGTTGGGGCTTTATATCTCATGATTATTGGGGATATATACCCAATTTACAACTATGTGTTTGTTATGACAGGTTAGGAAGTAGAGCAGAGTCAATTAAATATAATAATAAAGCGGCTGAATATAAGCCTGATTCTCCAGCGGTACTTTCAAATAGAGATTATTTTGAAAGTACTGCTATATAAATTATTACCTTTAAAATATATCCCAAAATTGAGGTAACATTATATGATATGCTCCCCTTATGGTGAATTGAACCCTAAAAGTTGAACAAAATATTTGAACAAAATATTTCATGTATGGGACTAGTAGTTTAATGTAACTGCTGGTCCTTTTACGCTACTGATTTTCTATAATTAACTGGACTTAACCAATTCAAACTTTGTTTGATTCGATCATTGTTATAGTATTTGATATAATCGATTAATTCCATCTTTATTTCTTCCATTGATGTAAATTCCCTTATATACAATAGCTCAGTTTTTAAAATACTAAAAAAGTTTTCTACTACTGCATTATCATGACAGGTTGCTTTACGTGACATACTTTGTTGAATTCCTTTTGCTATTAATTTATTTCGATATGATTTTTGTTGATATTGCCATCCCTGATCCGAATGCAAAATAAGTCTCGTGTTATCGGGTATTTTTCTAAAAGCCTCTTCCAATGTATGATTAATTTGCATCATATTTGCATGGTCATTAAGATCATAACTAATAATTTCACGATTATATAAATCCAGAATTACTGATACGTATGTTTTTTGCCCACAAAATGAAATTTCACTGATATCCGTTACCCATTTCTGATTAGGTTTGTCCGCTTTAAAATTCCTGTTTAATATGTTAGGTGCGATTTTCCCAACATCACCCTTATAAGAGTTATATTTCTTCATTCTTACACAACAAAACAGTCCCAGAGAATTCATTAATTTTAGTACCGTCTTATGATTAATTATATATCCGAGTTTGTGTAACTCCGCTGTAATACGTCTGTAACCATATGTTTTTTTATTTTTATCAAAGAGTTCTATAATCTTTTGCTTTATTTTTTTATACTTATCTAGTCTGTTCATTCGTTTTATATAATAATAGTAAACACTGTGTGGAATTTGTGCTATATCTAAAAGCAGCGTGATTGTGTATTTATGCCTTAATTCATAGATTACTGTTACCTTTTCTTTGGTGTTTGCCTGGATTGAATTAAGGCATTCAATTTTTTTGTGTAATCTAGCTCCGCACGAAGACGCTCGTTTTCATTGTAAAGAGCCTTCTCCGTTTTTGTTTGTAAATCGCTTAGTTTTAAGTTTTTACAAGTGCTGATTATATTCTTTATAGGTTCTCCTTTTTTTCGGCCACGATGATCTATAGCTAAAAATTCTTTGCCATTTTCAATATAGAGTTTTTTCCATCTAAGAACTAAAGATTCATTAAGATTATATTTAGAACATATCTCATGTTTTGAAAGACCACTATTTATTAATTCTTCTGCAACCTTTATTCGAAAGTCACCTGTATATTTATTCCGTTTTCCATTACGAGGTATAAGTGCATCGTCGCCATGTAACTCCTGAATTTTTTCCCATCCTCGTATTGTTTGGGGAGCGACATCATATTTTCTTGCTAGAGCATTGCGTGAGCCATTATTAGCTTTCTTCCATTCATCAAGTATTTCTAAACGCTTTTCAAGTGTGTATTTTACTTTCAAAAAAAATCACCCCTTATATAAACAATTATAATACTTTGTCCAATAAAAGGGGAGCAGTTCATGGTAGACAGTTAAAATAATAAAACTGTTTACTATAAGGAGGGCTATTTTTTTATGGGAAGAAAATCAACTATATCAGACCAACAAAAAATTAAGGCTGTAACATCATATTTAAATGGAAAAGCTAGTATGTTAAGTTTATGCAACAAACTTCAAGTACATAAGAGTTCTTTTCAAAAATGGGTAATACGATATAAATCAGAAGGTGAAGCTGGGTTAAAACATTCTAGCAAAAATACTTCTTATACTGCCAAAATCAAGATTAACATTGTAAAAGAATATCTTGATGGGCATGGCTCACTGAATGATTTATGCATTAAGTATCATATTTCGTCAAATACAGTTTTATGCAATTGGATAAAGAAGTATAATGGTCATGAAAACATAAAATCTTCTGGAACAGGAGGAAAAATAATCATGACCAAAGGACGCAAAACTTCTTATATTGAACGCATTGAAATCATAAAGTACTGTATTGAAAACAATAACAGTTATAATAAAACTGTTGAAAAATATAAGGTATCTTATCCTCAGATTTATACCTGGATGAAGAAGTATAATCAGTTTGGTATTGAAGGGCTTTTGGACCGACGTGGAAAGCCAAAGGCTGAAGAGTTAATGACAGAAGATGAAAAGCTAAAAGCTCAATACAAGCTTTTAGAAGCACAAAATAGAAGATTACGGATGGAGAATGCTCTTCTAAAAAAAATCCAAGAGATAGAAAGAAGGCGATATTAAGCGAAGCTAGATACGAAGATACTTATCTTGCAATCCAAGAATTATCTAACAAAGATAAATTTCCTATAACTGAGTTGTGCATTATAGGCGGCGTTAGCCATTCTGCATATTATAAATGGCTACACAGAGAAAAAAGTAACCGAGTATTGAAAAACGAAGAATTATTAAAGCTTATTTGTGAGTTATATGAGGAAAAAGACGGTATCTTAGGCTATCGCCAGATGACGATTAAAATCCGTAGAGAATATAATAAAAAAGTTAATTATAAACGAATTTATCGTCTGATGCAGATATTAGGATTAAAATCCGTATGCAGAAAAAAAAGATATAATTATATTAAGTCAACTCCTGAAGTTACTGCAGAAAATATTTTGGATAGAAATTTTAAAGCAGAACAAGTCAATAAAAAATGGCTTACAGATGTAACCGAGTTTAAATATGGGAGAAGTGGACAAAAGGCTTATCTAAGTGCAATATTTGATTTAGGTGATAGAAGTATTGTTTCATATGTCATTGGTCATTCTAATAATAACCAATTGGTTTATCAAACCTTTAATCTTGCTGTTAAAGTATACCCTGATGCTAAACCAATATTTCATAGTGACCGAGGTTTCCAGTATACTTCAAAAATATTTAAAGAAAAACTAAAAAAAGCTGGAATGATACAGAGCATGTCGAGGGTTGGGCATTGTATTGATAATGGTCCAATGGAAGGATTTTGGGGAATCTTAAAAACAGAAATGTATTATCTTCATAAATTTGAAGACTATGAAAGCTTAAAGAAATCGATTGAAGACTATATAGAATATTATAATAATAGACGTTATCAAAAACGTTTAAAGTGCATGACACCAATGGAATATCAGCGGTATCTATTAGGTAATGCAGCATAAATAAAGCGCCTACCAAATGATAGACGCCTTACATAAAATCTTTAATTATTTCCACTGTCTACTTGACAGGGGGCAGTTCAATATGGGTTCCCTTTATCAAAATTATTTTATAGTTCTGGCAACAATTCTATAATTCAAGAAGATTATAAAATAAGTAACATCAGTTATGTTCCTATCGGCACTGGCACATTTATAATGGGTAATAGTTGGCTTAATATTTGTTCAAATGAGAATAATATTATGCCTAAAAGTGTTATAGGAGATGGGTTACGTTAAAAATTTGAACAAAAAAAATCTTAACTATTCAGAAAAGATTCTTTTTATATTCATAATCCTATTTAATTATTCTAAAATGAAATTCGGCAATTTTCTACTTGTTATTTTATTTCGAATGCCTCAACTTTATATTTTGGAATCTTTTATAACTGTCTTCAGCACCTTTGAAGATTCCAAAAGTTTATCTGTTTCATCCTCATTGAGTTTGACTTGTAGTATTTTTTTTACCCCTTCTCTACCTAAAATTGTTGGAACTCCCATATAAATGTCCTGGATTCCATATTCACCCTTTAGCAGAGATGATACTGTAAGAATAGAGTTCTCATTGCTTAATATTGCTTCAACTATTCTTTTTATGGCTAGGGCAACAGCATAATATGTTGCACCCTTTTTTTTAATAATAGTATAGGCTGCTTCTTTTACTTCCTTATATATATCAAACTTCATCTCTCCACCACATTTTTTAGGACACATATCACAGTACTCATCAACATTCATACCCGCAATACTAGTTAAACTCCAAGTAGCAATTTCTGAATCCCCATGTTCACCCATTATATAGGTATGTATATTTCTAGCGTCAATTTCAAAATGCTGACTAAGCAGGTATTTAAATCTCGAAGTATCAAGAACCGTCCCCGACCCAATTACTCTATTGCTTGGAAATCCTGAAAGCTTATAGGTTATATAAGTCAATACATCCACGGGGTTTGACACTACCAATAATATAGAATTGGGACTGAATTTTACAACTTCCGGAACTATACTTTGAAATATTTTTAAATTTTTCGAAATACAGGTAAGCCTTGTTTCTCCTGGCTTTTGACCAATTCCAGCTGTAATAATTACTATATCTGAATCCTTTGTGTCTGAATACTCTCCAGACGTTATTTCAATAGGCCTTACGAAGGAAGCTCCATGTGATAAATCCATTGCCTCGCCCTCAGCTTTTTCCTTATTTATATCTACAATTACAATTTCAGATGCTAATCCTCCAGTCATTAAAGCAAATGCTGTAGTAGAACCTACAAAACCTGCTCCAATTATAGATATTTTATTTCCTCTTGTCCTCATACAAAAACTTCCTTTCTTTGTTACCATTATATACTATATAATAATTAATAGCTAATAATATTGTTTCTGAAATGGACATCGATTAAGTAAGTAATAATGCTTTAATAAATATCGCCGTTTGATGCCCTCCCTTTAAATTAAAATATATAAATAAAAAAGACTTTCAACACACTGAAATTCTATCCTGCTTAAAATCTCCTTTAGCATAAACGATTATACTAAAAAAGACCTTACATACAACGATAAAACCATTGTGTTAAAAATCTCACTTGACTGAACTCAGCCACGATAAAGCCAGACCAAAAGGTCAGTATGTTGACTTTATCACCAATATAGGCAGCTACTCCCTTTTAACATTTAAGTTTATATTTTTTATTATACTATTAATGTATCATAAAATTCACACACGAAATACATTTTTTTTATTTTAAGTAAAATTGTTCCACAGCAAAGCATTTATTTAAAAATATTACTATTATTAAAAAACATTAAAAACACTATTGATCATACCCTATACTTTTCATAATAATTAAAGCCGTATCTTCTATAGCTCTTTTAGTAACATCAATTGTTAAACACCTTGTTTTTTTCATTATTTTTTCTGCATAATCTAACTCATCTAATATTCTTGAATCATTCGCATATTGAAAGTTGGCATTAAGTCCATTGAATTTACCCATTCTATTTTTTCTTATTTCGATAAGCTCAAAGGGATTTATTTTAAGCCCTATGATCTTCCTTCCAGGGATGTTATATAGTTCTTCTGGAACAGGCACTTCAGGTACTAACGGTATATTTATAGCTTTAATTCCTTTATTAGCTAAATACATACACAATGGGGTTTTTGAAGTTCTTGAAACACCAATAAGCACTACGTCTGCATGTTTTATCCCATCATAATCCCGGCTATCATCATATTGCATAGCAAACTCCATAGCTTCTATTCTTTTATAATAATCCTTATCCATTTTCCATATTGCTCCTGGAATGTATTCTGGCTGTTTATTTAATAACTTAGAAGCTAGTCCTATCCCTGGTCCTAAAACATTCGATACAAATATTCCTTTTTCTACACATCTTTGTACTAAAAATTCTTTTACATCTACCATAATAATAGTAGAAATAATCATTACTTTTGAATCCCTATCTATTTTGCTAATAAAATAATTAACATCCTCAGCTGTTTTAATATGTGGTGTTTTTTTCACTATTACACTATCTGGAAACTGACTCGCTACTGATTTAGCCACAAGTTCCGCTGTTTCTCCTATTGAATCCGATACCGCATATATTGTTAACATTTTTTCATCTCATCTACTCTCTTTTTATATATTTTTTTCAGCACTCTAGCTTATCGTCTCTTAATATAAAAACTAAATTAAAATTATATTTTTAAAACAAATTAAAGAATGTTGAATTTAAATTAGATTGATTAAGCTATCATTATGTTATCCATATTAATCGATATAATTTAAATTAAATTATCTTTTTTTAATAAATTAAATAATGTTGAATTTAAATTAAATTGGTTCATTAAAACATTAACTTCAGATAATGCTTTTTCTTTTTTATCCTTAGATATATTAGCTTTTGAAGCTCTAATTAATATGTTTTTAGGAGAGTGTGATATATCTATAAATTCTAGAAGCTGACTTTTATATCCGACGCTTTCTAAAAGATTTGCTCTTACTGAATCTGTCATAAGCGCTGAAACCCTTTCTTGTACTATTCCATACTTTGTTAGTATCGATAATGACTCTGTTTTAATTTGGCTATTGAATTCATGCTGGCAGCAAGGAACAGAGAAAATCATATTACTATTCCACTTTATCGCATTATATAAAGCATAATCAGTAGCTGTATCGCACGCATGTAATGTAATTACCATATCAACTTTATTATCATATTTAAATCCATTTATATCCCCTAGCTCAAAATGTAAGTTTTCATAATTGTATCTTGTAGATATGTCATTACATTCTTTAATTACATCCTCCTTAAGATCAAGTCCTATCATTTTCACATTGATTTTTTTGATTTCAACAAAGTAATAATATAATACAAATGTTAAGTAAGATTTTCCACATCCAAAATCTAATATAGTAAGTTCTTTAAAATCATTCTTCTTAATTTCATCATCAATAATTTCAACAAACTTATTTATTTGCTTATACTTATCATATTTTGAATTAACAACCCTGCCTTCTTTTGTAAAAATGCCTAAATCTATAAGAGGCTCTATTATCATACCCTCTTTAAGAATATAATTTTTTTCTTTGTTATGTCCTTTATTAGCAATTTTTACATTATCACTTTTTTTCTTCCCTAAATGAATTTTACCTTTTTTAGATATTTTCAAATCAAATGTAATTGTATTTGACCAAGCATCTACTTGTTTATAACTCGCTGATACATATTCTAGTATTTTTTCTCCTAAAACATCTATAGTAATATTCTCATGGAAAGCTTGCTTATCGGTGTTTTTTTCTATTTGATAATATTGCTTTACATCATCTTCTTTCAATACGAATGTTATTTTATTATACTGTACATCTTTATTCATTTTATTACTAATAACTAATTTTAAAATATCTTGCTTTAATATTTCATTAATCGCGCTTCTTAACTCTTCCATGTCAACACACCTTATAATTTATTTTAAAACTACTTTTCTATCTAATAATATCATTATATACCAAGTTAATTAATTCTAACACTTTTAAAAATAATTCCAATAAAATTTATGATATGAAAAATCTTGCTTCCCTAATATTTATAAAGAATTTTTTTTATAATATATAAAAACAGACCATATACTAAAATATACACCGTATATGGCCTGTTCAATAACCGATTTAAAATATGCTATTAGAATTCCCTACTAATCCTTATTCCAACACTCAGTATTGGTAAGTCCATCAATAGAATCCGCATGAAATACTGGATCTTTGCCTTGTTTAATCTGAATTGCATAATCCTTAATTACCTTTGGAAGCACCTTACTTAATTTGAAAATAACAACAAGATTTATGAGTGCCATTGCTCCCATAAATAAATCTGCCATATTCCATACAATACTTATTGAAGACATTGATCCCCAAAATACCATACCAAGTACACCTACTCTAAAAGTAGTAAGCCATATTTTATTTCCATTCATAAACTCAATATTTGATTCACCATAATAATAGTTTCCAATTATAGAACTCCACGCAAACATGAAAATGCATACAGCTATAAATATGTTCCCCCATTCACCTACCTGCGATGTTAATGCTGCTTGTGTCAGTTCTATTCCTGTAAGTCCTTCGTTTAAATGTTCGCCAGAAACCAAAACGATAAATGCTGTTGCACTACATATTACTATAGTATCTAGGAAAACCCCAAATACTTGCACAATACCCTGTTTAACAGGATGACTTACATCTGCTGTAGCTGCTGCATTTGGAGCACTTCCCATACCTGCTTCATTTGAGAATAGTCCTCTTTTAATACCCATCATAATCGCTGCACCAATTCCACCGCCTGTAAATTGCTTTAAACCAAAAGCACCTTGAAAAATCATTTTAAATACAGCTGGAACTTGAGCTATATTTTTGAAAATTACAAAGAATGCAACAAATACATAGGCTACAGCCATAACTGGCACTAGAATCTCTGCAACTTTTGCTATCCTCTTAACGCCACCAAATATAACTAAAGCAGTAAGTCCTACCAGGATCATGCCCCCCCAGAATCTTGTAATACCAAAAGCTCCTTCAAAAGCTAATGTTACAGTATTTGCCTGAACCGAATTAAATACAAGTCCAAAGGATATAGTTATAAGTACTGAGAATACTATACCAAGTTTTCGTTTGCCAAGCGCTTTTTCCATATAGTATGCAGGGCCACCCTTGTATCCGTTTTCACCCTTTACTTTATAAATCTGTGCTAATGTATTTTCAACAAAGCTTGAGCCTGCACCTAAAAGAGCTATAACCCACATCCAGAAAACTGCTCCTGGACCTCCAACTGTTACGGCTATCGCAACCCCCGCAAGATTTCCAGTACCAACATGAGAAGCAACACTTATACAGAATGCCTGAAACGATGATACCGCCACACCTTCCTCGCCATCTGAGGTTTTTCTACCATTCCTAAGAAGTTTAAATGTATGAGAGAAAAATCTAAACTGTGGAAACTTAAGATGAATAGTAAAATATGCTCCAATACTTATAAGTAAAATTATGAGCACGTAAGACCAAAGTATGTTATTAACTGATGTTACAATAGAATTTAATAAATTTAACATTTTGTCACACTCCTTCTAATAATTTAAATACTGAAATATAATAATTTTTTTCTACACCATACCTTATTATGTATTTTATTACAAAATTCAGAAGATACTTAGATTGAGTTCTTTAGAAAGTTCTTCTAGAACTCTCGTTCCAGCAATACTATTTCCGTAATTATCAAGTGCTGGCCCTACAACTGCTATTCCCATACGGTTTGGAACAACAGCCATAATACATCCCCCTACTCCGCTTTTAGCAGGAACACCAACCTCAATACAAAATTCTCCGGATCTGTCGTATAATCCACAGGTCATCATAATAGCCTTAACTATTTTATTGATGTACTCTGGAATTAACCGTTCATTTGACCATGGTGCTACTCCATTGTTTGCAATTACTGATGCCATTCTTGCTACATCCTCAACAACTACCTCAACTGAGCAGCATTTAAAGTATGCGTCTAATACGTCTTCTACATCCTTTTCAATTATGCCTGCTCCCTTTAGATAGTAAGCAATAGCTCTGTTTGTATTCCCAGTTAATTTTTCAGAGTTATAAACTGAATAATTCACCTCAATGTCATTATTATTTGCTAATTTTTTCATCATATTGTGAATTTTACTGAATTTTTCTATCCCATTATCTCCTTCCACAAGGGATGTACAAACTATTGCACCTGCATTTATAAACGGATTTGATGGTTTATGTGTCTCCTTCATTTCTAACTTAACCAATGAATTAAATGGGTCCGCTGAAGGTTCCTTACCTACTTTAGAAAAAACTACATCCTTTCCATTATCAATAAGAGCACATATAAGGATTACCACCTTTGATACACTTTGAATAGTGAACTTTGTTAGGTAGTCACCTTCTACAATAATATTACCGCATATGTCAAATATACATGCTCCAAGAGCATCTCTATCCCCCTTTGCAAGTTCAGGAATATACGTTGCTACTTGTCCATCTTTCGTAATTTTTTTACTGTTTTCAATTGCTGTTCTTAATATTGATTGCATTTACAACCCCCTCTTTAAGTTGTTTTTCTCATCTTCATATTTAATATTTTTTTATTTATATTACTTACAATGACTTCTTTTATTATACTCTATTATTCTCAAGATTTGGATAAAAAACTTTAAACATATTTCTACATATTTATAATAATCATGAAGATTTGTTTCGGAGGTGCTTTTTATTTGTAAATGTTTACATAAATGCCCACAATAAAATACCTTATAGACTTAGATGGAGTTATTAATGCTATCATTAACTTATGATCATTGGTGGTCATGTGGATGGAAGAATAACAGTACTTACTGAAAAAAGTTGAAAAACGGCAAGTTCAATAGTAAAATATACAAGTAATACTCCAGATTTTTTAAGAAATTGAATTATAAATGTACTATTAAATTATATAGTAAACAATCTGTAAAAAAGATAAAAGAAGGTGCTAAAATGAATAATAAGCTTACTAAAAAAGATCTTGAAGATCTTCAAAAAGAATTTGATTATCGTAAAGGTCCTTTAACCATGGAAATTGCACATGAAAAAATGATAGCTGCTGCTCACGGTGATAGAAGTGAAAATGCTGAATATAAAGCTGCCAAAACAAATATGTACGAAAACTACAGAAGAATGGGATATTTAATAAAAATGATTAGAACCGCTGAAGTTATAGATGATGTTATTTATAATACTAAAGGGGCAAATATAAGTGATAAATTAATGATAAAATTTGAAGGTAGCGATGATATCGAAGAAATAGAACTTGTAACAACATTACAAGTGGATATATTAAATGGCAAGTTTAGTATTGAGTCACCAATAGGAATGGTATTATTCGGAAAAACAGTAGGAACTATAGTAGAAGTAGCATCTCCTGATGGAAATTATAAAATAGAGCTATTAAGCATAACTAAAGAATAACTTAACACATTGTAGCATACAATAAAAATAAGAATACCAAATGGAATTCTTATTTTCGAGTATATATCCTTTTATAACTTACTTTTTATTTGCTCCAAATAGCAGTTCTAGCTGGAATATTATCATATATAAATTTAGCATCTTTTAAAGCTAACCTTACACATCCGTGAGATACAGGAACTCCAAGGGTGTTATCTATAACATAATTACCCTTTCTATCGTATAGTACGCTGTGGAATAAATAGTTACCTCTTATTTGAGTATAATATTTACACCTAGCGCCTCCATCTGAAATAAAGTAGCTTCCTTTAATTCCAACGGTAAAATTACCTTTAACTGTTGGTGTTCTTGATTTTCCTGAAGAACAAACCATTGATCTAACAAGATTCCATTTTCTGTTAGACCCTTTGAATATATTTACCCTTTGGTGAGATAAATCAATCCATATAAAATAAGCAGTTGAACTATAAATGTTCTTACTGTTTATAGTTTTTTCTAACGAATTGTTTGAAACTGAAACTTTAGGTGTATATTTTTGTATTACTGGTGGTTTATACATAGACTGTGAAGTTGGTTTCATATTAAGTTTCTTTAGTGTTAAATTACCTACTATGCCATCTTTGATTAGCTTATTTCTCATTTGAAAGTCTATAACCGCATAATAGGTTAATCGTCCGAAGTCTCCATCTGCATAAAGTTTATAACCAAATTTATTAAGCTTTTGCTGTATTTCCTTAACTTTACTGCCCTTATTTCCTTGCTTAAATATTATTTGAGCAATTGGCTGTTGTTTTTTTTGAGCTAAAAGTTTAATACTGTTATTTTGTACATTTTCTTTTTGTATAGTATTTTGAGATACTCTAACGTTAGTTTGATATATTTTTGCGTCACTAGGAGGCAATTTCACCGCAGCCTCCGATTTATTCGCTAAAGTACATCCACTTATCATAACCACAACTATAAAGACAATACCTGATAGATATCTTTTATTCATACTGAATACCCCTTTTTTTTAGAAGTATGGATCTTGTCCCTATAGTATATTCTCCTAAAATTAAAGTGTCACTAAAATCCAAAAATGTAATTGTATTTAACCAAATAAAAACCACTAAGTTAAACTGAGGCCGCTGAAAAAAGCACTCTTTATTTAGTAGAGTTTTCAAGCTTGAATAGAAAAAGCATGAGATGTCCATATTTTGGATATCTCATGCTTTTTATTTTATAATTAAGTTTTAAAAGCCCTATTTCATGCTTTTCAACTTAATTATTCTCTTTAGATTCACAGTGAAGATTGATAATGCACCTTGCATTTGCATGCTAATTAAGCCTGACGATATTGCTACATCATAGCTATGTTGGTGCTTAAGTTCACTGTTTTTAGCCTCTATCATATAACGTTCCCTAGCTCGTTTTTTAAAATATTCACTTTTTTCGAACTCTATTTGATCTTTGTGAGTATTTGACTTTATTGAAACTGAATAAGTTTTAGATTTAGCGCCTTCTTTATAACACCCATCTTTATGAACACAATTTTTACACTTTTCTACATTAAAATAGTAGGTTAGCACTTGATTTTTACCAACATTCTTCTTTCCCTGTTTTGCTTTTTTAATAGCCATATGACCTGCCGGACATACAAATAAACCAGCATCTTTATTAAACTCAAATTCATCTTCTTTTTTTCGCATTCCTTGTGAAATTACAGGATTTAGTCTTGAAATTAATGCAATTTTATTTTCTTTTGTATATTCTAGGTTTTTCTTTTCAGAATAAGCTGTATCTCCAATTACTTCATTTACATCTATACCAGCCTCACGGCTTTTTTCTATTAAGGTTATGAGCTCCTTTCCATCACTTTTTTCGCCAGTTGTAATAACAGCTGCTGTAATTAAACGTTCTTCACTCATAGCAAGGTGTGATTTATATCCAAAAAAAGAACTATCCTCAGTTTTATGCCCCACTTTTGCATCCTCATCTTTTGATATTTTTAGATTTTCTAAGTCATCATTAATAGCTTCCATTAAGTAGTTTAATTTAGTTTTCACAGCTGGATTTGCTGCAGTTTCTGGCTTCTCGTTTATGGTATCAATTAATAATTTGCAGTACTCAAGAATATCTTCAAGTACTCCAGTTGTAACTTTATTAGGTAACTCTTCTTTAATACCAGGATGTACTCCGTACAATGTTTTTCTTAAGTTTTTTGCACGTTTCAATAATTCCTCGCTTGCTGACTTTTGGTTATAACGTGACTTGGTATGCGTAGCATCAACTATTATTGCTTTACTTTTTAAAACTCCCTCTTTTATAGCAAGTTCTACAGTCTTGTTTATTAATAAATCCAATAAATTCATGTCTTTAAGGCGAAGCTTTCTAAATTTAGTTAGTGTACTTGAGTTTATTAAATTTGTTTCTTCTGGGGCTAAATTTAGAAAATATTTAAAGGACATGTCATAAAGAGTTCTTTCAACAACATCTTCATCAGACAATTCATATATTACTTTCAAAAGTAAATATTTAAATAGCATTATGGGGTTAATAGCACCTCTACCCATAGATGAACTATAGTTAATCATCAATTCGTCATAAACAAATGAAAAGTCAACAAGGTCATTAATTTGCTTTAAAATGTTATCTTTCGGAATAATTAACGAATATAAGCTATGGTATGTATTTATTTTTATTTCCAATTGTCCTTTTAGCATAATAGTTTAGCCCCTTTTATTTTATTCTACTATACTAATTCGACATATCTTTTAAAATTCCTTTTTGTTTTTTAGTCTTTTATATAAAAAAATCGCCATCTTTAATTAGATGACGATTTTTTTATATAGTTTTTCAGTGGCCTCGTTAAACTTAGCGGTTTTTTCTTACCTGGCGACAACCTACTCTTCCACAAGGTCACCCCTGCAGTACCATCGGCGCATTGAAGCTTAACCTTCGTGTTCGGTATGGGAACGGGTGTTACCTTCATGCCATAATCACCAGATTGAGAATATAAATATTCTCTGAAAATTGCACAGTGAATTAGTCTTTTCGCTCACGCTCAAAGCCTCGCTTCTTTCTTACGAAAGAAGTATATCGCATTACTTTTAATTATATATTTAGGTCAAGCCCTCGACTTATTAGTATTAGTCAGCTGAACATGTTACCATGCTTACACCTCTAACCTATCAACCTGGTGGTCTTCCAGGAGTCTTACTAACATCGCACTTACGTGCGAGTTATGGGAAATCTCATCTCAGGGTGGGCTTCACGCTTAGATGCTTTCAGCGTTTATCCCTTCCAAACATAGCTACCCAGCGATGCCACTGGCGTGACAACTGGTGCACCAGAGGTTTGTCCATCCCGGTCCTCTCGTACTAAGGACAGCTCCCTTCAAATTTCCTACGCCCGCGACGGATAGGGACCGAACTGTCTCACGACGTTCTGAACCCAGCTCGCGTGCCGCTTTAATGGGCGAACAGCCCAACCCTTGGGACCTACTTCAGCCCCAGGATGCGACGAGCCGACATCGAGGTGCCAAACCTCCCCGTCGATGTGGACTCTTGGGGGAGATCAGCCTGTTATCCCCGAGGTAGCTTTTATCCGTTGAGCGATGGCCCTCCCACGAGGTACCACCGGATCACTAAGCCCGACTTTCGTCCCTGCTCCACTTGTAAGTGTCGCAGTCAGGCTCCCTTCTGCCTTTGCACTCTTCGCGCGATTTCCAACCGCGCTGAGGGAACCTTTGGGCGCCTCCGTTACTTTTTTGGAGGCGACCGCCCCAGTCAAACTGCCCACCTAACAATGTCCTGTGACCAGATTCATGGCCTCCAGTTAGAACCTCAGTACTGTCAGGGTGGTATCCCAAGGATGACTCCACACAGGCTGACGCCCATGTTTCTCAGTCTCCCACCTATCCTGTACAGACAATACCGAAATTCAATGCTAAGCTACAGTAAAGCTCTACGGGGTCTTTCCGTCCAATCGCGGGTAGCAAGCATCTTCACTTGCACTACAATTTCGCCGGATGTGTTGTTGAGACAGTGCCCAAATCATTACGCCATTCGTGCGGGTCGGAACTTACCCGACAAGGAATTTCGCTACCTTAGGACCGTTATAGTTACGGCCGCCGTTTACTGGGGCTTAAGTTCATACCTTCGCTTGCGCTAAGTAATCCCCTTAACCTTCCAGCACCGGGCAGGCGTCAGCCCCTATACATCAGCTTTCGCTTTAGCAGAGACCTGTGTTTTTGCTAAACAGTTGCTTGGGCCTATTCTCTGCGACCTACTTACGTAGGCACCCCTTCTCCCGAAGTTACGGGGTCAATTTGCCGAGTTCCTTAACAACAATTCTTCCGATGGTCTTAGGATTCTCTCCTCACCTACCTGTGTCGGTTTGCGGTACGGGCACCAATATCCTCGATAGAGACTTTTCTTGGCAGCGTGGAATCAGATACTTCGGGAATAAATTCCCTTCCCCATCACATCTCAGCGTTAAGAGCAAACGGATTTGCCTGCTTGCTCCGCCTAAATGCTTAGACACACATCCAATAGTGTGCACATCTTATCCTCCTGCGTCATCCCATTTCTAATAACGTCCATTGGTGGTATCGGAATATCAACCGATTGTCCATCACCTACGCCTTTCGGCCTCGGCTTAGGTCCCGACTAACCCTGAGAGGACGAGCCTTCCTCAGGAAACCTTAGGTTTTCGACCGTTAAGATTCTCACTTAACTCTCGCTACTCATGCCAACATTCTCACTTCTGTACCGTCCACCACTCCTTACGGTATGACTTCAGCCAGTACAGAAAGCTCCTCTACCGCGTACACAATTGTGTACACCCATAGCTTCGGTGGTAAGTTTTAGCCCCGGACATCTTCGGCGCAGGATCTCTTGACTAGTGAGCTATTACGCACTCTTTAAATGAGTGGCTGCTTCTGAGCCAACATCCTAGTTGTCTTAGAAATCCCACATCCTTTTCCACTTAACTTACACTTTGGGACCTTAGCTGATGGTCTGGGCTGTTTCCCTTTTGACTACGGATCTTATCATTCGCAGTCTGACTGCCGAAATAAAAGTATATGGCATTCGGAGTTTGATAGGGTTCAGTAACTGTTGTCAGCCCCTAGCCCATTCAGTGCTCTACCTCCATTACTCAATTAATCGACGCTAGCCCTAAAGCTATTTCGAGGAGAACCAGCTATCTCCGAGTTCGATTGGAATTTCTCCGCTATCCACAGCTCATCCCATGGTTTTTCAACACCAACGTGGTTCGGACCTCCACGGAATTTTACTTCCGCTTCATCCTGGCCATGGATAGGTCACCCGGTTTCGGGTCTACGACATGCAACTATGCGCCCTATTCAGACTTGGTTTCCCTTCGGCTCCGTACCTTAAGTACTTAACCTTGCTACATATCGTAACTCGTTGGCTCGTTCTACAAAAAGCACGCCGTCACACATATAAAGTGCTTCGACCGGTTGTAGGCACACGGTTTCAGGTTCTATTTCACTCCCCTTCCGGGGTTCTTTTCACCTTTCCCTCACGGTACTTCTTCACTATCGGTCACTAGGTAGTATTTAGCCTTGGGAGGTGGTCCTCCCAGCTTCCCACAAGGTTTCACGTGTCTCGTGGTACTCTGGATTAGATCTGACTGTTTTTCCTTTTCATTTACAGGCCTATTACCTTCTGCGGAGCAGCTTTCCAGCTATCTTCAATTAAGGAATTGCAGTATTTATGATCTATCCTCAACCCCCAGATCAAAGACCTGGGTTTGGGCTCTTTCCCTTTCGCTCGCCGCTACTTAGGAAATCGATGTTTCTTTCTCTTCCTCCGGGTACTTAGATGTTTCAGTTCCCCGGGTCTACCTCTGCATACCTATTTATTCAGTATGCAGTACATAGTTGTTACTATGTGGGTTCCCCCATTCGGAAATCTTTGGATCACAGGCTATTTGCGCCTACCCAAAGCTTATCGCAGCTTAACGCGTCCTTCTTCGGCTCCTAGTGCCAAGGCATTCGCCATGCGCCCTTTGTAGCTTGACCTTGATTCTGTCTATTTACATAGACGATTATATTAATTTTGCGAAATTGTATTAAATCAATTTATAAACTACTTGCGTAGTTTTAATTTTTTTAAAACAACTTTTTTCACTGTGCAATTTTCAAAGAACATTTTAAGAAAAACTATTTATTATCTAACTCCTAAGAGTTAGATAAAATTAGTCTCTCAAAATTAAACAGAGAACTAGGTACGATTAATTACAATAGATATTTTTGAAGAATAAATTAATATTCTTCTATTGCATCGACCGAAGTCAATACATCTACTCCCTAGAAAGGAGGTGATCCAGCCGCAGGTTCTCCTACGGCTACCTTGTTACGACTTCACCCCAATCATCAATCCCACCTTCGGCCGCTGGCTCCTTACGGTTACCTCACGGACTTCGGGTGTTACCAACTCTCATGGTGTGACGGGCGGTGTGTACAAGGCCCGGGAACGTATTCACCGCGACATGCTGATTCGCGATTACTAGCAACTCCGGCTTCATGTAGGCGAGTTGCAGCCTACAATCCGAACTGGGATGAGTTTTTGAGTTTGGCTCCACCTTGCGGTCTTGCATCTCTTTGTACTCACCATTGTAGCACGTGTGTAGCCCTAGACATAAGGGGCATGATGATTTGACGTCATCCCCACCTTCCTCCCGGTTAACCCGGGCAGTCTCACTAGAGTGCTCAACTTAATGGTAGCAACTAATGATAAGGGTTGCGCTCGTTGCGGGACTTAACCCAACATCTCACGACACGAGCTGACGACAACCATGCACCACCTGTCACCCTGTCCCGAAGGACTTCGCCCATCTCTGGGTTATGCAGGGGATGTCAAGTCTAGGTAAGGTTCTTCGCGTTGCTTCGAATTAAACCACATGCTCCGCTGCTTGTGCGGGCCCCCGTCAATTCCTTTGAGTTTTAATCTTGCGATCGTACTCCCCAGGCGGAATACTTAATGTGTTAACGGCGGCACCGAGGTTCGACCCCCGACACCTAGTATTCATCGTTTACGGCGTGGACTACCAGGGTATCTAATCCTGTTTGCTCCCCACGCTTTCATGCCTCAGCGTCAGTTACAGTCCAGTAAGTCGCCTTCGCCACTGGTGTTCTTCCTAATCTCTACGCATTTCACCGCTACACTAGGAATTCCACTTACCTCTCCTGCACTCTAGACACCCAGTTTCAAATGCAGCACCCAAGTTAAGCTCGGGTATTTCACATCTGACTTAAATGTCCGCCTACGCATCCTTTACGCCCAGTAAATCCGGACAACGCTTGCCACCTACGTATTACCGCGGCTGCTGGCACGTAGTTAGCCGTGGCTTCCTCCTCTGGTACCGTCATTATCGTCCCAGAAGACAGAACTTTACAACCCGAAGGCCTTCATCATTCACGCGGCGTTGCTGCGTCAGGGTTTCCCCCATTGCGCAATATTCCCCACTGCTGCCTCCCGTAGGAGTCTGGACCGTGTCTCAGTTCCAATGTGGCCGATCACCCTCTCAGGTCGGCTACGCATCGTCGCCTTGGTGAGCCGTTACCTCACCAACTAGCTAATGCGCCGCGGGTCCATCTCAAAGTGGAATTTTCCGAAGAAAAATCCTTTGATGTTTCGATCATGCGACCAAAACATATTATGCGGTATTAATCTCCCTTTCGGGAGGCTATTCCCCTCTTTGAGGCAGGTTACCCACGTGTTACTCACCCGTCCGCCGCTAATCCACCCCGAAAGGTTTCATCGCTCGACTTGCATGTGTTAGGCACGCCGCCAGCGTTCGTCCTGAGCCAGGATCAAACTCTCAATTTAAAAGTTTACACTTTTTTAGTTGAAATGATTAATCTGCGACAACTGTTAAGTTGATTCGCAAGCTCATTACATACTTTTAGTCTTACGACTAAATTTTACTTTATACTAAAGTAATTAACTGGTTTAACGAAATATTATTTCGCTATCTTTACCTATTTCTCTGTTTAATTTTCAAAGACCAATTCGCTTTGTCATCATGTGACGACTTCTACTATATTACTAGGTATTTCTTGTTTTGTCAACATTTTTTTAATTTATTTTCATTTGAAAACATACTAAATAGTTATCAACACTTAGTTTATCGTGCCACTCGTTTGTGACGACAAGGAGTATTCTATCATATAAATAAGGGCATAATTTCACAATATAGGTACTCTAGCTAGATTACATTCATATTTCTACATATTAGTCTAAATAATTCAATGTTTCGCATCCTGATACACATGGCTAATTATTATCAACATAGAAACATTTTTTTGAGAAACTGTCGTCAAATAACAAAAGTCTCCCCCTATTAAGTATACAACCTTAATTTTTGGCTATATTTAATAATATTGCGAAATAAAAAATATAGGAGGAAAAAATGTTTAATAAGAATGATAAGATAAGAAATAAAACATTTAAAACTGTATGCAATCGGGCTGATGCATTAGCAGTACGTTGTAAAATACTTGTAGATACAGACACAGTAACAAATTATTTAATTAATATTGAGGATTATGCTGGAGGAATTACTGTATTGTTAGATAAAGATGGAAACCCTATATTTTCACAAGTGAAGTTGTAACGTTTTTATATAGATACAAACCTACTTATAATGTTTACTGATTTCAGTAATTAATTTACCCCAAAACTTAGACTCCTTTTTAATTGTTTTTACTATTTTTTTCGGATTAGCTTTTCCACTATACAATACTTTTACAACTAATAATGTATATATCAACTTCATATAAATCACTCCTTACAGTTATTTATATTCTTTTAAGCCTTTGAAAAGTCTAATGATTTACCAAAACCCCCGTTCCCTAGAGTTTTTCACATATTCAATTAAGGATTTCCCTAAAGTATCAGATTGGTGGATCCTTAATATCTGGAACTGATTTCAATATACAGTTTTTATTTACTAATTATCTCAAATCTATTATAAATCCTCTCTAAACGAATCCTTATTACTAAATAATTAACTGATACTTTTTTATCGAACATATAGTATTTAATTCTACATATATTATTAAAACCACTCTTATGTTTCTATAGATGTCTAGCACTGTTAAAATTAGAAAGTGGTATAATAAAATTAATCAAGACAACGTTTACATTGTCTTGATGTTAAAGGAGGAGCAATTATGAAAACAGAATTAGTAGAAGATTTACTTACTCTCAAGGTTGATATGGTAGCAACCTTAGCAACCGCAATTTTATTATTACTATTAGGTTACTGGCTTATAAAAAAGGTAGCTTTTTTTAGAAAGTTTTGTATTCCTGCCCCTGTAATTGGAGGTTTACTATTTTCAATACTTGCGCTTGTTTTAAAACAGAGCGGTCTAATAACAATTAGTATGGATACAACTTTTCAATCTCCTTTTATGATAGCTTTCTTTACGACTATTGGACTTGGCGCAAGTTTTAAATTACTTAAAAAAGGTGGAAAATGTTTAATTATCTACTGGCTGCTATGTGGAGTCCTTGCTATTTCACAGAATGTTATAGGCATTGTATTTGCAAAGATTACTGGAATTCACCCTATGTTTGGTATTATGGCAGGTTCAGTTTCAATGGAAGGTGGACATGGTGCAGCAGCCGCTTTTGGAAAAACTGCTGAGGCTATGGGTATTGCAGGATCTACTACCGTAGCTATAGCTGCCGCCACTTTTGGTCTTATATCTGGTGGTCTTATCGGGGGCCCCATTGCAAAGCATTTAATAGACAAACACAAATTAAAACCTAGTACATCAGATAACTATGACGTAAAATCCTTTGAAAATGTAGTAAGCGACACAGGAAATACAAAAATCACAACGAATATGGTTATGGCTCATATGGCAATAATAACTGTTTGTATGACAATCGGGTCTATTGCCAGCGGATGGTTTTCAACAGCTACAGGCCTTTCTTTACCTGGATATGTAGGCGCTATGTTTGTATCTGTAGCTTTTAGAAATATAAATGATAAAATACACATCGCTAAACTTGATTATTACACTATAGATTTAATGGGCAACGTGTCCCTTGGAATTTTCCTCTCAATGGCATTAATGACATTGAAGTTATGGGAACTTGTAGGACTTGCAGGACCATTATTAATAATAGTTACTGCACAAGTAATATTTATGATATTATACACAGTATTTGTTGTATTTAAATTCCTTGGAAAAGATTTTGATGCAGCCGTTATGGCAGCTGGTATGGCAGGTCATGGTCTTGGCGCTACTCCAAATGCTATAGCTAATATGGGAGCTGTTACTGAAAAATATGGTCCATCTCCAAAGGCATTTTTAATAGTTCCATTAGTCGGAGCATTTCTAATTGACCTCATAGGTATCCCAACTATTGTATTCTTCATGAATTTTTTTAAATAAAAATCCATATAGAAAATATTATTACGATGCCAAGACTTCCAAAAGTACTTACAGCAAGAATTTAAGCAAAAATAACCTTTTCCATTGTTAATAGTGTCGTTAAATTTAACGGCACTATTAACTAACCCTTAACCCGATAAAACTCCTAATCTTAGTACTTTACTATACATTCCTGCTAAGTGTTTAATTAAATTTTACAATGGCCTTATTAAATTTAATTTATTATAGAAGGTATTTGGAAATATTTGGAGAATACTTTCTATATATAATTTAGGAGGCGTGTACAATGATCTATGATGCATTTAAAATAGCTAAACATTTAAATATCAGTAAAGTAACGGCTTACGCTAAGATGAAATTACCTGAAGTAAAACCTTTTTTAATATCCCACAATGGTAAAACATGTGTAGAAGAAAAAGGTCTAGAAGCAATTAAACAAGCTCTAAAATATAATCACTCTTCAGAAGCAGAATCAGAAGTTGCAGTTACAGTGGTGAATCTATTAAAAGAAGATATGATTGAAATACTTAAAAGTAATATCGAATTTATTAAACAGCAATTAACTGTTAAAGACGGTCAACTCTATGATATTAATAAATTATTAGAAAATACACAGGTCCTGTTTAAACAAGAACAAGAGAAAAATAAAATCGTGTTATCATTACCCGAAACCATTAAAGAACACGATATTCAATTGGTTAATAATCTAACTCAAAGTCTTGAAAGACAACGATCCAAAGCAGTAGCCGACGAAATTCTTCACAGGAAAAAAGGAATTTTCCAAAGATTGTTTGATAAATAAGAAATAGCTGTAGTAAAATTAATTATTACTACAGCTATTTCTTTATTTTCATATCCCTCGTTAAATCCAAGTATATCACTGCTTGTTTATAATTTTATCTAATCCCTATTCAATGAATTAACAGCTTTTTCAAGTTGTAGCATAGCTTTCTCAAGTATTGAACGTGGACACGCTATATTTACACGCATATATCCAGAAAGACTACGACAGAAATCATTGCCAGCATTAAGTCCTAGACCCGCCTTATTTATCATAAATTCTTTCAGTTCATCATTTCCCAATTCTAGTTTACGACAGTCAAGCCAAACCAGATAAGTACTTTCAGGTCTGCTAGGTTTAATTTTTGGTATGTTGTTTTTACAAAACTCTCCTATGAAATCAATATTGCCCTCAATATATGGAATTAACTGTGTAAGCCACTCTTGACCATACCTATAAGCTGCTTCTACCGCTACAAGACTAAAGCAATTATTGCGATGGATATCCATACCTCTCCAAAAAACATCAAATGTCTCTTTAACTTCAGCATTCGGAAAAATCACTACAGACGCCTGTAGTCCTGCCAAGTTGAAAGTTTTTGTACATGAAGTACAGGTGATGGTTTTACTAGAAACCTCCTTTGATATACTAGCAGTAGGAATGTGTTTATTATCCCACAATATCAAATCTGAGTGTATCTCATCTGAAACAATCATTACATTATAGCGTAGGCATAGTTCAGTAATATGTTCTAGTTCCTCTCGGATCCACACTCTGCCTACCGGATTGTGTGGGCTACACATAATAAATAACTTTGGTTTCTGTTTTAATTTTTCTTCGAAGTCCTCAAAATCTATTGAATAGACTCCATCTTGTTCTAATAATTGATTTTCAATTACCACTCTTCCCCAAGATTCTATTACGTCATAAAATTCTGGATAGACTGGAGTCTGTATCAAAATTTTATCTTCTTTATTAGAAAATTCTCTGACAATAACCGATAGAGATGGAACAACACCGGGGCTGAAACTAATTAAATCTTTATTAACTATCCAATTATTTTGAGTCTTTTCCCAATCACAAAAAGCTTCATAATAGGAGTCAGGGCGAGATGTATATCCATAGATTCCTTGCTTCGCTCTTTTGATGATAGCATCATTAATGGGCTTAGCTACCTCGAATTCCATATCTGCTATCCATAATGGTATTACATTAGAAGTTCCAAATTTTTTTTCTCTTTCATCGTATTTTGCAGCAAAGTTATTACTACGGTCAATTATTTCATCAAAATTATACTTCATAATTTACACCCTTCTTATATTTATTTGTGCAAGAAATACTTGCTATAACATAAATATAGCAAAAATGATGCCAATTTTCTGATTGATCTTTTGGAGTGGTCTTTAACTAAGTATCTATTATATATAAAGCTTTTATCGAAAAAATTGTTTTCGAACAAATTAAATGGTTAAAGTTATACAACTTAAACCATTTAAATGAAAAATATTGTCTACTCCTCTTGAATTGCAATCAAAAATTACATCATTCTCATTTAGACCAATAATTCTTCATCTCTAATTACCGAATTTTGTTGAAAAAGAGCAAAAACCTCATTTATTGGCATAAAATTTGCTAGTTACCATTATAGCAAGCTTGATATAAGAAATGAAAGGATAAAAACTATGATTACAAAAATGGAATTATTAAGTTGCTAATGCAAGGAGCAATTGTACACTTATATTAAGCGTACATAATGGAATAGGTATCACACCTATTTTCAATATTTATTCAAAATTATTTTCGTCAAAGTAAACGATACCGTACTTATAAATCGTGATTAATCAACAATGTCATTATTTGTCCACAGATTGTATAACAGGTAATTGCTCATTATCAATTATAAAAAAGCGTAAAGTCAAGGATTGTTTGAAATGTCTTTTTATTTCTTAACAATACCAACCAATGAAAAGGAGATATTAAAATGAACAAAAAAAAACAAAGCACATGGAAAAACTATCGTTTCTCTATTGTTTTAATGCTATCTATTATAATAGGTAGCATAATTGGAATTATTTTCGGTGAAAAAGCAACAGTACTTAAACCATTTGGTGATGTATTTCTTAACTTAATGTTCACCGTTGTAACCCCTCTAGTCTTTGTTACCATAGCTGGTGCAGTAGGAAATATGGTCAATATGAAAAGACTTGGGAAAATTATAAGCAACATGTTTTTGACATTTGTTACTACGGGACTTATTGCCGGCGTTATCGTTATTGCTGTTGTCAAGTTTTTTCCACCTGCTGCTGGCGTTAACCTAACATTGCAATCTGCTAAAGCGTTGGAATCCGTCAAGCTTTCTGATCAAATTGTTAAGACACTAACTGTAACTGATTTTGGTGGCTTATTTTCTCGCTCTAATATGATGCCTCTTATTATATTCTCTATTTTCTTTGGTTTATGTGTTAGTTCCCTTGGCGCTGAAAACAACATTATAGCTAAGGGGTTAGACGCTATGTCCAAAGTTATGATGAAATTTATCAGCATTATTATGTTGTACGCTCCAATTGGTTTAGGTGCTTATTTTGCAAGCCTCATTGGCGAATTTGGTCCTCAGCTCTTGGGAGCTTATGCAAGAGCTATGATTATATATTATCCACTATGTATTGTATATTTTTTTGTTGCATTTTCTGGATATTCATATTTTGCTGGTGGTACTCAGGGTATAAAAATTTTCTTCAAAAACATCTTAGAACCGTCAATTACATCTCTTGCAACACAAAGCTCTATTGCAACTCTACCTGTTAACCTAAAGGCTACTAATAATATGGGAGTTCCAAAGGATATCCGTGAAATTGTATTGCCAATCGGTGCGACCATGCATATGGACGGTACTGTTATCTCTTCGATATTAAAAATTTCATTTTTATTTGGAATATTCGGACAAGGATTCTCTGGAATTGGAACCTATATTGCTGCACTAGCCATTTCAGTTATGGGCGGCGTAGTTATGTCGGGTGTTCCAGGTGGTGGACTTATCGGTGAAATGTTGATTGTAAACTTATTTGGGTTTCCGCCAGAAGCGTTTCCAATTATTGCAACTCTTGGTTTCCTTGTAGATCCTGCTGCAACATGGATAAACTGCACTGGTGACGCTGTAACATCTATGATAGTTACTAGATTGGTAGAAGGTAAAGACTGGATGAAGAAGAATGTTCAATCTTTATCATCTTCTATCAAAGGCTAATGATTTATAGATGTTAACTCTATATTATAGGTTGAATGCTCTCCCCTTAAATAACTGATTTAGTCCTATAAATTCTTAATAATATAGAAAAGGGTTCAATAACATTGGCATAGTTATTGCTTGTAATATAAGTGTATTTGCAAATACGAGTTACAATTAAAACTTACATCGGATGATTTTTAGCATCTAATACTTTATGTACAATAAATCCTAAACTGTAAACTTTAATAATAGTAAGTATTCACCTAATAGTACTATGCTAGGATTAGAACTTGCATTATTAGGTTTACTTGTATATTATTATTGTAAGATAAAAGCTAAAAAGACTTTCAAAATTAAAATATAGTTTCATAAAGAAGGAGATTAATTATGATAAAAGAAATTATTTCAACTAAAAAAGCACCTGCAGCAATTGGACCATATTCACAGGCAATTAAGGTAGGAAATTTATTATTTACATCTGGTCAACTACCATTTGTACCAGAAACCGGAGAACTTATAAGTGGCGACGTAAGAAAAGCTACAGAAAGATCTATTGAAAATTTAAAAGCAATATTAGAAGAAGCAGGATCATCTCTTGATAAAGTCGTAAAAACGGTAATTTTTCTTAGAGATATGAATGATTTTGCAATAGTAAATGAAGTATACGAAAGCTATTTTACTTCAAATCAACCAGCACGTTCATGTGTCCAGGTGGCAAAACTACCTAAAGATGGAATACTTGAAATAGAAGCTGTAGCATTTGTATAAAAAAGGAGGAGTAATCAATGATTAAAATTCCTGAAAAAATAACGTTTGCAAACTTACCCACACGAATAGAAAAACTAGAAAGACTTTCTCAAAAACTGGGCGGACCTAATATCTATATAAAAAGAGATGATCAAACAGGAACCGAAGTATCTGGTAATAAAATAAGGAAACTTGAATTTTCTGTAAAGGAAGCCCTTGATCAAAAATGTGATGTACTTATTACCTGCGGAGGAATCCAATCTAATCATTGTAGATCTACGGCAGCAGTCGCTGCAAGACTTGGAATGAAATCAGTCCTTGTTTTAAGAGGGGACTCAGAAACAGAATCAGATGGTAATTTGTTTATAGATAAGCTTTTGGGAGCTGAGATTCGTTTTGTTACTCCAGAAGAATATAAAAATAATAAAGCTGGAATTATGGAACAAATCAAAGCGCAATTAGAGGCAACGGGCTGTAAACCTTATATTATACCAGAAGGTGCTTCTAATGGGATTGGTGGATTTGGGTACTATAATGCCATGAAGGAAATTATTTGCCAGGAAAAAGAGCTAGGTGTACATTTTGATAAAATTGTACTAGCCGTAGGATCTGGTGGAACCCATTCCGGACTGTTTCTAGCAAGCAAAACACTAGAGTATAATGGTGAAATCTATGGCGTCAACGTTTGTGATGACGCTGAACACTTCAAAAATGAGATTTATAAAATAGCTCATGAAAGTATGCAATACATCGATGTGAATTTACATATTTCTAAAGATGAAATTCATATTATAGATGGATATGTAGGAAGAGGATATGCTCTTAGCAGAGCAGAAGAGCTTCAATTTATCCACGACTTTGCAAAACTAGAGGGAATTATTTTAGATCCTGTGTATACCGGTAAAGCAATGTATGGATTAGTACAAGAAATTAAAAAGGGAACCTTTAAAAACTGCGAAAATATTCTATTTATTCATACCGGCGGAGCATTTGGATTGTTCCCACAAAAAGACCTATTTGAGTTTTAAAAATAATAGACTTATATAAAAAGTTCACAAAAAGGCATAGCAAAATTTTGCTATGCCTTTTCTGATAAAAGCACTACTTTACCTCCTACGAGATATGGGCAGCAGTCTAATATCACTTCTGACAATACTGCATTGGAAGGATTATCTTCGTCATATTCAGCAAAGTCTGTAAAGCAGGCGACATCCACTTGTCTTTGTGGTAAATTACTTGAGTCAAGAATTCAAAATAAGGTCCACACCATTTCAATTCAACAAGCTCACCTTTTGATAGTTCTTCTTCAACTGTAATTTTAGGCAGAAGTATAATTCCTAAACCGCCGATTGCAAGCTGTTTCATAGATTGGATACTACCGATTTCCATAATTGATTTGGGAGTCAAACCACAATCGCTAAGTATTTTCATCAGCGTCTTCCGATAGCTACAGCCTTCTTCTGCTAAAATAAGGGTATAGTCAACGATGTTTTCGGGATATACACTAATGGACTTTGCAATAGGATGGTTCGGTCCTGCGAGTAATACTAAAGGTTCGGGTATTGCCAATTCAACAATGAAATCTGAACTTGTTATCATACGCTCCAAGCAAAAGGCCACATCAATCTGGTTATCCAGTAAAAGTTCTTGATACTCCGTAGATTTGATAGTTTTTAATATGATTTCAATGTCGGGAAACTTATAATGGAACTTTTTGAGAAGGTTATCTATCCGTGTTGTGCATAACGACTCCCATGCTCCTATCGTCACAACTCCTTTTCTAGCAGGATAATCTTTTACTGCATCTTTTGCCTCTTCACACAGATTAACGATTTGTCTTGCATAAACAAGAAATTTTTCACCCTCATGGGTAAGCGAAATATTCTTCCTAATACGTTCAAATAGACGAACTCCTAGGTCGCTCTCTAGCAACTGTATCTGAGATGTGACAGTAGGCTGAGTATATCCAAGCGTATATGCTGCTCGAGTAAAACTATTAAGATCCGCTACAGTAATGAATGTATTAAGTTGGCGAATTTCCATGTTATTATCCTTTCTTCATCCATAAATTTTTTATATGATTATGATTTATTATATCAATTTTTCTTTTTGAAGTCTATGAGTTATTATTAACTTAAACACATACCATATTATGAATATAGGAGGATTTAATTATTATGATGAACGCAGTAGTAAAATGGCTTGGAGACGGAGCGGCATTTGAATGTACAACTCGAGAGGGAGCAAAATTCGTGCTGGCTGGTCCAGCAGAAATGAATAACGGAAAAGTTTTAGGTCCAAAGCCAATTGAAATACTTCTTCATGCGGTTGCAGCATGTACAAGTGTAGATATAGTTACAACGCTTAAGGCTAGAGGGGCTCAAATTTCAGAATACGAAGTGATTGTGAATGGAGAAAGAGGAGCAGTGGTTCCAAAGCCTATCGAAAAAATTGATCTTTCATATAATATAAAAGGAAAAGGTATGACCCCTGAAATGATAGAAGATGCGCTTAAAACTACCTTTGAGGTTGAGAGTGGTGTTGCAAATACTTATAAATCAGATATCACTTGGTCTTTTAATCTCATTGAAGAATAATTTTACATTGCTTTTTAATTAGTTCTTTTCTGTTTTAATTTTCTTTCAAAGTCCTTAAAATCTATTGAATAGACTCCATCTTGTTCTAACAATTGATCTTCAATTATTAGAACAAGATTCTATTACTTCAAAATTTACACCCTTCTTATATTTATTTATGCAAGAAATATTTGCTATAACATAAATACAACAAATATGGTGCCAATTTAATGAAAAATAATGTCTATTTAAGTTGAGATTGCAGTTTGTTGAAAACCTTTATGCCTCGGTCATTTATTTTACTACCACCTCTACCTCGCGACATTTTAATTAAACCTAAATTATTTAAATCATTTAAAATACCGCGAACTTCTTGTTGGGTTAGGTAGCGTCCTGTTTTTTCTGCTTGCTCAGAAATTGATAATCTACCCATGGAAATTTGTTGAACAAATCCCACATGCAATCTGTCTAGTACAAAAAAATAATCATCTAATTGATTACCTGCTAATTGCTCCAAAAGTTTAGTATCTAGATTAGTGCTAGTATCAGACTTACATTTTAATGTTGACATAGCATTATTGTAGAACCCAGGTGGTAAATCATCGTAATACACTATATCTTTATCTATATAGGTGAGATATTCTACATAGTTGTGTAGTTCACGAATATTTCCATTCCAATTATGAGAGAGCAATGCATTAATTACTTGTGTAGATAGGATGAATTTTCCTCCCAATTTATGTTTAAAGTAGTCAAACAGCAGCATAATGTCTTCACCGCGCTCTCGCAATGGAGGAAGCTGAATTGGCAAGGTGTTTAGACGAAAGTAGAGGTCATTACGAAAACTCCCGTTAGACACCAGCTCTTCAAGATTTTCATTGGCTGCAGCTATTATTCGTACATCAATACTAATAATTTTATTGCCTCCAATTCGCATAATCTCTCTTTCTTGAATAACACGAAGCAGTTTTATTTGGAGGGCTGGACTCATCCCTTCTACTTCATCTAAAAATATTGTTCCCCTATGAGCATATTCAAAAAGCCCCAATTTTCCTCCCCTTTTAGCACCAGTGAAAGATCCTTCATCGTAACCAAACAGTTCACTTTCTAGCAGATTATCTGGTATCGCTGCGCAGTTTATGGCAATAAAAGGATAGTTATGACGCTCTGATTCGTTATGTACAGCATGTGCAAAAAGTTCCTTCCCCGTTCCGCTCTCACCTGTAATTAAGACAGTAGAATTGGTTCTCGCCATTTTTTTAGCAATGGTACATGCTTTTTTTATTACATCACTCTCCCCAATGATATCATCAAAGGTATATTTAGCTTTATGACCTTTATTAAGTAATTGAAGACGCAAATTATGTTGTTTATACTCTTCTTCAGTAAATTTTTGTATAGTAGCAAAAGAACCGAGATATTCATCTCCACGTATTACAGGAGTAACGGTTACAGTAATATCCACACCACTCACTCTAATCAAACGATTATTTATCTTTTTTCGCGTACTCCTACACTCCTCAAAAGGTAAAAACGATAAAATTAACGCAGCAGGATGATCGATGGATTGTTCTTTCGTAACACCTGTAATTTCTAGTGCTCTTGAATTACAAGCAAAAATAATATCATCCTCATTCACACCAATAATACCTTCATCCATGATTTCCATCAAAATTTCAAATTGACTTTCCATTTGAAGAGATCTTCCAAACAGTTGATTAAAGCTATAATTATTGACAGCTAAAGAACGAAAATATTCCTTGAATTTTTCCCTCTCTAATAGGTAATCAAATTTTAGCCTCAGTGCTATTTCCACCATTGTGGTTGAATCTAGCACACGCTGCCCAAGGTCGATAATAGTCTTTATATCTTTTGGTACATAACGTAATTCACCTGGTGTTACCGACAGCTCGAACCCACTAACTGGCTTAGCTCCAGGATAATATGGTGTAAACTCTATGTGATTGATGCCTAGTTGGCTGAGTCTAGTTATAGCCTCGCGCACCATTTTTTCACTGAGATTGACAAATAAAGCTTTACTTCCATTTGGAATACTCCTTAAAATATCAAGAGATTTGTTAGTAAAGGCCACTGCAATTTCTACTTTAGGGACATCAATGGGGATGCACTCCTGAAAATCCGTAATGTTTTCAAAAGCATCGGTTGAAACTACAAATAAATCAGCTTCCTTTATTTTTTTAACCGATCCATTTAATACATTATAAGCACACGTGGTTACTAACTCACCAAAAAGCTCTTTAATCTGATTTTCGTAAAATTTTGCAGCCATATAATCCAACGCTACAACAGCTATTCTTTTTTTTATAGGACTCACCCTCTTAAGTTTTAATTATTATAATGTTAATTCTTTTTAAAAAACATGTCAAGGATAGTCTCTGATTAATAAATTGTATTTTAAAGAAATTATTGACATCTCTCTGTGTCTACCGTATAATAACAGTAGACAAGGAGGTCATATGTTTGAATATTCTTATATCATCCCTTTCGCAAACGCCCATATATGAGCAAATACAAAATCAAATAAAAGAAATGGTACTCAGCGGAAAGCTAAAATCCAAGGAGCAATTGCCGTCAATAAGGCTTATGGCAAAAGATTTGAAGGTTGGAATCATAACAGTAAAACGTGCTTATGAAGAACTTGGAAAAGAGGGTATTGTCATCAATTTACAAGGACGAGGATGCTTTGTTGCAGACATTGACCAGAAGAAAATTAAGGCACTACACATTGACATGCTTCATGAACGACTTCTTGAAATCAAAGAATTTACAGACGCTTGTGGCATATCCTCTGAGGAAATGCTTAAAGTTATAAATGAAATATACGGAGGTAGTAAAAATGACTAATAAGGCTTTGGAAATTAAAAACTTAAATGAAAATATAGGAGATTTCTCTTTGGATGATATAAGTTTTTCAATTGAAAAAGGAACTATCATGGGGTTTATAGGAAAGAATGGTTCAGGCAAAACCACCCTTATTAAAACAATACTTAATATGATTCCAAAAACTTCGGGACAAATATTCTTCGATGGTACTCCTATGTTCGGAAACGAAGAAACAGTTAAAGCAAAAATAGGAGTTGTCTTTGACAGTCTAATTTATCCTCTTAACCTCAAACCTATTAAAATTAAAAAAATGATATCACCCTTTTATAAAACATTTGATGGTAAAGAATTTGACGAACTTATGAAACGCTTTGAACTTAATCCAAATAAAAAGCTCAAAGCATATTCAAAAGGTATGCAAATGAAATTCGGAGTTGTAATGGCCCTATGTCATAATCCAGATTTAATTATACTTGACGAACCCACAGCAGGCCTTGACCCAATCGCAAGAGCTGACGTAATTGATTTACTCTTAGAACTTATGCAAAATGAGCAAAGATCCATACTATTTTCAACTCATATTACAAGTGATCTTGAAAAGATTGCCGATTATATAACAATGATTGATAATGGTAAAATCGTTTTTTCTAAGGGGAAAGATGAAATGCTTGATACCTATCTCCTTGCACATATTGAAAGAAAATCTATGACAGATGAAATTAAATCTGGACTTATAGGCATAAGGGAAACGACCTTCGGATATGAGGGATTATGCAACAAAAATCTAAAACTTCAAAATTTTGAAGGGGTTAAAACTGCCAGACCTACAATTGAAGATATTATGCTTTACATGGGTGCGAAAAAATGAAGATGACAAGGAACTACCACTTAGCAAATAATAGAAAGTTTTACAAGGAGGTGGAATAATGCTAAAGAAATTTTGGAATTATCAGTTACTTTTAAGTGATTCATCATGGTTCGCTAATACGAAAAATTCTTTAACATTTGTTTTTTTTAGTATATTTATTTACATGCTAATTATGATTACTTTAGACCTAATATTCGGAGATGGAGGATTTATATTCTATACCACGGTTTTTGCTTTGTATGCAATTTACTCCACTATAAATTCACAAAATAAATTATTTGAAATTGTACCAGTTTCAAAATTGTATTCGCTTATAAATATTTATTTTTTTGTTTTTATATTTATTACTTTTCCAGCTGCTATATTGCTCCTATTTGCGAGGCTTATGACACAATTAAACTTCACTTCGAGTATGAGTGTATTAATAATTAGTTGGAAAACTATATTATTAATAGGGTGCACCTCTACTATAGTAGCTAGTATCTTATTGCCCATATTTTTTATAAGGCTTAATTGCCTTAGAAAAACCCTTACAATATTTGGAGTTGTACTTATCCTAATAGTACTTCTTTTATTTAAAAACTTATTACCGGTTGTAACTGAACTTGGTACAATAAATTTTTGGAAAAGCATTGCAATAATGCCTCGTTACAATGAATTTTTATTATTATTAGTCTGCGTCTGTGTAGTAATAATCCCTATTTCAATGTTAATATCCTATAAACTATATAAAGGAGAGAGGTGCTTAACATGTTAAAAAAATTCATTGCTTATCAAAAGCTATTGCTAAATTCATATCCTCCAATTGATATTAACTCACCATCCCCTTTAAAGGTATTACTTTATGTTTTTGCTTTTGCTGTAATAATTTTCATGAATATATCTATATTTTTCGGAAACACAGCAATTTTCGATTCTTTTTTACCTTGTAATTTGCCTATTATAATTGTATGGATGATTAATGGGATCCTTCATGGTGATCACAAACTTTTTGAAACTGTTCCTGTAAGCCGAAAATATACAGCGTTAAATATATTTTTGCTACCAATAGTTATGATATTTATAATGTACATCCTATTCTATATTTCTGGTGCTGTGTTACTCGGTAGTATATTTGGATTTGTATACCTTACGGATTCCCAAGGTTTTAGTAACGCTCCCCCAGACTCTGCTATAAATCAAGTAATAGACACAACAAAAGGAGATCTATTAATGTTATGCATATTAGTAATAATTGTTTTTGTGGGAGTTGCAATTACTTTTATAAAAAGCAAAAAACTTAGGCTCTTAAGTTTTGCTGGGTTTGCTACTATCGGTTATGGACTTTTAGCTTTTCTAAAATCTTCTATGCCGATATCATCATACACTGGCGAAGTAGAATTTTTTGAAAGTTTTTCTATAATGCCTCTAGGAACTACAATTCTGATTTGTGTAGCTATTGCTACAGTTATAATAAGCATTGTCTCGGTTTTCATAGGATATAACCTTTATGTAGGTAAACCAACTGGTAGTAATGACTACTAGTTTTCATTAACACAAGATAGACATGCGACTTCTCTCATGTCTATCTTTTTATCTACTCCGCTCTTAACCATTCAGCAGTTTTTTTTGAATCTAGTAATTTGATTTGACATTAGTTATAGACGAAAATAAAAGCCCAGCATTTAGTCAATTATCACTAAATGCTGGGCTTGTACCTTTTCTTAGACTTTATTTACTCATTGCTTCTTCTACTGCAACCGCAACCGCAACTGAAGCTCCAACCATAGGGTTGTTACCCATTCCGATAAGTCCCATCATTTCAACGTGAGCTGGTACTGATGAAGAACCTGCAAATTGTGCATCTGAATGCATTCTTCCCATAGTATCAGTCATTCCGTATGAAGCAGGACCTGCTCCCATATTATCTGGGTGAAGAGTTCTTCCAGTACCACCACCTGATGCAACTGAGAAGTATTTCTTACCTTCTGCGCAACATTCTTTTTTATAAGTACCAGCAACTGGATGTTGGAATCTTGTTGGATTTGTAGAGTTTCCTGTAATTGAAACGTCTACTCCCTCAGAATGCATTATTGAAACGCCTTCGCGTACATCATCTGCTCCGTAACATCTTACTTTAGCTTTTTCTCCATCAGAATAAGCTGTTTCTTTAACTACTGTTAATTTACTAGTATAGTAATCAAATTTAGTTTGAACATAAGTAAATCCATTAATTCTTGAAATTATATAAGCAGCATCTTTTCCAAGACCATTAAGTATTACTTTTAAAGGTTCTGTTCTTACTTTGTTTGCAGCTCTTGCAAGCCCAATTGCACCTTCAGCAGCAGCAAATGATTCATGTCCAGCTAAAAATGCGAAGCATTTAGTTTCTTCGCGTAGAAGCATAGCTGCTAAGTTACCATGTCCAATTCCAACTTTTCTGTCATCAGCAACAGAACCAGGTATACAAAACGATTGAAGACCTTCTCCTATATATACTGCTGCATCAGCTGCCTTAGTACAACCATTTTTAATTGCTATAGAAGCCCCTACTGCATATGCCCAGCAAGCATTTTCAAATGCTATAGGTTGAATTCCTTTAACTATACCAAAAACATCGATACCTTTTTCTTCGCAAATTGTTCTTGCTTCTTCTAGTGAGTTTATACCGTGCTTACTTAACACAGGTAATATTTGATCTATTCTTCTTTCATAACTTTCAAATAAAGCCATTTAATTATTCCTCCTTCTTATATTATTTGTTTCTTGGGTCGATTACTGTTGTTGCTTCTGCAAATCTACCATAACTTCCAGTAGCTTTTTCCATAGCTTCATTAGCATCCATACCTGTTTTGATCATTTCCATCATTTTTCCAAGTTGAACAAATTTATAACCTATTATCTCGTTATTTTTATCTAATGCAATATTAGTAACATAACCTTCAGCCATTTCTAAATATCTTGGGCCCTTAGCAAGTGTTCCATACATTGTACCAACTTGACTTCTAAGACCTTTACCTAAGTCTTCAAGTCCAGCTCCTATAGGTAGTCCACCTTCTGAAAATGCTGTTTGAGTTCTTCCGTAAACAATTTGAAGGAATAACTCTCTCATAGCTGTATTTATTGCATCACACACTAAATCTGTGTTTAACGCTTCTAAAATAGTTTTTCCTGGAAGTATTTCTGATGCCATTGCAGCTGAGTGAGTACTACCAGAGCATCCTATTACCTCAACTAATGCTTCTTGTATTATACCCTCTTTTACATTTAAAGTAAGCTTGCATGCACCCTGTTGAGGAGCACACCAGCCAATTCCGTGTGTTAAACCTGAGATATCTTTAATTTCTTTACTTTGTACCCATTTTCCTTCTTCAGGAATTGGTGCCGATCCATGATTAGGTCCTTTTGCAACACACATCATTTCTGAAACTTCTGTTGAATAAATCATAATATTATCTCCTTCCATATGTATATGGTAATTTAATACGCTTTATATTCAGTGGGAATTAAAACGTCCCACTGGGTCAATAATTGAAATATGTCTTCGATTCTATTTTAACAAAGAAAACCTAACTTATCAATAGTATTTTATTAGTTTTTATATGCTTCTCTTAATATCTTAATTTCCTCAGCATGACCAGCTAATTCATTTGGTGTTTCTAAATAGAATGGTAAGTGACGTAACTTGGGGTGATTAATAATTCTACTAATCGCTTCTATTCCAATTGAACCTTCTCCAATTTTTTCATGTCTGTCTTTATGACTTTCAAATGGATTTTTACTATCATTTAAGTGAATTGCATAAAGCTTATCAAGTCCAATAATTCTATCAAACTCATCTATTACGCCATCTAAATCATTAACGATATCATAACCAGCATCATATATATGGCAAGTATCAAGACATACACCCATTTTGTCTGAAAGGGTAACACCATCAAGAATTTGTTTTAATTCTTCAAACGTTCGTCCTACTTCTGTTCCTTTACCAGCCATTGTTTCAAGAAGTACCGTAGTGGTTTGCTCTGGTTTCAATATAGTGTTAAGCATATTTATAATATATTCTATTCCCTTCTCAACACCCTGTTTTATATGGCTACCCGGATGGAAGTTATAAAAACTATTCGGGAAGTATTCCATTCTAGATAAATCATCTTCCATAATCATCACTGCAAATTCTCTTGTTTTTTCATCAGCAGAACAAGCATTAAGTGTGTATGGCGCATGCGCTAAGATTGTCGCAAATTTATTTTCTTTTAATATTTCTAATAAAGCTTCTACATCACTCGGATCAATTTCTTTTGCTTTACTACCTCTAGGATTACGAGTAAAAAACTGAAATGTATTTGCCCCTATGCTAAGAGCATCTTTCCCCATGGCTTTATACCCTTTTGATACTGATAAATGACAACCTATATTTAACATGATTATCCCTCCAATAAAAAATTATATTCTTATTTTATATTAAACTTTTCCCATTTGTTGAAATTACTTCTTTATACCAATCAAAGCTTTTTTTCTTATATCTTTCTAATGTACCTGTTCCATCATCATTACGATCAACATAGATAAATCCATAACGCTTTCTGAGTTCTGCAGTTGTTGCACTAACAAGATCAATACATCCCCATGAAGTATACCCCATTATATCGACTCCATCGTCGATTGCCTCCGCTACTTGAACCAAATGATCATTTAAATACTTAATTCTGTAATCGTCAATTACTGTTTTGTTTCCATTTTCATCAATTATTAATTTATCAATAGCACCTAACCCATTTTCAACAATGAATAAAGGTTTTTGGTAACGGTCATAAAAAAGATTAAGTATGTAACGCAATCCTTGTGGATCTATCTGCCACCCCCAATCTGAAGCTTCAAGATATGGGTTATGTACACCTGAAATAATGTTTCCTGTTCCCACTTCTCTCTTTTTAGGGTCTGCTGTTGCACAAGAACTCATATAATAGCTAAATGAGATAAAATCCACTGTATTTTTAAGTACCTCAGTGTCTCCTGGCTCCATATGTATTTTAATATTGTTATCTTTAAAGTATCTATCCATATATTTAGGATATGCTCCCCTTGCGTGAACATCTGCGAAATATAAATTTTCTCTATCCTGTTTCATTGCTTCAATTACATCGCTTGGATGAGGCGTTAATGGATAATTTGGTACACCAAGAATCATACATCCAAATTTTGCTCCTGGTATCATTTCATGCCCAATCTTAACTGCCATTGCACTTGCTACTAATTCATGATGTATCGCCTGATATAAATCTTGCTTCGTTAATTTTTCTTTATCCGTAAATATACCACCGCTCATATATGGTGCATTTAATACTGAATTAATTTCGTTAAAAGTAAGCCAATATTTCACCTTATTTTTATATCTAGCAAAAATTATTCTTATATAGTTCTCAAAAAATCCTACTAACGCACGATTTACCCACCCATTATAGTTCTTAGAAAGAGCAAGAGGAGTCTCATAATGTGAAATTGTTACAAGTGGCTCAATTCCATATTTTAGACATTCATCAAATAAATCATCATAAAATTGTAATCCCTTCTCATTTGGCATTTCATCATCACCATTTGGAAATATTCTAGACCATGCAATTGATGTTCTAAATGTTTTAAACCCCATTTGTGCAAACAGTTTAATATCTTCTTTATATCTATGATAAAAATCAATACCTACTAATTTCATGTTATCTTCTGTTGGTTCTTCTGTAACTTTCCCAATTATACCTTTTGGTGCAATATCTTGTGTTGATAACCCTTTGCCATCTTCATTGTACGCACCTTCACATTGGTTAGCTGCTACTGCTCCGCCCCATAGAAATCCTTTTGGAAAGCTCTTCGCCATTTTAAATCGCTCCTTTTAAATTTTAAAATTTATCTTACAAGTTATATCCATTTACTTTGTTGTTATTTACTAAATTCAATTTTGTGGATATCCTCTTACATTAGTGTACCCACACCTTATACATTATATATAACAATGAAAATTATTTATACCCTCGAAATAATATAAAAGAGCTTCGATAAAATTTTAATTTATCAAAGCCCTTTTATATTATTTAACTCTTTTATTTTATTTAGCACTTTTATACTATTCTACAATAATTAAGTCCTTTGTATAATGGTTTAATACCTCACAACCTTCTTTCGTAACTATTACTAAATCCTCTATACGAACACCCACGTCACCCGGAAGATAAATACCTGGCTCAATGGAGAAAATTTGTCCTGGCTGAACTTTATCAGTATTAGCAGAGGAAACATCACCGAAATCATGAACTTCTATTCCTATTGAATGCCCTAATCTATGAGTAAAATATTTTCCATATCCTTTCTCCGAGATATAGTCTCTAGCTGCAGCATCAATATCACAAAATCTAACGCCTGCTTTAACTTTTTCAATTCCCCTTTTATTTGCTTCTTTAACAATATTATAAACTTCTCTACTATGATCTGATACACTTTTATAGAAAACAGTTCTAGTCATGTCTGAGCAGTATGAATTCATCTTACATCCGATATCAATAACTACGCTGTCCCCTTCTTTAACCATTGATCCATCCAATTCATGATGAGGATCAGCAGCATTTGCCCCATAACCTATAATCGGATCAAATGAATGCCCTTCAGTACCCATTTCTTCCCATATATCACCAAGCAACTTTCCCATTTTCTTTTCTGAATATTTTTTAGGGATAAGCTTTATCATTTTATCCACAGCGGTATCATTTAATTTTGAAGCTGCCCTCATTAGATCTTTTTCACCTTCGTCCTTACACATTCTTACTCTGTCAAGAATTTCAGATCCATTAACAAATGTACTTCCACCTTTAAGCTTCATTAATTTTATTAAGAAATGAGCTGGCCAATTTTTATCTATTCCCATAGGCTTATCTTTATCAATGTTTCTTGCAAGAATTTCTACTGGACTCTGAGTATCGTTAAACCATATCTTTTCTACCCCTAAATCTTCACTTATAGGGAATAACTCATTTATAAACAATTTGTTATGTCCATCTAAGTTAATATAGAGTACAAGCATTCTTTCTCCTGATAAAATCCACTTCCCCGTAAGATAGAATATAGCCGCTGGGTCAGAAACTATCATTTGAGGTGTTTTCTTTAGCGCCATGATCTTTAGAACCTTATTAAGTCTTTCTTGCAACATTAAAAATCCCCTCCTAAAATATTATTGAATTATGTTAGGATAATTTCAAATTAATCTTAATTTCACCATTTACCAAGCAATAGGCTATATCTTCTTCAACCTTTATATATACATCTAAGGTTTTAAGTTCTGTAATTTTGTGAGATTTTACCCATTCTTCATAAACTTTTTCTAGTATTGTTTTTTTGGAAACCTCTTTTCCCTTATATTGAACATAGAATCCAACATCAATTCTCTTCGCTATTGTTTTTTTAGCTGTTTTTTTTGTAGCAGTAGTTGCCCTTCTAGCTTTTGATTTAACATTTTTAGCCATATCCTTCACCGCATTAATAGTCTTATCAACATTTTCTTTTGTAACATCAGAAACTATTGTTATTGCCTCTTCTGCTGTTGATCCACCAGCTTCTTTAGCCGAAGTTAACGTATTCTCTTTTATCATATCATGTACCTCCCATTTTAAAACAATTTTTATCCTTAATACTTATATTCTATATTTTTAGGAAAAACCCTTTTTTTAGGTGACTGTCAGTGACCCATATAAGATATTTATAACTTAATATTAATTATGTACTCTATTATATCATAAATCGCAATTAAATTCTATTTTTTGTTATTATATACATAATTATACTATGCGTATAGGAATGACATTACTTCTGTATGATGAATAGGTCTTATGAATATTTTATGAGAAAATAAAAGGATTCATCAAATTTTTTTTTAAAGATTTCCTACAACTTATATTCACACTTAATAAAATGCGGAATATATTAAAGTACAGCTACAACTTCATTCATTTAACGACCTTTCAAAAGCAGTCCATCACCTATTTATGGTGGCATTAACACCAAAGCAACTTCATTACTTAAGTTTAAGTGTAAAATTTCTTCTTAAGTTGCTAATTTAGCTACCTACGTTGATTTTTAAACTTTTACTTATTAAAAATAAGGAGGTTATTTATATGAGTCATAGACATAAAAATTGTTGTTGTTGCTGTGAACCTGTTAGTTGTTGTAAGCCTGTTAGTTGTTGTAAACCTGCTTGCTGCTGTGATAATAACTTTGGAAGTGGCTTTGGAAGTGGCTTTGGCTGCGGAAATGGCAGTATCTTGATAATTCTTTTACTATTAGGCTGTGGTGGTATTGGTGGCCGTGGCGGCTTCGGCGGCTTTGGTGGCTTTGGTTGTTAATTTAATAAAAAAAGAAGCACTCCTAATAATATTATTAGAAGTGCTTCTTTTTTATTTGTACATAAGTTCTAGTTCTTTTTGAACTTCATTATTTTCTATAAATTCATCATAAGTCATTTGTTTATCCATTATCCCCTTAGGTGTAATTTCTATTATTCTAGTTGCAACTGTTGCAACTAGTTGGGAGTCATGAGATGTAAGTAACATTGTTCCAGTATAGCTAGTTAACCCATTGTTTAACGCCGTAATAGACTCTAGGTCTAAATGATTAGTGGGCTCATCAAAAATTAATACATTAGCATTACTAAGCATCATTTTAGAAAGCATGCATCTAACCTTTTCTCCACCGGACAATACGCTGGCTTTTTTAAGGGCCTCTTCTCCAGAGAAAAGCATTCTGCCTAAAAAGCCTCTAATAAAGCTTTCAGCCTTTTCATCTGAATATTGGCGAAGCCAATCAACTAATGTGCAATCTACGCCATTAAAATATTCCGTGTTATCCTTTGGTAAGTAAGCCTTAGAAGTAGTAATTCCCCACTTAACCTCACCACTATCCGGCTCCATTTCACCCATTACTATCTTAAATAATGTAGTTTTAGCTATTTCATCTGCACCTGTAAAAGCAATCTTATCTCCCTTGTTAACTATAAAAGAAACATTATCAAGAAGTATTTCTCCATCCACAGTTTTACTTAGATTTTTAACTGTCAATAAATCATTTCCCGCTTCTCTTTCTGGCTTAAATCCAACAAATGGATATTTACGAGAAGATGGTTTTATATCATCTAAAGTCAATTTATCTAATTGCTTTTTACGAGAAGTAGCCTGTTTTGCTTTAGATGCATTAGAACTAAATCTAGCAATAAAGTTTTGTAATTCAACAATTTTTTCTTCTTTTTTCTTATTTTGATCTTTAGCCATTTGAAGAGCCAACTGACTAGATTCATACCAAAAATCATAATTTCCAACAAATAATTGAATTTTGCTAAAGTCTATATCTGCAACATGAGTACATATTTTATTTAAAAAATGTCTATCATGGGAAACAACTATAACAGTACTATCAAAATTCAGTAGGAAACTTTCAAGCCAATTTTTAGATTTTACATCTAAATTGTTTGTAGGCTCATCTAGTAATAGAATGTCTGGTTTTCCAAATAGTGTTTGAGCAAGGAGTACCTTAACCTTTTCTGATCCTGTTAATTCCTTCATTGTTTTGTTTTGAAGGTCTTCAGTTATTCCAAGTCCCATCAATAGAGTTGAAGCTTCTGATTCAGCTTCCCATCCATTAAGTTCTGCAAATTCGCCTTCTAGTACCGAAGCTCTAATTCCGTCCTCATCAGTAAAATCTGGTTTTGCATATAATTCATCTTTTTCATTCATTATTTCAAACAATCTTACATGCCCCATCATTACAGTTTTGACAACTTCATATTCATCAAATTCAAAATGATCTTGCTTTAAGAATGCTAATCTTTCTCCTGCTGTAATATTAACTTCTCCTGTATTAGGTTCAATTTGACCTGATAATATATTAAGAAACGTTGATTTACCGGCACCGTTCGCACCAATTAATCCATAACAATTACCTGGAGTAAATTTTATATTAACATTATCAAATAATTTACGTGCACCATATCTTAAACTTACGTTATTTGTACTAATCATATCTTTATAAATACCTCCATACATTAAGTAATTTCATTCTAGTCAAAACTACTGACTCATTATACCATACGGAAAGAAACTAGGCCAATGTAATTTATTTCTTTCTTATCTAGTTTTATTAGACTTATTAGTGTTTGATGCTTTGCTATCAGATCTAAAATTATGTTCTATTGACTTTGCTTTAGGTGTGTTTTGTAAATCAATAATTGTTCCCATACGAATATCTTTAGGCAGAATTTCTATATTAAAATCTTTTTCATAGTTTTTAATTAGATCAAGTTCTCTCTCTTCTGTTATAGATAATGCAAAACCATGTTCACCCATTCTTGCCGTTCTACCTACCCTATGTAAATAATCCTTAGGATTCTCTGGTATATCAAGATTAAATATATGTGACACTCCTACTATATCAAGGCCTCTAGCTGCTAAATCAGAAGCAACTAATAGTTGAATTTTTCCTGCATTGAAATCCTCAATAGCTTTTTTTCTATTAAGTTTATCAGAGCTTCCATGAATACCCTCAACCTTTAATCCGTGATAACCAAGCTTTGAAGTTGTAATTTCTACCTCATCACTTTTGTTTATAAATATTATTGCTTTTTCAGGTTTAGTAGCACTTATGAGTTTTCTGAGTAGAACCAGTTTCTCTCTCTTTTCAACTACGAAATACATGTGCTCTATATTAGGATTTACCTGACTTTTATCACCCACTTTAATTACTTCTGGATCCTTCATCAAAGTTTTAGCAATCTCAACAACTTTAAGCGAAATCGTAGCTGAAAATATCATAATTTGTCTATCCCTAAGCGTAGTTTTTATTATGGCCTTTACCCCATCTATGTTATCTTCATCTATCATTCTATCGCCTTCATCTATTACTATAGTCTTAACGAAGTGTGATTTCAGTTTCTTCATAGTTATAAGTTCTAAAATTCTTCCTGCGGATCCAACTATTATATGTGGCTTTTCCTTAAGAGCTTCTAGCTGTCTTTTGATGTTAACATTACCTATTATGGTAGTTGATTTGATGTTGCTATTTGAGTTCTCTGATAGCAATTCTATTTGCTTATGTATTTGCATTGCAAGTTCATGAGTAGGTGCAAGTACAATCGCTTGAATATCCTTTGATGTTGTGTCTATTTTTTGAAATATAGGTAATAAGTAAGCCAGTGTTTTACCTGAACCTGTTTCTGATTCTCCTATAATATCCTTGCCCTCAAGTCCAATTGGTATAGCCTTTACTTGAATTTCTGTAGGGCTCTGTATCCCCTGTTTAATCAAACCTTCTATAAGGTTTTCTTGTAATCCTAGTTCATTAAATAATTTATTCATATTTTCTCCTTTTTTCTAAGAAATCTTATTGTTAGCGTATTTAAATATTGTTGCTTTTATAGCTAAATAATCTATTTCTTCTGGTAATGCTTCTTTGATAGGTCTAAGCTTTGAAGCTCCAATTTTTTCTATAACTTCAATAATAAGCGCTTCCTGATGTTTTGGAATAAAATCATCTAAATTAACATCAAAACCCTCATAAGCACATTTAAATATATGTTCTTGTACTGTGAGGCTTTTTAATTTTCTCTCGTAAATTATGTCCTCTATGCTTTTACCCTCTTTATACATATTATAAGTAATAACATAGCTAGGGATCTTTCCTTCATTTTCGCAAGCTTTTTCTACCGCACATTCAGTTTGAACCTTCTCATCATTTTCATTATATAGTATTTCTGCCTTTAGTTCTATATTGTTTTCCTGCATATATTTTTTTATAACCTGAATGAATTCCTCACCATACTTCTTAAGCTTAGATTCTCCTACCCCTTTAATGTTTAGCATTTCTTTATTATTTACTGGGAAATATTCGCTCATCTCTCTTAACGCGCTATCTGCAAACACAATATAAGGTGGAACTTTTTCCCGGTCTGAAATTTCTTTTCGAAGGGACCTCAATATTTCAAACAAACCAGTATCGCGAGCTACCTTAGCTTTCTTTTTCTCAACCTTTTGATACACTTTTTCTTCATTTTTAAGTACTGCCACTGCTTTATCTTTTAAATGAACCACCGGAAATTGACCATCTGCAAGTGAAAGATATTCTTCTGCCGTAAGCACATTTATGAGGTCTCTTATCTCTTTAACAGTATATTGCTTTATTATCCCATAGGTAGATAACTTATCAAATCCAAGTTCCAAAACTTTTTTATTCTTTGAGCCACGAAGTACTTCTGCAATTAATGAAGTACCATACCTCTCCTTCATCCTAAAGATGCAAGAAAATATTTTTTGTGCCTCTATAGTTATATCTACCAGTTCACTTTCATCATTGCATGTACTGCAATTGTCACATTTATCTTGAACATTTTCTTCGCCAAAATATTCCAAAATAAACTGTCGTAAACATCTTGAAGTATGTGAATAATCCACCATAGCTTGAAGTTTCTTATATTCATTTACCTTCCTTTGAGGTGATACGACACTTTGTTCTATAAAAAATTTTTGAAGTAACACATCTGCTGCAGAAAATAACAGTATACATTCGCTAGGCTCTCCATCTCTGCCTCCACGTCCCGCTTCTTGATAATAAGATTCCATACTCTTTGGCAAATTATAATGAATTACATATCGAACATTTGATTTATCTATTCCCATTCCAAAAGCATTTGTAGCTATAATAATGTTGATATCGTCGTACAAAAACTTTTCTTGGTTTTGTTTTCGCTCTTCATCTCCTAGCCCCGCATGGTATCTTCCAACACTATATCCCTTTTTATTCAAAAGCTCATAGAGATTATTCGTTTCCTTCCTTGTAGAAGTGTATATTATCCCTACTTGGTCTTTATTATCTTGAATGTATTCTAATACAAAATCTCTTTTGTTTTCTCCACGAATAACAGTAAAGCTCAAATTTTCTCTATTAAAACCAGTTACATAAACATCCGGCTCTCTTAATTTTAATAACTTTATAACGTCTAACCTTACTTCCTCTGTTGCAGTAGCTGTAAATGCCGCTATAATTGGTCTTTCTTGTAATTTTTCTATCAAACTAGAAATTGCTGCATAACTGGTTCTAAAATCATGTCCCCATTGAGATACACAATGAGCTTCATCCACTGCTAAAAGCGATATTGTTAATCTATTTAACATATTGCAGAAGAAGTCTGATTCTAACCTTTCTGGGGCAACATAAAGAAGCTTAAACTCCCCAAGCGCTACCTTATCAATTCTTTCATTAACTTCATTAATACTTAATGAGCTATTTATATATGTTGCAGCTATCCCTATACTATTCAATGTATCTACTTGATCCTTCATAAGCGATATAAGTGGTGATATTACGAGTGTTACTCCTTTTAGCATTAGAGCAGGTATCTGGTAACACACCGATTTCCCTGCACCAGTAGGCATTACAGCAAAGGTATCTTTTCCGCTTATTATACTCTCTATTACATTTTCTTGTCCTTTTCTAAAATTATCATATCCATAATACTTTTTTAATTTTTCTTGTGCTTCACGCAACATATATTTCTTCCTCTCATACGTAATAATTTCTTACAATAGTATAACATTATTTTAAAAAATTTGTACCTTTATGGCGACGAACTTTGTATTTGTTTTAATCAAAACATGTATTATTATCTATTTTCGTCAACTTTATGATATTTAAAACATATCAAACATTTGATTTTCATGATTTAATAACATTTCATAAATAAACAAATCGCTATCAAGTTTATAGTTTTTATAATTTTTACTCATTAACTACTGGACATTTTCAAATTATTAATCTACTATTAATTAATAAGATTCTATTAATTAACATAAAAATATATAGGAGGTTTTTAATTATGGCAACTGCACATTCGTTTGACATAGTATCAGATGTCGATATGCAAGAAGTAGACAATGCAATAAACCAAGCATTGAAAGAAGTTAAACAAAGGTATGATTTTAGAAATACTATTACTGAAATTAACCTAGGAAAAGAAGATATTAAAATAATATCTGATGATGATTTTAAATTAAAATCAGTTATAGACGTTCTTGTAAGTAAGTTAATTAAAAGAGGTATATCTGGAAAAGCATTAGATCTAGGTAAACAAGAACCTGCTACATTAGGTTCTGCAAGGCAAACAGCCAAAATTGTAAAAGGTATTTCTACTGAAAAATCGAAAAAAATAATTGCTGAAATTAAATCCAGCAAAATTAAAGTTCAAGCTCAAATTATGGATAATCAGCTAAGGGTTACCGGCAAGGACCTTGACGATCTACAGCAAGTAATGGCTTTAATAAAATCGAAAGATTTTGATATTCCCCTACAATTCACTAATTATAGATAGTTACATTTTTAAAGGTTAGTACCCACTGTACTAACCTTTTTTTATTTACTATCATGATTTACACCAATTACAATCTATTATGAATATTGTAATTATTAAAATTTTATGTATATTGTATAAGATATTATAATAATGTTTAAAATGACAGACCATTATATTTTTTTTGCATAATACGTAAAAGTTTGTTAATTTTTATTATTTTTCTTAAATATTTTCATAAACCTATTGACGTTTTATGTTATTTTTGCTACAATTTAATTATAAATAAGTCGAAAGATGTTTGAGGAGGAAATTAAATGAAATCAACAGGTATTGTAAGAAAAGTGGACGAACTTGGAAGAATTGTTATTCCTATAGAATTGAGAAGAACTTTGGATATAGATATCAAGGACGCTTTAGAAATCTATGTAGATGGTGATCAAATTATTCTTAAAAAATATGAACCAGCTTGTATTTTCTGTCAAAATGCAAGAGACGTTGTAAACTACAAAGGTAAAAATATTTGTAAAGACTGTCTTGCTGAGTTAGGTTCAGGTAAATAATTCAAGATAATTTTTTATTAAATAAAATAGGGCATATAAGCCTAACAATAAAAAAAAGATATCCTTTAAAAGGATATCTTTTTTTTATGTCTTCAACCTAAACTCGCTACAGCACTTTGAGCAAGTTATAATAATTTTACCTTTTCCTCTTGGTAATCTTAATTTTTGTTCACATTTAGGACAGCTAGTTATTATATACTTCTTTTTTTCCTTTAATCTCTCTATAGGTCTATAATTTTTAATTTTAATATTAATTAGTTTAATATTTTGTTTTAAATTATTGATTTTACGATAAAAATGTCTTTCTATATTTTCAAAAACAAATTTTTCATTATTTCTCCCATGTACATTAGTTGACCTACATCTCCAAATTGAATATATAATAAGTGCTGTTCCTAAAATCCATGAATACCTAGCTACTAACAAAAATATTCCTATCAATAAGGTTGCTGTTGAAAATCTATCCCAGCCATAAACTTCTCTAGAAGATTTAACAAACATTTATACTATTCCCCCTATCATTTTCTGAAGTAGATAACAATTATTAATTGTTATCTACTTTAACATGTGTAAGCAGTAAACTAAATATAATAATTTTAATTTAGCACTTTCAGCATTGTTACTCTTATATTATATTCTAGCACTATAAATGCTATATTATTATTAATTTTCTGTAAAAAATACCCCCAAAAACCTTTTAAGCTCCTGTTACTATTACTTATTTAATTAATAGTATAGGAAATCGTCAACCTATATAGCTAACTAACCTATAGAGAGAATACGATATAAGTAAAATATAAAACTAGTTAGAATTAATATTTTACAAAAATGTTATAACATCACTGATAAATCACTAAATGAAAATGTAAATTTCATTATATTTTGTCGAATATATTTATCTATTTTCATTTTTAATCAGCTTATATTAAACTTTTAAAAATCCCATTGACTATATGTGTAATACATGTTAATCTTAGAGTAAGAAATAAGTCGAAATATACCGTTTATATATAGGAAACTTATTTTGATATAATCCCTTTAAAATTAAATACCCCCAACTATAAAAAGGAAAATATTTTATGTAGATGTATCTGTAGCGGTTATTATTAAATTAGTTTCCTTTTTTATCCCCCCACAGTATCTTATAAATAGACTTTAATTATTTGTATATAAAAAACTTGAGCAAATGCTCAAGTTTTTTTATTTTCTTAGATAATATTATTTTTACAATTCCTTATTCCCAAAATTCACAAATCTCTTTTTTAGCATGAGTGCTATTATTTATTATATGATAATTGTCCCATTCCTTTGGGAAAAGTCGTCTATACCTTTGGTTAAGGAATCTATCATCTATTAACAGCGCGATCCCACTATCTTCCTCTGTTCTAATTACCCTTCCCGCCGCCTGTAGTACTTTATTCATACCTGGGTACATATAAGAATATTCATAGCCACAATTGCTTTTATTATTAAAGTATTCTTTAATAATTTCCCGTTCAAAGCAAATCATAGGATGACCTACACCGATGATTATAACACCAATTAATGCATCACCTTTTAAATCAATACCTTCAGAAAATATACCACCTAAAACTCCAAAACCTAAAATATTCTCATCACTCGAACTACTAAAGTTTTGCAAAAATTCTTCCCTGGCATCTTCAGTCATAGAATTGGTTTGGATACTTACTTTGATATGTGGATACTTTTGCGTAAAACTATTACACACTTCCTCCATATATTTATATGAAGGAAAAAATACCATATAATTTCCATTCTTAGCACTTATTACAGAATATATGTACTCTACTATCTTTAGGTAACTATTTTCTCTATATTTATATTTAGTAGAAATGTCCTTAGCTACCATTACCCTAAGCTTACTTTTGTCAAAGGGAGAATTCAGCGTTAAATGGTAATCCTTACTTTCTCCACCCAAAATCTCTTTAAAGTATACTAATGGTAGTAGCGTTGCAGAGAAGTATATCACTGATTGACCTCTTTTTGACGCCTCGCTTAAAAGCTTAGATGGATCCAAGCAAAATATTTTTAATACTACGTCATCTAACCCACTTTCTACATAGGTTATATATTTATCATCATAAAGTTCAGCTACCCGAATAAAACTCAAAGAGTTAAAATACAATTCTAAAAAACTATCATATGTTTCAGATTTTTCATTTTTCGTGAGCCATTTTTCTAATATTTTAGTAAGCCTCGTAAGGAGGTTATATACATCCACTGGTTCAGCATTTTGTTTGTAATATCCATCTTCATTACACATTTTCTTCATGCTGTTGATAAGAGCATTTAACTTATTCAAAACTTTGTACATTTGATCGTCAAGACCTTTTATATCTTTTTTCAATTGCATAATCAATTTTTTACTAATTTGCGCTGAAAACATTTCTCTAGCTCTATCCACTAAGTTATGAGCCTCATCAACCAAAAAAGTATATTCCCCACCGTTATCAGTAAAGAATCTTTTTAAGTAAACCCTAGGATCAAATACATAATTATAATCGCATATAACGCTGTCAGCCCACACAGTTAAATCCAATGAAAACTCAAATGGACATACGTTATATTTATTTGAGTATATCTCAATTATTTCTCTGCTAAATGTATTTTCATTTTTCAGAATATCAAGTAGCGCTTCATTAACTCTATCAAAATGTCCTTTTGCAAATTTACATTGCTGCGGATTACATGCACTACCTTTACTAAGACATACTTTATCCTTTGCTGTTAGTGTAATCGTCTTAAATTTAAGTCCATTTGATTTCATTTTATCAAAGGCATCCTCTGCAACTCGTCTTGTTATAGTTTTGGCTGTTAGGTAAAAAATCTTTGTGGTATGCCCTTCTCCCATAGCTTTAACCACCGGAAACAAAGTAGATATAGTTTTACCTATTCCTGTGGGGGCTTGCACAAACATTTTCTTTTTCTCTACTACTGTTTTATATACGCAGACAGCTAGTTCCCTTTGACCGTCCCTATAATTTTCAAACGGAAACAACAACTCTTTTATAGTACTATCTCTTTCCTTATTCCACTCACTAGCAATATTTGCCCATACAAAATAGCTAGAGATAATTTCATCAAAAAATTCTTGTAGTTTTTCAATTGAAAAAGCTTTGATAAACTGCTTAGTTTTTTGCGTATCTATTTCATAATAGGTTAATTGAACATTAATAAGCCCAAGATTATTTTGAATCCCATATATATATGCATAACATTTGGCTTGAGCCCAGTGAAGACTATTATAATCTTCCTTAATAAGTTCTATATCCTTAGCAACTGTTTTAATTTCATCTATGGTAACTTTATTATTTTTGATTAGAATACCATCAGCACGCCCCTCAATTATAATCGAGGCCCCATTATATAGTATACTGTGTTTTAAACTTACCTCAGCGCGATATTCTTCTCCAAGTAATACCGAATACTTTTCTTTATTCTCACTTTGAATTTTTTGATGTGCTTTGGTTCCCTCTACAGCTCTGCTACTCCCCATAAACCTCATATCTAAATCGCCAGCCCTTAGTACAAACTCTACTAAGTTACGCACAGATATTTTTATATCTCTATTTTTATCCACAGACCATACCTTCTTTATTAAATAAACTTATCACTCATAAATTTTCAATAACATTTCAGAAACAAAATCACCCACTTGTATAAGTGGGTGATGATTTAATTGTTTTTCTGCTGCTCTATTTTCTCAACTAATTCATTTAAATATGTCCATCGCACCATTAGCTGTTCAGCTTCAACTCCAATATTCTTTTGCTGCTTAACTAGTTTCTGCAAATATTCAAAATCACTACTTCCATCATTGATTTTTTTATTAATATCCACAAGTTCTGCTTCCTTTTGCTCAATTTCACCGTCGATTTCATCAAATTCTTTCTGCTCTTTAAATGTAATTTTCAAAAGCTTCTCTTCTTTAATTGCCTCATCTTTACTGCTTGCAACCTCTTCATTTACATCTTTTTTGTCTTCTTTATCTACTTCTAGTAAATTCGGATTTTTTTCTATATATTCTTTATACTCAGAATAATTACCTACAAATTGAATTATCTTTTCATTTCCCTCAAAACTGAATATTTTGTCAGATACTCTATCTAAAAAGTATCTATCATGAGATACAGTTATAACCACACCACTAAACCCATCTAAATAATCTTCGAGTACTGCTAGAGTTTGAATATCAAAGTCATTAGTTGGCTCATCTAAAAATAGTACATTTGGAGCTTCCATAAGAATCCTTAATAAATATAGTCTTCGTTTTTCTCCACCGGATAAACTAGAAATAAATGAATGCTTAGTAGTTCCATCAAATAAGAATCTCTCAAGCATTTGAGAAGCTGTAACCTGTTCTCCATCGCCTGTAGTTATATATTCTGCACCTTCTCGAATGTACTCTATAGCACGTAGCTTTTCGTTCATCTCACCATTTTCTTGATGGAAAAAGCCAATTTTCAATGTTTCTCCCCAATCTATTACCCCTGAATCTGGGCTTAATACTCCACTTAAAATATTCATAAGCGTAGATTTCCCCATACCATTAGGTCCTATAATACCTACTTTATCTCTCCTAGTAAAAGTATGACTAAAATTACTAATTAATTTTTTATCACCATATGCTTTATATATGTTCTCTACATTCATAATCTTTTTACCAAGTCTAGTAGATGCCGAGGATAATTCTAACTTTTCGTTTGTTACATCAACTTTTCCATCGCGAAGCTCATCAAAACGGTCAATTCTCGCCTTTTGCTTAGTACTTCTAGCTTTAGCCCCACGTCTTATCCAAGCTAGTTCCTTTTTAAATAAACTCTCTCTTTTTTTCTCTATTGTATCCATTAAAGCCATTCTTTCAACTTTCTTTTCCAAAAACACACTATAATTCCCCTGATAACTATATAGATTACCCTTATCAAGCTCAATAATTTTATTTGTTATTCTATCTAAAAAATACCTATCATGAGTAATCATAAGTAGTGCACCTTTTCTACTATTTAAAAATTTCTCAAGCCAATCTATTATTTTATTATCCATATGATTTGTAGGCTCATCCAAAATTAATAAATCTGAGGGAGTAATTAGAGCACTACACAAAGCGACTCTTTTTCTTTGTCCACCTGAAAGGTTGCCTATTCGCTGCTTAAAATCGGTTATTCCAAGCTTTGTAAGTATTATTTTAGCTTCATTTTGAACTTCCCATCCGTTACATGCGTCCATCTTAGTGTTAAGGTTCATTAAAGTATTTTGAACGGATTCATCTTCTGGATTTTCCTCCATTTTCTCCATAGCTACTTCATATTCTCTTATAACCTTCATAACATCAGTTTCACTTTTAAAAATTTGCTCAAGCACTGTAGCTTCTGGGTCAAATTTAGGATTTTGAGATAAATATTCTATATTCACTTTGTTTCCCTTTAAAATTCTTCCCCCATCAGGAACTTCAAAGCCAGCTATTATTTTTAAAAAAGTTGATTTTCCTGTTCCATTAACTCCTATTAATCCAATTTTATCGCCATCACTTATACCTAATGACACTTTATTAATGAGTATTTTTTCACTATAACTTTTACTCATTTCTTCTATTGTTAACAAATTCATATACATACCATCCTTTTCATGTTCTAACATTAGGGGCATGAGATTAAATGTCCCTACACTTCAATTATACCCAAATAAGCACCCAAGTGATAGTGCAAATTCATCTTCGACAAATTTTTCATTATCTCTAGGGTGTATTTTTAAACAAATATACATTTTTTTACAACTACTAGTTGACTATTATTAACTTCTGATCCATACTTTCATTACAATAAATAACAACAAACTCATGACTAATGCAGCTCCCATAACTATTGGCATAAATATCTGAAATTGTGCTATAACAATGGCTACAATGTCCTTCCATCCTACACCTTCATCACAATTCAAATCACTATCCTTTATTCTTTCTAGTTCTCTTTCCTGTCTCATATATTCCCCCCTTACTTTGGAAATTCAATATACTATCCTTTTATGCTACCAATCATTACCTTACAGCAAGTGGCAAGCTACAAAATGTTTACTGCCTACATCTTTATACTGTGGACATTCATTTTTGCATCTTTCCACAGCATATTGACATCGGGTATGAAATTTACAGCCAGAGGGTGGATTTGCCGGACTTGGTATGTCTCCCTTAAGAATAATTCTTTCTCTCTTTAATGTTGGATCTGGTAGAGGCACTGCCGATAACAATGCCTTCGTATATGGATGAAGAGGATTATTATACAATTCATTTTTTGATGCTAATTCCACCAAAGATCCTAGGTACATAACCCCTATTCTATGACTAATATGTTTTACTACACTTAAATCATGCGAAATAAATAAATATGAAAACCCCATTTTTTCTTGAAGATCACACATTAAATTAACTATTTGAGATTGAATGGACACATCTAGTGCTGATACAGGTTCATCAGCAACTATAAATTCAGGATTTAATATAAGAGCTCTTGCTATTCCTATTCTCTGCCTTTGCCCACCTGAAAATTCATGTGGGTATCTTCTTATGTGATAAGGTGCAAGCCCACAAATCTCAAGCACCTCTTGAACTCTACCAGCAATTTCGCTTTTAGGCAATAACTCATGATCTATTAGCGATTCTCCAACTATTTGCCCTATAGTAAGTCTTGGATTAAGAGAACTATATGGATCTTGAAAAATTATTTGCATTTTAGGTCTCATCTTTCTTAAATCTTTTTTCGATAAATCAAATACATTTTGATTTTTAAAATAAACATTGCCTTCTGTTTTGTTTATAAGCCTTAACATAGTTCTACCAACTGTAGTTTTCCCACATCCTGATTCACCCACTAGGCCCAAGGTTTCACCTTTATTTATATATAGAGATACCCCATCTACAGCTTTAACATAACCTACAGTCTTTTTAAGTATTCCACCCTGAATAGGAAAATATGTTTTTAAATTCTCTACTCTAACTATTTCATCGTGCACTTACTTCCCCTCCTTGCATCGCTTCATAGTACAAAATATTTATTAGTTGTTTTGCTCCTCATATAAAAAGCAGGCTACCTTATGTCCTTGCCTTATCTCGTAAGTAGGTGGTTGCTTCTTTCTACAAATATCCATAGCTTTCGGGCATCTTGCACAAAAATAACATTCTTCTGGCATATTAATTGGGTTTGGAACCTGTCCGGGTATTGAGTATAATCTATCTACATCTTTATCCAGTGAAGGTTTAGATTTCATTAAGCCTTCAGTATATGGATGCATTGGATTTTTAAATAACTCAATTACAGGTGCTTCTTCAATAACCTTACCAGCATACATTACTACTACATATTCTGCCATTTCAGCAATTACTCCAAGATCATGAGTTATTAGCATTATTGAAGTATTAAGCTTTTTCTTTAGATCCTTCATAATATCAAGTATTTGCGCTTGAATTGTTACATCTAATGCAGTAGTTGGCTCATCTGCTATTAAAAGCTTTGGATTACAAGACACAGCCATTGCAATCATTGCCCTTTGGCGCATACCTCCACTAAGCTCATGAGGGTAACACTTCACTATGTCCTCAGCTCTTGGCACTCCAACTAGCTTTAACATATCTACTGCTTTTTCCCTAGCCTTAACTTTATTTAACTTTTGATGGAGCATTATTACTTCTTCTATTTGATACCCTATAGTGAATATAGGATTTAATGAAGTCATAGGCTCTTGAAATATTACTGCTATGTCATTCCCCCTTATTTTTCTTATTTCATCGCCTTTAAGTTCTAAAATATTTTTATTTTCAAACAGAATTTCGCCTCCAACTATTTTTCCGGGTGGTGACGGAATTAATCTCATTATTGACATTGCCGTAACGCTTTTACCACAACCCGATTCTCCAACTACACCTATTATTTCACCTTTTCTAATATTAAAACTAACATCATCAACAGCTTTCACAATTCCATCTTCTGTGTAAAAATATGTTTTCAAATTTTTTATCTCCACTAAATTTTTACTCATAATACACCTCCTAAACCTTTAGTTTGGGATCGATGGCGTCGCGAAGTCCATCTCCAAATAAATTTATACCCATTACCGTTAAGAAAATGCATATGCCAGGAGGCGCCCAAATCCAAGGTTTGAATTGTAATATATATGCATTATTAACTGCCTGGACCATTTGACCCCAAGACGGCGTAGGGGGAGTAACTCCAAGTCCTAGAAAACTTAATGCTGATTCCGTTAGAATTGCACCACCTATACCTAAAGTAGCTGAAACTATAATAGACGCATAGGTATTTGGTAGTAGATGACTAAATATTTTCCTTCTATCCTTAAGTCCTAAAGCTTCTGCTGCCTGCATAAATTCCTGTTCCCTAAGCGATAGTATTTGTCCTCGAACAATACGGCAAAGGCTTGGCCATCCAAGTAATCCTATAATAAACATAACTACGTACATCCTATACTGTGGGGCAACATTTAAATCTGACATTACAGCTGCCAGCATTATTAGTAGTGGCAAACTTGGAAAGCATAAGAATATATCAACTATCCTCATTATTACACTATCCACTGTTCCACCATAAAAGCCTGCTATTCCTCCTAACATACTTCCAATTAGTACTTCAACAAATACAGCGAGCACTCCTACTGACAGAGATATTCTGCCCCCATACATCACTCTTACTAAAACATCTCTTCCCACATCATCGGTACCCAAAAGATGTTTAAAAGAAGGTGAAGATGATACATTGTATAAATCTATAGTTTCCATTTTATAAGGTGATATTAATGGACCAATTAATGCCATAATCACCATAAACAACAGTATATACATTCCAAATATAGCTAGTTTATTCTTTTTTAACCGTTTTCTTATTATCTTCCAAGGGCTTAAAATTTCTTCTTTTTTAATTTGCTTCACTTTTGGTTTTACTTCTGCTTGCATTTTAACACCTCCTATTTAAGCCTTATTCTCGGATCAACTACGGCATAAGTAACATCTGCAATTAGATTCCCAACCAAAGTTAACACTGCAAATAAGATATTTATTCCCATGAGCAGTGGATAATCACGTCCACTTACTGCAGCAATTTCTATAGGTCCTATGCCAGGCCACCCAAAAATGCTTTCTGTAATAAACGCTCCAGAAAATAATAAAGGAAGCCAAAATCCCAGTAAAGTAATAACAGGAATCATTCCATTTCTAAGAGCATGTTTATATATAACCACTTTTTCTTTAAGTCCTTTAGCTCTAGCTGTTCTTATATAATCCTGCCTTATTACCTCTAGCATACTTGATCTTGTGTATCTCATAAGACCTGCCACACTACTTAAAGTAAGTACAATTAGCGGTAGTATCATATGACGAGCTACATCTAAACCATAGGAAATGCCTGCTACTGTACTTCCAGCCGTGCTCATTCCAGAAACCGGAAGTATTTTAAGGTCTACAGCAAAAACTTTTATAAGAAGCATACCAAAAAAGAATGAGGGCATAGAAATACCTATCAGGGCAAACACGGTGAAAAATCCATCAAATTTTGAGTACTGCTTAGTTGCAGAAACCACTCCGATTGGAATTGAGATTAATACACTTAGTATTAATGAGAGTATAGCTAGGTAAAATGTATTCCAAATATATGTGTTCATAACCTTTCCTACTGGCTGTTTAAAGTTAGTAGATTCGCCAAAATCCCCATGAAGTACTCCTCCAGCCCATCTAAGATACTGCTTATACGCCGGTAGATCTAGTCCCATTTGATGTCTTAATTCTTGCTTTCTTTCTGGTGTTAAATGTGGATCCATTTTACCTGTTAATGCATCACCTGGTGCCAACTGCAATATTAAAAATATTACTATAGATACCCCTATTAAAACTGGTATCATTTGCAGTAATCTTCTAGTTATATACTGCCTCATGACAATCCCCCTTTATAAACTATGCTTGGTAACCCCAAGCATAGCAAAATATAATTAAAGCATCATTTACCTATTTAGCTTTAGGTTCAATCAATTCTGCATCTGCAATTTGATAAGTAAAATTAACATATGGAGAGATGTTTATACCTTTAACTCTTGAACTTACAGCCCACATCATTTTACATTGATCTAACAAAACATATGGAGCTTCCTCTGTGAAAAGTTTTAACCACTTTTGATATAATACCTTTCTTTCTTTTACATCCGTAGTCTTAAGAGCATCTGCCATTAATTTTTCACTTTCTTTATTTACCCAATTTCCTGGATTGAATCCACCGAGCTCTGCTTGCTTTTCTGAGAATAATCCTGATGGATCTGGATCAATACTTAAAGTCCAAGACATATTATACATATCAAATTTTTGTTCATCAAAAACCTTTGTACACATAGTCTTGAATTCCATTAATTCAGGAATAACATCTATTCCTATGGCCTTCCAATTCTCCTTTACTATTGGAATTAACAATTCTACGTATTTACTTCCTTGATAAGTCATCCAATGGATTTGAAACTTTTTACCATCCTTATATCTAAATCCATCTTCCTTTTTAATCCAACCTGCTGCTTCTAATAATTTATTTGCTTTTTCAGGATTATATTCATATTTATTTATGTCATCAGTATATGCCCAAGATACTTGTGATACTGGTGCATTACAAACATCAGCATATCCTTTATATCTAGCATCTATAAATCCTTTTCTATTTAAACCATAAGTAAGTGCTTGCCGTACCCTTTCATCTTTTAATTTTTCATCTTTAAGATTTAACCCTATATATCCATATCCATTATCCGGAAAAAGTTGCATATCTATGAATCCTGCACTTTTAAGCATTTGGATATTTTCTGGTTCAGTTGCAATTCTATCAATATCTACTTCACCAGCGGAAAGTGATTGAATATTGGTTTGAGCATTAGTAACTTTTAATATTAACTTATTAATCTTAGCTTCACCCTTCCAATAACTAGGGTTTTTCTCAAAGTCAGCTTCTTGACCTGCCTTATATGCTTTAAATATATATGGACCACTGCCCATCGGTTTTAAGAATGTTTTTTTTAATTTATCTATATTACCTTTTTCAAATGCATAATAACTCTTGCACATAATTCCATAAATAAAATCAGAACTTAGAGCTGGTGATTTAACATCTGTTAATGTAAATGAAATTGTATTGTCATCTATAACCTTTATGCCTTTAACAGTTTTAGCATCACCTTTATTGTATTCCTTATACCCAACCAATTTATCTACAGCGTCTGTTCTGGGTCCATCATACTTTGGGTCACAAATAGCTGTATAAGTAAATTCCACGTCCTTTGCAGTTAATTCTTCTCCATTGCTAAATTTAATGCCTTTGTTTAAATGGAAGGTATAGGTTTTGCTATCCTTTGAAATCTCCCATTTCTTAGCTACTTTTTCTACAGGATTTCCTTTCGCATCATTTGTCAATAACCCTTCAAAAACTAATTGAGCAACATAACCATCATCTACTGAACTTTCATATATGGGATTAAATTTTCCTTCTGGTGCTGTAAATCCAACAATTAAAGTATCTTTTCTGTTTTTTGCTGTTTGTGGCACTTTTTCTGGATTTACAGCCGCTATAACTTCTGATCCTTTTAAATCCTTCGCTGCTCTCCCAACATCACTTTTACCACAACCCGATAATACTAGAGCCATTGACATTGCTAAACTTAAACATCCAGCAATTCTTCTTTTCATTGTTTTCCCCCCTTTTTTTATAAACAATTTGATATAACTTAATAATTGTTGTTAATATAACAGTCTTTAATTTCGCTATCAATATAATTATATGTTTCATGAGCATTTTAATATTACACTTTATCAACTTAAAGTCATTATAATAAAAAATAGACTCACAATTATTTTAAAAATTGTGAGCCTTTTGTAAATATATTTCTCGTCCATTAAAAAAATCGCCTTTCGGCGACAATTAAATAATTTTTATTTTTTATGTGAAGCTAAAAGTGGATTATTAATTTTCTTTTGTTTAGCTAAACTAATTTGGTATTCTATCAACTTATTTTGTGAATCGATTATTTTGTACTTATAAGATTGAAGCTTAAATCTCATTTCTTTATTTTCTGTTTTTGTTCTTCTATTTTCTTCGATACAACTTTTACTAGTCACTTGCATCACATCTAATTGTTGTTGCATCTCTATATTTTCTTGCTCTAATGTTTTTACATATTCAGTTTTTTCTGTGTTTTTACACTTGTTAAGTAATTCTTGATTATAGTCTTCCAAATGATTTAACTGTTTTTTTAAACCTTCTAACTGCTCAGTCAATTCATTATCATGTTTTTCTAAAGATTCACCCTTACTCAAAAGTTCCTTGCAAAGTGACTTACTTTTAAACATATCATCACCTAAATTTAAAGCAGTTAAAATTGCTGCTGAGGAAGTACTAAGCTTTTCATTATTACTCATTATATTTTTTATTTTTTTATCAACATAACTAGCTACCATATGTAAATATTCTTCTCTTTCATCACCTTTTAAATTATATTCAACACCGTTTATCTTTATTGTTACAACGTTCATCTAAAACACCCTCTTAGACAGATTAGTTAAACTTATTGTACCACAATATAACTTTTAATAAAACCAATTTTTTCAAATTATGCATACAATTAATACAATATTCATTTGTTTTTTGAGATTGCATGAATCGAGTAGGAGCTAAATAATTAATTTATTTAGCGACCTCTCACACCACCGTGCATACCGTTCGGTACACGGCGGTTCAATAGAAATTAATGTTTTAATAAATATGTCTCAGATATAGAAACTAATCCTATATTTTTAAGGTATTTATTGGTCAATGTTTTGTTTAATATAGGGCTATTGGATGTTCTCCAATAGCCTTTCCTTGTATTTGCATATTGCAAAGCTTTATTGTTTGGTATTCCTAATTTAACAAGGTTCCCATATTTTGTTTTAATCTTTTTCCATTGTTTCCAAAAACACATTCTAATTCTTCGCCTTAACCATTCATCAAGTGTTTTAAGAATACTTTTAATGTCTGCAATAGCAAAATAATTTATCCATCCAACTATCACTTGCTTAAGTTTCATAAACCTATATTTCATGCTCATCGCATTACTTCTTGAAGTTAATTCTTTTAGCTTTGCTTTGAATTTGATTATAGGTTTTTGAGGAACTCTCATTCTGTATTCACCTTTTGCTCGGTAAAATGAAAATCCTAAAAATTTAAGTTTCCAAGGTCTATCTACTGTACTCTTTTCTTTATTCACTCTAAGCTTTAACTTTTCCTCAATAAATCTCGTAATACTCTTCATTACTCTATTTGCTGATTTCTCACTTTTGACGTATATATTCGCATCATCAGCATATCTACAAAAGTTTAGTCCTCGTTTTGTTAGTTCTACATCGAGTTCATGTAACATTACGTTACTTAATAATGGGGACAAAGGCCCGCCTTGAGGTGCTCCTTCTTCTGTATTCATAAATACCCCATTTATCATCACTCCACTTTGTAGATACTTTCGTATCAGAGAAATTACTCTACTATCTTTAATATCTTCCGATAGTATCCTTATTAATTTATCATGATTTATCGTATCAAAGTATTTAGAAAGGTCTATATTCACCGTCCATGTATGTCCAGCATTAATATATCCCCTACATTTTTCAACAGCTTGTTTTCCACTTCTTAAAGGTCTAAAACCGTAACTATTATCAGAAAATTTCTTTTCATATATTGGTATTAGAGTTTGTGATATCGCTTGTTGAATAACTCTATCTAATACAGTAGGTATTCCAAGTAGCCTAATTCCACCGTCAGGTTTTGGTATTTCTACCCTTCTTACGGCTAGAGGTCTATATCTACTTTCTAATAATGATTGCCTTAATTCTTGTCCATGCTCTTTTAGATAATGTAGAAGTTCATCTACTGTCAAACCATCAATCCCATGACTTCCTTTATTGGCTTTTACTCTTTTATATGCTTTATTCATATTATCTCTCGATAATATCTGCTCGAGTAAACCATTATCATATTCATTCACATCGTTTCTTCCTTCTTCTGACATAGAGGAAATACTATGCACTTCTACATTACCTTCGAGTTCCACTCTATTCTCTCGTAGAGAGCCTTCTTTATGAAGTTGTCTGCTTTTATCATATTTTCTCGTATCCTTCAAAATTCCAAAACCTCCTATTGTTCAGTCCTTCCCACGCTAACGCGTTTTGCATGGTACTATGACGTCTGCTGACTTCTGATAGTTCAGCCATACATCACTGTATGGGTTGTTATTTCTAAATTCATATCCACAACTTACCTATCAGATCTCCCCGGGTAAGAACGCAATCTTTCACTCCATCTATCTGCTACATTTACACCACTTGTTTCGAATAGTTTTGGGCTTCGTTTTGTATTGCAAACTTACCCACAAGCATATGCCTTATATGTAGTTTCTGTTCGTCAGACCGGAGTTTGGCCGCCAACTTCCTTCAGATTCCATCTCACGATGGACACCCTTGTCTTAAGCTATGCACTTGGCACTATTAACCCGTGCTAGGGACTTTCACCCATTAGATTGCGCCCATGCCGGGCGCACAATGATAAAACCCCCTTATTACTAAGGGAGTTTTAGTTTACTTTCATTATCTAAGTTCAGCACCTAATTTATGCTCTAGAGATCTTAATATCTTTTCATGCACCTTGTTTACTTCTTCATCTGTTAATGTCTTGTCCGAGCGTCTATATACTATAGCATAGGCTATACTTTTCTTTCCTTCTGCTATTTGTTTCCCCTTATACACGTCAAATAATTTTACACTTTCTAAAATATTTCCACCTTGCTTTACAATTATATCATCAATGTCTTGAACTAGAACCCTCTCATCAACTATAAGTGCAATATCCCTTGTTACAGCTGGAAACTTTGGAAGTGCTTTGTATTTCTTATTTAAGTCAGCATATTTATATAATATATCTAAGTTTAATTCTGCTATATAACATCTTGGCTGCACTTCATAGTTCTCCGAAACACTCGGATGAATTTCTCCAACCACACCTATAAATTCTCTCTTTACATATAGGTTTGATGTTTTTCCTGGGTGATAAGTTGGATTTTCACTTTCTCTTTTAAATGATGTATTTTTCATTCCCAAAATATCTAATACATTTTCCACTACACCTTTTAAATCCAAATAATCAGCATTTCCATACATTCCTATAGTTAATATATTTCTTTCCTCTGGAAGCTTATCTGCATCTTCATTTGGTATATACACCTTACCTATTTCGAATAACCTAGCTTCTTCATTATTCCTTGAATAATTCCTTGATAAACATTCCATCATAGATGCTATAGTTGTAGTTCTCATTATACTATAATCTTCTCCTAAAGGATTTTTTATAGTAACTACTTTTCTTAACTCACTATCTTCTGGAACTAATATTTTATTAAATATTTTAGGACTTACAAAAGAATAACTTATGGATTGATTAAGTGCACTGCCAATTAAAGAAAGCACTACTTTATCTTCTAACTTTTGCTTTTCACTTTTCCCACTTTTTGAAGTTTCACAATTAGGAATAGTAGATGGTATGTTATCATAACCATACATTCTAGCTATTTCCTCTGCGACGTCTTCTCTAATGTTAATATCAGACCTAAACGTAGGCACATGTATAACTAAAAAATCCCCTGTTATTTCTGTAGCAAGTTCTAATCTATCAAGGTATATTTTCATATTGGGCATAGATATATTAGTTCCTAAAAATTTATTAATCCAATTTGCATCTACTTCTAAAGTATGAGATTTAACTTTACTCGGATATACCTCAGTGCATCCGTCCATTATTTCACCCGCACCTAATTCTTCTATTAAATGACAAGCTCTATCCATTGCCATTTCAGCCATATTAGGATCTAAATCTTTTTCAAATTTAGAAGATGCATCGGTTCTTAAAGATAATTTCTTAGAAGCGAGTCTTATATTAACCCCATTAAAGTTTGCACTCTCAAATATTATGCTTGTGCTGTCTTCTTTAATTTCTGAATTTAAGCCTCCCATAATGCCTGCAATTGCTATTGTTCTATCTCCATCTTTAATAGTTAAAATGCTTTCATCTAAATCTCTTTCTATCTCATCCAAGGTAATAAATTTTTCTCCGTTACCCGCTCTTTCTATCACTATATCATTAGTCGTAATTTGCCTAGCATCAAATGCATGCATAGGTTGACCAAGCTCTACCATAACGAAGTTTGTGATATCCACTATATTATTTATAGGTCTAATTTCTGCTTCTATAAGTCTTTCCTGCATCCATTGTGGAGAAGGCTCAATTTTTACATTTTTTATACCCTTTAACATATATCTTCTGCAAAGTTCATCATTAATATGAACCTTATAAAGGTCTTCCACATTATCCTTGCAGGTAGCTTTATAATCAAGTGCTGGTTTTCTATACTGCGTGCCTAAAGTTGCAGCCGTTTCTCTAGCTATTCCTAGAATACTTAAGCAATCTGCTCTGTTTGAAGTTATTTCAAAATCTATTAGTACACTTTGAAGATTTAATACTTCTTTTATGTCTTTTCCAATGATGGTATCGCTTGGAAGTATCATTAGTCCATCAACTGGTTCATCAACTGCAATTCCAAGTTCTTCCTCAGAGCAGAACATACCATTTGAAACTATTCCACGGAGTTTACCTTTTTTTATTTTTAGTCCTCCATGTAACGTTGATCCGTGAAGTGCTACTGGTACTATATCCTGTTCTTTCATATTAGTAGCTGCTGTAACGATTTGTGTCGGCTCGTCTAATCCTATATTTACTTGACATATAACTAATTTCTCAGCATCCGGATGTTTTTCTATTTTTATTATTTTCCCTGTAACAACCTTCTCAATTTCAGCACCTGATATAATAACCTCTTCTACTTTTGAACCAGACATGGTTAACTTATCTCCAAGCACCTTTGGTGAAATATCTATATCTACATAATCTTTAAGCCATTTAACTGGAACTTTCATTTTATATCCTCCTACAATTTGTATAGTATTAAATCATCTTCTGCGAAGCTGCATTATTATTTATATTTTAGAATTGTTTTAAAAATCTCATATCACTTTCATAAAGTGCTCTAATATCGTCTATTCCGTATTTTAACATTGTAATTCTATCAAGGCCAAACCCGAAAGCAAATCCGCTATAAACTTCTGGATCAATCCCACAATTTCTTAAAACGTCCGGATGAACCATGCCACAACCTAAAAGTTCTATCCAGCCGCTACCGCCGCAAACCTTGCACCCTTTACCATTGCACACAAAGCAAGTGGCATCCATCTCAGCTGATGGCTCTGTAAAAGGAAAATGATGTGGTCTAAACTTTGTTTCCATTTCGTCCCCGAACATTTTTTGCGTAAATAATTCTAGCGTCCCTTTTAAATCAGCAAAGGTAATTCCCTTATCTACTATAAGCCCTTCAATTTGATAAAATATTGGTGAATGAGTAGCATCTGCTGCATCGGATCTATAAACTTTACCTGGCGCTATCATTTTTATAGGCGGTTTCTGAAGCTCCATAGTTCTTATTTGTATTGGTGAAGTTTGGGTTCTTAAAACTATATTATCATTTATGTAAAAAGTATCTTGTTCACCTCTTGCCGGATGATTTTTAGGTATGTTTAATGCCTCAAAGTTATAATAATCTCTTTCTACCTCAGGGCCCTCTTCAATAACAAATCCCATAGATAAAAATATTTCATTAACTTTTTCAAGTGTTAACTCTAACGGATGTCTTTTACCTACTGTTTGTTTTTTCCCTGGCATAGATATATCTATAACTTCACTTTTTAGCTTCATTTCTTTTTCATTGTTTTTTAATGTATCTGAAGCTTTATCTATAAGTGTCTCTATATCCTCTCTTACTTTATTTGCTAATTTTCCAACAATTGGTCTTTCTTCATTTGATAACTGTCCCATGCCTCTTAATATTTGCGTCAATTCACCTTTTTTGCCCAAATATTTAACTCTGATATTTTCTAATTCTGTTTTAATAGCAGCTCCTTTTAATTCTTCTAAAACTGCAGCTTTTATCGTTTCTAACTTTTCTTTCATAATGAATGCTCCTCTCATATTTTGATAATTCTTTATAAAACAAAAAAAACCATCCCCAATAAAGGGACGGAAAATCCGCGTTACCACCCTAATTGACTAAAAACAGTCCTCTTAGATAAATTTATCGGTTTTACCCGCTATCGGCTACTTTTTTTCACCATTAGAACTCTGGAGTGAACTTGGATATAAAAATTTCTTAATGAAGCTCTCAGTCTAAGGCTTCTTATCCCTGTAAGTATCTTTATATTTACTTTCTCCGTCACAGTTTATTATTAATTTATGGTAGTATACAAAATATTATAACCACAACTACAAAAAAATTCAACTATGAATTTAAAAATCATATATTATTTTTCTGTCTTACGACTTCATACATCATAATTGATGCAGCTACAGCTGCATTTAAAGATTCTGCACCACCAGGCATGGGAATTTTAATTTTCAAATCACATATCTCATAAACTTCGGCGCTTATTCCATTTCCTTCATTTCCAACTGATATAATAACTTTCTCTCTAAGGTCTACATTATAGAAGTTTTTATCAGTATCCAATGAACTAGTAACTAGCTTAAATCCAGCGCTCCTAAGCTTTTGCACCACCGATAGATCACTATCGCAAATAACGGGTATTTTAAAAATAGAACCCATTGTGGATCTTAAAGTTTTTTCATTATAGATATCTACAGTTCCTTTTGTAATTATAACTCCTAGTGCTCCCGCCGCATGAGCTGTTCTAATTATAGTTCCCATATTACCTGGATCTTGTATTTTATCAGCTAACATATAGAAGCCATGATCATATTTAATCTCTACCGGTTTATTTCTAACTGTAGCAATAATACCTTGCGGATTATCCGTATCGCAAATACTTTTAAATAAACTGTCACTAACACTATAAACTTTAGTATTCTTCTGTAGCTTGTTTTTCATACAAGAGTTTTCATATTTTGAATCTCCTCTAGCACTTATAAAAATGTGCACCACTTCAAAATCAGAATCCAAAGCTTCTTCTACAAATCTGAAACCTTCAACTAAAAACATATTACTGTCTTTCCTATATTTCTTTTCTTTTAACTTTTTGATATCTTTAATCAATAAATTATCCTTACTTTGAATATGTTCCAAACTGAATGCTCCTTATTTAACTAGATTTTCCAACTTATTTAATTCTTCAATATTACCTATTGCAACAATAATATCACCTGGTTCAACAATATTATCAGCTGCTGGAGCAACATCAATATCATTGTTTCTTTTTATAGCCATTACATTTATACCATATTGAGCTCTTATATTTAATTCTCCCAGGGTTTTATTATGCCATTCTTCAGGACTAATAACTTCAGCTATACTATAATCAGGAGATAATTCAATATAATCTAATATATTTGATGATACTAAATTATGAGCAACGCGTACACCCATATCTCTTTCTGGAAAAACTACTCTGTCTGCACCTATTTTATATAATACTTTAGCATGCAGGGCATTAGTCGCTTTTGTTATCACATATTTTACTCCTAATTCTTTAACTAAGAGTGTTGCCAAAATGCTAGATTGGATATTAGAACCTATACTAATGACTGCACAATCAAAATTACGAATTCCAAGAGCCCTTAAGCTATTTTCATCATTCGCATCAGCTTGAACTGCATGAGTTACATTATCCGAAATATTTTGAACTACATCTTCATCAAAATCAACTGCTAATACATCATTTCCCAAAGAATATAATGTTTCAGCAACGGATTCTCCAAATCTTCCGAGACCTATAACGATAAACTGTTTTTTACTCATTAACCCCACCCCTATCCAATTAAAATTTTGCCTTCTGGGTATTTTATATTTCCCGATTTACTTTTTTTATTTTTAGCTAATGCTAGTATTATAGTAAGTGGTCCCACTCTCCCTGCATACATGGTAAGTAAGATTATTACCTTTCCTACAAATGTTAATTTTGTAGTTAATCCGAGTGTTAATCCAACTGTAGCAAATGCTGAAGTAGCCTCATACAAAAAGTATTCAAAAGGAATATTCGGGCTCTGTGTAATAGATAATATCATGGTAACTGATATAACAATTGTTAGGGAAATAAGTGATACTGCAAACGCTTTATACACAAATTCTTTGCTTATGCGCTTTTGAAATATTTCAGTATCTTCTCTTCCACGAACCACAGACACTATAGTCATAAAAATCACAATGGCAGTAGTCGTTTTTATTCCACCCGCCGTTGATCCAGGCGATCCTCCAATAAACATTAAAATTATTGTTAAAAACTTTCCCGCCGTGGTCATTTTACCGAGTGGTATAGAATTAAACCCTGCTGTTCTTGGGGAAACTGATGCAAAAACGGAAGATAAAAATTTGCCCTTAATAGACATTCCTTGCATAGTGTCAGCATTATTCATCTCAAAAATATACATAAGTATTGCCCCTAAAACAACCAATGCTATCGTCGAGTAAATAACTATTCTAGCATGGAGGGACAATCTTTTTGTTCCCTTGCAATTATAAATTTCTACCCAAACATAAAATCCTAACCCACCTATTATTATTAATGCTGCAATTGTTAATATTACTACAGAATTACTAGCATAAGCAGTGACACTATTAAAGTTTCCAATCAAATCAAACCCAGCATTGCAGAACGCAGACACCGAATGGAACACGCTATAATAAATCCCTTTGGCAATTCCAAATTCAGGAATAAATTGTGTTGAGAATAACACCGCACCTGTTATCTGAACATAAATTGTAAATATCAATACATATCTGACCATTTTCACTAACCCTTGTAATGAGTTTACATTCATAGCTTCCTGCATCACTAGTCTTTCCTTTAATGTTATTCTTTTCCCTAAAATTAAAAAAACTAAAGTAGCTACAGACATAAATCCAAGTCCACCTATTTCTATAAGTAACATGATCACTGTTTTGCCAAAATATGTCCAATATGTTCCCGTGTCTAGTACTATAAGTCCCGTAACACACACAGCAGATGTAGAGGTAAATATACAATCTATGAAAGGCGTAATTTTACCACTTTGCGAAGCTATAGGTAGGCTTAATAGTATAGCCCCTATGACTATGACTATAGCAAACCCTAATGCAAGTATCCGAACAGGAGTATATATGCTTTTCTTTTTAAGATCTTTAATATCTAATTTCAAATTATTCACCTCTAAATTTTCAACTATGATGTTTTACTAATTATATCACTTTACATGTTTTTGTCAAAAATGCAATAAAAAATGCAGCCGTATGGCTACATTTTTGAATAAATAATTTTTATGCTTGTAATTGTTTTTTTGCAACTTCTACTAATTCAGCAAAAGCTTTTGGATCATTTATTGCAATTTCAGAAAGCATTTTTCTGTTAATATCTATGCCTGAAAGTTTCATTCCATTCATGAATCTTGAATATGAAAGGTCATTTAACCTTGTAGCAGCATTGATTCTAGCTATCCAAAGTTTTCTAAAATCTCTTTTCTTTAATTTTCTTCCGATATAACCATTTCTAAGTGCTCTCATTACTGCTTCATTAGCTGTTTTAAATAACTTACTTCTACCACCATAGTAGCCTTTTGCAAGCTTTAATACTTTTTTATGGTTTTTACGAGAGTTAACTGCTCGCTTAATTCTTGCCATTTAATATACCTCCTAATCACCATTCAATTATAAGTATGGTAACAATTTCTTCATCGATTTTATTTGAGTTGTTGAAACATATGCTGTTTTTCTAAGGTTTCTTTTTCTTTTCGGGCTTTTCTTTGTTAATATATGACTTGTAAAAGCTTTAGCTCTTTTTAACTTACCTGTTCCTGTTTTCTTAAATCTTTTTGCTGCGCCTCTATGTGTTTTCATTTTAGGCATAATAAAATTCCTCCTCTCAGTTATGCTTTTTTGGGAGCTAAAATCATTATCATATTTCTTCCCTCTTGTCTCGCTGGTTTTTCAACAATATAAACATCACCGATTTTTTCTACAAAAGATTTTAATATCTTATGTCCGACTTTTGAGTTTTCAATTTCTCTACCTCTAAATCTTACGGTTATCTTTACCTTATCTTCATCTAACAAGAATTTTTTAGCATTACTAGCCTTAATTGCAATATCATGATCTTCTATTGTTGCACTTAATCGTATTTCTTTAAGATTAACAACTTTTTGTTTCTTTTTAGCTTCTTTTTCTTTTTTCTGTTGTTCATAGATAAACTTACCAAAATCCATTATTCTACATACTGGAGGTTTTGCGGTAGGAGACATCATAACTAAATCTAAATCTTTCTCTTCCGCAAGATTCAACGCATCTTTAGTATTCAAAATACCCAATGCAGAACCATCAGCTCCAATAACTCTTATTTCTCTAACTCTGATTTCTTCATTCATCATGAAATCTTTGTTTTTACTAATAATTTTCACCTCCTAAGTGTATTTAGATAAAAATATAATATTTAAACAATTAAAAGGACGACAAAATGCCGTCCCTAATAGTAACAAATTTAAATTACTAATTAACCTAACTAGCATTACTGTTAGGTGAGAAACGGCTGTTTCTTCTTGTAAAAGATAACTCTATTATATTAAAATATTTTTTATATTTTCACTCACAACAATTCAAAGTATACTATCTAAGTATTTGTTTGTCAACACTTTTTTATTTATTTTATTCACATATCAATATGCCTTACTACCATACAAGAGTTTCTTTTTTTATCTCTTCACATTTAACACATTTATCACAATAATAGACCCTATCTGCAAAAACCTTGTTTATCGTTTGTATTAGTTCTTTATTTTTACAATGCTCTACACAGTGTATAATTACTTTTTTAGGAGCATTGGTTATCATAGTGCTAATAATAAGTTCCTCTCGATTTTCTTTTGAATCAAATTTAACATCCGGTAACTCCATCATCATATTTCCTACTAAATCATTACCTTCTTCATCTGTTAAACGATAATTTCCGTTTTTTTCAATTAGAATATTAATCTCATCTACCTTACTATCCTGAACATCAACAAAGTATTTAAGCAATTTTATAAACTCATTATATTCTTTCTCTACCATATACTCTTCCACAACTTTATCCACTATGCACTCTAAATCTCCCTTTAGCTCTTTTGTCCTAAAGGTTAAAAATCCACTTATATTAATTTCATTATTTTCTTCTATACATTTAGTTATCTTATCAATTATACTATTTTTCCTATTCATACAATATACTCCATTAGGTCCGGATATTTCGCCCTCACTACTCAAGTATTCTTGTATCCTAGGTTTAATTTGTTCTATTTCATCATATTGCAGAAAAAAATAAGATTCATCTAAAAATTTTTCGAGTCCTTTTTTACAAAATTCCATTACAACTATTTTATATAACATGTTTGCAACATGCAAATTAAATGTTTTGATACTAGCATCGCTTAAGTTGTCATCATCACAAAAAAACTTTACTACGTGAGTATCCCCTATTATATTTTCCGATATACCTGAAAAATTTTTTTTATCTTCAAAACACTTCTTAATGTCTTTAATTTCATCAATAATACATTCCATACTCCTATTATATACAATAGTTAATAAAAGCATTTCGCACACTCCTTTCTCACTAAGATAGTATGTGTGTAATATTAATGTATATGCAAAATAGATTAAACAATTATCGACATATTGCAATTTGTGATAGCTTTGTGTTATAAAATAAACATAAGAAAATAAATATTAAATAGGAGTATTGTAATGAAAAATATTATTGTTGATTTTAGAATTCATAATGAAGAAAAAGAATATTTAGTTTCTAGAGGATATAACTTGCTTATTTGCCCACCTAGCAACATTTTATACGAGGCTGTATGTGGTCACCCTGATATGCTTATGCATATTTTAGGCAAAGATATTATAGTTCATAAAGACATGGATAATGAATTCATACTGAGCTTAATTTTGTTAAATTATAAAGTTTATAAATCAAATTCAACTTTAAAAGATAAATACCCTTATGACATATGTCTCAATTCATTAAGCCTAGGCAATCTTTTTATTCACTCAGTTAATTTTACTGATACTAATCTTTTGTCACTATTAAAAACAAGAAAATTAATAAACGTTAAGCAAGGTTATACAAAATGTTCTACTTGCATTGTAAATGATCATGCAGTCATAACTAGTGATGTTTCTATCGCTAAGGCTTTAAGCATTGAAAAAATAGATATTTTATTAATTCCACCTGGTGATATTATCCTTCCCGGGCTTAACTACGGTTTTATAGGTGGCGTAACAGGTCTTATCGAAGATAATGTCTTAGCTTTTTATGGTCACTTAGATCATTATTTGTATGGGAAAGAAGTATTAAATTTTTTAAATAAGCATAAGGTAGAACCTGTATTTTTGAGAAATGGAAAACTAATCGATAGAGGTAGTATTTTTAGAGTCTAACGAATCCAAAATATACTGAAATAAAAAAAGTAGTCTAAATGCTGAAATATCAGCATTTAGACTACTTTTTATTGTTTTGGAGGCGCCACCCGGATTTGAACCGGGGAATAAAGGTTTTGCAGACCTTGACCTTACCGCTTGGCTATAGCGCCATTATTCATAATTATAGTTGGAGCGGAAGACGAGATTCGAACTCGCGACGTTCACCTTGGCAAGGTGACGCTCTACCACTGAGCCACTTCCGCAACACTGGTGGCTAGACCAGGAATCGAACCAGGGACACGAGGATTTTCAGTCCTCTGCTCTACCGACTGAGCTATCCAGCCTTAATAATTTTCAAATTTACTAAATTCAAATGGCGACTCAAAAGGGACTCGAACCCTCGACCTCCGCCGTGACAGGGCGGCACTCTAACCAACTGAGCTATTGAGCCATATGTGGTGGGAACAACAGGGTTCGAACCTGTGACCCTCTGCTTGTAAGGCAGATGCTCTCCCAGCTGAGCTATGCTCCCACATATCTTTATCAGACTAGTACAGTTTACATCATTTCATAAAACTTGTCAACAACTTTATGTATTAACTGTTTTTTTACTTTACTGTTAACTTCCTCGTCCATGTGTACTTTGTGAGTACTTTATTATATTATAAGATTTTCTTACGGCTGTCAACCATAAATATGGTGAATATTCACGTATATTTAAATTATACTCCCTATTTATCGAATTTACTCCACTTTGCTACGATTTGAAACATATATTACTATTGAATATAGTTTGTGTATTGCTTTCTATAAAAAGCAATACCACATATACTATATTCTCTTTATCCAAAGCTGCATTTTTATCTATGAATTAGCTTCTTTAAGTAATTGCCCAATTTCTTCATGATTAAATTCATAATTTTCATTACAAAAATGGCATTTAAGTTCTTCGGTTTTACCATCATTATATAATTCTTCTAAATCCTTTTTACCTATACTTATTAAGGCCCTCTCAACCCTTTCCCTGCAGCAATCACATTTATACGTCGGCTTAACCTCTTCATGTATTTTAAGTTCCATATCTTCAAAAATAAATTCCAAAATTTCTTCGATGTTCATCCCTTTTGCTATTAATTCAGTTATAGATGGAATTTCTTCAAGCCTATACGTTATTATATCAGCTAAAAATTCGTCTGCACCAGGCATCATTTGGATTATAAAACCTCCTGAAGCTTTAATGCTCATATCCGTGTCAACTAAAACTCCGAGTCCCACAGCAGACGGCGTTTGCTCTGATACAGTAAAGTAATAAGCTAAGTCATCCCCAATTTCACCTGTACAGATTGGCACTTGACCTATGTACGGCTCCTTTAGTCCCATATCTCTTATAATCCTTAAATAACCATCCGTACCAACGGCAGCACTTACATCAAGTTTCCCCTGTTTGTTTGCAGGCAAATCTACATTAGGGTTTCCTATGTACCCTTTTACACTTACATCAGCATGTGCAGTTACTACCACGCCTCTCGCTTCTCCTCCGCCATCAATTTGAAGTGTTAAACTATCTTGCTGCGACTTTAACATGCTTCCCATAAGAGCACCAGCCGTTAGCATCCTACCAAAAGCAGCTGCTGCCGTGGGTGCACACAAATGCATAGAAACTCCCTCATTTACTAAACCCGTAGTTATTGCTGCGACTATTCTAACCTGGCCTTCCTTTGCAGTAGCTCTAACCAATTTATCCATATACTAGCCTCCTGTAAACTATTTTTGTTTTTTACTTCTTAAGTACATAACATATTCGCTCTGTGATTTTACTTACTACTTTATCTTCATAGTTATCCATCTTTTTAATTATTTCGAACCCAATTTCTTTTATAACACTTTCTACATATTCTTCTTTATAAGCCCTTTCAGAGTGTTGCTCATCAAAGCGTCTGAACACTTGTCCTTCTTTTACAAAAAAAGTTAAATTCATTTGCACTATATCATTTTCCAAATAATTTTCCCAAATATACACTACATCATCACTATCGTAATTATAAATATTATTACCAAGCACATTGGTAAGTTTATAATAAGAGTTAATATCAAAGATGAATAACCCATCCTGTTTTAATAAATCATAAGCGCCTAATAAATACTTTTTAAAATTTTCTTTTTTTAATATATAGTTGCTAGAATCTAATCCGCAAGTTATAAGGTTAAAAGTATTATCTAAATTCAATTCACAAATATCTTGGCATACAAATTTTGCTCCTACCCGAGCATCCCTCATCTTTTTCTCTGCTTGACTTAACATATCACAAGATAAATCAACTGCCCAGGTATGCTTAAACTCATTTGCAATTTCTATAGTAAGATTTGCTGTACCACAGGCTAAATCTAAATAACTCTCCATATCTAAGTGATGCTCTTTGCAAATACATAATATTTGGGAAGCCCATGTTTTATAATCAATATCAGAATTGATTAATTCATCATATATACAAGCAAACTCTTTGTAACAGTTCATATTAACATTTCTCCTTTATATTCCTCTTAATACTATAATGGTATATAATATACTAACCTATATACCAAATATTGTCCAAATTAATTTGCTTAATATCTTTAAAAATCTTTGTTTTTAGGGAGATTTATGGCTTTCTTTCTTTTTGTCATTAAGCCTCCAATTCTTCCTGTTTCTTCTGCTGTTAGTCCACTCCAACCATCAACATCTATCTTTTCTGTTAATCCTAATTCTTCCGCTATTTCATATTTTAACGATTCTCTTAGCATTTCGTTTTTAGTTAACTCTTTATTTGTTCTTAACTTAGCTTTTATAACTTTTTTCAAAGGTGTTTTACCCATCATATACCTCCTAATTATAATTGTAATATCTTATATTTTTTACAATTCGAGGTTTTTTTATTCATAATAAAAAATAAATATTACCCGTTATTTACTCATAATATGATTTAAATTACAGTTTTATAAATATACCCATTAAATTATACCTTGCTGATTTTCAGTTTTTTTTTTTAAAGTATATATATTTTTACATATGGGCTATATAATATAATCTAATGAAGAAAAATATTTTAGTGATAATTTATGTGTTTCCTAATTCATTATGAAGAATATTACGAAATGCTTCACTAAAAGCGATCTAAATTAATAACTATATAGTATAAACTACTAGGAGGTAATCTTATGAGTATTTTTAAAGGTTCTGGTGTTGCAATAGTCACTCCGTTTAATGAAAGAGGCGTAGATTTTAAAAAACTCGAAGAATTAATAGAATGGCATATCAAAAGCATGACAGATGCTATTGTAGTATGTGGTACTACAGGTGAAGCTTCTACTATGACAGAGCAAGAAAGAAAAGAGACTATAAAATTTGTAGTTGATCTAGTTAATAAGAGAATTCCAGTAATCGCGGGCACAGGAAGTAACAATACTGCCGCTGCAATAAGTATGAGTAGATGGGCAGAAAAAATAGGCGTAGACGGATTACTTGTAATTACGCCTTACTATAACAAGACTACTCAAAAAGGCTTAGTTGAGCATTTCAAAGCAATTGCAAATAGTGTAACTTCACCAATAATAATATACAACGTTCCTTCGAGAACAGGTCTTAATATTACTCCAAACACACTTCTAAAATTATGCGAAGTACAAAACATTGTAGCAATTAAAGAAGCGAGCGGCGATATAAGTCAGATAGCACAGATTAAAGCACTCTGCGGAGATAGAATAGATATCTATTCAGGTAATGACGACCAAGTTATACCTATACTTTCCTTAGGAGGTATCGGAGTTATATCTGTTCTTTCAAATATAATTCCTACAGTGATTCATAACATGTGTGAATTATATTTAAAAGGCGAGCATGCAAAAGCTCTAAAAATACAATTGGAGTATCTTCCTCTTAATGGCTCTATATTCATAGAAACTAATCCTATCCCTGTAAAAACAGCTATGAATCTTATGGGAATGGAAGTCGGGGCTTTAAGACTACCACTATGTGAAATGGATGAAATAAATTTACAGATTCTAAAAAAAGAATTAAAAGCATATAATATCCCTTTAAAGGAGGAAATCAAATGATTAGAATGCTTCTAAATGGCTGCAATGGAAAGATGGGCAAAGTTATTTCTGAAATGGCTAAAGCATCAACAACGATTTCAATTGTTGCAGGTGTTGATAAAAATTCATTTAATTTAGGCTATACATGCTATGATAGCATACTTGAATGCGAAAATGATATAGATGTGATTTTAGATTTTTCAAGGCCAGATGCTTTAGATTCCTTATGTAAGTATTCTAAAGAGAAAAATATCCCTATTGTGTTCTGCACTACTGGTTACACGCAAGAACAGTTATCTAAAATTAGTTCCCTCAGCACCGAAATCCCAGTATTCCACTCTGCAAATATGTCTATAGGTATAAATGTTGTTAATAATATACTTAAAAGCATAAGCAATATGCTTTACAAGGATTTTGACATTGAGATAATTGAAAAGCATCATAATCAAAAAGTCGATTCCCCTAGTGGTACCGCTTTACTCCTTGCAAATACAATTAAAGATTCTATAGATGACAAAACCACCTTTGTCAAAGGACGTGATGGTTTAAGTAAAAGACAACCTAATGAAATAGGGATTCATGCTATCCGTGGTGGAAGTATTATAGGTGATCATGAAGTCATATTTGCAGGAAAAGGAGAATGTATTGAAATTAAGCATACTGCAATATCAAGAGATGTTTTTGCAATAGGTGCACTTAAAGCTTGCGAATATATATACGGAAAAGAAAAAGGTCTATATAGTATGGATGATGTAGTTAATATGTCAATATAACGACAGTTCAGACGGAAAGTCTCCCATTACTACACGCTGGAGTTACGTGCCCTAACAAATAAAAAACTTCAGTTGGAGTACAAATCTCCTTCTGAAGTCGTTAATACAGCTCCGCAGGAGATGATTTAGCCTTTAAACTAGAAAAGCAACCTTCAAAGTATTAAATACTTAAATAGGTTGCTTTTCTAGTTCAATATTTTTAAAAATTACTCAGGTAATGATTTAATCCACTTTTCCATTCTATCTAAAGCCTCTTTTAACACTTCCATACTATAAGAATATGATATCCTTATGAAACCTTCTCCTCCGGTGCCAAAAGCCGAACCAGGCACAACAGCGACCTTGCCTTCATTCAACAGTCTGTTGCAAAACTCTTCGCTACTCATAGAAAATTTTGTTATAGAGGGAAATATATAAAAGGCCCCTTTAGGAATAGTTGTATCCATTCCCATTTGCTTCAACCTTTTATATACATAATCTTTTCGCCTCTCAAACTCCACTTTCATATTATTTACATCATTCATGCTAGAAAGTAATCCTTCGCACGCGCCCCATTGAGATATTGAGGCTGCACAAGAAACATTATACTGATGTACTTTCATTATATTATCCATGATATATTTGCTAGCACAAACATATCCAACTCTAAGTCCCGTCATTGAAAACATTTTAGAAAATCCACCCACCAAAATTACTTTATTCCTTAATTCATCAATTTGAGCTAATGAATAGTATTTTTCATAACATAATGAGCTATAAATTTCATCACTTATTATGTAAATATTTTTTTCTTTTAGAATTTGAAAAAGTTTATTTCGCTCGAATAATGTTAATGTTGCTCCAGTAGGGTTAGACGGATGTGACATCACTAAAATCTTAGGATTTTCTTCATTAATAAGTTTATTTAATGTTTCAAAATTAATAGTAAAATCACTGTTAAGCTTATAATTAACTACTTCTGCTCCAAAAATCTTTACACAGCTCTCATAAGCTGGATAAGCTGGAGTCGGTACCAGCACTTTGTCTCCAACATTTAAAAATGCTGCAAATGTGCATAGAAGTGCCTCACTTCCACCAACAGTCACAGTTATTTCATCAGCTGAATAGTTGATGCCTGTGCCGCATAAAAAATTAGAAATCTCATGTCGTAGCTCCGGAATACCTGCATTAGTTGTATACTCAGTTTTATTTTCATTAATAGCTTGGATCATGGCTTTCTTAATATTTTTAGGCACTGGAAAATCAGGTTGACCAAGAGTCAGTGAAATCGCCCCTTCAACTTGTGGAACCTTATTAAAAAATTTTCTAATTCCAGAAATCTCTACATTGCTTACATTTTTTGAAAATAAATTATTCATAACATCATCCTTTTCAATGTGTTTGTGCTTTCAATTATTTGCATTATAAGTATTTTACTATATAATAGAATAAAAATCAGTATTTTTTAAATTGTTCTAGGATAATGCTAATATTTATGGTGTAATCGAAATTAAATGCATAAAAATGAAAATTTGGCTTAATACTTATAATACGAAAGGAGATTAACTATGAACTATGATTTAACCGACCCTTATGAAATTGCAAGATACATAAAAGAAGCTAAAAAGGCAACTCCACTTAAACTCTATATTGATGGAGATTTATCACAATGCGAATTTGGCAATATAGAAAGTTTTGGTAACGGAAGCTTTTATATCCTTTTTGGAGAAAGTAATGAGGTATCAGATTTTCTAATAAAGTATAAAGACAGAATCAAAAAATCCAAACTTGAACAAGACAGACGAAACTCCGCTATTCCTTTGATAGATTTAAAAAATATCGATGCAAGAATTGAACCAGGTGCAATTATACGCGACAAGGTTACCATAGGTAAAAATGCCGTTATAATGATGGGTGCCATAATTAACATAGGTGCTGAAATTGGCGATGAAACTATGGTAGATATGAACGCTGTTGTTGGTGCCAGAGGTAAACTCGGTAAAAGAGTTCATTTAGGTGCAGGTGCAGTAATCGCAGGAGTGTTAGAACCTCCAAGTAAAAGTCCTTGTGAAATTGGAGACAATGTACTAATTGGAGCCAATGCTGTAATTTTAGAAGGAGTAAAAATCGGAAATAATTCTATAGTGGCAGCAGGATCTGTAGTTGTAAATGATGTTCCTGAAAATGTTGTAGTTGCTGGAACACCCGCAAAAATAATAAAAAATGTGGATAGTGGAACTAAAGAAAAAACTAAACTACTTGATGATTTAAGAAAATAACAAAAATTAAAAGAGCATATATTACTACAAATTCATCTTACTTTGCTAAGTAATTCTAAACTAATTTTATTGAAAGATACTAAACAGTACAAACTCGCTAACGCTCAAACATGTACTGTTCTTAACGTATCTTCCGATAAAATTAGTTTGAATTACTAAAGCTTGTTCGAATGTATTTTACGTAATATATGCTCTTTTCAACCCCATTAAAAGAAGAAAATTCATTCTACATATCTATACTATATAACGTGTAGAGCTTCAAGGTCCTGCTCTTCATCAATCATATCCGCTTCTACAGTGCCCTCACCATCTTTAGCAACCTTTTCCATCTTTGATATAGAGACTTCATATGCCACTTTCTTTATAACTTCGTCATCTGATAATTTCTTTTGATATTCTCTACTCTGAAGTCTTCCCCATATTCTTATATTATCTCCTACTTCAAGACTTTTACAAAACCTAGAATTTCGTCCCCAAGCAATTGTAGGTATATAATCAGATTTATTATACAATCTGTTAACTGCTAAAAGCATGTCCGCAATCTCTCTCCCAAACGGAGTTGTCCTATACACTGGACTCTTGCAAATATATCCATCTAAAAATATTTGATTTGGATTCTTACTGTGTTCTTCACAAATTTTAATATCTCTAGCAAATACCGTTAATATTAATCGGTTAGATCCGTCAACGAATTTATTGTAAGATCTAAGTTGACCTTCAACTATAAACTCATTTCCTATTGTAATATTCATACCTGCAATTAATCTTTCAGAAATTGTTATAGTTAAAATATCTGTTGTTTCACTAAGTCTCCAAACCTCAAAATCAAATACATAAAAGCCTTCTCCATACATTTCATGACTGAATTTCAATTCAGATACTACCTTTCCTTCTAAATAAATCTTGTTATTTAACATAACATTATCCATCATAATCCCTCTTTCCCTTAGTTTTTTTTAATAAACTTTCTTTAGAATATAAATATTCAGCTTTTCAATGTAATATACCTAATATTAAGAGAATTTTGTTTATATCTATTTTTCCAAAATTATAACTAATTGGTATTTCCATTATAATACAAATACACCGTGGATTTCAATACATTTAATTTTTATTTTTGTATTTGTTTTCCTGATTCATTTATATAATAGTTTTTTTTGTATATAAGATCTGATATTTTTACAAATTTATAGCCTTGAGCCTTAAAATGTTTTAAAATTTTTTCTAAATTTTCAGGGGTATACTTTGCATTATTGTGAAATAAAAGTATGGAGCCCGGCTTAGTCTTTTTAATTATTCTATTATACTCAATTTCTGCCCCCTGCTCTTTCCAATCAATACTATCTGCATCCCATTGAATACAATAATGATTTGTTGATTCTACGGTTTCAATTACTAAATTATTATATTCTCCAGATGGGCATCTAAAAAGGGTTGTTTCTTTCCCTGTTATAGCCATTATTTTAGCATCTGTGGTGGTTATTTCTTTGTTCATTCTCTCCTTGGATATTGTAGTCATTATAGGATGCTTATTGGAATGGTTTCCTATTTCATGACCTTTTTGATGCATCGTCTTTACCCTATCCGGATACTGGTCTAGCCACGCTCCCACTATAAAAAACGTTGCTTTAGCATTGTACTTATCTAATATTTTTAATATATCATCTGTTCTATCATCGCCCCAGTTTGCATCAAAAGAGATCGCAATCTTTTTCTCTTTAGTATCTACGGAGTAAATTGGTAATTTACGTTGCTCACCCAAAAACGCACCCTTAGTTTTTAAGTTATAAACACCTATAATTGATAAAATCACAATGAAAATCGCACAAAATACTATTAATTTTTTTTTTATGTAATTCATATTCATATCCTCTTATATCCTCCTTATAATCACTTTGTGCCAAAGTAATAGATATCCCCTATCGTCTCCTCGCACATTTATACTTTAAATTTATATTCTATAAGTTAATATATATGTGTATAATTTAATTTATAAAGTTTATTTCTTTTGAAAATTCAGATAAACCATTATATAGTATTAAAATTAAAAGCACCGATTCATTTCGGTGCTTTTTATGTTATAATGTTTATAGTTAATTTTACATGAAATGATACCGTTCATTATTGTTTTATATTAAGCAGACTACAAGGAGGAACAGATATGTTTGAGGATGCTTTAGACTTAGCTGAAAATAAGCTTCTTTTACTTTATATATTTTATAAAATAAAGCTCCCTATTTCTAATATTCAAATAACGCAAATTATTTTAGAGAATAATTTTATAAATTATTTTACTTTGCAACAATATATTACTGAACTTATTGCATCTAACCTACTTAAGCATACTGATCAGAAAGGTAAGCATAGATTAGTCATTTCGCAAAAAGGTGACAATGTTCTATCTTTATTTAAAGGAAGAATTTCTGAAAGCAAGATACAACTTATTGATAGCTATTTGAAAGTTCATATTGAAAACATCAAAAAAGCACTCACGGTTAGTGCTGATTACACAATAGAAAACAATAATAATTATTTAGTTAATCTAACCGCTTCAGAAGATAATTTTACACTTATAGATATTAAACTTAGTGTTGCGTCGAACAAGCAAGCACGAAATTTATGCAGTAAATGGAGAAAAAACCCTTCTGAACTTTATGCTAAAATAATTAATCTTCTCATAGATGATTAATCTTAATCTTCTATAGAATCTGATTTTTATAAAAGTGCCATACCTGTGGGCTCTCCGCCAATAGAGATGGCTTTTTTATTTTCAGTAATTTTATCAATTCTAATAAGCAAATTGTTATAATTATCACCTACATACAAATATTTTTCATCTTCGAGTATTCCCCGAGGCATACCCCCAATTTTAATTTTTTTTATCTCTTTGTAATTATTTATGTCTAATATACTCACCGTGCCATCTCCAAAATTTGATACATAACAGTATTTTTCATTACAATACATGTCCACAGGCGAATTACCAACAGGTATCTTGTATAATACGTTATAGTTTTTTAATGAAATAATGCTTATACTTCCCTTATTGTCCATACCTATATTGCTCTCGCAAACTAAAATATAATTTCCATCCGGGGTAATTAGAGCTTTAGTAGGATATGCCCCCACCCTAATATTTTTAATATTTGTATTCTGAGCACAATCTATTATTGTTATGCTGTCACTATTCATATTTGCCACTATAATAAGGTTCTTTCTTTTACAAAGATAAATACTATGTGGTGAGTTACCACATGGAATTACTTCTACAATTGTTTTTTTGTCTAAATCAAAAACTATTATATCATCAGAATCTCCACAAATAACATATGCCCTATTATCATAAACTGATAAATCATTACAATGCATACCTATAAAATAACTTTCTGTTTCATTATTATCAATATCAACCATAGAAATACTATTATCATAACTATTAGCTGTTAATATCTTGTTTTTATATATATATATACCATGAGGACCAATTCTTTTGAGATTTTTTTTATCCAAATATATTTTTTCTTCTTCTATAAACAAATCCAAGTTAACTTTTGATATGCAATCTGCTGAAGTACTACACACATATAACTTTCTCAAATCCCTCACCTCCCCATAACCATAATATGAAAATAGCGCTAATATGCTAACATTGTTTTCATTAAAATTAAATTCTTGAAATGAGGATACTTAATAGTATATAATAACTATTGTAATTATTAATATTACAAAGGACGGAGGAGTAAATTATGTATAGTTATGATCCAAAAGGCGTTTGTTCTAAAAAAATAACTTTTGAAGTCGTTGACGATAAAATAACAAATGTTGTTTTCACAGGAGGATGCGCTGGAAATTTAAGTGGAATTTCAACCTTAGTAAAAGGTATGGAAGTTTCCGAAGTTATAAAAAAACTTAAGGGTATTAACTGTGGTGGTAAAAGCACTTCTTGCCCAGACCAATTAGCTTTGGCACTGGAAGAATTAGTTGCAAAAGCTTAACCAAATAAAAAAAGACACATATTATCTAGTAATATGTGTCAATTTATTTTTAACGACATTTCAGCTCCGCAGGAGATGATTTAATACTATTAATAGCTGTGAACATTTCGTATTATTTTTCTCATATCTCCCACCATGTATAAAGAACCTGACACTAACAGTAAATCATCTTCATTGCAGTAGCTCAAAGCTTTTTTATATGCATCCTCATAATCTTCAATTGCCTCGCAACTCATAGTATATTTTTCTACTTGGATTTTTAATTCTTCGCAGAGTTCTGCCCTATCGCTATGGGGGGTAACAGTAATAACTCTACTCACCTTTGGAACTATAGTTTTTATCATCTCTTCCACTTGCTTATCCGCAAGGATTCCTAAAATTAATATGATTTTTTTGTAGTTAAAGTACATATCAATACTCTGCGTAAGTTTTTCTATACCATCTATATTGTGTGCACCATCTATAACTACTAAAGGCTTTTTATGCATCACCTCAAGCCTTGCTGGCCACACTACACTCCCAAGCCCTGTTATTATATGATCTCTATTAATCATTGCGCCTTGCTCTATAAGCTCCTCTATAGCATGAACCGCTACAGAACAGTTTAGTAATTGATGTTTTCCTAAAAGTGATAAATCAATAGTATAATCATTATTTGAAGTTTGCACTTTCAATTTTTGAATTATAGCATTATTACTAGTACACATTGTTTCTTCCATTGAATCCACTGCACTATATTGTAAATTTCCCTTCCCTAAATATACCGCTGAATCCTGTGATACTTTTATTAATTTGCATTTTTTTTCTCTACATATTCTTTCTATTACTTCTTCGCTTTGTTTTTGTTGTGGAAACATAACTACGGGAATCCCCTCTTTAATAATACCTGCCTTTTCACAAGCAATTTTAGCGATGGTATCTCCGAGTATTAGCGTATGGTCCAAGCTAATAGATGCAATAATACTTAAAATAGGTGTAATTACATTTGTTGAGTCAAGCCTTCCACCCATCCCTACTTCAACCACTGCAAAATCTATATTGTTTTTATAAAAATATAAAAAACCCGCGCAGGTAATGATTTCAAACTCTGTTGGATTACTATATCCTAGTTCCACTACCTTTTCTACCGCTTTAGAAACCTCTGTCACAACATCACTTAAATCTCCTTTAGAGATGTTTTTATTATTTATTTGCATTCGTTCTTCAAACTCTTCAATAAATGGCGAAATATATGAGCCTACCTTATATCCAGCTTCGACCAAAATCGTAGTCACCATAGCAGTAGTTGAACCTTTCCCATTAGTTCCTGCAATATGTATACACTTTAATTTTTTATGTGGGTTTCCTAAAAGTTCTAATATTTTTTCAGTTCTCTCAAGCCCAAGTTTGCTACCAAACTTTGCTGTATTTTTTATGTAAGCTATAGATTCATTATAATTCATGCTTATCCTTCCTTTCAAAATAAATAACTATGTCCGGTTAAATTTTATACCAACTTAGTGGCAGTTAACAACCTTTTTTATAAAAAATCCAAAAAATTTGTAACACTTTAATCATTACTTAAATAAAATATTCTAAGTAATTCTTTTTAGGAATTATTTTATGTATAGATACTGCCTACTAATACCTGAGAAAATATTAGAGACGGTTAACATCTATTCCCCCATTAGATCTGTTAACCCACCTCTTTTATTTTCATAAAAATGCCCTACAGCATAGACTTTTATCTACTCTATAGGGCATTTTATTATTTTGCTATTTTATGTTATTTAGCAGCAGTTACGTAGGCTTTTTGGAACCAATGTTTTCCTAAAGCTGATGTACGAACTCCCATAATATTTGGTTTTGAAACCATTGTATTTGTATACCCATAAATAGGAATTACAACATCATTGTTCATAATAATGTCTTCTGCTTCATGCAAAATAGCCATTCTCTTAGCTGGATCTAATTCCTTTTTTGCAGCTATTATTTTTGCATCATATGCTGGATTACTGTATCCAGCGTCATTATTTCCTGAACTTGTTGTAAATAAATCAAGGAATGTCATTGGATCTGTGTAGTCTGCATTCCAGCCATTTCTTGCAAGAATATATTGCTTAGTATTTCTTGTTTGTATGAATACCTTCCATTCTTGGTTCTTAAGTTCTATATTTACTCCAAGATTTGTTTTCCACATATCTTGAACTGCAGCAGCTATATTTTGGTGTCCCGCAAGGGTGTTATAGAGTAAAGTTATTTTAGGGAATCCTTTTCCATCTGGATACCCTGCTTCAGCTAGTAATTTTTTAGCTTGAGCTATATCTCCCTCCGCTGGGTAGTAAGCTTTATTTGCAAAATCCTTACCATTTGGTTCTAGACTCCCTTTTGGAACAAATGACGTTGCTGGGGTTTGCCCACCTTTACTAACGTTATCAACTATGTCTTTTCTGTTAAGGGCAAGCGATAATGCTTTTCTTACTTTAGGGTTTTGTATAGCCTTAGCAGCCTCTGGATTTATCTTAACCGCCTCTGCTGTAAGATTTAGCACATAGTAGTAAGTTGCATAATTAGGAGTGATTTTGCAACTACCATCTGCTACAAGCGCAGGAATTTCTGATTGTGGTGGGTCTTTAATGAGATCCATTTGACCGGCTTTATATGCTGAAAGTGCTGCTGTTTGATCCTCTAACATTTTATAGTTAAGAGTATCAAGTTTAATATTTTTAACATCCCAATATTTGTCGTTTTTTACAAAAGTCAAAACATCCTTAGGTTTCCATTCTTTCATTTTAAATGCACCATTAGTAATATAAGTTGCAGGTTTGGTTGCCCAAGAAGCATCTTTATCTGCTACATCTTTTCTAATCGGCATATATGTTTCGAAAGCCATAAGTGATAAGAAGTAAGCAGTTGGGTTCTCGAGGGTAACTACAAGAGTTGAATCATCTTTAGCCTTAACTCCGACTTCATCAACAGTTGCTGATTTTACACCAGCTGTTTTCTTGTCAGCTGCAAGTTCGCTTTCATTATACCCTTGGGCATTCTTCAAGTAAAAAAGTTGATAAGAATATACAGAAGCAGTTGCAGGCTTTAAAACTCTTTTCCACGCATATTCGAAATCACCAGCAACAACTGGTTTGCCATCTGACCATTGAGCGCCACTTCTAATATGAAACGTATAAGTCAAACCATCTTTTGACATTTCATACCTATCAGCCATACCTGGAATTGGTTTATCTTTATCATCCAATCTCATCAAACCCTCAAAAGCATTTCCGATAACATCTGCACTGTCACTTGCCTGACTTAATGCTGGATCGATAGTCTTAGGTTCTGCACCTAAATTGAAAGTTATTACCTGCGGCACCTTGCCATTAGCCTCTGGTGCTGCTTTAGTGCCACAGCCCGATAGCAATGATACCCCTAAGGTTACCGCAAGCAAAGTTGCACTAATCTTTGTTGATTTATTCATTTTTATTATTCCCCCCTGTTATATATATAACTATTCGTTGCAAAGCATCGAATTATACTCAATAATATATTCGCTAAACAAAATTTTTATACCATTTAAAATAAATGACAAGCCACAAAGTGGTCTGCCCCTAAATTTTTAAGCTCTGGGTCTACCTCTGAACATATTGCCTTAGCATATTTACATCTACCTTTAAATCTACATCCCGGTGGAGGATCTATAGGTGATGGTATTTCTCCCTCAAGCATAATCCTCTTTCTTAGTGCTGCACCTTCAGGGTCCGGTATTGGAATAGCCGAAAGTAGCGCCTGAGTATATGGATGCATTGGGAGGCTATATACCTCATCACTTTTACCTATTTCAACCATTTTACCTAAATACATAACTCCAATTCTATTTGATATATGCTTAACCATTGATAAATCATGAGCTATAAAAAGATATGTTAATCCCATATTTTCTTGCAACTCTTCGAGCATATTTATAATCTGTGCTTGTATGGAAACATCAAGTGCAGATATAGGTTCATCACAAATTATAAATTCTGGTTGCACTGCTAGAGACCTAGCTATACCAATTCTTTGTCTTTGACCGCCAGAAAATTCATGTGGATATCTGCTAGAATGTTCACTGTTTAATCCCACCGTTGTTAACAGTTCTTGAATTCTTGCCATTCTATCCTTACCTTTATAAACACCATGAATGTCAATTGATTCACCAACTATGTCGCCAACAGTCATTCTTGAATTTAACGAAGCATAGGGGTCTTGGAATATCATTTGAATTTTTTTTCTATAAGGAAGCATCTGCTTTTGACTTAACTTTGATAAATCATGTCCATCGTATATTATTTGTCCACCAGTTGGTTCATATAGCTTTATTATTGTTCTTCCACAGGTTGTTTTACCACAGCCTGATTCTCCCACAAGCCCTAAAGTCTCACCTTTATTGATCGTAAAAGAAATACCATCTACTGCTTTTACATAACTATGAGCTGTACCAAACAATCCCTTTTTAACAGGAAAATATTTTTTCAAATCTTTTATTTCAACTAATACTTTTTCAACACTCATTATAAACTCCCCCTTCCAACAGGTGCTTTTACCTTAGGTGCACTAGGGTGATTTAGAAAGCAAGCTGCATTATGCTCAGGACTAATTTGAAATAATGGCGGTCTTTGCTTTTCACAAATCTTCATAGAATAATTACATCTAGCTGCAAATGGACATCCCACAGGAGGTTTTAACAAATCTGGCGGTTGACCCTCTATTGGTTTCAGTTTTTCCCTTATGGTACTTTGGGGATTTGGAATACTATTTAAAAGCCCCCAAGTATATGGATGCCTTGGATTATAAAATAAGTCCTTAGTAGACCCCGTCTCTGCAATTAATCCACCGTACATAACATTTATTCTGTCGCAAACATCTGCAACCACGCCTAAATCATGCGTTATAAGAATAATAGAAGTGTTTAATTTTTCTTTAATATCCTTCATAAGTTCAAGAATTTGTGCCTGTATAGTAACATCTAGGGCTGTTGTAGGTTCATCTGCAATTAACAATTTTGGTTCACAACATAATGCCATAGCAATCATTGCACGTTGTCTCATACCACCAGAAAATTCATGAGGGTATTGTTTCATTCTTTTTTCAGGACTTGGGATTCCAACTAATGAAAGCATTTTCACTGACTTATCAAAAGCTTCTTGCTTACTTAATCCTCTATGTTTAAGTAATGGTTCCATTATTTGATTACCTATGTTGAATACAGGATTTAGGGAAGTCATGGGGTCCTGAAATATCATTCCAATTTCATTTCCTCTTATTTTTTCCATTTCTTTCTCGGAAATCTTTGCTAAATCTTTTCCTTGGAATAGCATTTCACCATCTATTATTTTCCCTGTATCAGCAAGTAGTCTCATAAGTGACATCATAGTAACGCTTTTTCCACTTCCGGATTCTCCAACTATTCCAAGAGCCTCACCTTTATTTAAGTAAAAGGATACTCCACCTACAGCCTGCACCTCTCCTACATGTGTAAAAAAAGATGTTTTTAAATTATTTATTTCAAGTAATTTTTCCATAATTCCCCCCTTACTTATTTTCTCATCTTTGGATCTAGAGCATCTCTTAAGCCGTCACCAAGGAAATTAAATGCAAGTATTGTTAAACATATTGCCATCGCCGGGAAAAACAATTGTAATGGGTAAAGTTGGTATCCATCTAATGCTTCTGACGCAAGGCTTCCCCATGATGCTTGAGGTGCAGAAATTCCAAGTCCTATAAAACTAAGAAAAGCTTCTGTAAAAATAGCACCCGGTACAGACATTGTCATTGTTACTATTATCGGTCCCATACTATTTGGAATAAGATGTTTTAGTATTATTCTCATGCTAGACGCACCTGAAACCTTTGCAGCAAGGACAAATTCCTGTTCCTTTAGTGCCATAACTTGCGAACGAACTATTCTTGCCATTACCACCCAAAAGGATATTGCCATTGCAATTATAATATTTAACATACCCCCATCGGCTGATGGATGATTTGGTTTAGTAAGTATAACCATCAAGAGAATAACATAAATCATACTAGGTACTGACCAAATTACATCAACAATCCTCATCATTAAATTATCAACAATACCACCTGCATATCCTGCAATACTACCATACAAAATTCCTACAACAAGATTTAATATACTTGCAACATATGCAATGATAAGTGAAATTCTTGCTCCATATAATATTCTTACAAATTGGTCGCGACCAAACTTATCAGTACCGAGCCAATGAGTCGCACTAGGGTTTTGGTTTGCAATTCTAAAATTCTGAGAATAATAATTATACTTTGATAACATTGGGCCAACTATAGCAAGTATAGTTATTAATATAACAAAAACTAATCCTCCCATCGCAAGCTTGTTTTGTTTTAATCTTCTCCAAGCATCCTGTAGATAAGTTTCACTTGGTCTAACTATCTCATTCATTTTTTTCTTGTCATTTGGTATTTTTTCAAATAACTCACTATTTATCTCCATGTTTATGCACCCCCTATTATTCAATTTTTATTCTTGGGTCAATTACTGCGTAAAGTATATCAACAACAAAATTAGAAAGTACTAAGAAGGTAGCATCTAAAGTTACAAAACCTATTATCACGGTGTAATCTCTGTTTGTTATGCTTGTAATGAATTCTCGGCCCATACCTGGGATACCAAACAGCCCTTCAATTACAAAGCTACCAGTTAAAACAGCAGCAAGAAGTGGTCCAATATAAGTTACAATAGGAATTAATGAGTTTCTTAAAGCATGTTTATATATAACTGCATTTTTAGAAAGTCCCTTAGCCCTTGCAACTCTAATATAATCCGTCCTTATAACATCAAGTAAAGCCGACCTTCCAAGTCTTGCAACAAAGGCCATCGAAGATGCTCCAAGAGCAATTGACGGAAGAACATAATCCATAGGAGATTCAAGCCCTATGGCATGAAATATACCCATCCTTATTGCGAATACATAAATCATTAGTGTCGCAATTACAAAACTTGGTACCGTAATTCCAATGGTTGAAATAAACATACATAATTTATCCGGCCATTTTCCTTGATGGAGGGCTGCAACTATTCCTAGATATACACCTAATACCATAGCAAACCCTACAGAAACCACACCTAATCTAGCAGAAACCGGAAGAGAATATCCTATAATTTCATTAACTGTTCTTCCTTCATATGTCATTGAAGGACCTAGGTCCCCATGCGAAAGATTTTTTAGATACATAGTGTATTGTTTAAATACAGGTTTGTCCAAACCAAATTTCTTGTTCAAATTCTCTAAAACCTGTGGATTAAGCTTTTTTTCACCAGAAAATGGTCCGCCAGGCATTAATCGCATTAAGAAAAAAGTTATTGTGATAACGACGAAGATTGTAATCACAGTTGAAAATAGTCTTTTAACAAAGAAATTTAACATCTTTTGCCCCCCCATCTTATAATATTGGTACTTTTCTTCCCCCTTATATAAACACTAATCTTGTTTTTTGAATTATAGCTTATTATCTTACCTTTATTAATTTTAAGAATACAAGATTATCTCGTTGTTGAAAGATTCGAATTACTTACACTATTGAAGTTGCTCCGGATAAATATTTCATTTTAAAATATTTTCATGTAACTATTCCGTTATCAAATCATTTGATTTATCCGATTTTTTTTAACATGTCCATTTTACAACAATAAAATAATTAAATATATTATTCATATATCTTTTATATTCCTTCATATTTCATAGCCATCTTAACCTTTATAAATGCTGATATGAAAAATATTCACAGTATTATTTTGCACTATCGTAGGTCCTCCCCTTTAATCTTATTTTAAGTATAATAATATTTTTCCAGAAGTCAATGTATTTTTTGTAAGTAAATCCATATATTATCCATATTTTATTTGTGATTCCTTCGTGTTTTTTATATATTTTGTATGTTTTGTAAAATACATTAGTATATATAACAGGTTTCATTATGAAAATAAATTCATAGTAATCTATATTTCTATTTATGAAAAAGGAATTAATAATAGAATTAAACTAATGAAATATATTTTTATATGTTTCATTTATTTTAATAGTTGGCCACCTCTAAATTAGATTCACCTTTTTTCACTTATCTTATAGTAGATCAAATTAGAGAATCTTTTCTCCTGTTCTTTATCAATACACCTTGCATAATTATTGGTATGCTGAACTCACACCATTCATTTTTTTCAATATTCCAACTTTTTATTTGTATGGTAAAAACAAAAAAAACTATAGAATAGACTTTTCAAGTGTCTATTCTATAGTTTATCTTGCTTTTTATTAAAGATTATTTCAAGTTTTCTATACTTTTAATTACTAAATCATACATTTCTTTATATTTTTCGCCCTTAGCTTTTTCCTCATCAACCACTTCAATTGGAGCTTTAGCTGTGAATCTTTCATTACAAAGCTTTTTCTCTACTCTATCTATTTCTTTTTTTAGTTTTTCTTTTTCTTTATTTAATCTTTCTAATTCTTTTTCTAAGTCTACAAGCTCAAGTAATGGCATATATACCTGCGCGCCCTTAGTTACTACTGTAACTACATTTTCTGGTGCTTCGGCTTTTGTAGCTAGAAACTTAACCTCACTAGCTGATGCAAGTTTTTGAAAATAAACCATCCCTTCCTCAAATGCTTCTTTTGCCTCTGTAGCATATATAAATACTTTAGCTTTTCTTGAAGGTGCTACATTCATATCCGATCTAGCATTTCTTACGTCTTTTATCGCTTCTATGATATAATTCATATTTTCCTGCGCTTTTTCATCTTTAAGAGCATCGTCATACTCTGGCCACTTAGAAATCGTTATAGATTCATACTCATTATCTAAGTGAGTATAAATTTCTTCTGTTATAAATGGCATAACAGGATGAAGTAATTTAAGCCCAGTTTTTAATACATTGTTTAATACATTTAATGCGATGCCTTTAGCCTCTCCATCTTCTGCGTATAATACTGGTTTAACAAGTTCAATATACCAATCACAGAATTCTGTCCACATGAAATCATGAGTCTTTTGAAGTGCTATCCCTATTTCATATTTCTCAATATTTTCTGTAACTTCTTTTATTACAGTGTTCATTCTTGATAATATCCATTTGTCTGCAACAGTGTAATTTTTATTATCTTTATATTTCTCCATTAATTCGCAATTATTGTTCATCATAACAAATCTAGAAGCATTCCAAATTTTATTAGCAAAGTTTCTAGCTGCTTCAACTCTTGACTCATAGAACCTTATATCACTGCCTGGAGAGTTTCCTGTTGCGAGCGAAAACCTTAACGCATCTGAACCATATTGGTCTATTACGTCTAATGGATCAATACCATTTCCCAGAGACTTAGACATTTTTCTTCCTTGATCATCTCTAACCATTCCATGTATTACTACTGTTTCAAATGGCACTTCCCCTAAATTATAAATCCCTGAAAAAATCATTCTTGCTACCCAGAAGAATATAATATCATATCCAGTTACTAAAACACTTGTTGGATAGAACTGTTTTAAATCCTCTGTGTTATTTGGAAAGCCAAGTGTTGAGAAAGGCCACAATGCTGAACTAAACCAAGTATCAAGCACATCTTTATCTTGATTAAGATTTGTACTATTACATTTACTGCAACTTGTTGGCGCATTAACTGTAACTATAATTTCCCCACAATCTTTGCAATACCATACTGGTATTCTATGTCCCCACCATAACTGTCTTGATATACACCAATCTTGAATATTCTCCATCCAATTGAAGTATGTTTTTTCAAATCTTTCAGGAACAAATTTAGTTTTATTTTCCCGTACAGCCTCTATAGCTGGTTTTGCAAGTGATTTCATTTTAACATACCATTGTTTTGATAACATTGGTTCTACAGTGGTTTTACACCTATCATGAGTACCTACATTATGAGCGTGGTCTTTTATTTTAACAAGTAGTCCTGCATTATGTAAATCTTCTACCATGACCTTTCTTGCGTCATATTTATCAAGACCTGAATATTTTCCATAACCCTCGCATATAGCTGCATTTTCATCCAAAACCACTATTTCTGGAAGATTATGTCTTTTTCCTACTTGGTAATCATTAGGATCATGTGCTGGAGTAATTTTAACTGCGCCTGTTCCAAACTCTATATCAACATAATCATCTGCAATTATTGGTATTTCTCTATTTACTAGAGGTAGCATTATTTTTTTTCCTACTAAATGTGTATACCGTGGATCTTTAGGATTTACAGCTACCGCCGTATCTCCAAGCATAGTTTCCGGCCTCGTGGTAGCTATTTCTAAAAACTCATCGCTACCTATTATTGGATATTTAACATGCCAGAAGTGCCCCTCTTGTTCTTCAAACTCTATTTCAGCATCTGAAATTGCCGTCATGCATTTTGGGCACCAATTTGTTATCCTATTGCCTTGGTATATTAGTCCATCCTTATATAATTTAACGAAAACTTCTCTTACTGCATGGTTTAAGTTTTCATCCATGGTAAAGCTTTCCCTAGTAAAATCAACAGAACATCCCATTTTCTTTATTTGTCCTCTTATTTTTTCTCTATATTCATTAGTCCACTCCCAAACTTTTTCAAGGAAGGCTTCTCTTCCCATTTCTTTTTTCTTAAGCCCTTTTTTTAAAAGTTCATTTTCAACCTTTACTTCTGTTGCAATACTAGCATGGTCCTCACCAGGAAGCCACAAGGTATTGTACCCTTGCATTCTTTTAGTTCTTATTAGAATATCTTGAAGAGTATTATCAAGAGCATGCCCTAAATGTAATTTTCCTGTAATGTTTGGTGGGGGCATTACTATTGTAAATGGTTTTTTATCTTTATCAACGGTTGGAGTAAAAAATCCTTTTTCTTCCCACCATGCGTAAAGTCGTTCTTCAAACTCTTTTGGATCATAATTCTTAGCAATATTATTATTTTCTTCCATTATTAACTCCTCCTAAACAATAATTAGTATGTCAATTTATTTTAGCAATAAATTTCAAACAATAAAAAAAGAGCCTTCGTCTATAAAAGGACGAAAAGCTCGCGGTACCACCTTTTTTCCTACAATTTTGCAGGCTCTTTAAAATTTAACGATTAAGAAAACCGTCTTTGCCATCTACTCATAATTACATGAATTGGCAAAGAAGCTCCGAAGCTACCTTCAAGGTTTTTCATATAGAAGATCTTACAGCCTCTGGATCTTCCTCTCTTAATATTATTTTCCCCTACTCCTCTTCATCTACGCTTTTGAATGTTTTATGAAATTATTATCTAGTTGTTCAATTATTATTCACTTGTCTTTCATTTATTGTATACCTCTTAATTTACATATGTCAAGGTATTTCATTTTTGAATTTAAAATGTCACATCTACACGCTCTTTCATATTATATAATTATAGCAACTATATAATATGGAGGTATCTATGAAGCTTAAAAAAATTTCGATTTTTTCCCTGTTTCTTTCTTTCGCCTTGATAACCACCTTATTTTCCGGCTGTAAAAAGAAACCTAGTGATGCTTTAGTAAAAGTAAAATTAAGTGAAGTAGTTCGTTCTATTTTCTATGCCCCTATGTATGCAGCTATTTCTCAAGGCTTCTTTAAAGAAGAGGGTATTGAAATCAACCTTTCAACTGGGCAAGGAGCGGACAAAACTATGCAGCAGGTATTAAGCAAATCTGTAGATATAGGTTTCTGTGGACCTGAGCAAGTTATTTACATCTATAATCAACACCGAGAAGACTATCCTGTTATTTTTGCACAATTAACACAAAAAGATGGATCTTTCTTAGTAGGCAGAAATGCTGAAGCGAATTTCAAATGGGAATCCTTAAAGGGTAAAACTGTAATAGGAGGAAGACCTGGCGGCGTACCTGAAATGGCTTTTGAGTATGTCTTAAAAAATCATGGTATTAAACCAGTCATTGATATAAATCTTGTTACAAACCTCGCTTTCACAGCTACGTCCGGTGCTTTCAAGGGCGGAGCAGGTAATTATGTTACTCTTTTTGAACCTAGTGCTAGTATGATGAAAAAAGATAATTCTGGACATATTGTAGCCTCCATCGGAGCGTCCGCTGGAACCATACCTTATACATGTTTTTTTTCCACAAAATCTTATATAGAAAAAAATCCAGAAATGGTTCAAAAATTCACTAATGCAATATATAAAGGTCAAAAATGGGTAAGTAGTCATTCCGATAAAGAAGTAATGACTTCAATTAAATCTTATTTCCCTGGCGCAGATGAGGCTGTTCTTACTTCATCCATTAAAAACTATAGAGATATAAATGCTTTTGCGCCGAACCCAATATTAAAATCAGATGACTTAACAAAGCTTATGGATATAATACAATCTTATAACGCAGCGTTAATTCCCGAAAGACCATCTTTTAATAAAATCGTCAACAATTCCTTTAGCGACAAAGCCGTAAAAGACTTAAAATAAAAAGTAAAAAAGTATACATTACTATTAATGCATTCACTTCGCTAAGAACTACTAATTTTATTTTTAATTAATTTGCTAAAAAACATAAACTCGCTGTCGCTCAAACATATGTTTTTCGTAACGCATCTTAATTAAACATAAAATAAGAATTTCCAAATGAAAACTCAACCTCAATTATCAACTCTCAACTATAAAAAAGGCTATGTTTAAATTTAATGTTGATAATTAACATTTTCTGAATATTCGGATATAATAAGACTATATAAAGTATTCCGCAGATTTTATTATGGCAAGCTTAACGGTAAGCAATTTATATATAATAAAGGGGGAATAATCCTGAAAAAAATAATGAAATTATTCAGTCTACTATTTTTAATAACTATAGCTTTTACTGGATGTAAAAGTTCAGATGAAAACAATGCACAAAAAGTTGCTCAAGAACTTGGAAGAAATCTCTACACGGTAAATACAGAAAAAGTTGCTGAGTATAAGAAACTTCTTAGGGAAGGTAAAAAAATGGATATAGCAAGTGGAAATCCCACAAATACTGATGGAGTTATACCACATACACAGGAATATATCAAAATTATACAGTCCCTTGATAAAAATTTACTACCTTTAATGACAGCAAAGGGGTATGAAACTATTGCGGGACATTACAATATTGTGGCTACAAAGTTCTGTAATGACAATAATTATACTTTACATGTTACAGACTTTATCTTAGATAAAAATTTGTATGGTGAGAAAGAAGATAAAGCTGGATATTATTATGAAGCTAAATTGAAGTTTATTTCTACTAATGGGAAGTCTGAACGAACTGATACAGCAAAAGGATATATAGGGCTTTTAAACGAAAATGGTAAGTGGAAGGTATTTGTTTACAAATCAGAAGCAGACCCAAATTTGTATATTGAGCTAATGAAAAAAATTAAAAAATAAATGATAATATTAATATATAAATTAAGGGAAGTCACAAATAAAATTGAACTGCCCCCTGTCAAGTAGACAGTGGAAATAATTAAAGATTTTATGTAAGGCGTCTATCATTTGGTAGGCGCTTTATTTATGCTGCATTACCTAATAGATATCGCTGATATTCCATTGGTGTCATGCACTTTAAACGTTTTTGATAACGTCTATTATTATAATATTCTATATAGTCTTCAATCGATTTCTTTAAGCTTTCATAGTCTTCAAATTTATGAAGATAATACATTTCTGTTTTTAAGATTCCCCAAAATCCTTCCATTGGACCATTATCAATACAATGCCCAACCCTCGACATGCTCTGTATCATTCCAGCTTTTTTTAGTTTTTCTTTAAATATTTTTGAAGTATACTGGAAACCTCGGTCACTATGAAATATTGGTTTAGCATCAGGGTATACTTTAACAGCAAGATTAAAGGTTTGATAAACCAATTGGTTATTATTAGAATGACCAATGACATATGAAACAATACTTCTATCACCTAAATCAAATATTGCACTTAGATAAGCCTTTTGTCCACTTCTCCCATATTTAAACTCGGTTACATCTGTAAGCCATTTTTTATTGACTTGTTCTGCTTTAAAATTTCTATCCAAAATATTTTCTGCAGTAACTTCAGGAGTTGACTTAATATAATTATATCTTTTTTTTCTGCATACGGATTTTAATCCTAATATCTGCATCAGACGATAAATTCGTTTATAATTAACTTTTTTATTATATTCTCTACGGATTTTAATCGTCATCTGGCGATAGCCTAAGATACCGTCTTTTTCCTCATATAACTCACAAATAAGCTTTAATAATTCTTCGTTTTTCAATACTCGGTTACTTTTTTCTCTGTGTAGCCATTTATAATATGCAGAATGGCTAACGCCGCCTATAATGCACAACTCAGTTATAGGAAATTTATCTTTGTTAGATAATTCTTGGATTGCAAGATAAGTATCTTCGTATCTAGCTTCGCTTAATATCGCCTTCTTTCTATCTCTTGGATTTTTTTTAGAAGAGCATTCTCCATCCGTAATCTTCTATTTTGTGCTTCTAAAAGCTTGTATTGAGCTTTTAGCTTTTCATCTTCTGTCATTAACTCTTCAGCCTTTGGCTTTCCACGTCGGTCCAAAAGCCCTTCAATACCAAACTGATTATACTTCTTCATCCAGGTATAAATCTGAGGATAAGATACCTTATATTTTTCAACAGTTTTATTATAACTGTTATTGTTTTCAATACAGTACTTTATGATTTCAATGCGTTCAATATAAGAAGTTTTGCGTCCTTTGGTCATGATTATTTTTCCTCCTGTTCCAGAAGATTTTATGTTTTCATGACCATTATACTTCTTTATCCAATTGCATAAAACTGTATTTGACGAAATATGATACTTAATGCATAAATCATTCAGTGAGCCATGCCCATCAAGATATTCTTTTACAATGTTAATCTTGATTTTGGCAGTATAAGAAGTATTTTTGCTAGAATGTTTTAACCCAGCTTCACCTTCTGATTTATATCGTATTACCCATTTTTGAAAAGAACTCTTATGTACTTGAAGTTTGTTGCATAAACTTAACATACTAGCTTTTCCATTTAAATATGATGTTACAGCCTTAATTTTTTGTTGGTCTGATATAGTTGATTTTCTTCCCATAAAAAAATAGCCCTCCTTATAGTAAACAGTTTTATTATTTTAACTGTCTACCATGAACTGCTCCCCTTTTATTGGACAAAGTATTATAATTGTTTATATAAGGGGTGATTTTTTTTGAAAGTAAAATACACACTTGAAAAGCGTTTAGAAATACTTGATGAATGGAAGAAAGCTAATAATGGCTCACGCAATGCTCTAGCAAGAAAATATGATGTCGCTCCCCAAACAATACGAGGATGGGAAAAAATTCAGGAGTTACATGGCGACGATGCACTTATACCTCGTAATGGAAAACGGAATAAATATACAGGTGACTTTCGAATAAAGGTTGCAGAAGAATTAATAAATAGTGGTCTTTCAAAACATGAGATATGTTCTAAATATAATCTTAATGAATCTTTAGTTCTTAGATGGAAAAAACTCTATATTGAAAATGGCAAAGAATTTTTAGCTATAGATCATCGTGGCCGAAAAAAAGGAGAACCTATAAAGAATATAATCAGCACTTGTAAAAACTTAAAACTAAGCGATTTACAAACAAAAACGGAGAAGGCTCTTTACAATGAAAACGAGCGTCTTCGTGCGGAGCTAGATTACACAAAAAAATTGAATGCCTTAATTCAATCCAGGCAAACACCAAAGAAAAGGTAACAGTAATCTATGAATTAAGGCATAAATACACAATCACGCTGCTTTTAGATATAGCACAAATTCCACACAGTGTTTACTATTATTATATAAAACGAATGAACAGACTAGATAAGTATAAAAAAATAAAGCAAAAGATTATAGAACTCTTTGATAAAAATAAAAAAACATATGGTTACAGACGTATTACAGCGGAGTTACACAAACTCGGATATATAATTAATCATAAGACGGTACTAAAATTAATGAATTCTCTGGGACTGTTTTGTTGTGTAAGAATGAAGAAATATAACTCTTATAAGGGTGATGTTGGGAAAATCGCACCTAACATATTAAACAGGAATTTTAAAGCGGACAAACCTAATCAGAAATGGGTAACGGATATCAGTGAAATTTCATTTTGTGGGCAAAAAACATACGTATCAGTAATTCTGGATTTATATAATCGTGAAATTATTAGTTATGATCTTAATGACCATGCAAATATGATGCAAATTAATCATACATTGGAAGAGGCTTTTAGAAAAATACCCGATAACACGAGACTTATTTTGCATTCGGATCAGGGATGGCAATATCAACAAAAATCATATCGAAATAAATTAATAGCAAAAGGAATTCAACAAAGTATGTCACGTAAAGCAACCTGTCATGATAATGCAGTAGTAGAAAACTTTTTTAGTATTTTAAAAACTGAGCTATTGTATATAAGGGAATTTACATCAATGGAAGAAATAAAGATGGAATTAATCGATTATATCAAATACTATAACAATGATCGAATCAAACAAAGTTTGAATTGGTTAAGTCCAGTTAATTATAGAAAATCAGTAGCGTAAAAGGACCAGCAGTTACATTAAACTACTAGTCCCATACATGAAATATTTTGTTCAAATATTTTGTTCAACTTTTAGGGTTCAATTCACCATAAGGGGAGCATATCAAATGGCTTCCCTCTTTAATTGTTATTTTAATATACCCTATTATACCATTTTTCTAAGATATAGAGATATATTTAGTGTAAATATATCTTTACACTCAGTAATATTTTCTTTATAATATAAGTAAAGATATCTTTACTTATTGATTGGAGGGCTACAAATGAGGGTGATAAATCATATTCGTGAAATTCGTCAAGAAAAGATGATAACACAAGTTAAAATGGCAGAAGATTTACAAGTTACGAGGCAAACTATAAATGCAATTGAGAAAAATAAATATAATCCCAGTTTGGAGTTAGCACTAAAATTAATACAGTATTTTGATGTGCCAATTGAGGAATTATTTTATTTAGGAAAATCAAAGGGGGAATAACTATGAAAAATAAAAAATTGCAAATCTTTGGTTGGGTGTTTATCATGTTATGTATGATGATAGGTGGTTTTTGGGGTATGTATATTTTTGGTGAAGACCCTATTGAATATGTTATGCCTATTATAGGTGGGTTAGCATTCGGAAATATCATAACTTTGATTTTATATAAGTGGAATAAAAAAAGAAATGGTAATATTCCAGATGCTGATGAACGAACTCTGCTACTTTTGAAACGTTATCTTATGATTGTACTTTACGTTGTTCTTTTGGGTAGTGGGGCTATTTTACTTATTCTATATTCAATGGGTGTTCATTCTATTGAAACTGGTATGTTGATCGTATATATGATGGTATTATATATATTAATTGGGGTTGGTGCTGTTATAACAAAATGGTTATAAATCAGATAATTAATTCATTCCATAAAAAAAGTTATCCACAAATAAGGTAAGTACGGTTGTTTTGCTAAAATTCAAAGGCCTATTTTAAAATTTAGGCCGGTTCTTCGTTTTCCATAATGTACCATTTATCTTTTTAACCGTAAATGTTATTTGTATATCTTTTGAACCACCTACAGATTTATTTTGCGAATCAAATATATAAACTGAATAAATCATTTTCACATAAACTATAAATCTATAAGTATACAATATAATAAACTATGATTTGAATAACTGAGGTTTTATTGTTATATTAATATGATGAATAATAATCTATATAAGTAATTATAGTATGTGCTATCCCAAAAATCGTTAGTGGTACAATAGCAAATAGATTGTGAAGCCATATTTCTGCTAAAATGAAATAAATTACAGGAAAAACAGCCATTGATATAATCATAATAAAATTAGTACCTATTGTAAAATATGCTATCCAAAATCCATAGTATGATAATAATATTATTAACATAAAAATTGTATATCCACATAATATTGGAGAAACTTTCTTACTGACCTCAAATATCAAAAGTGCAAAAAATATCGTTTGACTGCCATGCTCAATAATATCTAATAAGAGATGTTTATTGGTTACTACCGTCGAACCATTTGGATCCTTCAATATAAAAAAGAGAATATTCGGTAGCATAGGTAATATAAAGACTATTAACCCTTTCCATGAGAATCCTATGTTATTTTGTAAAATCTCCATTACTTTATCCATATTATTCTCCCTTCTCCAAATGTTCTAAGATTTCCTTACTCCAATCAATATATAACTTTGCCTGACGTATGCCTAGATTTAATACATAAAGTATATGCTTATGATTATTATGTATTTCTATGTCTCTATTTAACTGCACATCAAACAAATTAAATAATTCCAACTTTTGTTCTGATTGTTCTTTAAACCGAATAATATGTTTTCGCATTTCCTCCACATTTTTCTCATTTGATAAAAACATTTTTAAAAGGAATTCACTTCTAGAAGTGTCTTTTTCATTATCTGCTTCCATCCATTGCCTTATCTCTTTTTCCCCTTCGGGAGTCACTTTATATCTTATTTTTTCACGTTTTATTTTTCCGTTTGATTCGTTGTTAGAAAACTCAATTAATCCTTCTTCTGTCATCTTTCTAAGTTCTGGATATATTTGCCCAAAACTCTCCTGCCAGAAGAATGACATTCGTATATCTATAATTTTTTTCATTTCATATCCGCTTAGCTCTTCTTCCTGAAGAAGTCCAAGTAATACATACCTTGTTTTTTTCACTTATGTCCTCCCCTTTATTTCACTTGTTAAAATCAATTTTCTAATATTTTGTCTTTTCATAGTTGATCCCCCATTATTATATCTTTAAGATATGTATCTTTTAGTTATATATCTTAAAGATATAATAAAAGATCTTTTTCAATTTGTGAATTATGCAAAAATATTACCTTAATAAAATTACTTCTTTCAAACTCTTCTTCCTCTTCTATTCTTTTTAATTCTGGAAAATCATCCAATGTTCATTTTCTTCTGAAATCTGCAATTAACATATAGGAAATAATTTCACCGTAAAAGTCATCTTTTAGCGTATATGCTTCAAAGTTATTTAATTTTATTGGTTTCATTTTTTCCTCCAAATAATAAATTATAATTCTACACAAAATGTATTATAAATCAGATAATTAATTCATTCCATAAAAAAAGAAGGTATTATAAACTGTTACCTATGTCAAGGACACTCTAAAAAAAGGTGCTATCAAGCTAAGAGATGGTTTCTGTATTGTACAGGAGCCATCTTTTTCAAGTCCCACTGGTATCTATAATTATTATAATATGTGATATACCTATCTATCATTTTCTTAACATTTTCAAGCGTAGTACAGGACTTTAAATCTATCTCATCTTTCATATGTCCAAAAAATGATTCCTGAGGGGCATTGTCCCAACAGTTACCTCTACGCGACATTGACTGCGATAATTTGTGCTTTTTTAGTAGCTTTTGAAATGTTGGACTTGTATAATGACTACCTTGATCTGAATGAATAAAGGCATCTTTTGTTAACGTTACTCGTCTGTTTTTAACTAGCTTCTTTATTGTATCTAAGGCTATATCAAGTGTTATTCTATCTGAAGTTTGATACGCTAATATTTCATTTGTTGAGGAGTCCTTAATTGTGGATAAGTAAGCCATTTTACTATTACCGTATGGTAAATATGTTATATCAGTAAGAAGAACCTTTCCTGGCGTAGCCTGCTTGAATTCACGATTCAAAATATTTTTTACTACGCTATGCTCTTTCGTTGCTTTAGCAATTCTTCTATATGGATTTGCCTTTCTGTGAGGACATATTATTTCATATTTGTTCATAATCCTACGGATACGTTTTATACTATATATAATATTAAATTCATTTTTCAAAGTCATTTTAATAGATCTAGAGCCTTTCTTATAACCCCTTCGATTAAACGCCTTCAATATTAAGTCCCTATCCTCTAAATCACGCTGCTCGCGTTCAATCTGTATATCCTTTGAAGCAATATAATTGTAGTACCCAGATCTAGACACTCCTGATAATTCGCATAAGTATCTGGTTACATTTTTAAAGCTATATTTTTCAATAACTTCTTTTATAGTTTTAAAAACATCGCTTGATTTGATTTTGTTATTTTTTTGTACCACCTGCCTTTCTTTCGCGTCTAATTTTTTTAACAATTCTACCTGTGCCTCAAGCAGTTTTATTTTAGCATCTTGCCTCTCTATTATTTCTTCTTTTGTAAGCTCGGTAGAGCGTAGTCTACCACTTGCCCCTTTCCTTGTGTCTTCTAACCCAATTATTCCATCTTTTTTGTAAGCTGCACTCCACCTATATGCTGATTGTTCGATTCTGCCTAATCCAATTACATTTATATCAAACCCATTTTCGGCAAAAATCTGTCTTGGTAGTTTTCCAGCTATATATTCATCTATAAATAATATTTTAAATTCATAATTATATGTGATCGCATATTCACTAACTTTTTTAACATTTTTATTATTTTCAAGGTTTATAATATCTTTTTGGGTAAATAAAATCTTACTCATTTGCCACCATCCTATCTATATATAAATTATACGAAAAAAATACCTATAATCCAAACACTTTTTTTTCAAGTGTCCTTCCTATAGGTACCATTATATTACCCCTCTCTTATATTCCATATTCTTTTATGTGTCTATATCAATAAATTCCATACTTTTTCATCATAATACATTGTGTGGAATATGATGATTTGAATATTTTTTCTTGGATTATGCTAACAAAAGTATATATTGCGTAAAATGCATTTGAACTAGCCTTAGTGATTCTTAATTTATTTTAATTACAGATGGGTGAAGAAAAATATATGTTTGAGCGTAAGCGAGTTTGTATTTTTTAGCAACTGTAAATAAAATAGATTTTAGAATTACTTCGCGATGTGAAATCACTTAGCAATATATACTTTTCGTTGTAGCATAATTTAAGAAAAAACTTGTAATTAACAATTCATTAGATTTTTAATCTGTTTTTTTATCACTAGCTACTTCTTGATGCGCAATTTTAACTTCTTCCTCACTCTTAAGGTTTTTAAAAGCAATGGACATCATAAGCTTTATTCTATTAATTTGATTTACTTCACTTGCACCTGGGTCATAATCTATAGCAGTTATATTAGAGCCTGGATACCTCCGCTTTAATTCCTTAATCATCCCTTTACCTGTTACATGATTTGGAAGGCAAGCAAAAGGTTGCATACACACTATGTTTCTTGTTCCACTTTCAATAAGCTCAACCATTTCAGCGGTGAGAAACCATCCTTCACCTGCCTGATTACCTAGTGATAAAATAGGTGATGCTCCTTTCGCTAATTCCTGTATAGTTTTAGGTGCGTGAAATCTTTTACTACTTTCTAAAGCTGATTTCATACATTTTCTGAAACCTTCTATATATCGAATCGCTATGTTACTTAGTACTTTATCAGTCCTACTCTTACCCAAATACTTATATTTAAAGTCAGCATCATATGCACAGTATAAGAAAAAGTCCGTTAAATCCGGCATAACTGCCTCCCCACCTTCATTTTCAATAACATCTATAATGTTATTGTTAGCTGTAGGATGGAACTTAACTAAAATCTCTCCTACTAGGCCTATCTGAGGTTTCGAAATGTTTTTGATTTCTAAATTGTCAAAATCAGCTACTATAGAAGATATATTATTATTAAACTCGCGACTATTACCTTCTGTCACGGCTTCTTTGCATATTTTCACCCATTTTTCATAAAGTAAATTAGCTGAGCCTAGTATCTTCTCATAAGGTCTAACCTTGTATAGTACCCTCATAAACAAATCTCCGTACACTAAAGCCATTATCGATTTTTTAACCATTGGATATGTGAATTTTAAACCCGGATTTTTCTCAAGACCAGCAGCATTTAAGGATATTACTGGAACCTTTGGAAACCCTGCTTCCTTCAAGGCTTTCCTAAGGAATCCAATATAATTTGTAGCTCTACATCCTCCACAAGTTTGAGAAATTATAACGGAGGTATTATCTATTTCATATCTACCTGATTTTAAAGCAGCAATTATTTGTCCTACTACAATTATTGTTGGATAACAAGCGTCATTATTTACATATTTTAAGCCTTCATCTACAGCTTTAGTATCTACCGAAGGTAAAATTTCTAAATTGTATCCTGATGAATTAAAAGCTTCCTGTACAAATTGAAAATGCACCGGAGACATTTGCGGGCATAAAATCGTGTGATTTTTTCTCATTTCCTTGGTGAAAATAATTCTACTGTTGATTGCTTCAGTTTTACTCGGCAAAGTTCCGTTCTTGTCTCTTTCATCGAGGGCGGCTTTTAAGGATCTAATTCTAATTCTAGCAGCTCCCAAGTTATTTCCCTCATCAATTTTTAAGCTTGTATATATCTTGCCGCTATTTTCTAAAATTTCTCCAACTTGGTCCGTGGTAACTGCATCAAGTCCACACCCAAAAGAATTTAGCTGAATAAGCTCAATATTGGGCTCTTTTGCTACAAAACTCGCCGCTGCGTATAACCTAGAATGATATACCCATTGATCTACTATTTTTAAAGGTCTTTCAACAACACCTAGATGAGCCACTGAATCCTCTGTAAGCACGGGCATATCAAATCCCGTAATTAAACTTGGGATTCCATGATTAATTTCTGGGTCTATATGATAAGGTCTCCCTGCCAAAACAATACCCCTTTTTCCGGTCCTCCTAATATATTGTACGACTTCCGCACCTTTACTTTGAATATCCAATTTTACCTTTTCAGTTTCGATCCATGCCTTTTTAACCGCCATAGCAACTTCTCTTTTATCAATTCCAAAACTCGCTAGCTCACCCGCTAATCTATCAATTATTTTTTTCTTATTATCTAAAGAAATAAAAGGATTCAGGAACTTAATATCTCGTTCCTTCAAAATATCCATATTATTTTTTATTACCTCAGGATATGAAGTTACTATAGGACAGTTATAATGATTATCCGCGCCTGATTGCTCCTTTTTTTCATATGGAATACAAGGATAGAATATAGTGTCTACCCCCTTATTTATAAGACTCATTATATGCCCATGTGCTATTTTAGCCGGATAGCAAGCAGATTCTGAGGGAATAGTTGCAATTCCCATTTCATATACCTGTTTAGAAGATCTTTGGGATACTTCTACCCTGAATCCTAAATTGGTAAAGAAGGTAAACCAAAATGGATAATTTTCATATATGTTAAGTACTCTTGGAATGCCTATTACACCCCTAAATGCCTCTTCCTTCTTTAATGGAGTATAATCAAATATTCTTTTATACTTATAGTCATAGAGATTAGGAACCTCTTCTTTTTTACTGCTTTTTCCTAATGCTTTTTCACAGCGATTACCAGTTATAAATTCCCTTTCATTATCAAATTTATTAATTGTAAGAACGCATTGATTTGCGCATTGCTTGCATCTACCCATTGAAGTTTCTACATTAAAACTATCCAATTGTTCGAGTGATAACAATGTAGAAATTTTGCCTTTTACTGCTCTTTCCTTTGCAATAAGTGCGGCACCAAATGCACCCATTAGTCCTGCAATATCTGGCCTAACCGCCTCTCGTCCTGAAATAATTTCAAAAGCCCTAAGTACTGAATTGTTATAAAATGTTCCGCCTTGAACTATTATTTTCTTACCCATGTCCTTTGGGTCTCTTATCTTAATAACTTTAAGCAGTGCATTTTTTATTACCGAATAAGAAAGTCCTGATGATATATCCCCTATAGAGGCGCCTTCCTTCTGAGCCTGTTTAACCCTTGAATTCATAAACACAGTACATCTTGAACCTAAGTCCACTGGGCTTTTAGCAGACAAGGCTACATTTGCAAAATCTGATATTTGCATATCTAAAGAATTAGCAAAAGTTTCTATAAAAGAACCACAACCAGAAGAACATGCTTCATTTAGCATTATACTATCGATTACCCCATCTTTTATTTTTAAACACTTCATGTCTTGCCCGCCAATGTCTAATATAAAGTCTACTCCTGGCAAAAAGAATTTTGCTGCCTTGTAATGAGCTATAGTTTCAATTTCTCCAATGTCCACTTTTAATGCAGCCATTATTAGCCTTTCACCATAACCTGTTACCGCTGAATTTTTGATGATTACTTCACTCGGTAAAATAGTGTATATATGTTTTAATATTTTACTAACTACAGTCAATGGATTGCCTTCATTACTTCCATAGTAAGAGTATAAAATTGCGCCTTCCTCATCTATAAGTGTAACTTTGGTAGTTGTAGATCCGGCATCTATTCCCAAAAAACAATTCCCCGTGTAATCCGCTAATTCTTTTCTTGCTGCCTTATATTTGCTCTGTCTTTTGTTAAATACTTGTAGCTCCGCATCATCTATAAATAAAGGCCTAAGTCTTCGAACATCGAGGCTCGATACTTCCTTTAACTTTGGAAGCTGCCTCTTTAGTTCTTCAAAAGAAATAATGCCCTCATCCTTTGATGACATAGCAGCCCCTAGCGCAACAAATAACTGAGAATCCTTAGGAAAAATAACTTGATCCTCTGAGAGCTTTAATGTCTCAATAAACCTTTGTCGTAGTTCAGACAAGAAATATAATGGCCCACCTAAAAATGCAACATTTCCCGTAATCGGTCTACCGCAAGCAAGTCCACTAATAGTTTGATTAACTACTGATTGAAAAACTGACACAGCAATATCTTCTTTCGCAGCACCTTCATTTAATAAGGGTTGAATATCAGTTTTAGCAAAAACTCCGCATCTAGCTGCAATTGGGTATATAGTTTTATACTTCTTTGCAAGTTCATTAAGTCCCGCTGCATCCGTTTGAAGCAGTGATGCCATCTGATCAATAAATGCGCCAGTACCACCAGCGCAAGTACCATTCATTCTTTGGTCTATTCCTCCATCAAAATATATAATCTTTGCATCTTCTCCACCTAGTTCAATAGCCACATTAGTTCTTGGGATAATATTTTCTATAGCATAAGTACTGGCAACTACTTCTTGAATAAATGTGATATTGAGCCATTTAGATAAGGCTAGTCCACCAGACCCCGTTACCACTATAGTTATATCGCATTCACTGAAATCATTATAAGCCTCATATAAAAGCTCGGCTATTGTACTTTTTATATCAGAAAAATGCCTTTGATACTTACTATATATTATTTTTTCTTGATTATTTAACACTACTATTTTAACAGTGGTAGATCCTACATCTAATCCAACATGTAATATTTTTTTCATAATTATCTTCTCTTTCCCCGCAAGTCTGGATTTATTTGTGTTTTTTGACCCTAATATTTTATTATATATGTTAATGCAGTTGGATTCAATCTCCATTTTTTTAAAATAACCTAATATTTCAGTAAATAGCCTATTTATTATATATCTTTATTCTTCAAAAACCGAATTTATTCCCTCTGCTACAGATACTTATAATATTTTTTCTATTAATTACATATCATTATTGATAAAATTTGTAATTATTAATTGTATTTGTATAATATTAAAACATAAGTATATAAAATTATAACTCAATAACCATAATATTTTCAACCTAATTTTTCTTTATTATAGTATGTACATCCCTATCTATTTATTATGGTATTTATATAAGTGGGTGGCTTTCCTTCTGAAATATCGTTAATCATCATCTGCGATGCTGCAATATTAACGACTTCAGAAGGGGTTTTATATTTCTACTTAACTCTTATTTTTATTATAGTATGTATATTCCTACTTAAGTAGGTGGGTGACCCTTCTGAAATGTTGTTAATCATCATCTGCGATGCTGCAATATTAACGACTTCAGAAGGCGTTTTATATTTCTACTTAACTCTTATTTTTATTATAGATGTATATTCCTACTTAAGTAAGTGGGTGACCCTTCTGAAATGTCGTTAACAATACATTATCTACCCTCATATACTAAACTATAACTCTCAAGGGGATGACAAAGTGATTAAAGTAGAAATTAATAATATATGCATGAATTATCACTCTTTAACTGCAGAAACTCCTGCTTTAAAGCATATCTCATTTAGTGTAGAAGAAGGTCACTTTTTAAGTATTGTAGGCCCTTCTGGCTGTGGGAAATCTACGCTGTTAAATATAATAGCAGGCTTAATTACTCCGTCATATGGCGAAATAGTAATTAAAAGTCATGATGATAGCTCAAGCCTTTCAAAAATTGGATATATGTTTCAAAAGGATCAATTATTCGACTGGTTAACCATATGGGACAATGTACTTTTGGGTCTCAAAATTAACCACCGTATTACAGATGACAATAAGGAAATGGTAAAAAATATTTTAATAAGCTATGGTCTCTGGGAATTTAGAAATCATCATCCTAGAGAATTATCCGGAGGCATGCGCCAAAGAGTTGCTTTAATTCGCACCCTAGCTTTAAGCCCCGAAGTCCTTCTTTTAGATGAGCCTTTCTCAGCTTTAGACTACCAAACTAGATTAAACATTAGTGATGAAGTTTATGAAATTATAAAAAAAGAAAAAAAGACTACTATAATGGTAACTCATGATATTTCTGAAGCTATCGCTATGTCAGATGAAATTATTATCCTTTCAAATCGACCTGCTGTAATCGTTAAAGAGATGAATATTGAATTTGGAGAAGATTTCCCTTGTCCTCTCAAGCGTCGAGAAGCTCCAAATTTCAGAGTTTACTTCAATGAAATTTGGAAGGAGTTGAATAGCAATGCTGATTCAAAGTGATGAGCAAAAGAATTATATCAAAAATGTAAAAAGAGAGAAATACACTATTATTTTCACAAGGATAATAATACTAATTGTTTTTTTTAGCCTTTGGGAAATAGCTGGCAGACTTAAATGGATTGATTCCTTTTTAACAAGCACACCGTCAAAAATGTATAATTCCTTTATACAAATATATAATGAAGGTACACTGCTAACTCATATATCAGTAACATGTTTTGAAACAATAACAGGTTTTTTACTTGGAACCATATTAGGGGCCTTAATTGCAGTCTTATTGTGGTGGTCCGATTTTGTTTCAAAAGTTTTGGATCCATACTTAATAGTATTAAATGCCTTGCCTAAAGTAGCTCTTGCACCTATTATTATATTTTGGGTAGGCAACGGGGTAAAGGCAATAATAGTAATCGCGCTTTTAATATCAATAGTTGTAACCATAATTAGCATACTAAGCGGTTTTAGAGAAGTGGATGAAGATAAAATTAAACTTTTAAAAACCTTCGGAGCTTCTAAATACCAAATATTAATTAATCTAATTATTCCTTCATCTATTGGAGCTTTTATTTCTGCACTTAAGATCAATGTAGGCCTCTCATGGGTGGGCGTAATTATGGGTGAGTTCTTAGTGGCTAAAGAAGGTTTAGGATTTTTAATAATCTATGGTGGTCAAGTTTCCCAACTAGATATGGTAATGATGAGCATAGTAATACTTTCTATCTTAGCTTATCTTATGTATGAAATGGTTGCACTTTTCGAAAAAAAAGTGGTTAATAAAAACAAATAAAATTCCACTTAAATGAATACATTTTAAAACCCTTGGACAGTATTTAGAATAACAAATTTATAATTCTTCGGAGAATTACAAGGAGGATAATAATGGAATACTTTCAAAAAGCTAACGAAATATACAATACTAAAGATTATAATAGAGCAATAATTCTCTATAAAAAATCCGCAGAAATGAAAGATAATGAGGCTGGTTCACTTTATAATACCGCAGTATGTTTTATTCACTTAAAAAAATACGAAAAGGCAATACCTTTATTGCATGCTGCTATAAGCCTGCGCCGTGAAAGCAAATATTTTTTCAACTTAGCTTACTGCTATGCTATGTGTGTTAACAAGCAAAAAGCATTATATTATTTCAATACAGCTTGGTCATTAAATAATGAAGATACAGATTGCGAAAAAGCCATTAATTTATTATTAAAAAGCTATAGAATAGCTCCCTAAAACTTAGGGAGCTATTCTATTACCATTCTCCAGCTATATTCTCTCCTTTATGGTCTATATCAAATCTTTTACTATCATAATAATCCCCACCAATTAAAAATGTTGGATCTACATTAATCCAGGTGTTTTCTTCCTCTATATATACTTGATTCCAAGCATGGCTAACCCAATTACTTCCGTTGAATCCTTGGCCTGTTATAATTCTCACCTTTATATTATTAGCTCTGCACATAGCTACATATAGACATGCATAATCAAAACATATACCACTTTTCGAGTTAAAAGTTGGGATGGCACCCGATTTCGCTTCTAAATCGTTATTTAATATTCTATTTGCTTTTTCATCGCTATAAGCTATTTCACTACCTACCCATTTATAAATAACCCTTGCTCTCTCCCTTGTTCCACTTTTACCTTCAGCCAGGGTAATTGCAAACTTATTAATTTCATCATTAGACTTAACCCCTTGATCCAGAGTAATACCATTGTAATAAATTATACCTTTTGGCTTGTTTTGTAAATTAGGTTCTAAAGTAGAAGCCTCTTTTACTACAATTTTAAAAGAGTTATCTACAACATTCGGAAGCTTTTTTGCAAGCTTTGAATTAGTCAATGGAATAACTACCTCTTTGGATATATAATTATATACTTGTGATTCTTCCAAATACTTATTATATGTATCAGTTATATTAAGAAGTGATAGAAAATTAAATATGAAAGTAATAACAATTACATAACATATTGCTTTAGGCAACTGAAATACTGCACCTATAATTCTATTAAATAAAACACTTTTTTGCCTTACTTTGCGCTCTATGCTATCAAATAAAGGATAAAAAGTAATGTGAGAAATAATACTAATTACAAAATTTATAACACTATAAATTATTAATATCACTATTGGCATTATTAATATATAAATCACTAATGGTTTGCTATTAATAAACCCTATAACATTCATTGGTATACTTTTATATATTTTCTCATACATACCTTCATTGTGCTGAATAAGCACTTTTTTCGTATAATAAATACCTAGACATAAAGAAAGCAAAAAAGATATACTTTGAAAAACTCCCTCAATGCCGCCTTTTAAATGTTCCGATGAGAATTTATATATAAACCCCTTAATTATTGGGTATATAAATAATAACAGTAAAATTAAGCTTACGGGCTCTTTAAACACTCCTATCACCGCTTTCATTAACAATATCTTCTGTGCCATTAATTAAATCTTTTAATACTTTTTTAATTTGATCCCACTGGAATCCTCTTCTTAAAAGATAGTCTCCTAGCTTTTTATATAGCTTTATTTTGTGCGATTCTGACTTGATTAATATGCTGTATCTTTTACTAGCTAACTCGTATAATTTATCATAATCTTCTTGATAAGTATCTTCGGAGGGCGCATTATCGCATGATTCCTCTCCTTTGTCATTTTCAGTTATCTTAGCCAAAACCTCTTTAATTATTTCGTAATCATATCCACTGCGAGCTAAATAGTCTGATGTTTTTTTATAAAGTTTTTTTGTATCCTTCTCACTCTTAGATATTGTGACGATTTTTTTTTCGCCTAATTTCAAAGCTGTTTCGAGCTGTTGCTCATTAGTTATCTTATTAAGTTCTTCTTTAATTAATTCTTTTGGAAGAGATTTTTTTAATAAAGCAAACTTTATTTTATTTTTACCACTAGACCTGATTTTTTCTTTTATAAATAATTCAACAAACCGCTTATCATCAATAAAATCATACCGCTTTAAAAACTCCAGTACTCTATCTATAGTTTTAGTATCAAATTCCTTTATCGTTAATTTATCAACTACTTGTTTAGCCGATTTATTGCTTCTCTCCAAAAAGTGAAGTGCGCAGGTTTTCCCCTTAATATAATTATCTTCACTAGCTATATCTTCTAAATTCTGTTTGTCCATAACTCTACCTTTTGTAATATTATGGATATATATAAGTTCTGCATCACAAGCAAATGTATATTCGCCATCCATATAGATGTTAACTCTCCGCTTATTTTTTTTTTGTATTTCAATTTTTGTTATAATACTACTCAATTTTACACTCTCTTTTCTGGTAAAAATATGTGAATTGTTGGCTCCTGCAATACTTTTCTTGAAATATTATATAGGTCTTCACTTTTAATATTCTCCATGTTATCCATATCATCAGTAAACTGATATATATCTTCATCGTCCATAGCTTGATGTATTACATAACTTCCAAGGTCTGTTGAGTCCTCTAAGGTTGAAGCTATAGCAGTTTTCATTATTTTTTTCATCAAGGCTATCGTATTATCGTCAAAAACTATTTTTTTACTTTCAATATCTTTAATAGCAGTATCTATTACATCGATTGCTTCCTCTACATTTTCTTCTGACACCGATGTATAAATATATAATATTTTAACGTTATTTGAAGTATCTAAATGAGTGTAAACATCATATGACAATCCTCTTTCTTCTCGAAGTTCTCTAAATAATATAGAATTAGAACTTTCTCCAAATTTATAGTTTAATATTCTAAGTGCTAATTCCTCATCTTTAGATAGTCCATTAAAGGTATATAAATACAGTATAGTGCATTGCTCAATTTCTTTTTTATATGAGATTTTTTTTATAGACTTATGATGTTCAAAAGTTATTTTTTTCTTTTCAAATTTCCTCTTTGTCCAATCACCAAAATATTTGTTAACCATGTTTATTATATCCTCATGTTCAAACGACGATACAATAGATATGAATGAATTATTAGGCAAGTAATATTTGTTATAAAAATCAACAAGTTGCTTTCTTGTAACTTTTTTTATAATATTTTCGCTACCAATAGTATCTTCTCTAAGTGGACTATATTTAAAAGCAATTTCATTAATTCTCTTAAAGCTTAAATCTTCAATGTCATCATTAATCGTTCTAATTTCAGCGAGTATTACACCCCTTTCCTTTTCAATTTCATCAATTGGAAAGGTTGAATTTAATAGCATATCTCCGAGAAGTGTTAACGAGTTCTCTAATTCTTCATTTAAAATTGTAGCAGTATATACTGTACAATTAAAATCCGTGTATGCATTATATTCCCCACCTAAATTTTCTAGATTGCTGTTTAGTTCTTCGTTAGTTCTACCCTCAGTTCCTTTAAAAAGCATGTGTTCTATAAAATGTGCTATTCCCTTTTCATTTTTTTCTTCAAAAAGAGAACCTATGTTTACTCCAACATGAACTGCTGAAATTTGACTATCCTTTTTAATAGTAATAAGTTTAATACCATTACTTAATTGTGTTTGTTTTGTATTAAAAATTTCTTTACTCATCATATTCTCCTTTAACCAAAAACTATGTTATTAAATCATCACCTGCGAAGCTGTAATACTAACTTCAAAAAACAAATTCATATATATTTTAACTATATCATACTTTTAACTATTTTAGACCATAATTTCAACGTATTTAAAACTAGAATTAATCCCCTACAACCTCAGAAAATCTGAAAGCCCTATTGACTAATTGCGAAATATGGAGTAAAATAAAGATTCGAGTCAAATACTCATAGACAGTTCGTAACCATCCTGTCTTAAAATAAAACTACGGAGGCACAAAAATGAATATTAAATTAAATGAAGGAACTATGTCTGTAAAAATAAGAAAGATCGTTTTTGCAGCAATGGTGGCTGCTATTTATGTAGCCTTAACTCTAAGCTTATCGTTTTTCAGCTTTGGAGTTATTCAATATCGTATCGCTGAAGGACTTACTATTTTACCTTATTTTGCATCCTTTTCTATTCCTGGGCTGCTAATTGGTTGTATAGTTTCTAATATTATAAGTCCACTAGGTATTATGGATATGGTTTTCGGTTCCCTTGCAACGCTTATAGCTGCGATTTCAACTTACTATATTGGTAAAAGCAAACTTAAATTCAAAAGAATACTTGCTCCATTACCGGCTGTAGTAGTTAATGCCATTATTATAGGCATACTGTTAAAGCTTTTATATGTTAATGACATGCCCCTTATAGTTTGTATGCTGCAAGTTGCATGGGGAGAATTAGTCTGCTGTTATGGAATTGGATTGCCTCTTATTTATGTTATTGAGAAGAACTCAATTTTGAGGAATTTTTTTAAATAATTATAAAAAAGCAATTTGAATTTGCTTTTTTGATTTAATATTTATTATTTTGTATATATTTTTGTAATAATAAGATGTATTTGATACTTTATGAGAAGAAAGAGGAATTTTAATGAACAAAATTGACAAACTTAAATTTGATGAACTAGGACTAAGCGAATCCGTACTCCACGCTATACAAGATCTAAAATTTGAATATCCATCTGATATTCAAGCAAAAGCTATTCCAGTTGTACTAGATGGCTTTGATATTATAGGTCAAGCTCAAACAGGAACTGGTAAAACATTAGCCTTTGGTGCACCTATTTTAAGCCTAATGGAAAGACCAAATGGAAAAGTTCAAGCAATAATAATGTCTCCAACAAGAGAACTTGCTGTCCAAGTTGCTGAAGAACTTTCACGTATTGCAAGACATGAAAGAATTAAAATATTACCAATCTATGGTGGCCAATCTATTGATAGACAAATATCCGCTTTAAAAAGAGGAGTAGATATTGTAGTTGGAACTCCAGGAAGATTATTAGATCATATTAGAAAAGGCACTTTAAAACTCGCTAATGCTAAGTTTCTTGTTTTAGATGAAGCTGACGAAATGTTAAACATGGGCTTTATTGAAGATATTGAAAGCATTATAAGTAATTTAAGTGAAGATAGACAGACTTTACTTTTCTCAGCTACTATGCCAAGAGCTATTAAAATATTGTCAAAAAAATATATGCATCCTGAAACAAAGCTTATTGCAATAGAAAAGAAATCTTTGACTGTTTCTAAGATTGAACAATATTATTATGAAGTAAACCCAAAAAATAAATTTGAATCATTATGTAGAATTCTTGACGTTGATGCTCCTAAGACTTGTATACTATTCTGTAAAACTAAGAAGGGTGTAGATGAATTAGTTGATGCATTACAACCTAGAGGTTATACAGTAGAAGGTATGCACGGAGACATGAAACAAAGTCAAAGAATGAATACTCTTAAAAAATTCAAAGATGGTAATCTGAATTTCTTAATTGCAACAGATGTAGCTGCAAGAGGAATCGACGTTGAAAATGTTACTCATGTAATAAACTATGATTTACCACAAGATAGCGAATCATATATACATAGAATTGGTAGAACAGGTAGAGCTGGTAAAGAAGGCACAGCTTATAGTCTTATTACAAGACGAGAAGCATCTGCTATAAGACAAATTGAACGTGATACTAAAAGTATCATCGCTAAAAAAACTGTACCTACTATAACAGATATATTCGCTGCAAAATCAGAAACTATTTTAGATTCTATAAAATTAGTTCTAAAAGAAAATTTATATGAAAACTTTCTTCCACTAGGACAAAATCTTATAAAAGAATTTGGTGATGAAGATGTAGCTGCTTCCCTAATCAAAATTATTTTTGATAAAGAAGTTAACTATAACTATGCAGATGATGCTACAACTACAACTACAGATAATGTTAGACTATTCTTATCTATAGGAAGAATGGATGAAGTTATGACTAAAGATATTATATCTTTCCTATGCGAGACTGCTAACATTAATAAAAATGAACTTGGCCGCATTGATATTTTAGATAAATTTTCTTTCTTAGATGTTCCTGCGAACTTAGTAGATTCTATTCTAAACAATAGTTCAGGTAAGAAATTAAATAGTAGAAAAGTAAATATTGAAGTAGCTAAATCTAGAAGATAGATTTGTTAAATCAAAAGAGCACTTATTAATAAGTGCTCTTTTTTCGCGTATATTTACTTTTAACGGCATTTCAGAAGGAAAGTCTCCCACTTCTATAAATTGGAGTATAAATCACCTTCTGAAGTCATTAATATTCCAGCTCCGCAGGCGATGATTTGATTATTTTATCGTCTCTTTTAACATACAATATAAATGGGGTGATAATAATGAATAAATTTAAAAAACTTATTTACACATTGATTTTTATCTTGTTAATTGAGATTTCGCTAATATATGTAATTTATAAATAAGTACACTTATTATTTTTCTCTTATAATATAGTTGCTTTGTATATTTCTTCAAAAGCACATAGTTTTTGCACAATCCCACTGCTCTTTATATGTCTGGGTGCTAAAATTGTATACATTGTTGTGCTGTAATCTGGATTTTCATCTTCCTCATCAATTGAAAAATCTATATTTTTAACTTTTATGCCCATACCATCAAAGTACTGTTCTAATTTTTCCACCATGTTTTTCTTGTTAACGTATTGAATTTCTATTTTAAGAATATTAATGTTTTTAAATAACTTAGCTTCAAAAGTCTTAAGAAATACTAATACTATAAAAACAAATATAGTTGATAATATACTTAAAGTATAATAACCTTGACCAACTGCAAGTCCAATACATGCCACAGTCCATAAACTTGCTGCAGTAGTAAGTCCTTTTACTGATCCCTTCTCATGTATAATAGTCCCTGCCCCTAAGAATCCTACTCCCGATATAACTTGCGCCCCAAGTCTTCCAATATCTGCTTTCATGACATTTTGGAGTTCTGGGTGCCGCAGTATCATATTAGTTGTTTCTTGAATTGAATATAATTGTATCATTGAGGTAACTGCCGCGCCTAGACATACTAATATATGAGTTCTAAAACCAGCTGGTCTATTCTTATATTCTCTCTCATATCCAATTAAGCCACCAACTAAAACTGCAAGCGCGAGCCTTATTGCTACTTCATATACTAACATATATATACCTCCAACAAATAGGTTGCTTTAATTTAAATACTTTAATTCAATACCAATTGACATTAACCATGTTCTAACAAATTCTTCTATGCATTTATCTTCATATTCATACCATCCATCTGTTGCATTTGGTTTATCCATTAGAATATGTTTAAAACTTTTTATAGGTTCTTCACTTATTAGTGCCCTTTTTAATTCTAGCTTTAAATCTGAATTACTAATTATACTATTAACATATTTTTTCATTGCACTTATATAAAAGTCTTCATCTATTAGAGGAGTGCTTAAATATCTATTAACCTCATCTTCGCTAATAAGTATAGCGGTGATGACAAATTCTTTTAACCACTTATCAAATGTATCTTCTTTTAAAGTCCCATTTTCTAATGCTACACTTACTTCTGTAGGAATATATATAACCTCACCAGTAGCTGTGTCTAGAAAGCTTTTCCCTAAATTGTCATCAACATGCGAAATTGTTTCTATAAGTGCTTCCATATTAATTTCTACTAAATTCAAAATTTCACCTCCTCCAGTTACTACAATAATTTTTAATATCTAAAAAAATTATAAATTTATAGTAAAAACCCAATAAACCTTACCGATTTATTGGGTTATTGGTCTACTATTTATTCCTCAAAAGATGAATCATATTCTTCTAAAACTCTTTCAAATTCTTCTTCATCTTCTACTGCAATATATTGCTCTTTACCATCAACCACTTCTATTTTATAGACAAAAGCATCATCTTCTTCTCCTATAGGAGCTAATAAAGCATATTTATTTTCATCTAACTCAATAATTTCGATTAATTCAAAATCAACCTTTGCTCCATCTTCATCTAACATTGTTATAATTTTATTTTCTTCCATGTCTATTCTCCTTTCAACCTTAATAACCACATTATACCGTTAATCTAGCTATACTGTCTATATAAAAATATAGATTAAATAACATTTCAAAAGGAAATTATCCTACATTATCCCTTAAACATATGAAACATCAGTTTATTTACTATATCCGGAAATTCCTCTTATAGAAACTTCTCCTGAAACAATATATTCTACTATCCCTTTGTAATTTTCAATTACTAATTCTCCTTGATCACTTATATCTATTGCCTTAGCTGTTGTTACTTTTCCTCTATTAATCAATTGGATTTCTTTACCTATAAGCATGGAATTTTTTCTGCAAATCTGTATAGTTTCTTCTATATTTCCATTTTGGACAAAATCACTATATAGCTCCTCAAAAATGTTTAATATGTTGGCAAGCAAAAGCTTCCTCTCCATGTATTTACCACTCGCAAGCTTTATAGACGTAGCCACATCTTTTAGATCAATTGGTATATCTTCTTTTTCCAAATTTACATTTATACCAATTCCCATAACTAGATAATTAATATGATCTACTTCACCACTCATTTCTGTTAATATACCACATACTTTTTTACCATCAAATACTATATCGTTAGGCCACTTAATACTAGTTTTAATTCCCATTTTCATAATAGCTTTTTGAACTGCTGCTGCCCCAAGTAGGGTTATTTGTGATATATTTTCTGTGTTAATATTTGGTCTAAGTATTATGGACATCCATATGCCCTTGTGCTTTGGAGATACCCAATTTCGTCCGAGCCTTCCACGTCCTAATGTTTGTTCTTCACTTATTATAACTGTGCCGTGATCTTGCTTTGTCTCCGCAAGCTCTTTAGCTTTAGAGTTAGTTGACCCTATAGAATCATAGTGAATAATATTTCTACCTATGTATTTCGTACTTAAAAAATTTTTAATTTCCTCAAATGTAAGTATATCCGGTGAGGAAATTATTCTATAACCCTTTCTTGAAATTGCTTCAACTTCGTAGCCATCCTCTTTAATTATATTTATATGTTTCCAAATAGCTGCACGGCTAACGCCTAAATCTTCACTAATTTTTTGACCAGACACAAAATTATTTCCACTGTCCTTAAGTAGCCTAATGATTTTTTCCTTCATAACATCCACACCCTTTTTTGTTTTACCAAATTCTGAGGAAAGTCGTTTTATAGTCTTCTGTATTCCTCTTGCCTATACCTATATTTTCCTTTCAGTACAAGGTCAATGTCTCCCACTAACTGATTCTTATCTTGTGGCAATGTTCCAGAAAGTGCCATATAATTTGAAGCATGATTGCTTCTGAAAACACAGTTAGCAACTTCTACATTTTTAAGGAACTCTCTCATCTCATACATTATTTGTTCTGGCGTTAATATATGAAAAGTCCCGTTCTGTACATCCTCATATATAGGGGTTCCCCTCTCTAACATTAAAGTTAAAAATCCTACATAATCTGGGTTTATAGCGCTTATAAGTTTAGCCGATTCTATTGCATGTTCACTTATTTTTTCTGTGCCACCTATTCCTGAAATCAAGGTAGTGGATAACTTTATCCCACTTTCTTTAACCTTGCAGCCTGCAATAATCATTTCCTCAGCAGTTACGCCCTTATTTATACTTTTTAATATTTCATTACTTCCAGATTCAACACCTAGATACACAATCCCAACGCCAAGATCCTTAAGCTGCCTAAGATCCGCTAAAGATTTTCTCAAAATATCACTAGGAGCAGCATAAATCCCTACTCTTTCACACTGAGGGAACAATTCTCTTATTTTTAATAAAATCAATTTCAATTTATTAGTTTCAATAACTAAAGCATCTCCATCTGCTAGAAATATCTTTTTAACTACCCTATATGTTGATTTAGCATGCTGTAAATCAACCATAATATCTTTTAAATCACGTATTCTAAACTTCTTATCTTTGTACATATTGCAAAAGCTGCACGCATTATGTGAACATCCGATTGTAACTTGCAGTATAAGACTGTAGGCCTCACTTGGTGGTCTGTATACTGTTCCTTCATACCTCACTGTAATCATCTCCAAACTTCGTAAATTCAATGAATTTTATTTGTTGCATACTTTATTAGTATATCATAGGTTTTTCCATAAAAATAAATCCTTTTTATACTATACTCGTTAAACTCACAAAGTAATTTAGTGCTTAATCTATGTAAATTATTTTGAGCGCGATAAATACTCTTCACAAGTGCGAATAAAAGATTTAATATTTTCTTTCTCCTCTTTAACTTTATCCTCACTGATTTCCCCTCTACCAAGTCTATCACACTGTGATAATAAGGCAATTTCTTTAAAAGATATTTCTTGCGACATGTTTTTCATATCCCCAAAAGGTAATTTTTTGTTTACAAAAAGAGTTTGCATATGCCATCTAACTAAAGCTGAAACTTGATTAATTAATTCGACCTCATCTGTAAGCGCTTCAAGAAATTTTATGCTAAGATCTTCACCAACCTTGTCATGGTCATAAGACGTTATTTTTCCTTTCCTGATTTTTGTAGTAGGTGCTTTCCCTAAATCATGTAATAATGCCCCCCACATAAACGCTCTAGGACATTCACTTTTCTCCTTTACTTTTGCTGCATTATCCACAACTAACATTGTGTGAATCCATACATTTCCTTCTGGGTGATACTGTGGAGATTGGGGAATATCTACTAAACGACTTAACAATGTATATGGATATTCATTAAAGATGATCTTATTATTTATTATTTTATCGAAATATATAGACGGCTTATCATCTTCCATTAAATGCCTCTCAAATTCTTCAAACATTTTTATCATATATTAAGTCCTTTCTATCTATTATTGATATTTTTTTATTTACATCACATTTTGTTATTATAACAAAAAGAGCAAGCTAACCTTTATTTAAACTATATACTATCATAGCTTAGATAACAAACACCTGCTCTTTTTATTAATGTATCTTTTATTATTTATTTTTTTTCATGTACCTAATATCCATTTTTTTTGGTTTCAAAAACACTTTCGTTATATGCGCTTTCTTCAACGGTTTGAATAATTTGATTTTTAGAATGTCCATTTTGTGTTTTTGTATCTTTCTTAATATAATCACGTAAATTTTCCTTCTTAGCTTCTTCACGACTCTTCATATATACTCCTCCTAATTACTTATTATTACTACATACTTCTAAATATGTTGCCTCTGCCACCGCAGTATTACTGCTCGCTAAACTTCTGTAATACTTTTTTAAACTCTTGGCCCTGTCCTATGGACAAGTATTCTGTTTCTCCATTAACTACAACTGACTTGTAAGCATATGCCTCATCCGAATCTTTAGGACCAACTATCACATATTCATTTCCATCCATTTTAATAGCATCGATCAGTTCTAAGTCGACTTTCTCACCATTTTCATTTAGTACAGTAATTATTTCACTAGCTTTCAAACACTACACCTTCTCTCATGTATTATTTTGTGCCTAAGTAAATGTTTTATACCAAATTTTCATAATAACTCAAAAGGAAATCTCCTAGGATAAAAAAAAATGCATCCGTATAACTTTCCCCTGTGCGACCTGAAATCATTTCCAGAGAAAGTTCATACTATTATGCATATCTATATTCGAAGGAGATACTATTCAAGAGCTTCTAACACTCTTTGAAGCAAATGGAGCATTACATTTTGATATTTCACCTATTGAAGGAACTCCTATAAAGGATTTAATACCTATGATTCTAAAAACTATGAAAAATAAGGGAAGTAAAGAACCTTTACTTGAAGAAATAGGAGAAGAGTAGTCTTCGATTTTAGTTTTTCACTTTACATATTCATCATAAATTATAGCTAAAAGTTTCTCTTTACTATTCAATTGCGGATTTTCTAATACTTTATCTAAAAGAAATCTAAGCATATCACCTATTTTTTCTCCTGGTTTAATAGAAAATTCACTCATTAAATCTCCACCGTTTATTGCAAGTTCTTTTATAGATAGTGGAACTTTAGATTCTAAGATAGCTAATGTTTTTTCTTCTACCTTATTAATTTCTTTTAATCTCACTTCTGGAAAACGTGAACCTAGTGCATCCGCTCTTTGCAAGGCGAAGAGATCACATACTAAATCTACACCCACTCTATTAATAAGACGTTTTACAGATGCATCTGTTGGTTTTGTAAGCACATTCATATGTTCCTTTACTAAAACACTAATTTCACTTATACTTTGATTATCAAATCTAAGACGCCCTAGTATTTGCTCAGATAATATAACACCTTTTTTATCATGTCCATAAAAATGACCTATCCCATCTTTGTCAATAGTGAAACAGTAAGGTTTAGCTATGTCATGTAATAATGCTGCTATTCTCACATTAAGTGAATGTGGGCATTTTTCCACAACCGACAAAGTATGTTCAAATATATCTTTATCATGATGAGGATTTTGCTGATTAAACCCTACAGCTAATTGAATCTCTGGTAGTATGACCTCTAATAGTTTAGTCTCTTCAAGTAATCTTAAAGCTTTAGTAGTATTATTAGATACCATCATTTTGCATAATTCATCTCTAATTCTTTCATTACTTACATTTAATATAAGTAACGAATTTGCTTTTATAGCCTCTAAAGTTTTTTCTTCTATTTCAAAATCTAACCTGGCTGAAAAACGAATAGCTCTAAGCATTCTTAGCGCATCTTCTTGAAACCTTTTATTAGGCTCGCCTACGGCTCTAATTATTTTATTCTCTAAATCTTCGGTGCCACCAAAATAATCTATAAGCCCATCTTCCTCATTAAAAGCTAAAGCATTTATAGTGAAATCACGTCTTGATAAGTCTTCTTTTAAATTTAAAACAAAAGTAACACCATCCGGTCTTCTATTGTCCAAGTATTCACCATCTATTCTGTAAGTTGTAACTTCGTATCCATCTCCATTTATCATAACAGTAACAGTTCCGTGTTTTATACCTGTAGGCACAGTTTTGTCAAAGAGTTTGATAACCTCTTGTGGTAGGGCATTGGTAGTTACATCATAGTCCTTGGGCATGGATGTCCCGATTTTGGAATCACGTATACTTCCTCCCACTATATAAGATTCATATCCATTATTTTTTAAAGTGTCTAAAATTACTTTTACATCATTTGGTATAAACATAAAGCCTACAAATATAGTATTATCTTTAATCATTCCACTCACCCTTTATTTTCACTGTAATCTTAATTCTAAATATACATTGCTATAGGTATAATTTCAATCACAGATCCGGTAATTTCTATTTGTTTTTTATCATAATCACTAATTAAACTTGTATCTTTTAGAAATCTATTTTTAAATTCTTTAAAATACTCTTCATTCAAATAATCAAAGTATGTGCCACTTAGTAAACTATAGTTATTAATTTCATTTTCCTTTGGAATTCTTACCACCTTACCAAGGACAGTGATTTTAGCACCTTCAATATAATCTAAATTGTCTGCCATATTTTTTATCTCTAAGGGCACTACAACTTTTGTATTGCTCGTCCCTATATTACTACTAATGAATTTTAAACATTTTTCTCTTTTACAATTTTCCATATCATCTTTCAAGACCTTTAAAACTTGCTTCTTAACTCTTTGCTCTTGGCTTTCAGCACCGTTCTCCACAGTTTCCGGTGAAAAAGCCAATTGCATTTCCATAACCCTAATCATATCTTCTATATATTCTATAACTGGATTTTTATACAACTCACTAGTAAACTGAACAAAATCAAATTCCTTCATATTCTTTACATCACTCTCATTATTTATAACCTTTAACAAACTTTGGTCATTTAGTATATTTTTTATTCTTGACAGTATTGTTATTACAATTGAGACTCTTTCTTCAATTTTCTGCGACGAGAATTCATTAAGAAGTTGAACATTTAAATCTCCTTGCCTTATTTTACCACAAGTAAGTTCATATAATGGTGTATTGGTACTAATAGTTAACTGTTTTCTCGTACTTTCACTTTTGATTTCGGCAAATTCCTGTATTACAATTGTATATAAATTATTTATCATATTTTCATTAAGGTATAATGGTATAAGTGCTCGATTATCCATATTTACATATACCTCCGTTACATTTTCTCAAATAATACTTCTTACCTAGTCTATATCATTTTTTTATTATTTAGAACAACAGTGTATAATATATGTTTGTTCTCTTTGCGACTTAATAAACTATTTATTTTTTAGAAATACTGATTTCATAACTGAAGTTTCACCATATTTGCGTCTAATACTGTCTATAGTTTTGTCTATTGCCCTTTTCTTTTCATCAGAATCATTACCAATATCAAAAATTGATATTTGTTTGAAATTATCCTCACTTAGATTATTAAGAGAAACTCCTAGTAGTCTTATTGGATCTCCCTTCCATAATTCATCAAAAAGTTTTTTTACTGTTTTTAGTATTTCCTGCGTTGAATCTGTAGCACTTTTTAAAGTCGTGCTACGCGAATAATCAACAAATTCATGATTCCTTATAGTTATGCAAATACAGTAACAGCATTTTTTTATATTTCTTAATCTAGAAGCTGTGTGCTCTACTAATGCTAATAATATTTTATAGGCTTCATCTTTACTTTTAACATCTTCTGATAATGTAGTCGAATTGCTTATTCCTTTTAGCTCATGTTTATTTGACTTTACCTCTCTATTATCTATACCATTGGCATATTTCCACATCATAAGTCCACTACTTTTAAAGTGGTATTTCAAAAATCCAACATCATACTGAGCTAAATCTCCTATAGTAAATATGTTTAAATTATTAAGCCTAGGAACGGTTCTCTTTCCAACCATGAAAAGCTCACCAACTGGAAGATTCCACAGTTTCTTTTCTATTTCATTTTCATAAAGCGTATGCACTTTATCAGGTTTCTCAAAATCAGATGCCATCTTAGCTAGAAGCTTAACATTTGATATGCCCACATTTACTGTAAATCCAAGTTCATTTTTTATTCTGTCCTTAATATCCCAAGCTATCTTGAGTGCTGCTTCTTTTGAGGTATTATAACTTGTCATATCTAGAAAACATTCATCTATAGAAAATTTCTCCACATAAGGTGTATAGTCTCCAAAAATTTCTCTCATACTTCTACTACATCTTTCATATAACCTAAAGTCAGGTGATATAACTATCATGTTTTTACACTTCTTTCTTGCAGTAAATAAACTCTCTCCTGTTATTATTCCACTTTTTTTAGCTATCATAGATTTTGCGAGTACTACTCCTCTTCTAGACTCCGCGTCTCCGCCTATTACCGAGGCTATATCTCTTAAATCAATATCCGAGCCTTTTCTAAGTTTATCCGTAGCACTCCAAGAAAGAAACGCTGAATTAACATCTATATGAAATATAAGTTTCTCTTTTAATTTAATCATCTAATCTCATCCTTTACATAATGGACATTTATGAAGGCATCCTTAAAATATTTTTCACATAAATATATTATATAGAACTTTAGTGCAAAAAAGCAACCTATCCTTTATTAAGAATAGATTGCTTTAGTGAAACGATTGATTTTATTACTTATACGTTAGTATAAGCCTTATTTACTAATATAGGCCTTATGCCTTAATATTAGCTTTTATATATTCCTTTATTTCATCTGAATCTCCAAATGATAATACTGGTTCTGATAGCTTTATGCATTCTTCATAGCTAGAATTTGTAACAGTTTTACGTGCTCTTAATATTGAAGAGGCACTCATACTGAATTCATCTAATCCAAATCCAAGTAGTACAGGAATAAGATTTGTATCCCCTGCCATTTCACCACACATGTTTACCTTTATTCCTGCCTTGTGACCATTATCTATTACGATTTTAATAAGTCTTAAAACAGCTGGATGATAAAAATCATATAAATATGATATTTTCTCATTCATTCTATCAACTGCCAATGTATATTGAATTAAATCATTAGTACCTATACTAAAGAAGTCTACTTCTTTAGCTAATACATCTGACATTATTGCAGCTGATGGTATTTCTATCATAATACCCACTTCAATATTCTCATCAAATACTACGCCCTCTGACTTAAGTTCATTTTTACACTGCGCGAGTATTTTTTTAGCCATTCTAAGTTCTTGAAGATTGCATATCATAGGAAACATGATTTTAAGCTTGCCATATGCAGATGCCCTTACTAAAGCTCTTAATTGAGTTGTAAATACGTCTGTTCTATCAAGGCAAAGTCTTATAGCTCTATATCCTAAAAATGGATTCATTTCCTCGTCCATAGGTAAGTAATTCAATTTCTTGTCTCCACCAATATCTAAGGTTCTTATAATAACAGGTTTTCCATCCATTTTTTCAATAACTGACTTGTATTCCTTAAATTGTTCTTCCTCAGTTGGAAGTGCATCTTTTGACATATATAAAAACTCTGTTCTAAATAATCCTATAGCTTCTGCACCATTTTTCAAAACAGATTCTAAATCTTCCGATGATCCTATATTTGCAGCTAATTCAACTGTTTTGCCATCTATTGTAGTAGATTTCATAGTGGCATATTTAAGTAGCTGATGTTTAGATTCAATGAATTCTTTTCGGCGTTCTTTATAATCGTTTAAAGTCGCTTCATCAGGATTAATTATAACTATACCTTCTTCTCCATCTACAATAATTAAATCGCCATCTTTAATTTCACTTATGCCATTACCTGCACCTACGACTGCTGGTAACTCTAAAGAACGTGCAATAATTGAGGTATGTGCAGTTTTCCCACCTATTTCAGTTACAAATGCCAAAACTTTAGCTTTATCAATTTGTGCTGTATCTGACGGAGTAAGATCCTTTGCTATTATTATACACTCTTCTTTAATTTCTGAAATAGAAGCTACTTTTATACCCATTAGCACATTTAACACTCTTTTGCTTACATCTCTAATGTCTGCTGCTCTCTCAGTCATATATTCATTATCCATATTTTCAAAAATAGCTGCTGTTTGTGCTGCTACAGTTTGTAGTGAGTATTCAGCATTGAATTTATCGCTTGCTATTTTCTTTTGAATAGATCCTATGAATTCTGGATCCTCAAGCATACATAAATGTGCTTCGAATATTTCTGACTTCTCACTGCCTAGCTTTTCTTTTACATTTTTAACTATTTTTTCAAGTTCAGTAATTGCTTCTTGCAAGGCATCATTAAACCTAGCTAGCTCAACCTCTGAATCTATTACCTTGCTTTCCTTTATCTCTAAGACTTCTTCTCTAATAACTAATGCTTTGCCTATAGCTATTCCAAGAGATGCACCTATTGCCTTTAACATAGCTTATTCCCCCTATTTTCCAAGTCCTTCTTCTATAAGTTTTACCATAGCTACCGCAGCGGCTTCTTCATCATCACCAGTAGTTTTTATTGTTATTTCATCATCTTTAACAGCTGCCATACACATTATAGCTACTATACTTTTTGCATTATACTCATTGCCCTCTTTTACTATAAGAACTTCTGATTTAAACTTAGAAGCCTCTTTAACTACTGATAATGCCGGCCTTGCATGTATTCCACTTTCACTTTTAACTATTGCTTTTTTTTCCATCATAATATACGCTCCCTATTTTTTTATTTTTATTGTTATAACTTCATCATTTTTATCTACAGTCCCTAACTTAAATTCTACAGATTCCATTATTTCATTATCTGTAAGAACTAGAACACTTAAATTAGTTTTAGCTTTAGCTTTTATTAATTCATTATTAAAAGTTAATAATTTATCTCCAGCCTTAACTTGTTGTCCCTTTTGCGCAAAAGCTTCGAAGCCCTCACCCTTCATCTCTACAGTATCAATACCTATGTGAAGTAGTATCTCTATACCTTCTTTGCTCTTTAAAATTAAGGCATGTTTTGTAGGGAATACTTGAAGAATTTCACCATCAACTGGTGAATATAATACTCCTTCTGTAGATTCAAATCCTATCCCATTACCTAACATTTTAGATGAAAAAACTTCATCAGGTATTTCTGATATGTCAAAACATCTTCCCACAACTGGAGATTTTAAAATCATACTCTTTCCTTCTTTGCTCTTTTTTAAAAAACTAAACATTTTTATCATCCTCGCCTTTCTCTAAGGTAGATTCAATTATTAATTATTATCCACCTAAAATTTCTTTATTATGAGATTTCACTTTAAATCTTAAATAATTATATAAACATTAGTTTATGCAATCTTTCGAATTTCAAATACATTTTAAAATCCACTAAAGTAGCTTTATCTACTTTAGTATCTTTATACATTCTTTTTAAAACGTTCTAAAAAAAGACATAAACTAATAAGATGCTCATTAGCATTTTATATGGCTCATGCCTGATCTAATCAGTAACACACCTAACATTATAAACTTTGTTTTTTAATTTGATTGCTTTAATCTATGTACATGCATACAAATATATGAAGCTTCATCTTCACAAACTTCTTTTGAAAGTTTTTCTGATATAAATTCACATACTTTCTTAGAAATTTCAAAGTCTTCGCTCATCTGAGCTTTAACAGATCCCAGCATTACATTTTTTAGAACCTTATCATTATCTATTCTATCTAAAGCATACCTTAAATGAGAAACTAATCTCCCATATTCCATTGATTTTTCACTAGTTTTTATTCCAAGTAACTCTTGGATATATTCCATTACTTCTTTAACGATTCTAGTATACTTAAGGCTTTGAGACACTTCCTCGTTAACTCTTGCAGAATATATATGAAGAGTAATAAAACCGATTTCACTTTCTGGCAAAGCCACATTTAATTTTTCTTTGATAAATTTTGTTCCTTTTTCTGCTATGCTATATTCATTAGGGTATAATGTTTGTATTTCATTTAGAAATGGATTAACTATATTAATTCCAAGTTCCATTCTTTTAATTGCAAAACTAATATGGTCGCTTAGACCAACATGTATATGTGAATTTAATTTTTCTTGTAACCTATCTTCCGCAAAAGAAATTATTTCTTCTGCTACTGCCAATATTTTACCTTCTACATTTTGAATGATTTCCACATAGTTAGCTTTTTCACTATCATCTATTTTAATAAATTTCTGGTCTATGGCACTCCCTTTAGCTATAAGTTCACCAGGTTTTTTACCAAATCCTATTCCTTTACCAAAAAGAACATAGACATTATCGTCTTTCTCTGAAACAACAACATTACTACTAAGAGATTTTAATACCTTATAATCAATATTCATGTTAAAATTACCTCTTCTATAGTTTAAAATACATTTTGGAATTATTCAAGGGTTTTTTAAAATATATTCTCGAGAATTTAAATATAGCCACTTAAATTGTCGAATTTCACTTAATTTAAAGATTAATCATTATTATTTTGCTTTTAACTATTAAATTAATGTAAACTTATTATGCAATGTAATTAAATCATCTCCTGGATCGCTGCACATATACTCCCACTTATAGAAATTGGAGACTTTCCTTCTGAAATGTCATTAAATAAGTACAAGCACCCTTTTTAGGATGCTTGTTCAACTTCTTAAGCCATAAACATTTTTATATCTTCTTCTACGCTAGAAATTCCAGCTATTCCAAAGTTCTCTACTAATACATTGACAACATTTGGGGATAAAAATGCTGGTAATGTTGGTCCTAAGTGAATATTTTTAACGCCTAGGTGAAGTAATGCTAATAACACTATTACAGCTTTTTGCTCATACCATGCAATATTATATGTTATTGGTAATTCATTGATATCATCGAGTCCAAATACTTCTTGTAGCTTCATTGCAATAACAACTAATGAATATGAATCATTACATTGTCCTGCATCTAGGACTCTAGGAATTCCACCAATATCTCCAAGTTCTAATTTATTGTATCTGTATTTTGCACAACCCGCAGTTAAAATAACTGTATCTGTTGGTAATTCTTTTGCAAAATCAGTATAGTATTCGCGGCCTTTCATTCTTCCATCACAACCAGCCATTACAAAGAATCTTTTAATTGCTCCTGTTTTAACAGCTTCTACAACTTTATCAGCTAATGCTATTACTTGATTGTGAGCAAATCCTCCAACTATTTCTCCTCTTTCAATTTCAATTGGTGCACTACATTTTTTTGCATGCTCAATTATAGCTGAAAAATCTTTTGCAGTTCCATCTTTCCTATCAGCTATATGGTTCATGGAAGGAAATCCAGATGCTCCAGTAGTATAAACTCGCTCTTTATAAGAATCCTTTGGAGGAGTAATACAGTTTGTTGTCATTAGTATTGGTCCATTAAAGCTTTCAAACTCTGAATTTTGTTTCCACCACGCATTTCCGTAGTTACCTACAAGTTGATCATATTTTTTAAAAGCTGGATAGTAGTTTGCTGGTAACATTTCACTATGAGTATATACATCTACTCCTGTACCTTCTGTTTGTTTTAACAATTCTTCCATATCCTTTAAATCATGTCCACTAATTAATATTCCTGGGTTATTACGGGTTCCTATATTAACCTTTGTAATTTCTGGATTTCCGTAGGTAGTCGTATTAGCTCCATCAAGTAGTGCCATAGCATCTACTCCATATTTACCACACTCAAGTACCAATGCAACTAATTCATCAACAGATAAGTTATCATTAGTAGTTTGTGCAAGTCCTTTTTGCATAAATGCATGCAGGTCATTGTTTTCATACCCTAAGTTATATGCATGATCAGCATAAGCTGCCATTCCTTTGATACCATAAGTTACAAGTTCTCTTAAAGATCTTACATCTTCATTTTCTGTTTTAAGAACTCCTACATTCATAGATTTGCTCTCAAATTCTTCAGAAGTACCTGTCCATATTGCACATTCTGGTATTTTACCATCTATTACTCCACCAGCATTTACGAGTTCTGCCTTAATTATTTCACGTAATTCTAATGCTTTTGTTATTGTTTCTATAAATCTAACTTTATCAAAATTTGCATTTGTTATAGTCATGAATAATCCATTTACTACAAATTTATTTACTTCTTGATTTTCTACCCCTAGTTCCCTTGCTCTTGTGCTATAAATTGATATTCCTTTTAAAACATATATTAATAAATCCTGCATATTAGCTAAATCCTCTGTTTTACCACAAACTCCTCGTGATGTGCATCCTGTGCCCTTTGAAGTTTCTTGACATTGATAACAAAACATACTCATTGTAAATTCCTCCTGTTTTTTGGATAGATAATAATTTTATAATGCCGCTTTCAAATAAATAGCCTCATATTAACTTGGTATTTATTTGAATGCACTAATTATCTTCCATATAAAAATTTAGTATTTTGAATAATTAACATCAACATAAGTAATCTGTCCTTTATTGTTGAACTACCTTTATTATAGTTGCGCACAGATTGAAAGTCGGTAACAAATGTTACAGCATTAATATTTTCTCACTGTTCTTTGTTATTATTTACCAAATATGATATTCTCCGCTGCTTCTATTAGTATGCACTTATTGCTGATACCATATAATATCAGCATTTGTCTATTATTATGGTATAATTAGTATTTAAAAAACTATTTAGGAGTGAATAAAATGAAAAATAGAAATGTTACTAACCTGGTAAAAGCAAGTCTTTTTCTTGCTCTAGCTATAGTTTTTCAAGTAGTAGGAAAGACTTTACCTGGAATAAGCCAATTTTTTGTTGGACCAGCTGTTAATGCTATCCTTATACTTACAGCTGCAATTTGTGGAGGTGGTTACGGAGTATTAGTAGCTTCTTTAACTCCGCTACTCGCCTGGTTAACTGGACAACTTGCCAGCGTTTTAGGACCCTTCCTCCCCTTTATAATCATTGGTAACATAATATTTGTTCTTAGTTTTGTAATTTTAAATAAACGTGGAAAATATGGTGAACATTTAGGAGTTATAACTGGGGCTTTTATAAAATACATATTTCTATCAATTTCCGCATCAAAACTTATTCCCTTATTCAATCTAAATATGCCTCCAAAAATAGTTAATAAACTAGTTATTACTATGGGGTCACCTCAGCTTATAACTGCGCTCATTGGAGGAGCTTTTGCATTAATACTAATTGAAATTTTAACAAAAAGAAGAATCTTATAGACCTTTCTTTAATATTTCGCAATATTTGTTGAAATAATGTACATTTTTTTTTAAAAATTAACATAAATTATCGAAACTTAACACTAACTTAACATTGTTGTGATAAAATTTCATCGGAATATTCTATTTAGAGGAGTGTTATTAAAATATGGATTATAAAATGATTTTTCAACTTTTGGGTGGTTTAGGACTATTTGTATACGGAATGAAGCTAATGGGCGATGGTCTCCAGAAGGCTGCTGGCGAAAAGCTAAAAAAAATGCTAGAGGTTCTAACTAGCAATAGGTTTTTCGCTGTACTCGTTGGTGCAGGTGTCACTGCAATTATTCAAAGCAGTAGTGCTACTACAGTAATGACTATAGGTTTTGTAAATGCAGGGCTTATGAATTTATTCCAAGCTGCTGGGGTTATTATGGGAGCAAATGTTGGTACTACAATGACTGCTCAACTTATAGCCTTTAAACTTACAGATGTCGCACCCTTTGTTCTTGCAATAGGTGCTGCTTTAGTTTTATTTTGCAAGAATAAGAAAACTAAAGACATTGGCGAGATTGTTTTGGGTTTCGGTATATTATTTGTTGGTATGTCAATGATGGAAACTGCTATGAGTCCTTTAAGTGAACTAGATAGCTTCAAGAATCTTATTTTAGTTTTAGGAAAGCACCCGTTCATGGGAGTTATTGTTGGTCTTTGTATGACAGCAACAATTCAAAGTAGTAGTGCTACTATTGGAATATTAATGGCACTTGCTTCAAATAGTAGTATAACGCTTGCTGTTGCACTTCCGATACTTTTCGGGGATAATATTGGAACCTGTGCTACTGCACTACTTGCAAGTATAGGCACAACTAAAAATGCTAAAAGAGCTGCACTGTTACATTTGATTTTTAACTTTACAGGCACATTAATATTTATGGTAGCTTTCAAGTTAGTATTAAAAATTGTTCCGATGTTTGGTGGAGATGTTCAAAGACAAATTGCAAATGCTCACACATTATTTAATGTATCAAATGTGTTTATACAAGTTTGGTTTATAAATGCTTTAGTTAAAATTGTTAATAAATTAGTACCTGGTGAGGATGAAAAATCATCTGCTCTAGTACTCGAATACTTAGATCGAAGACTACTGGAAACTCCTTCTATCGCAGTTGGACAACTTATTAAGGAAGTTACTAGAATGGGTCAATTAGCCTCGGTAAATCTTTCTAATGCGATGCAATCTTTCCTTAATTGTGATGAAAAAATGATGAACTCAGTTATTGATCATGAGGTTACAATTAACTATCTTGAGAGAGAAATAACTAGTTATATGGTGTCGCTTTCAAATACATCTCTATCTGAACATCAATCTGAAATTATTACTTCTCTTTACAATGTTGTAAATGATATAGAGAGAATTGGAGATCATGCTGACAACTTAGGTGAGCTTGCTAAAAGCAGAATGGTTAATAAACTCATTTTTTCAGAAAAATCACTATCTGATGTTACATATATGTTTGAAACTGTAAAATACTGTGTTGATAACGCAATAGCCGCTTTAGAAAATTCCGACTTAGAATCTGCTCGCAAAGCAATGAACGTAGAAAAAAAGATAGATACCATGGAAAGACAGCTTAAAAAGGAGCATATATCTAGGTTAAGTCGCCTTGAATGCACTCCTGCTGGTAGCTCTGTGTATCTAGAACTATTAACCAATCTTGAAAGAGTTGGAGACCATTCAAATAATATTGCACAAATGGTTGTAAGCTCTAATTAATCATATGAAAACAAAAAAGATTAGGACCTAGTGTAAAACTAAGTCCTAATCTTTTTGTTTTAATTTGTACTTGTCAGTATATTTTTTTACATTTCCTATATGTATTGACAAAAGTCTACATATTGTATAATATACAACCATATAATGTTTTTATATTTAGAGGGGGAAACATTTATGATATTTTCAAATTGGTATAAAAAACAAAAAAAAGAAAAAGAAAGAAAATTAAGAATTAAAGCTGCAAAAAAAATACTTATTGGTACCGCAGCTGGAAGTCTTAGTGGTTTATTAGGTGGTTTACTTTTTTCGCCAAAATCCGGAAAAGAAACTAGAGAAGATATTGCTCGTTCATCAAAAGAGCTTACGAGAACTATTAATAATAAAGTCTCTGATGCTAAAGGTAGTGTAACAGATGCTAAAATTAAAATTAAACAAAAAAGTGCTGACCTTAAAGAATCTCTTAACAGTAAAGTCTCAGATGCCAAAGATAGTGTAACAGATGCTAAATTTAAAGTTTCTCAATATTTAAATGAAAAAAAGACTTCAAAAGTAATTTCTGAAACAAAAGATGATATGACTATAACTGACAATGAAGATTTAGATACCGTTGTAGGACAACCTGTTATAGTTGAAAATGAAACTAAAAAATAATCAAAATTTTATAGAATAGTGGTGTTATTAATGTATATAAACTTTTTTAAATTAGGACAAGGCTTATTGCTTTTTCTTGGTGTAGTCATTTTAATTATACTTATAATAGGGTTATTAAAACTTATTAAAACTATATCAAGTGTAAACTCAATTATCGAAAAAAATGAAGATAATATAGATGAAATATTGTCTGTTTTACCAAAAACATTTAAAAACTTATATGAGGTAACAGACAACATAAAAGATGTTACTGAAGTAGTAGTTAAAACAACTGCCTCTGCCATTGGTACAACAGAATATTTTGAAAAATATTTAGTATATATAGTAGATATTTTAACTATTATAAAAAAAATATTTTCAAATAAAAAATAAACAAGTATATATTACTATTAATGCGTTCACTTCGCTAAGAACTACTAATTTTATTTTTAGTTAATCTGCTTAAAAACATAAACTCGCTGTCGCTCAAACATATGTTTTTCTTAACGCATCTTAATTAAAAATAAAACAAGAAGTTCTAAAGCTCGCTTAAATGCATTATACGTAATATATACTTTTTTTTGCGCATTCAAACAAATGAGGCAGATAACATAAACCTAAGTTTATGTTATCTGCTTCATTTGTTTGAATGTGACTTAAGGCGTTCTTTAATTTTTTTCTCATATCCATTGTCAAGGGCTTCATAATATACTTTGCCAATTAGCTCATCAGGCAAATATTGCTGCGCTACATAATTCCCCTCATAATCATGCGGGTACAAATATCCTACTCCATGTCCTAGTTTCTTTGCACCACTATAACTTTGATCCCTTAGATGTACAGGTATTTCCCCTATATTTTTTTCTTCTACATCTTTAATTGCATTATTTATAGCCATATAAGATGCATTACTTTTGGGAGCTGAAGCTATATAAATTGCAGCCTGTGCTAAAATAATTCTTGCTTCTGGCATGCCTATAAACTGAACCGCTTGTGCTGCATTATTTGCTACGAGTAGCGCAATAGGATCAGCATTTCCCACATCCTCGGATGCAGCTATTACAATTCTCCTGGCAATAAACTTTGGATCCTCCCCAGCGTATATCATTCTAGCAAGGTAATGTACTGTAGCATCAGGGTCCGATCCTCGCATACTTTTAATAAACGCAGAAATTACATCATAATGCTCGTCTCTATTCTTATCATATTTTATATGCTTTCTTTGGAGACATTCCTGAACAACTGCAAGGGTTATTTTTATTTTACCATCTTCATCTCTTTCCGTAGTGAGTACTGATAATTCCAAAGCATTAAGTGCACGTCTTGCATCGCCATTTGCCATATCTGCAAGATAACTTATAGCTTCACTCTCCATACAAATATCGGTGTTCCCAAATCCTACTTCTTTATCAACAAGCGCACGTGCAATAATCTTTTCAATATGTTTTTTCCTTAATGGTTCTAATTTAAATAGCATAGATCTAGATATTAATGCATTATTGACTTCAAAATACGGGTTTTCCGTAGTTGCTCCAATTAAAACTATTGTGCCTTTTTCTACAAAAGGTAACAATGCATCCTGTTGAGCTTTATTAAATCTATGAATTTCATCTATAAATAATATGGTTTTAGTATTGTACATGCCTAAATTATTCTTAGCGTCAGCTACCACTTCTCTTAATTCTTTTAGCCCATCTGTTACAGCATTAAGTCTAACAAAATTAGATTTCGTTGTATTTGCAATAACTTTAGCCAAGCTAGTTTTACCTGTACCTGACGGGCCATAAAGTAGTAACGAAGTTATCTTATCCGCTTTTATAGCTCGGTGTAAAAGCTTTCCCTTGCTTAAAATATGCTCTTGCCCTACATAGTCTTCTAATTTTTCAGGTTTTAATCTCTCAGCGAGCGGTGCTTCTTTTTGTAAGTTCTTTTGTGCTTGTAATTCAAACAGATCCATATAATCACCTTTAAATCTTTCGTTTAGTTTAAAACGCTCTATTATAATTAATTAGCTTAAAGATTTTTGTTTTAGTTTTTCTGTCATATCATGTAATTTAACTATTCCGGCTTCTCTTAATTTTTTATTCTCATCTTCAATGTTCTTTGTTTCCTCTATCCCTTGCATAATAGTATTCCAAGTTTTCTCTAGCGTTTCTATTTTTACACTTGTTCCTCCAGCGAGTTTCGCTATGTCAACACTTTGACTTCTTATATTTTCGGCATTTTTCATTAATAATTCATTAGTAGTTCTGTCAAGCTCTGCTAAAGAATCTGATACTAGCTTTTGCTTTTTTAAAGCAATAGCTTGAATTATTCCATTTTTGAATACAGGTATAGTTATTATAAAAGCAGAATGAACTTTAGATATCAACTTATAATTTCCTCTTTGAATCATTTTAATTTGAGGGGCAGTTTGTAATGATACCATCTTAGCCATTTCCAAATCATAAATTCTCTGTTTTAACATTTCAACAGTGGCTTTAGCATTCTCGTAATTTATCATATTTATTTGTTCACCACTCGCTGCTAACGCCTCAAGTCTAGGAATATCTCCATTTTCATTTTTTTCAACAACCATATTTCCTGCTGCAATGTATTTTTCTAATTCTCCATAATACTCAAAATTCTGATTATATAAGTTTTCAAGTGATAAGTTAGAACTATTTATTTCCGCCTTATAACCACTAAGCGCCGTGTAAATTTTGTCTATTTCTCCTCCGATGGTTTTATACTTACCCATCATTTTGTCAATTGCCTTACCTGGTTTACTAAATAGCTTTGCAAGAAAACCCGTTTTGTTTTCCTCAAAATCTTGCTTATCAAATTTCTTCATTATACTTGTAAGTTCTTTTATCATAACACCTGAGTCTTCAACACTACTGCTTTTAATAGAATTTAATATTTGATCCGCAAATTTTGATATTTGCTGAGCCGGTTCATTTCCAAATTCTAATATTGCATTTGCATCTTTAATATTTATATTGGCTGCAATTTGCATCACTTGTGGTGAGACTTTAAGCTGCCGACTTATGCTTATTGCTTTTTGCTCTATAGCCTTATCTTCAATGTTTTCATCCTCGATTTTAAGTATTTGATTATTTTTTTCCATGTTTTTCTCCCCCTAATATCTCGTGCGCCTATGTTTTTCTAACTTATTTTTAAGATTTTTGTGCTATAGCATAAAAATCAGCTTTCACTTTTCAACTATCAAAATATTAACTACGAAACAAATTTTCAAAAAAACCTTTCTTCTTCTCAACATGTTTTTTAAAATGCAACTTAAAACTTACATTTTCTAATCTATGAATGTCATATTTCTCAGGAAATATAAAATTTTCTATGTCGTTATACCCTGAAGGGTTATATATAATTATATCTATTCCCATAGAATTCATAAAGGCAAGCATTATACAATCTTCGAAAGATAAGTTCCCATTTTCTTCATTATTATAAACTACAATTTTAGGAACTTCTTCTGGGTAATCATATGCTTGCAGTAATTCAAGTAATGTTGTATCTAAATTTATTAACACTGAGAAAATATCCACTTGCAAATCCCTTAAATCTTCCTGTTCAACGTTTATTATTACAGGATTAAGGCATAAGTCTTTAATTTTTTCTGCCATAGTTTTTTGAAGTCCAGACCTGAGCTCCTTGTATTTCCACCAAGATGAATTAAGCATTTCCGAAACATTGAACCCTGAAAAAATATTACTCGGGTATATTTTATTAAATTTTCCATATTCCAAATGTACTACATCCATTATAGGTAGTTCATTATAAAACTTAGTAAATTTCCCAGTTGATACCTCGTTAATTTCCTTCCAGTAAATATCAATATTTTCATGAGTGCCACAAATTTTTGAGAACATGTTGGGCACGACTACAGTTGAGTCTTTAACCTTAAACCCTTCCCTTATGTATGCCTTTTCCTTAATCCAAATATATATTTCCTCATATGTAGTATTAAGGGTTACTGCCTCTACATTATAATCTGAAAACTGCCACGGTCTATAAAACCCAGAATCATCCGTATACAATGTCTTATTAAGCTCTTCTTTAGCATTGTATGCAGTGGTCTTAATTCTATCCTCAATATTAGAAGGGAACGGTTTTATTTCATAGTTACAATTATAAACAATTTCATTTGAAAAAGCATTATATTTATCAATTTCATGAAAAGCTCCAGCGTTTTTCGGATTAAAGTATAAAATATCGCAACCCAAGGTTGATAATAATATTAAATAAAAAACTTCTTCTCTTGAAATTTCTCCATAAAAGACTACCTTAGGATTAATTTTCATATAATCAAACTCTTCGAATAACTCTTTAGAATAAATATTTATCCAATGAATCACATAATTGATAATAACTTCAATTTTATGATTATCAATTATTTCATTGCTCTTAATATAATACTCTATTAGTCCCTTTAAATTATTTTTAATTTGTCTGAGCAAAACTTTATTAGATAAATTCGGAAAAAGTCCATTATCACTTATTAAATTTATAATTAAGGATACATCTAGAACTTCTCTTTTGAATACTTTTATCCAAATGTCATTTAATACATTTTGAAGTCTTATGCTAATGTCTTTATCTAATCCCTCACCAAACCGTATGTAACATGACCCTATTTTCTTTAATTCACTGTCTAAACTATGTAAATTTTCATAGTAATCTTTCTCATTGTTTTTTATACCTATAAACCTATAAAAATAATTGGGAATAGTAATAACATTAGAATTATATTCAAATTTGCTTCTTTTATAAATCTCTGTTTTTAAACTATTTATGATATCCTCATTAATGTCTAAATTCACACTTTGGATCTCCAAATTATTCAAACTATTATTCTCCATATTCACCTTACCTTTTCAATTATATTTTCTCGTAAATATAGTTTATTATCCATATTAAGTATACCATATTAATCTTATATTTTTCATTGTAATATTCCTTAAGAACACATTTTATACCAGTGGAGTTATTGGAATAATCTCACTTTTTCATAAAAGTTTTTTTTCATAAAAGGTATTCTTTTATACATACAAAAGGTATAATATATATGGTATAGTGGATTTTAGTTGTAACTGCATTAAGCTTTTACACTTTTTTATTTTTTACAATCTTAGCTATAATTTTATAGTAGTATAACAGTTAATTATTGTTATACTACTATAAACCACTAAAGAGGGTAACAATTGATAATTGTTATGCCTCTCAGAGAACTACAAGGAGGTTTATTATGGGACTTTTGACTTTTAAAAAAGGTATTCACCCGAGTGGTAGTAAAGACTTAAGTATGCACAAAGCAATTCAAGATTTGCTTCCAAAGGGCAACTTAGTATTTCCTATGCAACAACATATAGGTGCACCTTGCGAACCTTTAGTAAAAAAAGGTGATAAAGTATTGGTGGGACAAAAAATAGGTGAATCCAAAGCTTTTGTATCTGCGCCAATATATTCAAGCGTATCTGGAACTGTAAAAGACATAGCGCCGTGGCTACATAGTAATGGAACAATGGTATTGTCTGCCATTATCGAAAACGATAACACTTATGAAGAAGTGCTAACTATGACACCTCACAATGATTATGAAAAGCTATCAAAAAATGAAATCGTAACTATCATTAAAGAAGCTGGTATAGTAGGTATGGGTGGGGCATGTTTTCCTACACATATTAAGCTTACTCCTCCAGAGGGAAAAATTATCGACAGCATTATAATAAATGCTGCAGAGTGTGAACCATATTTAACTTGCGATTACAGAATGATGATGGAAAAATCCACTGAAATAGCTCTCGGCTTAAAAATTATTCTTCAAATGTTCCCTGGTGTAAAGGGATATGTTGGAATAGAAGATAATAAGCCTGATGCAATTGAAGCTATGAAAAAAGCTTGCAAAAGCATGGATAATGTACAAGTTACTCCACTTATTACAAAATATCCTCAAGGTGCAGAAAAACAATTAATTTATGCAATTACTGGTAGAGAATTACCTTCTGGTAAGCTCCCTGCAGACGTTGGATGCATAGTTCAAAATGTTGATTCTGTGTTTGAGATATATAACGCTGTAGTAAACGGTAGACCACTTATGGAGCGAGTACTAACCGTAACCGGAGAAGCAGTTAAAGAACCACTTAATTTAAGAGTAAAATTTGGAACTTCTATAGAAGAAGTTATCGAGGCTGCTGGTGGATTTAAAGAAGACCCCGTTAAAGTAATATCCGGTGGACCTATGATGGGAATGGCTTTAAGTTCATTAAAAACTCCCGTTATTAAAGGAACCTCGGGGATACTTTGTTTAACAAAACAGCAAGCTAAATTAGAACAAGAATCTAGCTGCATAAGATGTGGAAAATGCATGAACGCTTGTCCTATGTTTTTAAACCCTACAAAACTTAACTCTTTAGTTTTAAGAGGTAAGTACGATGAATTTGAAGAATACCATGGTATGGATTGCATTGAGTGTGCTTGTTGCTCTTATGTATGCCCAGCAAAACGTCATTTAACTCAAACTTGCCGTGAAGGTAAACAAACAGTAAATATCAATAGACGAAAAAAATAGATAGAGGTGACTTATATGTATACAGTATCTTCATCCCCACACATAAAATCAAATGATTCTGTGCAGGGCATAATGAGAGACGTAATAATAGCATTACTACCTGCTACCTTTGCCGGCATATATTTTTTTGGAATGCAAGCATTTTTAGTTACATTGGTATCTGTGCTATCATGTATTGCGGCAGAGGCTTTATGGCAGAAACTAACTCATAGAAAAATTACAATAGGAGATCTTAGTGCTGTGGTAACTGGTTTATTACTTGCATTTAATTTGCCCGCTGCTGTTCCGCTTTGGCTTCCTGCAATTGGAGGATTTTTCGCAATAATTATTGTAAAACAATTTTTTGGTGGAATTGGACAAAATGTAATGAACCCCGCTTTAGCCGCTAGAGCATTTTTACTTGCTTCTTGGCCAGTTCACATGACTAATTTTACCGTTGATGGTACTTCCGCTGCTACGGCACTTGGAATACTTAAAACTGGTGGTGACAATTTACCTAGTCTAATGAACGTTTTTATTGGTAATGTCGGTGGTTGCATTGGTGAAACTTCTGTACTTGCATTACTAATCGGTGGAGCCTATCTACTATATAGGAAAATAATAAGCTGGCATACTCCAGTAGTATTTATTGGTACTGTATTTGTTTTAACTGCTATATTAGGTAGAGATGGTTTAATGACTGGAAATGCATTATATGAAATTTGTGCTGGAGGCTTAATGATTGGTGCTTTCTTTATGGCAACTGATTATTCAACTTCGCCAATGACTAAAAAAGGACAACTTATCTTTGGACTTGGATGTGGAGTTTTAACCACAATTATACGTTTATATGGTGGTTATGCTGAAGGAGTATCCTACTCTATATTAATAATGAGCTTATTTGTTCCATTTATTGATAAGTTTACTGCTCCACGTATTTTTGGGGAGGTGAAATAATTGAAAGAAAATATTAAATTAGGTTTGATTTTACTTTTAATTACTGGAGTTGCGGGCTTCTTACTAGGCGGTGCCTATGAAATAACAAAAGCACCTATTGCTAATTCGATTGCTGCTGATAAGCAAGCTGCTATGAAAGCAATATTACCCACAGCTGATAAATTTGAAAAGACAGACGTGAAAATCAATGAAAAGATTTCTGAGGTTAACTCTGGCCTAAAGGGTAATGAAATAGCTGGTTATGCTATAAAAGTTGCTCCAAAAGGATACGCTGGCCCAGTAGAAATCATGGTTGGAATATCAAACGAGGGAAAAGTTACTGGGATTAAAATTTTAGCCCACACTGAAACTCCCGGTCTTGGTGCTAATGCTCCAGAACCTAAGTTTTCAGATCAATTTAAGAATAAACCTATAAACGAAAAATTAGAAGTTGTAAAAGTAGCTCCTTCAAAGGACAACCAAATACAAGCTATTACAGGTGCAACTATTACATCAAAAGCTGTAACTCTTGGTGTTAGCGATGCTATTGATTTTTACAACTCTTCATTGAAAGGAGCTGAAAAATAATGAGCGTATTTTCTGAAAGATTAAAAAATGGTATTGTAACCGAAAATCCAATATTTGTGCAAGTTCTCGCTATGTGCCCTACCCTAGCTGTTACCACAAGTGTAAAAAACGGCATAGGTATGGGACTAGCATCTACAGCAGTGTTGATTTTTTCTAATCTTTTTATATCATTATTAAGAAATGCAATACCTGATAAGGTTCGTATACCAGCTTACATTACAATAATAGCTGCTTTTGTAACATTAATTCAGTTTTTATTGCAAGGTTTTGTTCCATCTCTATATAAGTCACTCGGAATTTTTATTCCACTTATAGTTGTTAACTGTGTAATTCTTGGAAGAGCTGAATCATATGCTTCAAAACACAAAGCACTTCCTTCAATTTTTGATGCTATCGGAATGGGACTTGGGTTTACAGTAGCTTTAGCAATTCTGGGTGCAATAAGGGAATTACTAGGCGCTGGTTCAATATACGGATTTAAATTATTGGGAGCCTCTTTTCAACCTGCTATAATTATGGTTCTAGCACCTGGAGCTTTTATTACTCTAGGAATTTTAATGGCTCTATTAAACCAAAAAGCAATTAATCAAACAAATAAAGTTAATGATAAAATTGCACATTTTCATGAAATTGATCCAGTGACTGGCGCGTGTACTGGATGTGGGTCTTGTGCTCATAGTTGCAAAAAATAATTTTTTTTAAGAAAGGTGGATGGAAATGAGACTTTTTTCAATTTTTATAAGTGCATTTTTGGTAAATAACTTCTTATTAGTTAAATTCCTTGGAGTATGTTCTTTTCTTGGAGTTTCTAAAAAAACCGAAACTGCAAAAGGTATGGGACTAGCAGTAGTATTTGTTATGTTCTTAGCCTCATTCATGACTTATGGAGTCTATAACTGGATTTTAGTTCCTTTGAACATAACTTATTTATCAACACTATCATTCGTGCTAGTTATTGCAGCACTCGTGCAATTTGTTGAGATGGTTATCAAAAAAACTCAGCCAAGTCTCTATAAAGCGCTCGGAATATTTCTTCCATTAATAACAACTAATTGTGCTGTGCTTGGTATGGCTGTTATCAACATAGGTGAAAAATACAACCTAGTAGAATCCATGGTTAATGCCCTTGGAGCATCAGCTGGCTATATGCTTGCCATTGTACTTCTTTCAGGGTTAAGAGAAAGAATGGAAGAGAATGATAATATGCCACTAGCCTTTAGAGGTCTACCTATTTCACTAATTACAGCCGGACTCATGGCCATCGCATTTTTAGGCTTTAGTGGTTTAAAATTGGGGGGTATTTAAATGGATATAAATAATTTAATTTACCCAGTAATAAGCATTGGTGGTATAGGCCTTGTATTTGGTATAGTACTTGGTTATGCTAATAAGAAATTCTACGTAGCTGTTGATCCTAAAATACCACTAGTTAGAGAAGCATTGCCTAGTGCAAATTGTGGTGCATGTGGATTCGCTGGTTGTGATGCTTATGCTGCAGCTGTAGTTGAGGGCGGTGCACTCCTAAATGCATGCAGCGTAGGTGGAGCTTCTGTCGCTGAAAAAATCGGGGAAATAATGGGCGTATCCGTTGAAACCGCTAATCCACAAGTTGCCTTTGTTAAATGTAAAGGAACTTGCACGGTTGCTAAAGAAAAATATGAGTATGATGGAATCAAAGATTGCCGCCAAGCAGTTATTGCTCCTGGTGGTGGTCCTAAAGCTTGCGCTGATGGTTGTTTGGGTTTTGCAAGTTGTGTAAGAGCTTGTGAGTTCAATGCCCTTCACGTCATTGATGGTGTAGCTGTAGTATATAAGGATAATTGTGTAGCTTGTGGCGCATGCATTGCAGTATGCCCTAAGAATTTAATAGAATTAGTTCCAGCTACTCAAGAAGTACTTATTGAATGTAACTCAAAATCAAAGGGTAAAACAGTAAAAGATAATTGCGGTGTTGGATGCATTGCTTGCGGAATGTGTGCGAGAGTTTGCCCATCTAAGGCGATTGTTATGGTTAATAACTTACCTGTAATAGACTTTGAAAAATGTACACAGTGTGGACTATGTTCTACTAAGTGTCCTACAAAGGTTATTTCAAAACCATTAAAAGCTCGTGAAAACTTAAGTAAAGTCACTATTAAAGACGAGAGTGTAGTAAGTAAATAAAAAAGATAAGCAGAAGGTTTTAAACCTTCTGCTTATCTTTTTCATTTTATTTATCTAAAGTTATATTTATTAATCAACAAATTTAAATAATTCTTCAACTGTCGTATTGAATACCTTGGCTATATCCATAGCTAATTTTAAGGATGGGTTATATCTCCCATTTTCTAAATGCACTATAGTTTCTCGTCTAACCTCCACTAATTTTGCAAGTTCAGCTTGCTTCATTAATGCTTTCTCTCTATACTCTTTAATGTTTGTATTTAGAATTGACACTTATTTGCAAATCCCCTTTCTATCATAATACATAAAGGATAATAATCTTATTATAGTGAATATAAATATGATTATCATTAACCAGACTCCTATTGCAAACTTTGAAATAACAAGCTCCTTATAAATTGTAAAAGCTGGAGATGTAAGTCGGTAGCTGAATATAACAATTGAAATTACTAAAAAATTCATACCAATCTTATTTACTTTAGATAATATACTGATTCCTAATTCATCAGTTATACCACTTAATCTTTTTTCATTATAGAAAAATATGGCCACCATCATAATTTCAAAAAGACCTTGAATAAACATGGAAGCACCCTTGTCAGGATTGATTACATTTAGTTTATACAGTAAGAAAACAATTAATTGATATAATGCTACTCCTAATTGCAGAACAAGCTTTGATTTAATACTCATTTTTGGATCCATAAAAGAAACCTCCCTAAAGTTATATATTTATAACATGTATGTTATAAATATATAACTTTAGGGAGATTTTGTCAACATAAAAGTTTAGATTCTATAATAGATTGTTTTCCCTATAGGCAGTGAGTAAGATTGTCCAAATCTTCCTTTTAGTATAAGCAGTGAAAGAGCTTGTGCCACATCAAATTTTCGTATGAATAATGAAGGAGAAAATCTGATGTGGACCAGCCTTTAACTGCGACGTCTTATTATGCCCAAAAGATGAAATTTCTCAGGAGTGACTTGCAATACGAAACGTAAAAACTATTGAAATTTGATTTAGAAATTCTTCTGTTGCGAATGTAAAATCCTCGTAAGACTGCCAGGACGGCGAATGTGAGTGCTAGAGAATTTCACATGAGCAAAAGACTAGAATTCCTTAATCAAATTTCAAGTTTCGAGTTCGTATTGCAATGCTCACAAGAGAAATTTCATACTTTTATTTTAGTGGTAATATTTCTTCTAATCTACTTTTTAAAATACTAGATAGAATTCCAATAAAATACCCTGTAACAATCGCTGAAATTAATAATACCGGTAAATACACATATATTCTTAAATCATTAATTATAAAAGCGGCCACAAGTAGCTGACCTACATTGTGAAAAACAGATCCACAAACACTTATTGAAGGTATACTTAAGTGATTCTTAAGATACTTGTAAAGCAATACCATTACTATATTACTTAGCACTCCGCCTGCAATGCTAAACATAAAGGCTGACATGCTTCCACCAAAAATAGAACCTAATAAGGTTCTTAAAATCATTATTAAAAATGCTTCTTTCCACCCTAGTAATATTAATGCAACTAACGATATAGAATTAGCAAGCCCTAATTTTATTCCTGGAAATAGCACTGGAATCTGGGCCTCAATTAAATAAATAACTAATGCTATTGCAACTAACATACTGAGTAAAACCATTCTTTTAGTCTTTCCCATATTTTCACCTACATTTTTTAATTTAAAAAGTCCCACCATCAATACCTTTATTTGCTTCGCCTTCAATACTAATCATAAGTTTATTAGGTAAACATACAATCATCCCACCTGGCTCTGATATACTTCCACTTTTAACACACTCTTTATGTGCACAATCAGAATCTTTTACCTTAACACCATCATGAGTAACTAGTATGGTATTATAATGGCCATCTTTTGTTTTTATAGTAAACTCTTGTGGCTCTTTTACCTTATTTAAATCAATAGTTCTAATCACTGTACCGGCGCTTTTAATAACTGCAATATTTTCTGACCCCTTGATTGCGATTTTGTATATTAAAGCTACACTAAAAGATATTACTACAATAATTAAAAGTATTATGAAAACTATTTTATCGCCCTTTTTCATAAATAAACTCCTTGTTCGTTAGGTTAAAACTATCTTTAAGGCCTGATGTAACATATATTTTTTTATCCGAGGTAACAAAAATAGCATCTACACCTTTAATAGACTCTATCAATTTAATCCCTTTTTCAAGTCCCATGATATAAGTACTTGTAGATAGTGCATCTCCATCAATTGATTTATCCGATACTATAGTTGTACTTATGATACCTTTATCTGCTGGATACCCAGTTTTAGGATCAAATATATGATGATACCGCACACCATCCTTTATAAAATATCTCTCATAATTGCCTGATGTAACCACGGATTTATCAGTAAAACTAACAGTTCCTAAGTATTCTCCACGCGTATCTAATGGATTTTGTATTCCTATATTCCAGCTAGTTCCGTCTGGTTTGCTTCCTACAGCATAAACATTACCACCTAAATTTATAAGCGCACTGCTAATCTTATTATCTATTAAAACCTTCTTTATTTCATCAGCCGTATATCCCTTTGCTATAGCGCCCAAATCTATAGCTTGGCTCGCTCGCCTTAACTTGATAGTTGAATTTTTTTCATCCAGAATAATATCATTATAATCAACTAGCTTTAATTTTTCATCAATTTCATTTTTTGTTGGAACTCTCTCCTTGTCAGTACCTATACCCCATAGCTTTACAATTGGTTCTATAGTTACATCAAGAGCACCTCCAGTTAATCTACCATATTTAACAGCTTCTTTTATTACGTAATATGTATCGGCGCTAAGTTTCTCACCTGAAATTCCAGATTTAGCATTTAATTTTGTAATTTCAGAAGTTTCAATATTAACAGACATTTTATCTTCTATATCATTTACCCTCTTTAATGCTTTCTCGGTTGCTTTTTCTGCGTTTCCACCATATACCTTTAATTGAACAATTGTGCCCATTAGGTAGGTCTCTTTTTCAACAGGTTTTGTATTACCTTTGCAAGATGTTAAAAGTATTGAAATAGACAATAATAACAGTATACGACATGTTTTACGTGAACCTTTTATGGTACATCACCACCCCTAGATTGTTTTTAAATACAATATATATTATAGCATATATGTATTTAAAATAACCTCCCTATATTACTTGAAATATCCATAAAAACACGTAAAAAGTTCTTTATGTCTTTGTAATTTTACAAACACTATTACAGATATAATAATATCAGACTTTTCAGAAAGCTACAATCATTTTTCAACTTTATCAATTTAAACTGCATTATAAAGAATAAAGGTATAGAATTAAAACTCTATACCCATTTTTGAATAATATTAAATTTATTTAATTCTAATAATCCCTTTGATCCCTTTGATCCCCATTTAAAATATTCTCTATTTCTACTGCTATTTCACGACCTTTTTTGTAAGAATTAAGCCTATCCTGTGGGATAGAGTCTTTATATCTGTCCTCACCTGAAAGAAAATCTACGATTCCTTTCTTTGCACTTGGCACATCTCCAACGTGGTCTATTCCATTAACTTCTCTTATTTTTGAATTGTCCATGAATATTCCTCCTTATATTTCTTAAAGATACCTAGTATTTTTTAATACTCCTGCATCTTTAATATTATAATTATAGACTTCCCAATTTATAATTTTTAATGTATTAATGCATTACTTGAGACTTATGGAAGTGTTATTTTGCTTAAGATTGGTTATCTAAAATAATATAAACTTATATAATTCTATAAATTGCATATATGATAAACATATGTTATACTAATTTAAATTTTATAGTATAATATTTAAATAATTTCTAGGGGAGGGTACTTATGGAAGATAATCTTAAAGATACTTTAAGAAAAAATATGCTACATCAAAGAAAAAGTATGAAGATTCAAGATGTAAGTAATTTTAGCAATAAAATTATAGGCACAATTATGGAGTTACCTGAATTTATAAATTGCAAAAATATCATGTTATACCTAAGTTTCAATAAAGAAGTTGATACCTATCCTCTTGCTAAGTGGTGTTTGGATAACGGTAAAACAGTAATTGCACCCTATTGCATACAATCTAAGCGAGAAATAATACCTTTTAAAATAAATAATCTTACTACTGATCTTTCTAAATCTAGTATTGGTGTTATGGAGCCAAAACATGACTCATTAGATAAAGTTAATATTGAGGATATAGATTTAATAATAGTTCCCGGCGTAGTATTTGATAAACATTGCAATAGGATAGGTTTTGGTGCTGGTTATTATGATAGATTTTTACCTAAAAAGACGAAACTTACTCCTACTATAGGCATAGCCTATGACTATCAAATAGTTGATAAAGTGCCCACTGGTGAATATGATGTGCCATTGGATTTCATAATCACTGAAAAAAGAATAATATTTCCCGAATAGCTAATTATAAATTTCTTAAATTTCTTAAATTTCTTAAAATAATTATATTATACCGATGTTGGAGGTGATCACTTTGAAAAAAAGAATAGCTGCTTTCTTTGATATTGATGGTACTCTCTATAGAGATAGTTTAATTAGTGAGGTATTCAAAAAATTGATTAAAAGCGAAATAATAGAAAATGATAAATGGTACAAAGAAGTAAAACCCTATTATGTTAAATGGGATAAGCGAATAGGAAATTATGATAATTACCTGCTTAAAATGGCTGATATTTATACCGAGGCCATAATTGGACTTCATAAGTGTCAAATTGAGTTTATTGCTAAGCAAATTGTAAAGCAAAAAGGGGATAGGGTTTATACCTACACCCGTGATAGAATTAAATGGCATAAGAGCCAGGGTCATATCATTATCACTGTATCAGGCAGTCCAATAGAACTTGTACGCGAAATGTCTATAAAATACGGGTTTGATGATTATATAGGAACAAAGTATCAATTGAATAAAGATAATATTTACACTGGTGCTATTATTCCTATGTGGGATAGTGTTAGTAAGCATGCCGCCATAGAACATTTTGTTTGTAAATATAATATTGATTTGGATCAAAGTTATGCTTATGGAGATACTTCCGGAGATTACTCTATGTTAAAGTTAATTAGTAACCCTACAGTAATAAACCCTACTAAAGAACTACTCCTAAAAATTCTAGACGATGATGCATTAAAAGAAAAAATTAATATAATGCTAGAAAGAAAAGATGTGGTTTACAAGCTAAAACCAGAGCACATTGAAATATAATATTTTAATCTAAAAAATTAAAAACAGAATGGAAGTCCGCAACCTTCCATTCTGTTTATTATTTTTTGGTTGAAAATTTCTTTTTGGATACTACCGAATAAACAATCCATATGAGAAATAAACTTCCAATTGTTATATTTGTTATTACATTTTTTAATAAAGGTAACCCTTGTCCGAGGAAAGTACCAATTAGAATCATTCCTCCCATTGAAATTAAAACAAGCTTATTTAGTTTTATATATTCATCTAAATTTTCGCCCTTATATTTTTTCCCCTGCTTCTTCTCAAAATTCAAACCAGAAACAACAGCCGATGCACCCATCATAATAAATATAATAGTAAATACACTATCGCCTATACCCATTTGGACTACCCCCATTCTACTTATCTTTAAGAATAGTATATCATAAGTATAGATGAAAGCGAAAAAAGTCTAGGGGTGCATAACAGTTAATAATTGTTATGAACCCCTAATGAATACCCAAAGTAGTACCTAAAAATCAGCTGAATAGCAACTTTGGAATTTCTCCGAAGTGACTTGCAATAAGAAACGTATAAACTATTAAATTTGATTTAGAATTTCTTAATCGAATTTCCAGTTTTAAGTTCGTTTGCAATGCACGCAGGAGAATTTTTTTGTTCTATTATTTTAAATTTCTTTTAATAAATTTGCCATTTCTATTGCAGTTACTGCAGCATCATACCCTTTATTACCTGCTTTTGTACCCGCTCTTTCAATAGCTTGCTCGATATTCTCAGTAGTAAGAATTCCAAAAATAATTGGAACTCCTGTTTCGAGTGATACAGATGCAATTCCCTTAGTTACCTCACCAGATACATATTCATAATGAGATGTAGCGCCTCTTATTACTGCTCCTAAACATATCACACCATCATACTTACCAGACTTAGCCATTTTTTTTGCAACTAGAGGTATTTCAAATGCACCAGGCACCCATGCAATTTCAACATTTTCTTCTGTAACTCCGTGACGTTTTAAACCATCTAGTGCTCCCGTTAATAATTTTCCACCTATAAATTCATTAAATCTTGCTACTATAATCCCAAATTTTAAACCTTCTGCTATTAATTTACCTTCATACGTTATCATTTCTATTCCTCCTATTAATTTAATATCATATTGTTTACTTGAATGTGCTTAACACTTATACTCGTTCAGGGTCAAGTAAATGTCCCATTTTTTCTCTTTTAGTTTGCAAATAAAACTTATCTTTTTCATTGTGATTCATAACTATTGGCACTCTATCAACTATGTCAATACCATAGCCTGAAATTCCTGTTATTTTTTTAGGATTGTTAGTCATGAGTCTTATTTTTGTAGCACCTAATAGTTCCAATATCTGAGCTCCAATGCCATAATCTCTCATGTCTACAGGGAAACCTAAAGCTACATTTGCTTCTGCGGTATCCATTCCTTTATCTTGAAGATTGTATGCCTTTAGCTTATTAATTAACCCTATTCCACGTCCTTCCTGCCTCATATAAAGCAATATTCCATTTTTCTCTTTTGCTATTGCTTTCATGGCCGCATCATATTGTTCTCCACAATCACATCTCATAGAGCCTAGTGCATCTCCAGTAAGACACTCAGAGTGCACCCTAACAAGTACAGATTCACTACTTCTTACATCACCTTTGACTAATGCTACATGATGCTCTCCATTTATCTTATTAACAAATCCATAGATAGTAAATTCACCATATCTAGTTGGCATTTGTGCCTCCGTAACCATTTCTACAAGGCATTCAGTTTTTCTCCTGTAAGCAATTAAATCTACTATGGTAATCATTTTTAAATCATGTTTTTTCACATAATCCATAAGCTCTGGTACCCTAGCCATTGATCCATCTTCATTCATAATTTCACAAATCACACCTGCAGGATATAACCCTGCAAGTCTTGCTAAATCAACAGCAGCCTCTGTATGACCGCCCCTATTTAATACGCCACCCTCTCTTGCTGCTAGAGGAAATACATGGCCTGGTCTATTGAAATCTTTTGATGAAGCCTCCGAATCTATCACCTTTAATATAGTAGTTGCCCTCTCTGCAGCTGATATTCCTGTAGTGGTAGTTACAGCATCAATAGAAACAGAAAATGCTGTTCCATGCACATCAGTATTATTTACCACCATCTGATTTATATTTAACTTATCTAATCTATCTTTAACTATAGGCATGCATATAAGTCCACGTGCATACCTAGCCATAAAATTTATGTTTTCCTGAGTAGCTTTCTCGGCTGCTATAATTAAATCTCCTTCATTTTCCCTATCTTCATCATCTACCACAACAACCATTTTTCCATTTTTAATATCTTCTAAAGCTTCTTCAATAGTATTAAATTTATACATTTTTCCACCCCTTAATTATCACTTTGTGCTGTAATCATCACTTTTGGCGATGTAATGTTATTTGCTGTGTCTACAACTGATTGCTTATACAAATCCATTTTTTTCGAGAAAATCCATACCAATAGATTTCTTTTTTTCTGGAGCTTCACCATATTTAAGCAGTTTTTCAATATACTTCGCCATCATATCACTTTCAAGGTTAACCTCGTCACCTACTTTTTTACTAATTAAAGTAGTTTCACCTCTTGTATGAGGTATAATTGATACTTTGAAAATGTTTTCATCAACATATGCTACAGTTAAACTAATACCGTCAATTGCAATCGATCCTTTATGTACAATATACTTTAATATATCCACTGTAGTTTCTACAGACACCCAAGTGGCATTTTCTTCGATGCAAAAATCTACAATAGTTCCTATTCCGTCAATATGTCCACTTACTATATGGCCTCCTAACCTATCACTAGCCATTAATGCCCTTTCCAAATTGACATGAGAACCAGATTTCAATTTCCCTAAATTACTACTTCTTATAGTCTCCGCCATTACATCTACACTGAAGCTATTTTTATTAAATTCTGTTACGGTAAGGCACACTCCATTTGTGCTAATACTGTCACCAATCTTTATTCCACATATAACCTTTGTAGCTTTTATGGTAATTCTCGCAGACCTCGCACCTTTTTCTATAGACTTTATTTCTCCAATTTCCTCAATTAACCCTGTAAACATCTATTCACGTACCCTTCTATCATAATGTCCTCGTTAAATCTAGTTACTTCAGTATCCGTAAGCAATATAGCATCACTTACATGTTCTATTCCCTGTCCTCCTACTGGAGTCTTACCTGTTGTTCCGCCGAATATTTTCGGGGAAATAAAAGTAATAACCTTATCAACGATGCCTTCTTCTAATGCAGCATAATTTAGAGTACTGCCACCCTCAATCAAAATACTATCTATCCCCATATCACCTAGTACTCTCATTAAATAGTTTAAATTCACTCGGTTATTTTTACTTGGCGTTATAATAACTTGTGCGCCTTTTTGTTTAATAGCTTCAATTTTTGTCTCTTTCGCAAATTTTGTTGTAACGACAATAGTTTTTGTTTTTTCATCACATTTTAACACCTTTGCATCTATTGGTATTTTTGCTGTGCTATCTATAATTATCCTTATTGGGTTTTTGCTAATTATGCATTCTCTTCTTGTAGTAAGTTCTGGATCATCACTTAGGACAGTTCCAATTCCCACCATAATTCCAGTTACCATATGCCTTAATTCATGCACATACGCTCTAGATTTTTCATTACTTATCCACTTTGACTCACCAATAGAAGTTGCTATTTTTCCGTCTATTGTCATAGCAGTTTTCATGATGCAAAATGGCTTTTTATGAGTTATGTATTTTACAAATATTTCATTTGTTTTCTTTATTTCAGTTTCCATTATGCCCGTAGTTACTTCTATGCCACTACTTCTTAGAATTTCTATTCCCTTCCCTGCAACTAATGGGTTAGGGTCTATCATTCCAATTACCACTTTAGATATTTTATTTTGCACTATAGCATCAGCGCAAGGTGGCGTTTTACCATAGTGTGCGCAAGGCTCTAAAGTTACATACATTGTTGCACCTTCTACATTTTCTTTGGCATTTTTAAAAGCATTTACTTCTGCATGTGGTCCACCAAAATATTCATGATACCCCTCACCGATTATCCTATTATCTTTTACAATAACAGCGCCAACCAATGGATTAGGATTTACAAACCCCACCGCTTTTTTAGATAATTCAAGTGCTCTTCTCATATAATAATTATCCAATTTATCACCCCTAATTCTATAATTCTGGTGCCAATCTTCATAAATATTTCTCTCTTAGTATGCATAACTTTGATCAAATAAAATCATATATGTGGCTAAAATAATAAAAGCCCTGAAAACAAAGTTTTCAGGGCTCAATAAGCTAATTATATATCTAGTTAAATCATCACCTACCGGTGCTGTTCACTAAATATATTCACAATAAAATATAAAAGCAGTATTAACTATTTTTCATAGTTAATAAATGAAAATCTCCTATATTTATCATTATTCTCCTTCTCTCATCCAGACTTTACTGTCGGCTCTGGAATTAAACCAGATCTACCTTTCGGCTCGCGGGCTATACCGCCGGTTGGGAATTTAACCCTACCCTGAAGGATCTATTAAATTTTCAACTTAAGAATACCACTTTGTTATTTTAATGTCAAGCGAATCTTATAAATATAAACAATTAATCAAAATATTAGCTATAAACACTTTTAAATGATTTATTTGTTTTTTTTATTTCTTGTTTCATTATTTTTAATATTTACATCATTCGTATGCATATCTTTGTCATTATCAGTTCTCTTAATTCCTACTGAAGATAATTGCTCATTAGTAAGTTTCTGCTTTATACTCATTTAAAACACTCCCCTTTCTTCATTTATATTTTCCACTGGAAGAGAGATTTATACTACTATGATTTTCCCATCTATTCTAAAAAATTTATAAATTTTTATCTTGTAATAATTTTATATTTATATATAAGTTAATTAATCTTTAATTTACCGCTTTACATAACTAACGTAATAAAGTAATATTGTATTTATAGAATTCATAAAGGAGTGTTAATAATGAAAATTAAATTTAACTTACTAATTGTGGCAATACTTTCAACCGCTATTTTATCTGGCTGCGGAAACACCCCCACAGCTGATAATTCTTTAAAAGATATACAAGACAAAAAAGAACTAATAATTGGTCTTGATGATAACTTTCCACCAATGGGATTTAGAGATAAAAGTGGTGAAATTGTAGGCTTTGACATTGATATGGCAAAAGAAGTAGGCAAGCGAATGGGCGTAAAAGTAACCTTTAAACCAGTAGAATGGGACGGAATTATATTAAGTCTAAACAATAAAGATATTGATGCCATATGGAATGGATTAACAATAACAGATAAGAGAAAAGAACAAATTGCTTTTTCTAAAGTATACCTTCAAAATAAGCAAACAATTATTGTAAAAAACAAGTCAACTATTTCTAAAAAAAGTGATTTAACTGATAAAATTGTAGGTTTGCAAATGGGTAGCAGCAGTGAAGCTGCACTTGCTAAAGATTCACTACTTACTAACTCACTAAAGGAGGCCAAGAAATATTCAAACAATACAGAAGCGCTACTCGATTTAAACGCTGGTCGTATTGATGCTGTTATAGTGGATGAGGTAGTTGGAAGATACTATGCTAGTAAAAAACCTGGTGATTATAAAGTTATTAATGAAAATCTAGGAGTAGAAGATTATGGCGTAGGTATAAGAAAAACTGATACAAGCCTTACTGCAGAAATAAATAAACAACTAGATGAAATACAAAATGATGGAACTGCCAATACTATATCAAAGAAATGGTTCGGCAAAGATATAATCAAATAATAATTATGAATTTTTTCTGAAGGAGTGTTAGATTTGGCTAATTTTATAGACATTACAACTTATATTTTAAAAGGGAGCCTCTTTACAATTGAATTGTATTTTGCAACAATAATCTTTTGTTTGCCTCTTGGAATAATAGGCGCACTAATCAAAGTTTCAAATTTAAAAATACTTAGTAAGATTGTGGACCTCTATACTTGGTTATTTCGCGGAACACCCTTACTTCTCCAACTGTTTTTTACATATTTCGGGTTACCTATTATAGGCATTAAATTTTCTCCTTTTACTGCAGCCGCTCTTACCTTTTCTTTGAATTACGGAGCTTATTTTACAGAAATATTCAGATCCGGTATTCAATCTATAGATAAAGGCCAATACGAGGCCGCTAAAGTCTTAGGCATGAATTATAGACAAACTATGTCAAAAATAATACTACCCCAAGCCTTAAAACGGATAATTCCACCAACTTGTAATGAGGCGATTACTCTAATAAAAGATACCGCTTTAGTAGCTGCAATTGGATTACAAGATTTACTAAGAGCTGCTAGGGAAATTGTAACTAGAGATTTTACAATCGCTCCTTTTTTTATTGCCGCAATAATATATTTAATCTTTACTTCTCTTATTGTGTTGGCTTTTAAAAAGCTTGAAAAAAAATATTCAATATACGAATAAAGAACAATGTGATAAATAAAGGATGGTGCTACTATGGATTTACTCAAGATATGTAAAATAAATAAAAGTTATGATAAAACCCAGGTTTTAAAGAATGTATCTTTAAGTTTGAAAAAAGGCGAGGTAATATCAATTATCGGTCCTTCTGGCTCTGGGAAAAGCACTCTGCTTAGGTGCATAAGTGGTCTTGAGCATATGGATAATGGACTCATTGAATTTAATGGCGTAACTATTGCAGAATCTAAAAAGAAAATTAATAATATTGAATCAATTAATGCTGCTAAAAAAATAGGTATGGTTTTTCAAAACTTCAATCTATTCCCTCATAAAACCGTTCTTGAGAATATAATTGAAGCTCCTATTATAGTAAATAATATAGATAAGAAAGATGCTATAGACATTGCAGAAAAATTACTTTTAAAAGTGGATTTATTAGATAAAATAAATTCTTATCCTTGTACTCTCTCTGGTGGACAAAAGCAAAGAATTGCAATTGCTAGATGTCTTGCAATGAATCCAGAATTAATTCTTTTTGATGAACCAACTTCTGCATTAGACCCTGAACTAGTCAGCGAAGTGTTGAAGGTCATTAAATCTCTTGCCATTGATAAAATATCACTCATAGTAGTTACCCATGAAATGCAATTTGCAAGAGAAATATCAGATAGAATTATTTTCATGGAAAATGGAGAAATACTAGCGAACTCCACTCCTGAATTACTATTTTCTAATTCTAACCATGCCAGGGTAAAACAATTTTTAAACCTTGCATAGCTATGAAATCAAACCTTTATAAAAATTATAAAAAATTCAACTATAGGAATGACACTTTTTCCATGGCTTCTATGTCTTAATTCACAAATCAATTAATTATTAAATCACATTTTTCTAACATGTATTATATAATATTTAGAATTAATATATAAAAAGGAGCATTACTGATCACAATTTCAATTAAATCTAAATACAATAAATTTTTGGCATCTTGGGGAATAATAAATTTTTATGGCCCCCTAACTTCAAGAAAATCAACATTTAAGGAAATTAATAACCACAATAACAAACAAAAACACCCAATCAAAATATCCGATATAAGCATGATTAGAGGGTTTAATTAATATAAGATAGAAATGAAGATACTGATGTTATATGGAATGGATTAACAATAACAGATAATAGAAAATAAAAAAACAGGAATTATTATCTACGTGGTAACATGTGAGATAATAATTCCTATTTTCACTTATTTACTATACTAATTACTATTTAATAATTAAATTAAGAGCTTGGTCTAGATCGGCAATAATATCCTCAACATTTTCAAGGCCTACTGCCAATCTTATTAAACCATCACTTATACCAGCTTCTAATCTTTCCTCTGGTGAATATGGCGAATGAGTCATTGAAGCAGGATGTTCAATTAAAGTTTCAGCATCTCCTAAACTAACAGCTATACTACAAAGCTTAGTGGAATTTATAACCTTTTTACCTTCTTCAATTCCACCCTTTATTACAAAAGCAATAATCCCGCCTGGAAGATCCATTTGTTTTTTTGCTAATTCATATTGAGGAAAACTTTTAAGTCCTGGGTAATATACGTTTTCTACTGCTGGATGGGCTTCTAAAAATTCAGCTACAGCCATTGCATTTTTGCAATGTCTTTCCATTCTTATTTCTAGTGTTTTCATTCCTCTTATAATCAAAAATGCATCAAAAGGACTTAAACTAGCTCCAGTCATATCCTTAACACCAAATAATCTAACTCCGTCAATAAATTCTTTAGATCCAACAGCAAAACCAGAAATTACGTCTCCATGCCCATTTATAAATTTAGTTCCAGAGTGTACTACAACGTCTGCACCTAGTTCTAATGGTCTTTGTATGTATGGAGTGCTAAATGTATTATCCACTATAACCATACAATTTTCTTGTGCGTGGGCAATCTTTGATATTTCCTCAATATCTGTTATAAGCAATGTTGGATTTGCAGGTGTTTCTAAGAAAATAACTTTTGTATTTTCTTTCATAGCATTTCTAACATTTTCTGGATTTGAAACATCAACAAAAGTAACTTCAACACCATATCTAGAAATACCATGAGCCAAAAATGCATGAGTACAGCCATAAAGCGTTTGTGCTGCAACTATATGATCTCCAGCCTTTAACGCTGTCCACATAGTTGAAGATATAGCTCCTATGCCTGATGCCATAGACATACAAGCTTCTCCACCTTCAAGCATGGCCAATTTTTCTTCTAAAACTGTATTAGTAGGGTTCCCAAGTCTTGTATAAATATAGCCATCTTCCGTTCCTGCAAATCTATTTCCACCTTGCTGTGCTGAATCAAAAACAAAAGTAGCTGTTTGATGTATTGGAGTAGCCAATGCACCATATTGATCCTTCTTATTTCCTCCATGTATAGCTTTAGTTGCAAATCCACTATTACGTAAATGTTCTCTATCCATTACAATTCCCCCCAAAGTAATTTTTTCTTGGTTTATAAATATATAAGCAACTATCCTGCTATTTATTACTAAAATATTCTTTTAATTATTATATTAAATTTTTACTATAGCTATCAAAAACATACCAACATAAACATAACTGAATTATACTAAAAAGCATAAATCCAACAGTTGCCAGGTACGTCTCTCCTAAAATTAATACTTGAGCAATAAGGCTCATAATTAATATCCCACCCATTACAGCAGACACAACCCATGACCTACTATTTCCTTTTCTAAAACTAAAGATTGCTGCTATAATATTTCCGAGTCCAAATACTAGGATTGCAATAATACCAGGAGTAACCCAGCTATCAAATGGAACTTTTGATAGCCATTCTTTTGGATACTCAATAAATATTCCATCACTTGAACTTACCATCATTACTCCAATGCAAATAGCGCCCACTGCTAACATCAAGTCGTAAACCCCTAATAAATTTTCTCTTATTTTTTTCAATTTACATTACCACCTTTTACTCTATAACCTTTCTAGCTCTATATTTAGAATAATTAAATTCATACCAGGAATCGCCTTCTAATAACTCTTTCTTCATATTGTTTATATAAGTATTTATCTCACTAGAAATGAAAGCGTTAGAATCATCTTTTAGTCTTAATATCTCTGGAATAGCATCATATGATAAAGTTTTTAGATATTGTACATCAATTTTCTGAGTTTTATAATATATGTCTATATTTTTTTCAGCAATTATTCTATCTACATTAATATAGTTCACTAATATAAACATACTCAAAACAATTACTATTAAAATCTTATTAAGTGGTATTCTTCTATTCCAAATGCCAATTACCGCTACTATAAATAACATAAATAACATCAGCATAAATATATGAACGAAAATCCTTAAATAGGTAAATCCATAAGTTTGCTCATATAAAGACATCTTATAATGAGCTGAAAATAGCATGTTTAATGTAAATGCTACAAGCACGGTTAAAAATACATTGGATATTATATTTATTGTCTTATTGTCCTTTTTAATAAATTTCATACTGCTTAGTAATATTGTAAAATTAATTATTGTAACAGCCACAAGCTCAAAGAACCCTTTTCTTGCATATTCTGAATAAGTAAATTCGTGAGGAAGAAAATTATCCCCTCCACCATAAAGATAAGAAAACTGTACTATTGAAAATAAAAGATATACTATATTTATCATAAAAATGATTGTTAAAACAGTAACTGGCTCCCATTGTATATCCTTATTTTTAGTTCTGCCCCCATCACAGCTATATTTAAAGCTCCATATATATGAAAATATAATTATGAAAGTTATGATAATAACTAATAAACTGCCTATGATTTTACCTACGTCTATATCCTTAATTCCAATTGAAAAATTGGTTACATAGTCCTTGAATACCATATCTGCTGATGTTAATAAAACTAAAATAACAATTAATAATGGGATAGAAATAATTACTCCTCTTAATATATTTTTCTTCGTAGAACTTATTTCTTTTTTATTTCTCGTAGTTATACTACATTTACTAAATGTAAAAGGCTTACAAGCATTCTCTACAATAGCTTTAATGCCTATGCTAATCACTTTCTTTATTACATCTGCACTATCCCATTTTATATTCTCATACCTAATTAATACTGTACTTACTCCAGCAAGTACCAATATCATAATCCCGTTAAACAAGTTCAAAACATTATTAGAGTGAATAGAATAATTTAATGCTATTAGCAATGTAGGAATAATGGTAATATATCCAATACTATTTTTAATCCTAATCTTTTCTCTTACACTCCATAAAAAAAATCCCATGAACATAATATAAAAAATAGGAATAGAAACACCAATTTGTTTACCATTAAAAAATCTTTCACAAATTATTGATAAAATAAGTGCAATGCCCATAGTATATATTTTTTCATGTATACCAATTTGGGAATCTATGTTTTTTATTTCCTTCATACGTTTTTTCTTTAATAGTTGCATATTATTATACTTATAATCTGGATAAGAAAACAACAAGTCTTCCACTGATTTTAACCAACTTTCACTATAATCTTGCTCTATACATTCTTCCAATAAAATTCTCAAATAATTTATATCACTTCTACGAAATTCTTCTTTTTCAGATAAAGAAATCCATTTTAGACCATCCATATCTAAATTACCTACAGATTTTTCAATTTTTTTTGTTGAAAAATCAAAATTATCACTTACACTTTCTATATTAACTAAATAAGTTTCTGTATATAAACAAGACTGTGTATTAAGTTTAAAAACAACTTTATAAGGCATATTTATTTCCTCTGTAATCACGCGTCCAATTGCATTATCAGCACTTTCCCATCCATTAATTTCTCCTTTTACAAAAAAATTAATATCTTCTTTATTTTCTTTATGACCATATGCCATAAGAACCCTATTATCTTTTATAATAATAGCTTGCACAAACCTCTTCTCCATTATAAGTACCCCCCGCAATTTTAATGTTCTATCCTGCATTCAAACATATTCCCTGATATGCATTTCAACTCTCTACAAATTCTATATTACTACTATACGAGTTATTTATCAATATATTTTTATTGTTTTTCAATAAAAATATATTGATTTGCGTTTATATTCAATTTTACAATTCTATAATTGTAAAATATGAATAATATCTTACTCCTGTGTTAACAAATAATATAAATGTAGCTTTTAATTGTAAATTTTGATATAATATTAGCTGATGCTTATGACTTAATTGGAATTTTATACATTAACTATCGAATGAATATTAATGTTCAATGTAATATAGAAAGGATGATTAAATTAACATGCTTTATTATTTAGCAACTTCTATGAATTTGGGATGGAATCAATTTTATATTGCTGTTTCAAAATCTTCTGACCCTGAATTACAGATTTTAATAACCCTATTGGTTTTTATTATATTATATCTTTGGAACAACAAATTGGAAGCCATTTGCTGTGTATTTAATATTGGAATTACTGGCTTTACCAATTTGATGCTTAAAAACACTGTACAACGATCTAGACCCCTGGGAGTAAGATTAGTTGAAGCTGATGGCTATAGTTTCCCTAGCGGCCATTCTTCGATTTCTACAGCTATTGGTATTGTTCTTATTTACTTTATACTTAAGCGAATGAAGAATAAAAAAATTGCCTATCTACTTAGCTGTTTTATATTCGCATATTTAATTCTTGTAGGAGTTAGTAGGGTTTATGTGGGTGTTCACTATCCAACAGATGTGCTTGGTGGATGGGTTATCGCTATACTATGGTCTTTCATTAGTCTTGCAGCTTATAGGTTTTGTATGAACAAAGGACTAAACGAGTATTTAGATAAACATTTCACTATTAAACTTAATATTTTTAAACATAAACCAAAATCTAAATAGTTTTACTATACTATAAAGCCCTAATTATTCATAATTGAATAATTAGGGCTTTACCTTTAAATATTTTTTTTATTATTCTTTACAACTTTACCATATTTTTTTATAAATATAAATCTTCAAATTAGTATTCTCGCAGGCTCTAGTGCATGGATCTCATATGTGGTTTTATATTCAAGATTTATTGGTGAATGCTTAATCTATAATAAAACTATATTTTCCATTAATTTGAGCTTAATGATACTAGCCTTAATATTAATATATTATCTATTAATAAACACTAGAAAGCAATACAGTTCAGTATAAGCATAAAAAAACATTAGATAAGTATATTACTTATCTAATGTTTTTTGTGTTAAAATTTATTTTTAATTGAAGTTATAATATTATTTATCTAAACCCTTAGCTATAACCTCTTTAACCTCTGTTTTTATATGCTCTGCTCTTGTTCCAAATATTGCTTGAATGCTGTCACCAACTTCAAGAACTCCCGCAGCTCCTAATTTCTTAAGTTCTGCCTTATCAACATTTTTAGCATCTACAACACTTACACGTAAGCGAGTAATGCAAGCATCTAAATTTGTTATATTTTCTTTTCCACCTAATGCTTTTAATACTAATATTGCATGTTCTTGACCTTTAAGATTAGTTTTTGTAGTACTTGTGCCTTCTTCTTCATCTACTTCACGACCTGGAGTTTTAAGATTCCATTTTCTTATAACAAAACGGAAGCCGAAGTAGTAAATCACTGCTAATGCTAATCCTACAGGAATTACTAACCACCAAGTTGTTCTATTTGGAATTACACCAAATAACAAGTAATCTATAAGTCCACCTGAAAATGTCATTCCTATTTTAACATTTAAAAGCTGCATTGTCATAAATGATAATCCTGCAAATACGCAGTGAATTCCGAACAATACTGGTGCTACGAATAAGAATGAAAATTCAATTGGTTCTGTAATACCTGTTAAGAAAGAAGTTAGAGCTGCTGACCCCATAATACCAGCTATTAACACCCTTTTTTCAGGTTTTGCTTCATGAATCATTGCAAGTGCTGCTGCTGGAAGCCCAAACATCATAAATGGGAATTTACCGGCCATAAATGTTCCTGCTGTAAATGGTACTCCGTCTTTTAACTGAGCCATAAAAATAGCTTGATCTCCGTTAACTACTTGACCAGCTTTGTTTATATACTCACCAAATTGATACCAAAATGGATTATAGAAAATGTGATGTAATCCAAATGGAATTAATGATCTTTCTATTACTCCAAATACGAAGGCTGATACTGTTGGATTAGCCTCAATCATACTTTTTGAGAAGACATTTAAACCATGTTGAATTGGAGGCCATACAAAACTCATTGCAATACCTATTCCAATTGCAGCTACTGCTGTAGCTATAGGTACAAATCTCTTACCTGCAAAGAATCCGAGGTAAGAAGGTAACTCAATGTTGTAATATTTTTTATATAATTGTGCCGCTACAATACCTATTATAATACCGCCAAATACTCCTGTTGAAAGTGTTGGAATTCCTAATACGTTTGCAAACTCTGGATGTGCATGACCCACTGTTAAATCTAGAGTGACTCCTGAAACAATACCTAAAGTTTTATTCATTATTAAGAACCCAACTATTGCTGCAAGTCCTGCAACTCCTTCGCCCTCGGCTAGACCTACCGCAACCCCTACTGCAAATAATAATGCAAGATTACCAAAAATAACATCGCCAGACTGTTCCATAATTTTAGCTACTAATTGGAACCAACCAGCATTAAATATCGGTGCATTTGCTAAAAATTGTTCACTTTGAAACATATTACCGAATCCAAGCAGTAACCCTGCAGCTGGTAATAGCGCTACTGGTAGCATTAAAGCTTTTCCTACCTTTTGTAAAACACCAAAAGCTTTTTTCATTTATATTCCCCTCTCTTTTGTGGCATGTATCAAAAACAAAAAACATGAGCAAAGTCATTATAATATTATAGCTTCACCTAAATGTAGCTATAATATTATAACAACTTTTGCTCATGCCTGATTGTATCAGTAACACGCAATTTTAATTATTAAATTAGTTTTCAGTGTAAACTTTTACACGATGATTCACACTCATTATTGTCTTATATATACATGATATCATGCATTATTAATTTTTTCAACATTTTTTTAACATTTTTAATAAAATCAGCTTTTAATGTCCTCTGATCAAGTTATATTAATTTTCTATAAACTAAAAATAAGCTAACAAAGTGATAAATCATTTTGTTAGCTTATTTTTTGCAATTACATCTTTAGTTTTTTATATTACTTCTTATTTTACTGTGTTACCATTTTGATTCTTTTTCTGAGTTTTATCTTTAGTATCCTTAGAACCTGATTTTTTCTCTGTACCTTTTTTAGCTATGTTAATCACCCCTTCAATATGTGTTTATTATATTATTATTAACACTTTATTTAATTTAATACACATGATTGATTAACTAACATAAATATATTTATTTATAAATTTCCATCTCCAAAATAGCCTTCTCAACTAGACTATCAATATCTAAAACTGATTCAGATTTAATTATCTCAATTAACCTTGGTTTTGTTTTTGGATGTTTAGGAACAAAAATTGTACAACAATCCTCATAAGGTAAAATAGAGGTTTCGTAAGTTTCTATTTTTCTTGACACATCTATAATATCTATTTTATCCATAGCGATCAGTGGTCTAAACACTGGTCTATCAGAAACATCATCACTTACTACAAGTCCCTCCATAGTTTGACTAGCTACCTGCCCTATGCTTTCTCCTGTAGTTACTGAATTTATGCCATATTTTTCGGCTAGAGCACACGCAAGCCTCATCATAAATCTTCTCATAATTATTGTTAATTCGTCTTCTCTACACTTTTCTATAATTTGCATCTGGATTTCAGTAAAAGGTACAACATACAAAGTCAATTTACCGGTGTATTCTTTTAAAATACTAGTTAATTGCTTTACCTTATCCTTTGCTCTTTCACTAGTATACGGATGGCTATGATAATAAACTGCATGAAGTTCTACCCCACGTCTTGCCATCATGTAGCCTGCAACAGGTGAGTCTATACCTCCTGATAACATAAGCATAGTACTACCATTCATTCCATAAGGTAATCCACCCACTGCCTTTATTCTTTTAGCATAAATGTATGCCATATTTCTTATTTCAACATTTATTGTACACTCTGGATTATGTACATCTACACTTACGTCTTCGTTATTTTGTAATATATAACCCCCTACTTTTCGACTTACGTCCATAGACCCTGGGCTAAATTTTTTGTTTGCTCTATTAGTTTCTACTTTAAAAGTTTTAGCGGCGCTTTCTATCATGTCTAAAAGTGCTTGCTTTTCAATACTCTCCATAGAAGCTTCAACCTGTGTAACTACGCAAACCTCCATTACTCCAAAAACATTTTTAACCTTCTCTATAATTCCTTCCATCATTTCTGAGTATATAAACCATCTTCCTTGATCTTCAACAAATTCGTAATTTAAGTCTCTTATAGCATTTTTTATATTGTCTTTAAGTTTTTTTTCGAATTTACCTCTGTTGAGCCCTTTTAAAAAGATTTCTGGTGCAAATTTTACTAAAATTAATCTTCTCATCTTTTGACACTCCTTCTGTAATGCATTATCTTTTGTTCATCTTTCTTAAAAACTTTAGTGATTTATTTAATTCGATTATAACATAGTCTATTTCATCCTTATTATTGCACTCTGAAAAACTAAACCGTATAGTTCCACCTTGCTCCTCTAAACTTCTTCCAAGTGCCTTTAATATTTCACTACTTTTATGATTTTTAGAAGAACATGCTGAACCTGTAGACACATATATCCCTTTTGCTTCTAATGCATGAAGTAATACTTCTCCTTTAATCCCTTTAAATGAAACACTTAATATATACGGTATAAAATGATCTTCTAGTTTGCTATTAATTATAACATCATCTAACTTAGACAGTTTTTCTATAAAATATTTCTTTACCTCTAAAACACTGTTAAAATTCTCATGTTGATTTTTGCAGCTAGTCTCTACTGCAGTTCCAAATCCCACAATTCCTGCAAGATTTTCTGTACCAGATCTTAAATTTCTTTCTTGTCCTCCCCCATTTATTAAGCTACCCGGTATAAGTCCTTTCCGTATATATGCAAATCCAATTCCGCGTGGTCCATGTATTTTATGTGCACTAGTCGATAGTAAATCAATATTACACTTTTGTACATCAATAGGAATCTTCCCGTAACTTTGTACTGCATCCACATGAAATTTAGCCCTACTACTTTTCTCTTTAATTCGTTTTCCTATAAGCTCAATATCCTGCACTACACCTACTTCGTTATTAACGTGCATTACGCTAACAATTTGAGTATTCTTATCTATACTGTCTATAAGATTTTCTATATCAATTCTACCACTTTCATCTACATCAATATAAGTAACCTTTATTCCTAAATCTTCTAACGCCTTAAATGTGTCTAATACACTTGGATGCTCTATTTTAGTAGTTATTATATTTGAAGATGTTTTAGCAAACCCCTTTATAAGAAAATTATTACTTTCACTTCCTCCTGATGTAAATATTATTTCCTCACTGCTAGCATTTATGCTACTCGCAATATTTACCCTTATCTCTCTAAGTTTTTGCTCTGCCTTAAACCCCAAACTATGTGCTGAAGATGGATTACCATAATAATTTCTCATAGTACTACATACCTCCTCAATAACTGCTTCATAAGGCTTAGTAGTTGCACTGTTATCTAAATATATTTCCATGCTTTTATCTCTCTCCTCTAAATATCGTTAAAGAATCCACTAACTGTATATATTAATTCTTACTATTTCGCTCTGTTTTATTTAATTATAAATATGTTAATTATTAATGTCAATAAATAAAAAAATATCCTAGAAAGGGTGAACCTGATATGGAGCTGATGATTATAGAATGGTTTAAGAAAAAAATTGAATTATCACTTATTACGATATAATTTATAGGTTAATGCTTACTTTTATGGTAAAATAAATTTATTGGAACATATAATTTATCAACTGACATTTGAGTAATTTCACTAAATTTAAATCGCTTAACCTTAGTATTACACTACAAATTGAAGGAGTGATAACCATGAGAACTACTGACAAAAAAAAGAGTATCCTGGCCGATATGTCTTTGCTTTTAGTTGCAATTTTTTGGGGCGGGGGGTTTATAGCTGTAAAAGGTGCTTTAGATAGTCTTACACCTTTTTATATTATGGCAATGCGTTTTAGTATTTCTGCAATTATTATGCTTTTAATTTTCAGAAAGAAGGTTAAACTTATTACTAAAAATGAACTTAAGGTTGGTACTTTGGTTGGACTTCTCTTGTTTTTAGGCTTTGCTGCTCAAACTATTGGTATGAAATATACAACTGCTGGTAAAAATGCTTTTTTAACTGGAACTAATGTAGTTATTGTGCCCTTCCTTTATTGGATAATTAGCAAAAAAAAGCCAGATACATATTCATTAATATCTGCATTTTTGTGTTTTGTTGGAATAGGAATGCTAACCTTAGATGGAGGTATACGTATTGGACTGGGTGATGGTTTAACCCTACTATGTGCAGTATTTTTTGCAGCTCATATAGTTTCTGTTGGATTTTTCACTGAAAAAGTTGATGCTATATCACTTGTAATAATACAGTTAGGTGCCGCTGCAGTATTTTCAATTATAGCCGCTTTAATTTATGAACCAATGCCACAATCATTAAATTCAGATACAATATTTGCAATTAGTTATTTAGCAATTTTTAGCACAATGATTGCATTTATTATACAAAATGTAGCTCAGAAATATACCACTTCTACTCATGCTGCTATTATCTTATGTTTAGAATCTGTTTTCGGTTCTATTTTATCTGTTGTAATGCTTAATGAGATATTTACATCAAAAATGATTTTAGGATGTTTAATTATATTTGTTGCAATTATAACAACGGAAACTAAATTAAATTTCTTAAAAATCAAGAAAATATCCGCTACTCCATAAAACAAATATAAAGAGCATGGGCAAAACCATTGCCCATGAGCCCTTTATATTTCAATAATATGATATTTAAATGCATTTATAAGAGTGGTGGTGTTATAAATCATTTTTCTATCACCTTTCCCATAGACCAAATGCTGATGAGCGTAAAAGAAATATTTCGGAGAGTATTTATTTAAAATATCGATAAATACTTCAAATCCCTGATGACAAAGATCCTTTCCATCCCCCATACCTTTTGCAGGTGAATGGGTGACTAATATATCAAACCCTTTATTCTTCCATAAACACAATTTTAATTTCGAAACTCTTTTTTGCATATCCTTTTGAGAATATTGAAAAGGGCCTTTATTATAGTCAATAGATCCTCCAAGGCCTAGTATTCTAATATTTTTATATACTATTATCTTATCATCAATAGGGATACATCCAGCTGGTGGTTTTTCTAAATATGATATATCATGATTACCGTTAACATAAAATACAGGTGCTTTAATCATATTCGCTAGATATTCTAAATAATCTGCTTTTAAATCTCCACATGAAATTACCATCTGAATTTCTTTAAACCTTTCACAATCAAAATGATCCCAAATGTAACTATCTTCTATATCTGAAACTAATAGAACTTTAACTTTAATCACCTACTTATCTTCTGATTATTCTACTCCTCCACCGGAAGTTTTCCTACAACATTGTCTACAAACCAGTCCATATATAACATATCCTCGTAGTTTCCTATATCACCATCATTTATCCTAAGTTGACCTTTTGTATCGTGCACCGGACCAGTAAAAGTGTGGAATCTGTTTTCAATAATTAATTCGCGCATTATAACTACTAATTTTTGAGTTTGAATTGGTACATTATGTTTTGAATATATAATATCCACAAGTCCCGAGTCCATCCCCCACCAAAAACTTACTCGTTTAGATTCAGTACTAAAAATACCTTTAAAACTACCATTTACTATATTTCTAAGTATTTTCTCATAAAACTGTCCCCAATCCCATGTAATTAAAGCATAGTTCACTTCCGGTATCCATTTACTCTCTTTTTCACTATACTTTAGTGAATATAGTCCAAAATCTCTTGACCCCTTACCTAAAGCTGTTAGGTCATTTTGCATTATGAGATCTGCACCGAGCCTTTGAAGCCCTTGAATTAATTCCTTTGAATGATTGATATCCCCTGTTTCATTAAGCCAAGAAATCATAACTTTCGCATTCGGATTTACAGTTTTAACACCTAATGAAAAAGCATTAATCCCCGTTATAACTTCTGTTTCATTATAAATATCTATATATCCTATAATATTTGATTTTGTAATAGCCCCGGCAATAAGCCCTAGTAAAAACCTTGGTTCATGAGAACGCCCAAAATAAGTACTTACATTTCTAAAAGCCTTTACGGGAGAGCAGTTAAAAAATTTAATATTGTCATACTTTAAAGCCGCCCTCAAAGTTATATTAAGATAAGATGGACATGTAGTAAATATAATGTCATAATCTTTTTCACATAACTCCCTTAATCTTTCATAACTATCACCCTCAGTTTGAAAATTATCTATAACAAAAGTTTCTATTTCACCTTCTAATTCATTTTGTGCATACAGTCTTCCTAGATTATGAACATAACTCCAACCTGATGTATCAATAGTCTTTTCAAAAATAAAAGCTACTCTTAATTTTTTATGTGGGCCTACTAAATTTGTAAATGAAGTAATAACATTTTTCCTGCGCACATCAAAAGGTTCCGTTTGGATTTCTACTGCATTGTTTCTTGAAAGTATTTTAAGTTCTCCTAAGAACTTACGAACCCTTGATTTTCTCTTTGTTTCTATGAATTCGTCTGAGATTCCATAAATTTTTATATATTTTAAAAACGCATCTCCAGTGGTAATATTTAATTTATCTCCACCTAATTCGTAAAAGGTATTTCTAAAAGGTGAATAAACATTTTTTAAAAAATGCTCGTATTTATTTGAAAATAAGCTAAGCTTCGGATTATATCCATCCAAATACTTCAAAAGCTCGGTAAAGCTACCCTCCCTGGAAAACCAAATAGCATTTATCCCAGTCTCATTATTAAAGTTCAAAAATTCATAATATATTATGTTATTTAAATCATTCTCATCCTTTTTAGGAACTAGCCTAGTAACATCGCCCTCTATCGCATAGGCATCCACGTATTTTAATACACTTACACGCTTATTTCCCTCCATAACATAAAATTCATTCATATACTCATAAATTTTTACAGGGTCAATTATTCCATCTTTAATGTGATGAGCATAGACCGCTTGCCATTTCATAGAGAATTCGCTATCAATACTAGCTAGAGGAAGAAAGTTCGTTGCAAAATCCCTACTCCTTGTATAAAAATAGGATCCTATTATTTTTTTTAATGGAATGCTTTTTATTCCTAAAGGGACTTCCGCTACTATATCTATTTTTTTTAAAATACTATCTAAGGATAATATATGGCCAGAAGCCCCTCTTGATATGTCCATGTGATATTTAACTTTAGCCAATTTGCTAGCCTTTTTATATTCTTCAACAGATGAAAAACTGATCATACACTCACTCCTTAATTTTTCCAGCTATCCATACCATTACCACAACAGCCTATTATGGTAAATATTCTTTTATATATTATAATATACCAAAATGTATTTAACAACATTTTGATAGATACTGATATGTTTAATAGATTATTAATAAATAACTCTATTAAACATGTTATAATAATATTGTAAGATATCTAACAACCCAAAATATAAATCTTTAAAGGATGGTAAAGTATGAACATAGCATTTTTTCTTACACCTAAAAGTGAACTTGTTTATGAAAAACCAAGCTCTACAATGAGGCAAGCATTAGAACGGATGGAGTACCACAGATACACATCTGTGCCCTTAATAAATGAAACAGGTAATTATGTAGGTACTTTAACAGAAGGTGATTTATTATGGAAACTAAAGAATACTCCAAATTTAAGTTTTAATGATACAAATAAAATTTTAATTGAAGATATCCCAAGGCATATCTCTAACAAAGCAGTATTAATTAGTGCAGATATAGAGAGCTTAATATCACTAGCGAAGGATCAAAACTTTGTCCCCGTTGTAGATGATAATGGTGTTTTTATAGGAATAATTAAAAGAAGTGATATAATAACTTATTGTTATAATTTATTATACGAACATAATGAATTGAAAGCTTTAATTTAATTAAAGCATAAGCATACTAGAATAAATATATAATTTAAATAAAACACCTATACTAGCTTAATATCTAGTATAGGTGTTTTACTTTTATAAATTACTAGCAGCCTTTTTATCTAAAATTATTGTTACATCATTATGAAGCTGCAGAATTGAAGCAGGCATATTAGGATTTATTTTACCTTTAACAGCTCTTTCTATAGCTTCAGCCTTATTTAAGCCGTTAGCAAGTAAAATAATTTTCTTAGAGTTCATTATTGTCTTTATTCCCATACTTATCGCTTTTACTGGTACATCCTTTCTTGACTTAAAAAACCTAGAATTAGCTTCTATTGTTTGTTCATTAAGATTAACTAAATGCGTTTCTGCCTCAAAGGTTACATCTGGTTCATTGAATCCAATATGCCCATTTCCACCTATACCAAGGATCTGCATATCTATGCCGCCAACTTCTTTTATTTTATTTTCATAGCCTCTGCATGAAGCCTCAATATCCATTGCCATACCATCAGGCACGTTAATATTTTTTACGTTTACATTTATACTATTAAACAAATTATTAATCATATAATTATAGTAGCTTTGAGGATCTTCTCTATTAATTCCATAATATTCGTCCAGGTTAAAAGTTCTGACCTCATTAAAATCTACTTCTTTTTTGTTATACAACGCAATTAATTCCTTATACATGCCAAGTGGAGTATCTCCAGTAGCTAGGCCCAATACACTATCAGGCTTTAACATAACTTGGCTTGCAATCATCAAAGCAGCTTTTTTACTCATTTCTTCATAATTATCTAAAACTAATATTCTCATATTCGCACCACCTTATAATAATACTCAAAATTTTACTTTTGAGTTTCGTAAACTATTTTGCCTTCTACTATTGTTAAAAATACATCTATATCATTATCAAAAACAACTATATCTGCATCGAATCCAGCCTCTAACCTGCCCTTTTTATTATCCATATTAATAACCTTTGCCGGAACATGCGATGCCATTGCCACTACCTCATAGATTTCTAAATCACTATGATTTAACATGTTTTTAACAGCCTTATTTAAGGTTAAAACACTACCTGCGAGTGTTCCATCCTGAAGTCTTGCAGCTCCATTTTCAACTGTTACCTTCTGTCCACCAAGCTCATAATTGCCACTCTTCATACATCCAGCTCTCATAGAATCTGTTATAAGTACCATTTTATCTTTATGTTTGATATTTATGAGCATCTTAAAAATTGCTGGATGAACATGTATTAGATCCGCTATTAGCTCGCATGTTATATCATTTGTGAAAATTGCACCTACAATTCCTGGTTTTCTATGATTTAAGGGAGTCATAGCATTGAATGTATGAGTCGCATGTGTTATGCCATCCTCAATAGCACGTACAGCCTCTTCATAACTTGCATCTGAATGACCTACTGATAATGTAATTTTAGAATTACTTTTTACTTTTTTTATAAAACTATGATTTTCATCCTTTTCTGGCGCAAGGGTTATAATTTTAATAATATCTAAATAATCCTTTATAATATCATAATTGGGCTTTATAATATTATCCGCCTTCTGAGCCCCTTTGTACTTCTCATTTATGAAAGGTCCCTCCATATGTGCCCCTAGAATCTTTGCCCCTTCATTTTCTAATGACATTGCCTGTCTAATAGCATCTAACGCACTATATATACTAATTGAGTCCATAGTCATTGTAGTAGGTAGATAAGATGTTACTCCATTTTCAGCTATTGTAGTACTTATAACCCTCAATGCCGTAGCCGTTGCATCCATGGTATCATAGCCTCCGGAGCCGTGAATATGAATATCAATAAAGCCAGGTGATACATATTTACCCTTAGCATCTATCACTAGTATTTCTTTCTTATACTCTTTTTTATACTGAAGGAAGTTATCATTATTTATAATGTCTATAATTTTTGTATCGAAAATTATTACACTATCATAAATTATTCTATCTCTCATAATAAGTTTTCCATTAACTATAGCTTTAATATTAATCACCTCATCAAATATTTGAATATAATTATTATAATGTTGCTAATGCCTTAGCTACATTTCCCTTGGTCTTTTCCAAGGCTTCTTTTGCTTTTTTAAGGGTTACATCTTTTTTAATTTTAACAATACACACTTTAGGGTCATATTCGCAGATTTCTAGATTTTTATTCACTAGGGCATCATCCACACCTGTGGCAAGCTTTACTATTTCGCGTACACGTTGTTGTAACTTTTTATTAATAGGTCGTACATTAACCATCAAGTTAGTATAAGTTTTGCCAAGTTTTATCATGGCCACAGTGCTTAACATATTTAAAACCATTTTTTGTGCAGTACCTGCTTTCATTCTAGTTGATCCTAGTATTAATTCTGATCCAACCTCTATATCTATAGTAACTTCGCAAATATCTTTGATTTTGCCCTTTGAATTACATATAAGTGCTATAGTTTTGCAACCCATTTCTTTAGCGTATTCCATAGCGCGTACAACATAAGGGGTATTACCACTAGCTGTTACGCCGACTATTACATCTTTTTTATTTATATTTACCTTTTCTAAATCTAGAATCGCCAGTTCTGGATCATCCTCCGTATGTTCAAGCCATCCACTTATTGCCTCTTTTCCACCAGAAATAATTCCTTGAACCATAGAATCCGCGGTACCAAATGTAGGAGGACATTCTGATGCATCCATTACTCCTAATTTTCCACTTGTGCCACTACCAATATAAAAAAGCCTCCCACCATCTTCAAAGCTTTCAACTATTAGTTCCACGGCTTTCTCTATATTACTTAGCTCATTTTCAATAGCTATAGCTACTTTTTTATCCTCATCATTCACTTTCTTAAGAATTTCAAAGGTGTTCATTGTATCTAAATTAAATTTATTTTCATTATTTCCCTTCATAAAAAACCTCCTTATTTATCTATGGGGTATATGACAATTCTGGATTATTTTCCTATTATTTTAAGTTTATTTGATATTTATACTTATCACTTCTATATATGGCTTTGGTATATTCAATTGGAGTTTCATTTTCTAAATAGGTGGTTCGCCTAAATATTAGTGCCAAAGCATCATTTTCTTGGTTAAGAAGGGTACTTTCATATTGATTTAACATTGTAGGTTCAATTGTTTGTTTCGCTTTATCCGGATGATGACCATACTTTTGACGAAAAATTTCATATAGTGATTTATCTTCAATAATTTCTTTAGTCATTCCATTAAATAAATAATATGGAAGCCATGCTGTTTCAATTGCTACTGGTTGCTGATCACTAAATCTCAGTCTTTTAATCTCAATAATCTTATTTTCATCTTCAGGCATTTTCAGCTCAAGCTTGCATTTCTTTGTTGCGTCTATTACCTTAAAAGATAATATTTTAGTTTTTGATACCACTCCATTTTCTTGCATTTGCTCAGTAAATCCTTTGAGCCGTGATATTTCACTATTAACCTTTGCAGTAGACACAAACGTCCCTTTTCCCTGTTCTCTATAAATTAACCCCTCATTTACTAAGGACATAATAGCCTTATTTACGGTCATTCTGCTGACCCCTTGAATTTCACACAGTTCTCTTTCTGTTGGAATTGATTCCCCTGGCTTTAAAACTTCATTTTCTATCATTTCCTGTAATATTTCTTTTATTTGATAATGAAGTGGTATAGGGTTATCCTTCGAAATTTTTCTCAAATTTTTCCCTCCTTGATTAATAATATTTTTTGGTAAATTAGTGCACATATGCAATTTATATGTTATTATATTGTTATGTTGTTATGTTGTATATACCAATTATATTTCAAATTTGTTTTTTTTACAACCTATTTGAAACAACAAATTACAATTTAGTATTAATAGCTATCTGATTCGATTATAGAGTCCATAGAAAATAGTTTAGATTTATAATGCATATTCTCTTTTATTCCTCTATTGTAAACCTTTAACGATTTTTTTATCATGTATATCATGGTGTTAGATTTCTTAAATATTCTTAGTACTGAGTAATACTTAATAATATCTTTTCACCTATATTAATAAATATCACTGCATTTATCCCTATAATTTAATCATGTAACATGCCATGAAACCCACAGGGAGGATAAGAATTAATCCGGAAATGCTATTTTTGGCCATCTTCCTATAATTTTTGCAATTGGTATAGCTATAGGTCTTGCAGATGATAACAATGGAGTTGCAGGTCTTGCAGCTGCAGTTGGCTACTTTGTATTAACTGAAGTTGCTGTCACTTTTAATTCTAAGATAGATATGGGTGTACTAGCAGGTATTATCGTTGGTATATTATCTGGTTACCTATACAACAAGTATAAGAGTATAAGGGTTCCAGATTTCTTAGGTTTCTTCGGTGGTAAACGTTTCGTTCCAATTATAACATCCTTTTACACTTTAATTATAGGTGTGGGCGCTGGCTATATTTGGCCTCATATTCAAGATATTATTAATAATGCAGGGAATGTTATTGCTCACTCTGGTTCTATAGGCGCCTTCTTTTATGGAGTCCTAAATAGATTGCTTATTCCTTTTGGATTACACCATGTTATGAACACACTTGTTTGGGTACAGTTTGGTACCTTTACGGATGCTGCTGGTAAGGTCATTACAGGAGATATGACTAGATTTTTCGCACTGGACCCAACTGCTGGAACATTTATGACAGGCTTTTTCCCAATTATGATGTTTGGTCTTCCTGCTGCATGTCTTGCAATGATAGCTACAGCTAAAAAAGAAAATAGAAAAGCTGTAACTGGAATGCTTCTTGGTATTGCTTTTACTGCTTTCCTAACTGGTATTACAGAACCAATTGAATTCTTATTCATGTTCATTGCACCAGCACTATATTTAATGCATGCTATATTAACGGGAGCAGCTTTTGCCATAACCTCTGCTTTAGGCGTTAAATCTGGTTTCACTTTCTCTGCAGGTATACTTGACTATGTTCTAAGCTTTGGAATCGCGAGCAAGCCAATACTTTTAATAATAATAGGTTTAATATTCGGTGTTATTTATTTCTTTGTTTTCTTCTTCTCTATTAAGAAGTTCGACTTAAAGACTCCAGGTAGAGGAGATGATGAAACCTCTCCTGCACTCGCTAAACTAAATACTTCTGAGTTAGGTCTTAGAGCTATTAGTATCTTAGAAGCTATTGGAGGCAAAGCAAATATAGAGACTATAGATGCTTGTATTACAAGAGTAAGATTAACTATTAAAAACAATGCTCTTATCAATGAAACTAGATTAAAAGATCTTGGTGCTACTGCTGTTATGAAGATCGGAAACAATAACTACCAGATTATTGTTGGTACCATTGCTGATCCACTAGTAACTCAAATGAAAATTGCTATGACACGATAGTCCTTAATCACATAAAAAAGGTTAACAAGAACTTTTCGTTCTTGTTAACCTTTTACTATTTTTAGCTATTAACCTTCATTGCTCTCATTGAATTTAACACTGCAATTAAAGCGACTCCTGCATCACCAAAAACAGCTTCCCACATAGTTGAAATTCCGAAAACTGCCAATGTTAAAATAACTGCTTTTACACTTAGTGCAAAGATAATATTTTGCATAACAATTGTTTTTGTTCTTTTAGCAATTTTTATAGCTTCAGCAATTTTTGATGGTTCATCTGTCATTATTACTATATCTGCCGCCTCTATTGCAGCATCAGAACCTACACCACCCATTGCAATCCCAATATCTGCTCTTGCGAGCACCGGTGCATCATTAATTCCATCTCCTACAAATACTATCTTCCCTTTAGGTGATTTTTCTTTTTGAAGCAATTCTAACTTTTCTACCTTCTCGTGTGGAAGAAGTTCTGAGTAAACTTCATCTACACCAAGTATTTTTCCAATACTCGTCGCTATATCTTTATTGTCACCAGTAAGCATTACTATTTTTTTAACACCCATAGATTTCAAATCGACTATTGCTTGAATAGAGTCTTCTTTTATCTCATCTGAAATTATAATACTACCTGCATATTTCTTGTCTATAGCTACATATATTATTGTGCCTACATTTCCAGCTTTATTATAGGAAATTTTCTCACTATCCATTAACTTTGAATTACCAGCTAACACATGTTTCCCTTTAACTTTAGCCCTAATACCTTTTCCAGCTATTTCTTCGACGCCTTCAATATCTTCACTACGTATATCTTTGCCATAAGCTTTTATTATAGATGTAGCAATAGGATGATTAGAATTGCTTTCTGCATGAGCTGCATACTCTAATAATTCATCCCTACTTATCTCACCTTCTGTATGCATCTGCGTAACCACAAATACTCCTTTAGTTAGTGTTCCTGTCTTGTCAAAAATCACTACTTCAACGCTATTTAATGCCTCCAAGTAATTTCCACCTTTAACCAAAATACCATTTTTAGATGCACCACCTATTCCTCCAAAAAATCCAAGTGGAATAGATATTACGAGTGCACAAGGGCAAGATACTACTAAAAATACCAATGCTTTATATATCCATTGTGAGAAAGTAGCACCAGGTATTAAAAGGGGTGGAAGTATTGCTAGTGCTGTTGCACTTATAACTACAATCGGTGTGTAATATCTTGCAAATTTAGTTATAAAATTTTCAGTTGGTGCTTTTTTGCTGCTAGCATTTTGCACTAAATCCAAAATTTTTGCAAGGGTTGATTCTCCAAATTCTTTCGCAACCTCTATAGTTAATAATCCATTTTTATTTATGCACCCTGCCAAAATTTCATCGCCGCTTTTAACTTCTCTTGGAACTGATTCACCAGTTAATGCAGCTGTATCTACTAATGATTTTCCTTCTATAACAATACCATCTAATGGCACTTTTTCTCCGGGCTTTACTATTATAATATCCCCAATGTGTACTTCCTCTGGATCTACCTTTACAATTTCATCTTTAATTTTTTTATTTGCATAATCTGGCCTTATATCCATAAGCGCAGATATAGATTTTCTTGATTTATTTACAGCGATATCTTGGAAAAATTCTCCTACTTGATAAAAAAGCATAACCCCAACGCCTTCTGAAAATTGTCCAATAGAAAATGCTCCTACTGTAGCGAGTGCCATTAAGAAATTCTCATCAAATAATTGTCCTCTTAATATATTTTTCACTGCAACTATTAGGACGTCTCCACCAATTAATAAATAACTTATGAGGAATAACGCAAATTCAATTAAATAATCTAATTTAAACAAAACTGCTACGATGAAAATTACTACACCTACAGAGAAACGTATAATTTTATTTTTATTAGTTCCTTCTTCCCCGTGATCATGGTTATGATCATGGTTATAGCTATGACCCTTTTCCTCATGCTTAAATGTTTTTACTTGTTTTACTATAAATTTAACACCAGGTTCTATTCTTTTAACTATTTTTTTTGCATCATCTATAACACTTATTATTTTTTCTTCACTTTGAAATTGAATTACTAAGCTTTTAGTGACAAAATTTATATTTGCATCTAATACTCCATCTATCTTTTTACATTGAGCTTCAATTTTGTTTGCACAATTAGCACAACCTAGACCTTCTAAAATGAATTCTCTTTTTATTATAGTACTCATTTTCTCCCCCACTTTCAAAGTTTTTATTTGCTTTTATATTATAAATTTTTCTTTATGTAATAGAGTATTATCTAAGTTCCTTTATGTGTATAAGTCCTTGATCAAAAATTTGTTTAACATGCTGATCATCTAAAGAATAGTAGACAACCTTTCCCTCACGTCTATACTTAACAAGTCTAGCATTTTTAAGCACACGAAGTTGATGAGAAATAGCTGATTGAGTCATATTAAGAAGAGCAGCTATATCACAAACACACATTTCAGTTTCAAATAACACACAAAGAATTTTAATTCTCGTACCATCTCCAAAAACTTTGAAAAGCTCTGCTAAGTCATATAACGTTTCCTCACGTGGTATTGATTTTCTTACTTTTTCTACTACATCTTCATGTATATTAGAACATGTACAAACCTCTATGTTTTTTCCCATTTATTCCACCCCTTTCATATGAACACATGAATCATTGTTCATATGTTTATTATATGTTACCAATTAATACTTGTCAACATTCCTGGGAAATAATAGTTCATTAGTTTTATAAAATTTGTAATCAAAAAATTAAAACCCTAATCATGTATTTATTCATGATTGGAGTTTTAATTTATTAATTATTAATAGTGCTTATATTCTTAATAATATCAGTAATAATATCAATTCTTTTAAACGGTGTAATAAGATAATATCCATCTACATAAGGGTAGATTTCTTCCGCTATTTCAGTAGATATTTTAATTGCAAGAACCCTAGCTTCTTCTTTTGAAATGTCCTTATATAGTTCTATAATTTCCTCAGAAACGCTTATTCCAGAAATTTCATTGTTCATAAAGCAAGCATTCTTATAGCTTACAATCGGAATAATTCCACCTAATATCTTAGCAGGTAATTCACTACGTGCCCGTTTTAAATTTTCTACAGCCTGCTTTGTTAAAATTGGCTGTGTTAAAAACATAGTTACTCCACTTTCAATTTTCTTTTTTGCGTGTAATAGTTGGCTACTAAAATTAATAGCATTTACGTTTAAAGCACCACAAATATTAAAAGGTGATGAAAATGTTATATCATTTAGATTGGTTATATAGTTAGCAAGTATTGCAGAATTAAAACTAAACATCCCCTTAACCTCGTCACGCTGGGCTGAGGGTATAGGGTCACCTGTTACCACTAAAACGTTATTTACCCCCTCAATATTTAAGCCTAGAAGTAATGCCTTTGTAGCATTAATATTTCTATCGCGACATGTCATATGTGGAATTGTTGTGATGTCGAGTTCTCTTTTCAACTTACAAGCTAGTAGACTACTATCTACCCTTACTCTTGCAATAGGACAATCTGCAATGGTTATTGCATCAACTCCATTCTCTTTAAGACTCTTAGCACTATTCATAAAAAATTCAATTCCTGTATCAAGTGGTGGGTCTAATTCTACCGCAATAATTTTTTTCCCAATTCTGATTTTTTCCAGGAGAAGGTTTTTAACAATTAATTTCTCAATTTTAACTTTTCCAGTTTTACTCGGAACAATTTCGCGTGTTGATAAACCTTTTATTTTTGCAACAGTTTCCCTTATAAATTCTGGAGTTGTACCGCAACAACCACCAATAATAGCCACACCTTGCTTTGCTATTTCTAGCATTTGCACAGCAAAATATTCTTTAGTATTATTAAAAAACGTACGATTATTTATTATTGTTGGATACCCTGAGTTTGGCATAACAGAAATAGTTTTATTTTCTATATTAAGAGTTTTAATATATTGAAGTAAGTGATATGGCCCAGAAAAGCAGTTGAATCCACAGGCATCAATAGTTGGTATTTGCGAAACTTTCTCTATAAATTTTTCACCATTTATTCCAAGTCTTGTAAACCCTTCTGGTGAAACCGCAAGTTCCATCAAAATATATGTATTTGGATTTTTCTCCTTAATATACCTTGAAATCTCAGCAAGATATTCATCACTGCTAAAAGTTTCAAATATAAAATATGTTGCACCGAGATCTAAAAACAAATCTACTATTTCTTTGTATGCCTCCCATAAATCCATCATTTCTAAAAATGGTATTGGCCCAATATCGGCAAAAACTAAAACCTCAGTACCCTTTGTGGCTTCCCTTGCTATCTCATAACCTTTTACAATAACCTCTTTAACCGTATCAAAATTACTTTCAAGGCTAATTTTATTTGCTCCAAATGTATTGGTTTTAATTGCCTTGCAACCAGCATTTATATATTCCTTATGTATATTTAGTATGGTATTTTTATCATAAATATTTGCAAGTTCACATTTGGATAATGGATTTTCACAAACACTTGCGTAATATGTCCCCATTGCGCCATCAAAAATTAATGGTTTTTCTTTAATATTCATAAATTCCCCCACTGAAGTTTTCTCTTTGTTACAGTATAGAACTCTCACTTATATAAGTTGGAGACTTTCCTTCTGAAATGTCGTTAAAACCATTTGCGTGTTTCATCTAACATTTTAAAATTAGTTAAATCATAATGAAGTGGAGTTACAGTAACATACCCCTCTTTAAAATATATTGTGTCAGAATCATCCTCATGAATATCTATTACCTCACCCTTAATTTCATATTGAGTTTCATTATTTTCTCCAATAGTTTCTATATAACGGTTGTTATACAATCTACTTCCAATTTTACATACTTTAATTCCTTTTATTTCATTATCCCTTAGCATAGGAATATTCACATTTAATACAATATCATTCTTAATGTTATTCTCAATAGCCTTAAGCAATATCTTTCCAGCATATTTAGCTGCCATTTCATAATTTTCAATATTTCGCTTAATTTCCATAGAAACCGCCATAGCTGGTATTTTATAAATAGTTGCTTCTATAGCTGCAGAAACTGTACCGGAATATAAGACATCAGTACCTAAATTTAATCCTTTATTGATTCCGGATACTACCATATCTATTTTACAATCACTTTTACTATCAATGAGCTTATTAATTGCTATTTTTACACAATCTGCTGGTGTTCCATCTACGCTATAAGCTTTTGATTTTAACCCTTCAATTTTTGTTTCTCTAACAATAAGTGGCCTTGTAAGGGTTATGGAATGTCCGCAAGCGCTTTTTTCATTATATGGTGCTACAATAATTACTTCATGATTTTTTTCGAGTTCTTTAGCTAAAGCATATAACCCCTTTGCATTTATACCATCATCGTTTGTAAGCAATAATCTCATTTTCATCCCTCCCATTATTCACTATTTTAAAATTTCAAATAGTATATGTATATATATTATAGCAAAATATGGTTCAACAGGATACAAAACGTCCAAATATAATTCTAATTGCATAGCATTTAAATATTATTTGTAAGAAAGCTTTAAAATACAAAGATAGTCCAAGGGAGTAATTAAAATTACTCTCTTGAACTATCTTTATGTTTCTTCTATCTTTTTTTAGCAGGTACCATATGAATAGCTTCACCTTTTAACCCTAACACTGCTTCTTCAAAAGCTTCAGATAGTGTTGGATGAGCATGTATCATGCTAGCGATGTTTGAAACATTCATATTATTATTTATAGCCATAGCCCCTTCATGAATTAAATCCGATGCATGAGGTCCCATTATATGCACTCCAATGATTATATCCTCAAGCGTTGCTATAACCTTTACTAATCCTTCTCCTTCACCTAGTGCTAATGCCTTGCCATTAGCTCCAAATAAAAATTTACTTGTTTTATACTCCATTCCCTTTTTTTTGGCTTCGTTTTCTGTTATGCCTACACAAGCTATCTCTGGAAATGCAAAAATACAACTTGGTATTATTTCACTAGAATAAGGAGCAATATAACCCATAATTCTCTCAACCACTTTTTTACCTTGATGCGTTGCTGCATGAGCAAGCATACTTATTCCATTCACATCACCAATAGCATAAATACCTGGAATGTTAGTTTCATAATTTTCATCTACCACAATAGCTCTTCTATTAAGCGATATACCCAAATTCTCAATATTAAGCCCTTCAGTCATAGGCGTTCTACCAACGGATACCAATACATTATCTGCCGTAAACACAATTTCTCCTTTTTTCCCATCGGCAGTTACAATTAGCTGTTCATTAGATTTTTCAATACTAATTACCTTTGTGTTGATACTCATATCTATACCTTTTCTTTTAAGTGAAACACTCAATCTCTTTGTTAAATCAGTATCCACTTGAGCAAGAATACTTGGCAAGAACTCTATAACAGTTACCTTTGATCCTAATGCATTAAATATACCTGCAAACTCCACACCTATAACACCGCCGCCTATAATTGCTAATTTATTAGGCACTTCTTTAAATTCTAATATATTTTCACTAGTAAATACTCCTGGTAGATCTATACCCGGTATATTAGGTATTAATGGAATAGACCCAGTTGCTATAATTATATTTTTCGTTATTATTTCTCTTAATTCTCCATTCTTAAGAGAGATAGAAACTGTATTTTTATCTTTCAAACAAGCTGTCCCTAAAATTACATCTATATTATTTGACTTTAATAATTGTTCTACCCCGTTCACTAGTTGATTAACTATTTTGTCTTTTCTATTTTGAATTTCTTCTACGCTAAAACTGTAACTATCTACCACGATTCCAAATTCATTAATATTCTTTAAAGTATTTAAAATTTCAGCATTTCTATATAGCGCCTTTGTAGGAATACATCCTCTATTTAAACATGTTCCACCAAGCTCACCTTTTTCTACAATACAAACCTTAGCACCCAGCTGAGCTGCACGAATAGCAGCAACATATCCCCCAGGGCCTCCCCCAATTATAACTATATCCTTCTCCATCACTGCTCCTCCTCCTATAAATCAGTATAACTTCGGAATATCTTAACGACATTTCAGAAGGAAAGTCTCCCACTTCTATAAGTGGGGTTACTTGCCCCAACAAATAGAAAACTTCAGCGGGAGTATAAATCTCCTTCTGAAGTCGTTAATACATCTTCTACGAAGATGTTACAGCTCCGCAGGAGATGATTTAACTATCCCGAAGTTATATTAATTAGTATATTTTAAAACTGGATATCTAGCAGCTCGAACTTCATCAAGCCTTCTAACAAGAGTATCATATGGAGCATCCTTTAGTAGCTGTGGATCTTCTATTGCTTCTTCTGAAATATTTATCATAGCTTCAATAAAATCATCCATAGTTTCAAGACTTTCCGTTTCCGTAGGTTCTATCATAATTGCATTTTCTACAATTGTTGGAAAATATATTGTAGGCGGATGATATCCATAATCTAGAAGTCTCTTGGCAATATCTAATGTAGTTACCTCACTTGGTCCCTGCTTTAAACCTCCTAAAACAAATTCATGCTTGCAAACTCTATCAATTGGTAAATAATAATAGTTCTTTAGTTTGCTTTTCATATAATTTGCATTAAGCACTGCCATTTCACTTGCCTTCTTTAGTCCCTCAGCGCCCATTGAAAGTATATAAGAATATGCTTTAACAAGTACTCCGAAGTTCCCATAGAAACTCTTTACCTTTCCAATAGATAGTGGTTTATCATAATTAAGAACAAATTTTTCTTCTATTTTTTCTATTATTGGGACAGGCAAATATTGTATAAGTTCTTTTTTAACTCCTACTGGTCCGCTTCCCGGTCCACCACCACCATGTGGGGTAGAAAATGTTTTATGAAGATTCATATGGACAACGTCAAATCCCATATCTCCTGGTCTTGCTATACCCATAATGGCATTTAAATTTGCTCCATCATAATATACGAGCCCACCAGCTTCATGTACTAGATTTGTTATTTCTTTAATATTCTCATCAAATAAACCTAAAGTGTTTGGATTTGTTAGCATTAATCCCGCTATTTCATCGTTTAATACAGATTTCAAACTATCTAAGTCTACACTACCTTTTTCATTAGATTTAACTTCTACAATTTCAAAGCCTGCCACACTTGCACTGGCTGGGTTAGTTCCGTGAGCTGAATCTGGAACTATAATCTTTTTTCTTTTAAAATCCCCTTTATTTTCATGGAAGGCTTTTATAATCATAAGTCCAGTAAGCTCTCCATGGGCCCCTGCTGCAGGTTGAAGTGAAACCTGATCCATTCCGGATATCTCAGCTAATTTTTCACTAAGTTCATACATTAATTGTAAGGAACCTTGTACCGTTTTTACACTTTGATATGGATGGATCTGAGTAAATGAGGTCATAGACGCCATATCTTCGTTAATTTTCGGATTATATTTCATAGTACACGAACCTAAAGGATAAAAGCCAGTATCTACCCCGTAATTCTTATTAGACAATAGAGTGAAATGTCTTATAACATCTACTTCACTTACTTCCGGAAGGGATATGTCTTTTTTGCTTAGCAAATGCTCAGGTATCATTTCGCTAATATCGATACTCTCTACATCACAACAAGGTAACGTATATCCTCGTCTTCCTTCTTTTGAGATTTCAAATATTAATTTATTATACTGTTTCATTTTATCCCCTCCATTGCAGTTATTAGCTCACAAATTTCTGGTTTTGTTCTTTTTTCTGTTACACAGAATAGTAGAGCATTTTTATGGTCAGGGTAATTTTTCTCTATATCATATCCACCAATTATATTATTTTCTAATAATTTATCGTTAATAATACTAGCCCTTTCCTGTCCCTGAATTACGAACTCCTTAAAGAAAGGTTTATTAAATACTGGCTCGTATTTTTCTAATTTAATTATTTCATTAAAAGCATAGTGCGCCTTTTGAGTGCTTTGATATGCCACTTCTTTTAATCCCTGTTTTCCCATAGTTGTAAGATAAATTGCAGCAGTTAATGCATTTAAAGCTTGATTTGAACATATATTAGAAGTCGCTTTTTCGCGTCTTATATGTTGTTCCCTAGCTTGAAGCGTTAATACAAAGGCTCTTTTTCCATCTACGTCGATGGTCTGACCTACAATCCTTCCTGGCATTTTTCTCATAAGTTTTTTCGTCGTTGCCATGAATCCCAAATAAGGTCCTCCAAAGTTCATTGCATTTCCAAGTGATTGGCCTTCCCCTACCACAATATCTGCTCCTATTTCTCCTGGAGTTTTTAATATGGCAAGAGATATAGGATCTACGCTCATTATTAGAATAGCTTTATTATCATGAGTAATTTTTTCAACCGACCTCATATCTTCAATTATTCCAAAGAAATTAGGGTTTTGAACTATAACTCCTGCCACACTGCTATCTACAAGTTCTTTTAATTTTAGAGTATCAGTAACTCCTTCCTTCTCATCTACTTCTATTAGTTCTAATCCCTTAAATTTTGCATAGGTATGAACGACTTTTCTAATTTCTGGATGTACTGTTTTAGATACAATTATAGATTTTCTTTTTGTATGCTCAGCAGCCATAAAAGCAGCTTCAGCGCAACTCGTAGCACCATCATACATAGATGCATTCGCAACATCTAGTCCGGTCAAACTGCATATTAATGTTTGATATTCAAAAATAGCCTGAAGAGTACCTTGGCTTATCTCTGGTTGATAAGGTGTATATGATGTATAAAATTCTGATCTTGAAACTATATGCTTTATTATAGAAGGTATATAATGATCGTAAACTCCAGCTCCTAAAAAACAAACTAACTCTTCAGCGCTTTTATTTTTATTACAAAGTGATTTTACGTGTTTTTGTACTTCCAGTTCTGACATGGGTGAATTTATATTTAGATCTCTATTTAATTTAAGGTCCTCTGGTATGTCTTTAAACAGTTCCTGTACAGACTCCGCACCCACACTTTTTAACATTACCTTTTCGTCTTCTAAAGTATTAGGTATATAAGGAAACATCTTATTTCTCCTTACTGCAATATTCATTATATTGCTCTTCGTTCATAAGTTCTTTTAATTCTTCCTTATTTGTAATTTCTATAAGAAACATCCAATTTTCATAGCAGTCTTCGTTTACTAATACTGGGTTATCTACTACATCATCATTTACCTCTAAAATCTTTCCACTAAATGGAATATACATGTCAGAAGCTGCTTTAACAGACTCAATGACCCCAAAAACATCCCCACTAGTAATTTCTGCATCTACCTCTGGTAGCTCAACAAAAACAATATCTCCTAAAGCATGTTGTGCATAATCAGAAATTCCAACGTATGCCTTATTACCTTTAATTTTTATCCATTCATGATCTTTACTATAAAATAATTCCTTTAATGTTTTCATTTAAAATCCCCCTAAATTTTATTTGTTATAATTTTTCTTATAAAATTTTTTACTTATTACCTCAGCTTTTAATGCTTTACCTCTAATCCCAATTTCAATTTCTGTACCTAATTCTGAGTATTTAGAATCTATTAAAGCAAGACCTATATTTTTCTTTAATGTAGGCGAGAAATATCCCGTTGTTACCACTCCGATTTTTTCTCCGAATGCAGTAACTTCATAACCATGTCTTGGAATTCCCCTATCCTTCATTTCAAACCCTACTGATTTCCTCTTAAGACCTTGTTCTTTTTGCTTTAAAAGAGCTTCTTTTCCTATAAATTCATTTTTTTTAAGCTTTACAAAAAATCCAAGTCCTGCTTCAAGCGGTGTAATATCTTGAGATAATTCGTTTCCATATAAAGGGAGGCAAGCTTCGAATCTTAAAGTGTCTCTGCAGCCGAGCCCTGTGGGCTTAAGTCCTTCTTCCTCACCTATATTAAATAGTTTATGCCATAATTTTTCTATTTCCTCTGGGGAAGTGTATATTTCAAACCCATCCTCACCTGTATACCCTGTTCTTGAAATAAGACATTTTACACCATCTACAAGAACATCTCGTTTACAATAGAAAAATTTAATTTCATCTAAATCTATATCAGCTATTTTTTGAAGTATCTTTTGTGCCTTTGGTCCTTGAATCGCAACCTCTGCTACCTCATTTGAAATATTAGTGAGTTCCATATCATAGGCGCCCTTATTGTCAATCATCCATTGAAAATCTTTCTCTATGTTCCCTGCATTTATAACAAGATAGAAATGTTCCTTACCAAATTTATATATTAAAAGATCATCAACTACTCCTCCGTTTTCATAGCACATAAAAGTATATAGTATTTGATTATCTTCAAGTACTGCTAAATCATTTGTAACTAAATTTTGTACAAATTCGAAAGCCTCGGCTCCTTTTACTTCCACTTCTCCCATGTGTGATACATCGAAAAGTCCAGCAGCGGACCTTACAGCTTCATGTTCAGAAATTATCCCTTCAAACTGTATTGGCATTTGCCACCCAGCAAAATCAACTATTTTCCCACCATATTCTTTATAAACACTATATAGCGGCGTTTTTTTTAAATTTTTCAACATAATTCCCCCCATTTTTGTAAAATATATGCATTGAAATATAAAAAAAAATGATTGTTTTTTTATTCTCCTTCATGTTTCATTATACTGCCTTTTGGTATATAATTCAATTAAATATATATATTGGTTTATAATTTCAAATCTAAAGTTAATGCAAGGAGGAAATATAATGATTTATATAAATAACACAAATACAAGTCCCTATTTTAACTTAGCAGCGGAAGAATATTTGCTAAAAAAATTTAAAGAAGACTGTTTTATGCTCTGGAGTGATGAGCCTTGTATCATCGTCGGAAAAAACCAAAATACCTTATCAGAAATTAACCTAGACTATATAAAAACAAATAATATTCCTGTGGTAAGGAGATTGTCTGGTGGAGGCACTGTTTTTCACGATTTAGGCAATTTGAATTTCACTTTTATCAAAAATAGTAGTGAAGAAAATTTTAATAATTTCAGAAAATTCACCTTGCCAATTTTAAATGTTTTAAACTTACTTAACATAAATGCAGAATTTAGTGGAAGAAATGATCTAACCATTGAAGGTAAAAAATTCTCAGGCAATGCACAATATAATTACAAAAACAGAGTTCTTCATCATGGCACCTTGCTTTTTTCATCAAATATTTCGGATTTATCAAAAGCATTACAAGCTAAACCTTTAAAATTTCAAGACAAAAGTATTAAATCCGTATTAAGCAGGGTAACTAATATAAGTTCGCACTTAACACGGTCTCTATCTATCATGGAATTTAAAGAGTTAATTATGAACTATATTATTACAAAAAATAATTCAGATTATTTGTATGAATTCACTCCATATGATTTAAATAGTATAAATAAGCTTGCCACTGAAAAATATTCTACTTGGGAATGGAATTTTGGCCATTCACCAAAATATAATTTCACAAATGAAAAGAAGTTTTCATTTGGAACTGTTGAATGTAATATGGAAGTACAACATGGAATAATAAAAGATATTACGATATATGGTGATTTTTTTAGCAAACTTGATATCTCGGACATAGATGCTGCCCTTATAGGCATAAATCATGTGGAATCTGATGTAAAAAAAGCGCTTTCAGCCTTTAATATATCTGATTATTTTTCAAATGCAAATATAGAAGATATTTTAAGTTGTATGTTTTAAAAAATTCTTCTTGACTATATTTGAATTTGCTAATAAAATATAAAGAAATAATAAAATTTACATTTGGGATTATAGTTATTTAAAATATTTTTATTGGAGCAACTTAGATTATTATCTAATGAAACTTTCAGATAAGAGGACATGTAGTAAAAATGCAGTGCTTTTGCCGCTTTTTTACTTCATGTCTTTATATATTTTAGCGACATTTCAGCTCCGCAGGAGATGATTTGACCCACTTAAATGAGTTTTCTATTATTTTAAGACTAACAAAAGAGAGGATGATTTATTCTGGAAGCATCAAAAGAATTAGATTCTATCAATAATTCACCAAAAACACTAAAGAAAGAAATCGGCTTACTAGAATCCATTACCCTAGTTATAGGTATGGTTATAGGTTCAGGGATTTTCTTTAAACCTTCTATTGTATTTAAAAACGCAGGATCTCCAACCATGGGAATACTTGCTTGGGTCGCCGGTGGCATTATAACTATGGCTTCTGGTCTTACTATAGCTGAAATAGCAGCAGCTATTCCAAAAACTGGTGGTATATTTATATATCTTAAAGAACTCTATGGAGAAAAATGGGCATTTCTATTTGGTTGGGTACAGACGGTTATTTATGTACCTGGTGCCGCCGCAGCACTCGCAATAGTTTTAGCAACTCAAGCTACTAATTTTGTACCTATGAGTCCAATCCAGCAAAAACTATTTGCAATATTAATGATATTTGTTATCACCACTGCAAACGTGTTATCAACAAAACTTGCTAGTAAAATTCAGTTCATTGCAACTGTTGCAAAACTAATTCCAATTTTTATTATTATTGCTTTAGGCCTTATAAAAGGAACAGCTCACAGTTTTTCCTTGCCACTAGGGACTACTGCAGCCGGAGCTGGTTTTGGAGCTGCTATGCTTGGAACACTTTGGGCTTATGATGGCTGGGTAGGCGTAGGTAATATAGCAGGAGAACTTAAAAATCCTAAAAAAGACATACCAAAGTCCATAATTTTAGGACTAATCGTTATTATAACAGTGTATGTTTTATTTAATTTAGCAATTATAAACATAATTCCTATAACAGCTGTTATTAGTTCTAATAAAGTGGCTTCTGATGTTGCAACAGTTTTATTTGGAAAATTTGGTTCATTGTTTATAACTGCTGGCATATTAATTTCAATCTTTGGAACATTAAATGGTTACCTAATGACAGGAGTTAGAATACCCTTTGCCATGGCTCGAGATAAACTTTTACCTTTTGATAAGATCCTCGGAAAAGTTAATCAAAAATATCAAACTCCATTAAACGCTTTTATTTTCGAGGCAGTACTCGCCTCTTTATATGTATTTAGCGGTTCTTTTGATACCTTAACTGATCTTGTTATATTTGTTTTATGGATTTTCTTCACAATGGCAGTAGCTGGTATCTTTATATTAAGAACAAAACATAAAGATTTAGAGAGACCTTATAAAGTACCCTTCTACCCAATAGTTCCACTCATCGGAATTACTGGAGGTATATATATCCTAGTAAGTACACTTTTAACTGATACTTCAAAAGCACTTATAGGACTTGCAATAACCTTAATTGGATTACCTGTATATTGGTATATTACTAAAAAGAAACAAGACTAAAATAAAAAAGTATATATTACTATTAATGCATTCACTTCGCTAAGAACTACTAATTTTACTTTTAATTAATCTGCTAAAAAACATAAACTCGCTGTGTCGCTCAAACATATGTTTTTCCTAACGCATCTTAATTAAAAATAAAATAAGAAGTTCTAAAGCTCGCTTCAATGCATTATATGTAACATATACTTTTTTTGCGCATAAATCGGTAGAATTTCTAAATCAACTTTCAATGTTTCTGCACTTCTTATTTCATGTCATTTCCGGAAAAACTTCATACTATATCATATTTACACTAAGATGTATCTACTATGGATAGCAGATAAAAAACCACCAAATCGCAATAATTTCCACATTCATTTCATCTATATTTTACTCTTTTTTAATTTTTCACGGCAAGTAAAATATACATCACTTAAAACACCTGTTAAAATATTCCACACTAAAAACGTCATAATCGTTTCCATTACAATTGTACTAATTGATTCTCCCCCATCGAAATTTATACCTAAAACTGCCCTAATGGAAAAAATAACATTAATTATTGGCAATATTAAACCAAGCCACTTATTTTGTCGTTTTGATAAAAATATCTGTAGCATAATAATCCCTGTCAAAAATATTATACCTATTAAAATAGTGGTGAAAATTATTATTTAAATCACTCTCCTTACTATATCTCGTGCGGCATTTTAACATCATATCTTAATTTTATTCGTATAGTGTATAATGTATGTCACAATAATATTTAACATTAAATATTCAAATTTTTAATATTTATTTTTCCGCATTATTGTCATTATGAATTACATCTTGTCTGTTAAAAATCATATAACTAACCTTCGAAGTCTTCAAAAATAGAGCATCAATCGTAGATATACAATTGATGCTCTATTTTAGAATGTTGCGACGCAACTTATATATATATTATTCTTTATATTCTAATAAATCACCAAGTTGGCATTGCAATTCACGAGAAATAGCTTCAAGTGTATAAAATCCAAATTTACGATAATTGTAATATTATATTCCTTTAGACAGTCGAGTCGTTTTCTTCTTTTATTTCAATTGCTTTTTTGAATATTTCTGCTAAAGCTAAAGCCATACAAGCTAACACAATATACATAAAAAAACTGCCTTTAAGTGACCCATATCTTGTAGCAAATATTTCTATACCAGCTTGTCTTTTGTAGTTCATGATTACATCAAAAATAGCTATAGAGAACATATAATATCCAATTATTTTAAATCTCCTGACATTATCAAAACAAAACGGTGTTAATTTAGCACTACAAACAATTTTGCGTAGATTGTAAAGTATTAAAACGTAAATTAAATAAACTATAAAACTAATACCAATATTTATAGTAAATACAGCCTTTCCACCAAATAGTACATGTAATACACCCATTACTAATAAAAACCCTGATACAGTTAGTAAAACATCTAAAAGTACTTCGATAAAATTTATTGATAGAGACTTTTTCATAATCAAACATCTCCTTATAAAATACATTATTTACATTATAATTTCTTACAACTGTGTATTAAATATTAATATATTTAGTCCTGCAATACCTACAATTTCTAGGTAATTAAAATTTTTAATATTTATTTTTTATCATTCTTAATTACAGCTTGTGCCACAATTACATCTTGTCCGTTAAATGTACACGAAGGAGATTCATATAATGTATAACCTTCATCAAGTAATTCAGAAATTCTTTTACAAAAGTTCGCATCATCTTTTCCGGTAATCAATCTATATCTAAGCTTTTTCTCCATTTTAAATACCACCTTGTATTATTCTTTCTATTGTATTCTCTATACTTTCTACAATACCAAATCTGCCATTAAATATATTAAAATTATAATGCTCATACAAATCCTTTATTCAAAAGCAATCATAAACATGAATTTCCCCGTGTATTTACACAAGGAAACAACATTAAACTGTTACCTATGTCAAGGACACTCTAAAAAAAGGTGCTATCAAGCTAAGAGATGGTTTCTGTATTGTACAGGAGCCATCTTTTTCAAGTCCCACTGGTATCTATAATTATTATAATATGTGATATACCTATCTATCATTTTCTTAACATTTTCAAGCGTAGTACAGGACTTTAAATCTATCTCATCTTTCATATGTCCAAAAAATGATTCCTGAGGGGCATTGTCCCAACAGTTACCTCTACGCGACATTGACTGCGATAATTTGTGCTTTTTTAGTAGCTTTTGAAATGTTGGACTTGTATAATGACTACCTTGATCTGAATGAATAAAGGCATCTTTTGTTAACGTTACTCGTCTGTTTTTAACTAGCTTCTTTATTGTATCTAAGGCTATATCAAGTGTTATTCTATCTGAAGTTTGATACGCTAATATTTCATTTGTTGAGGAGTCCTTAATTGTGGATAAGTAAGCCATTTTACTATTACCGTATGGTAAATATGTTATATCAGTAAGAAGAACCTTTCCTGGCGTAGCCTGCTTGAATTCACGATTCAAAATATTTTTTACTACGCTATGCTCTTTCGTTGCTTTAGCAATTCTTCTATATGGATTTGCCTTTCTGTGAGGACATATTATTTCATATTTGTTCATAATCCTACGGATACGTTTTATACTATATATAATATTAAATTCATTTTTCAAAGTCATTTTAATAGATCTAGAGCCTTTCTTATAACCCCTTCGATTAAACGCCTTCAATATTAAGTCCCTATCCTCTAAATCACGCTGCTCGCGTTCAATCTGTATATCCTTTGAAGCAATATAATTGTAGTACCCAGATCTAGACACTCCTGATAATTCGCATAAGTATCTGGTTACATTTTTAAAGCTATATTTTTCAATAACTTCTTTTATAGTTTTAAAAACATCGCTTGATTTGATTTTGTTATTTTTTTGTACCACCTGCCTTTCTTTCGCGTCTAATTTTTTTAACAATTCTACCTGTGCCTCAAGCAGTTTTATTTTAGCATCTTGCCTCTCTATTATTTCTTCTTTTGTAAGCTCGGTAGAGCGTAGTCTACCACTTGCCCCTTTCCTTGTGTCTTCTAACCCAATTATTCCATCTTTTTTGTAAGCTGCACTCCACCTATATGCTGATTGTTCGATTCTGCCTAATCCAATTACATTTATATCAAACCCATTTTCGGCAAAAATCTGTCTTGGTAGTTTTCCAGCTATATATTCATCTATAAATAATATTTTAAATTCATAATTATATGTGATCGCATATTCACTAACTTTTTTAACATTTTTATTATTTTCAAGGTTTATAATATCTTTTTGGGTAAATAAAATCTTACTCATTTGCCACCATCCTATCTATATATAAATTATACGAAAAAAATACCTATAATCCAAACACTTTTTTTTCAAGTGTCCTTCCTATAGGTACCATTATACATCATACTCTTCTTTTTCTTTTTTTGACATTGTATTAAATCCTGTAATCTTTGTCTCTACTATGTCATAAAGATGTTCAAAATAAGATCTAAATAATAAGTATTGGATTTCTCTGAAAGCGACTTGCAATAAGAAATGCAGAAACATTGAAATTTCATTTAGAATTTCTTAACAAAATTTTTCGTTTCAAGTTCTTATTGCAAGTCATCCAGGAGAAACTTCATACTTTTTTTATATCTCTTTTTCGAGCATTTCTAATAATTCATCAAATCTTCTTATAGTATCCTCTAAAGGTTTTGGTGATGACATATCTACCCCTGCTTTTTTAAGTATATTTATTGGATAGTCACTTCCACCGCTCTTTAAGAATCCTTTATATCTTTCTACAGCGCTTTCGCCCTCTTCAACTATCATTTTACTGAAAGAATTAGCTGCTGCAAAACCCGTAGTATATTGATATACATAGAAGTCGCTGTAAAAGTGAGGAATTCTTGCCCATTCCATATCAATACCCTCATCTACCACCATTTCAGCTCCAAAATATTTTCGGTTTAAATCATGATAAATTTTACATAAGTCCTCTGGAGATAATGGGTTACCCTGCTCAATATTTTCATGGGTTGTTTTTTCAAACTCTGCAAACATACATTGTCTAAATACTGTAGTTCTTATTCCTTCCAATTGCTGATTTATTAAGAATAGTCTTTTCTTCTTATCTGTCTCATTTTTAATTAAATAATCTATTAGTAAACATTCATTAGTTGTAGATGCTACTTCCGCACAGAATAACTCATACTCTGAATATATATACGGTTGATTCTTCCTTGAATAATAAGAATGAATAGAGTGCCCCATTTCATGAGCAAGCGTAGATACATCATTTAATTGGTGATTATAATTCAAGAGTACGTATGGCATACTGTCATAGCATCCCGAAGAATATGCCCCAGAACGTTTACCCTTATTTTCAAATACATCTACCCAGCCTTCACTAATTCCTTCTTTAAATATATTTAAATATTCTTGCCCCAAAGGTTTTATACCATCTAATGCTAACTTAACAGCATCTTCATACTCAATACTATCTTGCACCGCATCAACTATTGGCACATATAAATCATACATATGAATTTCATCAAGTCCTAAAAGTTTCTTTTTAAGTCTTACATATTTATGGAGGGAGTCTAGATTGTTGTTTATAGTATCCACCACATTATGATAAACCTCTACTGGAATATTATTAGGCTTTAATGAGCTTTCTAATGCTGATGCATAATTTCTTGTTTTTGCATTAAATACAAAGTTTTTTATTGATGATGTTAAAGATGTTGTTAACGTATTTCTAAACCCCTTATATGTTCCAAATAATGTTTCAAAGGCATCTTTTCTTACCCTTCTATCCTTCGATTTTATAAAAATACTGTAGTTTCCTTCTGTTAATTCAATTTCATTACCTTTTTCATCTTTTATACTTGGAAACGTCATATCTGCATTTGTAAGCATTTCAAATATATTTCCCGGGGCATTTAAGCAGTCGCTTACAGATGCTAATAGCTTTTCTCCCTCTACACTTAATGTATGAGGCTTTTGACTTAAAATATCTAGTAAGTAGAATTCATATATTTTAAGTTTTGGAATCTTACAAATTGCCTCATCTATAAAGCCCTCTTTTAATGATAATAGTTCAGGGACAAAAAATGCAGTGGCACTCGAAACTTCTGCGGCATATGAATCAATCTTATTTTTAAGTACTTGAAACTCTGCCTTAGCTGTATCCTCATCCCCTCTTAAATGTGCATATACAAGCAATTTTTCTAGAAGTCTTTGAATCTCTACATTGCTTTCTAAAAATGATAATAACTCCTCAGCAGTGCCCAGTTTCCCTGAAAATCTTTGCATTTCTGGTGCTTTAGATCTTAGTATTTCAAAATCTTCTTCCCACGCCGCAGAACTCTTATACATCTTTTGGACGTTCCACTTGTACATGCTGTCAATTTCATCTCTTGTTTTAAGTTTTTTAACTTCACTCACTAAAATCCCCTTCTTTCATATCATTAAATTACATTTTATAAATATATTACCATACGCTTCTAAAAAAATCTATTAAAAGTAGATATTAAATTTAGATATCAATGGAACCTAAAAAAGATGACTCCTGTTTACAATACAGAAATCATCTTCTTAATTCAGCATAGACTTTTTTAAAAATCTATGCTTCTTGTAGCTCTATTAAGTAAAACTATTATTAATTATTTTTACTTACAAATTTATTCAAATTTAAAGTTTTTGAATTTATCTCCTAATATATCAGCTAAAGTTAATCCAGCTTCTTCTTCTTGCTTATATTGTGAAAAATCTTCATTTCCTCTTGCTGCTTCTCTAATACTTAGGCTTATTCTTCTATCTTTTTCGTTTATTTCACCGATTTTAACTTTTACAACTTCTCCAACTTTTAATACGTCAGAAACTTTTGCTATACGTTCTTCTGATATTTCTGATAAATGAACTAGTCCTTCTACTCCTGATTCAAGTTGTACAAAAGCACCGAAATCCATTAATTTTACAACAGTTCCTTCTACTATAGCACCAGGCTTGTAGTTGCTTACTATATTCTTCCATGGGTTTCCTGCTTCTGATTTAAGTCCTAAAGATATTCTTCCTTTTTCTTTATCAAAATCTAAAATAGTAACTTCAACTTCATCTCCAACTGACACTACCTCTGCTGGATCTTGAACTCTTTTCCATGATAATTGTGAAACGTGAATAAGACCATCAATGCCGCCTAAATCTACAAAAGCACCAAATTTAGCAAGTCTAGTTATAACACCTTTTCTCTTATCGCCCTTTTTGAGTTCATTCCAAATTATATCTTTTTTACCTTCATTCTCTTCTTTTTCTATTACTCTTCTTGATAGAACTATGTTTTTATTTTCTTTATCAAGTTCTATTATTTTAACTTCTAAAGTTTTGCCTTTAAAGTCTTCTAGGTTTTCTATATATGAATCTGAGATTTGTGACGCAGGTATAAATGCTCTAACTCCATCAATATAAGCCGTAGCTCCGCCTTTTACTATGTCACTAACTGTTACTTCTAACGTTTTATTCTCATCTACGATTTCCTGTAATTTTTCCCAAACTTTAACGCTATCTTCACTTTTTTTAGCTAAAAGCACGTCATCAGTATTATCCATCGCATCTTTCATTGTAATTTCTTCACTACTATCTACTGTCATATCTTTCATGATAACTTCCTCATTACCATCTGTTGTCATATCTTTCATTATAACTTCTTCTTTATTATCTGTTGTCATATAAATACACTCCTCTTATTGCATAATTGTTACTAAAAATATCTTCTTTATTATATCATACTTCACCTATACATAACGTCATACCATCTAATTTCATCTTATTTTTTATAATCCTTGCACCACTAAGTTCTACACAAGGCTCACAAACAGCTCTAACTCCAATAGTTTTTTCAACGAAATCACTACCGTAAAATTTATGTTGTACTTGCTTTATATCTTCTGCCGTAAATATTTTAAGTTGGCATTTAAAATAATCTACTAGCGCATTTATTGCAACCTCATCTTTTTTTATCAAAATCGTCGTTATAGACTTTATAGACCTAATATCTATATTATATTCTTTAAGAACCCTTAATACAGTTTGTTTCATTTTCTGGGTTGAAAAATCTTTTCTACATCCTATCCCTAGTACGATATTTCTTCTTATTAATTTAAGCGTAGGCACTATATGTCCCTTTAAATGATTATCAGTACTCTCTGAGCTGCAAATGTATAGTAACCCACTAATGTCCTCTAAATTACTACTATATCCAACGGGCGTTTGTACTATCCCTCTTTCATCAAAAAATCCAATTTTTCTTCCCTCTACTAAAAGAGCCGCTATTTCTTTTGCTTTTTTCAAATCTTCAATTATAAGTCCATTATCTTTTGCTATCATATCTGGAGCATAAATACCTAAATTATCTGTAGCAGTAGTTATTATCGCTTGTGATTCGAGAAGCTTACTAACCTTTAATGTAAGCTCATTTGCGCCTCCTAAATGACCGCTTAAAAGACTTATAACATAATTACAAGAATTATCTATAACTAATACTGCAGGGTCCACATCCTTACTTTTTATGTATGGCGCTATAGCTCTAACTGCAATACCTGTAGAACTTATAAATATTACACCTCTATAGTTTTCCATTACATTTCTACTAACTTCCTTAAAATTAAAATCACTTTGCTTTTTCTTTGAATACAAATCAATGTTAAGGCTTGAAGCTAAAATATTAGCTATTTGATCTCCCTTTTCTGTAAATGTAATAACTGCATATTTCATTTTGTCACCATTCCTATTATATATCATACTATTATTATACACAAAACATAAAATAATTGGGGACAGTTAACAACTATTTGCATTTGAATAATTATTAAATGTCCCCTATTATGTATCATGTAAAAAAATTCGAGAAATTAACTATCTTTCTTCTCTAAAATAGGGGTTTCCGAGTCCAGCCGGTGGTGAGTTTTCACTAGATTTTTTCATTGATACTATTACTAAAATAATTATTGTAACTAAATATGGTAGCAAATCAATAAGATATTGAGATACTGAAAAATTAGGTAATCCTTGAAGTCTAAAACCTACTATGTCAAGCCCTCCAAAAAGGTATGCTCCTATAATCGCTCTATGAGGTCTCCAAGTTGCAAAAATTACTAAGGCCACTGCTATCCATCCTCTGCCAGATGTTACATTCTCCTGCCATGCTGGAACATAAACAAGAGATAGATATGCTCCTCCAAGACCACAAAGAGCTCCGCCTACTAATGTATTCACATATTTATACAAATTAACGTTTATACTAGCTGCATCGGCAGCTGCAGGATTTTCGCCAACTGCCATGGTGTTTAAGCCCTTAGTAGTTTTATATAAATATATAAACAAAAGCAAAGTTATAATATATCCCAAATATACAAACACATCTTGATTAAAAAATATATCTCCTATAAAAGGTATATCTCCAATTAATGGAATTCTTTTAGGTACGAAAAATGATTTAACCTTATCTGGGGTAACTTGCCCAATCAATTTTTTACCTATCATACTTGAGAACCCTGTTCCAAATATAGTTAGCGTAAGACCACATACAACTTGATTTGCCCGAAGTGTTATAGTTAAAAACGCATAAATTAACGCTCCAAAGGCTCCTGAAATCGCTGCAGCTATCATTGCTATAACAGGATTTCCCGTACTTAAGCCTGCCATAAATCCAATGACAGATCCCATAAGCATCATGCCTTCTACACCTAAATTAAGGTTACCTACCTTTTCAGTTAATAATTCACCTAATGTGGCAAAAAGTAGAGGTGTACCTGCTACAACCGCAGCGGCTAAAAATGTTGTTATACTATTCATTTCTATTTTCCTCCTTTAATATGCCTTGATAGTTAAAATTTATTTTATATTTAATGAAGAATTCACTGCCTAATACAAAAAACAGTATAATTGCTTGTATTAATTGTGCAGCCGCTTCAGGTATTCCAAATGCTGTTTGAATAAATGACGCTCCTTGTAATAGAGCCGCAAATAGTATAGATACTATTACTATAATGGGTGCACTTAATCCTGAAAGCCAAGCTATAATTATAGCTGTAAATCCTGCCCCACCTGCAACTTGTGCAGACAGTGTCCTACTTACAGCTGATACTTGAATTACACCTGCAATTCCACAGAGTGCTCCACTTAAAAATATAGCTATGTACATGGTTTTTCTAATTTTAATGCCTGCATACAATGCTGTTTTTTCACTTTCTCCAAGCACCGAAATTTCATAACCCTTCTTAGTATATTTCATGAAAATATACACTATAATCACAAGTATAATTGCGATTATCCATCCCATATGTATACCAAAAACATCTGGAAGCGTTGCATTTGGCGATAAGTTAGGTATTTTAGGGAAACCCATTGCTCTCTTATCCTTCCAAGGTCCATATTGTAGGTATGTAATAAACTTTAAGGCTATGTAATTTAGCATTAATGTTACAATCGTTTCATTAGTATTCCATTTCCCCTTAAGTAAGGCTGCAATTAATGCCCATAACCCTCCGCCTAAAATACCTGCACAAAACATTATTAATAACAATGGTAATTTATCCATATAGGGAAATTTCAATGCAAAAAAAGTAGCAGCAAAGGCTCCCATTACTATTTGTCCTTCTCCACCAATATTCCAAAATTGCATCTTGAAGGCTATCGATATTCCAAGAGAAGCTACAATCAGTAGTATTGCCTTAATAAGTGTTTGCTTAATACTATAACTCGAGCCAAAGCTTCCCTTTATAAGAGACGCATATACGTCTATTGGATTAAGTTTAATTACTAACAAAAACATACCTAGTACCAATAATGATAGGAGGATTGCAATGCTTCTAATTTTAAAATTATCAGTTTTGCGAGTTTCAGCTCTTTTAACAATCTTCATCATCTAATTCTCCTCCATCTGGGCAGTATTTCCCACCATCATCATACCAATTTCTTCTCTTGAAGCTTTTTTCGCATCAACAATGCCAGTAACCTCACCATCACAAAGCACCATAATCCTATCGCACAACTTAATTAACACATCCAAATCTTCTCCAATGAATAATACTGCCGTTCCTTTTTCCTTCTCTTGACTTATTAGGTCGTAAATCGTATAACACGTATTAATATCCAAGCCCCTTACCGCATATGCCATAACAAGAATCTTCGGATACATACTTAATTCTCTTCCAACTAATATTTTTTGAATATTCCCACCTGATAAATATTTTATGGGATGATGTATGTCCGGTGTCTTAATTTCAAATTTCTCAACCATTTTTTTTGCTTTAATTACGACTGGTTTTCTATCTATAAATATCCCCTTTTGCGTGTGGTAATCCTTTAGCAAAAGGTTATCCACCATTCCCATAGAAGCAACAAGTCCCATTCCTAATCTATCTTCTGGTATAAAGCTCATACTTATGCCTTTATTAATAATATCTCTAGGAGATTTCCCTACTAGATTCTCCCCCTCAAGAACTATTTCACCACTTGCTACCTTCTCAATTCCTGCAATGGCCTCACATAATTCCCTTTGGCCACTTCCAGCAATTCCAGCCACGCCAAGAATTTCAGAACTTCTTAGGCTGAAACTAATATTTTTAATTATCTCTGCCTTTTCAGCATTTAACACTTTCAAGTCCTTTACCTTAAGCATTATATCTCCTGGCTCTTTATTTACCTTATTTATAGATAAATCCGCTTTGCGACCCATCATAAGTTCTGTTAATTGCTTTGGAGTGGTATTTTCTTTTTCAACTGTTTTTATAGCTTCACCTTTTCTTAATACAGTAATTTTGTCACAGATCTCCATTACTTCATCCATTTTATGACTTATAAATATAATTGCACAGCCTTGTTCTTTCATCTTTCTCATTATTTTAAATAATTTTTCAGTTTCACGTTGAGTAAATACCGTAGTAGGTTCATCTAATACCAAGACATCAGCACCTCTATAAAGTACTTTAAGTATTTCAAGATTTTGCCTCTCTCCTACTGCCATATCACAAACATATTTGTTTACATCCATCTCTAAATGAAATTTTTCACATATATCATTAATCTTTTTAATTTCTAACTTGTCATTAAAAAATAAGCCTCTATTTTGACCCAGTAATATATTTTGCTTCGCAGTCATTTCCTCAACTAATTTAAAATGCTGATAAATCATTCCTATACCAGCTTTAATAGCATCCTTTGGAGAAGTAAAATTCATATTTTTCCCATGAATAAAAATAGAGCCACTATCAGGAGTATATACCCCTGATAGCATATTCATGAGAGTGCTTTTACCTGCCCCATTTTCACCTAGTAGCGCATGAATTTCCCCACCATGCACCGTTAAATTCATATTCTTATTAGCTATTACCTTTCCGAAGGTCTTACTAATATTCTCTATAGATACATAAGGGATTTCATTCATATTAAATCATCTCCTCCATATTTTAAAATCATATATTATTTCTCTATTTTTCCTTCTACGCCTTTAACAAACCAATTAAATTGTAGTAATTCCTCATCTGTCATGACTTTACCTTTTTCAATTTTAGTAGTTCCCGTTTGGTCCTTTAAAGGTCCTACAAATATTTTGTTTTCACCTGAAAGAATCTCTGTTTTAGCCTTTTCTACAGCCTCTTTTGCTCCAGTTGGTGCATTTTCTGTGAGCGGCGCAAGACTCACTACTCCAGATTCTAAACCTTTCCAATAACTTCCTGATTTCCACGTACCGGCTTTAATAGCTTTTATTTGCTCAACATAATATGGTGTCCAATTCCAAACTGGCGATGTCATATATGCTTTAGGTGCTTTAGCTTTCATATCTGTATTATATCCAATAGCGGATATTCCTGCTTCTTCTGCAGCTTGTAATGGCCCTGCAGTATCTTGATGCTGGGTAATTACGTCTACACCTTCTGCAATAAGTGCCTTTCCTGCTTCTTTTTCTCTAGCTGGGTCATACCAAGTATTAGTCCATTTTACTTTTACTACAGCTTTCGGATTCACTGATTGTACCCCTAGAGCAAAAGCATTTATTCCTCTTATTACTTCTGGAATTGGGTGTGCTGCTGCATATCCTATTTTATTAGTTTTAGTCTTCATCCCAGCAACTATCCCTGAAAGATACCTTGCTTGATAGATACGTCCAAAATAGTTTGACATATTTTCTGAAGTTTTGTACCCAGATGCATGTAGATATTTAACTTCAGGATGTTTCGCAGCTGATGCTTCCATTCCATCCATAAATCCAAAACTTGTTCCTACAATAACGTTAGCTCCTTGATTAATCATTTCTTCACATACTTTTTCAACTTCTGCTAAATCCTCTTTTACTGATTCTTTATACAAAGTTTTTACAGCTAGCTGTTTTTCAATCTCTTTTCTTGCAACATCATGAGAGTAAGTCCAGCCTTCGTCACCTACAGGTCCTACATATATAAACCCTACGTTTATTTCCTTTTTTTGCGTACCTTTTGTCTCAGTTTTCTTATCAGTGCCACATCCTGCAATCATTAAAGGCATAACTAATGTAAGTACTATTAATAAACTTCCTAATTTTTTCTTCATTGTTAATTCCTCCCCTATAATAAATAATAAGTCTTAGCTAAAAACTATCTTGTTATCTTGTAAAGATTTTATTATGGCTAATGATTCTACTTTAACACCCTCCTTTTCTATGCATATTCTTCCATTTTGAAATGCTTTTTCGATTACAATTCCCACTCCAACCACTTCGGCTTCAGCCTGACGTACAATTTTTATAAGTCCTAATGCAGCATTCCCATTAGCTAAAAAGTCATCAATTATTAAAATCTTATCTTCTTTTTTTATATATTTTTTACTAGTTCTAATTTTATAATTCTTATTTTTTGTAAAAGAAAACACATCAGCTTCATATGTATTGCTATCCAAATTAGTGGCTTCATGTTTTTTTGCAAAAACTACAGGAATGTTACCAAAGTATTGTGCCACAATACATGCTATTCCTATACCTGATGCTTCAACTGTTAATATTTTTGTGATTTCATGTTGTGCAAACCTTTTTTTAAATTCTTTTCCAATTTCATTTAATAGCACTATATCAATTTGATGATTCAAAAAACTATCAACCTTTAAAATTCCACTACCTATTACTGACCCTTGCGTTAATATTTTATCCTTTAATATTTCCATAATCTTCTCCTTTATTAACTATATTTTCGACATACGATTCATTGCAAAACAAAAAACTCCTCTATTAACGGCTTAACGCGTTAGCTAGGGAGTTTATAATAAAAAAATTCATTTTAGAATAATTTAACTATTTTTATTAAAACACCCATAGTCAAGTATTTTACGGCTACTTGGTAGAAACGCTTAGTCCATATTTCTAAGCTTATATGAGTTTGCGAATATTAAGTTTTGTTTTTTATTAATTGTTCGTATTTATAGTTGTATATCAATACTACAACATTTTTTTCGTTAAATCAATATGTATTTAAAAAAATGCTGTACTAGATAATAATCTAGTACAGCATTTTTATACAATTATAATTTAATATTAACCGCAGGAATTCCCCAAATTTCTTTTGCATATTTCTCTACAGTGTTATCACTTGAAAAGATACCCGACTTAGCAATATTTGTAATGGCCATTTGTTGCCAAATGGACTTTTGTCTATATAACCTGTCAATTTCTCTATGTGCCTTTACATAAGCATCAAAATCTTTAAGCACAAAATACTCATCATTGTGTAATAGTAAACTATCATATATGCTCATAAATTCCATTTTAGGAGTTTCTAAAAATCCATTTACCAATTGATTCACTATAGTATTTACTCTTTGATCGCTATTATATATATCATAAGAGTTATAACTTTTATTCTTGTAATATTCTATTACTTCTTCTGATGTTAGTCCAAATAATATAATATTTTCTTTTCCGACTGCTTCAAATATTTCTACGTTTGCCCCGTCTAAGGTTGCTAGTGTTATAGCCCCATTCATCATAAATTTCATGTTACCAGTTCCAGAAGCCTCCTTAGATGCAGTAGAAATCTGTTCACTAACATCAGCACAAGGAATAATTTTCTCAGCTAATGACACACCATAATTTTCAAGGAATACTATCTTTATTTTACCGCGCGCTATAGGATCATTATTTATCTTAGAGGCTATTGTATTAATAAGTTTAATAGTTTGTTTTGCTATATAATAACTTGGAGAAGCTTTCGCACCAAATATAAAAGTTCTTGGAACCATATCTAAATTAGGGTTTTCAAGAAGCTGGTTATATAAATGCATTATATGGAATACATTTAAAGTTTGTCTTTTATAGGAATGCAGTCTTTTTACCTGAACGTCAAATATGGAATTCGGATCAATTTCAGTTCCATAGTTGGTTAATATATAGTTTGAAAATTTTATTTTATTATTCGTTTTTATGCTATGTGTTTTTTCTTGAAAAGCGGTATCCTTTGAATAATCCATTAATTTATGGAGCTCATTTGGAGACTTTACCCACCCATAACCTATAGTTTCCGTTATAAGTTCTGCGAGCTTTTGATTAGAATTTAATAGCCATCTTCTATGAGTTATGCCATTAGTTTGGTTGTTAAATTTTTCTGGGAAGAACTCATAAAAATCAGCCAATTCTTGATGCTTTAATAATTCTGTATGCAATTTTGCAACTCCATTAACAGAATGGCTTCCTACAATAGCGAGATACGCCATCCTTATATATCCATCATAAATAATAGACATTTTATTGACTTTATTCCAATCTCCATTGTACCTATGATACACTTCATTACAAAAACGCCTGTTTATTTCTTCTACAATCATATAAATACGTGGAAGTAATTTTTTAAACATATCTACAGGCCATTTTTCTAGTGCCTCTGCCATAATTGTATGGTTAGTATATGCCATAGTTCGCGTTGTAATATCCATTGCAGCGTCCCAAGATAAACCCTCCTCATCAATTAATAGCCTCATTAGTTCAGCCACAGCTACAGCCGGATGGGTATCATTTATCTGCACCGCCACGTGTTTATGAAACTCACTAAATGAAAGTTTCTTCTTTTTATAATTTCTTAAAATACTTTGTAATCCAGCACTCACAAAAAAATACTCTTGCTTAAGCCTTAGTAATTTACCCTTTTCATAGCTATCATCTGGATATAAAATTTGTGAAATAGCCTCCGCTGAATATTTGTTTTCACCAGCTTTTGCATAATTTCCTTGACTAAAGGATGAAAAATCAAAATCTTCCTCCATAGTTTCTGCGCTCCAAAGCCTTAATGTATTTACAGTATTATTCTCATATCCTTTTATTGGAGTGTCGTATGGTACCGCCCTTACACACTCATAATTTTCATGGCTAACTCTTGTTAATCCATTCTCTTTATTTAAATGTACATCTCCACCAAATCTTACTTCTACAGACTTGCTTTCTTTTCTTATTTCCCACGAATTACCATTTCTTAACCAATTATCAGGAACTTCTACTTGATAACCATTTTCTATTTTCTGTTTGAATAATCCATATTTATACCTTATGCCGCAACCATGACCCGGTATCTGCGTAGATGCCATAGAATCTAAGAAACATGCTGCCAATCTTCCAAGCCCACCATTACCGAGCCCCGCATCCGATTCTATATCCTCTATCTTTTTTAAACTAATTCCTAAATCATTAAGAGCATCCTCACAAATATCCTTTATACCTAGATTAACTAGATTACTATCTAGTAATCTACCAATTAAAAATTCCATAGAAAAATAATACACTTGTTTTCCTCTATTTTTTCCATACGCTTTATTACTTTCTATCCATGGTTTAGAGCAATAGTCTTTTACTAGTGCACCTAAAGCATAATATTGATGCAGAGGCGATGCATCAATTTCATCTTCTGCAAACATTGTTTGTAGTTTCTCTACATAGTCCAATTTAAATATTTCTTTATCTATTACTATAATATTCACCACCTAGCAATTTTAAAATTTACTTTTCAGATTAGTATATAATTCCATATAGTTTTCAGCCGAATTTTCCCAACTATTGTTTGAAATCATGGCATTTTGAACTAATTTATTCCAAGACTCTTTGTCTTTGTATAAATCCAGAGCCCTCTTTATAGCATCTAACAATTCTTGACTACTATAATTTTCAAAAGAAAAACCATTACCAATACTAGTATATTTATTATAAGGGATAACGGTGTCTTTGAGCCCTCCAGTTTCCCTGACAATTGGAATACTTCCATATTTCAAGGCTATAAGCTGGCCTATGCCACAAGGTTCAAATAAAGATGGCATCAAAAACATATCTGAAGCAGCGTATATTTGCTGTGCTAGCTCCTCATCGAAAATAATATTTGTCGATATCCTACTTGGGTAAATAGACGCAAAGTATTGAAATATATCTTCATAATATCCTTCACCATTACCAAGCAGTACTATCTGTATTGGAAGAATAAGCAATTCCTGGAGTTTATCCACAATTAAATCTAAGCCTTTTTGTTTCACTAGTCTAGTGGTAATTCCTATCATTGGCATTTCTTCATCTACGGTAAACCCTAGTTTTTCTTGTAGCTTTAATTTGTTTTTCACTTTCTGTTTTATACTTTTTTCATCATAATTGCAAAATATTTTTTTATCCACCCTAGGATCATAGAGATCATAATCTATACCATTTACTATGCCATATATATTTTCAGCCTTTGAGGCTAATAATCCATCTAGCGATTCCCCATAAAAAGGAGTTTGTATTTCTCTTGCATAAGTGTTGCTTACAGTAGTTACTGCATCTGAGAAAACAATCCCGCCCTTCATAAATGATACATTGTCATAAAATTTTAATGCTTCATCATTAAAATATTTCCAATCTAAATCTATTAAATCACCTAGTATCTCTTTGTTGAATACTCCTTGATATTTCAAATTGTGTATAGTGAATACACTTTTTATTTCATTATATCGCTCATCTTCACTATAATTTTCTTTAAGTAAAGCTGGTACTATTCCAGAGTGCCAATCATTACAATGAATTATATCTGGCACGAAATCCCCCATGTATTTTATAGATTCTAAGATTGCTTTTGAAAAGTAAGAGAATCTCTCTCCATCATCATAATATCCATATATCTCAGGCCTTTTAAAATAATCTTCATTATCTACAAAATAATAAGGCACCTCATCATAAGTCAAATGTTGTAGTCCACAATACTTATCTCTCCAACCAACTTTAACCTTAAAACTAGCTATAGTTTCCATGCAATTTTTAAATGACAAAGGAATTTTACTATATTTAGGTATAATTACTCTTGCGTCAATGCCGAGCTTTCTTAAAGCTTTAGGCAGTGCATATGCAACATCCCCAAGGCCTCCAGTTTTTATAAAAGGATATGCTTCAGAAGCCACAAATAATACTTTCATACTAAACCCCCCATTAAATATATGAAAATAAATAACAAGTAAGTATACTTGTTATTTTGTAAACAAGCTGAACAAGTAAGTATACTTGTTATTTATTTTCATATACCTTATTTTTTAAAATTGTTATGGCCGAAATTTTTTTTCAATAACCACCGGAAAATCTTCATCCCCATTTAGTACTGTATTTTCACTTATAATTGTATTTTTATCAATTATAACATTAGTCAGTTTACAACCTTTTTTAATTTCGCAATTCTGAAATATTATACAATTTTTGATTTCTGCCCCTTCGTGTACCGTCACCCTTCTTGAAATTATACTTTTCTCTATACTTCCTTTTAAAATACATCCATTGGAAATCAAAGCATTACTAACCTTTGATCCATTAAAGTATTTAGTAGGAGCTTCATCTTTACTCTTTGTATAGATTAACCCTTTGTTAAAGAATAATTCCTTGGTTACTTTACCATTTAGCATATCCATACTAGTTTTATAATAATTTTTTACAGAATTTACACATTGGAGGTATCCTTTAAACTCATATGCATTTACATTAAGTTCAGTAATTTCACTACAAATAACTTCTTTCATCGAATTATGATATCCAGTCTGAATGCACTTGTTTACAATAGCTATAAGAGTGCTTTTTTTCATTATATACATTTCCATTGATATATTTAGTTCGTCCTCTGCTCCTATGTTTTTTCCAATGTTCAAAACTTTATTTTCTTCATCAATATATAAAGTGCTACAACTTACATAATGCGTCTTCCCATTATTTGTTTTTTTGTATACTACCGTTATATCGCTACCGGATTCTTCGTGATACTTAGCAGCCTCATTGTAATCCATGTTACATAACATATAAGAAGAAGATATTATTACATACTCTTGCTTAGTTCTATAAATATATTCCATGTTTTCACTTATTGCATCTATATCTTTTAATTGTGATGTTTCTGAGGTAAGATTAAACAAAAATAGTCCATTTATTTTTCTATCTAAATCCCATGGTTTCCCTGAACCTAAATGATCCACTAAGGACCTCGATTTTGTGTTAGTAAACATACCTATATTATGAATACCCGAATTAATCATATTCGAAAGCACAAAATCAATAATTCTATATCTCCCACCTATAGGAATCGACGCTATAGGTCTCGATTTTGTAAGACTTTTAATATTATCTTCTTGCTCATTTAACATTAATATTCCTATATAATTTTTAAGCATGCTCTCACCTCGCAAGTTTTATAATTTAGTTACTTTCTTTGAATCAACCTTAATTTCTCTTCCTTGTTCTATAACAATAATGTCTTCTCCATTGCCAATATGCACATTACGTCTTACGGTAACATTACTTCCTATAATAGCTTTATCTATTACCACATTATTGCCTATTTTAGTATTAGGTAGAATTACGGAATTAGTTATTTTAGTGTTTTTTCCTACATGTACTCCATGAAAAAGCACACAATTGCTTATTTCTCCAAAAACAGTACATCCCTCATTGAGCATTGCATTGTCAATGCTTGCGCTAGGTCCGATATATTGTGGTGGCATCATAGGGTTCACTGTATATATTTTCCATTGATTATCATGTATATCGAGTTCGTTATCGTCAGATAGCAAATCCATATTAGCTTCCCATAAACTTTCAATAGTACCAACATCTCTCCAATACCCTTTGAATGGATATGCATATAATTTTTGATTATTTATCAACATTTTTGGTATTATATTCTTACCAAAATCGTTACTGGAATTTTTATCAAGGTTATCATCTTTTAAAAGCTGTTTAAGAACAGACCATTTAAAAATATAAACTCCCATAGATGCTAAATTGCTTTTAGGCTCTTCTGGTTTTTCATCAAATTCAAAGATGCTGTGATCCTCTCGTGTGTTCATTATTCCAAATCTACTTGCCTCGGCCTTCGTTACTTCTAATACTGCAATGGTAACATCTGCGCCTTTTTCTTTGTGATAATCTAACATTTTGGAATAATCCATTTTATAAATATGGTCTCCTGATAAAATAAGAACATACTCTGGTTCGAAGCTATCGATGTAATTTGTGTTTTGATATATAGCATCTGCTGTGCCATTATACCAATTTCCACCATCTTGACTTTGGTAAGGTGGAAGTAGACTCACCCCTCCGTTTTTCCTATCTAAATCCCAAGGTGCGCCTATACCTATATGAGAGTTTAAAGCCAAAGGTTGGTATTGAGTAAGAACTCCTACAGTGTCTATATCCGAATTAGAACAATTACTTAAAGAAAAATCTATAATTCTATACTTTCCTCCAAATGGAACCGCAGGCTTTGCTGTGATTTTAGTTAATTGTTTTAGTCTTGACCCTTGGCCTCCTGCCAATATCATAGCTATCATTTCTTTTTTTATCATGCTAGTTCTCTCCTTTCTAAACCTTTACTAATTAAATCATCTCCTGCGGAGCTACAATACTAACTTTTACTAAAGCTAACATCTTACTTAATAAAGATTTTTACACATTTTTACACCTAATTACCTCATCATGTAAAAACACAAAAAAAAATCTTTAGAAAATGCATACATTAATGAGAACAAATACGTTTCATAAAATTTATCTACAAGGTACATAGAATCTTTAGGGATTTTCAAAACAACTAATCAAAGAAAAATATTTGATGGCTTGCCATCCCCAAGAGGCTCATCCACAATTTCGCTTTAAAAATTAGGAATATACCCTCCACTTTAAACATATAAAAATTATAATTTAGTAATTGTATATAATAAATTTTGAATTCTAAAATTTATTAAAACGAAAGCAAAGCCTTATTTAACTGCATTTATTTGAATATTTATAATAATATTTTTATAATGTTTTTATAATTGTATCATAATAATAGGGAAAATATTGGTGGATTTTGCTCCTTATAATAATTATTTATCTACAAGTTTACTAAAGTTTCTTTTAGGATTAGAATATTATTACACTGTTTTAAGTTTCATAATAAAAATATATAAATATTTAAAGATAATTACATTTTTTTTATATCAATAAAATTTTTTTGGGAATAAGTGTTACATTTATAACTATATTACCCGCCAATATTCTGTTAAATATTTACAATTATTTTCTGTATCAGTTTTTATTACAGATAGCTAAAAATCTATAACTCTATAATCATGCTTTATGATAAAGCTCATAATTATTAAGGCACATTAAAATGAATAATTATTCATTTTAATGTGCCTTAGATAAAATTTCATAGAAATTTACTCATTAGAAATATCCATACCATAAAATATTTCGCCCATTTCCTTTTTTAATTTTTGTATAATATCACATTTTTCATCTTCATTTAAATCTTCTTGTTTAATCTCAAATAAATAATTATCAAGCTCAAAATCGTTTAATATCATTTTAGTATGAAATATATTAGATTGATATATATTCATATCAATTAAGTTGTATTTATTTATAGTTTCTTTTGAAATATAATCTTGTATAGAATTAATTTCATGATCTATAAAATGTTTTTGACCATCCATATCTCTAGTGAAGCCGCGAACTCTATAATCAATAGTAATAATATCCGAATCAAAACTATCTATTAAGTAATTTAGAGCTTTTAATGGCGAAATAGTACCACAAGTGGCTACATCTATATCTACTCTAAAAGTGCTTATATCATTTTGAGGATGGCTTTCAGGATAAGTATGTACTGTTACATGACTTTTATCTAAATGTCCCACGATATTCTCACGAATCGGAGTTAAAATTCCTCTATTACAGGTAGGATCCACCACATATAATGGAATTTCTTCCTCTGAAATAAGTAATGTTACGCTTGCTCCTTGGGGATCATAGTTCTGCTTTGCAATATTTAGCACACTTGCGCCTATCGTCTCAGTAACGTCGGTAAGAATTTTTGTTAACCTCTCAGCGTTGTATTGTTCATCAATATACTCTATATATCTTTTGCGATCCTCTTCTGTTTTTGTATAGCAAATATCATAAATGTTAAAACTTAATGATTTTGTTAAGTTGTTAAACCCATAGAGCTTTATTTTATTTTTCTCATTTTTAGCCAACTTTATTCCCCATTTCTATTAGACTTCTTCTAAAGAAAATTATATAACTTATGACTTCATTGTCAAGATATAAATTTATCGTTTCTTTCCATTCTATATAATAAATTGCTTGAAGTATATACTTTTTAACATTATAATTATTTATAATAGCAATATATATAATAGTAGTATATATGATTTTATGTTTATCATACTATTCCCTGTATAACATGGATATTAATATATTTAAGTGTAATATTTATATTTTTCTACAAATGTATATCATTAGAATCGGAGGTATTAATACAATGTATAAAAAATTAAAAGTTGGATTATTAGGTGGAACTGGATTTGTTGGTCAACGTCTTGTTACACTACTTGAAAATCACCCTTATTTTGAAATAGCTGTTATTGCTGCTAGTGAGAACTCTGTGGGTAAAACTTATTATGACGCAGTAAATAACAGATGGAAACTAGACGTACCTATGCCTGAAAGCGTTAAAAATATTGTAATTAAAAATATAAATGAAGTAGATGTAATAAGCAGCGAGGTAGATTTTGTCTTCTGTGCTGTTAATATGAACGCTAATGAAATAAGAGAAATTGAAGAGAAATATGCAAAGGCTGAAACTCCTGTAGTTTCAAATAACTCTGCACACCGAGGTACACCTGATGTTCCAATGGTTATTCCAGAAATAAATGCTGACCATTTTGAACTAATTAACGCACAACGTAAGCGTTTAGGCACTAAAAGAGGCTTTATTGTTGCGAAACCCAACTGCTCAATTCAAAGTTATGTTCCTGCTATAAGCGCCCTTATGGAATATAAACCCACAAAAATATTAGTTTGCACCTATCAGGCTATATCAGGTTCTGGAAAAATATTTTCAGACTGGCCGGAAATCATTGACAACGTTATACCCTATATAGGTGGAGAAGAAGAAAAGAGCGAGCAGGAACCCCTAAAAATTTGGGGCCATATGGAGAATAATAAGATAGTTAATGCTGCGGAACCTATAATTTCAACTCAATGCATTCGTGTTCCTGTGGCAGATGGTCACTTAGCTGCAGTTTTTGTTTCTTTTGAAAATAAACCATCAAAAGAAACTATTTTAAAGCATTGGGCAAGTTACGAAGGCAAACCACAGCTTTTAGAACTACCAAATGCCCCAGAGCAATTCCTAACTTATTTTGAGGAAAATGATAGACCTCAAGCTAGACTAGATAGAGATATTGAAAAAGGAATGGGCATATCACTTGGAAGACTTAGGGAAGATAAATTGTTTGACTATAAATTTGTTTGCCTATCTCATAACACTTTACGTGGTGCAGCCGGTGGCGCAGTGCTTTCTGCTGAACTTTTAATGAAAGAAGGTTATTTAACTTCAAAATAAAGAGAAAAAAAGTATATATTACGCGTATTGCAATACGATTAATGCATTCACTTGACTAAGAACTACTAATTTTATTTTTAATTAATCTGCTAGAAAACATAAACTCGCTGTCGCTCAAACATATGTTTTTCGAAACGCATCTTAATTAAAAATAAAATAAGAAGTTCTAAAGCTTGCTTCAATGCATTATACGTAATATATACTTTTTTTGCGCCTAAAAATCAGTGTTTTGCGAATATAAAATTCTCTGCCTCTGGGTAGTTCTCTTAGATACATAACAATTATTAATTATTATGTGACCACACTCGACATCCTGCCTCAGGTTCGCTAGCACATCCTTCTGCTTATCTTTTATGTTTTACAACCTTTAAGAGAATCCCCAAATTTTGAGTTTACCTTAATTCAGATTATAAGAATGATATGTCTTAACTTTATAGGTAATTTACCTAAGATAATACTCATTAGCTTTATATCTTATTAATGATCTTAATGAATCCATTATCTAAATGTTCTCTTAGAATATATAAAATTGAATTAAGACTTTTCTTTTCAAAAGCTAAGTCGTTGGGGCCAGCATTATTGTAATACATAATTTTCACTTCATGTGTTTTATTGTAAATTTCCACTCTTTTTACTTGACTCCATGCCGTACTAGAATTGGTACATGCCAAAAAACCGTTCTCATAAATACCTTGTCTTAATTTTGAGATAAGGTAAAATTCAATAAATAAACCTAATCCAAGTAACACCTCAAAAGATTTTTGTCTTTTATAAATCATTAAACTTCCTAAGATTGCACCGATAAGAAGCATTACAATACTAAAAATTTTACTGTGCTTGGATTGTATGATTAATTTTCTTTGTTTAACAAGTGATAATATAGTAATGAATAGCATATAAGCCATTTGAATCAATATTGGGATATCTGTTCTATCCATATTTTCTCCTTTCTTATCTAATATAACTTAGTATTATTTCGACGTATCACCATTCTTCTTTTTCCCAACACTCATCAATTAAATGTTCATTTTCCAGCTTCACATTATAGACATAACCTGTCCAGTTTATCTGACTTTTTTAATAAATCTCCTTCTGCTTATCTTTTATATTTTACAACCTTTAAGAGAATCCCAAAATTTTGAGTTTCCCTTAATTTGAATTATAAGAATGTTCCCAAGCAACATCTTTAATCAGCGCCTAAATTTAATACGTAAATCAACCTTTATTAAAGCCCAAGCAATGATTGATATTAAGCAACAACCAAGCCAGACAAAGGATGATATACCTATTTTTCTTAGATACCTAAGGGGAACGTCTTCATTACTGCTACCTATAATTATATTTTTGCTACCCTTCTCTGTGGTAATCTGCTTGCTCGTAGCTCCAATACCCTCCTCAACAGCTTCACCTTGAAAATCACTTGGATATATGTATTCTATATTTTCCAACTTAAAATTAACATTAAATGGACTAGCCAGTGCTACATATATAAGCTTTTTTTTAGATTTATTAAATACTGTACTAATATCTTTATTTATAGAATCTATGTTATCTTTTCTATATGAATTCATTATAGTAAAAATTTCATTATTTCTTGTCTCAATTTGTTTCCAATAAATGTCGGTGCCTATTATAGAAACAGAACCAGATATTATGGTTATTAAGAGAAAGGCTACTGCTATTATTAATGTTTTTTTTGCCTTCTTGTTCACAAACTTAAATATACCAATTAATTCATTTTTAATTTGATTTTCTTCACCAAATCTATTAATTGCAATGGAAATGCTTTCTTCTTCAGATTTTCCTTCAGACTTTAACTCTTCTATCAGTTGCAATAAATGATTTTTCATTTCATATTTTAATGATTCGATTTCTTCTTTATTGCCACCTACATGTTTGTAAACTGAATTAACATACTTATCAATCTGTTCCATAAAATTATACCCCCCTGTAAAATGTATCAATAATTTTTTTAAAAAATATCCACTCAGTTTTTTTATTGTTTAAATAATTCATTCCTTCGGCTGTAATTTTGTAATACCTACGCCTTCCTCCACCACTTTCAGTATCATCCCAATATGGGGAAATTAGCTCGTTATTTTCAAGTCTTTTTAAGACAACATACATTGTTCCCTCTTTAATCTCAAATGTTTCTTGACTTATATTTCTTATTTTTTTGGCAATGTCATATCCGTATAAATCTTCACCTACTAAAAGGCTCAATATTATACTTTCGATATATCCTTTTATCATCTCTTTATTTATTTCCAATTTTTCTCACCTCATAATTACATAATAGCACAAACTACTATATAGTGTACAGTAGTTTATGCTATATAATTTCACAATAAAAAACACAGAATTAATTAAATCTATGTTTAAGTGACAACTCTTTGCTGCGTCATATTTTACAATGATGTATGTATCGTTCTTTTATGATATAGGAAACAGCTTGCGGAAAACAATGTGGATAACCTTTTTTACAATTAATAGTCAAGATTGATTCTTCATTTGCCAATATTAAATTCAAAGCCTCTGAATAGTTCTCTGGGGACATAACAGTTGTTAATTGTTATGTGCTCACATCCAATAGTATGTATTTTAACAATAAAAGATAAGCAGAAGGTTTAACGACATTTTAGGAGCAAAGTCTAACACTTCTATAAGTGGGGGTTACATACTCTAACAAATAGAAAACTTCAGTGGGAGTATAAATCTCCTTCTAAAGTCGTTAATATTGCAGCGACCCAGGAGATGATTTAACACATCTTTCTTATCTTTTATATTTTACACCCTTTAAGAGAATCCCCAAATTTTGAGTTTCCCTTAATCCGGATTAAACCTCTATAAATTCCAATATTTGTTTAGGTTTTTGAAAAATATAATTTGCATTAATCCCACTTGAGGATTTAGCACCCCATAACGCTAATGCAAAATCTATACCAGCACTGGATGCACAGTCCATATCATATTTAGTGTCACCAATGTAAATTGTCTTTGATTTATCTGCTCCTGATAATTCAATAAATTTTAAAATAGGTTCTGGATTAGGCTTATGTTTTTCTGTATCGTCTGCGCAAACTACTAATTTAAAGTAATTGGTTAACCCAAAAGGTACAAAGTCATTTATGTACTCTTTTTTAGTCTTTGAAGTAACTATACCTACTGAAATTCCCATTTCATTTAATTTTACTAATGTATCCTTAATATCATCGAAAACTTTCACATGAGAAATATATTCTTCTAAATATCTATTCCATTTCTCATTAGACTCATGAAGATTAGTTATTCCAAGTTTATTTAATGTTACCTCTCCTGGAATACCTAAAGCGAATCTTAATTCTTCAAAGCTAAAATTTTTATTAAGTTCTTCAAACATTAATTTTTGGAGTGATGAAAGAACTGCAAATTCGGTATCTAAAATCGTACCATCAATATCAAATATAACATAATTATACATTATTAACCTCCGTTTTTAAAATTAAGTAATTGCACATAGTTTACATACCTACAATTGTAAACTAGCTATTTAAGCCACTTCTATGATACTAAATATAGATAAGTCAGAAAAATCCACGCTAAGGAATCAAAATGATCTATGCATCATTCTTTTATTATATAGATAACCTACAACAAGGTCTAGAGTACCTGTAAGATCTCGTTGTCATAACTGGCAAAAACATAAAAGGCGTATCACCTTGTTAGTGCGCCTTTTATGTTTTTGACGTAAATATGTTTTTTCAGCCACTGTCTGAAAAATTCCAGTTGTTCTTCGGTGTGGAAATAGTGTTCTCCATGCTCCATTACTTGCAAATCACAGTCGAAGTGTTTTGCAAATGCAGATACCACATCAGACTCACATAAGTTATCTTCTGAACCATAAAGAATTGAAGTTGGATTATTCCAAGCAACAATAGGATGTTCTTTCACATAGCAGTAGTAATCCCAATAGAGTGTTTGTCCAATTGGTGTCGAAACTTCTTTTTCTGTCTTTAGTCTATCCTCACTTATGCTAAACCATGTCATCATATTATTTATGATAAGTTCCATATTTACCACAGGAGAGAGAAACAAACATTGTTTCAACGGCTCATGTCTATATCCTAACAGGCTAAAATATGCTCCCATACTACAAGCAAATATACTTATATTATTTGATAATGATTGTGCATAATGCATAATGGTATTAAGATCTTGAACACAGTTTTGGACTTTGCAAGCATAGGTTTCATCTTTACGGTCACCATGTTCAGGCAAATCGAAACTAAGCACTTGATAACCTATTACTGTTGCCTCTTCTGCAAATACAACAATCGCATCGTCTGCCTTATTTGACATATTACCATGCACCACTACGAATAACTTATCTGATTTATCGCCCCACAAAATTGCAGGGATATTTCCTATTTTCAAATTTTGTTTTATCATTGTAATTTCTCCTCCATAAAATATAAATAATCTATAATTCGTATTAATCTACGATTATCTGTCATTCGTACATTTGTGATTAATACATTCTTTATGAATGCTTATGTATTAAATACCCATAATAGTATTTTTGTTTTTTCTTTAATTTAAGACCCTGCCTCTGGGCAGTTCTCTGGGGGGACATAACAATTAGTATTGGAAAAGCCTCAGGCTTAGAGTAACTTTTCTTAATATATGCTATTTAGCACAATTTATTTTTAGCCAAAGAGTTATTTTCTTAATATCCCATCAATTCTTTAACCTTGTCCTTATTTTCTTTATTTGTCAATTTCTCTAACAATATGAAAGCCACTTCCATTGCAGTCGATGGATTCCAAGATGTAATTATATTCTGGTCAATTACTATTGGTTGATTGATAACTTCAACACCAAAATCTTTCAACTGTTTTTGCCTTATTCCATCTCTTTTATTGTAGGTAGTTCCTTTTCTTCCTTTTAAAACTCCACTTTTTCCTAGGGGTAATGCAGCAACACATATTGAGGCTATAGTTTTACCTTTTTTATCAAATCCCCTTAGAATTTCTAAAAACTGTTCGTTATAAGCATCACTATAGAAATCATATTCTATAAATCCTCCTGGAATTGCTAATGCGTCATAATCATCAATATTTACCTCATCAAAAGTGTAGTCTACTACAATCCTTTGATTAAATGTACTGTTTACTTCCTTGGTCCTTCCACATGTAAATAATTGTGTGGATTTATCACCATCAATGTAATTCCATCCAATTACATCAATAAAAACACTTGCTTCAAATGTTTCAAATCCATTTGCTAATAATAATAACACTTTTTTCATATTTATTCTCCTCTTAATTTGTAGATAGTGTAAATACTATCAAAAATAAAATCAACTAACAATACTTAATATTCATAATATCAGCATGCACTTGTAACTTTTTTATAAAAACTTTTAATTAATAAATATATGTACACTAACCAAATGCTCATGTATACAAAATAAAGTGCAATTTTTATACTTTTAGGAAACCATACATAAACAGATTTTCAAAGAATTAAATCTTTGTTCTCATAATACTTAATTGATATATTCACCGATGTGTACAATATTATAAGTAATATGCATACGAGAGCAACATTAGCTATTATACCTGGTATACCACTAAAATATTTAATAATATTATAAAAATTTTCACTCCCCATAATGTACAAAAATAAGATTGGAATAATACAGATAAGAATACTTACAAGAGCAAAAATATTTCGTACCTTTAAATATTCTAATTTAAAATAAATTGGGAAATAAATAGATATTAACAATATAGTACTTAAAATCGAATACATAATTATACTTTTGAAATTCATTAGTTTACTAAAATCATCAAGATGCATTAACTTACTTACATGAATAAATGTACCAACGCCTAAACCAGAAACCCCTATACGCCTAAATAGAAATGTGAAGATTATAGTACAAATCATAGCAAAAATTAAAAATATTACGGATCCTATATATTTTGAAAATACTACCTCTCTTCTATTTACTGGTAAACTGTTAAACATAATATTAGACTTAAACTTATAATCATTTTCACAGGAGTTCTTAAAATACTCATAAGCAATAAGTGGCGGAACTATCACATAAATAAAAGCTGGAGCATTTATGAAAAATAAATTATTTGTAAAACATAGTATTAAAACTACTGGAAAAGTTCCTTTGGTAATGCTAATGTCCTTTAAAGCTAAATTAAACATATTGCTCCCTCCATTAAAACCTTAATTATTTTTTATTCTTATATATACTTTTATTGATAATAAAATTGCGATTCCTAATAAAAAAAATGCAATTTGTTTTCTCACAACATAATCTGTAATCGCCGCTATTAACAATTTACTACCCCCTAACATTTAATTTAAATTAGTTTTCAAACTTATTATTTTAATCTATAAATCCTTATTAATATAAATCTTGAGTGAAGTAAAAATCGATATAGAAATTAATATAATTGAGCTACATAGAAATGATATAACCATATATAATTCAAAATTAGGCAAAATCACAAAATTCATTAAAGAATCTTTTGCAGTAGCATTGTCAATGAGAGTAACTATCACAACTGTAATAGTTAAACAAATGAATATAAAATAATTCAAAACCTTGTTAATCAATTGTGATTTTAAGTATCCAAGCCATAGATAAATGGGTAAATATACGGAACTGTAAACAACAGTAAAAATTGAAACTATTATTATATCAGTTAAATTCATAAATCTATTAATATGACTAAGTCCAGAAAATTTGATTATAGAAGCAAATAGTATGGTAATAGCAATTCCAATAATAAGGAAAACAAAACTAGATAAATATTTGCTAATAACTATTTCTTTTCGGCTTACTGGCAGACTGTTAATCATTCTATCAACATCGTTTCTTTCACCAAATCCGCAACTGCTTGTAATTAATGAATTTGCAAATATAGATGGTGTTAAAATATAAACTGATGCAGCTCCTAGAAATTGTAGAATACAAATGATAGTAAAATTTAATAAGATTGCTATCATTAAATCCTTAGTACTTTTTTTCTGCATAAGAATATCCTTTAGAACTAAGTTAACCATTCCTCCCCCCCTTAACCGTATAAACCATAATATCCTCTAAAGTTGCTCTTTCAATTAAAATGTCTTTACCAATAACCTTTTTTATTCTTTCAGCGTTGTCAGTTAAAGCTTCAAATCCAAAAGAACTTTCATTCATTCCAATAAATTCTCGCTTTGTATTATCAGTTATAAGTGATCGATCGCCTTTCACTATTTTGTATTTTTCTAATATATCATCTTTAGAATCTGAAAAAACTATCTTGCCCTTATTAATAAATGTAATTGAATCAGCCACCTTCTCTAAATCTGTAGTTATATGTGTTGAAAAAAATATACTTTTATTTTCATCTTGAATGATAAAACGAAGAATTTGTAATAATTCACTTCTAAATACAGGATCTAACCCTGAAGTTGGTTCATCCATTAAAATAAGTTCAGCTTTATGTGAAAGTGCAATAGCAAGAGAATATTTTATTTTCATACCTTTTGACAACTCTTTTATCTTTTTATTTTTAGGTAAGTTAAAATCTAAAAGATATTTACTAAATGCATTATCATCCCAATTTTTATAGAACCGAGATATTATATTTTTCATTTCAATTAATTTTAAATTTTCATAACAGTATGTTTCATCGTATACAAAACCTATTCTCTGTTTAATATCCTTTTCACTTTTTATGTTATCAAGACCAAAAATTTTCACATCTCCTGAATCTTTTTTAATCAAATTCATTATAAGATTTATTGTAGTACTTTTGCCTGACCCATTTGGCCCTATAAATCCCATAATATAACCTTTTTTCAATTCAAAATTTACATCCTTTAAAGTAAAATCTTTATAGTTTTTGGTTAAATTTTTAACCTCTAAAATATTATCCGTATTAATCCCCACCCCTATTTAATATTTTCAGATAAAATATCAAGTAATTCTTTCAAATCGTCTAAAGACAAATCAATAAATTTGCTTTCTTCAATAGCCTCTGTTAATTTTCCTTCAATAATTTTCAGCTTTCTTTCCCTCAATAACTCTTTGTTTTGCCCTGCCACATAGGATCCTTTACCCGGTACAGTGTTTATAAAACCTTCCATTTCAAGCTTTTCATAAGCCCTTTTAGTTGTACTGACACTGATTCGAAGCTCAATAGCTAAATTTCTAATAGATGGAAGTGCATCACTTTCATTTAATTGTCCGTTAAAAATATGATTTTTTATCTGTGTTGTAATCTGTTCATATATCGGCTCATCAGATGAGTTTGAGATTATTATTTTCATTTTAAGTCTCCTTTAAAGAAACATGTGTCTCTGTTCTTACTGTATTAACTGTATTAACTGCATGTACACAGTGTATGCCTTTTTTTTACTTATGTCAATATGATAAATATAGAACAAGTTGCTACTGATAAATATTTATTCATATTTATTAGATTATCTCATTTGCATCGGAGAGTGTTCTATTTTGTCGTTAAAGAACTATTTCCTTAATATCCCATCAATTCTTTTATATATAAACAACATTAAAATCAATTGCCTAGGCCATTTCTATGTGAGTTAGTATAGATCATCCGACAAAACCTAATTTAAGACATAAATTAGATATAAACATGACTTTTGCCTACGTTAAGCAAGTAATATCTAAAATAAGTCCCATAAAGTTTATATTAAAACTCTCAAATAAAATAAAACTAGAGTGTTTTTTACTCTAGTTAGTTAACAATATAAGAATAATATTCAGCATGTCCGAAATCGCTTAATATAACATATATTATATTTTAGGCTCAACAGTTTTAAATATAAGTCTTAATGTCATTATTACCGATGCAAGCTTATATTTTATCTCAATTGGCACTGTGCTACTATCAATCATGAAATCTAAAACATACTGTGTTGGGATTTTTGCAAATTTGGCAATAGTATCAGCACTAATCTTATGTACTTCAATTAGAACTCTTAAAAATGCTTTAAACTTAAAATCTGGTTCCTCCTTTGGAATAATGTCTAACATTGCTATTAAATTTCCAAAAGAAGAACGCTCTGCAAACCCTGTTGGTACTTCAATCTTGTGTCCATCACTTTTTACGCCCAACAAATGTGATAGACATTCTGTGCTCATTCCATAATCCTTCGTCAATGTATCTAATATTTCTCCTATCTCTTTATCTATATCTGTAATTATCTGAATTTCATTTTCCATTATTATCACCTCTTAAATTTAATTCGTATTTTACGAAAAAAGTGAAGTTATACCTTATCTAATTATATTCAGTATCCTTTTCTTAAACTCTTATGTAATAATATACATCACTTTTAACATTTAGAGTCTAGCTCATAGTTTACATATCACCAACGTTTTTCAACTGCAATACGAGTATCTGACAAGAAGCCTATTATTGCCACTATACTCATACTTACTTGAAATTAGACTTATTAAAACGATTATAGCTATAAAATTAAATATAAACAATAAAATGGTTGTCATTGTGGTCATACTATCATCTCCTTATTTTAACATCGTTAGTTACAACAACTAACGATTCTTCCCATTTTCCTTATTGAAAAGTATACAACTATGTATATTTATTATTAAGTTAAAAAATAAAATACCAATGACAAAATTGAACTTTCCATCAATGAACAAACTTACTAATATAAGAATAATATTAATGATTGTTATAATCCTTGTTTTTTTAATGCTCCTTTTTTTAAACAACATTTTTTCAATACTCATTTTCAATCTCGTCCAATAAACTCTCAATTTTCAACCCCCTGTAATAAAAATCATTAAATACAATGATCTATGTATTGTTCTTTTATGATATAGATAACCTATAATAAAATTGTAACATATTTTTATTATTATATTGAAATAATTAGCAAATAAAACATATGCTTCCACAACCTTATGCAGATAAAAATAACATGCTAATTATAAAGTTAATTAGCATGTTATTATATTAGGAAACGGCTTGCGGAAAACAATGTGGATAAATTGAAGTTTATTTCTTGTTATTTTTTTTATTAATGGCAACAAAAGCACATAAAAAAGTAGCACCTATTGCAATCGAAAGAGCAATGTTCATTTGAATTTCTCCTCTCAAATTCCTATTTACATATTAATTTAATAAAAAGCTACTGTACATTAAAATACAATTATTCATGTATCGTAGAATCACGATTGATGTACTATTTAAGAAAAATACGTCTTAAATAAACCTAAAGATTATGTTCGGTTTTCAAATATACTTTGTTTATTTAATTGCAGTTGACTTGATGTTAACTGAATAATCAATTCCTCAATTGCTGATATGCTTACCACGGCACAAATTATATACATCAATACTGTTGTATGAACAAATGGAAGTAATATTGGAAATATGAATAAAACTAAGCCAGTGATTTTATTTCCGTAAGTATGAAGACTTGCAAAAGTTTTATATTTTTTAATGCCTATAACCATCGATGCTAATCTTATAATAGCAATTGAAATAATCCAAATGACTATTTTAGTTGCAGGATTTACGATTGGATAAAATACCAGCTAAAAGACTTTTTAGTGGGAATTATTAAGATTTATACTAGGCTACCTGCATAATAGTATGATTTTCTCCGGAAGCGACTTCAAATAAGAGGAGCAGAAACAATTGAAATTTCATTTAGAAATCCTACCGATTTATGCGCAAAAAAAAGTATATATTACGTATAATGCATTGAAGAGAGCTTTAGAACTTCTTATTTTATTTTTAATTAAGATGCGTTAAGAAAAACATATGTTTGAGCGATTATAGCGAGTTTATGTTTTTTAGCAGATTAATTAAAAATAAAATTAGTAGTTCTTAGCGAAGTGAATGCATTAATAGTAATATATACTTTTTATATTTTTTTTCCACTAACAATAAATATAGGATTATTTGCCATTAACATATAGCTCTTTCCTTTTGTCTTACTTACTTGAATTTGTACACATTCTACTTCATAATTTAATGTTTTTAAAGCTTCCATAGCCTTGTACACATTATTTATTGTTATAAAATTTAAAACTATATTTCTGTTTTTCTTAAGCTTACTTCCATACTTATCGATAATATCAGCTATATTTCCACCACTTCCACCTACAAATATAGCATCAAATTCTCCTGTTATATTAGTCTGTATCTCCATGGCTTCTGAACTTAGTATTTCCAGGTTACTCGTTTTAAATTTTTCTTTATTTTGTTTTATAACCTCTAATGCATCAAGATCTTTTTCTATAGCGATTACTTCACCACTACTGCATATCTGAGCAATCTGAATACTTACTGATCCTGTTCCCGCACCGATGTCTATTACCCTATAGTCCTCTTCAAGCTCAAGCTTTACTACACTTAATATTCTTACTTCTTCCTTAGTCATTGGGCAATTGCCCCTTATAAATTCATTATCTTTAATAAATCTCATGTTTTACACTTCCTTCAATTTTAGAAATTAAGTATTTATTCTTAATGAATGCTAACAAAAGTATATATCGCGTAAAATGCGTTTGAGTAAGCCTTAGTTATTCTTAATTTGTTTTAGTTTCAGATGCGTTAAGAAAAACACATGTTTGAGCGCTAGCGAGTTTGTGTTTTAAGCAACTGTAAATAAAATAAATTTTAGAATTACTTGACAAAGCGAACGCATCTGTAGCGATATATACTTTTCGTTATAGCATACAGCAAGAAAAAATTGATACTTCACATATTGCGCCTGTTATTCACTGAACTCTTATATTTTAAAACTCCTAAATGATTCTAAGAATTTTTCAATATCATTATCAGTATGCTTAACGCATAAGAATATTGCCTCAAATTGAGAAGGTGCAATATTTATTCCACTTTTTATCATATGTTCAAAGTATTTTGCAAATAGCGATGGATCACAAGTTTTAGCATCTTCAAAAGTTTTAACTTCACTCTTCTTTGTAAAGAATGCTGTGAGCATTGAACCACATCTATTAACTACCATAGGTATACCTTTTTCTTTTGCAATTTCTAGTAGTCCCTCTTGAAGTTTTTCTGAAAGCTTCTCCATGTGCGCGTATTGACTAGGATTATTATAAAGCTTAGTTAATGTTTCATATCCTGCTGCCATTACCACTGGATTCCCAGACATAGTTCCCGCTTGATAAACTGGTCCCATAGGAGATAATAACTCCATTATTTCTTTTTTCCCACCATATGCACCACAAGGAAGTCCCCCTCCCATGATTTTTGCATAAGTTACTAAATCAGGAACTATTCCATAAATACTTTGTGCTCCTTTATACGCTACTCTAAACCCACTCATTACTTCATCAAAAATAAGTAGACTCTTGTATTCATCACATAAATTTCTAAGCTCTAATAAAAATTCTTTTTCAGCTGGTATAACTCCCATATTTCCTGCTACTGGCTCAATTATTATACAGGCAATATCATCACTATATTTATCAAACAATGCTTTAACGCTGCTAATGTCATTGTAATTTGCAATTAATGTATGTATAATACTTTCCTCAGGAACACCTGCTGAACCTGGTATTCCCGCGGTCATTACTCCTGAACCGGCTTCAACTAGAAAGCCTTCAAAATGTCCATGGTAGCAACCTGCAAATTTTATTATTTTATTCTTTCTTGTATATCCCCTTGCAAGCTTAACTGCACTCATTGTGGCTTCTGTACCTGAGTTAACCATTCTAATCATGTCTACACTATCTACAGTGCTACAAATGTGCCTTGCGAGTTTTAGTTCTAATTCTGTAGGTGCACCAAATGCAATAGCACTGGTGCAAGTATTTTGTATAGCTTTTACTACATCATCATCACTATGCCCAAGTATCATAGGTCCCCAAGCGCATACAAAATCTATATATTTATTTCCATCTTCATCATAAATATATGCCCCCTTACCTTTTTTAATAATTGGGGGAGTTACACTTACATCTTTAAACGCTCTAACTGGACTATTAACTCCACCAGGCATATATTGCTTTGATTCATTAAATATATCTAAATTTCTCATCGTAATTTCCTCTTTTCTAAATATTTAATTTCTAATTATCCCTTAATCCATCTACATAAATCAAGTGCATAATAAGTGATTATCATATCCGCTCCTGCTCTTTTCATAGACATATGCATTTCCATAGCTACAGCTTTTTCATCAATTAATCCCATTTTTGCAGCTGATTTTACCATAGCAAATTCTCCACTAACACTATAAGCTGCTATTGGCACATCATGTCTATCACGAGCCCATCTTATTACATCTAAATATGATAATGCTGGTTTTACCATTACAATATCTGCGCCCTCTTCAATATCGCATTCTATTTCTCTCATAGCTTCTCTGATATTTGCTGGATCCATTTGATAAGTTTTTCTATCCCCAGACTGTGGCGTTGAGTTAGCCGCTTCTCTAAAAGGGCCATAAAACGCTGACGAGTATTTTGCACTATAAGCCATTATTGATACATCTTTAAATCCATTTCCGTCTAAAATTTCTCTTATTGCAGCTACATGACCATCCATCATGTCAGATGGTGCTATCATGTCCGCTCCAGCTGCAGCATGAGATAATGCTATTTCTGCCATATATTTCAAACTCTTATCGTTATCTACTTTCTCGTTTTCTAATATTCCACAGTGTCCATGACTAGTATATTGACACATACATACATCCGTTATTATAACTAATTTTTTTGATATCTCTCGTACCTTTTTAACTGCTCTTTGAACAATACCATTTTTATCAAAGGCCCCACAACCTACTTCATCTTTATGATCTGGTAATCCGAATAAAATTACTCCACGTACGCCCACTTCTTCAACTTCTTCAATAATTTCATGAAGTCTATCTAATGAAAAATGATAATTCCCTGGCATTGAAGATATTTCTTCTTTAATATTTTCACCTTCTACTACAAAAATAGGAAATATAAAATCTGATGGTGTTAATATCGTTTCTCTTACTAAATCTCTTATATTACTTGTTTCTCTTAATCTTCTATTCCTTTTGAACACAGTTATCCACTCCTAATTAAATAAATTATCATTTTATCCACAAATTGTTATTAATTCATCACCTGCGGTGCTGTAAATCATCTCTAAATTAACATTACATTTTTACAAGCTTGCTTATAACCCCTTCTGCACTATATTCATCACATATAATAGATTCTATACCATTATCTGAAAGTCCCTTTGCAGTTATAGGTCCTATAGCCAGTGCCGTTTTCGATTTTATAACTTCAATACCTACCATTGTAATCATATTTTTAACAGTCGACGGCGAAGTAAATACTATCAAATCTACATCTTTTATTTCATTTTCATATCTTAATTTACCACAAACCGTTTCATATGTGAAAACTTCATCCACGCTGCAGCCAATACTTCTTAATTCTTCTACCAAATAAGGTCTTGCATCTTTAGATCGAGGAACTAATATTTTATCTTTCGTTTTTACGTATGTATTCATTTTCTCAAACAAACTTTCAGCAACAAAATGATCTGCAACTATTTCTGGCATAATCCCTCTATTTTTAAGAGCGCTTGCAGTGGCTGGCCCTATGGCTGCAATTTTAGCTTTGAGCTTCCTAATATCAAATTCAATATCCTTTAAGTAATCGAAAAAGATATTCACTCCATTTACACTGGTTAAAGTTAAAAAATCATAGCCCGCAAGCTTTGTTTTATAATCATCTAAATTATATGAAGTGTTTTTAAATTCAATGGAATTTATCTCAAGTACTTCTGCACCTAAATCTATTAATTTTTCTCTTAATTCCTTTGATTGCTCTTTTGAACGAGTTATACAGATGTTCTTCCCGAATAAAGGTTTCTTCTCGTACCAATTGAATTCATCATTAAATTTAATTACTTCCCCCACTACGATAATGCAAGGAGATGATATTTCTGATTTTTGCACCTTACATAAAATATCTTCTAGCGTTCCCACTACCTTCTTCTGCTTTGATGTAGTTCCTCTCATTATTACCGCGCAAAGAGTATCTTTACTTTTTCCATTGGATATAAGATTTCCTGCAATCTTTTCTAGATTTTTAAAACCCATCATAAAAACCAAAGTTCCGCCAAGCCTTGCTACCGCATTCCAATCAATATTAAGTTTTTCTGCGGTCATTGCAGTGAATATATGGAAACTTTGAGCTATCCCTCTATGAGTGATAGGTATCCCAGCATAATTGAGCACTGCTATTGGTGAAGTTATTCCTGGTATAACTTCAAATTCAATGTTCTCTTCAAGAAGTGCTAAAGCTTCCTCTCCGCCACGTCCAAATACAAATGGATCTCCGCCCTTAATTCTTCCAACTACATGTCCTTTTTTAGCGAGCATTACTAGCATTTCATTTATCTCTTCCTGAGTTTTATAATGACAGCCCGGCTCTTTTCCACAATAGTATATTTCACATTCCGCTTTTAAATATTTAAGTATACTAGTACTTGCTAACCTATCATACATAACTGCAGTACATTTTTCTAGCATTCTTATTGCTTTTAGGGTTATTAGTTCCTCATCTCCTGGACCGACTCCCATTAAATAAACCTTTCCCATTAGTATCCCCTTTCTACTTTTTAATATGATTAATTATCTTCTAATATTTTTTTAGCTAGATCAGCACCTAGCTTTATATAATCATTTTTATCTCCTGAAAGTTGTTTTTTCACTATTTTCCCATCAACTTCAAACACGCCAAGCATGTGCATAGTTTCTCCTTCAAAATAAGCATATGCTCCTATACAACCATGGCAATCCCCATTAAGTGTCGCCATAAAGCTTCTTTCTGCGTCTACGCAAATTCTAGCATCGTAGCAATCTAATTTTCTAATCATAGATACTTGTGGATGGCTTTTAACCATTTCAATACCTAATGCACCTTGGGCTATTGCTGGTACAACTTCCGTTGGTTCAAAATAGTTAGTAATTATCTTTTCCATACCTAGTCTTTTTAGTCCTGCAGCCGCTAGGATTATGCCATCTAGGTTTTCCTTTTCTATTTTTGCTATTCTAGTCTGTACATTACCTCTTATAGGTACAATCTCCACATCTGGTCTTAGTATCTTAATTTGAGTGCCACGTCTAATACTACTAGTTCCTATTCTTGCGCCCTTAGGCAAGTCATAAAAACTAATGTTGTTAAAGGCAACAAATGCATCCCTAACATCTTCTCTAACTGGAATAGCCACTATTTCAAACTCCTCTGGTATGTCGTAGGGTACATCCTTCATACTATGTACTGCTATATCAACTTTTTGCTCCAGCATTGCAACCTCTATTTCCTTTACAAAAAGACCCTTACCTCCTATTTTATCTAAAGTTACATTTAAAATTCTATCTCCCTTAGTCTCAATAAGTACCTTTCCAGAGTCAATATTAAATTTTTCTTTAATCATAGCCATAACTGTATTAGCTTGTACTTGTGCAAGTTCACTTCTCCTAGTTCCTATATTAATTTTCAAAATTTATTCCTCCTTTAACTTCAACTTTCAATTCTCAACTATCCCAAATTCAGCTCCATAAAACATTTCTAAAATAGTATTTTGCACTCCCTTATTATAGAAAAAGTAGAAATCTTCACTACATACAAAATTCATAATTTCCTTTTTGACTTCACTATTCTTTACCATATTTCTCATGCTACATGTATAATTTATAAAACCTTCATACTCACAAATTTTATCTTCTATGACTTTCGACATGAAAAGTGTTGTTTTAGGGCTACCGTTTTTAGTATGTAATGCAAATTTCATATTGGGTGTACTTCTTTGAACTGGTGTTACAAATAACCCTTGTTTATAATCCCCGCAGTGTACATATAGTTTACTTTTTCTATCGCAGTATTCTTTTATACCATCATTTGTCTCTATATTATCTGTAGCAATAATTACAATATGATTCTGATCCACATATCTTTCATCATATTCACCCTTTATTAATTTTAGGTTATAAATATTTTGTAGTGTGTAAAATTCTAGGCAAAACTCTTTTGATACTACAGTAATATTACAACCTTCTTTTGAGAAAGTTTTACATTTTATAAGAGCTGCCTCTCCCCCACCAACTATAAGTATATTAATCTTATCTGATAGCAGTGAAATCATGGTATAATTTAAACCTGAAAAATCCTGCTTATTATGTCCACGCATTCCTTAGACCTCCCCTTCAAATGTTCCTCCTTTAACACCTCTATAGCTTTGTTTACATAGGCATTTGAAGTACTCTTCAAAAGTATCTCTGCTAATTTTTCATTATCCTTAGTCTCTTTCTTGTGCTTAAAAGTCTCTAGTCTTTCTTTGTAAACACCTTCACCATTGTGTTTTAACTTTTTTATAAAAGGCGATAACTCTTCCATGGTTTTCCACTCTATATACTCTTTTATAGCTTCATCCACAATGTATCTATTATCCCTCATAGAGGCTTCACGTCTTTTGTAGTTGGCATCATGGATATCGCCTAACATATCTATGTCATACACTTCATATAAGGGGTTTTCACTTACTATTTCTTCAATGTCCCTTGGTACAGCTAAATCAAATAATAATAAGTGTTTGCTCGGTAACTCCTTTAAGTGAACCACAGTATGAGGGGCCGTTGTACAAGATATAACACAATCCACCTTTTCATAATATTTATGTATGTCGTTAAACGGTATCATTTTCACCCTCGGATCTTCTATATTAGCCTTATGAATATCCCTAACTGCAATATATAGTAAATTTATTTTTCCCTCTAGTATATATTTTGAAGTTAATTCTCCTACCGCTCCATAGCCTAAAATCATAAAATTTTTGTGTCCCCTATCTATTGCTTCTTTAACTACCATAGAAGATGAAGAAACCGGTATCTCACTTATTTTAGATTTATTTCTAAACTTCTTGCCACAAGCGATAGCATTTTCAAAAAGTCTTTGAAGTTCCTTTTTAGTTGATTTTGAACCTTTTGCAGCTTCATAAGCATCCCTAACTTGCCCTAAAATTTGGTCCTCTCCAAGTAATAGTGAATCAAACCCACAGACCACATCCATTAAATGTTGTATTGCTTTTTCTTCCTTATAATTTTCTACACACTTTATTAAAGACCTATCCCAATTTAATGCCTTAAAAATCTTATCAACAATCTCTTCATCCTTAGATTTAAAATATATCTCTGTCCTGTTGCAGGTACTTAAAATAACTGCCTCTTCGCAAATATTTAAAAGTTCCTCTAAGCACTTTCCTTGGCGTTTTGGTATAATTGAGAGTTTTTCTCTAATTTCTATTTTCACATCATGCTTTAGCCCTATAAGTTGTATCATTATATCATCTCCAAAAATACATCACTATTACTAATATTTCATATATACGCATATTTCATATAACATGCATATTATTATTAAATAAAACATTGCCCCATACATTAATTTTATTGTATCTATTATATGTTCTTTCCCCAAATCGTTTATTTTGTTTCCTATTGTTGGTTTATACATTTTTTCTCCAAAATATTCATTCGTACCACCTAGTCTAACTCCCATAGCCCCCGCTGCTGCGCCTTCTGGATAAGCACAATTAGGACTTTTATGATTTTTTCTATCTCTTATCATCACTTTTATACTGCAAGCAATATTTCCTCGAACAAGTGGTGATGCCAAACAGATTAAAAATCCTGTTATTCTTGCTGGTATAAAATTAAATACATCGTCTGTTTTAGCTGGAAAGAACCCAATATATTTATATTTTTCATTCATATATCCAAGCATTGAATCCATGGTATTTATGCCCTTATACATCATAGCTAAAGGTGCTCCCCCTAATAATGCATAGAGAATAGGGGCTATAACACCATCTGCTGTATTCTCTGCAATGGTCTCCACATCAGCTCTTACTATTTCATACTCAGTAAGGGTTTTTGTATCTCTCCCTACAAGGTACGATAATTTAACTCTTGCGTCATAAATATCATTATTAACTAAAGAATCATAAACCTTCTTACCTTCTTTATGAAGGCATCTAGCAGCTATTGTCGTCCAAAGCAATATTATATTGAGAATATGGTACAACCAAAAAAACTTATTAGAAATTCTCAAAATTATAAAAGGCACTAAAAAACTAGAAAGTGCTACTATAACTACAATAATTCCGCCAAAAACTTTAATTTGACCATTAGTTTTACATATCGTTCTGCCTAACTTATCTAATTTAGAAATAAGCTTTCCTATATAAATCACCGGATGTTTAAACCAATATGGATCTCCAATTAATAAGTCTAACATTACCGCTAAAATTAAATCTATTATGTTCGTCTGAAATAGTATTGCCATTTTAATTCCTCACTATCTTATACTGTTATAATTTTTTAAATAGTTGTTAACTGTCCCTAACTTTTTCTTTTTATTCCTATGATTTTATAGATTGAATCCATATCTACATTATCTCTAACTATATCTGCTAGCTTGTCTAATTCTTTTTCTCTTAGATTTTCATAAACCTTAGATTTTTTAGGTTCCATAGCTTTTTTTACCCTTAAAGTATTAATCATATGTTCTCTAAACTCTACTCCATCAAAAACTCCATGAATATATGTACCCATAACATTTCCACCTGCATTTATTGCTCCATCGAAGGATGACGTATCAGAACCATTCTTATCATAGATTTCAAAAAGTGGTTTTGCATTATGACCATATTTACAAATTCCCATATGTATTTCGTAACCATAAGTTTCTATACTAGTATCCCTAATGTTAATGCTACGAGCCTTTACTCTTGTAGTTATTTTCTCATCTTCAAATATTGTGTCTACGTCTAAAAGCTTCATACCCTCTGTTTCTTTTGAATTTCCCTCTAAGCCATTAGGGTCACTTAAGCTATTTCCTAACATTTGATAGCCTCCACAAATGCCTAATACGTTACCTTGTACACTATATTGCTGAACCGCTTCTGCAAGTCCCGAATTTCTTAAAGAAATTAAATCATCAATAGTATTTTTTGTTCCCGGTATGATAAGGAGGTCTGGTGTGCCCAATTCTCCTTTAGTTGTAACAAATCTAACTGATACATCTTCTTCAGCCTTTAATGCGTCTAAATCCGTAAAATTCGATATATGTGGAAGCTTTATTACAGCAATATCAATAGGTGCAGTAATTTTTTTGTTAAATTCTACTGCACCATCTTCATCTTCGAGTTCCAATCTAAAATAAGGAACTACTCCTGCACATGGAATATGTATAATATCCTCAAGCATTGTAAGTCCTGGCTTTAAGATTTCTAAATCTCCTCTAAACTTATTAATAATAGTGGCTTTAACTCTTTTTTTCTCGGCCTCATTAAGCAAAAGCAAAGTCCCTGCTAGTGACGCAAATACTCCACCCTTATCTATATCTCCTGCGAGTATCACAGGTGCATCTATAAGTTCCGCCATTCCCATATTCACTATATCTCTATCTCTTAAATTAATTTCTGCTGGGCTACCTGCTCCTTCCATTACTATAATATCAAACTTCTTCTCTAATTCTTCAAACTGCTTTTTTAACATGTCTTTGAATTCCAATTTCATATTATGATATTCCATAGCTGTACTATTCCCAAAAACCTTTCCATTAACGATAATTTGGCACTTTTTATCCGAGGTAGGTTTTAATAAAATCGGATTCATATATACCTCTGGCTCCAATCCTGCCGCATAGGCTTGAAGCACCTGCGCACGTCCCATTTCTTTTCCATCCAATGTAATATAAGAATTCAATGACATATTCTGTGACTTAAAAGGACATACTGAAAACCCATCTTGCACAAAAATTCTGCAAAGTGCTGTTACTAATATGCTTTTTCCTACTGATGAAGCGGTTCCTTGAACCATTACTTTAGCCATTACTATTTCTCCTTTCTTCCTGCTTGTATTCTTATTTGGCACACAACAAAAAAACAGCAAGCTTGCGCACCTGCTGTTATGTACAAATTTTTCATTGCACTAACTTGAATTCTACAGTTCTTTCCCGCCGAAAGCTTAATATTACTAATTTAGGCAGGTCTCCTGGCTCTTGATACACTTTCTCTTATCACTTTCCCTTTCAGGTAGTTATAAAAGATTTTCTCTCAATTACAGTAGCGGGGGCTGCTGTGGAATTACACCACATTCCCTTTTCACCTTACTAATCATATACTAAAGTAGCTGCATCCACTTTAGTGGCTGATTAATAATAGGCACCTAAACAAATCTATTCATTTTTAACTAATATAATTCATAATTTTCATTTTTAAAATTTTCAATTTAATACATTTCTATGTAATTAAGTTTATAGCATTATGTTAATCCTGTCAATAAATAAGAATCTAAAATGCTTAAGTCTCATATGGTTATAAGTTATCTCCTGCGAAGCTGCAACAGTTCCACAGGAGATGCATTAATTCGCTAAATTAATTTTGCCTGTAGAAACATAGCTTGTTTGCCTATTTCTGTGAATTTAGCTTCATATTCTGTAACTACGTTATCTTTAAAATCACTCTTATGCAAATCATAGGTTGAAAATAATATTTCAAACCCACACTCTTTGAAATAATCTACCGATTCTTCGAATAACTCTGTATCATCTGTTTTGAACCAAACTTCAGATCCCGGTTTTAAGAATTTCTTATAGCTCGTCAAGAACTTAGTATGAGTTAATCTTCTTTTATTATGTCTGTCTTTTGGCCAAGGATTACAAAAATTTATATAAATTCTGCTTATCTCATCTTTTGCAAACACATCATCAATAAGCATAATGTTCATTGGCATAAGACGTACATTTATGTCTTGTTCCCCTTCAACTTCTCTTACTTCTATAACTTTTCTAAGGGCAAATACCAGAACCTCATCTTTTAAATCAATGCCTACAAAATTGATATCGAGATCTCTCCTGGACTTTTCTGATATAAATCTACCTTTACCGCAACCTAGTTCTAGATGAATTGCATTGTTATTTTTAAACTCTTCATTCCATTTTCCTTTGTGATCATATTGGTCAGTTATTACAATATGACTAGTTTCCAGCTCTGGCCTAGCCCAATATTTTTTTCTTAAGCGCATATATTTTTCTCCTTACATTCTAAATAATAAAAAATCACTATATGATTTTCTTAGCTTTATATTAATATTAAAACATCCCTGCAATATTTAAAAATTGTTTAAATAACCATAACCCTGGCGCTTGCACGATATAAGTAAAAACTGATTGTCCACCAGGTAATATAGGCAATATTAACACCATAAATATTAAGAATTGATACCTATAAATTGTATCTGGTAAATTGTAAAAAAACTTTGGGAACAAATCCCTAACTATATGAGATCCATCAAATCCCGGTATTGGCACTAAATTAAGAAAAAACAAAATACAATTTAGGTACCCTGTAATTATTAAAATTTGGCTAATAATAGTATATAATCCACCATGAATTGGTGGAAATTTCGAAAATAACACAGTAAGAATTGCAAATACAAACCCTAGAATTAGATTAGCAATTGGGCCTGCAACTGAAACTTTCAAATCATCCTTATAATAATTTTTAAATGCACTAGGATTTGTCTGAACAGGCTTTGCCCAACCAAACCCTACTAATATAATCATAAGAAATCCCATTGGATCTATATGTGCGATTGGATTCAGCGTAAGTCTCCCTTGAAATCGTGGAGTTTTGTCTCCTAACCTATCTGCTACGATAGCATGCGCATACTCATGAAAAGTAAATGCTAATAAAATTGCGGGTATCATCAAAATCTTATTTAATATTTGTTGTGTATCCAAATTTATTCCTCCTTATACTCCTACATGGTAGGCAATGTTAATCGCTACTCACCTTGTTAATGCATCTTTGACTTGTTATTTTTTAAGATGTCTACTATCCTATTATAACAAAGTTTATTGTTATTTTGAATTGAATATTCTTAAAATAAAATAATATATTCCCACAACTATATCCTTATGAATTAACTTATATTTTCAGATTATAGAAAAAACCTTATCTTAAAAAGATAAGGTCTTAAATAAACATCATAGTATCGACTACTTAAAAAGAACAAAAGATACTTCTTTATCATTAACCAATGATACTATTCCCTTAGTATACAATTGCAATAATTTTCCTTTATAGCTAGTTTCAGTTCCAGAACTAACATCTTTTATTACAGCTTTCATTACATCATTTTGATAGACCTTACCAAGAGATGTAACAAATAGATCATTTTTTTTAGAAGGTTTTTGTAAATCAATCACTTTCCAATTTTCAGTATTTTCTAATGTTTTCCCATAATAAATTTTGCTTACCAAATTATCTTTTAATTCTCCAAGATACACATTGTCCTCATCATCAGTGCCAATTAAAGTAAGTTTTTCTACACCTTTAATATTTATAGGTTCCTCAAGGGTGGTAGAATACATTTTATTATAGACTAATCCCTCGTACACCAAATTATCTTCATGGCGCGCTAATGCCATATTACTCACACTCTTTGGTATTGTATCAATTTTTGTCATCTCTTCGTCTCTGTCACTTCTATAGTCTCTGTCAATTCTGTATATACTACTGCTACCACCTTCATTTAAAACCTTTATATAAATAACCCCTGTTAAAATTGATACTTGAATATCTTCTACTTCATCATTTGTACCAGTATAGGCTAATTTTCCTATCTTTACTTTTTCACCTTTTTCTACGTCATAAGAATATACTACTAATTTACTAGACTCATCATCACTTTTCTCTACTAAAAACATTCTATTTCTATCTGGAAGCCATTTATAAAAAGAAATTTCACTTCCATCTTCAGCCTCTATATTTTTAACGTTTCCATTCTTACCATCAGCAATTTTTAATTCTTTATTCTCATAATAGCATAAATATTTAGCACCATAGGATACTAATATATTTTCTGCGTTTGCTGGCAATGTAATATCAATATTTTTTAATTTATCGCTTTTATTTTCATCAATTTTTTCCGTAACCATTTTTGAATCAGTAGCTAAAAAATAATGATCTATATAAAATAGAACTAAACATTGCATGGATAACGAAAATACTATCCATATACTTATTCTTTTCTTCCAACTCATAGTTTCTTCTCCTTTAATTTAAAATGTACTATGCTCAAATTTCACTTTATTGCCTACTCTCCACATAAATAATTGAAGGTATAGATCTTTCTCCATAGCTGTCGCTAGGATTGTTTATAACTTCATCATCATAAAACAAGGTAGAAGAAGAACCTCCATCTAAATTAGTAGCATTATAAGCACCAAACTTATACAATTCGTCTTGTACCTCTCTTAAAGTAGCCCCTAAACTGCCTACCTGTCTACCATCGATAACTAATAATATTATTGCTCCATCTTTTCTTTGTCCAATAGCTGTTCTAGGTGCTATCCCCTGCCCTCCGACACCCGTATTTATAGTTTTCTGTCCATTAACTATAAGTGCCGGACCAAAAGATACCGCTTCCATCACTTCAAGCTCTTTCATTTCTTTAATTGAATGAGCTCCAACTAATAGATTTCCCGACTTAGTAAATGCTACAACCTCTGTTTTTTCATTTTCATTTTTTATATCATTAAAAATTTCTTTACCATTAGACATTATAATTCCTGTTGGATTTGCTCCCGTTCCTGCCCATTTTGTGTCACCAGCTTTATCTGTAAACGCGCCACCATTAACCGCTGCAATTGCATTATTATTTTTTGCAATATCACTAGTTAATTGCCCTTCCCTTAATTGCCCTTCCCGGTTGAGCTTACTACTATACCCTACTTTTAATCTAGTCGCGTCACTGATTACTAACACATGCCCTTTAAATTTTGTCCCTTTAACATCATATCTTTCAATACTATTATCATCTTTATTTTCTACATTTACGCCAGCCAAGTTATCTTGAGCTATAGTTTCCACTACTTGGTCCTTCATAATTTCTTTTATTTTTTCATCGGATAAAAATGATGTTGCTAGCCACTGTAATGAAAGAGTGGTCATTGCTGAACCTACCACTGTAGTCTTTACATTTTTAAACGGACCATAATAAATCATAAATGGGCCTGTAATAGCTGTAAAAGTTAATTCAAATATTATAAAAAATAAAACAAGCGTGCTTTGACTTCTTTTTTTTCTCTTCCCACATTTTTCTATTTTTTTCATCTTTCCCATCCTTTTCTTTATTATGTACTATCATATTATACAATAAAACTATATATTTTAACACATCTTTTAAATGTAATTTTTGTGAATATAAATATCATATGATAAATTAATACAAAAGAGAGTATAAATTTTTATACTCTCTTCTATAGAATTAAATTTTTATAATTTTTTAGAGCCTTCGTATGCTAGGGGCGACCTCTCACATTCATCATATTTCAAAGTTACTTGATAACACAAGTCACTACCCTTCATTTTTTCAGAGGCATAACACAAACCATTTGACCTTGAATCAAGAAAAGGATGATCTATTTGTTCTGGGTCACCTATAAGAATCAACTTAGTTCCCTCTCCAACTCTAGTTATTATTGCTTTAACTTGTTTCGGCGACAAATTTTGTGCCTCATCTATAATTACCCAATTTTTAACTATGGACCTTCCTCTAAGATAAGCAACAGCTTCAGTAGTTATAATTCTCCTATCAAACAAGTCATTTATTTTATCTAATAGTTGCTTCTCATTTTTGTAACGTTCTTTTTCATCAGATTCCACAAGTATCTCTAAATTATCAAATATCGGCCTCATGAATGGTGATATTTTTTCTTGTTCTGTACCCGGTAAAAACCCTATTTCCTCATCCATAGTAACATTGGGTCTGCAGATTAAAATCCTTCTATAATGTTCATTACTATCCTGTAATATTTTTTGAAGTCCTACCGCTAATGAAAATAATGTTTTAGCTGTTCCTGCAGGTCCTTTTATAATTACGAGTGGTGCTTTTACTGAGTCAGCGCTTAAAGCTTCCAGCATAAATTTCTGACCTACATTTCTTGGCGAAACTCCTGAAGGTTTACTTTCCTTATTATAAAGAGGTACTACATTTTTACCATCATATCTAGCGAGTGCTGTTTGTTTAGGATTTTCCATTGAATGAATTATTAAAAATTGATTTGTGTATAAAAATGGAGTGGTATATTCTTCTGTTTCCTCATCATATTTAAGTAAGGCACCAACTTCCAAATTTTTTTTACTGAAAAACTCCTGAAGCTTTTCTGGAGATACAAATACCTCCATTCTTCCTGTATACTGATTATCATACTCCGGTACAAATTTTTCATAAAAATCTTCTACATTAATATCTACGGCATCTGCCTTTATTCGTTGAAAAATGTCTTTGGTTATTAACCATACATCCTCGCCTTGCTCTTTAAGCCCTTTACATACCTGCAATATTCTATTGTCAGCTTTTTCTTTATTCCAAGAATCAGGAATTTTGGTATCATAATGATTCATCTCTACTCTAAGTCTTCCTCCACTTGTTAAATCAATACCCTCATTTAGTTTCCCCTGCTTCCTAAGTTTATCAATAAGTCTAGCCGCATATCTAGCATTAGCCCCTAAATCACTTTTATCTTTCTTAAAACTATCTAATTCCTCGAGTACCACTTCAGGTATTATTACATCATTATCTCCAAAAGATAATATGGCGCTTGGTGAATACAAAATAACATTTGTATCTAGTACATAGGTTTTTTTCAAAATGTCAGCTCCCCCTTTCTCTATTACTAATATATGTTACTTATCCTATAAATGAATTAAAAATAAAATAAAATTTGAAATTCCTATTAATTCTAAATATATTATTTTTTTGACAAGTAATAGTTTTTATTATATAATAAAACCTACAACAGATTTGATAACATTATAGGATGGTGTATATGGATAACATTACAACAATTTTTAAAGAGAAGAAATTAAAACTTACACCTCAACGGATTGCTGTTTATAAATATTTGCAATCAACAAAAGAGCATCCTTCTGCAGAAGTGATTTACAAAGCTCTGCAACCAACGTATCCTACTATGAGTTTAGCTACGGTTTATAAAGCATTGAAAACTCTTATAGAAGTTAAATTAATAATTGAACTTAATGTAGGTGAGGGTAACTTTAGATATGATGGCAATGTGTCTTCACATCCTCACATACATTGCATAAGTTGTGGCAGGGTTGATGACATAGAAGGCATACGTTTTTCAAATATACGCGAAGATGTAAAACAGCATACTAGCTATGAAGTTTTAGAGAGTAAAGTATATTTTTATGGTTTATGTGAAAATTGCAAAATAATTAAATAAAGAAAGAAGTATGAAATTAAATTCATACTTCTTTCTTTATTTACCAAATCATTTATAACTTTCTTTTAATAACTCTTCCCATTCTTTAGAGCTATAACCACCACCTAAAATCTTTTTCAAAGCCAAAAGTACATTGTTTTTGAGTTTATCAGGTAAATTATATAATATAGGTATATTATTATCATTAGCTTTATATATATGTTGAACCATTATTTTACCAATACCTGTGACTTTATTATTTGCGATTTTATTTCCACTTATAATTCCTTTCTGCACAATTCTTGCTTGAACCTCATCACTGTAAATATATTTAATAAACGCATCGGCATTATCGCCATTCTTTGCATTTACAGGAACACTTAATAAAGAATTAATTATAATAGGCCCATTAGACCCATACTTTGAATTATTCTCGTAATCTCCTATTATGCCTATGTTACTTCCATTAAGTTTAGAATTATAATAAGAAATACATACTAATAATGGAGAATCGCCATTATTAAAACCCGTAATATTTTGTTCATTACCTAATTCAAAAGAGTCTTTAGTAATTCCATTATTTTTTGTTAAAGAATCAAATTCTTTAAATATTCCCTGTACATCTTTCAATTTTTTATAAGATTCCTCACCACTATCATATTTTTCCTCAACGTCATGAATACTTATGCTCTTGCTAGCTATTAATGAAAATAGAAATCCACTCGCATCTACATCTCCCGTTAACACTACAGGAGTTTTCATACCCTTACCATTAATTTGCTTTAGCACATTTAACCATTGTTCTAAATTATTAGGGTTAGATATTTTTAGTTTCTCAAGATTCGCTTTATTATATAGTAGCTCAATAGAATATGGCACAACCCCTATTCCATAGTATTTATCTCCTACTCTACCATAAGAACTCATAATATTATAGTATCTATTATTTATAGTATTATCATCATAAGAATCTTTCATATCACTCAAAACTCCATTTTTACTAAGTTCAATAAGTTTATTCCTATTAGTAAAAATCACATCAATTTCTGTTCCTAAATTAATGGTCTCCATGATATCACTTTTATCACCTAGTGCATCATTTAGTTTTACTTCAACATCAGGGTTGTTCTTTTTAAAATCATCAATTAAAAGCTTAATTACTTTTGAAGAAGACTCATCAGTTGTGTCTAAAAATATATTTAATTTTTTTTCTTTTTCATCCATTTTGCATGATGAAAAGCTAAACACCATAGTTAAAACTATAAGAACGCAACATAAATTTTTTAATGATTTTTTCATAAGTTCACCTCACTTTATTAATAAATATGAATCTTTTTTAAATTTATTTAATATAAATTAATTAAACATACAATTGTTACATATAATTTAGAGGGGGGTGTAATATATGAAATTACAGATACTATTTTTTAAGAAGAAAATTGTCTATTATACTTTAGCAATTATTACCTTTACCATAATGCTTACATTTTTTTTGTTTTTCAGAAAATGTTCAATAAGTACGTTTAATGTTGTTAATGAAAACAAAATGATGCAAGCTGATCTAACAGCAGATGGGAATAAGGATATTCTCTACATAAAAACAGATGCAGATAAATATTATATCCAAATAAATTCAGAATCTAAAAGTTATTACCTAGAGCCTTCTAAAAAAAGTAACACAGTGGGAAATTATTATTCACAGTGGCCGATGCGACTTACTTTAATGGACATATCTAGAAATAATATACCTGAAATATTTACTCAAGCATCAGTAAAGGATGAGGCTATTCAGCATGTATTTCTTTGGACCGGAGAAAAATTTGATGATATATTTTGCAGCACAAACAATATTTTAGGTTTTATAGATAGTAAAAATAATAAAACTCCTAAAGTTATATCTGGAAATATTAAAGATGGTGAAATGAACTTAGTCAGTTATATTTTCATTAAAAATAATTTAAAGTCTTTTAACTATAATTATGCCGATAATTATATGGGTAAAAACACCATGTTAGGTTTTGTAAACCTGATGGAAAGCTTTCCATTATCAGAATTAAATATGTCAAAAGAACTTTTCGCACCTTATTTAAATGGTAATGATATTTCACTATTAGGCGATTTATCAAGCCAAAAAATACATTTTACTTTTCAAGATGCTGTTTTCAAAGATTATAATTGGGACAAAGACGGTAATGCCAGTGAAATTCTATGGACATTAAATTTTAAAGGAACTAATACAAATGATTTAAAAGAAACAAAAAACTATACTATAGACCTAATTGTAAAGCTTATGCCTAATGAGAATAAAGTTTCTATCTTCAAGATCAGCTCTGTAACCCTTAAGTAATAAAGCGATATTATTAAGATATACACAATTATAAAAGGGACCGTATTATCGGTCCCAAGGGGGATGGGGGGTTACGCATAAAATAATTATTTTATGCTAATGGAGATTTCAACTCCGATTACATTTATAATATTACCCTTTTTACGGAGTTTTATTCATTATAAAATATATTTAAATTTTTTATATAGAATACACATTTATTTGTAGAAATTCTAATGTCTTGAGGTATCATTTTCCTCTACGATTTTATTGAGCACTTCAATTTTTTTATCATCTACTAGATGAGCTAATATAAAAATAAGCTGTTCCTTATCCTCATCCTCTAAGAATTGTAAAATGCTATGTGTACTTTCTTTAGGACTCGTATGTTTAAATTCAACGTCTTTGCTTTCAAAAGAATCATTATTCGATATGGAATTCATAATATCATCAAGATTTGGATTGTTTAAGTCTAGATTATTTAAATCTATTCCAGATAGCATATTTGAAATTTCGCTTAAATCTATACCACCCATACCTGAAAATATATTTGATAACATGTTATCTTGCCCATCTTCATTTGAATTTACTAAATCATTATTCTCATTAAGATCATTGTTTTTTTCATTACTATTACCATTATTACGATTACTATTACTATTACCATTATTACGATTACTATTATTACTATTATTACTATTATTATTTTTATTATTTTTATTTTGATTATTTTGATTATTATTACCATTTTGATTATTATTATTATTTTTTGCTGAATTCGATGTTGAATTTACATTTCCTGAATAACTATCCGCTGAGTTGCCTCGCATGTTATTACCTTGCCCTCCTAAACTGTCCATCAAATTTCCTAACATATTATTGTCTTGTCCGCCTAAACTGCCAATTAAATTTCCTAGCATATTATTGTCTTGGCCACCTAACCCAGAAATTAACCCTTCAAGCATATTATTGCCCCCGCCATTATTTCCTCCAAGAAAGCTAGTTAATAATCCCATCAAAGGATTTGCAGAATTTCCATTAATCATTTGTGCTAATGGGTTATTGCCAGAATTGTTATTGTTATTATTGTTGCCGTTGTTATTATTATTGTTACCGTTATTATTACTGTCATTGTTATTATTTGCATTATTATTATTATTATTTTCATTATTCATATTATTTCTATCATGTTTATGATGTTTTGACATATTTATCACCTCATTTATAAATGGGAGAGCATAAGCTCTCCCTGATTTTTAGAATTAACAACAACATCCTCTCGCTGGTGTTTCAACATTTCTACCTTTACAACAACAACAAACTATGAATATCAATATTAGCAAGAAAGCATTTTTGTTTTCAAGTAGACATGTTCTTTGAAGTATAATTAAGAGTATTAACGCACAACATGGATTTGTACATATACTTGAAAACTGATTTCCATTTCTACATCCACATTCTGATGTTCTATCACAACATCTTCTTACACGACGTCTTCTTTTTGACATATAAAACTCCCCTTCCTGGGCCATGTTTTAATGCACTATTTATTTTAACTCAAGTTAATTAATATTTTAATTTATCTATTTGTGCAATTACAATTATTTATCTAACAATCTTCATCACAGTTATCTAGATTTATAAAATTATTTGTGCATCCTCTGCCTTGTCTACCATTATTGCCACCACATGCGAATATAAGAATTAAGATTATTATCCAGCAACATGCACCGCCGCCGCCGAATCCGCCACATCCGCCACCAAATCCACCAAATCCGCCAAATCCACCTCTACTACTTGAGCCACATCTGCAAAGTTCCTTGCAGTGTTTAGGATCGCATCCGCAGACAGTTCCACTCTCTTGTCCTTGACCCCATCCTCCGCATAAGCATAATAGAATAATGATCCAAATTATTGAGCTTCTTCCGCCGCCGAATCCGCCACATCCGCCACCAAAGCCGCGTCCACAGTCACAGTCTCCTCTGTTGTTACAGTTGCCACCTCCGATGCCACAGTTGCCACCGCCTAAATTTCCTTTGCCACTACTCAAGCCACTTAATAAGCTATTCATATCCATTTACTTGCCTCCTTATTGTTGTTTTACCTTTTAAAATCTTTTTCTTTGGTTCTAATATATACTATTCTTGTAGAAATAAATTGACACAGATTTTCAAATTAAATCATCTTTTCCATGTGCTTAAATCATTACCTGCGATCTGTATATTTTTTACACATGCTAAAGGCAAAAAAAAATAGACCTCATTACTTTATGCACAAAGTACTAGTTTGCACGCCGTAATGTAGGTCTCTTTTATTTTTTATTCTTCTATGTGATCATCTTTAAACATGTTTCCTAGTAACTCTTTTACACCTATTTTCTTTAGTGAGGAAATATTAATAATTTCCTCATTCGCCTCAAGAGCAAATGTTTCCCTTATCAACTTATTATTTTTTACAAGCTCTGCTCTATTTAACTTATCTTTTTTTGTTGCCACTATTACAACTTCATAACCAAAATGTTTAATCCATCCGTACATTAGAAGATCATCTTTAGTTGGCTTACGTCTACAATCCACAAGTAATGCTACCTTTTGAAGTTGTGGTCTACGAATTAGGTAGTCCTCCATCATCTTACCCCATTTAGCTTGTTCAGTTTTTGATACTTTTGCATATCCGTAACCTGGTAAATCAACAAAATAAAAGCTATTGTTTATTAAAAAAAAGTTTATAAGTCTAGTTTTTCCAGGTGTTCCACTAACTTTAACCAGCTTTCGCCTATTTGTTAAAGTATTTATTAAAGAAGACTTTCCTACGTTGGACCTACCAACGAAAGCATACTCTACCATATTATCTGTAGGATACTGGTTAGGTTTTACTGCTGAAATTATGAATTCAGATTGTTTTATCTCCATTATATATCTCTCCAATTAATGCATTTTCAAGCACATGTTCTACTTTACTTGCAATTATAAATTTTAGTTTATTTTTAATACTATTTGGTATTTTTTGTATGTCTTTTTCATTATTTTTAGGTATTATAATTGTATCAATTCCTGCCCTATAAGCAGCTAGCGATTTTTCCTTAAGTCCACCAATAGGCAGCACTCTTCCTGTAAGTGTAATCTCCCCTGTCATCGCTACATTATGTCTTACTTTTTTGTTAGTTAAGGCAGATACCATTGCAGTTATCATAGTTACCCCGGCCGATGGTCCATCTTTAGGCACCGCTCCCTCTGGTACATGAATATGAATATCTTTATTTTTATAAAAATCTTTATCAATATTATATTTGGCTGCATTAGCTCTAACATAGCTGTATCCAGCTTTAGCAGATTCTTTCATAACATCTCCTAATTGACCGGTAAGTTGAAGCTTACCAGTTCCATCCATAGCACTTACCTCTACAGGCAAGATAACCCCACCAACCTCTGTCCACGCAAGGCCTGTTACAACTCCTACTCCATCTTCCTCGTCAGCTTTATCATAGGTATATAAAACTGGACCTAAATATCGTTTAACATGTGAAGTTGTAACATTAACATTTTCTTTACCCTTTTCTACCGTTTCAGTTATTGCCTTTCTTATAACTGAGGCAATTTTTCTTTCAAGATTTCTAACCCCTGATTCCCTAGTATAATTTTCGATAATGCAATTCACCGAAGAATCGGAAAAAGTTATTTTATCATCATCCATATTATGTTCTTTTAACATCTTTGGAATAATGTGATTTTTAGCGATATGGAATTTTTCTTCTGAAGTATAGCCTGACACCTCAATAACTTCCATTCTATCTAGTAATGGTCTTGGAATGGTATCTAATTTATTTGCAGTAGTTATAAATAAAACTTTCGATAAATCAAAGTCTAATTCTAGGTAATGATCCCTAAAAGTTGCATTTTGTTCACTATCCAAAACTTCTAAAAGCGCATCTGCCGGGTCACCCTTAGAATCACTGCTCATTTTATCAATTTCATCTAATAAGAATAATGGATTTCTATATCCGGCTTGTTTCATGGCATATATAATTCTACCTGGAATTGCTCCCACGTAAGTTTTTCTATGTCCTCTTATTTCAGCCTCATCTTTTACTCCACCAAGTGACATTCTAACGAAATTTCTATTTAATGCATTAGCAACAGACTTTGCTATAGATGTTTTTCCAACTCCTGGTGGACCTACCAAACAAAGTATAGGACCCTTAAGCGTATTACTGATTTTTTTAACTGCTAAATATTCTATTATTCTTTCCTTAACATCCTCGAGCCCATAATGTTCCGCTTTAAAAACTTCTCTAGCCTTGTTAATATCAATGGTATCTTTAGTCACTTTATTAAAGGGTAGTGCTAATATCCAATCCAAATAGGCTTTTGTTACTCCACTTTCAGAAGAATAACTCCCTGAACTTTTCAATCTATTTAGTTCATAAATTGCTTTTTCTTTTGCCTCTTTAGGAAGCTTTGCCTTTTTTATTTTATTTTCATATTCTACTATTTCTCTCTTATCTTCGTCATCTTCTCCTAATTCTTCTTGTATAGCTTTTATTTGTTCTCTTAGGTAATATTCCTTTTGGATTTTATCAATTCTACCTTTAACCTTGGTTCCAATCTTCTTTTCTATTTTTAATACTTCAACCTCATTTTTTAATATAAATAACAATTTTTCTAATCTTTTAATAACTTCTACTGTTTCAAGCAATTCTTGTTTTGTCTCTGGCTTTAGTATTAAATATGAGCTTACCATATCACAATATCTTCCTGGCTCTTCCGTCTCTTCTAAACTGAATAAAGCATCTGGGAAGTTGTTAACTGATAGATTTATGTATTCTTCAAAGGCTTTATCTATACTTCTAATGTATGCCTTACATTCCTTATTATCTTCATACAGTTCATCTTCAATAATTTCTACTTCCACCCGTACAAAAGGTTCCTTCTCTTTGTACTCAAGAATCTTACCTCTCTTTATTCCCTCAACTAGTACCCTAATTGCATCTCCTGGCAACTTTAATATTTGTTTTACGTTACAAATAGTACCAATATTATATATATCCTTCTCTTCTGGTTCTTCAATTTTTGATACTTTCTGTGAACCCAGAAAAATCTCTTGATTATTTAGCATAGCATCCTCTAATGCAAGTATAGATTTTTCCCTACCAACATCAAAGTGCAATACCATATATGGAAATATATTCATGCCTCTTAACGGAATTAACGGAAGAAGTTTTGTAATTTTATCCATTTTTCTCCCTCTTTTCTATATTATATTAATTTTTTTCTATTAATGTAAAATCAAACTTCTACTTTACAAAGAATAGATATCACAAACTATAAATATTTGATCATTATATTTTTATGTTTTTATATTTCGACTACTATAGTATACCTATAATACAATTATTTTTCAATACTACAAAGTTTAAAATAAAAAAGGTAATCTACTATAATTAAATAGTGATCACCTTTTTTTTAAAATATGATTTATCCTTTTAATGATTCAGCTGCTATAACATCCACATCTTTCTCAAATGCAATTGAAATATTTTTAGGATTCTCCTGAAGTAACGCCTCACGAATTACCTCACTAATATTACTCACTGGTATAATCTTAATATTTTCAATACTTTTAAAACTATCTTGCCAATTATCCCTCGGAATAATAACTCTTGTGGCACCTGCTTTTTTTGCAGCAGCGATTTTAGCATTGACACCGCCTATCGGCTTTACATTACCATGAATTGATATCTCTCCTGTCATTGCAACCATATTATCAACTGGCACACCTTTTATTGCACTATATATTGCAGTTGTTATGCTAACCCCGGCTGATGGGCCATCTACTGGTGATCCACCTGGAAAGTTTACATGAATATCATAATCATCACAATCTATATCAAAATATTTTTCGAGTACTGTAACCACATTTTCTACTGATGATCTCGCAGTACTTTTTCTTTTCAATTTTTTATTGCTACTACTTATTTCTTCTTCTTCAATAATTCCTGTAATTTTAAGAACACCTTTTCTAAGCTTTATTTTTTTTGCACTAGCTTCAATTTCCATTACCGCTCCTATATTAGATCCGTAAACCGCAAGCCCGTTTACATATCCAATTTGTGGTTTATCGGATATCATATTTTCGAACCTTGGGGAGTACTGACCATTTTCTATAACCCACTCAACATCCTCAACACTTACTTCATCTCTATCATCGTTAATAGCCATACCACTAGCTAACTGAATTAAATTAACAGTATCACGTCCATTGCTAGAGTATTTACCAACAAGCTTTAATGCTTTTTCACATATTTTAAGACCTATTTTATTTATTGAATTTTCAGCGATTGTTTGTAATTCTTCTGGTAGTAATGCCCTAAAAAATATCTCTATGCACCTTGACCTTATTGCAGGCATTATTTCTTCTGGATTACGTGTAGTTGCACCTATAAGTCTAAAATCAGCTGGAAGCCCTTCATCAAATACTTCTTTTATATAAAGCGGCATGTTAGGATCTTCTCCATTATAATAAGCGCTATCTAAAAATACTTTTCTATCTTCTAATACTTTAAGGAGTTTATTCATTTCTATAGGATGTAGCTCTCCAATTTCATCAACAAATAGAATTCCGCCATGTGCTTTTGTAACCGCTCCAGGCTTTGGTTGAGGTACTCCAGCCGCTCCGAGTGGTCCGGCTCCTTGGTAAATGGGATCGTGAACGGATCCAATAAGCGGATCTGCAATCCCTCTTTCATCAAATCTAACAGTTGTTCCATCTATTTCTACAAACTTAGAACATTCATTAAATGGAGATCGTTCTCTTTTTTTAGCGTCTTCAAGTACTAATCTAGCAGCCGCTGTTTTTCCTACTCCAGGTGGCCCATAAATTATGACATGTTGAGGATTAGGTCCGCATATTGCTGCTTGCAGTGCCTTAATTCCTTTTTCTTGTCCTATAACCTCCTCGAATCTTGTCGGTCTGCTTTTTTCAGTAAGTGGTTCTGTAAGGCTTATGCTTTTCATTTTTCTTAAATTTTCCATTTCTTTTTTGTTTCCTTTATTAACAACCACCTTACTACTTTGCTGACTTTTTAATGCATTAAAAAAATATAATCCAATAACTATTGTAAAAAAAAGTTGTATTGCCATAAGAAGTTTCATTGTCATATTATTTAAAGTTTAATATTTAATATATTAAACTAATCCTCCTTTCTCATATTAAATTTGCATATTTTAGTAAATATTGCATCATTTATATTATGGTCAAGAAATGAATAATATATTCTTCTTATTCCATATATTATTCAAATTTTTAATTTTATAATTTCCTCAAATCGAGTAGGAGCTAAATAATTAATTTATTTAGCGACCTCTCACACCACCGTGCATACCGTTCGGTACACGGCGGTTCAATAGAAATTAATGTTTTAATAAATATGTCTCAGATATAGAAACTAATCCTATATTTTTAAGGTATTTATTGGTCAATGTTTTGTTTAATATAGGGCTATTGGATGTTCTCCAATAGCCTTTCCTTGTATTTGCATATTGCAAAGCTTTATTGTTTGGTATTCCTAATTTAACAAGGTTCCCATATTTTGTTTTAATCTTTTTCCATTGTTTCCAAAAACACATTCTAATTCTTCGCCTTAACCATTCATCAAGTGTTTTAAGAATACTTTTAATGTCTGCAATAGCAAAATAATTTATCCATCCAACTATCACTTGCTTAAGTTTCATAAACCTATATTTCATGCTCATCGCATTACTTCTTGAAGTTAATTCTTTTAGCTTTGCTTTGAATTTGATTATAGGTTTTTGAGGAACTCTCATTCTGTATTCACCTTTTGCTCGGTAAAATGAAAATCCTAAAAATTTAAGTTTCCAAGGTCTATCTACTGTACTCTTTTCTTTATTCACTCTAAGCTTTAACTTTTCCTCAATAAATCTCGTAATACTCTTCATTACTCTATTTGCTGATTTCTCACTTTTGACGTATATATTCGCATCATCAGCATATCTACAAAAGTTTAGTCCTCGTTTTGTTAGTTCTACATCGAGTTCATGTAACATTACGTTACTTAATAATGGGGACAAAGGCCCGCCTTGAGGTGCTCCTTCTTCTGTATTCATAAATACCCCATTTATCATCACTCCACTTTGTAGATACTTTCGTATCAGAGAAATTACTCTACTATCTTTAATATCTTCCGATAGTATCCTTATTAATTTATCATGATTTATCGTATCAAAGTATTTAGAAAGGTCTATATTCACCGTCCATGTATGTCCAGCATTAATATATCCCCTACATTTTTCAACAGCTTGTTTTCCACTTCTTAAAGGTCTAAAACCGTAACTATTATCAGAAAATTTCTTTTCATATATTGGTATTAGAGTTTGTGATATCGCTTGTTGAATAACTCTATCTAATACAGTAGGTATTCCAAGTAGCCTAATTCCACCGTCAGGTTTTGGTATTTCTACCCTTCTTACGGCTAGAGGTCTATATCTACTTTCTAATAATGATTGCCTTAATTCTTGTCCATGCTCTTTTAGATAATGTAGAAGTTCATCTACTGTCAAACCATCAATCCCATGACTTCCTTTATTGGCTTTTACTCTTTTATATGCTTTATTCATATTATCTCTCGATAATATCTGCTCGAGTAAACCATTATCATATTCATTCACATCGTTTCTTCCTTCTTCTGACATAGAGGAAATACTATGCACTTCTACATTACCTTCGAGTTCCACTCTATTCTCTCGTAGAGAGCCTTCTTTATGAAGTTGTCTGCTTTTATCATATTTTCTCGTATCCTTCAAAATTCCAAAACCTCCTATTGTTCAGTCCTTCCCACGCTAACGCGTTTTGCATGGTACTATGACGTCTGCTGACTTCTGATAGTTCAGCCATACATCACTGTATGGGTTGTTATTTCTAAATTCATATCCACAACTTACCTATCAGATCTCCCCGGGTAAGAACGCAATCTTTCACTCCATCTATCTGCTACATTTACACCACTTGTTTCGAATAGTTTTGGGCTTCGTTTTGTATTGCAAACTTACCCACAAGCATATGCCTTATATGTAGTTTCTGTTCGTCAGACCGGAGTTTGGCCGCCAACTTCCTTCAGATTCCATCTCACGATGGACACCCTTGTCTTAAGCTATGCACTTGGCACTATTAACCCGTGCTAGGGACTTTCACCCATTAGATTGCGCCCATGCCGGGCGCACAATAAAAAAAAGACAGATATATAATCCGTCTTTCTTCTACATTAATATTACACCTGCGTAGGTGATGATTTAGTCTTAGTTTACTATGCTGTTTCTGGGCCTTTTTTAGTTTTAATTTTCTGTGCAATCTTTAATTTTTCTCTTTTTCCACTTTCAGCTAAGACTAATTGTGGGTTTCTAGTTCTAATAGTATCCTCATTAACTATTACTTTAGATACTTGTTCATTAGATGGAATATCAAACATAATTTCCTTCATTGTATCTTCTATAATAGATCTAAGTCCACGAGCTCCAGTTTTTCTTTTGATAGCTTCTTTAGCTATAGCTTTTAACGCTTCTTCTTCAAACTCTAATTCTACGTTATCCATCTCAAACAATTTCTTATATTGTTTAATGAGCGCATTTTTAGGTTCACTAAGAATTTTAACTAATGCTTCTTCATCTAACGCTTCAAGAGTAACTACTATCGGAAGCCTTCCTACAAACTCTGGAATTAATCCAAATTTCAATAAATCTCCTGGCATTATAAATTTCAACATTTCTCCTACATTTGCTTCTTCTTTTGATCTTATTTCAGCTCCGAAACCAACAGATGTAGTTCTAGTTCTTTTTTCTATAATTTTATCAAGTCCATCAAATGCTCCTCCACAGATAAATAAAATATTTGATGTATTTATCTGAATAAACTCTTGATGAGGATGCTTTCTTCCACCTTGTGGTGGAACTGATGCTGTAGTGCCTTCTAATATTTTAAGTAACGCCTGTTGAACGCCTTCTCCAGATACATCCCTAGTTATAGAAGGATTTTCAGATTTTCTAGCTACCTTATCTATTTCATCTATATAGATAATACCTTTTTCTGCTTTTTCTACATCATAATCAGCATTTTGTATTAATTTAAGTAAGATGTTTTCTACATCTTCTCCTACATATCCTGCTTCAGTAAGTGTAGTCGCATCGGCTATTGCAAAAGGTACATTTAAATATTTTGCTAATGTTTGAGCTAGTAAAGTCTTACCACTTCCTGTAGGTCCAAGTAATAATATATTACTTTTTTGAAGTTCAACATCACCTTCATTAACATTTGAATTTATTCTTTTGTAATGATTATATACTGCTACAGCCAAAGATTTTTTAGCGGTATTTTGCCCAACTACGTACTCATCTATATATTTTTTTATCTCTGCAGGTTTTGGTAACGACCCTAGGTCTAGTTCAACATCCCCCTGGAATTCATCTACAATTATTTCAGAACATAATTCTATACACTCATCACAAATATACACTCCTGGTCCTGCAATTAATCTTCTAACTTGTTCTTGGGTTTTACCACAAAAAGAACATTTAAGTTGTTTTTTTTCATCAAACTTTGTCATATTTTCACCTCAACTAACCTTATTTCGTTTAATGTTATTTCTTTTTAGATATAACTTCATCTATTAATCCATACTCCATAGCTTCTTGTGCACTCATGAAGTAATCTCTTTCAACATCATGTTGAATTTTTTCAATTGATTGTCCAGTTCTTTCACTATAGATTTTATTTAGTGTAGCTTTAGTTTTCATAATTCTTTTTGCGTGAATATCAATATCAGTTGCCTGACCTTGGAACCCACCTAAAGGCTGATGTATAAGTATTTCGCTATTAGGTAATGCAAATCTTTTTCCCTTTTCACCAGCATTTAATAAGAACGATCCCATGGATGCTGCCATACCAATACAAATAGTTGAAACTTGTGGTTTTATATATTGCATTGTGTCATAAATAGCCATCCCTGCTGTAATTGATCCACCTGGACTATTTATATATAAATAAATGTCTTTATCAGGGTCTTCCGACTCTAAATACAATAACTGAGCAACAACTAAACTAGCAGTGACATCATTTACCTCTTCTCCTAGGAAAATTATTCTATCATTTAATAATCTCGAATAAATATCATAGGATCTTTCGCCCCTATTAGTTTGTTCAACAACCATTGGCACTAAACTCATATAATTCACTCCTTTACTCTAATAATAGTACTGTTTAACTAGGTAATCTATTCCTTAATTCTATCCCAAGTAATTATTTTTTAATCAATTAATTTTATCCTGTATTTAAAATTAATTGCCAGAGAAATATCTGGCAATTAATTCTAGTATAAATTATGCAGTAACTTTTGCACTATCAACTAACATATCTATTACTTTTTCATTTACAACATCAATTTGTAGATATTGTTTTTGCGCTTTCATAATTAAGTCTGCTGTTTTATCTATTTCTTTGTCTCCATATTGCGCCGCAACTTGTTTAGCTTTTTCTAACAGTTCTTCATCACTAGCTTCAAATTTTTCTATTTTCGCTATCTCTGTTATTACCAAATCAGTTTTAACTCTCTTTTCAGCTGCTTCTTTCATGAACTCCCTAACCTTTTCTTCAGTGTTGTTAGTGTACTGATAGTACGATTCAAGATCTAACCCTTGTTGTTTTAATTTCATTTCTAAATCTTTGAGCATTATATCAGTTTCTCTTTTCACCATAATTTCTGGAATATCCATTGCTACGTTAGAACAAACTGCATCTATTACAGCTTCTTCAAATTCTTTCTTTTCTCTATCTGCACTTGATACCTCAAGTGATTTTTTAATGTTATTTCTTAATTCTTCTAAAGTATCGAATTCTGACACTTCTTTAGCAAATTCATCATCAATAGCTGGTAATTCTTTTTCTTTCATGCTTTTAATAGTTACATTAAAAGTTGCAAGTTTTCCATTTAAGTCTTCTCTTCCATATGCTTCTGGAAAATTAACTTTAACTTCTTTAGTTTCTCCAGCTTTTAAGCCTATTAATTGTTCTTCAAAGGTATCAATAAATGATCCTGAACCAATTTCAAGTTCAAAATCTGTTCCTTGTCCGCCTTCGAAAGCTACATCTTCAACAAATCCTTCGAAGTCTATAATTGCTATGTTGCCCATTGCAACAGCGCCATCAAGCTTCTCTTCAACTCTAGCATTTTTTTCTTGCATGCCTTTTAACTGATTTTCAATTTCATCATCTGTTACCTTATATTCAGTTTTCTTAACTTCTAATCCTTTGTATTCTCCAATTTGAACTTCGGGTGCTACTGCAATTGATGCAGTGTATACAAAATCTTTTCCTTCCCCTATTTCAACAATATCAATTTGAGGATAATCCAATGGCTTTATATCATACTCTTTTAAAGCTTCTGGATATGTATCATCACAGCAGAAGTTTATAGCATCTTCAAAGAAAACACCTTCACCATACATTTTCTTTATTATATTCATTGGAGCTTTACCTTTTCTAAACCCAGGTATATTAATAGTCTTTGAGTTTTTTGCACAAGATTTTTTCAAAGATTCATTAAATCTTGTTGCTTCCACCGTTATTTCTAATTTAATAATATTTTTTTCTAATTTTTCCATTTTAATGTTCATTATATTACTCCTCCTAATCGCCACAAATGCTTATTACTTTAAATATTATAACATAACTTTTCATGTATTTACAAATATTCTTAAGCATATTTGCTCAAATAGTCTAATGCTATAATTATAACCAAATTGCTTATAATTTACAAGTTAATTTTGCCAAGCTTTTCTCCTTGCTATAGTATAGAACTGTCACTTATAGAAGTGCGAGGCTTTCCTTCTGAACTATTGTTAAATTTTTCAACAACAAATTCCTTTGCTTGTGTCAGTTCCTCGCAACTTAAATAATTGCTGCTATAAACTTCTATAGTTCCTTTTCCACTATACTTAACGCTCTTAAGTTTGTTATATATATATTCATAATCCAAATTACCTTTTCCAGGTAAAAGACAAGGGGAATTTTCATCTCTATCATTAATATGAAGGTTCACTATATTTTCACCCATAACCTCAATATACTTTTCTATAGAAACATTGGCTTTATACGCTTGTTTAAAATCTAAAGTAAAATATATTGGGTACTTACATTTAGCAGCCAAAAATGTTAAAAACTTTAAATTTGCCGACATACACCAAGATACATTTTCCTGCGCCAATTTAATCCCCATTTCCATTGCAATATAGGAAAGTTCATTATATGTATCTATAACAAATTTAGTATCAAGCTCATTAAAATCTGCACTGCGCATACCATGAAATGTATAACAGCTTGCACCTAATATCTTTGCTGCCCTACAAACTTTTTTAAAATGTTTTAACATGTCCAGGCGTCTTCTGTCATATTTATCAAAAAGATACGGCTCAAATGAACTTGAAAATGCATGAACCGAATTTACATTGAATTCATAGGTTTCTTTTTTTTCAAGTAACCTCTTTAAAAAATCTTCCTCGTACTCACCCGGTGTATTAAAAAATATTTCACCATGATTAAACCCTAACTCTTTCATCTTTTTTATACTGTTTTCCGTACTCAAATTAGGATAAAAACATGCCGAAGATAATCCTATATCCATGCTTAACCTCTTTTCTCTACTGCGTTACTTCACCTAATGAATTTACATACACTACCTGACCATCTACAATTGTTTCAAGCCCCTTTGCCGTTATGTTTTTAAAAGTAATTTGCTTACCAGATAATGACATTACCTGCGTATGCTCATTATTTTTTAAATTCACCTTCCATATATATTGAACTTCCTTTTCCTTCATCCAAGGTAATTCACTAACGTATGCAATATTATCTTCATCAATGAACTTAGGTGTAATTGACCAAATATATGTTGGTTTCTCTTTAAGCTTATTTACTTTAGGAAAAACTTCACCTTTACTAGATTTATATTCTTTTTTTGTGATGTCTTTAGTGATTTTATTCACATCAATGTATAGCATATCCTGGTTTTTCGTACTCTGCACTACTATTGCTTTCTTACTTGGACTTATGTCATATGATATATCTTTAGTGTTTGATACACCTTTTATATTTTTTTCGCCTGATTTTACATTATATTCAACGCTAATTTTCTGCCCATCCGAAAATGAAGCAGTAAAGATCTCATTTTTTTCAACCGCTTCCGCTTTTAAAGCAGCCTCTGCCTTTGCTTTTGCTGAAGCCTCTGCAGCTTTCGACTTTTCATCATCTGCCTGTTGTTTAACAACTTCTTCTGATTTTTTTTGTGATTCCGCTGCCTTACTTCCCTTATCCTCTGCATTGATTTTTGGTTTACTTAATAAAAAATCAAAATCTGTAGCTAAAAATATGCTCAACCCTATTATAGGTACAATAATCAATAATAATATTGTTTTTCTTCGTTTTTTCACTTCTTTCTCATAATCCTTACTAAACATGCTAGGCTTCTTCATATAATTTACCTCCATTATAATTGATGCAGTATTATTAATTATACATCATTGTAAATGAAAATAATATGGTTTTTTAAAGATGACATATATGTCTCTTTGTTTATCCCATATCATCTACCCCTTTAGCGATATATATTTTCCAAGTAGTCTATATTAAATAATCTTCTGCAAAACTGCAACATCTAATTTGATTAATAGTCTGCATTGATATAATTTGTTAAAGTTTCAAGTAATTAAGAATATTTTTCTATTATAATCCAATCCAGTATGGCCTTGTTTCATTTTAAAAACATCCTGTTGTTTTTCTTCGTTAAATGTTTAACACTTCTAAAGTGTTGTATTTCAACGTTCGCATAGTCATCTGAATATTCTCAATTTTCCAACTTTTATAAAACACTTGAACTGTTTCATTTTTAATATTACAATATATATATCGACATAATCAATTTAAATTACCACTACTATATATCGATTATTTTATGAATTTGTTGTGATTTTATGTAAAACCAATCACTTTAAAAAATATTATAACATTAATGTATTATAAGGAGGAAAACAAATGTTTAAACAATGGACAGGCTTTAAAGGCGACCAGTGGAAAGATGAAATTAATGTAAAAGACTTTATTCAAAAAAATTATACCTTATATGAAGGTGATGATAGTTTCTTAGTAGGAACAACTGATAAAACTAATAAAGTTTGGAATAAAGCTAATTCCCTTATTATAGAAGAAATAAAGAAAGGTATTATAGATGTAGAAACTAATGAGGTTTCAGGCATAGATAATTTTGCACCTGGATATATAGATAAAGAAAATGAAGTAATTGTTGGATTACAAACAGATGCACCACTCAAAAGAATAGTAAACCCATTTGGTGGCTTTAGAATGGTAGAGCAATCACTTGAAGAGTATGGCTACGAATTAAACAAGGATATAAAAAAATACTTCCCTAAGTATAGAAAAACTCATAATGAAGGAGTTTTCGATGCATATTCTGATGCTACTAAAGTTGCAAGAAACGTAGGATTATTAACTGGACTTCCAGATGCATATGGTAGAGGAAGAATAATAGGAGATTACAGAAGAATAGCTCTTTATGGATTAGATTATTTAGTAGAGCAGAAGAAAAAAGATTTAAAAGAATTAACAGGACGTGCATCAGATGATTTAATAAGACACAGAGAAGAACTAAGCATGCAAATTAAAGCACTTGGTCAAATAAAAAGCATGGCTTCAAAATACGGCGTTGATATTTCAAAACCGGCTACCACTGCGCAAGAAGCTGTACAAGCAGTTTATTTAGGATACCTTGCAGGAATAAAAGAAAACAACGGCGCTGCAATGTCACTTGGACGAACTACTACTTTCTTAGATATTTATTTTGAAAGAGATTTGGCGAAAGGTTTAATAACCGAAAATGAAGCTCAAGAGATTATTGATCAATTCGTAATTAAACTTAGAATGGCAAGACATCTTAGAACTCCTGAATATAATGATTTATTTGGTGGAGATCCAAATTGGGTAACAGAATCAATAGGTGGCGTTGCTCTTAATGGCAAAGCAATGGTAACAAAGAATTCTTTTAGATTCCTTCATACATTAACAAACCTAGGATCAGCACCAGAACCTAACATGACTGTACTTTGGTCAGAAAAATTACCAGAAACTTTCAAAAAGTATTGTGCTAAAATGTCTATCGAAACTGATGCCGTACAATATGAAAATGATGATATAATGAGACCAATATATGGTGAGGATTATGGTATAGCTTGTTGTGTATCTGCTATGGAAATTGGTAAGAGAATGCAATTCTTTGGAGCAAGAGCTAACCTTGCAAAATCTTTATTACTATCGCTTAATGGCGGAGTCGACGAATTAAAAGGCAAACTTGTGGTACCTGGAATTGAAAAGACAACTGATGAAATTCTTGACTACAAAACAGTTAGAAAAATGTATTCAAAAGTTTTAAAATATGTTGCGCAAATGTATGTGGATACAATGAATACCATACATTATATGCATGATAAATATGCTTATGAAGCTGGTCAACTTTCTCTTCATGATAGTGATCTTAAATACTTCATGGCATTTGGAGTAGCAGGGCTTTCTGTTGCAGCCGACTCCTTAAGTGCTATAAAATTTGCTAAGGTATCTCCAATAAGAAATGAGAATGGCATAACCGTTGATTTTGAAATTGAAGGAGATTTCCCTAAATACGGAAATGATGATGATAGAGTTGATGATTTAGCTGTTAATCTTATAAAGGAATTCAGCGATAATCTTAAAACACACCCTACATATAAGGGAGCAGAGCATACTTTATCAGCACTTACTATTACATCAAATGTAGTTTATGGTAAGAAGACAGGAGCAACTCCTGATGGAAGAAAACAAGGTATAGCACTTGCTCCTGGAGCAAACCCAACACAATGTAACGATGAAAATGGAGCATTAGCATCATTAAATTCAGTTGCTAAGATTCCTTATAGAAATTATTGCCAAGACGGAGTTTCAAATACTTTTTCAATAGTACCAGCTGCACTTGGAATAGATGAATCTACAAGAATAAATAATCTAGTTTTCCTTTTAGATGGTTATTTTGCACAAAGCGCACACCATTTAAATGTAAATGTACTAAATAGAGAAGTTTTAGTTGATGCTTATGAGAATCCAGACAAATATCCAACACTCACAATAAGAGTTTCAGGATATGCTGTTCATTTTAATAGATTATCAAAAGAACAACAACTTGAAGTTATTAGCAGAACTTTCCATGATAAAATCTAAATAATTTTATATATTATGAGAGGTGCTTATTATAAGCACTTCTCAATTTATATAAAACTAATTGTGGGTTTCATTTTATATTAAAGCAAAAATATTGTTTTTGTTTTAATATGAAATGAATATAATCTAGTTTTGACATTGAAATTTCTTGTAACAAATCTGAAGGAGGAGTATATATGGTAAAAGGTAAAATTCATTCTATAGAGAGCATGGGCCTGGTTGATGGTCCTGGAATAAGAGTAGTAGTTTTTTTTCAAGGCTGCAAACTAAGATGTGCCTATTGCCACAACCCCGATACTTGGAATCTAAGTGGCGGCATTGAAATGACTGCGGAAGAAATTGTTCAAAAAATCATTAGATTCAAACCATATTTTAATAGATCTTCCGGTGGAGTTACTTTCTCTGGCGGCGACCCGTTAGTTCAACCACAATTTCTACTTGAGTGTTTAAAATTATGTAAACAAAATGGTATCCATACTGCCATAGACACAGCTGGTTTTGGTGATGGTGACTATTCAGAGATATTAAAGCATACAGATTTAGTTCTTTTAGATATAAAGCATACAACTGGTCAAGGTTATGTTAATTTAACTGGCAGAGATTCAACTGATGTTAATACATTTTTAGAAGCGTTAAGACACTCTAAATCTAGAGTTTGGGTAAGACATGTTGTTGTACCCGGAATTACAGATTCTGTGGAACATATAACTAAACTCGCGAAAATTATTAGTAAAGAGGTTCCGCATGTTGATAAACTAGAGCTTCTTTCCTATCACGTTCTTGGAGTAAATAAATACGAAGCTTTATCTATCCCTTATAAATTAAAAGGTGTAGAACCAATGGATAAAGTTAAAACTAAAGAACTCCAAACACTAATAAATAATTTACTTAAGATCAAATAAAAATACGAAATTTTTCCTGCATGACTACAAATTAGAGTTTGAAACATGGAAATCCATTAAGGAATTCTAATGTTTCTACTCTTCTTATTTTAAGTCACTTCCGGAGAAGGTTCATGCTATTATGTATATGACGTCGCAAGCAAAACCCATATCAATTATGATGTGGGTTTTGCTATATTAACATCCTGAATATAATTTAAGGTACTAATTGTATAATAAGTAACGATTGACTCAGTTGAATTTTTGCAGTAAAATAATAAACGAACATATTCATATGTGAACATATGAATATGTGAACATATGAATATATAAACAACTACATATAAAAATATAGATTTTGTTATTGGAGGTTTTCATTTACTTAATCCCTCATCCCACAAATATAAAACTATAGAATTTATAATCTATATAGGAAGATATTTTAGTACAAATCCAAATATTATTAACTCAATAAGGGAGGAAAGTATGCATTTACATTTACAATATAGGATTATTTCAAAATTTTATGATTTAGTAGACGTATTCTACTTTAATTGTACAAAGACCAATCCAAGAAAAGGTATATTGGACTTTATATCAGAGCGAAAATCAAAAGTATTGGAAGTTTGTATTGGAACTGCTACCAACAGTATTATTATTGCAGATAACAGAATAAACACTGAAATAGTTGGCATTGATTTATCTAAAGAAATGTTAGCACTTGCCAAAGAGAAAATAGAAAAAAGGGGAATACGAAATATCGAAACCCTTGTTATGGATGCAACAAATATGAACTTTGATGACAATTATTTTGATGTCGTCTTAATTTCATTAGTTTTACACGAAGTTGATGATAATATAAGGTATGAAATAATGAAAGAATCCAAAAGAGTATTAAAAAACAAAGGCAAAATAGTTGTTGTTGAATGGGCTCAACCTAAAAAACTTATTCAAAAACTTCTATTTTTAATTATTAAACTATTAGAACCAAAGGGATTTAAAGAGTTTTTACAATTGGACATAAAAAAATATGTTGAAAAATTTTCTCTAAAAGTCTTGAGCGAGAAAAAATGTGATTATACTCGAATATTTGAAATTACAAAAGAAGAATAATTTTAGTAACATAGTGCGTTATCTTCTTAAACAACTATTAGCAACCCAATTATATCTTTTTTCTTAGAGAATGCTAATAAAAGTATATATTGCGTAGAATGCGTTCGAGCGACGCTTAGTAATTCTTAATTAATATTATTTTCAGTTGAGTAAAGAAAAATGCATGTTTGAACGCAGCAAGTTTGCATTTTTTAGCAACTTAAAATAATATTAATTTTAGAATTTCTTGGCAAAGTGAGCGCATTTCAGCAATATATACTCTTCATTACAGCATTCTGTGAGAAAAAAAGATTACATTTATTTTATATTTCTACTACCAGGTTTTATGTAAGCTGTTCCAGCTTTACAAAGTGGGCACTCTGATGGATCGTAACTTTCAATATCTAGTTTTATTGAGCTATAGATAGGATAATCAATAGTGCTACTTCCTCTATCTACTATGCAACATATCCCAACTACTTCTGCCCCAAGTTCTTTTAAGACTTTTATTGTTTCTAAAGAAGACTTGCCAGTAGTTACTACATCCTCTGTAATTAAAACCTTTTGTCCCTTTTTAATTTCAAATCCACGTCTAAGTTCGAAGGTGCCGTTTACTCTTTCAGTAAATATAGCAGGCTTTCCTGTTTGTCTACCTACTTCATAAGCTACTATTATACCACCCATCGCCGGGCCTACTACCACATCAAAATCTATATCTTTAATCTTTTCTACTACTACACTTAGTACCTTTTCAGCCTTGTCTGGATACTGAAGCAATTTTGCACATTGGCAATACCTATTGCTGTGTCTTCCTGAAGATAACAGAAAATGTCCCTCAAGTAGCGCACCTGATTCTTTTAATATATCTAAAACATTAATATTCATAGTATCTCCTCCTATATAATCCCTCTAATTTCACTTAGATCTTTAATACCTTCTTTTATCATATACTTCTCAATTCCGTCGATTATATCATTGCAAATATCCGGTTTTATGAAATTGGCAGTTCCAACTTGAACCGCCTCTGCTCCCACCATTATAAATTCTATAGCATCCTCAAAGCTAGTTATACCACCCATACCTACAACTGGTATATTTACAGCTTTACATACTTCATGTACCATTCTGAGTGCCATAGGTTTTATAGCTGGTCCTGATACCCCTGCATATATATTATTAAAAATCGCTTTTCGTTTATGTATATCAACTGCCATACCTTTAAACGTATTTACTAAAGATAATGCATCTGCTCCAGCTTCACAGCATTTATATGCCATATCTACTATGTCCTCTGCATTCGGTGAAAGTTTAACCATAAGAGGTTTCTTGCAAATACTCTTAATTTCTTTCACTGCTTCATATGCTACCTTTGATTTAATTCCAAAAGCCATACCCCCACATTTTACATTAGGGCAGGATATGTTTAATTCGACTATATCTATAGCCTCATTATTTAATTTTTCTATTGCCATCATGTATTCTTCTATACTACCTCCACCAACATTTGCAATTATAGCTGTGTTATATTGTTGCATTTGCGGAAGTTGTGTATTTATAAAATTTTCAATACCTGGATTTTGAAGTCCTACACTATTTAGCATTCCCCCACGGGTTTCATAAATTCGTATTCCATCATTACCTTGCTTTTCATTTATCGTAAGACCTTTACTTGATATGCCGCCAAGTCTTCCAATATCGTAATACTTACTATACTCCTCGCCAAATCCAAAAGTTCCAGATGCAGCTATGACTGGATTTTTTAAATGCACACCGCATAATTCTACTTTAGTCATTAAAAATCAAATCCTTTCCTTCAAAGACTGGACCATCCTTGCAGGTTCTCTTATTTCCACCCACGGTTTTACAAGTACATACAAGACATGCACCTATTCCGCAAGCCATATGGTTTTCCATAGACACATATACTGGCACTTTTTCATCACAACACATATTTACAACCTTTTTCATCATAATTTCTGGTCCACAGCAAATAACAGTTTCATATTCTTTTACATTTATTATGTCTGTTACGTATCCCTTATGACCAATTTTACCACTTTCTGTGGATAAGTTAATTTTATTTACATATTTTTCCACAGAATCCACAGAATAATCCACAGTCCTAAACCCTGCATACAAATCTATTTCACACGACCTAAGTTTTTTGATCAGATAAACAAGTGGCGCTATTCCAATTCCTCCAGATACAACAGCAATTTTCCCTTTTATTTTTTCCACATCAAATCCATTTCCGAGTGGCCCCATTATCTGAAGTTCATCATTTGCGCAGAGTTTACTAAGATATTTTGTACCTTGACCTACTATTTGGTATAAAAAACTTATTTTCTCATCATCCACATCATACACACTTATAGGTCTTGGTAATAATGGCTCCATTTCTTTTACCTTTAACATAAAAAATTGTCCTGGTTTTACGTTAAACTTGCCCTTTATAGAAAGCTTATACACGCCATCACTTATTTCAACATTTTCATATGTCTTTTCTACTGAACATATCAAATAAACCCCTCCAGCATTTTAATAAAGAATATATCTTATTTTTTGTTTGCGGCTTTTCTTATTTCGTCTCTCATTTTTATAGCTTCTTCGCGAGCACACTGTTCAAAACGAATTTGACCATTATCTGCTTTCTTGTATGCAAGCAAAATACTTCTAGATGCATTTACTACTCCACCATTCCCATTTTTCAAATATATGGCTACATCTTTCGCTGCTCCACCTTGTGCTCCATACCCCGGTATTAAGAAAAACATTTTTTGAAGATCATTTCTCATCTTTAACCCTTCATCTATATGCGTGCACCCAACTACTCCACCTATGGAGCTATATCCACACTCTCCAATAAATTCACTTCCGATTTTTAATAACTTTTCCCCCACAATATCATAAACCTTTTTATTTTCTTTATTCTCTATGTACTCTATATCTTCTGCTCCTTTATTGGAGGTTCTTACTAGTGAGAATAATCCCTTTTCCTTATTTTTTAAATAAGGAAGATATGGTTCAATACTATCCATCCCCATGTACGGATTTATAGTTATAAAGTCACTTTCAAAATCCCCTTCAAAATGAGCTTTAGCATACATTTGTGCAGTTTTTGCAATGTCTCCTCTTTTAATATCTGCAATCACTATGCCACCTTTGCTTTTTATATAACTCAAGGTGTCTTTGTATACTTTTAAACCTTTTAATCCAAGAGCTTCATAATATGCTATTTGCACCTTATAGCAAGCTGATACATCAAAAGTAGCATCAATTATCATTTGATTAAATCTGTATAACGCGTGCTCCTCATGCATAAACTTATTCCTAAACTCTACTGGTAAATATTCTAAATCCGTATCAAGCCCAACGCATACATGACCGTTTTTTTCTACACTTTTAAATAATTTATCTATAATCAAAGATTATTCCGCCTTTACCATTTTATTTACAAATCAACACTTTGTTTGTTTCTACTTATCTTTATAAATTATTCTCCCTGCCTTAATAGTACACATTACCCTACCTACTACAGCCTTACCCTCAAATGGGGAATTGTGTCCTTTAGATAAAAACTGCGAAGGATCAATGTTATATTTAGATTTAGTATCTAACAGTACCAAGTCTCCATCATAACCTATTTTTATTTCGCCCTTGTTAAATCCCATAATTTTAGCTGGGTTTTTTGACATCAATTCAGAAAGTTTATTTAAAGTAATATGACCTTCTCCTACCAATTTAGTGTAGCATACAGGAAATGAACTTTCTAGTCCTGATATACCAGGAGCGCCCTTTATTTTATCCTCAACACTATGTGGCGCATGGTCAGTAGCTATAACATCCACAAAGCCATCTTTTATAGCTTGTATTAAGAAGCTTACATCCTCAACTTTCCTCATAGGTGGATTTACCCTATAGTTTGTTTCTTCTGTTAATGCTAGATGATGCGGCGTAACTTCACAGGTTATTCGTCCCCCCTGCTGTTTTCCTTTTATAATATCTTGCATAGCTTCTTTTGTACTAACATGAGCTAAATGAAGTTTACAACCTGTGAATTTTGAAAGGGCTATATCTCTCCATGTCATCATATTTTCAGCAAGCCTTGTATCAACTTCTACTAACTCTTCATTTTCAGCATGAGATATTACTGTTAAATCCTTTTCTTTAGCTTTAACCATTGCCTCAAGCATTATACGACTATCATAAACCCCTTTACCATCATCCGATATAAATCTTACTGCATTGGTTAACTGACCTAGGTGATCTATAGATTTCCCCAATAGATCCTCTGTAATAGATGCACATTGATGAATGTCCAAGAGATTTATTTCCCTAGATTTTTTGAGCACCTTATCTATTGTATCCATTGAGCTACATACTGGTTTTGTATTTGCCATAAGGTTTACCGCAGTATATCCACCCCGCACTGCGGCCTGGCTTCCCGATAGTATATCTTCTTTATATGTATACCCCGGTTCTCTAAAATGACTGTGAAGATCTATAAAAGAAGGGGCTAAAATATATCCCTCTCCATTTATTACCTCACAGTCTTTTTCTAGTTTTTTTCCTATTTCATATATTGTTCCTTTATTTATATAAACATCGCCAATAAAATCCTGTGATGAATCAACTACCCTTGCGTTCTTAATTAACAATTCCATAGTTCTACCATCCCTTCACACTGTATTACGATTTTTTTTGTACGGTCTAAGTCACAATTTAAACCGTACACTTTATATTAATAATTATGTGTTTTATTACGATACAGTAGTATGGTTATTAATCTCATCACAATATATACATCTATACTCGCCCTTTTCACTATTTGCTAAGTAGAAACTATTCAAAATTTCTTGCTCTACAGATGTTATGCATCTTGGATTATTGCATCTTATAACATTATCAATTTTATCTGGCAGCTTTAGTTTAACTTTATTTTCAATTTTTTCTCCAGTTATTATATTTATTGTTATGTTAGGGTCTATAAACCCCAACACTGTAAAATCTATATCAATCTCGTTTTCTATTTTAATTATATCCTTTTTTCCGAGCTTCCCGCTATGTGCATTCATAATAAGCGCCACTGTAAATTGAGCATTATCAAGACCTAAATAGTTGAATATTTTGAGTCCTACACCCGCTTTAATATGATCTATTACTATTCCTCTTTTTATGCTATTTATTGTTACCATTACTTATCCACCCCCAAAAGTTTAGCAATAAGTGCCATTCTTGCATACATACCATATTTTGCTTGTCTAAAGTAACATGCCCTTGGATCAGCGTCGATTTCCACAGCTATTTCATTAACTCTAGGTAGTGGATGAAGAATTATCATATCTTTCTTAGCTTTTAGCATTTTTTCTTTATCCAGTATATAAATATCTTTAAGTCTTATATAATCTTCCTCGTTAAAAAATCTTTCTTTTTGAACTCTAGTCATATATAAAATATCTAAATCTACAATAACATCCTCTAATTTTTCAACTTCAAGGAACTCCATATTATTTTTTTCCAATACTTCCGATTTAATGTATTTAGGAATTGTTAATTCATTTGGTGAAATTAGTATAAATTTAATGTTTTCATATCTTGACATGGCTTTTATTAATGAGTGAACTGTTCTACCAAACTTTAAATCACCACAAATTCCTATGGTTAAGTTTGATAATGACCCTTTAATATTTCTTATGGTTAAAAGATCTGTTAATGTTTGAGTTGGATGTTGATGCCCACCATCACCGGCATTTATTACTGGCATTTGAGAGTGCATAGATGCAACTTTAGGAGCTCCTTCTTTGGGATGTCTCATGGCTGCAATATCTGCATAACATTCTACTGTCCTTATAGTATCTGCTACACTTTCCCCTTTTGCTGCCGAACTTGATTTCGCCTCAGAAAAACCTAAAACCTGACCTCCAAGTCTTAACATTGCCGCTTCAAAGCTTAATCTTGTTCGTGTGCTTGGTTCATAAAATAATGTTGCCAAAACTTTCCCATCACATATATGAGAAAAATTTTCAGGTTTTTTAATTATTTCATCTGCATAATCAAAAATCTCCTCAAGCTCTAATATTGTAAAATCCATTGGTTCAATTAAGTGTCTTCCTTTTAGCATATTACATCCACTCCTTCTCAGCCTCTCTGAGCTAAATTTAAAGGTACTATAAGTACTTTTAATATTACATTTACTTCTAAACAAAAAACGCCATCTCTTTTATGAGAAGGCGTAGTAATATCGCTGTAAAACATCTACTTCCTTCTCAGCCTCTCGGGCAAAATTAAAGGTTCTTTATTCTTTTACCTATAATACTATACATTTTAATCCCTGTCAACATAATTTACCACAAAAATAAAAACCACCTTAAATATAATTCAAGGTAGTTTTTCAAATTAATTGGTGCGCCCAGAGGGAGTCGAACCCACGGCCTTCAGATTCGAAGTCTGCCACTCTATCCAACTGAGCTATGGGCGCATAATAAAATAATTTTTAAAAAGTCTTTAGTATAAATACTAAAGACTTTTATTGGAGCGGGTAGAGGGAATCGAACCCTCGTAATTAGCTTGGAAGGCTAACACTCTACCATTGAGTTATACCCGCATGTTTGGAGCGGGAGACGAGATTCGAACTCGCGACGTTCACCTTGGCAAGGTGACGCTCTACCACTGAGCCACCCCCGCATATTGTTGTTTTTATAAATAGTATTTGGTGCAGGTGAAGGGAGTTGAACCCATACACCCGAAGGCGCTAGATCCTAAGTCTAGTGCGTCTGCCAATTCCGCCACACCTGCATATTATTACTATTTTGGTGGCTTACCGGGGAATCGAACCCCGGACACCATGATTAAAAGTCATGTGCTCTACCAACTGAGCTAGTAAACCTTATTAGTTAAATTCAAACCTATACATCTAAGTAAAGAGTCCGATGCCTTACGGTTTTGAAAGGCATCCCAATTTTAAATGGGGTGGACGATGGGACTCGAACCCACGACAACCAGTACCACAAACTGGCGCTCTACCAACTGAACTACGTCCACCGTATTGGGAATTTTAAATTTATTAAGGTTATATTATTTTCTAATACAATACCCTTTATTTGTAATTTTATTTTTAAATGGGGTGGACGATGGGACTCGAACCCACGACAACCAGTACCACAAACTGGCGCTCTACCAACTGAACTACGTCCACCGTATGGTGCGTCTTAAGGGATTCGAACCCCTGGCCCACGCCTTAGAAGGGCGTTGCTCTATCCAACTGAGCTAAAAACGCTTATATGTTAATGCTCAGTTGAACGTTAACATATTTGGAGCGGGTAGAGGGAATCGAACCCTCGTAATTAGCTTGGAAGGCTAACACTCTACCATTGAGTTATACCCGCATATTATATTTTAATGGTCGGGGTGACAGGGATTGAACCTGCGACCTCATGGTCCCAAACCACGCGCGCTCCCAGCTGCGCTACACCCCGGCATATATTAAAAAATGGTGCGACATCGGGGGCTTGAACCCCGGACACCCTGATTAAGAGTCAGGTGCTCTACCAACTGAGCTAATGACGCATATTGGTGCATCTTAAGGGATTCGAACCCCCGGCCCACGCCTTAGAAGGGCGTTGCTCTATCCAACTGAGCTAAAGATGCTTGTATACTTAAACTAATATGTATAAACATATTTGGAGCGGGAGACGAGATTCGAACTCGCGACGTTCACCTTGGCAAGGTGACGCTCTACCACTGAGCCACCCCCGCATATTATTGTTTTTATACATAGTAATTCATTTGTAAATAGTAATGGTGCAGGTGAAGGGAGTTGAACCCATACACCCGAAGGCGCTAGATCCTAAGTCTAGTGCGTCTGCCAATTCCGCCACACCTGCATATTATTACTATTTTGGTGGCTTACCGGGGAATCGAACCCCGGACACCATGATTAAAAGTCATGTGCTCTACCAACTGAGCTAGTAAACCTTATTGGCTGGGATAGCAGGATTTGAACCTACGGATGCCACAGTCAAAGTGTGGTGCCTTACCGCTTGGCGATACCCCAGCATTAAATGGGGTGGACGATGGGACTCGAACCCACGACAACCAGTACCACAAACTGGCGCTCTACCAACTGAACTACGTCCACCGTATGGTGCATCTTAAGGGATTCGAACCCCTGGCCCACGCCTTAGAAGGGCGTTGCTCTATCCAACTGAGCTAAAGATGCTTGTATATTAGTGTTTAAATAAACATTAATATATTTGGAGCGGGTAGAGGGAATCGAACCCTCGTAATTAGCTTGGAAGGCTAACACTCTACCATTGAGTTATACCCGCATATAGTGGTCGGGGTGACAGGGATTGAACCTGCGACCTCATGGTCCCAAACCACGCGCGCTCCCAGCTGCGCTACACCCCGCTACCCATTAAACTTTAAAACCATTTAATGTCCTAAATTAATCCTGACCTCATAACCATTTAAATTCAATGATTTTTTCTGACGACATGGATTATTCTACACCATATGTTTTAATACGTCAATACTTTTTTTAAAACTTTCTCATTTTAATATTAAAATAAATCCTATCAACCTGTTATTTTTTATTTTAACTTATTTTAGTCTGATTAAAAAAACTAAAATTTTAGAAGTTCACATTTAAAATACCTAGCTATAAACAACTAGAATCTTATCAAATTTGGCTCTATGCATCCCTGGTTGATACTTATAATAGCAAAGCTCCGAGCTCCATCTCTTGGTAGTGACGCACTTCCAGGATTTATATACCATATTCCTTCTTCAAAATCTATTTTTCCAATATGTGTATGTCCATACAAGACTATGTCAGCCCCCGTTTCTAAAGCCTTATATCTTAATTTAGCCAAACTCTCTTTTACACTATATCTATGTCCATGAGTTAAAAAAAATTTTTTTAAGCAAATTTCTTTTACCCTGTCATTAGGTGTACTTGTAGAAAAATCACAATTGCCTTTAACATTAATTATTTCTCCATTATAATGCTTTCTTATAATGGATATGTCGTCTACATTATCGCCTAAGTGGATCAACACATCTAATCCCTTTATTTCGCATCCTAGCCGTTCTATGCTGCTAATAATGCCATGTGTATCGCTTATAACACCTATTCTCATTTAAAATCACCCTCTTCATTAATATAACATATGCATCTTAGACTTTTTTGAGATGCCTAATAATTATACATCATATATTAATTTTTCAAGCTCACCTTTTAGTTTATCTAGTGCCCTTCCCCTATGACTAATAGCGTTTTTTTCATTACTTTCCATCTGTGCAAAAGTTTTATTGAATTTTTCCACAAAAAATAGCGGGTCATATCCGAAACCTTCTTCACCTCTAAAATCTGCTGTGATTATCCCCTCTGACTCTCCTTGTACTTTTACTATTTCATCTTTATTAATTATAAGTACCATTGCGCAAATGAATTTAGCTTTTCGCTGTTCTTCTGTTTTGCCATCTAAAAGGTGCAATAATTTTTCATTATTCGCTTTAGTATTTCCGTGTTCCCCCGCAAACCTCGCTGAAAAAATGCCTGGAGCTCCATTTAATGATTCTACTGCTAATCCCGAATCATCGGCAAGTACCATATCCCCATGGGCTATTTTGAAAATTTCACTTGCCTTTATATCTGCATTCTCCATGAAAGTGCTTCCTGTTTCCTCTACATCAATGTTAATATTGGCTTCTTTTAAAGATAGTACTTCAAAAGGAAACCGTGATAATATTTCTTTTATTTCCTTAATTTTATGGTCATTATTACTAGCAACTATTAATCTTCTCATTGTATACTCCTCACAACTCTCTAGGGTAGATAATAATTAGTAATCATTATCTACTCTAAAAGTAATCTATTTTAAAAATTATATACTAAATAACTCATCTCTAGTAGGGGGCAAAACATCTTTACAAGTTTCATCTTTTACTAATATCCCTCTAGACGCAGTCATTTTTCCTATTACCGTAGCTTGTACTCCATTGCTATTTAATTTATCCACCAATTCTTTCCCAGATGCCACCGTTATTAGCATGCTTCCAGAAGATATAAATTTCAAAGGGTCAATATTAAGTCTTTCACATATTTTATATGTAATATCACTAATTGGCATTTTATCACTATACGCCTTAAATCCTAAATTGCTAGCCTCCGCAACTTCCCATAATGCTCCTAGAACACCACCTTCAGTTATATCATGCATAGAATTAACCCCGAACTCTCCTGCTATACGTCCTTCATTAACCACACTAATGCTACTAATATAGTCTTTAGCTATTTCTATTTCTTTAGGAGTTAAAACGCCTTGTATCCTGTCTAAATGATCATTTACTATAATTGAAGTTCCTTCCATACAAAGCAGTTTGGTAACGACAATTTCATCTCCGATTTTTGCACCTGAAGTTGCCACAGCACCTTGTGCTTTCCCTTTTCCTATAGCAGTGCATGAAACTATTATTTTATTTACAGCTTCTGTAACCTCAGTATGTCCACCTAATATCTCCACATTCAGTTTTTTTGTCTCTTCATCAATTTCACTCATAATATTTTTTATATCTTCTATCGTCGCTGTTGGCGGTATAAGAATTGTAACTAAAATGCCTACAGGCTCAACTCCACAAGAAGCTATATCATTGCAATTTATATGAACTGCTAATTTGCCCATATTTTTATCAGCTCCGGTTATTGGATCTGTAGATACTACGCACTCATATTCGCCAAAATTTATTACACTGCAGTCTTCGCCTATTCCACTTCTAATTCTTACATCGCCCCGGACAACACTTTTATTGTTGTCAATTATTTGTTTTAAGTCATCCCAATTTAATTTTCCAACTTTCATTTAAATTCTTCCTTTCTAATTTCATAAATCTAGCACATTTTAACAATTGTAATCATATTATCTATATAAGTACTAATTATATGGTGGTGTTATGTTGAATTTTCTAGGACCTTTTTTAAAAACCAATACATTAAACAAAACTAACATAAAAAATCAATTTTTCTACTTATCAAAAGAATCATTAAAGGATATAGTTTTCGATTCTAAATGTGGCATATATATTCCCTCACGCGATTTAAAATCTAAATCCTTTTCTAAGATTGATATTAACACAATTAATTTAAATTCTCCACTTTTATGTGTTTACAAAAAAGCAGATGCTAAATTAAAATCGAAAGAAGGCATGTTAAATTGGAATGAGAACAAAGTAAAGAAAGAAATAACTGTTAATAGTAATGCATTCATGACTTTATCACTACTAGAGCTCGTAGACTATTATAATAACTTTAAGGACGTCGATGATACAAAATATGATCTAAGCTCTATTTACCTTAAACTTTGCAAAGAACAATTAGAATTTTATGCTTCTTATTTTCGAAATAAAGATGGGCTCTTTGTTGACAAAAAAGATTTAACTAATCCATTAAACCAAGAATTTAATTTTGAAGATAAAAACAATAAATTCAAATTTTCTGATCAAGCCTTTATGATGTCTGCTTACTACAAATATTCTACTTATAATAACGTAAAACAAGAGCATGAATATAAACAATTTGCTCTAGATATCCTAGATATGTTTTCTCAGTATAAGGAAGAAATTTACAATGTTTCTTTTGAGGAACTCAATAAGATATGCTTAGCATTAAATATTTTTTATAAGTACTCTGGCTTAGAACTATGCGAAACCCTATTGCTAGATTTTTTAGATTTGCTTATAGATCAATATAATGCTAAGCCATCTTTAATTGTTAATGCTAAATTAGATCATTCCTGTATGCTTTTTATAAACTGTACGCTTATGTATAATAATACATTAATTCTTAAATTTAAAGATACTAGTGACGATTTATATGAAAAGCTTACAGACTTATACGATGCCGATAAAGGTATCTTGCTAAAGGAAAGTGCTGATAAAGAGACAAATTATACTTGTGATGAGCTCTTATTATACATTTACAGCCAAATCATATATTCTGATTTTAACAATATTGAAGATAATTCTTTCATGCTTCAGGATATTTTCAAACATCAAATTTTGGATTCTGGTATAATTTTAAGCTGGCCTGAGTCCCCCTCTTTAGATAACGCTGAACATTACAGGGATTTTTCACTAAAATCAGAGGATTTGATACAAGAGGATGATTTTAGAATGCCTGAAATCCCCACACCTGAAACCAATGAATTAGCTTCTATATTCATTAAAAATGTGGTATACAATAAACGAAAGGAGAGCTTTAAGCAAAGTAAGTTATCTTTTGATAGCAGCAAAAATATGTTTATATTCTTCTTAACAATATTTTTCCACACTCACTAATATTAAGAGTTAATAATTTTCTCTTATATTATGCTATAACAAAAAAGTATATATGGCTAAAATGCATTCTACGCAATATATACTTTTATTAGCATAGTATAAGAAAAAAAGCTTAATTTTATTTGGAATCAGTCTTAGCCTCTTTATAAGCATAATCAAACACTAAATTCCCGCTTTTAGTTAAATAGATATCTTTAATATTTTCTCTTTTACAAATAACTGTATTGCCTATATATATAGGTATACATGGTAAGTCTTTTGCTAATATAGATTGTGCATGATTATAAATTGTTACTTTATTTTTATCGGTTTTCTCCATCAATGCTTTTTCTATAGTTTTATCATAATCCGAACTCTTATATCCATAAATATTATCTTTTGAATATGATGTCCATCTAGTAAAGAATTTATAAATGTCTCCATATTCCTCATCATTTTTTGAAAATACTATGTCATAATTTCCCTCTTTAAGTACTTTTTCGAGTTCATCTTTTGTGTATCCAGTGCACACTACCTTTATACCTAAATATTCTTTAATATTTTTAGCTATTTCCTTGCTTATTTTAGTATCAAAATTTTTATTTTCATATACCATAACTAATTCTTGTTTTTCTTCATAATTACTACTTTTTTTTAAATATTCTAAGCCTTTAATTTTATTCTGGGATGCATTAAAAATCACTTTACCACTATTGTCATTAGACCTAGTAAAAGGTGTATAATTTATTGTTGGAACCGCTACATCTTCTGATATAGTTTCTATAATTAACTCCCGATCTATAATTGAACCAATTGCATTTCTAAAATTTATATCCACTGAATCTCTTTTTTCTAGTATATTTTTAGTTTTTAGATTGAAATTCATATAATACATACTCTGCGATAGTTTAACTTCAGTTTTATTTTCCGTGCTAAGGGCACTTACTTCACTTATTGGTGGACTTACAAGTACATCAATTTTTGAGGTATCACTATACTGCGAAGTTTCAAAATTTGCTAAAGCTTTCTCTTCATCCTTTATAGAAGTAAATAGCATTTCATTACTAACAATTTCATTGGCTCTCCAATACTTTTCGTTCTTTACTAATTTTATTTCTCCATCTTTGTTTACCTCTTTTATAATAAATGGACCACTATATTGAATTTGACTGTAGCTATCTTTCCAGTTCCTTGTATCCATATTATTTCCCCTTAAAGTGAAAACTGGATTGCTAAGGATATTTATAAAGTTCTCATTAGGATTATTTAGCCTTATCTCTAATGTTAAATCGTCCTTTGCAACAATACCAACATTTTCAAAATCTACTTTTCCTGCACTAAAATCCTTAGCCCCAAATATGCAATATAATTGCTTAGCAAAAATATTTCCTTTTTCCAATAAAATGTTGTGAAAGAACCTTTTAAAATCATCAGCTTTTATAGACGTTCCATCGTTATAATGTAGATCTTTTCTTAATTTAAAGGTATACCCTATTTTGTCCTTACTAACCTCAATTTTTTCTGCCATGGCAGGTACAATTTTACCATCTTTATCTTCTCTTACTAATCCTTCAAATAAAACTAATAACAAGTCTTTTTCGCGAACACTATCATTATTTGTCATAAGCAAGTCTGCCGGCAATTCTCCCAAGTTATAAACTAAATATTTTCTAGATGTTGTTAGTTTTACTTTCTTTTGAATACATCCACTGGTTAGCATCGTCATAAAAATCAACATTATACATAATAACTTTTTCATAATTACCCCCAATATGTGTATTATTAAGAGTATTAACTTTTCATATATGAAATAATCAAATATCCAATAAAAAATAAAAAAGTATATATTACTATTAATGCATTCACTTCGCTAAGAACTACTAATTTTATTTTCAATTAATCTCCTGAAAAACATAAACTCGCTGTCGCTCAAACATATGTTTTTCTTAACGTATCTTAATTAAAAATAAAATAAGAAGTTCTAAAGCTTGTTTCAATGCATTATACGCAATATACACTTTTTTTTTGCGCTTAATTCTGTAATATATTTTAACTATATATTATATAAATGAATACATATAATCATTATACTGTGTAAAATTGACTTGTTATTTATCTTAATGTACATTATTATATTAATATGTACTTACAGATTTTATATATGTAAGTATTTAGGAGGCCTATTCCATGTTAATCCTGACTATAAGAATTTTTTCTATATTTTCCATATTAATTTTTATGCTTACATCGATATGGGGCTTTATTTTATTAATTAAAATATTTAATCAGTTAAGATATAAAAATTATTTACTGGAAAAACTTCTACAAAACGCCTCTAGCTCATCTTCAAAACAGAGACACAAGGAATATCCTAAAGATGATTTTAAAGTCGAAGATATTTCTAGTCCAGATGAAAAATAAATATTAGTAGCGCAACATAAAGAAGACGTCATTTGACGTCTTTCTTACATTTTCCACACTATTTTAACATGTTTACTAGTTCTTCTTCAGATATGACTGTAATTCCAAGCTCTTGAGCTTTGGTAAGCTTACTTCCGGCATTCTCGCCTGCTAAAACGTAACTGGTTTTATTAGAAACAGAACCTGATACTTTTCCTCCATGATTTTCTATTATCAATGTGGCATCACTACGCCCCATTGACGTAAGGGTTCCAGTTACTACGAATGTTAACCCGTTAAATAGATTATCGACCTGATTTGAGTCTTCTACGGCCATATTTACGCCATACTCTTTTAACCTATCAATTATTTCTCTGTTTTTATTATCTTCAAAAAATCTTAGTACACACAAAGCACTTATTTCACCTATATCAGAAACCTCTATTAGTTCATCCAATGTTGTATTTTGCAAACATTCAATAGATTTATAATGCTTCATTATGGATTTCGCTGCTATCTTACCAATATTAGGAATTCCGAGGCCTGTCAGCAATCTTTGTGCTTCATTTCCCCTTGATTTGTCTATAGCATCTAGTAACTTATCTGTATTCTTTTCTTTTCCAATTATACCTTTCTCTATAAGCTCCGCGCGGTAATTAAACAGTGAATATACATCTGCTACATCTTTAATATATTCTAAACGGATAAGTTCCTTAATATAAGCCGTACCAAACCCTTTTATATCCATAGCATTCCGACCAACAAAATTAATTATGTGTCTTTCTAATTGAGCCATACAGTTAGGATTTGTACATTTGATATCAGCCGTATCTTTTTCACGGACAGTAGGTGTTCCACATACCGGGCATCGGTCTGGAATTTGGAATCTATTTAACTTCTCAGAACGTTTTTCTTTGACTACAGCCTTAATTTTCGGGATAATCTCTCCTGATTTGTATACAACAATTATATCTCCAATCCTTATATCTAAATCATTGATAAAATCTTGGTTATGAAGAATTGCTCTAGATACAGAAGTTCCGCATAAACGAATTGGCTCAAAAATTGCTGTAGGAGTAATTCTTCCGGTTCTTCCTACTGATAGTTCAATATCAATCAATTTTGTTTCTTTTTCTTCTGGAGGGAACTTATATGCTATAGCCCATTTGGGAACTTTTGAAGTATTACCAAGCTTTTTTCTATCTTCCAAGTTATCAATTTTTATAACAACTCCGTCAATATCGTATGCTAAATTACCTCTATCTTCTCCTATAGCCTGGATAGTATTCCACACTTCATCAGCTGTTTTACATTTCACATAATTCTCAATAACTTTTACACCCTGTTTTTTTAACCATTCATAGCCTTCGGTATGTGTTTTAAATTCAATTCCTTTGGAGTCTTGAATATTAAAAATAAACAGAGATAATTGTCTTTCCTTTGTTATTTTACTATCTAACTGCCTCAATGTACCAGCAGCACAGTTTCGAGGATTAGCAAATATCTTTTTCCCTAATAGCTCTTGCCCCTCATTAACCTTATCAAACGCAGCACTTGCCATATATACCTCACCACGAATCTCGAGGTATGGCACTTGCTCTTTCAGTTTCCGCACGACATCCCCAATTACTTTAGCATTTTCAGTGACATCTTCACCTTGAATGATTCCATCACCGCGAGTTACAGCTACTGTTAATTTACCTTCTACATAACGTAGTGACATTGACAAACCATCAATTTTAAGTTCAACAACAAATGTTGGATCACTAAGTTCTTCAATCATTTTATTTACATAGGCATAGACTTCTTCTTTTGTAAATACGTCTTGCAAACTGAGCATTGGTACATTATGTTTTACTAATACCCCAGCTTTTCTTTTAGCGTTCCCACCTATGTTTTGAGTCGGGGACTCTAATGTGATAAGTTCTGGATATTCTTTCTCTATTGCTTTAAGCGCAAGCATCAATTGATCATATTCATAATCTGATATTTCCGGATTATCTTGGTTGTAATATCTATCACTGTGATATTTAATTGTCTTTTTTAATTCTTCAATTTCATCTTTTACACCAATTTTCATAAACTACACCCTTTCCCACGAAATCAACGTTCATCTGCTAGGTATATGAAATAAAATAACTAGCACACTCACTAGCTATTTTATCCAAAATGCCTTAGCGCATTCAAATAAATAGCAAATCAGTATGCTAGCCCTATTTTCATGTGCCTTATAACATTTCTAAAGGCGCTTTATCTAATATCAGCTTTTTTATTCCCATGTTATCAAACGCTATTGAAATCATTGTATCATTATCAGAACTCGATTTTGACACTATGGTACCTATTCCAAATTTAGTATGTCTAACTTTCCTACCTACCGTAGCTTCTCTATTCATAGCATTCTCACTATTGACACTTTGCTGCCCTGGATCATTTCCTTTCGCTGTAGCTGATGCATAATCTTGAGGCGAAGTTTTACTTAGTAGTCCATGCGGATTATAATTTTGTGAATTTCCAGTGTTTTTTCTCTTTAATACCTGCACAGTCCTATTCTTAGCTCCCCCGATAACTTCTTTTAAATCCGGAGAAATTTCACTGATAAAATCAGAAGGCTGATACCCAACATTTCTTCCAAATACCATTCTACTCTCGGCAGATGTTATGTAGAGCTTCTCCTCCGCCCTTGTTATAGCAACATAGCACAGGCGCCTTGATTCTTCCATTTCAGTAAAGTTGTTAAGCGAAGACATGCCGGGGAATATCCCATTTTCCATACCAACCATAAATACTACTGGAAATTCTAACCCCTTTGCACTATGAACAGTCATCATTGCCGCAGTCTCTACTGTTTCATCAGGGTCATCAGTGCTCGAACCTAAACTTACTCCTTCTAAGAATGTTAAAAGCGACTTATCTTCTGAAGTTCTTTCAAATTCTACAGCATCTGATACTAATTCCTTTATATTCTCTACCCTGCTCTCATCCTCTGGTTCCTTAGAAAGTTCTAATTGCTTTAAATACCCTGTATCACTTATTATAGATTTAATTAACTCAGAGACTGTTCCTGTTTCATTTTTGGCCATAAAGCTATTCATAAGACTTACAAACTTATTTATAGATGCTTTATTTCTAGTTGTCAATGTAGGTATAAAATCTACATCTAGAATAGCACTATACAAGCATTGATCTATACCTGTTGCAAATTCTTGAATCTTTTGAATAGTTGCATCTCCTATACTTCTTTTAGGCACATTTATAATTCTTTTTAAAGCGATATCGTCAAGTGGGTTATTAATAAGCTTTAAATACGCCATTATATCCTTTATTTCTTTTCTATCATAGAATTTTAATCCTCCCACTATTCTATATGGAATCAAATTTTTTCTGAAACTCTCCTCAAAAATACGTGATTGAGAATTCATCCTATATAAAATTGCAAAGTCCTTATAGCTTCTATTTTCCTCAGTCATAATTCTCTTAATTTGACTTGCTACAAAATTTGACTCGTCTCTATCTGTAAACGCTCTATATAAATTAATTTTCTCTCCACAATCTTTTTCAGTCCTTAGAGCCTTATCTTTTCTTTGAGAATTATTCCTTATAACTTCATTAGCTGCCATAAGTATATTTCCGCAAGATCTATAATTTTGCTCGAGCTTAACAACCTTTGCCTTTGGATAATCTTTTTCAAAATCTAAGATGTTGGTGACATCCGCACCTCTCCAAGCATAAATACATTGGTCATCATCTCCAACTACGCATATATTTTCACGCTCATCTACTAAAAGCTTTATAAGCTCATACTGTGCTTTATTTGTGTCTTGATACTCATCAACCATAATGTACTTGAATTTTGAATGATAGAAATCCAAAACTTCCTTATTATTTTTTAAGAGTTCAACTGCTTTAAAAATTAAATCATCAAAATCTAGTGCATTGTTACCTTTTAGTCTTTTTTGATAAAGAACATACACATCAGCGATTTTGTTTTTTCTATAATCGCTTTCATTTTCTTTTTTAAATTTTTGTGGACTAATAAGTTCGTTTTTAGCACTCGATATTTTACCTAAAATTTCTGAATCTGTTAGATCTTTTTCATTTATTTGAAGTTCCTTCATACACTGTTTAATCAAACTTTTTTGATCATAGCTATCATAAATAGTGAAATTCTTATTATATCCCAGCCTATCTATCTCTCGCCTTAAAATCCTAACACAACTAGAGTGAAAGGTAGAAATCCACATATTATCCGCTATATTGCCTACTAAAGAACGCACTCTGTCCTTCATTTCACCAGCCGCTTTATTAGTAAAAGTTATGGATAAAATTTGAGACGGATATATAGCTAAATCCTGAATCATATGCGCAATTCTATAGGTCAAAACCCTAGTTTTCCCAGATCCCGCTCCAGCTAATATTAGCAATGGGCCATCAACTGTTATTGCAGCCTCGCACTGCTCTTTGTTTAACAAACTTTTCAAATCCATGAAACCACTCCTTATATATTATATTAACCGTCCCTCTCTATCCGCATCTAAAATGTCGTTAAAAATGAATACACTTATTTCGCTAATTCCAAACGCTCTAATATAAGTTTATACCCATCACTACCATAATTTAATGCTCTGCCGATTCTACTTATTGTAGCAGTACTTGCCCCTGTTACACCTGCTATATCCAAATAGGTCCTTTTATCTGCTAACATTCTTGCTACTTGAATCCTTTGCTCAAATGCTTTAATTTCATTTATAGTGCATAAATCTTCAAAAAATCTATAGCATTCTTCCTTTGTTTGAAGGCTTAAAATGCCATCAAAAAGGAAATCCATATCATTACTTTCTAATCTAGAACTGTATTCACTCATCATCCTTCACCTCTAATAATCATAGATTCATATATACTATTAAATCATCTACTGGGTCTCTACTCATCACCTGAACACTTAAAAATCATATAAAAAAATGCAGCTTATTAAATTTTTTTAAATAAACTGCTGTGAAGTATAAAATATTTATTTGATTGTACCTAAATTATTACTTAGATAAGTATATTATTTAACTAAATTTAACATCACTGTAGTTATAGCAAAGAAAATTGCTGAAACTACTGTAATTCTTACTAGTACTGATTCTGCTGTTTTTGTTTTATTTTTTGCAAAAAAAGTTTCAGAAGTTCCTCCTATAAGGCCACTTAATCCATCTGATTTACTAGGTTGCATCATAACGGATACAATTATAGCAATTGAAGTTATAACCTGTAAAACTACTAGAAAACTATGCATGTGTACACCTCCAATTCATCGAATACATAATTATTTTAGCATACTCTAAGACAGTTTACAATGAATTGTAAAATTTAAGAGTATAGCCTATAAAGACTATACTCTTAATTAATTATCTATTTATGTTATAGAATGCTTTTAATCCTCTGTACTCAGCCATTTCTTCTAATTCTTCTTCTATTCTTAATAATTGATTGTATTTAGAAACTCTTTCGCTTCTAGCTGGGGCACCAGTTTTAATTTGTCCTGCATTCATAGCTACAACTAAGTCAGCTATTGAAGTATCTTCTGTTTCTCCTGATCTATGAGAAACTACTGCAGTATATCCTGCCCTTTCAGCCATTTCTATAGCATTTAGTGTTTCAGTTAATGTACCTATTTGGTTTAATTTTATAAGAATTGAATTTGCAGTTTTTCTTTCAATTCCCATTTTTAATCTGTCAGTGTTGGTTACAAATAAATCATCTCCAACTAATTGAACTCTATCTCCTATTTTATCAGTTAAGTACTTCCAGCCTTCCCAATCTTCTTCAGCCATTCCATCTTCAATAGATATAATTGGATATTTGTTTACAAGTTCTACATAGTAGTCAGCCATTTGCTCTGGAGTTAATATTCTTCCTTCTGAAGCTAAGTTGTATTTTCCATCTTCAAAGAATTCAGAAGCTGCTGGATCAAGAGCAATATAAATATCTTTTCCAGGAACATATCCAGCTTTTTCTATAGCTTCTATTATAATTTTTATAGCTTCTTCGTTTGATGATAAATCTGGAGCAAATCCACCTTCATCACCAACACCAGTCGCTAGTCCTTTAGTTTTTAATAATGCTTTTAATGAGTGGTAAACTTCTGCACTCATTCTTAAAGCGTCCTTAAAAGAAGTTGCTCCAACTGGCATAACCATAAACTCTTGTAAGTCTACATTATTGTCAGCATGGCTTCCACCATTTATAATGTTCATCATTGGAACTGGTAAAACCTTAGCATTTACTCCACCAATATATTGATATAGTCCGAGTCCTAATGACTCAGCAGCCGCTCTAGCACATGCAAGAGATACTCCAAGAATTGCATTAGCACCTAGTTTAGCCTTATTAGGTGTGCCATCAAGATCTATCATTGCTTTGTCAATTGCTATTTGATCATATACATTCATTCCAACTATCTCTTCAGCTATTAGATTGTTTACATTATCAACGGCTTTTAAAACTCCTTTACCGTTATATGTATCCTTGTCTCCATCTCTTAACTCTACCGCTTCAAATATGCCAGTAGAAGCGCCTGATGGTACTGATGCTCTTGCTATCGTTCCATCTTCGAGTGTTACTTCAACTTCAACAGTTGGAAATGCTCTTGAGTCCAGAATCTGTCTTGCATAAATATCAATTATTTCAATAAAGTTTTTCATGTTATCTAACCTCCAAATTTTTTCTCTATGTTATTATATCCTAAGTTAACTTAAGTTAATCCTATACTTTACGGAAACTTAAGTTAATCTTAGATAATACATTATTCAATTTAGTTTTCTTTTAACCTATTTAATTAAAGATTTTCCTGTCATTTCACTTGGTATACTGAGTCCCATAGCTTGGAGCATAGTTGGTGCAATATCCGCCAATATTCCACTATCTTTTAGACCATTACTGTGATTTGAAACGTATGTGAATGGAACTAAATTTGTAGTATGTGCCGTCATTGGCTTTCCAGACGAATAATCAAGCATTTGTTCAGAGTTTCCATGATCTGCAGTTATAAATACGCTACCGTCCTTGCCTAGAACGCACTCAACAATTTTTCCAAGGCATTCATCCACTGTTTCTATAGCTTTTTTAGCAGCTTCAAAAACGCCTGTATGACCTACCATATCTGGGTTAGCATAGTTAAGTATAATCATGTCGTATTCATCTGTTTCTAGTCTCTTTAATAATTCTTCTGTAACCTCTTGCGCACTCATTTCTGGCAATAAATCATATGTTGCTACTTTAGGTGATGGAATTAATGCTCTATCTTCATTTACATTCGGAGCCTCAACCCCTCCATTAAAGAAGAATGTAACATGGGCGTATTTTTCAGTTTCAGCTATTCGGAGCTGTTTTTTACCCATTTTACTAACATATTCTCCAAGCGTATTAGTGTAACTTTCTGGGGTATACGCTACATCAACATTTTCTATAGTTATATCATATTGCGTAGTACATACAAAGTTCAAATTTAAAGTTTCTCTTTTAAAACCATTAAATACTTTATCATTTAATGCCCTAGTAAGTTCGCGAGCTCTGTCCGGTCTAAAGTTAAAGAATATTACACTATCGTTATTACTTATAGCTGAAACAGGCTTATTATTTTCCATTATAACAGTCGGAAGAACAAATTCATCTGTCTTATTATCATGGATAGCTTTTTTAACTGCCTCTATTGCTGAGGTATTTTCCTCACCCTTAGATAAAACCATAGCATTATATGCAAGTTCAACTCTTTCCCATCTCTTATCTCTATCCATAGCATAATATCTACCACATACAGTAGCAATTTTACCCACGCCTATTGTATTCATATATTCTTCGAGTTCTGCTATGTATTGTAGTGCTGAACCTGGTTGCACATCCCTACCGTCTAACAATGCATGAACATAAACATTTTTAGCACCTTTATCCTTAGCAAGCTTTATTAAAGCTTTTAAATGATCAATATGAGAGTGGACTCCTCCATCTGACAATAATCCTAAAAGATGCACCGAAGAATTTGCCTTAATAGCTTTATCTATAGCTTTATTAAAAGCAAGGTTTTCAAAAAAGTTTCCTTCTTCAATTTCTTTTGTTATTTTCGTAAGTGCTTGATATATAATTCTACCAGCACCTATGTTTAAGTGGCCAACTTCTGAATTTCCCATTTGACCCGCTGGTAGTCCTACCTCTAGGCCACTTGCATTTAATTTCGTACTTGGATATTTCTTTATTATTCTGTCATAGTTTGGCTTACTGGCCGCAACTACTGCATTTCCATCTACGTTACTTGATAATCCGAATCCATCTAAAATCATTAGCATTACTGGTTTTTTTGACATTTTTGTTCCCCCATCCGTTGTTTCTAAAATAAAATACATGTATATGTATCGACAGTTCAGAGTTATAATTAACTAACTAAAGTAGATTACTCTACTAAAGTAGCTAAATCCACTAAAGTGGCTGCATCTACTAAAGTAGTCTAGCCACATTAGTGGATTCATTTACTATAACATCTTAATAATTTACTATTCCTGCGAAGTCTTGTGCCTTAAGGCTAGCTCCTCCGATTAATCCACCATCTATATCTGATTTACCCATTTGTTCTTTTATAGTTGTTGGTTTAACAGATCCACCATATTGAATTCTAACTTTTTCTGCTACTTCTGCTCCGAACATAGCTCCAACAGTTGCTCTTATAAATGCAATTGTATCATTAGCCTGATCAGCAGTTGCAGTTTTACCTGTACCTATTGCCCAAATTGGTTCATAAGCAATAACCAATTTTTCCACTTGTTCTTTTATAAGTCCTTCTAAATCTAATTTTACTTGACTAGCTAAGACTTTTTCTGTAATATTTCCTTCTCTATCACTAAGAGTTTCCCCTACGCAAAGTATAGGAATAATACTATGGCTATAAGCAGCTTTAATCTTTTTGTTTACAGTTTCATCAGTTTCATTGAAATATTGTCTTCTTTCACTATGACCAATTATAACATATTCAACGCCCATATCTTTTAGCATTCCTGGTGCAATTTCACCTGTAAAAGCACCATTTTCTTCAAAATGCATGTTTTGAGCTCCTACCTTTATATTTGTACCCTTACTTGCCTTTATTACTGCGTCTAAACATAAAAATGTAGGACAAACTACAACATCACATTTTGCATCTTTAACTAACGGTTTCATTTCCTCAATTAAAGTTACAGCCTCAGCTACAGTTTTATTCATCTTCCAATTTCCTGCAATTATACCTTTTCTCATCAAAAAACCCCCAAGTATTCTTTTATTGTAAGTAATAATTATTAGTATTGTTATCTGGACAACAATTAATGTATATTAAAAAATTTGAAATGTCTTATTTAACTTTAACTATTTATTTGTAAGAGCTTCAATTCCTGGAAGTAGCTTACCTTCTAAGAATTCAAGAGATGCTCCACCACCTGTAGATATATGAGTCATTTTATCTCCAAATCCTAATTGATTAACAGCTGCTGCACTATCTCCACCACCTATTATAGTAGTTCCATCGACTTTTGACATAGCCTCAGCTACTGCTATTGTTCCTTTTGCAAAATTCGCAAATTCAAATACTCCCATTGGTCCGTTCCAAACAATAGTTTTAGCCATGCTAATAGCGCCTTTATACATCTCACAAGTCTTAGGTCCAATATCAAGTCCCATAAACCCATCAGCAATATTTTGACTTTCAGTAACTACTGGCTCTGCTTCAGCTGAAAATCTATCTGCAACAATATTATCTACAGGTATTAAAAATTTAACTTTTTTTGACTCAGCTTTTTGCATCATAACTTTAGCATATTGTACTTTATCTTCTTCAACTAGTGAACTTCCGATAGAATATCCACCAGCTTTTAAGAATGTATAAGCCATTCCTCCACCAATTATTAAAGTATCAACTTTTTCAAGCAAATTTTCGATAACATTTATTTTATCAGAAACCTTAGCTCCACCTAAAATTGCTACGAAAGGTCTAACAGGGTTCTCTATTGTATCCCCTAAAAATTTTAATTCCTTTTGAATTAAATACCCACATACTGAAGTCTCAATAAATTGTGTTACTCCAACTGTAGAGCAATGAGCCCTATGAGCAGTTCCAAAGGCATCATTTACAAATACATCTGCAAGGGACGCTAATTCCTTTGAAAAGTTTTCTGTATTTTTAGTTTCTTCTTTTCTATATCTTGTGTTTTCTAATAATAGAACATCTCCGTCTTTCATTTTTGATACGGCAGATTTTACATTATCACTAACTACATTTGGGTCTGCTGCAAAGACTACTTCTTTTTTTAACATTTCGCTTAATTTCTTAGCAACTGGCGCTAAAGAAAGCTCAGGTTTTGGTTCTCCACTTGGTTTTCCAAGATGTGAACATAAAATAACTTTTGCACCTTTTTCTATCAAATAGTTTATTGTTGGCATTGCACCTACTAATCTATTTACATCTGTAATTACCCCATCTTTTAATGGTACATTAAAATCGCATCTTACTAAAACTTTTTTACCTTTAACCTCAATATCCTCGATTGTTTTTTTATTGAATTGCATACACATTCTCCTCCCATATGGTTTATAATACAAGTTTCTTATAATTTAATCACATTCATATAAATAGACTACCCTACTATCTTACTATTTACTACTATCTTACTATTTATTTGAATGTACCTTGTATTAATAAAATATAAAAAGGTCCGGTTCCATAGACTAACTATAAAACCAGACCTTAATACTATACTTACAGTTTCCTACAGTTTTATAATAAAATTAAATTTTATAGTCTGTCTGCAACATATTTAGTTAAATCTGCTAATCTGTTTGAATAACCTGCTTCATTATCGTACCATGAAACAACTTTAACCATATTTCCTTCGATAACCATAGTTGACATAGCATCAACTATAGAAGATCTTTCGTCTCCTTTAAAATCAATTGAAACTAAAGGTTCTTCACAACAACCAAGTATTCCTTTCATTTCAGTTTCAGCTGCTTTCTTAAATGCTGCATTTACTTCTTCTACAGTAACATTCTTTGAAACTTCGCAAACTAAATCTGTACATGAAACTGTTGGAGTTGGAACTCTTAATGAGAATCCGTTTAATTTTCCTTTTAATTGTGGTAAAACTAATGCTACTGCTTTTGCTGCTCCTGTTGTAGTTGGAATCATTGATAGGTTAGCTGCTCTTGCACGTCTCATATCACTATGTGGAGCATCTAATAATCTTTGATCTCCAGTATATGAATGAATTGTAGTCATTAAGCCTTTAACTATTCCAAATTCTCTGTCTAAAACTTTAGCAAATGGTGCTAAACAGTTTGTTGTACATGATGCATTTGATATTACGTTATGTTTTGCTGAATCATATTTTTCTTCGTTAACTCCCATAACTATTGTAATATCTTCATTTTTTGCTGGTGCAGATATAAGAACTTTTTTAACACTTACACATAAATGATCGCTTGCTTTAGTAGCATCTGTAAAGAATCCTGTTGATTCTAATACTATTTCTACTCCAAGTGAACTCCAGTCAATATTCTTTGGTTCTCTTTCTGCAAATATTTTAATTTCTTTTCCGTTAACTACTATTGCACTTTCTTTAGCTTCTACAGTTCCGTCAAATTTTCCGTAAAGTGAATCATATTTTAAAAGATGTGCGAGTGTCGCAGCATCTGTTAAATCATTAATTCCTACTACTTCTAATTCTGTTGAATAATTTTTTACTAGTGCATTAAATACATTTCTTCCTATTCTTCCAAATCCATTAATTCCTACTTTTACCATCTTGGCAAAACCTCCTAAATTTTATTAACCTAATTATATGTAAATATATAATTTTTTCATTAATCAAATCATTATATAGTTTACTCTCTTTTCTCTATAATATTTACTATTTCTTCTGCAGCCGCTTGATCAATTATTAAAACAGTGCTTAAGCGGTTGATTTCAGTAGCGATGATGGCTCTAGCTTTATTTTTTCCAGCCGCTACTGCGATTAGTGTTTTGCTGTCTGTAACATCTTCATTTTTCACCCCAATAGTAGGTGTAGAATGAACTATTTCTCCTAATTCATTATAGTATTGACCAAATGCTTCTCCTACTGCACCTAATTCTTCAAGTTCCTTTATCTCTTTTTCAGGTACTTCTCTTTTCATAGCCATATCACTGGCGATACCTATTCCATAAATAAGAATATCAGCACTTCGAATCTTATCAATTATACTTTTTATACTTTTTTCATTTACTATAGTTTTTAAAGCATCATTGCTCAAATTATCAGGTACATGTAGTAATTCGTAATTTCCACCAATTTTATCTGCTAGCCTAGCCACTAAAGTATTAGCTTGAATTTCTACATTTCTGGCCATACCGCCCCTGGCCGGAAGCACTAAAACATTGGTATATTTGTTATTTTTAGATAAATTGTCTACAACTTCCTTAACTGTTGATCCACCTGTTATTGCAATTATACTGTTATCTTTAATAATATCCATAACATAAATTGCAGCTACCTTCCCAACTTCTTTAAGGACACTTTTATCAATTTCAACGTTCCCGGGAACAACTATAACTTGCTGTAGCTTCAAATGTTTCTCAATAAATTTCTCGATTTTAGACAACCCTTTTATCTCATGAATAAATCCTTTTAACTGATCTAAAATTTCTTCACCATCAGTTGTTATAAACATGCCCAGTGCATTAACCTCAATCAAGTTTTGGGACTTTAGAAAGTTTATTTCATTTCTTACTATTCTCTCGCTTATGCACATCTGATCTGCTAAAATTCTTCGTCCTATAGGTTGATTATAACATATCATCCTTAATATATCATGTCGTTTTTCAAGAAGTTCTATTAATTCAGGCACTATTTTTTGTTGTAATTTTAATATACTCTCCACTTGAACACCTTTCTGGACTTTTTAAGTCCCAGCTTATATTTTTTGCTCCCACAAACATTATAGATGAAATACCAACTTTTTTAAATTAGTATTTGCAAAAAAGATGTTAACATTTTGTTAACGGCATGATTAAATCATCTCCTGCGTAGCTGAAATATTAAAATCTTTTCCGCTTACAAGAACTTTTAATTTCAAGTTCTTCCCTATATTTTGCTACAGTTCTTCTTGAAATATTCATCCCTTCTACATTTAATCGATTACAAATAATTTGGTCTGATAAGGGCTTCTTTTGGTCCTCATTATGCACCATTTCTTTAATAGTTTTCTTAATATTAGTTGTGGATACATCCTCACCACCTACAATTGACGCAATGCCATTAGTAAACAAGTCTTTTATTTTAATGACTTTCCCGTTATTTATACTAACATATTTCTCCCTAATTGCACGGCTTATAGTAGATTCATGCATTTCTAAATTGTTAGCAATCTTTTTAAGCGTCATTGGTTTTAAATATTCAGCGCCTTTATCGAAATATTCCTTTTGAACTGCCAAAATATCTTCCAAAACTCTATATACAGTGTTTTTCCTTTGTTCAATACTTTTAATAAGAAACACTGCGCTATTAATTTTATCTTTTACATATTCTACAGCTTCTATATCATTTTCATTTTTAATAATTTCTTTATACAAACTATTTATATTCAATTTAGGAAGTACATCTTCATTCATAGAAATAAAATATTGGTCATCAATTTTATTAATATAAGCATCAGGCACAATATACTTAACCGTCTCACCAGTATAAAATCCTCTTGACGGCTTAGGCTCTAAAGTTTTTATTATATCTCCATATTTTTGAACCTCAGAAATTTTAACATTTAGTTCCTTAGCTATATCATTGTATTTATTTTCTCCCAATAATTCTAAATACTTATCAATGATTATATAAATATTTTCATCATCTATCCCCAGATTATGTAATTGAATCCTTAAACATTCCCTTAGGTTCCTAGCTCCAATTCCTTGTGGCTCTAAAGATTGGAAAATTTCAAGTGCAATTTCAGCATTCTCGTTTGTTATTCCGAGCTCCCTACATATATCAGATAAATCTTCCGATAAATAACCTTTGGTATCTAAGTTCTCCACCATATATTTGCATATTTCTAAAATTTCATACTGCTCCGTTAGTTCTCCTATTTGCTCTTTAAGATAATCTTTAAGAGATTTTTCCTCTGCAATATAATAAAATGGCGAAATTTCCTCATTTTCATTCTTTGCAGCATAGCTCTTTACTTTATAATCATCCTTGCCAAGATATTTAATTATTTCTTTATAATCAAATTCATTATTGTTATTACTTTTGTGGTTTTGCAAGTCTTTTTCCTCCAGCACTGGATTCTCTTGCATCTCTTTATTTACATATTGTCCTAGCTCATACGCTGACATTTGAAGAAGTTTAACAGACATTTGCATTTCTTGAGTCATTATTAATTTTTGTTCTTGAATCAAATTTAAACCAAAATTAATGTTCATTTTATTATCACCTCATCTTTGGTTGCTATTTATTTTCATGTACCTCTCATATTATAAATATTATAACATAGCTAATGATATAAACCTAGATTATGCATTAAGCTAGAAATAAAAATAAAAAATCTCAGCATAAATTTCTACAACAGCAGAAAACGTAAGCTAAGATTTTTTATTTTTAAAATATTATCTAGATCCTTTAACATATGGTTTACCACTCGCAAGGGGGCCTGTTGTTTTTCCAACAAATCCTGCAAGTGCAATCATGGTAAGTACATATGGAATAACATCATATACTTCTGTAGGTAAATTCCAGCTAAGTCCCTGTGCAAAAATATTAAATGCACTACCAAAGGCAAATAACAAACTAGCCCCAAGCGCTCCGAAAGGTTTCCAATTACCGAAAATAACAGCCGCTAAGGCAATAAATCCACGTCCTGCAACCATTCCTTCTCTGTAAAGTGGTGTTATTCCCAGGGATAATGCTGCTCCACCGAGCCCTGCTAGCATTCCTGATAAAATAACACATAAATATCTTATCTTATAAACATTTATTCCTAAAGTATCAGCCGCCTTTGGATGTTCTCCTACAGCTCTAATTCTAAGTCCTAAAGGTGTTTTATATAGTATATAATGCGAAACAAATACTAAAATAATCGCGAGTATTACAAACCAGTTTAGCTGCGATATTAAATTCCCTATTATTGGTATATTTTTAATCCAATCCGGTATGTTATATGAAAGTCCTGTTACTATATCTGTTTGGCCACCTTTACCACCAAATAACTTAAATATTAAGAAACTCGCAAGGGCAGTAGAAAAAAGATTTATAGCAGTACCTGAGATTACTTGATCTGCACGCAAATGTATGCTCAGCACAGCGTGTATTAGTCCCAAAATACCCCCTGCTATCACCCCAAAAAGTATTCCCATTGCTGGACTTCCAGTGGTGTAACTTCCATATACCGCAAAGAAAGCGCCTATTACCATCATACCTTCGAGGCCTATATTAACCACACCTGATTTTTCTGAAAATATACCACCCAGTGCTGCAAAAATTAGAGGCGTAGCTATTCTTAAAGTTTGCGCAAACAAATTAATTAAAATAACACTACTCATTTGTAATCGCCCCCTTCTTTTTCTTCTCAGAGAAGTATTTAACAATATAATCTGTTGCTACAAATATAATAATTATAGCTTGGATTAAATAAACTATTTCTTTTGGTATTCCGTTTAATTGAAGGGTTCTAGAACTACTATTTAATGTTCCAAATAATAAAGCTGATGCTATACATCCAATAGGATTGCTCTTTGCAAGTAAAGCAACTGCAATTCCATCAAACCCATAAGAGGGAAGTGCCATGAAATCTTTTGCATTATGAAGCACGCCTGCAACATGCGTTGCCCCACCAACTCCGGCTATTGCACCAGAAATCACCATAGCCAAAACAGTATTTTTCGCTACATTAATCCCACCATATTCTGCAGCATGTGGATTTATACCAACTGCTCTTATTTCGTAACCAACAGTGGTTTTCCATAATAACCAGAATATAAAGATAGCTACTGCTATGGCAAGGAATATACTAATATTAGCTCCACTACCGCTAACAAACCTATAAATTTCTGCACTCTCTTGTATATTAGGAGTACTTGCTTTACCTTCCACTCCAAAACTAGTTCTTAGAATAATAAAATTGGCTAAAGCCATAGATATATAATTCATCATAATTGTGTTAATAACTTCATGAGTGCCTACTTTAGCCTTTAAATATCCCGGGATTGCTCCCCATACTCCTCCGGCTAAAAGTCCTGCTAAAATAACTAAAACTATATGAATTACTGGATTTAGTCCTGGCAATGTTCCAACAACAGCAGCTGCCATCATTCCAAGTATAAATTGACCAGCAACACCTATATTAAATAATCCACATTTAAATGCTACAGCATTTGCAACTCCTGTAAATATTAATGGAGTAACTTCTGAAAGGGTAACGAAGGTTACTCTAGTATTACCAAACCCACCTTTATATATAAGTCCAAATAAATCACCTAAAGCTGAAAAGTATTGTAATATAGAATATCCTTTTGCCCACATTACAAAGAATACAGCAACAAATATAGAAACGATTATAGAAAAGAAAGGGAAAGCAAGTGTTTTAATGATATTTTTTGCTATACTTACAAAATTACTATTTTCACTTTCTACTTTATTCATTATCTTTAGCTCCTTCCGGTGTTTTATTTAGATTACCACCAGCCATAAGTATACCAAGTTTTTTCTCTGTTGCATCACATCTATCGAGTATATCTACTATTCTGCCATCATACATTACGGCAATTCTATCTGATAATGCCATTATTTCATCAAGTTCTAATGATACTAATAAAATCGCCTTACCCTTATCACGTTCTACAACTAATCTTTTGTGAATATATTCAATTGCACCAACGTCAAGACCTCTCGTAGGTTGTGCTGCTATTAATAATTCCGGATCTTTTGAAATTTCTCTAGCTGCTATAAGTTTTTGTTGATTACCACCTGATAATGATTCCGCATTTACATCTGCATTTGGAGTTCTAATATCAAATTCGCTAATAAGTTCATCACAGTGTTTTCTAATTTCTTTGTAATTCATAACTATGCCTTTACTGAAGGGTGCATTTTTATGAATTCCAAGCACTGAGTTTTCAAATAGAGAATAATCTAATATAAGCCCTCTTTTATGCCTATCTTCTGGTATATGGCCAACACCTACTGACATAATATCTCTTGGTGACTTACCATATGTATTTTTACCGTTTATTATAATGCTTCCACTCTTAGGCTTTTGAAGTCCAGTTAAAACTTCTAACAATTGAGATTGACCATTTCCATCAACACCAGCTATCCCAAGAATTTCTCCACCATATACTGCTAAGTTTAAATTTTGTACTGCAGGTAATCCTCTGTGATCACTTGCACAAAGATTTTCAATTTTCAATATTTCGCCGCGAATTTGAGCAGGATTTTTCTCTACAGTTAGATTAACTTTTCTGCCTACCATAAGCTGCGCTAATTCGTCTATACTTGTTTCTTTAGTCTTTACTGTTCCAGTTACTGCACCTCGCCTAATTATAGTAACTCTATCACTCATACTCATAACCTCTTTTAATTTATGAGTTATCAGTATTACGGATTTTCCTTCTTTTTCAAGATTTTCAATTATGATTCCGAGTTCCTCAATTTCCTTTGGTGTTAAAACTGCTGTAGGCTCATCTAATATTAAAATTTGTGCACCTCTATATAGCGCCTTTAGTATCTCTACCTTTTGTTGTTGCCCTACAGAAATATCTTCTATAACCGCGCTTGGGTCTATTGCGAAACCGTACCTTTCTGAAATTTCTTTAACATCATGTATCGCTTTGCCCATATCAATTTTGAATCCTTTTTTAGGTTCAATACCCAACACAATATTTTCCGCAACAGTAAAATTATGTACAAGCATAAAATGTTGATGAACCATTCCTATACCTAACTTGATAGCATCATTTGGAGTAGATATATTCACTAGGTTACCGCTTACATAAATCTCGCCTTCTTCTTGTTTATATAGACCATAGAGAATATTCATAAGGGTTGTTTTTCCTGCGCCATTTTCACCAAGAAGAACGTGTGTTTCGCCTCTTAATAGTTCAAAATTTATGTTGTCATTGGCAATGGTTCCTGGAAAAATCTTTGTTATGCCCTTCATTTCAATTACCTTTTCCATTGGATTTCCTCCTTAAAAAGATTATTCATCACCTGTAGGTGCTGACATCACCTGTGGTGCTGACATCATCTTCACCCAAAATTTTCATTATTCTTAGAAAGAGCTAGATGTAACACATCTAGCTCTTATTGTATACTAAAAACCATAAATCAGTAAATGAAAATTTATATTTATTGATTTTTATTTAAAATCCATTGCTCCTTTTCTATTTACTGGAACAACTGTTTCTCCAGCTATAACTTTATCTTCATATTTTTTAACTTCATCCAAAACATCTTTTGGTACGTTTTTATTAGATGTATCAGCTATTCCTACGCCTTTTTCTTTTAACCCAAGATTAGTAACTGTACCGCCTTTAAATTCGTTTTTAATTTGAGCTTTAGCTTGATTGTAAGTTGCTGTATCAACTCTTTTTATCATACTTGAAAGTATAATATCAGAATACTGTGGAACTGTTAAAGATTGATCCATATCAACTCCTATAGCCCAAACTGTCTTCCCTCCATCTTTTAATTCATTAGCCGCTTTAAATAAACCAAGTCCAACTCCCGCTGCTGCATGATAAATTACGTCGCAACCGCCTTGATATAATGATTTAGATAATTCATAACCTTTTGCTGAATCATTGTAACTATCTGCATATTTTACAGTTGTTCCTGCACTCTTACCATCTATGCTCAATAATCCTTTTGCAGCTTCTGGATTAACTGCTTTAACACCAGCTGCAAACCCAACTTCAAATCTATTTATTAATTCATTATCTTTTCCACCAATAAATCCAATTTTATTAGTTTTAGTCATTTTCCCAGCAATAATTCCCATTAAAAAAGATCCTTCTTGCTCTTTAAAAGTAATTGATGCTACGTTTGGAAGATCAACAACTGAGTCTATAATTGTAAAGTTTTTATCAGTATGAGTTTTAGCAACCTCTGTCATTGCATCTGCAATTTGATATCCAACAGCAAAAGTTAGATTTGAACCCTCTTCGACTAATGACTCTAAATTTGCTGAATAATCCTCTTTCTTTTGAGCTTCAAGAGCATGGTACGTGAAACCGTCTTCAGATTGCGCCTTTTTAACCCCTTCATCTGCTGATTGGTTAAATGCCTTGTCGTTTAATCCACCCTCATCAGTAGAAAGTCCTACAACTACAGTACTTTTTTGTGTATTTTTTACAGCTTCCTTCTTAGTTCCACAGCCAGCAAACAATGTTGTAACTATTGCCATTGATGTAAGTACTGCAACTATCTTTCTTTTATTCATAATAAATTCCTCCCTAAGTAATTAACTAATTAATTAAACAATATTATTGCTTCGCAGTATGTATTCTATAAACATTAAAAAAATCCTTTTTATTTTAGAATATTTTTATTTGTAATCTTTATCTGATGCTAAAGTATATTATATGCTATATATAGATTTTTTATTACTTGCCTATGTTTTTATTTAAACCTAATTATTACAATTTTAAAGTATTTTTTTAGAAAGGACACTCATAACTGAAATTATGGGTATTCCTTCCGAATTTACAAACTAATTAAATCATATTTTCAATGTAATATTCAGCATGGGTAGATGCTATTGCCCCATCTGCTGCTGCTGTAATTATTTGTCTTAGTAATTTTACTCTTATATCTCCTGCAGCGTATACTCCAGGTATATTAGTTCTCATTTCTTCATCAGTGATAATTTCGCCTCGTTTATTCATGGTAATCTTCCCTTTAAACAATTCCGAAATTGGAAGGTATCCTACAAATACAAAACATCCATCTGCTTTTAAATCGTGAGTTTCACCAGTTTTAATATTTTTAAGTACTAATCCCTCCAAGCTTTCTTCGCCCTTAGCCTCCGTAACTACTGTATTCCAAACAAACTTTATTTTTGGATTATTAAAAGCTTTTTCTTGAAGTGACTTAGCAGCTCTGAGCTCTGCTCTTCTATGTATTACCGTAACACTTTTCCCAAATTTAGTTAAGTATATAGCTTCAGATATAGCTGAATCTCCGCCTCCTAGCACTGCAATGTCTAAATCTTCAAAGAAGTCAGCATCACAAGTTGCACAATAAGAAACTCCTTTCCCTCTTAATTCTATTTCATTTTTAAATCCACCAAGTCTTGGGCTCGCTCCTGAGGAAATTATAATTGTTTTAGCCTTGTAAGTTTCTCTCATACATTTGATTACCTTAATGTCGCCTTCGAGCTCAACTTGCATAACCTCTTCTTTAACAAATTGTGTTCCAAATTCCTTCGCTTGCTGTTTCATTCGCTTGCTTAATGATGCTCCTGTACAATCTTCAATAGAGCCTGGGTAATTATCTATTTCATTAGTTGTAGCAACCTGTCCACCAAACTCTCCTCTTTCAATAATTAAAGTGTCCATTTTTGATCTTGATGCATAAATGCCAGCAGATAATCCTGCAGGTCCGCCGCCAATAATTATAGTATCATAAATATGTACCATACGCTTAACCTCCTCACTTTTTATTCACTTAGTAAAAATTTTAATATTCTTCAACGTAAAAAATGCCACAGGCACCTTCACCTGCATGTGTCCCCACAACGCATCCAACCGAGCATTCTATAAAGTCCATTTCACGTTCACTCATATGAGACCTCAAACTTCCTAGAATATCTCGGTCACTAGCTTGCAATAGAATACTTGTCTCTCCACTTCTAGTCCCTGTTTGCTCTAAATTTTTCAAAATAGTTTTTATTGCTTTTTTGCTTCCACGAACTTTATCTATTACGGCCATTTCACCATCTTTTACAGTTAAAATTAATTTTATCCCGAGTAGCCCGCCTATCGCTCCAGCAGTTTTAGACAATCGACCACCTTTAACTAAATTATTTAATGAATCAAAAGCAAGCGCACTTTTCACATGAGGTATTGTTTGTTTAACTTTTTCTTCTATTTCAAATATATTACATCCCTCTTCTTTTAATTTACAGGCTTTTAAAACCAAAATTCCAAGACCTGATGTAACATTATAACTATCAATTGTGATAATATCTTCTGATGATAACATGCTTTTAGCCATACATGAAGATTGATAAGTCCCACTCATTTTTGAAGATAAATGAATAGAAACTATCTTATATCCCTCATCTAAATATTTTTTATAGCATTCATAGAATCTATGTGGGTTTACCTGAGTGGTCACAGGGAACTGCTCAGAATTATTCATTTTATATAAATATTCTTGTAAACTAATATCCTCGCCATCCCTGTAAGTTTTGTTTTCTATGTTCACGAGTAGTGGTAAAACTTCTATATTATACTTATCAATAATGTCTTTATTTAAATCGCACGTACTATCTGTTATGATTTTAATCTTTTCCATTCCTATCTCCTTGTTCGTCTCTTGGGGATATAACAGTTGTTAATTGCTATGCACCTTATTTCATATTCTTAAACCCTATTTGCCTAAGTGCTTCATATGTCACAATAGCTACTGTATTGGAAAGATTAAGGGACCTAGTTGTGCTATTTATCATAGGCACTTTTATACACCTTTCAGGATCGCTACCACGAACATTATCTGGAAGGCCTGATGACTCTCGACCAAAAATTATAAAATCCCCGTCTTTATATTTTACATCTGAATATAATTTTGAAGCTCTTGTTGTAGAATAGTAGAAAGTTGACTCTTTATATTTTTCTCTAAGAGCTTCATATGTATCATGTATCTCTAAACTCAAATAAGGCCAGTAATCGAGTCCCGCTCTTTTAAGTTGCTTCTCCTCTAAACTAAATCCTAAAGGTTTTATAAGATGAAGTTTGCAATCAGTTAGTACGCAAGTTCTTCCTATATTACCAGTGTTTTGTGGAATTTCCGGTTGAAATAAAACTATATTTAAATTCACAATAAATCCTCCTTACCCTTCTTTTTCAGTATAAAACATATAAATATCTAAAACCATATTACCCTAAGTATAGCTAATAGTAAAGATGCAGCTAGTCTACATTCTCTGGGTTATATCATCACCTGTGGTGCTACTATAATAATTTCTCTATGGTCTCAGCTCTTTTAAACGATCTAGATATTATTTTCTTTGGATAACCCATGTACTCTAAAAGTTTTATAGCATTTCTTGTTTGAGAAACTCCTTTTTTTATCTTATAATCAAAACTTAATCCTTTACTCGTATCAACCTTTTCACTAAAATAATAAAACTCATAATTTTCTTTTAGAATGTTCACTAATTCTCTATCATGAGTCGCTACAATAGAAACAGATTTTCCATTGTTTATGTATGTTAGTATTTCCGCCGACATTGAAATTCTCTCTATTGGGTTTGTACCCCTAAATATCTCATCTATTGGGCAAAATACAGCTGCATCCTTTTCTAGCGCTTTGATTATTCTAAGAATTGCTTCCGCCTCTGCCATATAGAAACTTTTTCCCTTTGTTAAATCATCATTAGGGCTAATTGATGTAACTATGTTAAAAAAAGGAGCTTCGTAACTCTTAGCCAAAACAAAATCAAAGCATTGAGCCAAAATTATATTTACCCCTAGCATTCTTAGAAAAGTCGACTTCCCTGCCATATTTGTGCCCGTAAGCACAATACCTCCATTTTCTATGTTAATTGAGTTTGCAACAGCCTTGTCTATAAGAGGATGTATTCCCTCTTTTATAGTTAACTTAACCTGCTTTATAAACTTAGGTTTTACATACTGCTCACCTAAATTATGCTTATAACCCGCGATAGAAATTAAGGCTTCTACTTCACCAACTGCACCGTAAAGGTCCATTAAAACTTCTTTTTCTTCTTTTATCCTATGAGATATAGAATAATAAGCAGTTTCTTCAAGGAGAAATATAACAGATATAAATTCAAACAATCCTTGCCACATATTTATAAATCCTATTAATCTTATGTTTCTATCTATATCCTTTACAGATTTAAGCATTATCGTTATCTTATCTTTATAATAAACAATATCTTTATTATTTATGCTTACAATTTTTTTAGCTGCCTTAATATTTTTTTGCAGATAAAAAATGCCATTAGATTTAATTTGCCTTACTTCCGAAGAGTTTATTAGCATATTAATAGACGCGATTCCAAACAAAACTATCATAAATTTAATATTCACAAATATCGCAAGCAAGATCGCTATTAATGGTAATATCTTCCCGATAAAAGTATAAATATAATATTTAGTTTTATTTATTATAAGGTCAGTTTCAATCATATCTAGAAAACTATTTTTTATATCACTACCTAATTCAAGGAAAATGCACTGAAGGCTTTCTCTTAATCTGTCATTTTCTTTAAATGACTGAATTAGTTTCCCCCTTTTTTTCAATTTTTCTTCATTCATTAAAGGATTTCTAAGCATTGTGTATAAAGCGGCTTCTCCAGGGCTACTATATGCTCTATCCAATTTTTCGTACACCTTATTCATATCTAAATCGTCCCATGTTTGATTATCTAAGGTATATTCATCTTTTTTATGTATACTAAAAAACTTCTTAATCTTCTTAAAATCTCTTTTCTTATCCATATCTCCCTTATAATCACTTCTTATTGAATGTAAATACCTATTACTCATAGTAAAATACTCCTTTAGTTTTTTTAAACTATTTCATCTAAACTACATTATAGCAAAATCCGATACATATTTCCAATGTTTATTATAAATAAACAAGTTCTGAACCCTTGCTAATCAAGAGTTTCATAACTTTCATATACACTTAATCCTATATATGTAGAAGTCTTAAAATAATTTTGCTATAGCAGCAAATCTTTCAGCCTCTTTATAATTTTTCTCACACTGGTTACACTCCCCTATTAATCCATATATCTTGCCGTTGTATGGATTAATATAAAGTGCAGTTTTTAAACTTCCTAATGCTTGAGTACAATTACCTTTAGCCATTTGATTTTCAGCTTTATTAATATAATAGTTTTCATCCTTAACCCCTTCTATAAGTTCGGGCTTTATTTTAACTAAATCCTTTAGCAGTGAATCTATCCTTTTAACAGAAAAGGGTTTTTGAAGATAAGTTACAGCACCAAGTTTTGTACAATCTATAGCATTTTTCACTGTGGCAAAGGCTGTCATAATAATTACTGGACAAGATATATTCATAGATCGTATTTGTCTTAAAACCTCTGTACCAGTCATTTCTGGCATTCTAATATCTAAAAATATAAGATCTAAATCTTTCTTTTCTTCAATTATTATTTCAAGTGCATTTTTTCCGTTACCTGTAGATATAACCTCACATCCTCGTGATTCTAAACATGTTGTTAACAGCACCCTTATATTTTTTGTGTCATCTGCAACTAAAATTTTACTTTTCATAAAGCACGCCCCTTTTTATTTCTAGAAATAGGAAGGGTAAATGTAAAGATACTACCCACATCAAGTTCACTTTCACACCATATAGTTCCCTTATGGGCATCCACTATTTCCTTGGCAATAGAAAGTCCAAGACCTACGCTCCCAGACCAATAATCATTACTTTTAATTTGCACGAATTTCTCAAAAACTTTATCTCTATATTCTGTTGGCATTCCTTCACCAGTGTCTTTGACAAATAAATGAACCATATTGTTTTTCAAATAAGAACCTATGGATATCACATCTCCTAAATTAGAATGTTTAAAGGAGTTTGAGACTAGGTTATTTAACAGCCATTCTAATTTTTCCTTGTCACCAAGGACAAGAGGAAGTTTCTTTTGTTCATAGTTCATTTTAATACCCAGAGATTTTGCTTGTGCCTCATAGGATTTACAACAATTTTCTATAATATTTTTAATATTACAAGGTTTAATATTAAAAATAGTTCTATCAGATTGAATACGAGATAACCGAAGAAGATTAGTCACTAAATCTGAAAGTTTTTCACCATCTTCTTTTATGGTGTCTAACACTGTTACTTGTTTTTCATTGAGCTTGCCAATATGTTTATCATGAATAAGTTCAATACCAATCATAATTGAGGTAAGCGGAGTTTTAAATTCATGAGATACAGTATCAATAAAATCTATCTTTATTTTTTCTAATTGTTTTAATTCAGTAACATTTTTCATCAAAATAACTACACCATCTATTCCTAAACTACTATCTTTAATTGGATTTACTGTAGTATTAAAAAAATATGTTTTTCCCTTTGTAGACACTTTTATAGTTTTCTCTTCATTTTGCAAGTTATTAATTACTGAAAAAACATGATCATAAAGATCAAAATTTCGAATACTATCTAAAAAATGTGTGTTAACCACTTCATTTTCTTTAATATTAAAAAAATTTTCACAGGACTTATTAAGAAGCATGATTCTAAAATTCACATCCAGCACTATTATTGGATCAGGAATACTTTTAACTATAGTAAGAGATCTATTTTTCTCTGCCATTAAAGAGCCTTTACTACTTTTTTCATATTCAAAAAGCTTTCTAGTCATTTCATTAAATTCAGCAGCAAGCGTTCCTATTTCATCGTTATAAAATACGGGAGCTTGAGTGCTTAAATCCCCATTTTTAACGGATTGAATAGTACGGATAAGAGCTCTTATAGGCTTCAGTGCCCGATTTATATAAAAAATAGATATAATAAAGCCTATTATTATTATGGGAATAGATAATAGATTAACGCAAATACAAAAAAAGCTAACCTGCTTAACTTTAATTTTATCTTTAATTATAGTTTTTTTTCTAATTTCAACAATATCTCTTAGGTCTTTTTTCACATCATTAGCAGATAAAATTATTGATAAATTATGAGTTTTAATAGAATCAACGGTATTGGTTTTTGTATCAATTTGAGAATAGAGTTTTACAAATTTAAGATAGTTTGTATTGATTTTATCCATTAATATCTTCTCATTTAGATTTGTAACTCGGGCACTTTCCGTATTAAAATACATATAAAATTTTTGATTGTTATCATAAAATAAATTAACGCCATTTTGGTAATTATTTTGAAATATTGCTTTAAGTTGATTATCAATGCATTCATCCATATTATTTGATGAATCTACAATTTTGTAACTATCCAGTTCAACATTATCTATTGATCTTCTTACTTCAAATATATTATAAATTGATACAGCACTAACTAAAGTAATAATTATAGTTAGAACTATGTAAAACACTGCAATTTTCCCTCTCAAAGTCTTAATAGAAAACCCCTCCCAATCAAGTAACTTTTTAGTGATTCAATGTATTTTATGGTTATATTTGTGAATTAGTCAACTAACACTCTACACATTAAATTGGATTAATTCTATGTAAAAGTAAGCATACCCTCTGTGAAGTTCCTATTTTGAACTATAGTAAGATAAATATTCTTAAAATATAAATTTAACAAACAACTAATTTTCAACTATACTTCAATGCATACGGAATAAATATCCATTAGTTTATGATTTTCAATAGTAAAATAGGAGGGTACTTAATGAGTAAATATAATTATTTTAAAGATTTTAGAAGTAATGTTATAAATCAATATGAGCAATGCAGTGCATATAAGTTGCTTTGTGACAATGAATCATACAATCCAAGCCGAGATCTAAATACAAAAGAGGATATTAATCATGTTCCTTTTATTGCGACCACCCTTTTTAAAAAGTCATCAGGGCTATATTCAAATCTTCTTAGAATAAATACAAAGAATCTTGAAAAGTGGACAGTTTCTAGTAGTACAAGCGGAGATCCTAGTGTAGTTGGAAGAAATCTTCCAGATCTTTTAAAAATCCAGGAATTGATGCGTTGCGATAAAAAGACACTTCGACCTCGATTTGATTATGAATGTGTTTTTTATCCAGAACCAGAAGTAATGAGAATGCATAATAGTGAGAATTTGTGTGATAAACCAACAGAGTCCTATATTGGAAACCTCCTTGATTTATTTGATTTTGGTAAAAGTACACTTTTCTTATTAAAGCCTTTTGAAGGTAATTTCCAAGTAGATATAGATGAATTTGAGAAGTTTATTACTAATCATAATAATAAAGAAGATTATCTTTTAGTTGGAGGGTCCACCCTAATATTTTATAATACTATTGAATATTTAATGGATAAAATGGAGCCTGTTAACCTTGGAAAGAATGTTTTAATTCATACTGGAGGAGGTGGTTGGGATGGTAGAAAGGGATCTGTAAATATTGGGAATAAAATTGAGAGATGGAGATTTGTAGAAACTGTATCACGTTTTCTCGGAGTACCGGAAGAAAATTTTATTGATTCATATTCTTTTACAGAAAATAGTTTCGTTATAACAGGTCATTATTCAAAGAAGCATAAGGATTACCTCTTCCATGTACCTAGCTGGGGAAGAGTAATCATAAGAGATGTAAAGACTCTTAATCCATTAAATAAAGTTGGAAACAAAGGATTTATTCAAGTATTAAATGCATATGGTACTGATACTTTTGCAGGTGCATCCGTGCTTGTAGATGATATTGGAGAAATAGTTTCTACAAATAGATGCCCAGATTGTGGCAAAGATGAAATGACCATAAAGATTCTTGGAAGAGTTAAAGGAGCAGAGGCTAAAGGCTGTGGTGCAACACTTAATGTATCAGGAGGTAAAAAATGAGAATTGAATATACAGTAGGAAAGACAATTTTAGAAAAAGATATAAATGGGTTAAAGCTAGAATTAAATTGTACAGATGAAGAACAGATAATTAGCGAGATAAAAAGACTTAATTCAAATAAGAAAGCTGCTCATGATATATCTACAGAAAGAACTATAGAAACTTTAGATAAATGTGCTAAACTATGGCTAAATAGAGAATATTCTCAGAAACATATTGATGCTTTGGCTACAATAACCAATCAAAGTCCGCAACTTGTAGCCTATGAACTTGAAGGAAGTATGTCAATGCTTTTAAGAGAGAACATTGAAAAAGAAATTTCAGAAGAACTAGGTGATAGTGATGTACTTGATAATTGGGCAGAAACAAGCTATGGGTATTGCCATAGACAACCTAGAGGATTAATTTTCCATAACGTATCTGGTAATGCATTCATCGTAATACCTGTAAGTATCTCTATGGGCTTATTATCAAAGAATTGTAATATAGTTAAAGTATCAGGAGATGAACCATATTTTGCATATGCTTTTTATCAAAGTCTATGCGAAATTGATAGCAGTATAAAGGATAGACTTTCAGTAACTTATTTTGATAGTTCCTCCTCAAATATATATGAAACTTTAGTAAAAGAAAGTGATTGTGTAGTACATTGGGGCGGAGCATATTCTGGTGGAATAATGGCTGGATTATGTGCTAAACATCAAACACATCTTATTATGCATGGTCCTAAAATTAGTTTCGAGGTAATAGATGAAGAAAAAGACTTGGAAGTTGTTGCCCAAAATATAGGAAGCGATATTGTATTTTGGGAACAAAAGGCTTGTTTATCTCCAAGAATTATTTTTATAAATAAAGATATAGACAGGATTTTTTTTGCTTCTGAGCTTGCTAAGTCCCTAGAGAATTTATCAAGTGTTTTACCTAAAGCATACTTGAATCCATGGAACTCAGTAAAAACAATACAAGATAGGCAATATTGCTTATTGAAATATGGCCTGAAAAATGAAACAAAAGTATATTCTTCAAAGAATGCTGACTATACAGTAGTTTTAAATGAAACATTACCAGATAAAGAAGATATAGATAGATGCTTTAATAGATTTATTTTTGTTAGCCCTTATGAAAGTAAGGAAGAACTTTATAATTATGTAGAAAAAAACATTAAAGATTACCTTCAAACTATGGGTTATAATGGATCTGATATTGAAATTATTGAAAACATGACTCAACTTGGAGTAAGCATTGTAACTAAGCCAGGTTTTATGTCTAGGCACTATCCAGGCACATCTCATGATGGAATGTTTAATTTACAAGAAATGACTTATGTAGTAAGCAGGCAGCTGTAATGACAATTCTCTATATGGAGGTAAACTAAATGAATTTTAAAGATAAGAATATTATACTCACAGGTGCCTCTTCGGGTATAGGCAATGAGGTATTAAAAAGATTAGGTGTGTATAATGCAAATGTAATAGCAGTTGGTAGAAATGTAGAAAAAATAAATAACTTCGGATCCTATGTAATACCATATTCCTGTGATGTATCTAATAAGGAAGAGATGGATAAGCTGTTTGAATATGCAATAGCTACTTTAGGTCATGTGGATATATTTATAGCTAATGCAGGTTTTGCCTATTGTGAAGAAATACTTGAGCCAGATTGGGGTCACATTGAAGATATATTTAAAACTAATGTAATTTCCCCTATTTATGCTTTTGAAAAAATGAAAAAACTCAATAAAGGAAAAGAATATCATGTAGCCATTACCTGTTCGGCTGTTAGTAAAGTCCCTTTACCAGGATATTCCTTATACTGTTCTACCAAAAGTGCAATAGATGGCTTTGGACGCGTCCATAATTATGAAATTAGAGATAAAGGCAGACTTTCATTAATTTATCCTATTGCTACAAGTACTAACTTTTTTAAAAGAGCTGGAGATAAAGCACCAGTACCTTGGCCAGTTCAGACAGCAGATAAAGTTGCTGAAAGCATAATAAAAGGTATTGAAAAAAATAAAAAATCTATATATCCATCAAAGGCATATGCAGTCACCCTTGGCCTTAATAGAATATTACCCTTTTTATATCCCATTTATGCTAGAATTCAAGCAAAAAAATTTATTAAATGGATAGAAAATAAAGCCTAATCATTGAAGTTGACTGGAATAACTTCCTACAACTCAAAATTAGCCTTTCATTCCACTCTTTCAAGGATGGAATGAAAGGCTTACCATTACACTTCTAGCACAAATTTCTCAATAACCTTCGCTACTCCATCGTTATTATTAGTATCAGTAATATATTTTGCAGCTTCTTTCACGAACCCATCTCCATTTCCCATAGCAACTCCAAGTCCTGCAATTTTAATCATAGATAAGTCATTTTCACTATCTCCTATACAAATAACCTGTTCACGATTTATTCCATAATAATCAGCTAAAATCTTAACCGCATTTCCCTTTGATACTCCCTTATTTGTTACTTCAAAATTATCGAAATGAGAGCTTACCACTTCAAAATTATCCATATCTCTTAATGATATTTTTGCTTTTCGGATTTTTTCTGTATCCTCATCTACCCCTATACCTTTAAAAATTTCAGTTTCATATTTCTTAAATATCTCATTCCACTCCTTCACGAGCACTACTTTGATCTGCTTATCCTTTGGTAGTGTTTTATTAACTCCCGCATAAAAAGATGTAGAATATGTTAAATTTTCCGTAAAAATCATGTCTTTCGTATAAAAATGCGGATAAATCTCATACTTTTTAAACACAGATAGCAGTTTTTCGCATTTTTCCACACCTAACGCTTCATTGTAAACTACTTCATCTCTATCTTTTTCCCTAATATAAGCACCATTCGCAGCTATTACCGGTGATTTAACTCCCAAGAGATCCGAGAAAAAATCAGCAGAGGCAAAAATTCTTCCCGTACATACCGCAATCTTTACGCCCTTTTTATTAGCTAGCCTTATAGCGCTAAGATTCCTTTCACTAATAGTTTTTTTATCATTTAGAAGTGTACCATCCATATCTATACATATCAATTTGTAATCCATATTTTTCATTCTCCTTCTTAAGTTTTTTTATTAAATCATCTTCTGAAATGTCATTAAGAAGAGAACATAACGTTAATTAAACGTTATGCTCTCTTCTTAGTACCAACTTTTATAGTTCCATTAATAACGTTGAATGTATCATTATTTATAACCTGTGTACCAATTAGCTTACCATTTTCGTAAGTTTTTCTATACACTTTGACTTTAAATCCTGCATAACCCGTCTTAACAATTTCTTTTTCATCCTCGTACTTAGTTGGATCTTGTATTGTTTCGGTCTTTGGCTGAGTAACTTCCAATACTTCACTTACAATTTCATAAGTTCTTTTAGTTAATGTGGAATTAGAATAAATGTTAAATGAGAGATTTCTGTTTGATATAACACCTTCAATGTATATTGGATACTCAAATGTGTTTTTAAACTTATAATCTAGATTGCCATAATCAACTGTAGCATCTTGTCCTTTTGGGATATAACCCGAAGAAATTGTATGATGAATTCTTTCTACAGAAAGAATTTCAGTTGTAAGCATTGCATTATACAGAGTAGATGAAACCTGGCATATTCCCCCACCTAACCCTTGCTCTAATTTATCTCCAACAATTACGCCAGCGGTTTTATATCCTCTTGCTGCAGTTCTCTCTCCTACAATTCCATTAAAGCTAAAGACATCTCCTGGCATAAGTAGTGTCCCATTTATACTTTTAGTAGACAACTCTATATTTGTAGCTCTGCCTTCTTGTGAACTTGCAAAGTTCGTACTATAGCTTGAAATTTTTGTATTTATCGCATTTAAGGAAGCTTCCGTAACTTTAGGACTTAATTTCTTTACTGGAGCCGTGATACTTATATCATCTCCCGAGAGAAGACCATTTATTTTACTTTTAATTTCTTTTTTCAATTTTACTGATTCTAACTGCTTTCCATAAGCGTCACTTGTAACACTAAAGTTTCCACTGCTAACCATAGTTATAGTTGCATTTACTGGATCTTTATTTATATCTTTTGTCATTTCCTCTAATATTTTATCAACAGCCTTATCATTATATTCAAAGGTCAGCTTTATTTGCTTATCATCAGGATTTTTAATAGCTTTATATCTTTGTAACATATTCATGTCACTTCCATAGCTCATTGCCTGCTTTATAGCTTCATCAATATTATATTTTGCGTCTAGCATTGAATAGTCCAAGGTATATTTTTTATCTTCATTTACTATTGTAATTTTTTTCTTAATCACCTTACTTGAGTACTTTTCCTTCATTATTATTTGGGCTTGTTCCTTAGTTTTACCTGTTAAGTCTTCATCTTCTATTTTGATTTTAGGCAAAATCAAAGAATCCCATTGTTTTACTTTAAAATAAGAGTAGCTAGTAAATATAATTGCACCTAACAACACTAAAATTCCTAATACTATAATCGCTTTTTTCTTCATATGTAATCTCCTTTTCTACTCAAGCATATTATACTACAAAGAATCTAATATTCCTATACTTTCCCCCTATTCACTCTTGCTTATTTGTTAACTTAGCTTAATATCTCATTTCCAATTAAGTACCTTTTATGGTAAAATTAAACTTATACTGATTCCATTTTAAGGAGTGATAATATGAATTATAATGAAGATAAAATTAAATACTATTTAAAGAACATTTTATCAATATCTAGTCCTTCAGGTTATACACAAAAAATTATGGACTATATAAATGATGAGCTTAATATTCTAAACGCACCCCATTTCATTACTAATAAAGGTGCAATTGTAATCACCTTAAAAGGCAAAAATAACGATTACCAAAGAACACTTTCTGCTCATGTGGATACACTTGGTGCAATGGTTAAAAATATTAATTCCAGTGGTTCTTTAGCATTAGATCCTATAGGTGGATACATGATGAATTCAATAGAAGGTGAAAACTGCGCCATAGAAACTATTGATGGCAAAACCTTCACCGGAACTATCCATTGCACAAAACCTTCAGTGCATATTAGTGGTAATGATGCTCGTGAACTTAAAAGAACCCCTGAAAACATGGAAGTAATTCTTGATGAAAAAATTTCTTCAAAAAAAGAAGTGGAGGAATTAGGCTTAAGCGTCGGTGATTTCATTTGCTTTGATGCGAGAACACTCTTTACCGAAAAAGGTTTTATAAAATCTAGGCACCTAGATGATAAGGCTTCAGTTGCAATTCTCCTTTATGCTATAAAACACATAGTAGAAAATAACATTGAACTTCCATATACAACTAATATATTTATTAGTAATTATGAAGAAGTTGGACATGGAGCTTCTGCATCAATTCCAGAAAATACTAAAGAGTTTGTATCAGTAGATATGGGTTGCCCTGGTCTTGATCAAAATTCATCTGAGTATAGTGTTTGTATTTGCGCTAAAGACTCAACAGGCCCTTATGATTTAGATCTAAGGAAAAAATTAACAAATATATGCAAAAAAGAAAACATAGATTATAAAATAGATATTTATCCACACTATGGTTCTGATGCTTCTGCTGCTCTAATAGCTGGATGGGATATTAAAACCGCTTTAATTGGTGCCGGAATTTTCGCTTCACATGGATATGAAAGGACTCATATGGATTCCATATTATGTACTCTAGATCTAATAATTAAATATTGCACGCAAGAATAATGCATATAAAATAGTAGTAGAAATTTTCTACTACTATTTTATGATTATTCTAGCTACAAAATCTATGTTTACCAATTACTTTTATAAGTGTGCGTGACCATATCCACTTATTAGTAGCCGTTGCAGGATTAAAATAGAATACTGCTCCATCTGAGGGGTCCCATCCATTTATTGCATCCCTTGCAGCCCTTACGGAGCTTTCTTCAAGTTTTGCATTTATTTGTCCATCGACTATAGCTGTGAATGCCCCTGGTTGATAAATTACTCCCGCTATTGTAGCCGGGAATCTTGCATCTCTTGTTCTGTTTAAAATTGTTGCTCCAACAGCCACCTGACCTTCATAAGGTTCTCCTCTAGCCTCCCCATTTATGAGCATAGCTATTAAATCCACATCCTTATTATTTGTTACGTTTTGGCCGGAAGCTGATCCACCTGGAGTTGATGTACTAACCGAAATACCCATGGCCGCAAGTGTTTGTTTTCCTGCAATTCCATCTGCATCTAATCCATTACTACCTTGAAATGCCTTAACAGAAAGATATGTATTGTAACCATATATTCCATCAACACTATCCTTATGGTATCCCCATTGTTTTAGTTTAGTTTGAATTTGTTTAACTTGTTCACCGCGCGCGCCATATTTGTAAACCTGTGCCATAACTTTCATACTAGAAATATTAAGGTAAATTTCATTTGCAAAATATGTAATTAAAACTATCATAACCACAGCACTACATCTTTTAAATAATTGCTTTTTACTCTTCAAATTAATTCCTCCTTAGAAAACAATCTATAAATTTCATTAACATTAATAGTTTGTTCTAAATTCCAAAAAAAATACACTATGCTACTATAATCTAATTAAGTAACACAGTATATTTTTAGAATTAAATTTCTGCATTATAATATTTAAAATACTCTAGTGAGTTATCTTTTGTTATTACCTTAAAATGCTTATTTTCTCTTAAAATTCGACATTTTATAATCACAATCTAACATTTATAAACTTTTACAGTTCATATTTTTCAATAGTTATGTTAATATTATTAAATACAGTTAATACAAGACAACTAGCTTTAATTTGAGAGTTGAAAATTGAGGGTTATGGTTGGTTTTTATGAAAACCTGAAAAATATTAAACTATATTTTAAACTCGCAACTTTCCACTATCAATTCTCAACTAGTCTATTAGGAGGATTAAATGATATCAAATAAACAATTTTTACCTATTAGCATGAATGATTTGAAAGAAAGAAATATATCTCAATTAGATTTTATAATAATTACAGGGGATGCATATATTGATCATCCCTCCTTTGGAACTGCTATAATCGGAAGAACCTTAGAAAGAGAAGGCTTTACCGTAGGTATTATCGCGCAGCCTAATTGGGAAAGCGTTAATGATTTTAGAAAACTTGGAAAACCTAAATATGCATTTATTATAAATTCAGGTAATATAGATTCTATGGTTAATCACTATACTGCAGCAAAGAAAAAAAGACACACTGATCTTTATTCACCAGGTGGCAAGTCAGGTCATAGACCAGATAGAGCAGTAATTGTGTATTGTAATCGCGCTCGCGAAGCTTTTAAAAATGTTCCAATTATAATTGGTGGAATAGAGGCCAGCCTTAGGCGATTTGCCCATTACGATTATTGGGCTAATAAAGTAAGACGAAGCTTATTAATTGATGCTAAAGCAGATTTACTAATCTATGGTATGGGAGAAAAAACTATAGTTGAAATGGCTAATCTTTTCAAGTATGGCATGAGTATTGATAAAATGACTACCCTTCGTGGAACTGTCTACGCTTCAAAAGATATTAGTGAACTTAAAGACTTTATAGAGGTACCTTCTTTCGAAACTGTTTCCACTGATAAAAATGCTTATGCAGAAAGCTATAAATTACAGTCTTTGGAACAGGATGACATAAGAGGAAAAGTAGTAATACAAAAACATAATGATCGATATGTAGTACAAAATGCTCCTCAAATTTCTTTAACGCAAAATGAAATGGATATAACTTATGGTCTGCCGTACACTAGAACATATCATCCTATATATGAAGATAAGGGCGGTATTCCTGCAATAATTGAAGTTGAATTTTCTATAACCAGCCATAGAGGTTGTTTTGGTAGCTGCTCATTTTGCGCTTTAACCTTTCATCAAGGTAGAGTTATTCAAAATAGAAGCCAACACTCTATTATAGATGAAGCAAAGCTTTTAACTACCTTAAAAAATTTCAAAGGATACATTCACGATATTGGTGGACCTACTGCAAATTTTAGACATAGAGCTTGCAAAATCCAAGAAAAAGTAGGTGTATGTCGAGATAAACAATGTATGTTTCCAACTCCATGTAAAAATCTTATTATCGACCACACTGAATATTTGGATTTATTAAGAAAAGTTAGAGTAATTCCAAACATTAAAAAAGTTTTTATTCGTTCTGGAATAAGATATGACTATTTAATTTTTGATAAAAACCCTAAGTTTTTTGAAGAATTGTGTCAACATCATATTAGCGGACAATTAAAAGTAGCACCTGAACACATAAGCGACAAGGTACTAGACCAAATGGGAAAATCAAAGCAAGAGGTATTTGACCGTTTTGTTAAAAAATATTCGCAGACAAATAAACAATTGGATAAAAATCAATTTTTAGTTCCATACTTTATGTCAAGCCACCCTGGTTGTGACTTAAATGAATCAATTAAATTATCAGAATATATAAAAGAAATGGGATATACTCCAGAACAGGTCCAAGACTTTTACCCAACACCCGGGAGTTTATCTACCACAATATTTTACACCGGAATTAATCCTTTCACGAATGAGAAGGTTTATGTTCCAACTGAGCAAAAAGAAAAAAATATGCAAAGGGCTCTGATGCAATTTAAAAATCCAGATAACTATAATATTGTAAAAGAAGCACTAATAAAAGCTCATAGGGAAGATTTAATTGGTTTTGATAAAAAATCATTAATACCGCCAAGACCTATGAAGGCAAATACTAATTCCAAATTTAAAGGGAATAAAAATTCTAAAGTAAATCCTTTAAAGACCGGGTCAAAACCCGTTTCAAATACTATTTCAACAACCGTTTCAAAAACTGACTCAAAAATTAGTCCTAGCAAAAAAGCTAGAACTAGAAAATAAAAAAGCATATATGACTACATTTTTTTGTAGTCATATATGCTTTTAAAATTTTCACCTGTGGTGCTATAACATTAACCATTTTGCCTTTTCTTTTTAAACTTTATTAATCCATAATCTATGGTTATAATCCAAGAAATATCGCCTAGCAATAACCATGGGAGATTTCCATTTATTGAAGTTAGAATTACTGAAATAATTGTAACAATAGAAGATATTATTATTATTGCTGATCCTATTTTATTAGAATATGTTTTGTTAAAAAGTTCTATACCTTTAATAATAAAAACTGAATTTATTATAAGTAGTCCAATATAACAATAACCTTCTAGTTGTAATTCTATAATGTATCCACAAAGGATTGATACATTAATATCTGAAGCAGATTTATATATCATAATGCAGTATACTACAGACAACATTAAGCAGATAAATAAAATCTTTTTAAGTTTAATTTTATTGTTTCTTGCAAATATAAACACTGAAATAACGCCACATATTGGTATGCTAAGTAAATTTGTGAATACCAAAGGTTTTAATAAATATAAATAATTTTGATTTTTTATAACGCAAAGGATTATTAAAGCTATGTATCTAAACGTCATTAAAATTAAAGCAATAACACTAATTATTTTAATTTTTTTAGGTGCATAAATCAAACTAGAAATTATACCTTCATACAATAAAAAAAACACTATCAACAGCAGTAAAAAATATATACTCATTCATATACTCTCCTAAAATTGCTACTATTAATATTTATTAATTTATGTTTGATATTATGCTTAATTTACTTTATTTTAGTACCTAATATAGATATTCCACCTTTTTCACATTCTATAAGGAGTGGGAAATCGGGTCCTCTTTCTCCATCTATATCTGTACCAATACCTTCGAAGCATTCTATTTCTAATCTATCAGTTTTAAAATAAACAATTCCTTCTATATTTTCTAAATGCTCATTTCGAATCATTTTAATAAAAATATTTAAGATATTCTTCATGTTTCCAGCCTTTATTATAATTACATCTAAAAGTCCATCGTCCACCTTAGCTTTATATGCAAATTTTAAATTTCCTGCAGTTTGTCCATTGAACACTAACATTAAATACATATTTCCATCAAAAGAAACTTCATCTGAACTAACTTTTATTTTTAGTTTTCTAAAATTAGGTAACTGTTCAATTCCTTTTATATAATATGCAAGTTTTCCTATAGTGTTTTTTAGATCCATATCCATTTTTTGTGATATATCTGTAAATAAACCTGCACTCGCTACATTCAGAAAATATTTATCATTTATTTTCCCTATATCTATTTTTTTTGCATCGCTTGTTAATATTTGATTGCATGCCTTTTCAACATCTTGAGGCATTCCTATATAATTTGCAAAATCATTTGCAGTACCTGCGGGAAGAATTGCTATAGGTAAATCAATATTCTTTTTTTTCATCTCATTTACTACAGTATCTAAAGTTCCATCTCCACCTGCTATTAAAATGTATTTGTAATTTTTGTCTATATCAAAAAAAGCATCTGATATAGGATTTTCATTGCATATTCTATATGGCACTATCGTGTGCTTATATTTTTGATGAATCATTATTATCTTATCTAAATCTGATGCTATAGTATTTTCTCCAGAATATGGATTATAAATAAATTTTACCTTGTTCATTACATTCTCCCCTATTTCCGTTTAAATTTAATATGTTATTTATAAACATTATACCTCTTTAAAAATGAATCCACAAGATTTACCTTTCCTGTGGATTTTTAGTTAATAAAATAAAAGTCAATAGTAATTTAACATATAATTGCGCTAATAAATTACATTTTTTATTTATTTTTTAACATTCTCATTAAATATTCTGTGTGCATGGGATAGAAATATCACTGAGTACGTCCCTAGCCTCTTCATGAAGCTTTGGTTCTAATGCCACATCCCCTAGCGAAACCATCCCAACTAATTGATCCTTTGCCGTTATTGGTAGCCTTCTTATTTGCCTTTCACTCATAATCCTAATAGCATCATCCACATTCATATTTTGATCTCCTACTACTGGGTTAGAAGTCATAATATCTCGAACTTTTTGCGTTTTTACATCCTTGCCTTCTGCCACGCATCTAAGTATTATATCCCTATCCGTTACAATACCAATCACTTTCTCCTTTGTTTTTACAGGAATTGATCCTATATTATGTTCTTTCATAAGCTCGGCTGCATGCTTTGCAGTATCATCTACAGATAAACTTAAAACGTCTTTAGTCATTATTTCAGAAACTTTCATTTTATATTCCTCCTTCTTAATTTTTTATGTTAGATAAAAATTACTAATATTTTTATTTTAACCATAAATAAATGTTAATATTAATATTTTTTTATTATATTTTTCCTTGACCACCCAATAATAAAATTTATGATTTCATACTTAAATGTTTCTATAATATGATGTATAATTTAAAGTATGATTTTATATTAATATATTAGTGAAATTTTATTATTTTAGGAGTGATATTTAGTGAATAAATCCTCTATACCCAATATTCTTACTTTTGGAAATTTAATTTTTGGTTTATTATCCTTGCTAATGACTTTTCAAGCTAATTACAAATTATCTGTAATTTTTATATTATTAGCTGGTTTTATGGATAGATATGATGGCCAAGTAGCACGCTTTTTACAAGTATCTAGCGCTTTAGGAAAAGAATTGGATTCATTAGCTGATCTAGTATCTTTTGGCGTTGCACCTTCTTTGCTTATATATAATTTATATAATTTCATTTCCTTAGGCTATTTGGGTTATATTTGTTTTTTAGTTTTCCCTGTAGCTGGTGCATATAGACTAGCACGATATAATAACTCTAAATTTAATAATGTTTATACTGGTATCCCTATTACTATTTCTGGAATGCTTTTAGCACTCTATGCTTTCGTGACTTTAAATTCTCCACACAATTTCCCTCTTACTATTATTATAATATTTATACTCTCTTATCTTATGGTAAGTAAATTTCAAATAAAAAAAGTGTAAGAAATATAATATTTCTCACACTTTTTTAACGACATCTCATCTCAGAAGGAAAGTCCACAATTTTATAACAGGAGATGCTTAATAGCTCCGTAGGAGATAATTAATCTTTTAACCTTAGCTCCTCGTCAATCTCTGTTTCTATATACTCTGTTTGAATCTTGCAGTTCATAACCTCGGTCTTAATTTTGCAATAAGACATATAACTATAACCCGCATCGTCTAGCACCTTTATTGTTTCGTCTATAATATCCCCCAAATTATCAGCTCTTTTTAATGCATCCTTAACCTCACTTTTTTTAGATAGTGCAATTTTATTTAATTCATCTGCTCCACCTATTAATAGCCTATAAGAACTAACTAGTTTAGTTAAAATATCTGCTAAATTATTTACATCATCGTAATAATTCTGAATTACTCTTCTATGTGCCAAATAATCACCTTTTAGTTTAATTATATTATTATATATATCTATTTATGCTTAGGTGCATTAAAATAAATAACAAGTCAAAGCTGCAACTTGTTATTTATCTGAATTTACCTAGACAATATAATAATATGCTAAAGTAATTATGATATAGGTAGTAATTAAAATACTTCCTTCTAGCCAATAGGTTTTCCCATCTTGAAAGACTAAAAAAGACATACCTACAGCTATACTACACATTATTATGTGAAAGGTTGGAAATAGAAGTGTCATATTTAAACCCATAAAGCAAGAAAATATTACAAGCACAGGGGTAACAAAAAGTGAAATTTGGATGCTTGATCCTATAGCTGTTTCTAAGCTCATATCTACCTTGTTTTGCATTGCACACATTATTGTAGAAACATTTTCTCCTATATTGCCCAAAAGTGGAATTAAAATTATTCCTATGAACTCTTGGGATATATTATAGTTTTTAGTAAACTCTCTAATATTATAAATTAGCTTATCACTTATAAAATAAAGTAATACAGATATACAAATTAAAATCATTACACTTTCAATAACTTTTTTATTCACGACAACTTTTTTTTCTTCTTTATCCACGCTTACAACAAACAAATTGTTATGAGTATACAATGAGAATATTAGTCCTAAGATATAAATACCTATCAGTAAAAAAGCGACTTTCACACTTATGGATATAAGTACCGAGTCCTTAACTACAGAGTATCTATTTAATGTTGCTATAACTACCATGGAGGACAAGGCCAATAGTAACATATTGAAATTTGTTCGTGCTATTATCCTATTGAAATTCTGCTGCCTGAACTTAAATCCTCCAAACACTACCGCAATTCCAAGACCCAAAAGCATATTGTTTACAATTGACCCAATTAAAGAAGCTTGAACCATAGGTATCATTCCATACTTTATTGACCATATTCCCATCATCAGCTCTGGAACATTGCCTACTGTAGCAGCTAAAAGCCCCCCTTTTTTTTGCCCTATATAATCTGAAATGCTAGTGGTTTGATCTCCTAGTAGAATAGCTAACGGAACTATAGCTATAGAATATATTATTGTATTTATTAAACTTGAAGAAGTGCTTATAAACATTAATGCAATTACACCGATTATAAAAATATAGGTTTTTTTCATTCACAACACCAAACTATCATTATTTTGCACTTTCATTTACGTATTCTTCATCAATCCCCTCAAAAATATCTTCACTAATATTTCTGTATGTGTTATACACTTCATTTTCATCTGTATTGTACCACTGCATTTCTATCCCTCCCTTTAATTAGTTATCTCCTTTATTATTCTATTCATTATGATTTTAAAGGTTACTTTACTAAGTGATGTGATATACAAAAAAGAGGGACACCCCGTTTAGGATATCCCTCTCTTAACTTCCAACAATATATTTATTTAAGCGAACCTTGTTTTAATAATATTTTTTTTGCAAGTTCAAGTCCTGTAGGAGTAGTTGCAAGCCCGCCCATAGCTGTTTCTCTTAATTCACAAGGTAATTGTTTTCCCACCTTATACATGGCAATTACTGTATCATCAAAAGGTATTCGACTTGTAACCCCACTCATAGCCAAATCTGCAGTAGTCAAAGCACTTACTGCACCAGCTATATTTCGTTTAGCACACGGCACCTCAACCAACCCTGCGACAGGGTCGCATACTAGTCCTAAAATGTTTTTTATAACAATAGCAGCTGCATTTAGTGCCATAGCGGGAGTACCACCCATCATTTCCACTACAGCTGCTGCGCCCATGGCAGCGGCAGAACCACATTCAGCCTGACATCCACCTTCAGCTCCTGACATTGTAGCATTTTTAGCTATTATAATTCCTACTCCAGAAGCTGTGAATAACGCATTAATTAGCTCATCTTCAGTTTTATTTAACTTCTCTCCTGCTGTAATAATTACTGCAGGAAGTATTCCACAAGACCCCGCTGTCGGCGCAGCGACTATTTTTCCCATGGCTGCATTCACTTCTGAGCAAGAAAGAGCTCTCGCCATTGCTTTTATCATAAATTCACCTGTCAGTGTATTTCCCCCCTGCGCATACCTATTCAGTCTAATTGCATCCCCACCTATTAATCCACTAATAGATCTAGTTTCATTTGTAAGCCCATATTCCGCAGCTTCTCTCATTATATTTAGATTTTTCCTCATCTTTTCAACAATTTCACTACGCGTAAATCCACTTTCTTCTTGTTCACACCTTATTGTATATTCCGAAATCGGTATATTTTTCTCTTCACATACACTTAAAAGTTCTATCCCTTTGTTTACAAACATATTATTTCCTCCTCGCTGTATTACGACCGTTGCACTGGTGATATTTCTCTTATACTGTAAATATCCTCCATAGACTTAATCTTACTTAATACGTTTTCAGTTACTATGGTATCTGTCTCAAACACCATGGCTGCTTTTAGCCCTCTACTATTTCTATACACATTCATAAATGCTATGTTAACATTTCCATCATATAACAAGGTACTTACTTTTGAAATCATCCCTGGAATATCTTTATGGCTAATTATAATTGTTGGATAGTTACCTGTAAATTTAACTGGTTGGCCATCAACTTCAAATATCGAAATATTTCCTCCTCCAACAGACGACCCAACAACTTCAACTATTTTCTCATTTTTTTTTGTTATAATAAACTTTACTGTATTAGGATGAACATCTCCCAAATCGTCCTCAGCAAACTCTATTTGGAGCCCTTGATTTTTAGCTATAGCTAATGAGTCTTTAAGTCTATCATCCCAAGGATCCATCCCTAAAATCCCTGCTACTAATGCTCTATCCGTTCCGTGGCCTTTATACGTTTTAGCAAAAGAACCATGTAAAACAAATTTTACTGATATTATATTTTTCCCTGAAATTATAGCGGCAATTTTACCAAGCCTTGCAGCCCCTGCTGTATGTGAACTTGATGGCCCTACCATAATTGGACCCAATATGTCAAAAACACTATAGTTTTTCATTTGTTTCCCTCCTTGTAAGCATCTGCACAGTATAACGTAATTATTTTATTTCCAGGTGCTTTAGTATTTATAAAAGCAACTTCCGCCAGTAAATTCTCTTATTATTGAATTATCTGGTACTAAATCTTTATCTACATCTTTAAAAAAATTAAGAAAGCTTCTTAATCTACTTGCCTCATAATATACTGGACTTTCTTCCCCAACTTTATTAAGCTCGGCTAATGCAAATTTCTTAAGCACACAAAGCTCATATACTACGCTAGAATTAAACATTGCATCTGCCTGCTCTTGAAATACAAAAATATTTTTTTCCTCTCCACGTTTTATAGAAGGCCACATTTTCAGTGTATCTTCAACGCCGTATCCTCTTGATAAATAATCTCTAACTATTCTCCTTGTCATTCTTACGTCTGTTGTAGAAATCCTGTTGTGATCATCTAAATTAAGCTGTGTTAAAGGACTTATATATATTTTAAATTTACTATCCTTAGATATAGATGAAGTTAAAATCTCATTTAATCCATGTATTCCTTCTACAATCATAACTCCATTTTCGGGCATTTTAATCTTATTACCATGCCATTCCCTTTTCCCTGTTTTAAAATTAAAACTTGGTACTTCAGTCTCTTTGCCTTCCAGTAATAATTTTAAATCCTTATTTATAAGTTCTAAATCTAAAGCATATATAGATTCAAAATCATATTCTCCACTTTCATCTCTTGGAGTGATTTCCCTATTAATAAAATAATCATCTAATGAAATAAATATTGGTATTAAGCCATTTACCCTCAATTGAATCCCTAATCTTTTTGAAAAAGTAGTTTTCCCTGATGAGGACGGTCCAGCAATAAGAACCAATTTCACCTTTTCCCGCTTATAAATCATATCCGCAATATATGCAATTTTCTTTTCATGAAGTGCTTCTGCTACTCTAATTAAATTAACAATATCGCCATTTACCACTTCATTGTTTAGTGCACCAACACTTCCAACACTTAGTATTTCTCCCCATTGCGCTGCTTCATAAAATACTTTAGCTAGTTTTTCGTGTTTATAAAATTTAGGGATTCTATCTGGTTCATCATTTGTTGGATATCTTAATATAAACCCCGGCTCATAGTACATTAAATCAAATATTTTTAATATTCCTGTTGAATAAGCCATAGGGCCATAGAAATAATCATATCTCCCATCTAGTTCATAAAGCTTTATCTCTTTTCCTGTTACATATTTTAAAAGCTTAACTTTATCTTGCATATCATACTGCGTAAAAATTTCCACTGCCCTCTCTTTTGAAAATGCTATCTTTCTTATAGGAATATCTGCTTTTATTATTTCGCTCATTCTGCTTTTTATATCATATATGTCATCAATATCTAGTGCAAGAGTCTTATGAATCTCACCAAATAATCCCTTACTTAAAGAATGTTCGATAGAAATTTTAGCTTCAGGGAATAATTCAGAAATTGCTTTTATTAGTACAAATTGAAGGGTCCTAACGTACGCCATCGTTCCGATTCTACTTGTAATATCTACGAGTTCAAAATCACCCCCATGCGCGATAGTACTTCCTAGCTCATAAAATTTATTGTTGATTTTACCTAAAACTACTGGAAAATCGCTTACTAAATTATTTTTTTTAATAATATCATTTAATATAGTTCCCTCTGGAACTATAATGTTTCTACCATCCTTAAGTCCTATATTGAAACTACGCATACAATCATCCCCTATTTTTAGTAGTTATTACTATTATACTTTAGTTTTTAAAAAATGTATCCTTTCCCCCTTATAATTTTTGAGTTTAAAGGAAACATATACATCATATGTTAAAGAGGTGTTACAATGCTTATTTTAGTAATCAGAACTTTTGTCTTATACTTTACAGTAATATTTATTATGAGGATGATGGGTAAAAAACAAATAGGTGAGCTTGAACCTTTCGAACTTGTGATTGCATTGATGATTTCTAATCTTGCAACCTTCCCCATGGAAGATATAAGAATACCAATTATACATGCAGTTATACCAATATTCACTTTGTTATTTCTCCAAATAGCCACTTCCTATATTGAACTCAAAAGCGAAAAGGCTAGAAAAATTTTAACAGGTACTCCGAGCATATTAATAAAAAACGGCAAAATTGATATTGCAGAGCTCAGATGTCAAAGATTTAATATTAATGATTTATTCGAAGAACTTAGATTAAAAGGGTATTTTAATTTATCCGATATCCAATATGCTATTTTGGAGACTAGCGGTGAGCTATCCATATTGCCTAAAACTAGTATTTCTAATGCAACTAAGGATGATTTAAATATATCCATAGCTCAAGAGTCTTTGCCTATACCTTTAATTATGGATGGCAATATAAATTATAAAAATTTAAATCTTTTAAAAAAAGACATAACTTGGTTAAACAATATATTAAGAAAAAATAATATTTTATGTGCTAAAGATGTTTTCATAGGAATGATTGACTCTAAAAATAAGTTCTATTATCAACTTAAAGAAGGGAAAGATAAGAAAATATGAAAAATGTTATTGTAGCCTTCGGCTTATTTTTTACAATGATTATAGGCATATTTGTATCTATTAATCTTATAAATTATAATTGCGCCCATTTACAAAATTTGAATTCTTCCTTAGAAAGCTATATACTTAAAGAGAACTACGAAGATGCATACAATTTATCACTAGATTATGTAGCTGATTGGAAAAAAGCTTCTAAATTTTTAACTATATATATACATCATGAAGATACAGATCATATGGACAACGAGCTTTTAAAATTAACTCAATATATAAAAATGAAAGATAAGTCTGAATGTTTAGCCACTGTACATAGTATGAAATATCTTATAGATCATATAATGTCTCATGAAAAAGTATCTATAAGCAATATTTTTTGATTTTTTAAATTTATGGGTACAATTTATAGTAAAGGGGTAGAAAATAGTCCAATTATAGCTTATAATTATAACATATCATAAAAGTCCCGCAGGGACAATATATGTCCCTATTACAAAATTTGAAAGGTGGAATTAACATGGCTTTAGTTACTACTACTAATATGTTTAAAAAAGCTTTAGAAGGCAATTACGCTATTGGAGCTTTCAACATCAATAATATGGAAATAATTCAAGGAGTTGTCGATGCTTGTGCTACTCACAAGTCAGCTGTTATACTTCAAGTATCAGGCGGCGCTATGAAATATGCTAGACCTACTTACCTTAGAAAAATGGTAGAGGCAGCTGTAGAAGACACTGGTCTTGACATTGCTCTTCATTTAGATCACGGTTCAGATTTAGCACAATGTAAACTTGCAATAGCTTCTGGATTTACTTCAGTAATGTATGATGGTTCTCATCTTGATTATGAAGAAAATGTAAGAACAACTAAAGAAGTAGTTGAATATGCTCATTCTAAAGGTGTTGTAGTTGAAGCAGAACTTGGAAAGCTTGCTGGAATTGAAGATGATGTTAATGTTTCCGCAGCAGACGCAACTTATACTGATCCAGAACAAGCTGTAGATTATGTAACAAGAACTGGTATTGATTCTTTAGCTGTAGCTATAGGAACAAGCCACGGTGCATATAAATTCAAAGGCGAAGCTAAACTTGATTTTGAAAGATTAGCAAAAATCACAGAAAAATTAGAAGAAGCTGGAAAGCACAATTTTCCAATAGTTCTTCACGGAGCATCTGCAGTTGATCAAGATTACGTTACTATGATCAATGAATTTGGTGGCGAAATGAAAGGCGCAAAAGGAATTCCACTAGATATGCTTAGAAAAGCAGCGTCTATGGCTGTTTGTAAAATAAATATGGATACTGATTTAAGACTTGCTATGACTGGTTCAATAAGAAAAGTACTTACAAAAAATCTTGGCGAAATAGATCCTAGAAAATATTTAGGCGAAGCAAGAACTAACATAACTAAATTAGTTGAAAGCAAAATCACTAACGTTTTAGGTTCTTCTAATTCTTTAAAATAAATTAGATTAAATTCATTTAAATCTAAATTGTTAAAACAAAAATACCCACAGTATATTCTACTGTGGGTATTTTTGTTTTATTTTTTATTATATAGGAAACTATAATGCTTTCATGCGCAGAAAAAAGTATATATTACGTATAATGCATTAATCGTATTGCAATACGCGTAATATATACTTTTTTCTTATCTATTTTTCAACATAATTGCTTACATGTTTAATAACCATATTAATTGTGCCATCACCATTTCTTTGTATTTCAAAGCGACTATTATCATGATATGTTTCTTCATTTACGTATAAATCTATATCTTTATCAATTTTTAGTCTTACTCTTTTTAGCTTTTTGTCTATCCACTCTTTATCAAGACTAATATTTTCTGAAACTCCTTGTTCTGTTATAAATTCAACAAATTTTTCTTTAGTATCATTATTTTCAGAAAACATTTCCTCAGACAATTCTTTAAGATCAATATTATCTTCTTCTCTAAGCTTTCTTTTTATAGTACTTCTAACAACTTCTGCTTCATCTGCATTTTCTGCAAAGTTGTTTTGCGTGAATTTTTCAGCTGCCTTCACGAAGTTTTTAGTAACATCTCTTTCATTATCAATAATTGTGCAACCTAAGAAATCACTTATAAAGTAGTTTGAGCCATATTCCTCATCTTCTTTATTCTTGCTTTTTTTATCGATAACCATTAAATCAAAATTATTTTCATCTCTAATTGGTTTTAAAAACGTACATTTCTGTATTCTTTGAGAACTACCAGGTAATCCTGTAACCTGCGATACTATATCAATGCCTAATTTATTATCCACAAATTCGATAGTGTGCACATAGTTTTTAATATAATCCATTTTAAATATCCCAAGCATTGGTCCAAACTCTGTGGTAAAAGATACTATTACCAAATCACAGGAAGGAACGTTCCCAATAGATCTCATTAAAATAAACATCTGCCTTGCTAGGTCCTTAGATACCGCCAGTAAATTATTCTCACCATTCAAGTATTCTTGTGATAAATCTTTTACTATATTTCGATCGGAATTAAAGACTCCATACTTTAATTCTTCATCCTTTAAGCACTTCTGGATATGTTTCAGTAAATAGTTATATTTTTCTTCATCTAAGTCTAATGCATATTCATTCAAGATAGGTTCATCTGCATTGTTATCTAAAACATGAATAATAGCCTCATTTATATTAACTTCTTTTATATACTCCAAAAAAACACCACCTTAATATTTATCTAAGGCGCATTTAAACAAATAACAAGTCAATAATGCTAGTCCATTTATTTAAACGTGCCCAATTATTATACTATGTATCGTCACTTATAACAAAGTCATATATTGCTATTATCCTTAGTTCTTAACAGACTATTATTGTGACTACCTATTTTCCTGTATTGGAATTTGTAATTTTAAAGCAATATTAATGTTACTTTACTTAAGTTATGATATAATCACAATTAATGGTATAATAAAGAATTAATGATTAGATGTATAAAAATAGAAGCATAACAATTAATAACTGTTATGTTCCTAAGAGTGACAAGGAGGAACTACTTTGAGAGAAATAGAACTTAGAATTATAGATATTGATGTACAAGAAATCCGCAAAAAACTATTAAACATAAATGCTATAAAAGTAAAACAAGAAAATCAAATAAATAATATTTATGATTTCTCGGATAAAAGGTTACTAAACGGCAAAGGCTATGCAAGAATACGAACAGTGCATGATGAACTAACAAATTCCACAGTTCATTACATAACCACGAAAAAACTCATAAGCCAAGAAAAGTATAAAATTATGGATGAACACGAATCAGAAATTAAAGATGCAGCTGCTGCCAAGGGTATATTCGAATCCTTAGGTCTAGAGCTTATACAATCTATTAAAAAATATAGAGAAAGCTATAAATACAAAAATACTCTTATTGAAATAGATATAAATGAGAAGACATTCTGTCCTTTTCCTTACATAGAAATTGAAAGCGAGGATGAATTCGAAATTGAGGAAGTTGTGACTTTGCTCGGTTACCGATTAGAGGATACAACGGCTAAAAGCATTTATGAAATATTAAAATCAAAAAAATCATCAAAGGAACTATAATGTTTGGATATGTAACTCCATGTAAAATGGAAATGAAGATAAAAGACTACGAGAAATTCAAAGCTTATTATTGTGGCCTATGTAACTCTATTAAAAATAATTTTGGAAACCTACCAAGGCTTACTTTAAATTATGATATGACTTTCTTGGCAGTACTTTTGGATGCACTTTCAGAGAATAAATACAATTTTATTAAATTCAAATGTATTATGCATCCACTAAAAAAAAGGATTATGATTAATAATAACCAGGCAATAGATTATGCCGCCTTTTGTAACATTACTTTAGCCTATTATAAGATAATGGATGATGTTTACGATAATAAAACAATGAAAAGTAAAGTTTTTTCAATGTTTTTAAAAAACTATTTATCAAAATCAGATATAGCATATAATGATGTAATGAATTATACAAAAGAAAAGCTTTTATTACTAAATACCCTCGAAGCGGACCATAAGGATCTATGCATTGATGAGCAGCTATCTATAGATGAGCTTTCTCATGTTTTTGCTGACCTTACAGGCTTTATAATATCATTTTATTATAAGACTGCTTCCTTTAAGGATGATTTATATTGGCTTGGGTATAATTTAGGTAAATGGATATATATTATAGATGCTTATGATGATTTAGAAAAGGATATAAAAAGTGATTCTTTTAATGCTATAAATTCATTGTTTAATACTGATAAATTAGATTTTAAAAGTTTTAGTATATCGATAGCACCGCGAATTGATTTTTTATTATCTACCTGCGCGCAGCAATGTTTAAACTATCTAAATAGATTACCTTTAATAAAAAATGAAGCCATATTATGTAATATACTAGAACTCGGACTCATGGAAAAAATGGATAAGGTTTTTAACGACATTTCAGAAGGAAAGCCTCCCACTTCTATAAGTGGGAGTAACATACCCTAACAAGTAGAAAACTTCAGTGGGGGTATAAATATCCTTCTGAAGTCGTTAATATTACATCACCGCAGGTGATGATTTAATAAAGAATGTAACATTAATAATTTAAAAGGAGTGGAATATAAAGATGATAAATCCCTATGAAGTACTTGGTGTAAGACAAGGCTCATCTAAAGAAGATATTAAAAAAGCCTATAGAGAGCTAGCAAAAAAATATCACCCTGATCAGTATGGTGATAATCCTTTAAAAGATTTAGCAGAAGAAAAAATGCAGGAACTAAATGAAGCCTATGATTCACTTATGAAAAATACTAGTTCTTCAAGTAGCAATGGTTCTTCTAACAGTTACAATTCGTCTAATAATTATGGTTCTAATTCAAATAATGACTATACTAATAACAATATATATCAATCTATAAGAATGGATTTAAATAGCGGAAATATCGCTTCCGCTGAGCAGAAATTAAATTCCATGAATACTAAAACTGCCGAGTGGAATTATTTAACGGGAGTGCTTCACCTCAAAAAAGGTTGGCATGATAGTGCTTATAATTTTATAAGCCGCGCTTGCACGCAAGATCCTAATAATATTGAATATAGACGAAGTTTTAATGAACTAAATTCGCGTACTTCAAATTATAGAGATAACTATTATGGCAAGCGTAACAATGATTTTGGCATGGGTAATCTATGTCTTAACTTGTGGTGTGCAGATAGTATTTGTGAATGTTTAGGCGGAGATCTTATATCCTGTTGCTAATTCTATTAATTTAGGAGATGATTTTTATGAAATCTAATAATATTGCTAAGGGTGGAATATTCGCAGCACTTAGTTTAATATTACTATATCTTTCTTCTATTTTCCCTACAAATAAATTTTTTATGTTAGGCATTGCTTCCTGTATTATTCCACTTTCAATTTTAACTACCGGAATAAAGAATACCATTGTAGTATATAGTGCTGTCTCCTTGCTTAGTTTATTTATTATACCTTCAAAGCTTATAAGCATTGCATATATACTAATTTTTGGTTCCTATGGCTTTGTGAAATATTTTATAGAAAAATTAAGGAGTATGATTTTAGAAATTGTGCTTAAGTTATTGTATTTTAATATAGCCTCCGCTATACTTATATTTATTTATAAATTATTTATATTATCAAAACTTCCTAATATAAATATATATTTAACAATAATTGTTATGGAGTTTGCCTTCATAGTATATGACTATGCGCTTACTGTATTTATATCCTATGCAAATAAAAATCTTGTTATGAAATTTAAGTAAATCACATAGCCTTGACACAAAATTCTATTTAAATTATAATGAATAATAATACAATCTTAAACAAATGATACTATAATAAATTGCTTTTATTAGGAGTAGTAGTATTTATAGCATTTTAAAGAGAGCTGCTGTTGGGTCATTAAGATAAATAATGTCCCATAGGTGTGAAGCAGTAATGATATAATATGAACTTGCCTATGAGCTTATTTTTAAGTAAAATCTTACTTGTAAGTAAAAGCTTACTTGTGAAAACAAGTACGGTTAAAACCGTTATATTCTTAAGTGAGGCGTAATGCCTAATTAGAGTGGTACCGCGGAATATTACTTTCGTCTCTTTGTTGAGATGAGGGTTTTTTTTATTTTCTAATTTAAAACTAAGTGGAAAAGATTAATAATTGTTTTTAACCTATAGATCATAATAAGGAGGAATACTAATGGCAAAATATACTACAACTATCGATGAAAAATGGCAACAAATATGGGAAGAAACTAACCTTTATGAATTTGATGAAAATAAAATTGATAAGAAGTTATATGTACTTGAAATGTTCTCTTATCCATCTGGAAGCCAATTACATGCGGGGCATTGGTTTAACTATGGCCCTGTAGATTCTTGGGCTAGAATGAAGAAAATGCAAGGATACAATGTATTTCAGCCAATGGGCTTTGATGCTTTTGGTCTACCTGCTGAAAACTACGCAATAAAAACAGGAGTGCATCCAAAGGATTCTACGAAGCAAAACATTATTAATATGGAAAAGCAATTAAAAGCTATGGGAGCAATGTTTAATTGGGATCATGAAGTTGTTACATGTCGCCCTGATTATTATAAATGGACTCAATGGTTATTCTTAAAACTATTTGAAAAAGGCCTTGCTTACAGGAAAAAAGCACCAGTAAATTGGTGTCCTAGCTGTAGTACAGTACTTGCAAATGAGCAAGTAGTAGATGGCTTTTGCGAAAGATGTAACACTGAGGTTACTAAAAAGAATTTAACACAATGGTTCTTAAAAATAACTGACTATGCTGATGAACTACTAGAAAAGCTTGATACCTTGGATTGGCCTGAAAAAACCAAATCCATGCAAAAACATTGGATAGGCAAATCTACTGGTGCTGATGTTACTTTTAAAGTAGTTGATTCTGATGTAGACTTTAGTGTATTTACTACAAGAGTAGATACTTTATTCGGTGTTTCATATGTAGTCATAGCCCCTGAAAATGAACTTGTAGATGTCCTCACTAAAAGTGAATATAAAGATGCTGTTGAATCTTATAAATATGATGCTAGAAAACAAACTGATATAGAAAGACAATCTATTACAAGAGATAAAACAGGTGTATTTACTGGTTCTTATGCTATTAATCCTATTAATGGACGCGAGGTTCCAATTTGGGTAGCTGACTATGTTCTAAACACTTATGGAACTGGTGCAGTAATGGCTGTTCCTGCTCATGATGATAGAGACTTCGCATTTGCTACTAAATACAAATTGCCTATTGAAAGAGTAATTATTGGTTTTAAAAGTGTAAATGGAGAGGGCGAAAATCTCCCTTATACTGAACATGGAAAAATGGTAAACAGTCAAGAATTTGATGGTTTATCTACCATCGACGGAAAAAAAGCAATTGTAAAAAAATTAGAAAGTATAAGTCTCGGCTGTGAAAAAGTAAACTTTAGACTTCGTGATTGGTTAGTTTCAAGACAAAGATATTGGGGCGCTCCTATTCCAATAATTCACTGCGAAAAATGTGGGGCTGTTCCTGTACCTGAGGATCAACTTCCTGTAGAACTGCCGTACAACGTAGAATTTGCACCAGACGGAGAATCACCACTTGCTAAATGCGAGGATTTTATGAATGTCCCTTGCCCAGTTTGTGGCGGCGCAGCTCATAGAGAAGCTGATACTTTGGATACATTCGTTTGTTCTTCTTTCTACCAATTTAGGTATGTAGATAACAAAAACAATGAAAAAGCTTTTGATAAAGAGTTAGTAAACAAAATGCTTCCTGTAGACAAATATGTAGGCGGACCTGAACATGCATGTGGTCACTTACTATATTCAAGATTTATAACCAAGGCTCTTCGTGATATGGGATATTTAGACTTTGATGAACCATTCTTATCTCTTACTCACCAAGGTTTAATTTTAGGACCAGACGGAGTGAAAATGAGTAAATCAAAAGGAAATACTATTTCTCCAGACATGTACATAAAAGAGTTTGGCGCAGATGTATTTAGGATGTACCTAATGTTTGGTTTCGGTTATATTGATGGTGGAGCTTGGAGTGATGATGGTATAAAAGCCATTGGAAAATTTGTTGATAGAATTGAAAGAGCAATCGACACTGGAATCTGCATTATGTCAAAAGACCTTAATAACAAAGACTCTCTAGGAATAGAAGAAAAAGAATTAAACTACTGGAGACATTTCGCAATAAAAGGTGTTACCGAAGATACAGAAAAACTTCAATTTAATACCGCTATTGCAAGACTTATGGAGCTTACAAATGCTATATTAAAATATTTTAATGTAGACAATATAAATAGTAAATTTTTAAAAGAAGTGCTTGTGGATTACCTTAAGATTTTAGCTCCCTTTGCTCCTCACTTTGCAGAAGAGAAGTGGGAAAGCTTGGGTATGGGTTACTCTGTATTTAATCAAATTTGGCCTAAATTTGATGAGTTTGCTCTTATAAAAGATGAAGTAGAGCTAGCTATTCAAATCAATGGTAAAATTAAATCCAGAATAACTGTATCTCAAGATTTAGATGAAGAAAGTATAAAGGAAATTTCTCTTAAAGATGAAACAGTAATCGCTACCCTAGAAGGTAAAACTGTTCGTAAGGTTATTATAATTAAAGGACGACTAGTTAATATAGTAGCTTCTTAGTAAGAACTACATATAGTTTTTACAGTTTAAATTCGAATTATTATAAAAGGAGAGTAGAAATTTTTAATTTCTACTCTCCTTTTCAATTTAAACTCTATACATATCTAATGTTTTTTGAGTTGCGCGAAGTAAGCTACTAATTTCATAAACTTCTCCTTCTTCTATTAGCTTATTTAATTGTTCTCTATACCTAGCTGCATCCGTTGACTTTCCAAGCGACGAAAGCACAAGTATATTATTCATTATATCCGACACCAAATTAGATTTTACCTCAAACAATTTTTGTGCATCTTTAATTTCATCTTTAATTTCTAGCATCTGTTCATCTAATTGAAAAGCAGCATCTGCAGCATTTTTAAGTTTTGCCCTTATATTCTCTGGTATATCATGCTTATATTTATAATTTAGAGAATGCTCTACTGTAGCCCAAAAATTCATTGCCAAGGTTCTAATTTGAAATTCTGCTAGTATTTCGGTTTGACCATCAGCTAAGTTTACAGGATACTTTATAATCATATGATAGCTTCTATATCCACTACCTTTTACATTTGCAACATAGTCTTTTTCATAAACCATCTGCATATCACGTCTTTCACGGATTAGATTCACCACTTTATCAATATCATCTACAAACTGACACATTATCCTTATACCTGCAATATCTTCCATTTCATATTCAATTCTATCCAGAGGGATACCGAATTTATTAGCTTTCTCAAGAATACTAGATATTTCTTTAACCCTCCCGGTAACAAACTCTATAGGTGAATACTCATTTTTTCGTCTATATTCTCTTCTTATACTTTTAAATTTTACTTTTAACTCTTCTACACCCTGTTCATAAGGAATTAAAAATCTTTTCCACTCTCTTATTGCCATATACTCAGTCCTTTACATAAAATTTCATATCCACATTGTATTAACTTTTGATACTATTCTAATATTTTTAAAGGATCGAAGTTTAGATAATCACAAGAAGTAACTATATATTCTACGCCTTCTATATTTCCTTCATATAGCCTATTTAAAGATGGTCCATGTAAATGACCATATATGACCTTGCATACATTATATTCTTTTACTATTCTTATAAGTTCAGTCTCCTCAAACTTATCATTAGTAGGTGGATAATGAAGCATTACAATAAATTTATTATAACCCTTTTTCACTGCCTCATCGAGTGAAATTCGAAGCCTTATTAACTCTCTATTATATATTTTTTCATCATGAGTTGTAAATCTTGTATTTCCTGGGCAATTCCATCCCCGTGTTCCGCATATAGCAAAATCTTTGTAGTTAAAAAAGTTGTTTTGGATAAAATCCATATCCGCGTAGAGAGCATTAAGCTTCGTGATACCACTCCACCAATAGTCATGATTTCCTTTTATAAGTATTTTTTTACCTGGAAGCTCATGAATCCATTCTAAATCTTCCACACCCTCAGAAATATTCATGGACCATGAAATATCCCCTGCAATTAGTACAGTATCATCCGCTGAAACTTTGCTAAGCCAATTTTCTTTAATTTTTTCATTATGATTACTCCATTTATCTCCAAATATATCCATGGGTTTATCTGAATTTATAGATAAATGAAGATCAGATATTGCCCACAACGCCATAATATACCTCCTTATTAATCGTTTAGTTTTTTTCCATTAATTATCTATATCCGTTACATAAGCAATAACCTTAGCTATTGCTACACTCATTAGTGCTCAAAGTTTAACCTTAGTCATTTTTTTAATGTCTCTATGCTATTATACCTTTATATTGATTGTATTAAAACTTCTATCACTAAAAAATTCTCCCCAACTTGCCTTTAACCCTTCTCCAGCTTCAAAAGATATTTTACTAAAAGCTTTTTACCACTAAAAGAAAAAAGCAAAGTTAAAATATTAATTTCAACTTCGCCCTTTTTAAATAATTGCTATTCTATAGTTAAAGAATAGTATTTTTTCTTTCCTTTTTTAATAAGTACACAACCATCTTTAAAATTTTCTTCTAAAAGTGTTGCATTCTTATCTTCAATCCTTTTATCGTTAATAGTTAATCCGCCCTGCTCAATTAATCTTCTAGCTTCTGCTTTTGATGGCACCACTTTAGTGTACACCAATATATCCATCAATCCCGCATTCTTCATGTCGCACGGTATAGATACTTTAGGTACGCTACTCATATTAGTTCCACCACCAAATAATGCTTCTGCTGCGGTCTGAGCTTTTACAGCTTCTTCTTCTCCATGAATAAGTTTTGTAACCTCGAAAGCTAAAACTTTTTTAGCTTCATTGATTTTTTCATCTTTTAAAGCACTTAAACGCCTAACTTCATCCATTGGTACAAAAGTAAGTAACGATAAGCATTTTTCTACATCTAAATCTCCAATATTTCTAAAATATTGGTAAAAATCATAAGGAGATGTTTTATCTGCATCAAGCCACAGAGCTCCATTTACAGTTTTACCCATTTTAATCCCTTCGCTATTTGTAAGTAGTGTGCAAGTCATTCCATAAGAAGCTTTACTTTCTTTTTTTCTTATTAGTTCTATACCAGCAATTATGTTAGACCATTGATCATCTCCACCTAACTCCATAGTACATCCATATTTTTTATTTAACATTAAAAAATCATATCCTTGCATAAGCATATAGTTAAATTCAAAAAAAGATAAACCTTTTTCTAACCTCTGTTTAAAACACTCAGCAGCTAACATCTTATTTACTGAAAAATGTACTCCTATATCTCTTATAAAATCTACGTAATTTAAATTTAAAAGCCAGTTTGCATTGTTTTCAAGGATTGCTTTACCATCACTAAAATCTATAAGTTTTGAAAGCTGTGATTTTATACAAGATATATTATGATCAATTTCTTCTTTTGAAAGCATTTTCCTCATATCTGTTTTACCAGATGGATCACCAATCATTGTAGTTCCACCACCAACTAAGGCTATGGGTCTATGCCCTGCTCTTTGCATATGTGCCATAAACATCATAGTTATGAAATGTCCAATATGTAGGCTATCCGCTGTTGGGTCATATCCTATATAAAATGTTACCTTTTCCTGTCCTAATATTTTCTTCATTTCATCCTCGTGAGTAAGTTGTTTTATATACCCTCTCTCTAAAAGCGTATCATATACATTTTCCATAATTTATTCCTCCTTATTTTAACGACATTTCAAAATGAAAGTCTTCCTCTTCTATACTATGGTATCCCATAGTATAACAAAGAGAAAAGTTCAGTTGAAACCTAAGTCTCCTTTTGAAGTCGATATACTTATCTTCTGCGAAGCTGTGAGCACCGCAGGTGATGATTTAATACTGTGTTATTTTTTGAAATAAAAAAAACGCCTCCTAAGAAAGGGACGAAAAAATTCCGTGGTACCACCCAAATTGATTTAACAATCCGCTCATTCCTTATAACGTAAGGTTAACCCGTCTCAGCTTACTTTTTAAAATCTTATTTCAGCTTAAAGCTCCAGAATGTATTTCACTATATTCCTTAACTAGTTCACACCTACCACTAGCTCTCTTAATAATTCCTACAGTTACTTTTTTCTTTCATAGCCTTTTAGATATAATTATTCATGTTATTAATTATATATGTGTATTTATAATATATCAAATGATATATTTGCTTGTTATAATTGATTAAAACCCTATATATACTATTTACGTTTATTTTCAACTATTTTCTCCATATACAATAAAAGCAGGGCTGAAAACCCTGCCTTACATTCACATAAATAATATTCTATCTCTTTATGTGATATAATTCTTTAAAAATTGTGGTGGATTTAAGCATTCGCAACCTATATTCACATAAAATTCCAAGTTATACTTATTAGCTAAAATATCCATTTTAGAAAACAATTGTGCCGTATGCTCAAGTTTATCATCAATAATATTAAATACACCATCAACAAAGATGGTATCAATATCATAATCTCTAGAAAGCATACCGCACAAAAATCCATAAAAATCATCATGACTTTTTAAATTGAACTCATTTATTGCTACAAGTCTCATTTTTGTACTTAATTGCAACGTAGCTTTAGTATCATCATCAATATATACTATGTTTCCTTTAACTTTATCAACGGACTGGTTGGCTAATTTAATTAGAGCTTTAGTTTTACCTGAACCCTTTTTACCACAAAATACATGAATCATGTTAAACGCCTCCTATTTTATCTAATATAACCAGATAATTATTAAATAGGTCTACTCGTACACAATATTTTTATACATATTATATGTTATTCGTAATATATTCACAATATTATAGTTTTAAATAAAGTTCTTAATCCCTGGGAAAATCACCTTAAAAGTATTATCATCTTTTGAATCTACAAATATTACCTTACCATATTTTGAAAAATCTTTTTTCATTCGTGCAAATCCTCTTCCTGATTTTATAAATCTTTTTCTATCATCTAATGCTATTAACTTATCATATATCCACATATTCCTTTTTAAATAATTATGGGTATTAATTTCAGTTGAAAATAATAGGTTACCTGGACTAAATACGCTTACACTGTTATAGCTTACCACTATTTCAATTTCCTTATAAAATATAGTATAATCTCTATAAAGTATTGCGTTTTTTACAGCCTCATACACTGCAGCAATAGGATAATTTACTGGAAATATATTTTTAAAAAATTCTTCTGTCCTATCTAGCATATCTAATAAATTCCCTTGCACAATTATAACCTCATCAAAGTTATCGTTTACCTTATTTACTATCTTTATCATATTATGCGGTAAATAGATACTGTTAATTGAAGAAAATACCAATAATCCCCCTAGTGTTACTACCCTCTTATTATAATCTCTTTCAATAAAAGTTATTCCTGCATTGTCCATAAATCCTAATCTACTGTTATCATTTACTAAAATGCCCTTATTTAAAAAGTATTTATTAATTATATTAAAATCTAAACTACTAATACCACTATTTACAATAGGTATAGTTTCGATATTGAGACTTAGATTTTCTTGTAAACAAGAAATTAATTCTTCTTTTCTCATAGTATCTGTTGTGGAACCTCTCCTAATGTAAAATGCACCATTCTCCCTTAATTGATAGGGCCTTTGACCACCATCATATATAGTTATAATCGCCAAATTTTTGCTTTGAAATGTTACGAAATCTAGCGATACTGGAATAGGCGGTTCACATCTTGAACTTATAATTTGTTGTAACTGTTCTTCTTTAAAGTCACATACCTTAATACCTATGATTTTTTTCGTTTTATCCTCTACTCCAATAACAAGGTATCCCCTTCCTCCACGGGAGTTGGCTATAGCACATATATCTTTAGCTAATTCTCTTTTACCACTTTCTATTAATATATCAATTCTTTGCTTGAAATCTAATTTTGTACCCTCATCCCTCTTTAACAATATGCTAATTTTTTTGCTATCCATATATTTCACTCCAACCGCGCTATAGTGATATATTATGCTTATAGTAGTGCAATGTTTCCAAAGTATTATACCTTACAACAAAAGACGATGGAATACCACCGCCTTTTTTATTGAAAGTTTTTAACAGTCCCGGTGTTCATTATTTTCACTTCAACTTCAACTTTTAGCTCAGTTTTTTTAATAATATCATCATTTTTTATCTTTGGATATTTTGCATGAAATTGCTCCGTTATATCAAAAATATCCATATTTAATGCCTTATATTTTGCAAACAGATTATTGCAGGCTTTCAAAATATTTTCTTCTGACTGCTCCTCAATTTTACTGATATTTTCTTTTGTAAGTGTAATTTCTTTTTGAGCTTCTGCTAAATCCACCTTAACTTTAATTTTCTTTTTTAAATGAACAATATTATCATCATAACTGATTTCTGTCTTAGTTTTACTTTTTAATATTTCTAAAGTTACAAATTTATTAGCATCACGGGGATTAGTTACTTCTAAAGTACCACCTAAAATAGTGTTCATTAAAAAGTTAAAGCCTAAGCCTTCATCTCTTTGTAATACACTAACCATTTTATCGTCTTTGATCACAGCTCCGCCATTTACTTCTAATTTTGGCTCTAAAGTATCTTTTGCGATATCTATTATTGTTACTACATTTACTTTATCTCCAATTTTTCTTTGATTGTAAAACTCATTTAAACTTAGTTTTACAGCTCTTGAAGATGATCCAATATTTTCTATAAGTTGCACTACAAATAATCCAATATATTTTTCTTGAAGAATATTTAGCTTCATAAGTTTTTCTGGATCTCCTTGATATACTGCAATATATGGTCTTATAAGCAATTCTTGATCACGACTCATAAAATCTATGAAATTATCAACACCGAATTCTGCAGCCTTTTGAGTAAATATTACGGCATTATTCTGTGTATAGTTTAATTTATAACTAGAAATAGCATTCATATTTCTGACAGCTTCAAACATTGTTTTTCCTGTTGCTTTAAATAAGATTCTTTGATCCGTCCCTTCAGGTGATGTTCCTCTTACTCCCTTAAACGCTTCAGCATATAATATAGGATTACCGGTATTATCTGCATCTATTACTAATGCAGAAATAAATAAAACCTTATTAATATCCTTATAACTAAAACATGATGTCATAGTAAAACAATTCGTTATTATGCATATTATAACTAATATTTTTTTATACTTATTCATTATAATCATCCCTATCAAAAATACTATTTGATATCTTGCTAAGATCTTTTCTATATAATATATCCTTAAATTTAAAGCTTTCTAGTGTACCTAAAGGGAATAAATATGGATATCCACAACTCTCTAGTCCCGCCATATGTGAGATAAAAATAAAAAAACTAATGTAAAATCCTGGTAATCCAAGCACTGAGGAAAACACAATAATAATTATATTCCATATGGATAGAGCGCCATAAAGCTTAGGCACTAAAAAAGAAGAAATAGATGAAATTGCCACAATTACTATAGTGCTTTGTGAGGCTAAACCTGCTCCCACTGCAGCATCGCCTAAAATTAAAGCTCCAACAATGCTCATTGCCTGGCCTATGAGTTGTGGCAATCTTATTCCTGCCTCCCTAAGTAATTCAAAGAAAAAAGTCATTAGTAGTAGTTCTATAACAGTAGGCAAAGGTACTCCTGCTCTAGCGACTGAGAGTTTTACGGCAAATACCTCTGGGATAAGCGAAAAGTGAAAAGTAGTAATCGCCAAATATACCCCTGACAATAAGGTAGCTGAAAAAAAACTAAACACCCTCATAAGTCTTGATAGATTAGTAAAATACTTATTAGAATAATAATCATCTGGTGTTTGAAAATTATCCACAAAAAAATACGGTGCAGTAATTACAAAGGGGGTTCCATCTACGATTATTGCCACTTTCCCTTCTAAAAGCTTTGATGCTGCCACATCTGGTTTTTCGGTAGTTCCTATTGTGTCAAATGCGGTGTTCTTATTTTTTAATTCTTCCTCAATGTAATTTGTGTCTAAAATAAACTCTAATTTTATATTGGTCACCTTTTTCCTTATATAATCAACAAGTTTCTTCGGGGCCACACCTTCTATGTAGCATATTACTGCCACCGTATTAGATTTGCTCCCTAAAATTATCGGCTCAAATTTCAAATTTGAATTTTTTATTTTACGCCTAATCATTGATACATTATCTACAAAAGCTTCCGTGAATCCTTCCCTTGGTCCTTTAATTACATTTTCTGTAGAAGGCTCTCCCACACTCCGCCTCACATATCCCTTGGCCTCACAATAAATTGATTTATTTGCAAAAGAAAATATAAGCACCAAGTCTCCAGATAAAATGTGATCTATAGCCTCCTTATTACTATTAATATCTCCAATGCTATTAGCTGGTAATACTTCTTTTTTTATATACTCTAAATCTACAGTTGTAATTTTATGTTGTATTAGAGGGTTAAATATATATTCACTAATAAATTTAGAATCACATAAATCATCAATAAATACGCCGAATATTATTCCCATATCAGTCTCTATCTCTCTATATTTGATATCGTAGCTATTTTTTAATTTTTCTTTAATATAATCTATATTTATTTTTTCCATTTTAATCACCCAACTTATTATTTGTAATATTTAAGTTTAATATTCTCAAATTGGGAAATAATACAACTATATTGCAAATTTTATTACAATGCAATTTAGAATCAAAACAAGGAGGAGACAAGAAAAAAAATGGATAAGCTAAATACAAAACATTTAATGTTCATAATTTGGGGAACCTGCATTGTAGCAATGAAAACTTACCCCAATGTATTCATTATAAATGGAGGTAGAGATTCCTGGATTTCCGTCACTATTGCTTCTATTATTTTATTATTTTATTTTATTTATTTGATTTTTGTTTGTAAAAAATGCAATTGCTATGATATGGACAAAATATACCATAAAGCCTTAGGTAAAACCATGGGAGACATCTTTTTAATTTTATTTATCATAACTTTAATTGTCAGCTTAATAGAGAGTTGCTCTGTAGAATCAAATGCCTTGCATCTAAATCTGCTTTCAGATACTCCTCCTTGGTTTTTTCTCTTGTTTATAATAATACCCGCCGTTTATATTACAAAGAAGGGTACTAGAGCGATAACTATAGTTACTATTTTAGTTATTTGTCTTACTATGATAGCCGGGATAAACCTAGCAATTCTTACAGCTAAATATAAAAAGTTTAGTCACCTACTTCCTATAATGGCGGATGGCGTCACTCCCTCTTTTATTTTATCTATAATAAAGGCCCTTGGATGTTACGGTAGTATAGCTGTTTGTATCCCATTTTTGTCTAGGGTAACTAATAAGTCAAAAATCACAAAACATTGCGTTATTGCAATATTAATAGTAATACAAATGGAGATTTTCGCAAACATAGGCGTTTTAAGTACCTTTGGCGTAGTTAGAGCCTTGGAGATTAACTATCCTAAACTCATACAAACTCAGTTAGTTGATTATTTCGGGTTTATAGAAGGAGGGGAGTTTTATGTAATGCTTCAAATGGTAGGCGGCTGGTTTATAAAATATGTATTAGAGCTAACCGCTATCATGATTTTATTAAAAAAGCTTTCCTTCTCTAATAAATATTGGATATACATTATTACTTTATTTGTATTCATAATCTCCTATTTCATTTCCGCTAAAGTAGTATTATTATATAAATTTTTAAATCTTTACGTCTATTTTTCTGTAATAGGCTTTATGTTAATACCAACAATAATTTTCACTGTATTTTACTTTAAAAGTAAAAAAAGCGCTAGAGACTAAAAAAAGTATATATTACTATTAATGCATTCACTTCGCTAAGTACTACTAATTTTATTTTTAATTAATCTGCTGCAAAACATAAACTCGCTATCGCAAGATATAAATTCGCTAGCGCTCAAGCATATGTTTTTCTTAACGCATTTTAATTAAAACTAAAATAGGAAGTTCTAAAGCTTGCTTCAATACATTATACGTAATATATACTTTTTTTTGCGCATAAAATATCTTATATTATCTACTAATTTTGCTTTTTAAAGCTGTTATTAAAGGTAATGCTAAAGCAATACCTCCTACTACTTGAAAAACATTAGTAGGTATGTCCTTTAAAGAAATAATTAAGGCTTGTTTAAGTGCAAATTCCTTAGAAATAAATGTTAGTATAATAGCTCCCCCTAAATAATACATCGCAATCATCCAAATCCCTGCTACAACAAAAGCAAAGATATTATTTGAAAATTTATTTCCATTATAATTTTTTCTATAGGCAATTGTTCCAGCAATATACCCCATTGTACCTTTAATAATGAGTGTAAATGGTGCCCACATGGTATATCCATTTAATAAATCAAATAAACACATACCAACAGCAGAGGATATTGCTGCTTTTTTTCTTCCAAATAATATAGCTGATAAAAAAATCATACTATCTCCTAAATGAAGTACACCCATAAAAGTAGGTATATGTATAACCGAAGCAGCTATAAACGTAATCGCCGCCATTAGACTAATTTGTACTATGTCAATAGTTTTAATTGGTGATATTCTATTTTCCATGTTTATCCCCCCTAAAATTAAATCTTTAATATATCCTTAAGCGTCTTTCTAACATCATTATATACAACATTTATCATCTTTTCAAATGTATGCATACACTTTTCCACAAATATATTGCATATACTTTGCTAAAATAATAAATACTATATATAAGCCACTTTAGTAGATAACTCTACTTTAGTAGATAACGCCACTCTTATGGGTTTTTAATCTTATATTAAATTGTAATTTTAATAAGTGGAGGTGGAAATATGACCTTTTTACGTTGGTTAGGTGGATTTGTAGTGTTATTTTGGTTAATGGGAGTTCTTTTCAGCATAGGTGGAAGTTTAATTAATATCCTGCTAGTAGTTGCTGCGATTGTATTTGTAATTGATGTTCTATCTAGCAGAAAAAGAAACATGTAAAAACCTTCTAAACGTGAAAAAATCTCTTGAAATTAATTCAAGAGATTTTTCTTTTATTTTTTATTTAGTCCTTATCTTTACCAATGTCTGATAAAATCAAGCCTTTATTATGCTCTGTCGCCCAGCTAATACCCCACTCATTTTGGAATACTAATAGGTTTCTGTCCTTAAGGTCTTTAACTATCCTAGCATCACTAGTCAAGTTGAGTTTTTCTTTATCTATATCTATATTACACTTTTCAATCCATCTTATATGTTTAAATGCTAACCTTTCTATCTTAATATCTACATTATATTCATTTTTAAGTCTGAACTCTAATACTTCAAACTGAAGTACTCCTACAACCCCAACTATGATTTGTTCAATCCCTATATGAAGTTCCTTAAATACTTGGATTGCGCCTTCTTGAGCTATTTGTGTAACGCCCTTTATAAATTGCTTTCTCTTCATGGTATCAACAGTTCTCACCCTTGCAAAATGTTCTGGCGCAAAAGTTGGTATTCCTTCGAACTCAAATTTATTTGAAGAAGAACATATGGTGTCTCCTATGCTAAATATACCTGGATCAAAAACTCCAATAATATCTCCTGCATAAGCCGTGTCCACTATTTCTCTCTCTTGTGCTAAAAATTGTTGAGGTTGTGCTAATTTTATTTTATTACCGCCTTGTACATGATAAACATCCATGCCCTTTTGGAACTCTCCAGAACAAATTCTCATAAACGCCATCCTATCCCGGTGAGCTTTATTCATATTAGCCTGAATTTTAAATACAAAGGCAGAAAAGCCCTTACTAAAAACATCAATTTTCCCTATACTTGAATTTCTTGGTAACGGCGCTGAAGTTAATTGTAAAAAGTTATCTAAAAAAGGCTCAACTCCAAAATTAGTTGAAGCACTTCCAAAGAACACCGGAGTAAGTTCTCCTTTAGCAACTTTGTCCAAATCAAATTCATCCCCTGCTACATCTAAAAGCTCCATATCTTCCATAAGCTTTTCATATAATGTTTCACCAATAAGTTCGATTGCCTTTTCATCGTTAATACTTATTTTTGTCTCTTTAGCTTCTATTTGGCCATGCTTTCCATCATCAAAAACAATGATTTCCTTTGTACGTCGATCATAAACCCCTTTGAAATCTACCCCACAACCTATAGGCCAATTTATTGGATAAGATCTAATTCCAAATTCATTTTCTATTTCTTCCATAAGTTCAAATATATCTCTAGTTTCTCTATCCATCTTATTAATAAATGTAAAAATAGGTATTTCTCTAATGCTACAAACATGAAATAGCTTTCTTGTTTGTTCCTCGACCCCTTTTGCACCATCAATAATCATTACAGCACTATCCGCTGCCATGAGGGTTCTGTAAGTATCTTCACTAAAGTCTTGGTGACCTGGTGTATCAAGTATATTTATACAAAAATTATTATAATCAAATTGCATAACTGAAGATGTAACAGAAATACCTCTTTGTTTCTCTATTTCCATCCAGTCAGAAACTGCATGTTTAGACGCTTTTCTAGCTTTAACTGAACCTGCAAGCCTTATTGCGCCCCCATATAATAATAATTTTTCCGTCAGTGTAGTTTTACCAGCATCCGGATGGGAAATTATAGCAAATGTTCTTCTTTTTTCAATCTCTTTTATGTAATCCGCCAAGGTCATCACGCTCCTTTTATTTTTTTACATGCACATATATATATTCTTACAACCACTCTCTGAACTGCTAGTGGTTCTAAATTTCACTTTTCATTTCTCTACCTATCAATTCTAGCTTTAATCAAGAAATCTGTCAACTAAGGTTGTACTACCAGCTGTGAGCTATATATTATAGTATGAAGTTTCTTATTACAAGTCCCCCTGGAGAATTTTATACTTTATCTTGGTATAAATCCTATTTTCTTTTGCATTTTCCTTAGTGTCTTATTAGCCACATAGTTAGCTTTTTCCGAACCCTTTTTATAAATTTCTTCTAAATAAGCTTTTTTCCCTATGTATTCCTTAATCTTTATCTGTATAGGTTCAAGTTCTGCAACTATTGCTTCTGCTACATCTTTTTTAAATTGAGCATAACCTAATCCTTCATATTTTTCTTCTATTTCACCTATAGAAATACCAGTTATAGCCATTAATATAGTCATTAAGTTCTTAACGCCTAATTGTTCGTCGTTATACTTAACAACCCCTAAGCTATCTGTAACTGATCTGTTTACTTTCTTTCTTATAACTTCCGGTGGGTCCATTATTAAAATGAATCCATTAACATTCTCTCCTGATTTAGACATTTTTTTAGTTGGTTCTTGTAGATCCATTACCTTAGCCCCCGATTTACCTATATATGGTTCAGGTATTACAAAGGTATCACTATAGGTTTTATTGAATCTTTCAGCTATATCCCTGGCAATTTCAAGATGCTGAGTTTGATCTTTTCCTACAGGCACTAAATTAGTTTGATATAATAAAATATCTGATGCCATTAGCACCGGATATGTCAATAATCCTGCTCCTACACTCTCACTGTTTTTAGATTTTTCTTTGTATTGAGTCATTCTGCTTAATTCTCCCATGTAAGTAGAACAAGTTAAAAGCCAAGCAGCTTCACTATGTGCGGATACATGTGATTGAATAAACATAGTATTTTTCTCAGGATCAATACCTGAAGCTATGTAAATAGCCAACATTTCTAAGGTTCTTCTTCTCAAATCCTTTGGTTCTTGCTTTACTGTAATCGCGTGTAAATCCACCACACAAAAATAGCATTCATATTCTTCTTGTAATTTAACCCAATTTTTTATAGCTCCTAAATAATTTCCTAGTGTTAAGTCGCCCGAAGGTTGAATCCCACTAAATATCACCTTTTTATTTTCTTCCAAAATAATCATCTCCTATAATAATAATAATAATAATAATAATAATAATAATAATAATAATAAATGAAAATCATATATTGATCCGAATGCTAATTCTTGTTCATATGCTTTCTAATCAATATCTTATTTTTTCATTATTCTAAATGTGCTAAATACAAAAAAAGCCCTATGGATAAATCCATAGGGCGTATATACACGGTACCACCTAACACTTACAAGCTACATTAAAGCTTCTACTTAAACAGATACACTTGTATATCCTACCTTTATAACGTAAGGCTTACGTCAAGGACTACTGCATTTCATCCCGAGTCTTAGAGATCCATTCAATTTAAACATAGTTATCGTAATTCCACCATCAACGACTCTCTGTGAATCTGTTTTTAAATTTACTTACTTCTCATCAAAGACTATAACATTATAAGTTATTTAAATTATATTATGCCTATTCACTTAAATTGTCAATAATAATTTTAAATTTTATGCTTTCCAAAGTCCGTGTAAATTACAGTATTCTCTTACGAATACCACTTTTTCTTCTAACTTAAATTCTGCTTCTGGTTTATCACCTAGTTTTAAGTATTTTCTGTACACCTTATTTTCTGTGTGTACTTCAATAAATTCAATATGATGTTCTTCAAGCATTGGGTGCTCAACTGCTCCAACCTTAACCCTAATTCCACCTTCTATTTTTTCAATTACGGGAACATGTTTTTCAGCTGCTGCATCCTGAGTATTTTCTACTTTAAGTGTCATTGGTTTTCCACAACATACTAAAGTTCCGCCAGCGTTATGAACAACTTCAACTATATTTCCACATACATCGCATTTGTAAATTTGTCTCAATTCAGTCATTTTTATTCCTCCTTTAAATTTGAAAATCTATAAAATACTTATTATATTTTTTCAATTTATAACCGTTATCTATTGATAGTAATTAGATATATATTATTCTACATTTGTTTGAAAATTACCTCTTTTTTTTGAATTTTATTTACATATGTATTTTATGCTAATTTAATTCATTATATGCACCAATATGATTTAACGACATTTCAGAAGAAAAGTATCCCATTTCTATAAGTGGGAGTATAATTCGCCTTCTGAAGTCGTCAATTTATCTTCTTAGAAGCTATGCATCTTCTGTGAAGCTGTTGCAGCTCCGCAGGAGATGATTTAACTAATATTACCTTCATTTTTTTCTCTCTTTCGTGGAATACTATATAATACAATATAATATAAAAGGAGGTATGAACATGACTAAGGACCTTAAGAAGCAAACAAAAGTATATGCACCCTACGATAGAGATTTTTATGAATTAGAAGAGAAGGAGATAAGATCTTACTCTGAAAATGATTCTACTATGCTACCAAACCCAGTAACTGATCCTATAGTTTCTATGAATATATCCAATGTTGAATTTGACTATACCTATAATGGTGGCCAAGAAATTCCAGATACAGAAGACTAACTTGTTTTAAAGCTATAAAAACAGATGACTTCTTATTAGAAGTCACCTGTTTTTTTATATTATAACTTCAACTTTATGCACTCCATCAATAAATGGAACCAATCCATCTTCGCATAAATTACCATCAAGCCAAATTCCTTTGTTTCCCTGGCGCTTAACCTCAATCACATATTCGAATTTATCTTTTTTATATATAATCTCATACTGTGGCCATTCCTCTGGCACACAAGGTTCAATGGTAAACCCTTTTCCCTCCTTTAGTTTAAACCCTAAAATCGCCTCTATTCCCGTTCTATACATCCACCCTGAGGTTCCAGTATACCAACTCCACCCTCCGCGTCCTACATGAGGTTCTTTTCCATAAACATCAGCAGTCATTACGTAAGGCTCAGTTTTATATCTTTCACACTGAGGCAGTGTTTTTGTATGATTAATAGGGTTTATCATATTATAGAGCTTTGCCGCCATGTCACCTTTGTAAAGTTTAGCAAAGGCAAGAATTACCCAAGTTGCAGCGTGTGTATATTGTCCACCATTCTCTCTAACTCCCGGCACATAGCCTTTTATATAACCTGGCTCCAAAGTAGATTTATTAAAAGGAGGAGTTAAAAGCAAAATCATTCCATTATCTTCTTTTATTAAATAATGCTCTAATGACTTCATAGCCTCCTCTGCCCTTTCTTTATCTGCAGCTCCTGATATAACTGCCCATGATTGAGATAGGGAATCTATCTTACACTCCTCATTTTGAGATGATCCTAGTGGCGTGCCGTCATCAAAATATGCTCTCCTATACCAATTACCATCCCATGCGTTTTCCTCTAGATTTATCCTTATATATTCTTGCATCTCCTTGTATTTCTGTATTCTTTCATCATCGTTTTTATATGTGCAAGCTTCAAAGAAATCTCCTAGTATATCATATAAGAACCAACCAAGCCATACGCTTTCACCTTTGCCCTTATTCCCAACGGTACTCATTCCATCATTCCAATCTCCACTACCCATTAGTGGAATGTTATGAGGACCGAATTTAAGGCTTTTATCTATAGCTTTTATGCAATGTTCATATATACTACCTGTAAAATCTGCCCTTCCAGAAATATTATATCTTTCATCTTCACCGTCTGTTAGTGGCGTATCCATTAAATACTGAGCTTGCTGATCAAGAATAGAAAAATCCCCTGTGTTTTTTATATAATCCATAGTGACATAAGGTAGCCATAATAAGTCATCGGAGAACCTTGTTCTTATACCACTATCTACAACCGGATGCCACCAATGTTGCACATCACCTTCAACAAATTGCCTTGAAGCACTGTATAGAATCTGTTTTTTAGTCATACTTGGCTCAATCATGCCTAGTGACATAACATCCTGAAGCTGATCTCTAAAGCCATAAGCTCCACCAGATTGGTAAAAAGCAGTTCTCGACCATAACCTGCACACTATAGTTTGGTACATTAGCCATCCATTAAGCATTAAGTCCATACTCTTATCCGGAGTCTTAACTTGCAACGTATGAAGTAATTTGTTCCAATAGTTCTTTACATTTTCGAGTTCAGTATCCACTCTCTTAAAATCTTCAAATTCGCCAATAGTTTTAGAAACATTTTCCAAATTTTCATTTTCACCAAGCATCGCTACTAATTCAATCTCCATATTAGGTTCTATATGAATTTTTGAAGTGACTGCAAGACATGGATCGAGTCCTGCTCCTACATTGTTTGAAAGTCTTACTCTCTTTAGTACCTCAGGTTCCTCTACACTTCCTCCTCTGCCTAAAAATTCACTTCTATTGCCAGTAAAGCTTTGTTGCCCGCCTCCAAATAATCTTAAGAAAGCATTTATTTTCCCAAAATGCTGACTATAACAATTTGTAGCATATATATATTCCTTCTCTTCATTCAAATGAGTAACAATATGCTGAGCAGTATGCTCTCGTACAACCCCCATCACAAGTTCTGCGTAGTAGGTTATACTTATATCTCTTGCTATATCACTATTATTTCTAAGTTTTATTTTGCATAGCTTAACGTTATGCGACCTAGGCACAAACATGGTTACTTCACCCATAATTCCAAAAGCTTCATGCTTGAAATTTGAATATCCAAAGCCATGCTCAATTAAGTATTCTCCACCATCCCTTATTGGTTTAGGTGTAATGCTCCACACATTGCCATAAGCATCATCTCGCAAATATATAGCTTCTGAGCATTCATCGCTTACCCAATCATTAGACCAATTAGTAATTTTATTTTCGCGGCTATTAAGGTACCATGTATAAGCTGATCCACATTCTGATACATGGAATCCAAAATCACCATTTGAAATTACATTTATCCAAGGTGCTGGTGTATTATTAAAATCCTTAAGTAGAATAGTATAGTTTTCACTTTCTACATTAAAGCCTCCTAAGTCATTAAAGTACTCTAACGGTTTCATATTAAACTTGTGCTCTTTCCATTTAAATTGATTTTCTACAATCTGTAATAATGGTTGTTTTTCTATTTTCTTTAAATTGTTCTGAATTTGAGATACTAACATTCCCTTGCGGGAATCTATAACTATTCTAGCTATAGCTATTAAAAGCTCTATATCCTCCTCCATAATAGTAGCCTTATTAAGTATAAAGAGCCCTCCAGGTTTATTTTCTTTATCTCTTAAATGACTACTGCACACAAAATCCTTAATATCAGTTTGTAAAGGCTGATCATATGAGGCTTTTTGAAGATTTATTATTACCAAATCAACTCTTAACCCTTTAAGGCTTAAGTATTCATGGGCATTTAAAAGTTGACGAACGAGATCTTTATCTTTGCTCTCACGAACTATAAGTAGAATTATAGGTAAATCTCCTGAAATACCATATCCCCAAAGCGTAAATTGTCCCTTCTTTACATTTTTTATATTTTCTTCTCTTTGTTTAAAAGTGGAATTTAAAAATAATATTTTAGAAGCCATTACTTGGTATAAATTTGCTTGGCTAGATTTTATACCTAGATATTTCATGTCTACCTGAGTTTGGCTCCACGCCAGTTCAAACACCGCATTTACATTGTGAAGTTCACTATATTTCTTAGCTAAACTTATTACTTCCACTTTACTATCAGCTATCGAAGTAGTGAAAGCTATAATGCACGTTTCACCAGGTTTTATATTTACTCTTCTCCTCATACTTACTATAGGGTCAAGCACCGCCCCTACAGTATTGGATAAAATTGAGTCTTGCTTCATTGCTATAGGGTGTATTGTATTTTCACCACGCCCTATGAAACTCTCTCTGCTAGTCTCATATTGAACAGTTCCTACGGTAGTTCCCTCCGTTGCAACAGTTTGCATAATCCAAGGTTGATTTTTACCCTTAGCCCTAGGTCTTCTCGTTGCCAGGATGCAGCTAGGATTATCTATATACTCTGTTTTTACAAATAGATTCCCAAAAGCTGGATGGACTATGTCTGCATCATAATGAGCTAGAGTTACTTCTAAATAGCTTGTTATTTCTAAACTTTTACTTACGGTACCATGATTTGTAATGGATAATCTTCTTACCTCTGAGTCATCCTCTGTAGACACAGTGATTTCCGTGCGAGTAGTAATATCACCATCGTCCCTTGTAAATTCAGCTTTGTCTAAGGCGAATGTTACCTCATAACTATTCCCTACCTTTTTACAAGGTTCATAAGCTGCACTGAAGTATTCATGTTCATCCATATCTTTGATATACACGAACATGCCTGTATTGTCCTTAGTGACATCTTCCCTCCATCTATAAATCATAGTTCTATCTCGCATAGCATACCCTGACCCGCTATTAGAAATCATTAGCGAATAACTTCCATTAGAAATTAAATGTGTTTCTGGAGTTTCCGTTTTAGCTGTAATATATTTTCTAACTATAATCTTTTGTTTTCCTATAGTAGTTCCTGATATATTAAATTTATATTTTCTATCATATACCACTCTCTTAGAAATTTTCTCTTGAAGCAATAGCTCTGTAGCTTTGACCTTTGGCAAAGTATGAAATCTTTTTTGAAGAATATTATTTAATAATACATTGTCTATTGCCATTAAGCTCATACCTTCATGATGAATCATGAAGCACTTAATAATAGCCTTAGGTTCCTCCTTTAACATTCTATTTTTAGTATAATCTACCGCTTCATAAAAACCATAAGTTCCTTCTAATCCTTCCAAAGCAAGGCTCTTAAGATTATCATAAGATCCTCTAAAATCAGTTTGCAGTGCCATAACAGTAGCGTATGGCGCAATAACCAATTCATCTTCGAGTCCTGACTTGAGTCCTACTCCTGCTACCCCAAATGCCTTGTATTGGTAATTTGAATTTATGTCGAAATTATAAAATGCAGATTCAGATATTCCAAAAGGCACCCCTCTTTCATTACAATATTTCTTTTGTGCCCCAATTACAGCTTTATAAGTTTCATCTAGCATTGTTTCCGGATAATTTTTCATTATAAGTAGGGGCATCATATATTCAAACATGGTCCCACTCCAAGAAACTAATCCCTTACTTTTACCCATAAGAGTCATAGACCTACCAAGCTTAAACCAGTGTTTTTTAGGAACATCTCCTTTTGCTATGGCAACAAAGCTAGCCTGCCTTGACTCAGACGCAAGTAAATCGTAATAGCTCTTACCTAGACTATCATTCTCAACGTCATATCCAATTCTAAACAGTTCTCTTTCTTCATCATACAACATTTTAAAATCAGTAGCTTCTGCCATTGAATTTAGTCTTTCTTTTAAGCTCTCAATGCTACTAATAACCACTTGAGCTTTTTCTTTTGTATTTTGCAGTAAATCTTTTAATTTCTCTAAAGATTCATCACTTTTTGACATGCCATTTAACATATTTAATATGTTGGTGGTTTTTTCTGGAATACAATTTATTGCTGTGTTTTCGATTAAGCTTTTTAAAGAATTACTAATGTCTATATCAAAGTTTTTTTCATGGATAAACTCAAACCAAGGGAAAAATTCATTTATTTCCTCTAAGAACTTATCCACATCACCTTTGAGTTTTTTATTCCAATATGGCTCCTTGCCTTTTTGTACTTCCGTAACCCTTGATGCTAAATCTACAAGCACAGTTCTCCAAGAATAAAAATCTGTTTTGTCATTGCCTAAGGTGACAATCACTTGATGATATAATTCTTTCATTTCTTTGGATTCTTCTATTTCTTCACTAGCAAGCCTTATTGTGTCTTGCAAACCCTCCACTTGCACAAGATTAAATATTGGATTACACAAATATTCTTCTAGTGATTGAGAAACCAACCAGAGATAACCAACTAAGTTCCCGCTATCCACAGTGGACACATATCTAGGATAAAGTGGAGTTTTAGTTTTAGTATCATACCAATTATAAAAATGACCTTTATACGTAACCATGTCCTCAATTGAAGTCATAATTTTCTCTATTCTTTGTGTTACTTCCATTATGCCTATATACCCTAGATCATAGGCAACTATATTTGACGTTAATTCCATACCCATATTAGTGGGTGAAGTTCTCTGGGCTAATCCATTAGGCGGATCTTCTTGATAATTATCTGGTCCAAGCCAATTATTTTCGTCATTGACAAAATCCTCAAAATACGCCCAAGTTTTCCTACTTAATTTCCTTAAAAAGATCTTTTCTTCAACCATCATTTTAAAAGTTTCTAAACTTCTATCGCGACTTATAACATATGCAATTACAGGGCTTAAAAACCAAAGCACACAGGACGGTATACTAAGAAACCCAATACTCAAACTTGAATTAAATGCTAAAAATAAAATCAAAAGTGAAATTGCACTTTCAATCCACATAAAAGCTATGAAATTTTTAAGTTTTTTCCCTAGTTTCACCTCTACGTCTGCCGCTGTCTGCCACTCTAATAAATTTTTCTTGCTTACCATTATTCTATATAATGTTCTAATTATGGCATCCAACATCATATACGCTTGAAAAGGTATAAAACAAATAATCAAAAATATTTGTTCTATAGCCATAGACCCATTTTGAATTTTACCCGATAAACTTATACCTGCAGCAGGAGAAACTACAGCTTCGGATACATCAAAAAGTATAGGTGCTAAAACCGCAACAAATGCTGCAATAACCCATTTATCCGTCCCATCAGGCAATATTCCACCTAATGCAAGTATGAGCAAAATTGTAATGGAGGGTGCGAGTAAGCTCCTCCTTAAATTATCAAATATTTTCCATTTAGATATTTTATTTATTGGCGAATGTTTTGTAATCCAAGGTAATAATTGCCAATCACCTCTAGTCCACCTGTGTAATCTCATACAACTAGAATTGTAATAAGCTGGGTATCCATCTATGAATTCCACATCAGTAACTAATGCAGTCCTAACATAGCAGCCCTCTAACAAGTCATGGCTTAATACAGTATTTTCAGGTATTTCATCTTTTAACATATAATTAAATACATCTACATTATAAATTCCTTTTCCAGTAAAAATCCCTTCCCCAAATAGATCCTGGTATACATCAGATACAGCAGTAGTATAAATATCTATACCCGTTTCCCCAGAAAATATCTTTGAAAATAGAGTTTTGTTTGCGCTAAGAATAGACACTCCTACTCTCGGTTGCATTAAACCGTAACCTCTATCCACTTTCTTTTTACTATTATTTATGACAGCATTGTTTAGTGGATGAGCCATAGCCCCTATAAGTTTTTTTGCAGAGTCCCTTGGAAGCTTCGTGTCCGCATCTAATGTAATAACATATTTAACCTTTCTAAGGTTCAGAGGATTGCTGCTTATTACATCGTAACTAGTATTCTCGTTACCTCTTAAAAACTCATTAAACTCCATAAGCTTTCCGCGTTTTCGTTCAAATCCAATCCACTTGTTTTCTTTTTCATTGTACTGTCTATGTCTATTTAGAAAGAAAAATATCTTTTTATCAGGCTTGCAATACTTTTTATTTAAACTTTCTATGGCTAAAATCCCAACATTAACTATTGACTTATCTTCTACTTCCTCCTCAGTATCACTATCTTTAAAGTCCCCCAGTAATGCAAAAAACAAATTTTCCTGAGCATTGGCTAAATAGTATACTTCTAAATCATTTATTAATTCGACTACCCTACTAGGATTATTTAATAGTGTTGGAATTACTACAACCGTACTATATTTTTCTGGTATTACTTCTTTAAAATCCATTTTAGGAATAAAAGAAGGAGTACTCAGAACACTTACACTCCAATTGAAAATCGATATTACTATTTCGCTACAGGGTACTAATATAACAATTATGGCAAGACAATATCTCCATAAATCTTTGTTACTATCATTTAATAGGCTACTCGCAATAATTAGACATATTATTATCGTTGTAAATATAATAATAGTGCCTATATAAAAATTTTCTACATTCTTCTTTATGCTGTTTTTGAGCCTCTCTATACCAGTATTCTCATATCCTATTTTTCGCTTTAATTTATTTAGTCCCTTATCTATCAAATAATATCCAACATGTTGTTCATAGGTATTATTTTCTGAAAATTCACTTTCTTCGCAACATTCAATAGCTTTTTTTGCTATATATGATTCTGGAAGCTTTATATTTTTAGATATCCTTTCTATTTCGTGTCTATACTTATCTCTAGATTGAAAATCCATTTCTCTATAAATATGTGAAGGATCTTCTCTCAAAATACCCTCTACAGCACTTAGCTTTTCAAAATAATTTTCCCAATTTAAACCTTCAATAACCCTTATACTATTAATGGAATTTGCCATAGATATTTCAAAATTAGCTTCCATTTGATGCTCTAATACTATAATTTCTTCTAGGCTTGTTTCCTGCGCTCCAAGCCTTTCATCTATAAAATCATAAACCTCTTTAGAATCAATACCATTATCCCTTAACAATTTCAATAATCTTTCTGTAAAATGAGAATTGAATGTAAATTTTTCAGTTTCTAATAAATATATCTCTTTGACAATTTTATCTTCATTAAAAGCATTGATTAAACGCTCTGCAACTTTTTCTGCTTCTTTTTTATCTTGCTTCGCTTTAACAATTTTTTCAGTTATCCTACTAATATTTTGAATTAATGCTATTCTTAACATTATAGGAATAGCCCAAAGTTCACCAGACGTCAGTACAGCACTCCTTTGATAGGCCCTAATAAAATTTTCAATAACTGTTTCATCCATCCTACCATCGGTGTGAGATGCTATTTCTATAGCAATATGATAAACTCTTGGATAGCCCTTCATGAAACCTTTGTATATCACCGGTAAGTCTTTATAATAATTTTGTGGCATGTTATATTTTATACTCTTATACTCCTTCTCTACCAAGTAAAGATTATCCAAAAGCCATTCAGAAGCAGGCAATACATCTTTTTTATTTTTTTCTTCTTTATCCATGCTATCATAGCCATTTAAAATCTTTTCATAACTTCTATCTAAATTACTAATAAGCTTTTTCTTACAATTAGTTTTTTTCACATCAGCATAATGACGTGCCATTTCGAAAGCATGTTTCTCTAAATCTTCTCTATTCACATTTATGGTTGGAACATCTTTTAATAAATTTTCCTCTTCATAATAATTCAGATTTTTTCTTATCACTATGTAGATTAAAATACTTATTACGGCTATTGCCCCTAATGTAGCATATGGCATTATAAACACCCTTTCAACACTTTTTGTTAATAATATTTGTAAAGTTTTAGACCTAGTTGAAATTATTATCTCCAACTAATTGTTTAATTATTAGCAAAAACAACAAAAAAAACTCACAATGAAACATTGTGAGTTCTTTTTAAATGTGCTTAAGTTATCTTTTTATTAAATTTTATAAAATTCTTCAAATGATTTCGTAACATAAGTATGGTCTATTACTCCGCCTAGTTCTCTTATAGAATGCATAGCTAGAGTTGGGCTTCCTATATCTACCGAGCGTATATTTAAATGAGTTGAAGATATTGGTCCTATAGTTGACCCACCACGTGCATCAGAACGATTAACAAATTTTTGCACCGGCACCCCTGCTTTTTCACAAACTAATTCATAAACTGCATCAGAGTTACTATCAGTTGTGTAGTTTTGATTAGCATTAATTTTTATAACTGGGCCTTTGTTCATATAAGGCTTATTTGTTGGGTCATTCTTTTCTGGACTATTAGGATGAACAGCATGTGCATTATCCGCTGATATCATAAAAGATTTAGAAATTGATCTTAAAAAATCCTCACGATTTTTATCTAAAGATATTGTAATACGCTCTAATATATTAACTAGCATATTTGAGTCCGCACCTTGCTTTGTTGAGCTTCCTACTTCTTCATTATCAAAACAAACCATTACATTTGTTGCCTCTGCGGCTGGCGCTATAGCTAGTGCTCTTATTCCTGCATGTACCATTGCTAAATCATCTAATCTTGAGCTTGATATAAATTCATTGTTTAACCCGATAATTGAACCCTTTTCGTATTCATAAAGGAATAAATCAAAATCTATAATTTGTTTATGATCTACAGATAATTCCTTTGCAATGGCACTCATAAGATAATTATCTTTTTCTAATTCGTTGCTCACCATTGAAAGTAGTGGCAATGTATCCTTTTGCTTATTTAGTTCAATTCCAGTGTTTATTTCTCTATTCATATGAATAGCTAAATTAGGAATTATCATTATAGGCTTTTTAATATTTACTAACTTAGTTTCTGGATATAGAATATTTTTGTCTCGCAAAGTTACCCGTCCAGCTATTGCAAGAGGCCTATCCATCCAAGTATTTAATATAGGTCCGCCATAAACCTCTGTGTTTAATCTTACATACGTATTATCTACTACCATTTCTGGTGCTGGTTTAATTCTAAATGTAGGCGAATCTGTATGAGCGCCAATAATTTTAAAGCCATTTTCTTCGATTTCTCCCTTTCCAACTACAAACGCAATTAGTGCGGAGTCATTTTTAGTCACAAAATATTTCCCGCTTTTTTTAAGGTTCCACTTTTCTTCTTCTTTAATTTCCACAAAGCCTTCTTTACATAAATCTTCTTTAACCTTTGCTACAGCATGATAAGATGTTGGACTATCATAAATAAAATCAATAAGATTTTGGGCAAATTCTAATTCCTTATTCATATATATTCCTCCAATGAGTGTTAAAGCACATAATTACTTTGCTTATCCCCTTCTCTATTATAACAATTTTTTTAATAAAATTTCTATAAAATCCAAATAAATGCTATAATTAATTATCGAATATATGTTTAAAATTAACTTTTTAAATTATACTATATAATCAGAGGTGAAAAATATGTTATCAAAATTTTTAATTTCAAAATTCGTAAAAAATTCGGAGGATGTTAATAATAAAAAAGTAAGAGAAGCTTATGGTTACCTAGGCGGCTTAGTTGGAATTATAGTGAACTTAGTTCTTTTTACTACAAAACTAATTATAGGAATAATATCAAATAGTATAGCAATTACTGCAGATGCCTTTAATAATCTTTCAGACGTTGCTTCTTCTGTTATTACAATTCTAGGTTTTAAACTAGCTAGTAAGCCACCAGACAAGGAGCATCCATTTGGTCACGGAAGGCTTGAATATATTTCCGGACTTATAGTTTCCTTTTTAGTAATACTAGTAGGTTTTGAATTTATTAAAACCTCTTTTGATAGAGTAATTCATCCCTCAAAAGTAATATTCAAACTTATACCCTTTGTATTAATATTAGCCTCTATAGGATTTAAACTTTGGATTAGTGGATTTAATAAGACCATGGGCAAGGCTATAAAATCTTCAGCCCTTGAAGCCTCTTCAACTGATGCATTAAGTGATGTTGTTAGTTCAAGCTGCGTTGCACTATCACTACTTCTGTCTATTTGGATCGACCTTCCCATAGATGGATACATAGGAATCCTTGTATCCTTTATCATAATATATGCTGGCTACAAGCTTATTCGCGAAACTATGAACCCGCTTCTTGGTGAAGCTCCTGATAAGGATTTAGTAAACGGCCTTAAGGAAAAACTGCTTACCTATGATCATATTACCGGTGCCCATGATTTAGTTATCCATAACTATGGTCCAGGTAGATGTATGGGTTCTATTCACGCTGAAGTTCCTTGTGATATTTCTATAGTTAAAATTCACGAAATTATCGACACAGCTGAAAAAGAAATTTCTGAAGAATTTAACATTTATCTAGTTATTCACATGGACCCTATAAATACAGATGATGAAGATGTTAATGCCTCTCGTTTGGAACTTTTAGATGTATTAAAGTCTTTTTCTATAATAAAATCAATTCATGACTTTAGAATTGTAGGCGAGGGCGAACATAAAAATCTTATTTTTGATGCTGTAATTGATTTTAACCCAAGCTTTACAGATGTTGATGGACTTAACCTAGAAGATGAAATCAATAAAGAACTAAAAAAATGCTACCCAAATTATAATGCCATAATGACCTTAGATAGAGATTATTTAGGAGTCCAATAAACTTAAAAAAGTATATATTACTACAGATGCATTCTCTTCGCTAAGAACTACTTCAATGCATTTTACGTAATATATACTTTTTTTGCGCATAAACACAAATTTATCTATGGTAGATAGCAACCATTGAGTTTTATAGAATCTTAGTTTATGTAAAAAAAAATTTCGTCAAACAACTTAGGAACATTCTATTCTAGTTAATGAACCCATTTTATTGATTCGTTATAAATGAATAGAACTAATAAGAAAACTCCATCTTAACAAATTCACCATATCCTATTAGTGTGTCTTTACTATAAGTATCAACAGTCTTAAAACCCGCCTTGTTATAACATTTAATTGCCCTTTCGTTAAAAGAGCGAACTTCTAAAATAATTTTTTTATTGCCATATCTACTCTTACATTCATTTTTTAATAACTCCATAAAATTATCACCAAATCCTTGTCCACATAAAGATGGTTTTAAGCCAACCCCAATCAAAACATAGTCATTATTATTTATAAATCTAATGTAGCCACATAAACTACCAAATTCATTAATAACAGAACCAAACTCATTTTGCCTTTTTGACTCTATTGCAATACCCCAATTTTGCCTAAGAATAACATCCCATTCTGGAAAATTATATATAGAATATTTACCCTCGTATTTCCAATTACATATTTGTTTTGCATAATCCTCAGTCAAATTCTCTAATTTAAAATTCATTGTACAATCCGTTACGTAAACTTTATAAAACTCTATAACAACATTATATAAGTTTATATTTACTTCCTCATTCATCGTGTCCGATTTCATAGTCCCAAAGGATACTACTTTCGTTTGCTATAACACTCCAAAGTCTTAAATTTCCCTAATATCTTAGGGTACACAGTAGTTATTTTGTGTCTATAATCAGTTCTAATATTATCAAGACTCTTATGTAACTTTATAATATTCTTTTCAAGTTTTATAATATTGCTTGTTTTAACGTAACTTCCTCCTTTTTTATTTAGTTGGTATTTATTAGACACCTTACGTTGCAATCTACGTAATTTTTTTTCTACTTTCTTATCTTTTTGACTTTTATTAATTTTTATATGATTCCTCTTTATTTGAGCATATAGCTAAATCCTTAATTCCTAAATCTATCCCTATACTCTCGCCAGTTAACCGTACTGGTACTTGAATTGATTCTATACCTACTGAAATATAGCCCACAATAACTGATGGTATAAAAAATAATAAAGAATAGAATGCTGTATAATGCGTTCCACTATTACCATTAGACCATGGGATTAATCCTATAAATTTTAATATATTGTCTCCATAGCATACCTTATCTTCAAAAGAAGAAGCAAATAATATTCCCATAACATATAACAATAAAGAAATTGAACCTATCCCTATTTTTTTATTAACTTGTCTCAACCTTAGCACCCCCATGCAAATTATATTATCGTAGCTGTTAATGCATTATTTATGAGACATACGAACTAATTTAACTACAAATTATTCTTTAATCTCTATTGTTTTTTACAACTTTTCAATCCTTTAGAACCACTTATCGCACAAATAGCGACTACATATATTCTCACATCTCTTTACTCTGTTGGAAATATTTTTTGTTTTTTTGCAAAGCATGCTTGACATTTAATGCAAAGTACACTATGCTTAAAATGCAAAGCTAACATTGCAAAGGAGAGATGAGATGAAAACATGTATTCAGGAACTACGAAAAAAACATAAATTATCTCAAGAAGAACTAGCATTAGCAGTTGGTGTTACAAGGCAGACAATCACATCCCTAGAGTGCGAAAAATATACAGCATCACTTGTCCTTGCATACAAAATATCAAAATATTTCAATTTGAAAATTGAAGAAGTTTTTAATTTTTCAGAAGTGGGGGAATTATAAAATGGAAGAATATCGAAAAGTAATAAAGAAAAAAATAGGACTTATGTTAGGATTTAATGTGTTGGCAGCTGCCTTTATCACATTAATTGGAATCTCGGAAAATATGACAGCAATAATTAATGAACCTATTACTGATTTTATACATGGGTTCCAATTAGGTATCTTCATATTTTTGCAATTTGTCATGGTAATGTACATTATGAAATATGGAAAATCATTGAAAAACGAAGATAAATTAAAGAAACTGTATATAGTTGAACATGATGAAAGAACGACACTTATTAGAAATAAAATTGGTGGCGTAGGTTTTAACTTTTCCTTAGGCGTAATTGCAACTACCGCAATTATGGCTGGATTCTTTAATCAAATGGTTTTTGTCACTTTACTTGGTGTTCTAATTTTTATGTCACTCGTAAAAGGATTCTTAAAAGTATATTACAGAAATAAATTTTAGGAGGTAGATTCAGTATGAAGAGAGGAAATTATAATAAGTATTTAATCATTGCTAGCTTTTTTGGTTTCATCATATGTTTCATAGGACATTTCATTCATTTGCCCTGTATTATTGTGGGTTTCTGCTTTGGTGCTTGCATAGCATTCTCTACCATTGGTTTATATGCTTTAAATCATGATATAAGTAAATTAAAAAACTTTAAAAGGAACCTTATCAGAAGAATTGCGAATAATTAACCGAATATTGTGTATTTTACTAATAGAGGAAGCATAAGGCTTAAACACAGCCTTATGCTTATCTTTTATATTCAAATAAGCAATTTCTTTTAATTTTATTTACATTCATTATTTTGATAAACAAACTAAACTATTGACTACTTATTTTTAAATTTTAGCAATATTACATATTTAACTAACTAATATAAAATACTAAGAAAGGTAATAAAAATTGTATAATATAATCAGATAATTCTAAATTAAATGCTTTAACTTCACACAAAACTCACACTCATACTTTATAATTAACGGAAGAGGTGTATATATGAATGAAAAAATACTTGTAATTGAAGACGATATAGATATACAAGAAATTATACGTGAATTTTTGTGTGCAAGTGGATATGTTGTTGAAGTAGCTGAAGATGGATTAAAAGGTATTGATATATTTAATTCAAGTAAGTTTGATTTAGTGCTTCTAGATATAATGCTTCCTAAGATTGATGGCTTTGTTGTATGTGAAATTATTAGAAAAACATCTAAAATTCCAATTATAATGCTAACTGCTTTAGAAGAGGAAGAAGATCAAATAAAAGGTTTCGAATTAGAGATAGATGATTATATAACCAAACCTTTTTCAGTTAATCTTTTAATTAAAAGAGTGGAAGCTGTAATTAGAAGAATAAATGCTCAAGACGAAGAGTTAAAACTTAGCTTCGAAGATATTCTAATTGATACTACCTGCTTTAAGGTTTGGGTTGGTGGAAAAGATATAGAACTTACATCTAAAGAATTTGAAATTCTAAAGATATTTATTGAAAATAAAGGTAGAATTTTAACAAGAGAGATAATATTGAACCAACTTTGGGGATATGACTTTTATGGTGATGCTAGGGTTATTGATACTCACATTAAAAACCTAAGGTGCAAGCTAAAGGTTGATTATATTAAGACGATTAGAGGTGTTGGCTATAAACTTGAAAAATAAAATGAAAAAAAGTATTACATTTAAAATCTTTACAATCACATCTATATTGCTAATAGCATCAGCCATATGCATATATTTAATAATATACTTTATGTTACCAATTTATTACTATAATTATAAACGAAACAATGTAGAAACTGGACTAACGAAATTAGCTAGCACTGTACAAAGCCTTTCAATGGAAGAATCAAAGAAATATTTTGATGAATTTAATTTAAAATATACTGTTAGTTTGAATGTACAAGATATGAAAGGAAATATAATATATCCACCTTTAAATATTATATCTTTTGGTATATCTCAAGATACTGATATACCAAAAGACTCCTTACCACTTCCAGACAAAACATTACTGCGGGGTAGTGTAACTTCAACCATGTCTAAAGAAGTTATCAGTCTTGTTCCAAAACAGATAAAATTTTCAGAAGATAATGAAAGCTACACTATAAATGTTATCATTCCCTTGCAGCCTATAGATGAAGCTTCAAAGGTTTTATTAAATTTAGTGCCCTTAATTGGAATTGTAGTCATTATTATATCAGTGGTAGGTTCCTTTATATATTCAAAGAAAATTACTAAGCCCTTAGTTGAAATAAATAAGAATGCTATACAATTGGCAGCTTTAGATTTTGAAAAAAGCTGTGAGGTAAATAGTGAGGATGAAATTGGAGAAATTGCATTAAGCTTAAATGAGTTAGCATCCAATTTGCAGCATACAATGGATGAACTTAAAAACACTAATTTAAAGCTTTTGGGTGATATTGAAAAAGAACGGGAAATCGAAAGGAAAAGAAGAGAGTTTACTGCTACAATTTCACATGAATTAAAAACTCCTATTACAATAATCAAAGGTCAACTTGAAGGTATGCTTGGAAATATAGGAGTTTATAAGGACAGAGATAAATATATGAATAGATCCTTAGTAGTTTTGGATGATATGGAATCAATGGTTAGAGAAATACTTGAAATTTCAAAATTAGAAACTCATGGGTTTAAACCACAATACACTGAAATAAATCTATCCTATCTGATTAGCAATTGTCTTGAAAAACTCAGCTATCTTATAAGTCAAAAGGATATAAGTTTAAATACAAAAATAGCTGAAGAACTATGTTTTCAGGGAGATGAAAAACTAATTAAAAAGGCCATAGCTAATATTATTAATAACTCCATCACACATACAGAAAGAAATGAGAAGGTTCTTATAAATTTATATGAGGATAATTATCTAATAGTATTAACTGTTGAAAATGAAGGTGTACATATAGACGAAGCGGAATTCGAAAAGATCTTTAACCCTTTTTATCGCATAGAAAAATCTCGAAGCAGGAGTACTGGTGGCAGCGGGTTAGGGTTATATATAGTAAAAAAAATACTAGAGGCCCATGCTTTAGAATATAAATTTAACAATACTCAGTCGGGAGTTTGTTTTAAAATTATCTTTAACAGAAGCAATTAAGCTTCTGTTTTTTTGCGCCCGGCATGTTAGCACCAATTTATGACTTTCACCTACTTCATTCACGGTAAAAACATTTTAACTTCACCTTAACTACATAATTAAAAACTATAATAACATAAGAAAGATAAGAAAAAGAAGGAGGGTAACAAATGAATTTTATTAAAAGAGCAATACTAAGTGTTACTAAAAGGAAAAGTAAAACTGTACTATTAATTGTGATGTTTTGTGTTATAGCTAATATGGTGCTAGCTGGATTAGCTATACAATCAGCTACTGCTAAAGTTGCTGTTCTTGCTAGACAAAAACTTGGAGGGTCTGTATCTATTGAACTTGATCAGGAAAAGATTCGTGCTAAAAATTCAAGTGATATTCCTAGGCTAAATATGAAGGATATGGATAAACTAAAATCCTTAGAACATGTTAAATCATATAATTATTTAACGAACTCAATTGCTATGGCAGAGAACTTTAAACCTGTTAAAGAGGAAAATAAAAATGAGGTTGAGCCTGGCCAACAGGGAGGTATGAGTATGAGTATGAAACAAGGTGAAGATGGTGAAGAACAAAAGATACCAGATTTATCAATAGATGGCGCTTTATTTTCAAATCTTTATCCCGCTTTTACTGAAGGAAAAAGTAAACTGATTGAAGGACGACATTTAAAAAGTAGCGATGAAGGAAAAAATGTAACAATGATAAATAAAAAACTAGCAGATGCAAACAATTTAAAACTTGGAGATAAAATAAAAATAAAAGATAGAGAAGGAAAAGAAACCTTAGACTTAGAAATTGTAGGTTTATTTACAGATGATGGAACTGAACATACTCCTATTATGGATGCATTTCCTTTTATGAATCCTTCTAATACAATATATACACCTAATTCTGTAGCATCTTTAATGGATTTTTCATCTAAAGATACTTTTAAAGTAGCTACTTATTTCTTGGATGATCCTATACACATGGAAAATTTTAAAAAGGCTATAAAAAATTCTGGCATAGCACTAGATGATTTCAAAATAGATGCACAAGATTCGTTGTATAAAAAGCTGATGACACCTATTGAAAATGTTGGATCATTTTCAAAAACCATAGTTATTATAGTCGCCATTGCTGGTACAGTAATTTTATCACTTTTAATAAACTTATCACTTAAGGGCAGAAGATATGAAATTGGTGTATTGATGTCTCTAGGAGAAAGTAGATTTAGAATTATTGGTCAATTATTATTAGAATTAATAATTGTTGCTACCATAGCTTTTAGCATAGCTACATTTACCGGTAATAAGGTATCACAGACAATGGGTAATACTTTATTACAAAATGAAATAACTGCAAATAAAGATAAAGATGCAAACTCACAATCTGTTTCCTCTCGCAACCCATTTGAGATGTCGGCTCATCCATCACAGAATGATGATATTGATACTATAGACAACATGGATGTTAGCGTGAGTTCAAAAGATTTACAAAAATTATATCTAATGGGATTCATTATAGTGATTTTAGCAACATCAGGTTCAGCAGTTTCAATACTTCGATTTAATCCAAAAACCATATTATCTAGAAATGATTAGGGAGGTTGTATAAAAATGAATACAATATTAGAATTTAAAAATGTGAGTTATCATTATCAGGATGGTTCAAAAAAAACAACGATTTTAAAACAAATAGGTTTTAAGTTCGAAAAAGGAAATTTTTATACAATACTTGGCTCCTCTGGTTCAGGAAAAACTACATTTCTTGCTTTAGCTAGTGGATTAGATACATCCAAAGCTGGAGAGATATTATATGAAAAAAAGAATATAACAAATATAGGGCTTACTAATTATAGAAATAAATATATTGGTATAGTATTTCAATCCTACAATTTAATACCTTATATGTCAGCTCTACAGAATGTTTTAACAGCAATGGAAATAACAAAGAACAAAATAGAAAATAAAAAACAAAAAGCTTATGATTTACTAGAAAAAATGGGCTTAACAAAAGATGAAGCCCATAGAAACGTATTAAAGCTAAGTGGTGGACAGCAGCAGAGAGTAGCAATAGCACGCGCTCTTTCCTCAGAAGGAGATTTAATAATTGCAGATGAGCCAACTGGAAATCTTGATGCTGATATCGCAAGTGATATAGTAACTATATTTAAATCACTTGCTCATAGAGAAAATAAGTGTGTTATAGTAGTTACGCACTCTAGTGAAGTAGCCTCTCAGTCAGACGTTATACTTAGACTTAAAGGTGGTGTGTTAGTTAAAGCTTAAATTTTATTAGAGAATCCTTTTATATGAAATCCCCCCAGCCTAAGAGGTTGGGGGGATCTCACTATCAGATACAGGCGATATTCATGTTAAAAACATTTTAACTTCACCTTAACTATATAATTAAAAACTATAATAACATAAGAAAGATAGGGAAAAGAAGGAGGGTAACAAATGAATTTTATTAAAAGAGCAATACTAAGTGTTACTAAAAGGATAAATAAAACTGTACTATTAATTCTGATGTTTTGTGTTATAGCTAATATGGTGCTAGCTGGATTAGCTGTACAATCAGCTACTTCTAAAGTTGGTGATCTTACTAGACAAAAACTTGGAGGGTCTGTAGATATTACTCCTAATTATGAAAAGGCAACTTCTCAAAAATCAGCAGATGATCTACGTAAGCTACATATTAAGGATATAGATAAACTAAAATCCTTAGAGCATGTTAAATCATATAATTATTTACAGGCAACAAATGTTATGGCAGAGAACTTTAAACCTGTTAAAGCGAAAAAAGATGACACTAAGGATGCATTGCCTGAAGGTACGTCTATTCCTGATTTATCATTGGAAGGTACTTTATATTCAGATCTTCATCCTGATTTTACTGAAAGAAAAAGTAAACTGGTTGAAGGACGAAATTTAACAAGTAGCGATGAAGGAAAAAATGTAACAATGCTAAATAAAAAACTAGCAGATGCAAATAATTTAAAGCTTGGAGATAAAATAAAAATAAAAGCTCAACACGGAGAAGAAACTTTAGACTTAGAAATTGTAGGGTTATATACAGCTGATGAAACTAAATCTGATCCTAGGATGGCTGATTTTATGGATAAATATAGCTCTATGAATCCTTCTAATAAAATATATACACCTATTTCTGTAGCATCATCCTTAGGTGATTCTTCATCTAAAGGTACTATTCAAAAAGCTACTTATTTCTTGGATGATCCTATAAACATTGAAAATTTTAAAACAGATGTAAAAAATTCGGGTATAGCACTAGATGATCTCAAAATAGATGCACAAGATTCGCTGTATAAAAAGATGATGGCACCTATTGAAAGTGTTGGCTCATTTTCAAAAACCATAGTTATTATAGTCGCCATTGCTGGTACAGTAATTTTATCACTTTTAATAACTTTATCACTTAAAGACAGAAGATATGAAATTGGTGTATTGATGTCTCTAGGAGAAAGTAGATTTAGAATTATTGGTCAATTATTATTAGAACTAATAATTGTTGCTACCATAGCTTTTAGTATAGCTACATTTACCGGTAATAAGGTATCGCAGAAAGTAGGTAATACTTTATTACAAAATGAAATAAAGGCAAATGAAAAGGAAAAAACAGAATCAAAATCACAATCCGGGTCAGTGACGATGGGAATGAGTGGTGGACTAAAGACTGATGCTGATACTGATGCTATAGACAAAATAGATGTTAGCGTGAGTTCAAAGGATTTACAAAAATTATATCTAATGGGATTCATCATAGTGATTTTAGCAACATCGGGTTCAGCAGTTTCAATACTTCGATTTAATCCAAAAACCATATTATCTAGAAATGATTAAGGAGGCTTTATAAAAATGAATACAATTTTAGAATTTAAAAATGTGAGTTATCATTATCAGGATGGGTCAAAAAAAACAACGATTTTAAAACAAATAGGCTTCAAGTTCGAAAAAGGAAATTTTTACACAATACTTGGCTCTTCTGGTTCAGGAAAAACTACATTTCTTGCTTTAGCTAGTGGTTTAGATACATCCAAAGCTGGAGAGATATTATATGAAAAAAAGAATATAACAAATATAGGGCTTACTAATTATAGAAATAAATATATTGGTATAGTATTTCAATCCTACAATTTGATACCTTATATGTCAGCTCTACAGAATGTTTTAACAGCAATGGAAATAACGAAGAACAAAATAGAAAATAAAGAACAAAAAGCTTATGATTTACTAGAAAAGATGGGTTTAACAAAAGATGAAGCCCATAGAAACGTATTAAAGCTAAGTGGTGGACAGCAGCAGAGAGTAGCAATAGCACGCGCTCTTTCCTCGGAAGGAGATTTGATAATTGCAGATGAGCCAACTGGAAATCTTGATGCTGATATCGCAAGTGATATAGTAACTATATTTAAATCACTTGCTCATAGAGAAAATAAGTGTGTTATAGTAGTTACGCACTCTAGTGAAGTAGCATCCCAGTCAGACGTTATACTTAGACTTAAAGGTGGTGTGTTAGTTAAAGCTTAAATTTTATTAGAGAATCCTTTTATATGAAATCCCCCCACCTATGAAGATTAAATCATTCCGGCGACTTGATGTGAAAAATCCATATTGAGTCGCTGATTTTAATTTGCAAATTAATTCTACTCATTAATGTTTTGTTGCTTTATCTTAATCTCTGGCACAAAATCAATGATTATTTTGTACTTCTAATTTTTCATAACCATGTCCTTTTTCTGGTTCTTCCCTATATTTATTTTTAGTTTTTCAACTGAAAATGGGTTCCCATGTGCTGGGAATATTCTCTGGCAATTTTCAGAAATTATTTTTCTCCAACTCTCATAATATTCATCAATATTGCAAATAAATATTACACAATACTTTGTTCCAGCAAATTTGAGCATATTAGCAGCGGCATCTCCTACTATACAATCACCGTTATCAAACAATACTGAAATAGAATCTATAGTGTGTCCAGGTGTTTTCAGTATTTTCCCGTTTAAATTAATTCCAATATCTTTGAGCCTTATTTCTTCTTTAACAAGAATATCATTTACTCGTACCTTATAGGGTGGAAATTTAAGATTGCTTTTTTTGTCTATAATTCTTTTTAAATGTATCCCAATATATATCTGCTTAAGGGAAACCAATTGTTTTATGCGTTTGTTTATGAGTCCACCACCATGTGTTAGATCATTTTCTCCCTTTAACAATAAATCTTTTGCAAGATAAGACATTACTACTTGAACACTACTATTTTCTTTCAATATTCTATTTAACAATCCACAATGATCATCATGATGATGCGTTAGTATAATATGACTAATATCAGATAATCTAATACCAACTGATTTTAATCTTTTACAGAATAAATCCCAATCATATTCATATCCTGTATCAATTAAAATATATTTGTTATCAGTTTTTATTAAAAAGCAATTAGTCACACTAAGCTTTAATTGGATAATTTCCATTTTGGTACCCCTCCATTATGAATATAATTTTGAAATCCCCTCTAAGTTAATAGCTGCTATCAAGGTTCATAATCCTTGTTTAATTAGTATTTCAAATTTAAATCTAACTTCACTCTCCTTAGAAAAAAACTAAACACTAATATTGAATAAATTATATAATTAATTACAGTTGCTATTGCGGAGATGCAATATTAATGACTTCGGAAGGAGATTTATACTCCCACTGAAGTTTTCTATTTGTTATGGCATGTAACCCCCACTTATAGAAGTGGGAGACTTTCCTTCTGAAATGTTATTAAACCAAGTGATTTTACCGATTGGCGACCTATAACTGTTAAAGGTTGGTCGTAACTGAATGACACTGTTTACACGGATTCGCCCCTAGAATATGATATGGTGGAATATCTTTTGTTACTACAGAATTAGCTGCAATAATGGCACCATCTCCTATATGTACACAAGGCATTACGGTAACATTTTGTCCAATCCATACATCATTACCAACTACAGTATCGCCTTTTAGAGGCATATCTTCAAGACTAGGTGTAGCTTTTTCCAAATATTCCCCATAATATTAAATGGATATGTTATAATATTTTTTGATTTGCATAATAAGAAGATTATTCACTTATGAAATGTTCAAACCCCTCAGCATATTTTGTAGGCGAAAACTCAATTATTTCGTATTCGGCAATTTTATTAATATAAAATGGATCTTCTTTAATTATTGTTTTAACTTCTTCCCTATTCTTTGCATTACAAAGAATTACTCCACCTACCCTCGGATTTCTTCTGCCTGAACAAATAAACTTTTGTAATGAATAATATTTCTCTAAATGTTTTATATGTGGTTTTAATTCTTTTTCAACTTCCTCAAGTGGCTTTATATACTTCAATACTAAAATAAACATTAATATTCCACTCCTAAAAACTATTTTTAATCAACCTTATTATACGATTATGACCTAACTATGAAAACTGTCGTTAAATCCAAGTAACATCTAATGGGTTACGATCTACCAGTCGCTTATAACCATATTGGGGATACCCAACCATAACTGCACCTGTTAATACTTTATTTGTTGGAATGTTAAACAATTCCATCAACGGATAATAATTATCAAACGCACACATTTCAAAGAGTCCGGCCCAACAACTGCCTAACCCAAGGGTAGTTGCAAACAGTTCCATGTAGGCAAAGGAAAAAATCGTATTTTCTCTACCGTTTCTAATTTCTTTTGGAGCCATTGCTAAAATTAGATTTGGAGCATCACGTAATACTTTATCTATCCCAGTTTCTCTGTAATCACGAACATGATAAGGAAAACTCCAGTGGTGCAAAGGATTTTCAATTTGTGCTTCCATCCATTCTATGACAACCTCAGTAGCTTTTTTCAGTATTTTTTTATCTTCTACAATTATATATGATATTCCTTGCTGGTTACTGGCGGTAGGTGCAAAACGTGCAATATTAACTAATTTAATTAATTGTTCTCGTTGCACGGCCATGTCTTTGTAACAGCGAATTGATCGACGAGACCTAAGAAACTGTTTAGCAGTTTCTTCATTTACAACCGGGAACTTTTTTAGATCGGTCTGGTTATTTAAAGGTGTTTTGATATTGTCAATTGCACTGTGAGGGCATATGGCAACACACTGCCCACAGGCTATACATGCTTGTGGCTCAATTGCTACAGGACCATTTTCTCCCATACCCAAAACTTTTGGTGGGCATACTTTCGTACAAATTCCACATTTAATACACTTTGCTTGGTTTACTTTAATTAATTCCATTGGTGTTCACCCCTATTTTGTATATTCATAATTTCCATAATGTGCTTCTAACGGTATAATATTACATGATAACATCGTTTTTTACAAGTACACACCTATTAGTAGCATAGTATCTATTTACATACTATGCATTTAAAATCAATCAAATTTAATGTAAAAGATACGATTAATCAGTAATATAAACGACAAGTAGATGAATTAAATAAGTTATCGCATTCTATGCTAGCTGAATCTAATTATAAGGATATCGAATCAAAGTTTTTAAGGATACGGGGACTGAGCACTAATGAGCTTTCAATACTTAGAATTATTTCTGAAAAAGAAGATGTTATTATAAAAGATATATTAGAAATATTAAATGTACCTAAAAGTACATTAACTAGCATAATTGATAGATTAGAAAAACGCGATCTTATTGTTAGAGCTATTAGTAATAAGGATAGAAGATCCTATAAGCTAGAACTTACTGAAGAAGGTCACATGGCACAAGATGAACATCTTAAATTTGAAGAAGAGTTTTACGCAAAGATAATGATTTCTTTAGATACTTATGAGGATAGAGAAAATTTATTAAAACTTATAAGAAAGATAGCATACAATATTTCTAACTAATAGCAGTAAATTATCGTGAAACTTTAAAATTTAATGCTAATTATTAATTGTCTCATTCCATGAATCAATATTTGCTTTTGCCCAACTGTCTATATCGACTCTGGATCCTTTTAATGATGGCATAGACTGAAATGGTACTGTTAGCATATGACCTGACTTTTCATAGGTGATATGTTTATATTCATATTTAAAATTTGATTTTTCAAGCAACTTCATAGCCATTTCTGAATGCATTTTTGAAGGCCATATGGAGTCTGATTCAGAGGATATCATTAGGATAGGTCCATTTATTCTATTAACGGCAATTGTGGCTTCGTCAGTATTTCCTTCATCAATCAGCTTTTTGTACATCCATGACAACGCACCCTCTTTATTTTGCAACATTTTTATTACTAATTGCAATATAATAGAACAACTGAATTTCAGACAAGAAATTTCTTCACCTTTATACATCCATGAAGAATGGTGTGCTGGCAGCCCACCCATTTTTATCCCTTCATATGCATAGCAGCTAGGCATATTGGCAATAACACAAGTAATATCCTTGAATAAAGAGGCTGCCAAAAGAACCATTTCTCCACCCTTAGACCTTCCATACATTGCTATTTTATCTTTATTAACAGTATCTTGTTTTTTTAGCCATGTTATAGCATTTTCAATATATTCAAGTGATACACAATTAAGATTTTTGGGTGTTCCTTCAAGTCCAAAATAACAAACTGCTAATGCAGAATATCCCTTCATAGCTAAGATTTCAGCAATTGCCTGTGCTTTTTCTATTCTTCCGTCGCTTCCACTTACAACAATTACTGCTGGCCTCTTCATATTGTTTTTTGAAGTAAAATATCGTGCCAATAGATTCTTTTCTACTACATCTACGCTTTTAATCGTTTCATCGCAGAATATTCTTATATGCTCTTTTGATGTAATGGCTTTCCCATTCCTCTCCACCGTGCATGTAATGGTATATTTTCTATTTTCACTAATATCGCTTAATTTTTGCATTAACTTGCCCCGATGATTTTCTTTTACCTTCATAGAATAGAACAACCCCATTTCATTGCATGTTTTATAGGTACCATCAATAGGTGTTGTGTTTACTAAATCTATATTTCCATATTCATCTGCTATAAAAGTCGCATAAGCATCCCATAATCCATTTGCAGTATATATTACCTTCCATAAAAAGTCAATGACAATTTTGTAAGTTACTATTATTTAATGTACAAACATACTATATATCCAAAATTGTATTACATTCGTTTTGCTATAAACATATTTAAAGATACTTTAGAAACTTTAGTAGTCATGATAATAATTCTTTTTTAAAAATAGACAGTATATTGACAAGTTTTACATGTTCTGCTATTATTATTTTAGACAGTATAATGTCTTAAAGGAAAGGGGCATATTTATGGATAATTACAGAGATCTATTTTTAATGCAGCAAACTTACGCTACACTTTTTTCTCTTAACAATAAGCTTCAGATACAAGGCGATAAATACTTTGAGAGCTTAACGTCAAGACAGTTTATGGCAATGATTGCAATTATTCATTTGGCGGAAGATGAAACAACAATCAACAATATTGCGAGAAAGTTAGGTACCACCAAACAGAGTGTTAAACAAATGATAACTATTATCGAAAATAAAGGTTACATTATCACGATGCCCAGCCAGAAGGATAAGCGTGCAGTGAACGTTAAAATTACGGAATCCGGAAAACAGATCATGATGGAATGCGGTGAAAAAGGAATAAACTTTTTCGCAGATGTTTTTAAAGATTTTACCACGGAAGAAATGGAAATATTGTGGAGCCTATTAAAGAAACTGTATCGTTTTGACGGTGAAGAGCAGGATGGTTTTGAAGAAGATGCTAGTTTAAACGCGGAAGAAGAAGTAAATGACGCTCAAACGAGAGTATTAAAGGAAGCTCAAGCGAGGGCATTAAAGGAATTTGAAAGACGAAGAAATCATTCTCGAAATGAGAGGAGCGATGAAAATGAATAATATTGTTACAGTTAAAAATTTAGAAAAAAGTTATAATAAGAAAAAAGCTGTTGATGGAATAAATTTTGTAGTAAATAGAGGTGAAATTCTTGGACTCTTAGGTCCTAATGGGGCGGGCAAGAGTACAATTATCAATATCCTGGCCACCATATTATCGCCTGATAATGGCGAAATAACTATTTTGGGGCATGACTTAAAAAAAGATGTAAAAGCCATCAAACTGGGAATTGGAATAGTTCCTCAGGACCTGGCCATTTATGAAGAAATTACTGCCGAGAAAAATGTACGTTTTTTTGCAAGTCTATATAAACTCAAAGGAAATCTGCTGGAAAAACAGGTCAAGGAGGCCCTTGAACTCGTAGGTCTTTACGATAGAAAGGATGATAAGCCAAAAACCTTTTCAGGTGGCATGAAAAGAAGATTAAATATTGCTTGTGCCATTGCCCATAAGCCAAAACTTATTATCATGGATGAACCCACAGTTGGTATCGACCCCCAATCAAGAAATCATATATTGGAATCAATTAAAATCCTGAAAAATGAAGGTGCAACAGTTATCTATTCCACGCATTACATGGAAGAAGTGGAAGCGATTTCTGATAGAATCATTATTATGAACGAAGGAAAGATTATTTCTGAAGGTACAAAAGAAGAATTAAAACAGGAAGTGAATGATAAAATCACATATTCCTTTCATGTAAACAATTTAAATGAATTAAGCAATAATCATTTTTCTGGAATTGATGGCATAACAAAAATTAAAATAACTGAAAATGTGATTAAAATAACTGCCAAAAAGTCAAAGGATAATCTCAATGAAATCATATCCATAATCATAGCAAAGGGCTGTAAGATTGAAAGTATGAGCAGTAAAGAGGCATCTCTAGAAACTGTATTTTTAGAACTTACCGGAAAGAATCTAAGGGATTAGGAGGAAATACATGAACTTTATAAAAATAGTCAAATTTGATTTTATGAATATTATTAGAAACCCAACTCTGCTAATGTTTAACACTATATTTCCAATAATAATGATTGCGGTTATGGGTTTTGTAACAAAAGGTAAATATGGTTCAGGGCATGTAAGTTCCTATGATTATTATGGAGTCACAATGATGATTTTTACAGCGTTATTCATTGCCATGACAGCTTCCAATACATTTATGGAAGAAAGGGTAAAGGAAGGTAATACTCGCATAGTATATGCTCCGGTTTCAAAAACAGAGATATATCTATCTAAATTGATTGCTACTTATATTTTGGGTATGGTTTCATACAGTGTTTTATTGCTTGTAGGACAATATATTTTTCACATTAACTTTGGAGGAAAAAACATTCTGTATATTATGTTGTTAATCAATATATTTTCGTTATTTGGCTGCTCTCTCGGCACCATGTTCTGCTGTATTTTCAAAAGTGAAGAAGGAGCAAATTCTGTAATGCAAATATTTTTGTTTTTGTTTATATTTTTGGGCGGCTTGTTTTTTTCTGTAGCTAGTCTTGGAAATATAGTGGAGAAAATATCTTATTTATCGCCAGTCAAGTGGGTTACAGAATGTACATTTAAGGTCATTTATGATAATGACTTCAGCATATACCTCCCTACTCTTATCATTGTGTTGTTTAGTAGTATCATCTGTATAATAATATGTCAAATCACTTTTAAACCGGAGGAATATGTATAATGAATGTGCTCAATCTATTTAAAAATAGTTTAAACAGGATTCTAGCAAAAAAAGAGATAGTTATAATTGCAGTGGTCATTGTACCACTTATGATTGGAGTTGCTGTATTTTTTTCTGGAAAAATGAAGATGAGGCAGCACGTTGCTTTAGTAACAAATCATGCACAGAGCATTCCCAAAAATGATAGGATTAAAATTGATGTAATGAATGAAAAACCGGCTACTTCGAATCTACTTTTGGGTAAATATGCTGCCGTTGTGGAAGAAAAAAACGATGGAACCTATGAGGTAACAGGTATAAAAAGCAAAGCTGATAAGGAACTCATAGAAAACTTTTTTAACTTCGGTAAAATTCCCAAAATTGATCAAAGTGGACAAGCTAAAAGAGGTGTTGGAACAAACATTTTAGGGTTTATTCTAATGATTGTTTTAATGCAGGGGGTTGCTTTGACAATCCTTTATCCAGAAGATAGAACCCTTAAAACATTTAGGCGGATATTAACGACACCCGTAAGCGAAAAGCAATATATTTTTGCACAGGGAATTTTTACATTTTTATGTCTTTATATACCCACCTATCTAGTAATTGTTATCACAAAGGTGTGTTTTAATATAAAGATTGGATTTGGCCTTTTAATGCTAGCAATGTTAATTGGAATTCTTACTGCCCTCTCAACATCACTTGCTTTATTTATTTCATCAGTGCTAGAGAGAAACATCTCTTTAGTGGCCAGCGCTATATATGTAATAACTTGTATATTATCAGGCTGTTTTTATCCCTTTACGGGGAACAATAAAGTTCTTGATACCATTTGCAGTATCATCCCACAAAAATCATATATGACGCTGATTCAAGGGATAGAAAACGGGACTGGAATGTTAGAATTTAAAGGACAACTTATATATTTACTTATTTGGATTGTTGCACTCTGGCTCTTAGGAAGTATTATTACTAAGCGAAAAATGAGGCAAGGCATCTATTAAATCATATAGTAAGTAGTAGAAATATTAATTGGTAGAAAAATTTGTTTGTGAAAATTTGAAATAAAAACATACAACATAACGAGAATGTCACATTCGTTAGTTTAGTCATATATATCTTACTTTAAAATGTTCAAAGTAAGATATATATAATTGTGCTAAATATTTGAAATTTATGTTAGTATTTAGTATAATTTAAAATAAATAATGTTAATTATTAATAATTATGAATGTGAGGCACTTCTATGAAAATAATGATATTGGGACTTGGTGTTATCGGTACAACCTATGGCTATGCTTTTCAAAAATCAGGTCATCAGGTTGAACACTTTATAAGAGAAATTAAAAGAGACAATGCACCAAAAATTCTTGACATAAAAATGTTCGATGGCAGATATAACAATAAGGGCGAAAATAAGAAAGACACATATAATGTTACTCTTTCACAGCCCAACAGTAATTACGATTTTATTTTAATTAGCGTATCTGTGGGTAAATTGGAGAGTGCAGTAAAAACACTTAATGAAAACAATTAATTTCTTAATTAAATAGGATCATAATTAATGCATTATAAATAAATGTGGTTGTTGTAGATGATCCTGTACAATTCTTAGAACTTCACCGAATCTTTGATAATGAACAACTTCTCTTTCTCTTAGAAATTTTAACGGCTCTATTACATCTGGATCATCAGCCATATTAATTAGATATTCATAAGTAGCCCTTGCCTTCTACGATTTCTTCAAGACTTGAGCATTTCATTAGCTGCCTAACCATACTAGCAACCATTTCCATGTGAGCTAATTCTTTAGTATTTATTGTTATAAATTTAATTAAAATATATTAAATTTATAACAATAGATATGTCAGAATAGAAGATAAAAAAGTTTGCAAATTTTACTATTTTAGCATGCTTTTTTTATTTTGATTTTCTTATGTAGACAAGTTATTGTAATACAAAGCTCCAATGTTTAAGTTTACAAATTATTCCAAGGTTTAATTGTTTATTAAATGCACATAATAAATCGTAAAAATTATAAATTTGGAGGTATTGATATGAGAAAACTTTCAGAGGGTGAACTATTATCCTTAACAACCTTGTTAACTATGGAAAAAGATGGGTTAGCCGTGTCAAAAGTTATGAAAAATCTAATTAGTGATGAAGATTTAAAGAGACAAGCTGAGACTGGTGTTTTAGCAGCAGAAGGAAGAATAAAAGGCGTACAACAATTTATCAATGAAAATCAAGTAACTATAGGCGGTGTAAAATAATATGGGAATAATAACGGATAATATTGTAAAAAACAACACAGATATTAATGACGAAGTAATAGTTGGAACTATGATTAGTTCAGCAAAAAGTGCAGCAGATGCGTATCTAAACGCAACTATGACCAGCGCTACCCCTGAATTAAAAGCTATATACTCCTCTAGTTTAAATCAAATAATAGGCGGGCATTCAGCATTAACAGAGCTTGCTGTAAACCGCAAGTGGGCTTCACCTTATGATGCTCCTGCGCAACAACTAGCTATGTCCTTTAGTAAATCTGAAACTACAGTTAAGGCTAGTAAATAAAACCGTTCCAAAACAAGAATTGAGCGTAAAATTGGAGTTATCTCAAAGTTTTAGGGTAAAAGATCAAACCATTAAAGATTTATTTCTTGATATAGGTTCGGAAGAGCTAAGTCATATGGAGATGGTGGCGGAAGCACCAAGTTTTGAAAACCCAAGAAAGTAAAAAATATATATAAAAAAGAGCATCGTAATGGTGCCCACTGAAAAACAAAATTTTAATAACAGCATTAAGACTTAAAATGGATATGGATTTTCCATTTTAAGTTTATTTTTTATATAAGAGCATCCATAAGATCCCCACATTAATATTTGGAATTTCATTTCCGATATAATTTGCTAGTTGTGAGTTAGTAGCTACCATAGCTTTTAGAATTAATACGGTAAAAGCAAGCAATTCGAGTAAAGCTACAATTCCAGACATTGCTATTTCCCATATATATCTGAGAATTTCATATAAAATCCCCATTCTTTTTCTGAAATTTTACTTAAGTCAACAGATTTTGCACGCTTAACCTTTTTATCTATTTTCTCCCACATAACTTTCTTTATTGCATTAATTTGCTCATTGCAATTATTAGCTAGTAATTCCTTTGAAAGAATTAATTCATTATTAAGGGGTGTAGTCAATAACTCTTCTGATGTTTCAATTATTGATTTTGCAGTAATATCCTCTTCTTTCAATATTACTGCACAGCCGTGATTTACAGCGTATTGTGCATTTAGCTCCTGTTCACCTCGGCTACTTTTTCTAGAAAGTGGAACACAAATCATTCTTTTACCAATTGAAATACCCTCAGCAATTGCATTTGAACCACATCTAATAATCACTATATCAGATATAGCATAAATCAGAGACATATCATCAACATATTCATATTGACGATATCTTGCATCTGCAGGTAAATTGTTATTAAGTTTTCCTTTTCCACAAATATGAATAATATTATACTTTTCAAGAAGTTCGGATAAACACTCCCAAATCTTATTGTTAATTGCCGCCGAACCAAGGCTGCCTCCTAAGACCAGAAGAGTGGGGTTGCAGTTTTTGAAGGCTTTATCCTCAATGCATTCGTTTTGCACATTTAGTAATTCAGGACGTATTATCATGCCACAATAACCTCTTTTTTTACTAGGGACTTGAAATTTAGTACTAGGAAAGGTTACAAATACCTTTTTCGCAAATTTCATGCAAATCCTATTAGCAAGTCCAATAGTAACATCGGTTTCCCTAATGACAGATGGAATATGTTGTACCCAGCTTGCTATAATAACAGGTACCGAAACAAATCCTCCACCTGACATAACAACGGTCGGTTGTTCTTTCCTAATAATCTTATACGATTGATAGATTCCTTTTAAAACCCTGAATATATCTGTTACATTCTTCAGGGAAAAGTATCTACGAAGTTTACCTGTGCTAATAGCATGATAAGTAGCTAATCCTTGATTTTCAATCATTTCTTTTTCTATACCATGTCCAGAACCTATATACACAACTTCTAAACCTTCATTTTTCAGTAATGGTATTAGAATTTTATTAACCATAGCATGTCCAGCAGTTCCTCCACCAGTTAAAACAATTTTCATTTAAATCCTCCTTTAAATATTAGCTGCTTTTAAAAATTCAACAGTTTGCTCATAACTTATGACCGCATCTTGAGAATGATATAAGAAATTGTTATCTTTCTTAATAAAGTCGTTTATGATCCAAGAATGCCTGTCCTCAGCTTCAATAATGTACAGTTCATCATTCACACAGTAAATATGTTTTGTTTCTTCCTGCGTTGCTAAACATTCATTATTTTTTTCGCCTGGCCTTAGTCCAGTCACTACAATAATTGATTCATCTAATCCATATTTATATACTAAATACTTTGCAATATCATAAATCCATAACGATGGCATTCGTGCTATAAAAATTTCTCCTCCAGCACCACGAATTGCAGACTCAATTAATAATTCACAAGCCTTAGGAATATTAATAAAAAAGCGATTCATATCCTTATCTGTAAGCGTTACTGTCTGTTTTTCACTAATTTGTTTTTTAAATAATGGGATTACACTACCTTCACTTGCTAAAAGGTTGCCACATCTGAAAACAATAAATTTAGTTAATATAGAATTTTGGTTTGCAGCCAACATTAATTTTTCTCCTAACAATTTTGTACATCCATAAGTGCAATTTGCGTTTACCGCCTTATCTGTTGAAATATAAATTACCTTTGCTACCTTGTTAGCATTAGCACAATCAATTATATTGTTAGTACCTATAACATTAGTAAGAATAGCTTCATTAGGTGCTGTTTCACAAATTAGTACGTGCTTTAGAGCTGCTAAATGGAAAATAATATCACAATCACTACTCGCCTCTAATAAACGTTTTTTATCTCTAACATCTCCTAATACTATTTCTACACGTTTATCTGATAATGTCCTTTTTATTTCAATCATTTTCGCTTCATTTCTAGCAAAAATTCTAATTTGCCTAACTTCCATTTCTAGAAGCTTATGAGCTAACGCGTTACCAAAAGAGCCAGTGCCACCAACAATCAATATTTTTTTATTTTTCATAATATTCCCTCCATGTGTTTCCTATATTTTCATTATAAGAAACATATGTTACAACTATGTTACAACGTTTATTTTTATAAAAAAAGACTCCGCAACTAAAAATTGATTTGTATATTGTGAACTGCACCCTATTGTAGGCTATATCCCCTTAAAGTAGACGGATTAAGTAGTACTAAATATATTGTAACAACTTAAATCCTAATGAATAACATAATACAAAATATATTATAATTTCAAATATCGAGTTATTAGTAATATAAAGATAAGCGTTTAGATGATGAAGATGTAGTTTACTTATGCAACTATTATTAGATTTTTAGATCAAGGAGTGATTTTCGCTTGAAATATTCAATACTTCGGAGATATTGAAGAAGTGATAAAAATGAGGAGCGGTAAATATGAAAGTAGTTATATTATGTGGAGGTAAAGGGACCAGATTAGGGTCATCTACAGAAACTATTCCGAAAACATTAGCTTTAGTTTCTGGGAAACCAATTATATGGCACATTATGAATATTTATTCAAGCTATGGCTTTAATGACTTTATTCTTCCATTAGGTTTTGGTGGTGATAAAATAAAAGAATATTTTTGGAATTATGAGTGGAAAAACTCTGATTTCACCAAAGAACTCGGCAGTAATACTGTTTCTTTTTTAAATAAGCCTGCCAACTGGAAAGTGACTTTTGTTGATACAGGAACTGATACAATGACTGGTGGAAGAATTAAAAAAATTGAAAAATTCATTAATGAAGATACCTTTATGTTGACCTATGGTGATGGATTATCTGATATTAATATAAATAATCTACTAAAGTTCCATAAGGAAAACGGACAAGCGGTAACAGTTACCGGAATAGAAAGAAAGAGCCAATATGGAATTTTAACTGAAAAGGATGGTATTGCAACAACCTTTGACGAAAAATCAAAATTGGATGGCATAATAAACGGAGGTTTTTTTGTAATGAATAAAAAAGTTTTTAATTATATAGAAGATGACGATAAATGCATTTTTGAACAGGGTCCATTGAGAAACCTTGTAGAAAGTAGAGAATTGGCGGTTTATAGTTTCAAAGGTTATTGGACAGCAATTGATACTAATAAAGATCTAATTTATGCAAATGAGACATGGAAGTGAGTAAAATAAATAAGGACGATATGGACGCAATTTATGCATTTTTTTCTAAGGGTAAATCTCGGTTTAATAAACATGAAAATGAAAATCATGATATAAAAAAAGATAATAAAAAGGATGAAAAAAGCAAAAACAAAGATAGTAAAAAATATAAAGAAGAAAATGAAGAAGAAAATAAAGAAGAAGATATTGAAGACTATAGAGAATCAGATATAGAAGAATATAAACAAAGATGTTCCTTTTGTACAATAGTTAGCAAGGATTATTTAATAAAGACCTTAACTTTTTACTATTCACTTGAGAGGAATAGTGAAAATTTTCATCTATGGATTTGCTGTATTGATGATATTATCTATTCATCCCTTTCAAAGATGAATCTCAAAAATGCTTCTCTTATTCATTTGAATACAGTAGAAGACCAGCAACTGCTCGCTGTAAAAAACACGAGAAAAACAAATGAATATTGCTGGACATTGAAAGCAGCTGTTATTCGCTACGTGCTTATGAATTACAGCGTAAACTCAATAATATACTGTGACAGTGATATATTTTTCTTCTCAGATCCACAGATAGTATTTGATGAATGGGGTGAAGCTTCAGTGTTTTTATGTCCCCAAAGGGATCTTGAATGGGTTCACAAAATATATGGAAAATTTCAAGCAGGATTCATAGGTTTTAAAAAGGATATACAAGGATTGAATTGCCTTAATTGGTGGAATCAAAAATGCATTGAATGGTGTTATGGGGAACCTGACTCTGAAACGGGACGATGGGGAGATCAGAAATATCTTGATAAAATCACAGAAATGTTTTCAAATGTAAAAATTTCAAGAAATCTTGGAATAGATGCTGCACCATGGAATACAATTTATAATAATAATTTCAATATTACCTCAAAGGATAATGAAGTCTTTATTGAAGGTGATAAATTAATAGCATATCACTTTGCATGTCTTTCAATATTTAACGAAAATGACTATGACTTATGGACTTTTAATTATTTAGAAATAAGTTCTGCAATTAAGTCCAATATTTATATCCCATATATTGAAAGTCTAAGGAATACAATCAATGTTATAAGAAACAATCTTAATGAAAAAGTAGAGGGTTTATTTAATAAATCTGATTCTAAAGAAGCCCAGACATTATTTAAATACTCAGATCTGACGTTAGCCATGGCCCGCTATAACGATTTTTATAGCTTTTGTACTATAACTAGTAAGGCATATTTATTGCAAAGTATGTCACTTTATTCTTCGCTGAAGGATAAAATCGATAATTTTAATTTATTCATCTGCTGCATGGATGAAATTTCTTTTTCTGTATTAAGTAATCTGAAGCTTGAAAATACGATTATTATTAATGTTAGCGAAGTAGAGGATATGGAATTACTTCATGTTAAAGAAACCAGAAATATGCAGGAATATTGTTGGTCGCTTAAAGCACCATTGGTCCTTTATATTTTAGAGAAATATGCTATAGATTCAGTTATTTATTGTGATGCAGATATATTCTTTTTTTCTGATCCGATGGCGATCTTCAAGCAATGGAAGGATTATGATACACTAATTTGTCCTCAGAGGGATTGTCCGGAATTTGAAAAGGTACATGGACATTTTCAGGCAGGCTTTTTAGGTTTTAGAAACAGGAAAAGTAGTCTAGCTATTTTAAATTGGTGGAAGAAAAAATGTATAGAGTGGTGCTCAGATAAACCTGATATCATAATGGAGAGATGGGGAGATCAGAAATATCTAGATAAGGTTCCAAATTTATTTTATAGCATAAAAATATTAGATGACCTAGGTATAGATGCAGCTCCATGGAATCTAATTATTAACAATGATTACAAAGTTTACAAGGATAATAATACTGTTTTAATTGATGATCGAGAACTTATGGTTTATCACTTTGGCAGTATGAAAATATTTGATGAATCTGTCTTTGACTTATGGAAGCTAGATCCTTTGATTTTTAGCAAAGAAATAATTGATTATATATATATTCCATATTTAGATGCTTTATGCAAATCAATGGAAATATTAAAGTCATCAGGCCTTGTGGATCTTAAAGAATTATTTAGTAAAGAAGAGGTCACTAACGCTAAGAACCTGTATAGATTTCAATCGTAAATGTAAACCTTTCAACTTGGAGGTATAGTATATGGAAGAGGTTAGTCTTACCGGTAAGAGGATATTGGTAACTGGTGGATTTGGATTTATAGGCTCTCACCTAGTTAAGAGGTTATTGAATGAAGGCGCAGAGGTATCTATTATAGGAAGACAGAGCAGCCAAACCTGGAGACTGGAAGAGCAGTTAAAAAATATATCAATCTATGAGATTGATATAACTGACAGTAAAAAAATTGAAATTTGCATCAAGGATATATGCCCTGAAATAGTATTTCATTTAGCAGCTTATGGCGTAAACTCAGCACAAAAAGAATATATTAAAGCTGCAAACATTAATATTTTAGGAATGATTAATATTTTAAATTCATTGAAGGACACCGACTGCAAAAAATTCATTAATATGGGTAGCTGTGCTGAATATGGAGATAGGAAAGATCTTATGAAGGAAGATATGTATCCAGAACCTGTGAGCATCTATGGAAGTTCTAAAGCTAGTGCAACTATAATCGCTCATCAGATTGCCAGAGAAAATAATATAGATATTATAACCTTAAGGCCCTTTGGTATTTTTGGGGAGGGAGAAGAGAGGCATAAGATTTTTTGTCATATAATACTGTCAATACTGGAAGATAAGGAGGTAAGACTAACATCTGGTGAACAATTACGTGATTACTGCTACATTGAAAACATAATTGACGGATTGGTTATGTCTGCTAAAAGCAATTTAAAGAGCAATATTTTCAATATAGCAAATGGAAGTCTTTTCCCTTTAAAATACTATATAGATCTTATATTTAAAAATATTAAAACAGATAGGGTCCCCTTATATGGGACAATAAAATACAGAAAAAATGAAATGTGGTCACCTGGTGCGGATATAAGTAAGATCCATACTGAATTAGGCTGGAGCCCTAGAATAAGCCTTGAGGATGGAATTGTTAAAACAATAAGGTGGTATGAAGAAAATAAAGATATGTGGATTAAGCATTTACCATAGGATGTGAAAAAAATGTTAAAAGACCTTGAAAATAATTATAAAAATAAAAATGTTTTAATAACTGGTCATACAGGTTTTAAAGGATCATGGCTAGCTATTTGGTTAAAAAAATTAGGAGCAAATGTTATTGGTTATGCACTAGATCCCGTCAGTGTCAAAAGCAATTTCGTTTTATCTGAAATTAGCAATGATATTGTTGATATAAGAGGAGATATAAGAGATAGCAAACATCTTAATGAAGTTTTTATGACCTATGAACCAGAGATAGTTTTTCATCTTGCAGCACAACCACTCGTTAGGTACTCCTATGAAAACCCTAAAGAGACCTATGAGGTGAATTTTATGGGCACTGTAAATGTATTGGAAGCGGTGAGGGCCAGTAAAGAAACAAAAGCTTTAGTTATTATCACTAGTGATAAATGTTACGAAAATAATGAATGGATGTACAGCTACAGGGAAATAGATCCCATGGGTGGTTATGATCCGTACAGTTCTAGTAAGGGTTGCGTTGAACTTTTGGTTTCCTCATATAGAAATTCTTTTTTTAATACAGCTGAGTATAAAAATCATGAAAAAATAATTGTAACAGCACGGGCAGGTAATGTAATTGGAGGTGGAGATTGGGCCATCGATAGAATTATACCAGACTGCATCAGGGCACTAGAAAATGATGAAGAGATTTTGCTTAGGAATCCAGGTGCTGTAAGACCCTGGCAGCATGTCCTTGAACCATTATACGGATATTTACTTTTAGGAACAAAAATATTAAAAAAAGATGTGGAGTTTTCTGGAGCTTGGAACTTCGGACCTGAAGCTCAAAATGTCATTACGGTTCAGGAGGTTGTCAGAAGACTTGTCAAAGAGTGGGGCAATGGAAGCTGGAAATCTTTAATCCTTAAGGGAGATTCATTCCATGAAGCGAGCTTACTAAGTCTTGACATTAGCAAGGCTAGATTCTGTTTAAATTTTAAGCCTAGGTGGGGCATAGATGAGACAATAGAAAAGACTGTAGAGTGGTATAGGAAATATAAGGATGAAAAGGTGATTGATATATGCGAATCTCAAATTAATGATTATTGTAGATAGAGCTCTCATTCTAGGTGCATTAATATCAATATGGAGTGAAACTTAGGGTTCTAAAAAAAGAATAAATAATCTTTCCAATCAGATAATATTTATAAAATATTACAATTTTTAAGAGAAGTCCAAAATGGCTTCTCTTAAAAATTATTATCAGGGTCGTACTTTAAAGAGCCTTTAGGTAAATTATGTTTAATACTTAACTATCGTCTAACATGTTATATTTATAGATTAAATTCCTCTGCAACAACCTTTATAGCCTTTAATTTATCTCCAGTTTTAATAGCACAAGTAATTCTTATTTCTGATGTAGTAATCATTTTAATTTCAATATTGTTTTTGTTAAAAACCCTAAACATTCTAGCTGCTACTCCAGAGGTTGTCTTCATGCCAAGCCCCACCACTGAAAATTTAGTTATCTCTTCATCAACTATAACTTTATTATCTGCTATTAAGTTATCTATAATTTCTAAACTATCCTTTAAGCCTTCTTTAGGTATAGTAAATGATACACTTACCTTTCCATCTATAGGTGATGTTTGACTTATCATATCTATATTGATTCTTTTACTTCCTATAGCTTCAAATATAGTAGACAATATATTCACATCTTTAGGTATACGCTGAAGTGTTACTGCAACATCCTCATCACTAGTTGCTATTCCTGTTACTGGCTTATTTTCCATATTCATATTTTTTACCTCCTTAATTGCCATAGCTAAAAGCGCGCTTGAAATTATTTCACCTGTTGATAATAAAGCATCCAGTTCTCTCTTATCCGGTTTTTCTCCTATGCCTTTTGATAGAGATAATAAATCATCTGTAGTGTCCCCCATAGCAGATACTACTATAACTAAATCTGTATCTTCATTTTTCCTCTTTACTATACTTTGTGCAATCCCTTTAATTTTCTCTGTAGTTCCTACAGATGAACCTCCATATTTTTGAACAACTACTGCCATAATCAAATCACTCCTATTAATTATCACCTTTGGTGCTGTTTATCACCTTCGGTGCTATTTATCACCTTTTGTGAGATTTAGAACTCTTATATATTGTTCCAAAAAAAATAAATACAGCAAAGGAACACCTTTGCTGCATAAAATACATGTTTTTATACAAACTTCGTGTACCTTGTAGCTCACCACTGAAAAATCAGTGACAATTTTACACATATTATATGTAATCTCAGAAAACAATTTCACCAAATACATTTTCTTCGGCCATAGCTCCTTTTCTTATTCATCTTAGCCTGTAAGCTCCGAACAAGTACTCTTAGATACAGCACCTCTACCCTAGGTAGTTTATTTTTTTAATTAGTTTTTATATTATCACAGTATATTTATAAGTACAATCATTAATTATAGATGTTTTTGTTAAATCATCTCCTGCGGAGCTGAACAGCTTTGAAGAAGATGAATTGACGACTTCAGAAGGAGATTTACCCCTTTGTAGACCTCTGGAGTAGATAAGAATTCTCAATTGTTATCCCACCACTGAAGTTTTCTATTTATTAGGGCAAGTAACTCCTACTTATAGTAGGTAACTCCCACTTATAGAAGTGGGAGACTTTCCTTCTGAAATGTCGTTAAAACTATTTCTTAGGCATATATGGTATCTTATTTTTACCATCATATATTATTAAAGATTTAGCTTTTACAACATCAGTATTATATTTAAAATCTTTGTTAGAGAAATTTGCAACTACTTTTAAGTCCTTGCCAAATTTACTCATTTGTACAAGTTTGTCTGGTGAAAGTATTTTAAAATCCGTCATTTCCTTAGTTACAGCTTTTTTGTGAAATGGAGCCCAAATTTTATTGTGTGATGCTATTAAATCTTTATAATTATTCCATTCATATTTATCTATATGGTATAACGGTGGAGTATTATATAGAATTTCGTTTAACATTCTATTTCCTACTTCATCCTTTATTTTAAGCGTTGACCAGTCCCAGTGATAAGTAGTTATAACTGAGTCGTTGTAAACTAATTTAAAAAGAGGAAGAGAGTAAGTTTGATCAATAAATATATGTTTATATAAATCTTTTAGAGGAACTTGCTTCGAAAAACGATTAGGAACTCCGCCATTTGGAGAGTAATATGTTCCAAAATAATATTTACTATCTTTGTTTTTATTCATATCAGGATCCAGCCAAGAAAATGAGGGTGTTTCAATACCATGAGCAAAAGCTATAGTTTGGCTTGCAAAATCATTACCACCTTCAGAACCTATAACCATATTTTTATTATCTCTTATAAATGCCATTCTTTTAAGTCTTGCATTCATATCTTCTTGTTGTGTTGTTATGTGCTTCGGTGAGTAATCATCAAAAACCTCTCCAAAAGCATCGCAGTCAATAAACCAAGAATTATATTTTACGCCTGTATTTAAAATACTTTCTACTCTTTCTTTCACTGCTGGCATGGACAGAGTAGGATTAAGTTTTCTTCCTACCCCCTTAAAACCTTCTAATTTTTCACCCTTTCTATTTGTAACAGTAGCATTTTCATATAAAGATTTATCTTTAAAAGCAGCCGTAACCCATTTTTCTTCTCCAGGCTTATGAATAGAGTGATAAGAATCATAGGTACCTATTAAATAGCCCATATTATTGGCTTTTTCAACTAATTTAGGATTTATAGAACCTTGTATCCAATCATCGACGCCTATCCACGCATTTTTTATACCAGCGGCATTTATATCTTTTAATAAATCTACAGTATTGGAATTTGCCCAATTCTCTATTGGATCAAAATCATTTGGCATTTGAGATTTTAGTAACTTTTTATTTAAATCTATAAGTTCTAATTGATTTAAATTATTAACGCCTTTCTTTACTAATTTTTCAGTTTCTTTATCAAGATTCTTAAACACTTTAAGATTGTAAAAATCTTTTAATAATAATACCTGATTTAATGCACTCACTATTGTTTTCTTTTGATAATCGTCAACATAATCTTGAGTTTTTACTTGCTCAAAAACATCTAGCATTTCTTTTCCACCATCTATTTTTGTTTTTAATAATTCTTTTACCCAACTAATAGTTTCGTTTGATGTATTATTTCTAAATGCACCCCATTTCACATTTTCTTTTGAGATTACAGATTTATCCCAAAAATACATATGGGGTGCACCATAAAGTTTAGCAATGTTTTTATTTGTTTTTTCTTTACTTTTTAAAGTGGTGAATTTTCCTTTTTCAACAATATAATTCTTATATGTTTTTGCAATATTAACAGGGTCTTTTTCTGTTACATATATTCTAAATGAATATTCTTTATTTCTATTGATTTTAGGAAACTCATGATTAAATGAAAATTTAATTTTATCTTTCGAATTAAAAGTTATTTCATTATTGAACACATTTTCTATTACGTATAAAATAGAATATTTTTGCTTATTCAAAGCAAAAAATTGCATAGAAAATGATTCTAATGGTAAATAACTATTATTGCTTAAATATTTTTTCCAATATTTATCGTTGCTTGGTATATATTTGCCTTCTGAAAGAGGAATGACATAGCTTTCAGCACTAACATTAGGCCATTGAAATTCCGAATTATTTTTCACATTAGATTTTATTTTTACATTTAAGTATGTATTTTCCTTTTTAATTTCCACATTTACATTTTCATTAGGATATTTCCATGATACACTATTATTTGACCTTTTTAAATTTGATACTTTTCTTTTTGGTAACCCATCTGAAGCATTTTCCTTTACACCATTTTTTTCAATAGATAACTGAAAGGTTTCAGGATTTACAGTGAATTTGAAATTAGATTTTTTGACTATTCCTTCAGTAGTAGCATTAGCCGTGCTGGTACAGCTACCGAGTACTCCTACAATTAAAATAGAACTCATAAATATTGACATGATTTTTTTCATATTGCCCACCTCCAATTGAAATATTATACCATTAAATACCATTAAGTACCAGGTAAGGAGGCATTATAATGGGGAATAAATCAGTATATGTAGCTGTTATTCTAGATGCATTAATATCTATATGGACAGTGAGTAAGACTTGGGGTTCTAAAAAAAGAATAAATAATCTTTTCAATTAGATAATATTCATAAAATATGACGATTTTTAAGAGAATCCCAAAATGGCTTCTCTTAAAAATTATTACCAAGGTCGTACTTTCTCAAGCCAACCCTTCTCTTCCCAATATGTTTTATCAGTTTGATTAAATGCGTTTTTTCTGTATGAAACGCATGATATAGAAAAGAGCCTTTACTTTAAAACCAGGGATAATATGTTTAGATTTATTTGATATTTTAACAGACAATTTATCAACATCTTTTTCAATTTGCTTTTTTTTATTATCGCTGACACCTTGCCAGTCAGAAGCACCAACTGCTTTACCGTAAGTAAATATCTTTCCTACACCCCAATGAGTTAAGCTCATAGTCATATCTTTTATCGTTGATTTCATTCCGCTACCTGCTGCAGTACTTACAACGACAGCTGTTTTTGAAAACATTGTTTTATTGGGACGATGTATCATGAATTGAAAGCCGAAATGGTCAAGAAATGCTTTCATTTGACCACTTACATGCAATACATAAACAGGACTTTCCAAAATAATTAAATTTGCATTTTCCATTGCAGTTTTTATCGGAGTTATTTTATCTTCATGAGGACAAAAACTTTCGCCTTTACTAAAACAAAGTGCACAGCCTTGGCAAAAATGGGACATGTCTTTTGGCAAATAAAACTATATTAGTTCATCTTTCTCTCCAAGTAACTTTCTCAATAAAAGTTGCACAATGTTATAGGTACTGCCTTTATGTTCTGTTCCATATATGGCTACTATATTCATGTTTCCCCTCCTACTCAAAATTATAGAAATAAGATATATTTTCTTACTACTGAGAAATAACCTTTAAGTAAATTATAGACGATAGTTAACTATCGTCTATAATGAGTTTTATCTTTAGAAAAATAATCACTTTTTAAAAATGTTAAAAAGTAAAAAATGATACATATTATACTTACATAATCTTATGGTGGGAAAAACATTAAAATAGTATTTGATTAGCAATTATGAATTTCTCCGCAGCGACCTGCAACAAGAAGCGAAAAAGCACTGAAATTTCATTTAGGAATTCTTCTTTTGTGAAAATGTAATTCTCGTAAGACTGCCAGGAAGGCAGTCTAGAGAACTTGAGGCATGACGCCGAATGTGAACGTTAGCGAATTACATTTTCAGAAAAGTTTAGAATTTCTTAATGAAATTTCACGTTTCGAACTCCTGTTGCAAGTCACTGTGGAACATGTTATATTTACAGATTAAATTCCTCTGCAACAACCTTTATAGCCTTTAATTTGTCTCCAATTTTAATAGCACAAGTAATTCTTATTTCTGATGTAGTAATCATTTTAATTTCAATATTGTTTTTGTTAAAAACCCTAAACATTCTAGCTGCTACTCCAGAGGTTGTCTTCATGCCAAGCCCCACCACTGAAAATTTAGTTATCTCTTCATCAACTATAACTTTATTATCTGCTATTAAGTTATCTATAATTTCTAAACTATCCTTTAAGCCTTCTTTAGGTATAGTAAATGATACACTTACCTTTCCATCTATAGGTGATGTTTGACTTATCATATCTATATTAATTCTTTTACTTCCTATAGCTTCAAATATAGTAGACAATATATTCACATCTTTAGGTATGCGCTGAAGTGTTACTGCAACATCCTCATCACTAGTTGCTATTCCTGTTACTGGTTTACTTTCCATATTCATATTTTTTACCTCCTTAATTACAGTTCCTTTAATATCACTATTACTGAGCCCTACATATATAGGTATGCTATATTTTTGAGCAAGTTCTATAGACCTTGAATGCATTATTTGAGCTCCCAAACTTGCTAGCTCGAGCATCTCCTCATATTCTATTTCATCTAATTTTTTAGCTGCGCTGTATGCTCTAGGATCTACACTATATATTCCAGAAACGTCCGTATATATTTCACATCTGCCATTAAGCTTCACAGCTAAAGCAACTGCAGTAGTATCAGATCCACCTCTGCCGAGTGTTGTAATATCACCTTCCCCATTTATTCCTTGGAAGCCAGCAACTATTACGATTTTGCCTTCTTTTAAGCTTTTTTTAATCCTGCCACCGTGTATATCTTCAATTAACGCTTTACCATATTGTCCACTAGTCTTAATCCCAATTTGGTATGCAGTATAACTTATGGCATCATATCCAAGTCCCTTAATTGCCATGGCGAGTAGTGCACTTGAAATTATTTCACCTGTTGATAATAGAACATCCAATTCTCTCTTATCTGGTTTTTCTCCTATACCTTTTGATAGAGATAATAAATCATCTGTAGTGTCCCCCATAGCAGATACTACTATAACTAAATCTGTATCTTCATTTTTCCTCTTTACTATACTTTGTGCAATTCCTTTGATTTTCTCTGTAGTGCCTACAGATGAACCTCCATATTTTTGAACAACCACTGCCATAATCAAATCACTCCTTTATATATCTCGTGTAGCATAGACTAAATACTTTTTAGTTAATTCCTTCTAGGCTTTTTTCAATGCTCTTTAAAGCTTTTTCCAATATTGTTCTAGGACATGCAAAATTGATTCTTTGGAAATGTTCTCCACCAACGCCAAAGATATAGCCATCATCCAGTGCGATTTTAGCTTTTGTCTGCATCAATTGCTGAAGTTCTATATCCGTGAAGTCAAAATCACTAAAATCAAGCCACGCCAAATAAGTTCCTTCTGGTCTAATCATCTTTACCCTTGGAATTCTCGCCTTTAGAAATTTATCAATGAAATCAAGATTATCTTGTAGGTATATAATAAGCTGCTCAAGCCATTCTTCCCCTTTATTGTAAGCTGCTATCTGAGCCACAGATGCAAAGGAGCCTGGATCGATATCAATTGTTGCTAGTTTATGGTTTAATTCTTTCCTTAACTTTTCATTGGGTATTATAATATCAGAAATTTGTAGACCTGCAAGATTAAATGTCTTTGAAGGTGATGTACATACAATTGAGTTCATCCTAAATTCTTCAGAAATCTTACCAAATGGAATATGGCGATTTGACTGATATATTAAATCCGAGTGAATTTCATCTGAAATTACCAGCACATTATTCTCTACACAAATTTCACCCAACCGTTGCAACTCTTCAGCTGTCCAAACACGCCCAACGGGATTATGGGGACTACATAAAAACATGAGCTTAGTTCTGCTATCTTGAGCAATTCTTTCTAATTCACAAAAATTCATTTCATATTTGCCATTATTAAGTATTAATGGATTATTAGCAATATGACAACCATTATTGGTGATAATATTGGCAAATGGATAATAAACAGGACTTTGAATTATCACTTTATCACCTAGATTACAAAATGTCTCTACAATAAAGTTTAGTGCAGGTATTATTCCTGGTGTAAAAAGTATCCATTCCTTTTCAATGTCCCATCCGTTCCTTTTTTTATGCCAGTTAACTACAGCCTCCAAAAACTCATCACTCTTATGTCCATAACCAAAAATCCCATGTCGTGCTCTCTCTGTTAGTGCCTCAATAATGGGTTGAGCGACTTTAAAATCCATGTCCGCAATCCACATTGGAATGCTTTTTTCCTCTCCAAAGTTTTCTTTAAGATGTTTTTTAGACCATTTTATAGAGTCTGTTTCTCTTCTGTCGATAATTTCATCAAAGTTGTATTTTGTCATAATATCTCCTTCCAGTTTTAAATGTATTACAAAAAAACAAATATTGTTTAGGCTCTATACTATTTATAGTTTATAACCTAAACAATATTTTGTCAAGAGAGTTTTTATTTATACACTATTAGATCAAAATACTCTTTTTTATTGTTAACGAGGTATATTTAACAATTCAGTATACTTTTGCATAACTTTATAAAATGCGTCAATCTCTTCGGTAGTAAAGCTATTATGCAATGTTTTATCAGCCCAAGTGAGTTCCTTAATATCATATGCTTTATGTGCTTTACTTAGGAGTTCTCCTTTGTCAGTGACATACAAATGGACGTTTTTTGCGTTGTCATCTTCTTTTTTTCGTATAATTAAACCACGCTTTTCTAGTTTGGTAATAATCTGTGATACAGCACCTTTAGTACGATTCCACTCCAATGCCACCTCAGTAACAATAATTCCTGGATTCTCATCAATAACAGTCAGAGTATGTAATTCAACCATATTGATTATATCTCCAGTCCCATAATCACGAGCTGTTTTTATATAGTCACTATAAGTCATAACAAATTTATAAATAATATTTGCCTTTGTATCTAATTCATAATATTTAGTATTTCTTTGGATTACATTTTCAATATCGTTCATTTTGCCCAAACAACCTTTCTTTCATATTTTTATAATTAACCAAAAAAGTTTACGTTAACTAACTATACGATTCAGCATTTCTATTACCGATAATTTAATACTGTTAATTAGCTATAAATTACAAATGTTCACTCATATTATATCTCAATTAAAACTCTAAAATCATATTATACCATTTAGAACCACCGTGTACTGATTTAGATATGCCTATATTTACGAACCCGAATTTTGTATAATAATGAATAAGTTTTTCTTTACATGTTAGAATAACGCCTTTACGACCCTCTAATCTTGATACTTCTATCATATGATTCATTAATTGTACATCAATTCCTTGATTACAATAATCTGGTATCACGTCAAGACCAAAAATAGTCTGGTAATCTCCATCTGGAACATGTTGTGTAGCATCATTATATAATTCATCATAGATAGCAGTTTCATTGATTATACACCCATTGATGAACCCAATTATATTTCCATCAATTTCTGCTACAAAAAAAAATTCTGGAAATATCTTAATTCGTTGTTCGAATGATGTCTTCGTAGCAGCCTCTGCCTCTGGAAAACATCTTGATTCCACTTCTGTTACTGCATCTAAGTCTTCTATAGATACTCCTCTAATTTTAATATCCATTACACTAATCTCCTTTTGCTTAAAATATAAGTAATATTTGCTTCGTCGTATAGTATAGTTGCGAAGTATATATATATTTCAATTAAACATTAATAATTAATTACTGAACTTGATTTAACCTAAAGCATTTTTCTCCTAACACTTTTAATTTTGCAAGTTATATCTTTTCATATAGTTTCCCTCTGACAATCTCAAGTTGTTCTTTTAACTTCTTATTTTTACACCTTTTTTTATATTGTTTCAAAAAAAATAAATACAGCAAAGGAACACCTTTGCTGCATAAAATACATGTTTTTATACAAACTTCGTGTACCTTGTAGCTCACCACTGAAAAATCAGTGACAATTTTACATATATTATATGTAATCTCAGAAAATAATTTCACCAAATACATTTTCTTCGGCCATAGCTCCTTTTCTTATTCATCTTAGCCTGTCAGCTCCGAACAAGTACTCTTAGATACAGCACCTCTACCCTAGGTAGTTTACTTATTAAATTAGTTATTATATTATCACAGTATGTTTATAAGTACAAGCATTAATTACAGATGTTCTTACTAAAATGTCTATCTCCCCTCTCAGGCAGTATTGCAACAATGTTCCCACCTTCAATGGATTCTCCAAGTTTTATTGCAGATACTATGGCAGTCCCTAAAGAACTGCCTACAAATAGCCCCTCTTTACATTGTATCCTTAATTGATGGCTGCAGTTTTGCGAAGATATTTACACCTTCTTTTACACCCAAATTATTTAGCTTAATAAGTGGTGTATTTCCTATAATATTTAATATACTATTTATATATCTCACTGCTAATACCTCTACTTAGAACTAATTTTGCATATTCTTTTGCACCATCTAAGGAATGATCTCTATAATTTCCACATTGAACTTCATTGGCTGCCGGGATTTCCTCTGTTTCTATCACCTTTTTCAATCCATAATTTAGGGCTTCTATAACCCTATCTACACTGACATCATTCCATACGATCATGTAAAAACCTGTTCTACATCCCATAGGTGAAATGTCTATAATTCCGTCCATTACTTCTCTCATATATCCAGCAAGCAAATGCTCTAAAGTATGGATAGCTGATATATTCATAAACTCCTTGTTTGGTTGCATAAATCTTAAGTCAAACTTTGTTACTTTATCACCCTTTTCGCCTATCTTTACCTCACATTTTCGTACAAAAGGTGCCACAACCTTTGTGTGATCTAATGAAAAACTTTCAACCTTAATCATTTACCCTTACCTCCTTATTTGCTACTGCAATGAAAATGCCAGTTTCAGTATATTCGCCTTTGCTAGAATAACCTTTGCATCTTAAATCTGTATTCTCAATGTTTACTATATTAAACCCTGCGCCAGTTAACCACTCTTCCATCTGATTATTTGAAAAACCAAGCCATTCGTCAAACATTTCAGTCCTTGCCCACTGCCCATTATGCTCTTCTACATCCGATATTATTAAAGTCCCACCTTTTTTAATTATTCTGTGCATCTCTTTAATAGCCTTTTTAGCATCGCTCACATGGTGAAGAGCCATATTAATGAAGACCACATCTACAGATTCATCAAACAAAACCAAGTTGTCTATGGAGGATTTTATTGGATATACATTATCGAATTTTTTAGTTTCCATTAATTTTTTGGATTCTTTAAGCATATTTACTGATTGATCTATAGAAAACACAATGCTTGCATCTAAGGCCAGCGCTAAGGATAAAAATCCAGCGCCGCATCCAAGATCAGCCACTACCTTATCTTTTATACTTACTTTGGATAATACCTTGTACTTTAACCTTTCATCAAAATACTCACTTCTTATTACGTTCCAACTTTTAGCTATTTCGTTAAAATAATCTAATGAACTCATAATATTACCTCCATTTATTTTTTTTAAGTCTAAATTTTACATTTTATACTTAAAAAATAGTGTTAAGGCCAAGTTTTTTTTAAAATTCAAATATTTTTGGTGTCAAAAAAACACCGTCTCATTTTATAGAGGCGGTGTTATTACACTCCGCGGTCCACTCTAATTAGATATAGAATCTCACTTAAATCCAAGCACAAAATGCTTTATCGCTTTAACGGGCGAACCCGTAGTACCCTACTATAATTTCAGGTCCATGCTCCAAAGGGCACTTCATATATATTTAGGTAAAAGCTTCTCAGCATCGCTTCCTCTCTGTACCCATGCAATATACTACTTTCCTTTTTCATTGCATTTCCTAGTATTCATATTGGAATGATTATATTTTTATTATATGCCATATTTTATTTTTGTCAACCTCAATTTAAAAATAATAATTTACTATTATTCAGAATATATACAAAATATTTTCAACAAAAATATAAAATAATTATAATCAATTTCAACATCTATGAATAGTATGTATTGATATGATGAAATGGAGTGTGATATTATGCAAGGTACTATTAAAAATTTTTTCCCCGGTGGCAATACTTCAAGAGGATTCTATTCCTACTATAGGTATATACTAGGTCAAGATGAAGCAAGAAGAATAATATGCATAAAAGGAGGCCCTGGAACAGGTAAATCATCCTTAATGAAGAAAGTTTCTAAATACTTCAATGAAAAAGGCTACGATATAGAACAACATCACTGTTCTTCCGATAATAATTCACTAGACGGAGTAGTTATTAAAAAACTTAACGTTGCAATACTTGATGCAACAGCACCTCATATAGTGGATCCTATAAATCCAGGAGCCGTAGATGAAGTTCTAAACATGGGAGATTGTTGGAATGAAGAAGGCTTTAAGAAATATAGGCATAAAATAATTGGCATAAATAAAAAAGTTGGCAAAACTTTTAAAAGGGCCTATCGATTCTTTGGAGCAGCTAAATTAGTTTATGATGATTGGCAAAACTATAATGATGAAGCCTTGAATATTAATAAATTAAACATACTGAAAGAAAATCTAAAAGAATCTTTATTCACCACGCCACCATCTACTATAGGCTATGATAGACATTTATTTGCTACAGCCTTTACACCTAACGGTATTGTCACTTATATTGAAAACTTAAGCGCAGGTTATAAAAATATTTATGTATTAAAAGGCGGACCTGGTACTGGAAAATCAGATGTACTAGAATTTCTATCCACCGAAGCCTTAAGGCGTGGATACAATGTAGAAATTTTTCATACGCCACTTATCCCTGAAAAAATTGAGCATATATTGATTCCTGACTTAAATGTTGCCATTTTGACCTCTAATGAAATAAATAATTCAGATCTTCCAGGTATTGTAATTGATATGGAGGATTGTTTAAATCTAAGTACACTTGAAAATAACAAAGATGAAATAGAATATGATGCAACTGAGTTTTACACGCTATTAGATAAGGGCTTAGCTACAATAAAAGAAGCTAAATGTCTACATGACGAACTCGAAACTTACTTTATACCAAATATGGATTTTTCTAAAGTGGATGCAGTATTCACAAAGATCATTAAAAAGATAAACGAGTATGAAGAAGATTATTTAAATGATCCGTATACAGATTTTTAGTTAAATCGTATATGATAAATTCATAATCCTCATAAATACAAGTAAAAAGAATATTTATGAAAATAATCACCTTTATATAACTTCCCTATATGAAAAAAAGATGCTCTACTTTTTTTGAAAGTAGAGCATCTTTTATATATATATTTTAATTTTTTCTATTCTTCTTTGTTTAACTTGCTCTATTTTAAATATTACATTCCCATATTCAATAGTTTGGGTTTCATTTTTCTTTGGAATACATCCTATAAGGCTAATTAAAAAACCTCCTATAGTATTGTAATTCTTCGACATTAAATTTAAATCAAGATGATCATTCAATTCGTCTAAAGAAAGTAATCCATTCACTATATAAGTATTATTATCAACTTTTCTTATATCAGGTTCGTCATCATCATATTCATCTTCAATATTTCCCATAACTTCTTCTATAAGGTCTTTAATAGTAACTACCCCTGAAAATCCTCCATATTCGTCTATAAGTACTGCCATATGATTTTTAGATATTTTTAATTCTCTAAATAATTCATCTATATTTTTACTTTGATAAACAAGGTAAGGAGAATGTAATATATTCTTAATGTTTACATTTTCAAAGCCCTTAATGCGAGCCTCCATTATAAAATCTTTCATGTGAAGTATTCCTATGATATTATCAACATCACCGTCATATACTGGCACTCTTGAATACTTTTTCTCTAATAACTCATCTAAGAACTGTGTAACATGATCATTTATATCAATCAAAAACACTTCAGTTCTTGGAGTCATAACTTCTCTAGCTGATTTATCATCGAATTCGATAATGTTATTTATCATCTTTTTGGCAGTTTCGTTTATAGCGCCGCGTTGTCGTCCAACTTCTATAAGTGATTTCATTTCCTCTTTTGATAACTTCTCCTCTAATTTTTCACTATTAAGACCAGTAATCTTAACTAAAACATCAGTGGATGCTGAAAGTAGCATTGCAAAAGGAACCAGCAGCTTAGATACATAGAAAACAGGCACTACGCAAAACATTGCAATAGCTTCTGATTTTTGTAGTGCTACTCGCTTTGGAAACAATTCACCAAACACAAGTGTTATATAACATAGACCAATTGTTATGCTAGCTAAAGCAATTTGCTTACTATAAGGTACATTCAAATTGTTTAAATATCCTGAAAAATGATTAGATATTCCAGTAGCCGCAGTTGCAATAGAAAAAAAACCAGCGAGCATAATTCCAATTTGAACAACCGATAAAAACTTTGTTGGCTCCTCAATAAGTTTTACTAATAGCTGTGCTTTTTTGTTATCCTCTTGCGCAAGATGCTTAATTTTATTTTTGCTAAGTGACGCTATTGCCATTTCCGCCGATGCAAAGAATGCATTTATCAGTGTTAAAATACCAATTGTTATAAATTGCGCCATTATATTATTGGGCGCAGGGTCAGGGTCTGAATCCATTAAAATTCCTCCTCTTAAATAAAAACTTTTCATACTACAATAATATCACAAATATTGTATTCTTTATTGATAATATGAAAATTAATATTAATTATATCTAATTTATTGCAATTATTTAAAATAAAGTATGTTTCGATCTATACATAAAAAAAACAAACGCATACTGCAATATGATATAATATTATAATCAAATGAACCAACCCAATAACATTATGATAGAAATCATAGGAGGTAAATAAATGGATAAATCAAAAGTATACTTTACAAACTTAAGAACAAAACCAGGATGCAATCTATTAGATAAACTTCAAAAACTTGTGGTAGAAACAGGTATAAAAAATATTGATTTCAAAGATAAATTTGTAGCTATAAAAATTCATTTTGGAGAGCCAGGAAATCTTTCTTACATTAGGCCAAATTATGCTGCAAGTATTGTTAAGCTTGTGAAAGGACTAGGCGGTAAACCTTTCCTTACTGATTGCAATACACTATACACAGGAAGAAGATCTAATGCTGTAGACCATATTGAAGCCGCTATGGAAAATGGTTTTAATCCGATTTCAGTTGGATGTAACTTAATTATAGCTGATGGATTAAAGGGTGGGGATTATAGAGAAATCCCAATTAACCAAAAACATTGCAAAACTGCTAAAATAGGTTCAGCCATTGCTGATTCAGATATAGTTATTTCTATGACTCATTTTAAAGGCCATGAAATGACTGGGTTTGGTGGATCATTGAAAAATTTAGGTATGGGCTCAGGCTCTGTTGGCGGCAAGCTTGAAATGCATTCTGCATCAAAGCCATTTATGAAACATCGTAAATGTGTAAGCTGTGGTCAGTGCGTTAAAAATTGCCTACATGAAGCAATTACCTTTAATGAAGATAAAAAGGCAACTATAGATTATGATAAATGCGTAGGCTGTGGTCAATGTGTTGCCGTATGTCGCTATGGCTGCGCAACAGTAAAGTGGAATGAATCCGCTGATAGCGCTAATGAAAAAATTGCAGAATACACCTATGCAGTTATTAAAGATAAGCCACATTTTCATATTAGTTTCATTATGAATGTTTCCCCTAATTGTGACTGTTCACCGGAAAATGACGTTGCAATTGTTCCAGATATAGGAATAGCTGCATCCTTTGATCCAGTAGCCTTAGATCAAGCCTGTGTTGATATGGTTAATAGTGCAATTGCATTAAATGCAACTGAACTTTCAGATAACCACTATCATGATGGAGACGATAAATTTTCTACTATACATCCTGATACAAATTGGAAAGTTGGACTCGACCATGCAAAAGCTATCGGAATTGGAACTGACGAATATGAACTAGTAACAGTTAAATAAAAAATAAAAAGGTATATATTACTATTTAATCAATGCATTATACGTAATATATACTTTTTTTGTGCATAAAAATATTTGTTAGCAAACCTCGTAAGTTGAGACTCGCTTGTTTTGTGTTGTATTAATTTTTATATCTCCAAAATCGTTACAAAGAGGCTTATTCTACACTTTTAAGAGAACTAACCATATCAATATCTTTAACTTTCTTTGAAAACATAAGGTTAACAAGAATAGATATCAAAATTGTTCCGAAAATACTGTAAAACAATGATTGAACAGATATTATGGTCATCATATCAAAGGTATCACCCATGAATGAAATCATATAGCTAATAAGCCATTTTCCGCAAGGTATCCCAATTATAATTCCAAGGGTTGTAATCCAAATGGTTTGTGTAAGAAGTAGCCACCTAATTCTCTTTGTTTTAAAGCCTAATACCTTTAGCGTGGCAAGTTCTCTTTGTCGCTCTGTAAAGGATAATATGCCGAGATTGTAAAGCACTACTATGCCCAAAATAGCTGCTCCTAAAATAAGTATATATACCATAATGTTCATGGCTTCTGTCATGGTTTCATAACTTTTAGTTAAATCTACCCTTGACCAGATGCGCGTTACACCAGTAACATTAGAATTTATTTTTTTAGAAGTTATGATAGAGATAGCTTTAAAGTTGTATCCCAGCCTTTCAAAATTATTTTTTGTCAATGTGATGCCTTGGGATATGGGTGTACGGTAAATGGCCCCGATTGTTGATGTAACGTAACGTTCATCACCATAAATGTGAAAGGAAATTTCATCGCCTACTTTAACTCCTAAAAGATTAGCCATTTTATAGCTTATTGATACTTTGTCTTGTGGTAATTGAATAGCCTCACGCTTGGCATTTTGAGGGTTAATAAGTGTTACATTTTCAGTTACAAGTAGCTGCGCAGTTTTCTTTTTATCCTTTGCTTTAATTTCGATAGTACCTTCCATTATTGATTCTCCAGCATAGCTATTTTTAATTGATGAAATTTCTTTTTTGGATACTTTCTCAGAAAGTGTCAACTTTGTTTCATAGTGGTTAATATCCGAATACTGCCAACTAATAACATCCTTTACGCTATCTTTCATACCAAAAGCACATACAAGCAGTGATGTACATCCCATTACACCGATTATAGCCATAATGGAACGAACTTTACTTCGAAACATATCCCGTAAATTCCACTGTGTATTGAACCCAATCTTTGCCCATAACTTTGTTTTTTCAAAAAAGCCTTGTTTCATAATCCTTGGAGCCTTAGGCAAAAGCAATTGAGATGGTATATCTTTTAGAACTTTACGGCAAGTAAGGTAAGTTGCCAAAGTACATGCAATTACAGAAACTAGAGCCATTATAAATGAAGAGACTGAAACTTCCGGTTTCCAAACAGGTAAGGTGTATGCTGTTTTTAATGAATCGTAGAAAAGATGTGGCAGAATAAGTGGGCCTGCTACTAATCCAATAACAGCACCAGCAATGGAAATCCATAAGCCATAAGAAACATAGTGGAATAATATGTGTTTCTTCTTGAAACCTATCGCTTTTAATGTGCCGATTTGCGTACGTTGATTATTGACTAAACGCGTCATAGTTGTAATTATTGTAAGTAAGGCAATTGCAAGAAATACAATTGGGAAGACCTGCCCTATCGCTTTATGCTGCTCGATTTCTTCCTGAAACATTGCATAACTTCCAAAATTATTTCTTGTTAAAAATACACTGTACTTACCGTCTAAAGCGGTATCAATTTTTTTTTCTAACTTTGAGTAATCTGTCCCATCGGTAGTAACCAAAAGGTCTGTGTAGAATATTGGTATTGATTTTGGTAAAGACTTGTCGGAGAGATAAGCAAATCCAAAGTTTTCATGGTTTGGAACAATGTCATTATCGCCTGTTGCATACACATATTCAGGATTTAAAACTGTTCCTAGTATTTCTTTTTTCATAGTAATACCATTGAATGTTGTGGATATAGTATCTCCAAGGGTGAGTCCCTTTGCTTTAGCAAATGCGTCGTCCAGCCATACACCATCTTTATCAACAGAAAATTCCTGCCCATCAATAAGCTGGCACTTTGAAATCTTGTTTTCATTTGTAAAATGTAGTGTTATCTTTGGTTTGTTTTCAAATCTCGCAACACTGTCTATTGTGAGCCTTCTTTGTACGGAGGTAACACCATTAACTGATAAAACCTTATCAGCATCCGATTTCGTAAACCCACTGCCATAAATCCAGACATTAGCAAAATTAGTATCCCGGTAATACTCATTTGATGCAGTTTGCAATCCATACCATTCACTGTTTATACCTACGTATATAAAAACGCCTAAAATAGACATTATAAAAATTGAAATGAATTGAGTTTTGTTTAGCTTCATATCTCGAATCATTTTGAGAAAAAGCATTACCAGTTCACCTCCTTTACATCAACGGGTGCAGCATTAATACTTATATCCCTCACTTTGCCGTTTTTAATTCGGATAACCTTATCTGCAGCCTGAGCCAGTGCTGAATTGTGTGTAACAATAATAACTGACTTATTTTTCTCTCTGCTCATTTTCTGTAGTAAGGAAAGAATAACAATACCTGTTTCACTATCTAGTGCACCTGTTGGCTCATCGCAAAGAAGCATGGTTGGATTTTTGCATATGGCCCTTGCTATAGACACTCGCTGTTGTTCCCCACCTGATAGCTGTGATGGAAATTTATTTAAGTGATCACCTAGTCCAACTGAGGTCAGTATTTCGGCAGCATCCAATGCCCCTTTCACTACATCCTTTGTAAGTGCCACATTTTCAAGGGCAGTTAATGTTGGAATGAGGTTGTAGAACTGAAATACAAAGCCCACATTTTCTGCTCGATATTCCGTCAATGCATCATCTTTGTAATTCGCTATATTTTTACCATTAATAATGATTTCTCCATTTGTAGCAAAGTCCATACCACCAAGCAAATTAAGAACTGTAGATTTGCCGGCGCCACTCGGACCTAATATAACAACAAATTCACTATCATTAATAGTAAAACTGATATTATCTGCAGCAAGTAGCGTCTTTTCGCCTAAATTATAAGCTTTTGTAACATTTTTAAATTCAATTGTATTTTTCATAGTCCCCCCCTATAATCTGAAACATGTTTCAGATTATATTATACCAACCCGTCCCTTTGTTGTCAATATTAACCTGAAATATATTTCAGTTTTGTTGACTGCTTCACTTAAACTAGTTATAATTAAATTAAAATCTTAGTCTAAGGGAGGACACCATGAGTAATAACTCAATTAGAGAACCTAAACAAAAACGTTCTATTGAAAAGAAAAAAAAGATAATTGAAGTTGGATTTAAACTAATGTGCGAAAAGGGCTACCACAATACAAACTCAGTGGAGATTGGTAAAGCTGCTGGAGTATCAACTGGTATTATATATAACTACTTTACAGACAAAAAGGATATTTTTATTAGCGCTATTCAAGATTATGCTAACAGTCTAACAGCACCAATGTTTGAAAAAATAAGTACACTTAAAGAACCTATTGATTTGACAGACCTATTAAAGCAATTTATTGATATTTTTATACAGTCACACTATATTTCAAAGTCTGCTCACGAAGAAATGATGGCTATGGCTCATTCTGATAAAGATGTAGCTAAGTTGTTTTACCAGTTTGAAATTGATACTACAAACACCCTTATTGAGTTAATGAAACAAAAAGGTATTACACCAACAAACCCTAGAGAGAAAGTTCATATTTCTATTGGGCTAATTGAAAACCTTTGCCATGAAAGGGTGTACCATAAACACGAGTCTATGGATTATATGATTATGACAGACGAAGTTATAAATCTTGTTATTAGTATGTTAACAAATTAAATATTTGTTAAAGTAGTGTAACATCTTTATTTTGCTTTTAGATCCAATATCCACTTAAAGCAAGTAACCCCATATCATTAGATATGGAGTTACCTGCGACGAAATATAAAGAAGATTGTAAAGCAATGATTCACTTTATTTTAATGCATTTTTTAGCTTTTTTAGAAAAAATAATCATTTTAAAAATCATTTCTTAAACCCATATATACTTGAGGTAAGACCAATTACAACAATAGTGAAGCCTATTAGATTAGAGTAAAAGATCTCATTAGACGAAAATCCACCCCCACCGATTGCTATGATTGCTACTCCAACAATAGTAACTTCTATACCTATTAACATTATTTGTATTGGAGTTGTTAGCGGTAAACTAAAAGGGTGATATTTCGGCAAACAAAAAAGGAGAATAATTTCCAGTTAAGTACAATAATAATTCCTTCTCTGATACAATTAGAGATATATTTTACAGAGGGGGAATTTAAAATTGAAAGGATGGAATATGTTTAGTGAAATAAAACAATATAAAGCACTTGGATTTAATAAATCACAGGTTGAAAGAGCTCTAAATATAAATTACAAAACAGTTCAAAAGTATTGGGACATGGATCCTGGTGAATATGTTAAAGTCACTATTCAATCGAAGAATAGACATAAAAAAATTGATATCTACAAAGATGATATTTTAGAATGGATTACTGATTTCAGAGATATGTCAGCAGCACAAGTACTTGATTGGATAAAGGAAAGATATGGTGATGTAAAATTTAAAGAAAGGTCTTTAAGGCTTTATATTAGTAATTTAAGGAAAGAATACAATCTGCCTAAGGCTTCGCCAATAAGACAATTTGAGGAAGTACATGAACTTCCCATGGGCTACCAAGCTCAGGTTGATATGGGTCAAATATGGCTCAAAAGATTAAATGGAAACAAAGTAAAAGTGTATTGCTTTGCAATGGTTTTATCACATTCAAGGTATAAATACATACTTTGGACAGACAAACCATTTACTACCGCCTCTTTTATTGATGCTCATAATCGAGCTTTTGAATATCTTGGTGGTATGCCTATTGAAATAGTGTATGACCAAGATCGTGTGCTTGCAGTAGCCGAGAATTCTGGAGACATTATTTATACCGAAGGTTTTCAAAATTATATTAATACTATGAAATATAAAGTTAGGCTTTGTAGAGGTTTTGATCCTCAAAGTAAGGGGAAAATAGAATCTGTGGTAAAATACTCAAAATATAACTTTGCTATAAACAGAGTATTTATAGATGTTGATTCCTTTAATGAAGACTCATTCAAATGGCTAGATAGAACAGGCAATGGTAAAAAACATGAAATAACGAAAAAAATACCGGCAGAAGTGTTTGCTCTCGAAAAGAAACACTTGCTACCAGTACCTGAACTCTTTGAAAAAAATTCATCTAATACTAGTTTAACTTATGCTGTACGAAAAAACAATGTAATTTTGTATAAACAGAACAGGTATCAAGTGCCCAAAGGAACTTATAGCCCAGGTAAAGAACTTAAATTAATGATAAAAGGCTCCAAAATGAATATAGTTGATTTTGATACAGGTGTATTAATAGCAAGTCATCAAGTAAGTACAAGGCAGGGTGAACTTATAAAAATAATTCATCCCGAAAGGGATATTCACAGTTCTATTGACCAAGTTTATGAAAGATTGTTTTTTGCTCTCGGTAAAACTGAAAATGCAAAAATGCTACTAGATGGCATAAAACGTGAAAAACCAAGATACTGCAAAGATCAATTTGGTTCAATACTAAATATAGTACATTCATATGAAGCTTCGCTAATAGAACAAGCATTGAATTATTGTGTTATACGAAACTTGTGGAGTGCTGGAATGTTTAAAGAAACCCTTGAATATCTTGCGATACAGGATATTGCAAAAGTTGATAAAAAATCTGTAATTGACAAGTTATCTATACCATCAAAGTATAGAGGGTTAAAACCGGAAGTAAGAAGTATAAGTGACTATATTGATGCTTTGAAGGAGGACAAGCAATCATGGAGAAATTAGAATTAATCAAAGAGTATGCCAAAAATCTTAAGCTAAACTATTTAAATGTAGATGCAGATAAAATTATTGAAAAAGGTGAGTTAGGTAATGTTTCCTATCAAGACTTTCTATTATCAATACTTAAAAATGAGGTTGTTTTGAAAGATCAGAAAACACAAGAAAAAAGACTTAAATATGCTGACTTTCCAGTTAAAAAGACAATGGAGGAATTTGATTTTCTATTTCAAAAATCAATAACAAAGAAACAAATAAACAGACTCATGGAAATGGAATGGATAGATAGGATGTATAATCTTATATTTTTAGGCCCACCGGGCGTTGGGAAGTCTCACACAGCTATTGCCTTGGGTTATAAAGCCGTTGAGGCAGGTTATAAGGTAAGTTTTGTAACTATGGATAATCTGATGCATGTTTTGAAAACTCAGCAGATATCAAGAAAAAGCAAAGGTAAACTAAATAGAATCCTTTCTTCAAGCCTCGTTATAATTGATGAGGTCGGATATCTTCCTATAACTAGAGATGAGGCTAATTTGTTCTTTCAATTAATATCATCCCTTCATGAACAGGCATCACTAATTATAACTTCTAACAAAGGATTCGAAGAATGGGTAGAGCTTTTAGGAGACCCAGCATTAACAACAGCTGTATTAGATAGAATATCTTATAGGTGCGAACTTTTTAACATGATTGGAAAGAGCTATAGGTTGGAGCACAGAAAATCTATATTTTAGCAGTTAAATGGGAAAAATATACTGGGATAAATTCAGTAAAATAGTTTGCCGAAATTTCTCCAAAAGTACTTGCCAATAACAGGAGTCTTATTCTTTGTATGTTTATCTAAAATAACTATAGTTAAAAGTATTGGAATAAGTAAAATAACAATCAAAATCAAAGCTGCCATAAAAACACCCCTCAGTCTATATTTGTTTATACAAATGCTTTAATAATAGTATTTTCTTTTTAAACTCATCTTCTAAAATAATATTTTTTTGAGATAAATTGAATATAAATTTAACACTTTCATCGTATTTCCTGAGATTTTCATTGTTCTCATCAACTAAATTAAGATTACATAATGATTTTTCATATTCATCATCAGTAAGTATGTTATTGCTCTTTAAATCATCAAGTGTTGAGAGTACATCAACATCAAATTTAATTATATTACTATGTTTGTTATCAGTGTATATTTTATTCAATTCATAAAATGCAGGACTAAAAAAACCAATTAACCCAAATAAAATAATACCAAAAACTCCAGCTTGACCACCTACATTTAAAATTACCGATGCCAATATTAGACCTAAAAACCCACAAATTATTGAGTATATAATTAACTTCATAGCCATCACCCCTCGTATAATATCTATATGCCGCGATTTTTTACAATTTCGACTAATAATATATATTTAATCATACCATAATTACCATAAATTGAGTATATTTAAAATTCTTTTGAAATGAGTAATAGACTCAATGTGAATGTAACTCAATTGGTTATTGTGTTACATTCACAATATCAATATATATAATAAAGTAAACCCGTATTTACTGATATGGGTTTACTTGTGACGACGTATTCGAATGTTGCATATTACATTTACTATAGAGTATGCTTATTTTACTCTTTGAGCAATTGGATGGTTCTCTTTAAATTGAACTAAATCCCATAAGTTTCCGTATAAATCTTTGAATACTGCAACTGTACCATATGATTGTTCTTTAGGTTCTCTAACAAATTCTATACCTTTTGCTATCATTTCGTTATAATCTCTCCAAAAATCATCTGTTCCAAGGAATAGGAAAACTCGTCCTCCTGCCTGATTTCCAATAAACGATAGTTGTTCAGGTTTAGAAGCTCTTGCAAGTAATATTGTAGTCCCTGACGAACTTGGTGGAGACACTACCACCCAACGTTTATCTTGGTCTTCTTGGTATGTGTCTTCTATTAATGTAAAATGAAGTTTCTTTGTGTAAAATTCAATGGCTTCATCATAGTCTTTGACTACTAACGCAATGTGTACAATAGATTGTATCATTTTATTTGCCTCACTTTCTTTACAAAATATAAGTAATATTATTGTGTCGTCTATTTTTACAAGTTCCTCATAAATATTTATTCAATTATACTACTATTGCCTTATCCAAGAGTAAGCATAATTCCCAATATGTTTAGGAACATTATTCATATCTATAGAGCAATCTTCAATTATTAATAGTTTCTTTTTTTTTAAAATATTCCACATTAATGTTATCCTCCCCCCTCCTATGTAATCCTTACCTAATAATACCATAACATTATAAATAGCTAAACTTTAATTCCCCTAGGGAATACAATATAATATGGATGGGAAAAGAACAAATAACGTGAAACCAAAATTTCACGTTATTTTATAAGTATTTATAATGTTTACAAAAGGCTAAAGTAATAATAGACATACTTATTTACACAAGAAAGTAATCCCTAATACTGTTGTACAAACTCCAATTAACAATAATAATATAAAACCGATTATATTTTGTTTTTTAAGTTGCAAAATACTATAAAGTAAAGTATCGATACCAACACAAACCATTACTAAATTCAATAGAGACTTATCGTCTATACCATTGTAGGAATTAAATATATGAATAAAAAACAATATAAATATGGCCACAGAAACTATTTTACGTGAACTTTTATAAAATAAAGAATTTTCACTATATAGATTCATAAACATATAATAATTGTTATATTTTTAGTTGAATATATCTATTTTTACTCCTTCATAGAAATATCTCGTTGAAGTTGAATCCATAAATATAATCCTATTATGCAAGTTAATATTTCTGTTATAGTCATCGACCATATAACCCCATGTAAACCAAACGTATATTTTCCTAAAATCATAATAGGAATTAATAATGTTCCCTGCACTACAGACATTATGGTTGCATCTTTACCTCTTCCAGCTCCTTGGAATATTGCTATAAAAAGACCAGTAATGCCAGCAAACAAAGCTGAAATAAGCATAGCTAGCAAAATGTATATCCCAGTGTTTATTACGTAAGTATTATGGCTAAATAAATGTAATATTGGTTTTCTGAAGATAAATATTATCAATGAAAAGGCCATAGTTAGGATTGCAATATAGGCTGCAGTAATATTTATAATACTCTTCATTCGTTTTATATTGTTAGCTGCATACGCATAAGCAATTAAGGGAATAACTCCAATATATAACCCTTTAGCAGCAAATTGAGCAAGTTGGGCAATTCGCAGAGATATTCCAAATGCAGCAACAGCATAGTCGCCATAGTATGCTGAAAAATTATTTAACAATAAAACGGAAACAATCAAAAATGCATCTAATAGGAAAGAGGATATTCCTATCTTAAAAATATCTTTCAACATGCTAAGCGTTGGTTTGAATGTACTTATGGAAACTGTCAAAGTAGAACTTTTGTTTTTAAGGTAATAAACATAGTACAATACTGCACATGTATTCGCAACAACTGTTCCAATTGCTGCTCCTACAATATTTAAATGACATGTAAAAATTAATATGGGGTCCAAAACAATATTTATGATAACACTTATAAACATACCATTCATCGAGACTTTTGATGATCCCTCCGCTCGTACTACTTGTCCTAATGCAAAGTTAGAAATTACAAATGGACTTCCTAAGATAAGAACCATAATAAAATCTTTGGTGAACAAAACCGTATCACCTTTTGCCCCTAATACTTTTAGAATAGGATGAATTAAAGGTATCGCGAATAACATAAAAATAAATCCAGCTAATATACTTAAGAAAAAAGTAACTGATGAAACTTTTTTTGCATCTTCTAATTTTGTTTCCCCAAGTAACCTAGATATATAGGTTCCACCACCTACACCAAAAATATTTCCAATTCCCGATAATATGATTGTAAAAGGTAACGCTAAGGTGACAGCTGTCATCATCGATGTGTTATTTAGCATTCCAATAAAAAAAGCGTTAATAACATTATAAATCATAATAACGGACATCCCCAACATCATAGGCACTGCCATGTGTGCAATCGCTTTTGGTATAGTTGCTTGTTCAAAATAATAATTTTCTGTATTTTCCATATAATGATCCTCCTTAAATTCTCGGTAGTGTAAATTTTTTATTTCTTATCAACGGTTTGTTCTGTATATTGTGTATTGATTTTAAATTTACACATTTAAAATTCACCTCTCGCAAAAGAATATTTATGTTTCCTCGGCAACATAACTATTCTATCACTTTATTGTTTCCTTGTCAATAATAAAGGAGGCTGTATCATACGCTGATGTTTCAGCGCTTTGATACAGCCCGCCTTAGGCTACTTTTTATACAACTCCATTATTCAGAACCATTTCGATTTGTTATATCTACACCTTGCTTCTTTATTTCTGCATCCAAATGCCTACTATGCTTTTCCACGAAGCTAAGCATGATATCAAATTGTTACTCGGTTACCTGTTCAGTTCTGAATGTGACTCGATTGGCATTGTATTACATTCAGAATATCAGTACACTTAATAAAGTAAACCCATATCTAGTGATATGGAATGCCGTGATTAGTGACACCGGCTCTTTTAGTAATTGGATTAATAACAAAATAATGCTAACAGCAATTAAGGTTATTCATGACAAATATGGTTAATAATGATATCATAAACATAACAATTTAAGTTTAAAATTTCAAATGAGGTGGTAAAAAAATGAATAAATCAAAAGTAGAAAAAGTAAATTTTTATAGTGATGTCCTTGGTAAAGAAATGCCAATGTTAGTGTATTTACCTGAATGCTATAATAGTTTAACTCCTCTACCGGTATTATATTTTCTACATGGAAGAAGTGGGAATGAAAATTTAATGTTTGAAATGGATATAAACGCTAAAGCTGATCGAATGATAAAAAATGGGGACATTAAGCCTATGATAATTGCATGTCCAAGAATTGAAAACAGCCGTGGTTTTAATTCATCCTTAATCTGTAAAGAGGTGCCTGATCCTGGAGATAATAATAGAATCATAAATTTAGGAATGTATGAGGATTACTTTATGAAAGAAATATTGCCTTTAACAGATAAAACTTTCAATACTATAAAAGATAGAAAAGGAAGATATATTGGAGGGATATCTGCTGGGGGTTATGCAGCTCTTCACAATACATTTCGACATCAGCACATATTTTCAAAAGTAGGAGGGCATATGCCTGCCTTAGAACTGAAACTTGAAGAGGAAGACAAGCCATATTATAAAGACATGGATGTATGGGAAAAATATGATCCAATATATATTGCAAGAAACAATAATATTTCTTCTGATATTGATGTATATCTTGATGCTGGAGATAAGGATGAAGGTAGATTTTATGAAGGCTGTTCAACTTTACATAAAACATTGAACGAAAAAGGCATAAATTCTCAAAATCATGTATTCCCTGGTAATCACAGTGCTGAATATATACAATCAAATATTGAAAAATATCTAAAATTTTATGGATGTTAATATGTTGTGTACAGGCCTTGTGTAATTTATACAAGTATAAAAAATAATAAACCACTTTCTGTAGATGTATGATAAATCAATAGTAGGATAGTTTTTAATAAAGCTAAGAACTATTTTATATAATAGGGGTTGAAAAAACAAATGACGTGAAAATAAAATTTCACGGACATTTGTCTTTTACCTCTATACGTCCTATAGCTAATAGTTACTTTAATGTACGTAATAAACCATCATGTAATTGATATTTTTAGCCTATAATTGAGAATATACACTACTTTTTTGCAGGATTTACCCCTTTTTATATTCCAAATTCTTACCATTAATCTGGCAAAAACTATATTCACTTATGTAAGCTAAAATATATGCCACTATAGCTAAAACTTTTAATCCTTTTGAATCAAAATACTTGTAACTTATAACTATTGCAAATAGTACAATTAAATCTGTAACCATAGTTATACAAAATGTATTCCATATTAAGTTACTTTTTTCTTTTTTTTCCATTTTATTTATAAAATTCAAAGAACTAAACTCAGTATTAATATTTAATTTGTATAACAGAACAAAACAAAAACAACTAATTATAGCAATAATAAATATATACATAATTGGTAATAAAGTAACGCCATTTAATAGGTTCAAAATTATTATTAATCCGAGTACAAATACCGCAAGTATTAGAGTAGTTTTTAGCGCAGTAAATATTAATAAAATTTCCCGCTCGTCTCTTTTTCTAGGAAACAATATATTTCTTGTCATATTCCATATAATCAATAAAGCAATGCCCACTTCACCTATAATTTTTATATCATTCAAACTTAATCATCCTCCCTAATAAATTCAAAAACATCATCAATTTTCTTGTTCAAATAGTTAACAATTTTAAAAGCTAATTTTAAAGATGGATTAAATGCTCCTCGCTCTATTTCAAGGATTGTTCCTCTCGAAACACCAATTGCTTCAGCTAATTCCTCTTGGGTTATTTCTTTTTCAGCTCTTAAAACTTTAATCTTAGTTTTAAACATTTTTGTCTTAGTTAAATTTTAAGGCACCTCCCTGTTAACCAATCTACTATAATATAATTATAGTAGTATATATAATATAAAATATCAATATTATATTAGTTTGAAAATAGTAATGGGCATACAACATAATAAGTCTTGTATTGAGCCAAAATAAAGACCCCTCTGAAATAATATAATGTATCCTATAGAGTAGACATTAAAAAAAAGTGAACTGCCCCCTGTCAAGTAGACAGGGGGCAGTTCATTAATACTTCTAACGCTGAACCTATATCTTCATAGGAGTTGGTTCTGTTAAATAACATAATATTTCTCCGAAGTAACCTTGCACTGAGTGCTTTGCAACAAGAAACGAAAAAACATTGAATTTCCATTTAGAAATTCTTGTTTTGCTAATATAAAATTCTCGTGAGACTTCCTGGAAGGAAAACTCGCATACTTTTATTTAATATTCAACATTTCTTAGAGATAATCCTTTTGCTTTTGCCATCGGTATATACTCTGATGCTGTTTCTTCATTTAGTAATTTTTCTATATCCATTGCCTTAATTTTTCCTTTACCCACTTCTAAAAGGCTTCCTATAATAATTCTTACCATATTCCATAAGAATTCATCTGCATTAATTTCTATTTCAATAATGCCTTCTTTTTCTGTTATATTTATATAATTGATAGTCTTAGTAGTTGATTTAGTATTTGTAGATACTGTCGCTAAATACTTAAAATCATGAGATCCAACTAAAGACTCTGCCGTAATTCTCATTTCTTCTAAATTAAGATTCATCTCAGAGTGATAAACATATTTTCTATTAAATACATTTCTTAGTTCATTATTATTTATTTTATACACATAAGTAATTGATTTTATATTATACCCTGCATGAAATTTTTCACTTGCATCCACCATGGATTTCACTACTATGTCCTCTGGTAAAAATTCATATAAACATTCTCTCATCTCATCTATGCTTAACTCACAATTAGTATGAAAGTTTGCCATATAATTTTCAGCATGTACACCTACATCAGTTCGCACGCAGCCTGTAACCTCTATAGGTTCTCCTGCCATTTTAGATAATGCACCTTCTAGTTTACCTTGAACCGTTAAATCGTTATCTGATTGTTTTTGCCATCCTTTATATCTACTTCCATCATATTCTAATATCATTTTTAAATTTCTCATATATATCCGCCTTTAACTTTTTTGATTATTCATGTTTTAATTTTACCCAATGAACATTTTAATTATAGCTTTTCTATTAAAATAAAGCTAATATATTTATCATTATTTAATTTCATATACCCTAGTTTCATAAGGTCTTAATTTTATATTCACACTAGCGGCATAACCTTCCACCACATAATTTGATAGCAATAGTTTAGCCTTTTCATAATGGATATGCTTTGGAAACTCAAATATTGGTTCATTTCCAAAGAAATTAACTATGATTAAGATCATCTCCCCCTCTAATTGTCTTAGATATGCATATATTTCCTCATCTTCTCTATTAATTTCCTCAAAGCTTCCATATACCAATACAGCCTTGTTTTTTCTTAAAGCTATCAATTTTTTATAATAATTTAGTATTGAATTTGAGTCTTCTATTTGTTCATCCACATTAATTTTTCTATAATTTGAATTAACTTTTATCCAGGGTGTGCCAGTAGTAAACCCTGCATTTTCACTATTATTCCACTGCATTGGTGTTCTTGAGTTATCCCGCGACATATAGCGTAGTCCCTTTAGATAGTTTTCTTCACTCACTAACCCGCCCTTAACTAAATCTTTGTGTTTATTAAAAACAGCCACATCTCTATAATCTTGTAATTTAAAGTCCCAAGCATTGGTCATTCCTATTTCATCTCCATAATAAATAAAAGGAGTTCCCTTTTGAGTTAATTGAAGACAAGCTAACATTTTTGCAGATTCTTTTAAATAATTCTTCTCTTCTCCTAGTCTTGATATAGTTCTCGTAGTGTCATGGTTCGAGTAAAACAAGGGGCACCAACCTTCTTCTTCAGGCCTTCCTTGCCATCCACTCATATTTTCCTTTATATCTTTTATTAAGTTTATAGGTTTCCTTTCCCAATCAGTTTCCCCTCTACCCACACTATGCATATCAAAATGGAAGGTAAAGTCTAATTCACCTTTATCTTTTCCTGTATAAACATAGGCATTTTTATAGTTTACTCCACCCGTTTCACCAATTACTACATGATACCCAGTGTTAAATACCTCTTTTCTTAATTCTTTTAAATAATCATGAACTTCAGGTAGATTTTGTACATATTTTATAAAATCACCATATACATTGCCTTCTTCTATTATTCCATCTGGAAAGGAATGATCTTTTCCGAGATGATTAATAGCATCCATTCTAAATCCATCTACCCCTTTTTCCATCCAGTACTTTATCATGTTCTTTATTTCTTCTCTTAATTTTTCATTTTCCCAATTTAAATCTGGTTGTTTCTTAGAGAAAATATGAAGATAATATTCTTCTGATATCTCGTCATATTCCCAAGCGCTGCCTCCAAAAAAAGACCCCCAATTATTTGGAGGGTTACCCTTTGTACCTTTATTCCAAATGTAATAATCTCTATAAGCATTATCTTTGCTCTTTCTACTCATTTGAAACCAAGGATGCTCATCAGAAGTGTGATTTATTACCAAATCCATCACTAACTTCATTTTTCTAGAATGAAGTTCTTTAACTAACTCATGAAAATCTGCAAGCGTCCCAAATTCATCCATTATGTCTCTAAAGTCACTGATATCATATCCATTATCGTCATTAGGTGATTTATTTATAGGATTTAAATACAATATGCCTACTCCTAAGTCTTTCAAATAATCTAGTTTTTCTATTATCCCTTTTAAGTCACCTATTCCATCACCATCTGAATCCTTAAAACTTCTAACATATGCCTGATATGCCACTGCTTCCTTCCACCATTTTTTATCCATGGTTATCCCCCTCTTCAATTTTTTAGTTTTAAGACTTATGCGTAATTGCTATTTCTATACACGGTTGGAGAAACCCCCACTATAACTTTGAAAGTTCTACTGAAATGGCTTTGGTCATAAAACCCCAATAAAATCCCAATATATAAAATGCTTTCATCTGTACTGAGCAGTAGATTTTTTGCCCTGTCTATTTTTATTTCTTGCACATATTTCATTACTGAAATACCCATCTTCTTTTTAAAGCAATCGCTTGCATAACCCACTGAAATGTTTAAATCTCTAGCTAACTTATCAAGCGAAGAGTGATTTTCAATATTAATATGTATGTATTGAAGCATTTTATTAATCATAAAATTATCAGTGACTTCAATATCATTTATTAAAATATTAAAATATGCTGTGACCATGCTTATTTCTAAAGCTTGTAACTCAATTAAATCAGTAATACCTTGGACTTTATCATAGAAATTATTATATAGAGGATGCAGCGCACTTTTTGATACGCCATTTTTTATAATTTCCTTTGTGTATATAGCATTCCAAATAATTAAATCATTTTTTTTATTGCGAGCGGACTGTCCATTTTCTTTTTCCTGTAGATGTTTTTCTTTTAGGGTGCTTAATACTTTTGGTATATTTTTTGATTCGACGAAAAATGATATATCATTATTAAAAATATAAATATCTGATTCAAAGGTCTCCAGCATATTTTCACCTCTTTATTTTAATAATCACCTGCGGTGCTGCAATATTAAAGACTTCCGAAGGAGATTTACCACCTTGAGTTATTTAGTTGACTCTCTCTCAACTAATTTTGTATCAATAATATAATTGGTTATATATTCTTTCTCATCTTCCAATTTATTTATTAATAGCTTAACTGCAAAATAACCTAATTCTTCAGAATTAATATCAACTGAAGAAAGTGAAGGCTCTCTGTATGCAGTTAATGGTGTGTTATTAAACCCAACTATTGAAATATGGGTTTTGGACATTTCGCTTATTGCTTTTGATGCACCAAAGGCAATTAAATCGTCAGTGGTGACAACAGCTGTAGGGCTGGATTTTTCTAAAATTCTTTTCATAGCATCATAACCACTACTTTCTGTAAACTCTGCTACTTGTACCATATTTTCATCTATTTTCATCCCAATGTTTTCCATGGATTTCTTGTAACCTTCTAACCTATTTATAGTTACATTAAGTGTAGCTGGTCCTCCTATAAATGCAATTTTTCTCTCACCCTTTTGTATAAGATAATTAACAACATTATACATGGCGTGAAAGTTATCATTATCAACCCATAAAAGTCCTTCTGTATCTTCTGGTTTTCCTATTACTACGAAAGGATAATCTACCTTTTTTAAATAAGTGATGCATTTGTCATCCTTTTTTACAAATGGCAAAATAATTCCGTCAACTCTTCCACTATTTATTAAACTTGTTATATACTCTACTTCTTGATCTTCATTGCTACTGTAAGCATACATAATATAATATCCCTTTTTTTGAGCATAATGGCTTATTCCCCTCATAATTTGAATGAAAAATGGATTAGAAAATAAATCTTCATCAGTGCTAGGTAAAATAAGCCCTATAGTTTTGGTTGTTTTACTAACTAAGCTCCTAGCTATTGCATTAGGGTGATAATTGATTTCTTTCATTACTTTATAAACTTTTTTCTTTGTTGCATCACTAATTGTAGAATTATCCGCAATAACTCTTGAAACTGTTGAGGGTGATACATTTGCTAGCTTTGCTACTTCCCTTATAGTTATCGACATGAAAACTTCACTTCCTACTTTCTAAAAATATTTATACGAGTTATATTATAAAACTTGATTTCTGAAATGTCGTTAAAGTTTTAGACATCATCTAAAATAACTAATTAGTATGTTATTCTAGATGATGTCTAATTATAAAAACTAACCTTTAGTAGCACCAGATGATAGTCCTTCTACAATATGCTTTTGTAAATATACAAACAGCAATGTAATTGGAATAGCAACTAGAATTGCACCTGCAGCGAACATGGTAAATTGGGTGTTTTGTTGTTTTTGAACCCATTCAAATAATCCCATAGCAAGTGTTTTCTTCTCACTGCTTTTTAATATTATTTGAGGAAATATAAAATCAAACCAAGGTCCCATAAAGTTTGTAAGTGCAACTAATGTAATTATAGGCCTTGCCAAAGGTAATATTACCTTTACGAAAATAGTCATATTTGAAGCCCCATCTATTTTTGCAGCTTCATCTAAGCTTCTTGGAATACCATCGAAAAAGCCTTTACATAACCATGTATTATATGGTATTTGTCCACCTGCATACACAAGAATTAAACCCCAATGACTATTTAATAATCCTAACTTACTTATTAGAATAAATACAGCAGTCATAGCTAAGAAACCGGGGAACATTTGTAAAATCATCATTGTCATAAGCCCTTGTTTTCTACCCTTAAATTTAAATCTAGAAAATGCATAAGCAGAAAGTGTTGTTAGTATAACTGACAAAACCATATTAATTATAGCAATTTTAAATGTATTCATATACCATTTCGGAAAATCTGTTTGTGTAAACAACTCTTTATAGTGGATTAATGTTGGATTTTTAGGAATTATAGATGAACTAAATAAGCTTGTACCACTATTGAATGAGGATAAAACAATCCAAATTACCGGTGTCAATATTACTATACATAATAGCACCAATATAGCATATATAATTATTTTTTGAATTACATCGGATAAATTTACCTTTTTATTTTTTACTATTTTTTTATTCATTACATCATGTCCTCCTCTTTGAAGGCTTTGGTTTTACTAAAGCTATATGCTGAAATACTTGCAACAAAAATAAATAATATAATGGTAATTACAGATGCCATATGGTATTGATTCTGATCCTTTGTCATCTTATAGATCCATGAAATTAAGATATCAGTATCTCCTGCATATTGTAAACTTCCATTAACTGGATTACCGTCTGTTAACAAATAAATCATTCCAAAGTTATTAAAATTATAAGCAAAACTCATTGTTAATAGTGGCATTGTTTGAAAAAGCACTAGTGGCAAAGTTATTTTATAAAATTGTTGCCACTTGGTTGCACCATCAATTTCAGAAGCTTCATATAAAGACTTGTCTATATTAGTAAGTATTCCTGACATAAGTGCCATAAAATAAGGTGATCCTAACCAAACCGTTATTATTAAAATCATTATTTTCGCAATAGTGGGATCTGTAAAAAAAGGTATTTTTCCCATTCCAAAGGAAGCTAGCATATTATTTACTGGACCTGGTCCACTAAATGCTAATCTCATTATAAGTAAGGATATAAATGCTGGTATAGCATAAGGCAAAAGAAAAATTGTTCTAAAAAACTTTTTGAATCTTATTCCCTTAGCATTAGTTATTAGTGCTAAGAATAAACCAACAAAAAAGTTACAAGTAGTGCTTACTACAGCAAATATAAGTGTCCAAACTCCTACTTTTAGAAAAGTATTATTCCACATTTTTAAATTTACTAATTGTTTAAAGTTATCAAGTCCAACCCAGTCAACTAAGTTCCTTGGTGGCAAATGATTAGGACTTGAATAGTTAGTAAAGGCAACTACTACGGTGAACATAATAGGAAGCATAATAAAAAATACAGTAAACAAGAATCCAGGTGTTATCATGATATGAGGAAAATATTTTTCCCACACATAACTTAAGAATTCTTTTGTATTTAGTGGTTTATTACCTTTTTCTATACTTTCGCCTCCTCGTTTTGCATCATAGATATTAAGTATGTATACTGAAATTACAAGAAATAAAATTATAACAGCTATAAGACCTTCAATCATTAAGAAAATAGAATGATCTCCTGTTGCTTTCCCATTCACAAATTCCACACCAGAATCTCCTAGTGAAATTAGTCCCTTTATTGATGTTGAAAAATATCTTATATTAAATAATGCTACTATTTCTATAATTGCAAGAATAATTCCTTTGAATATTTCTTTGTTATATATTTGTCCTAGACCCATAAAGAGCACAGAGAAAAGAGTTGCTTTTTTTGATTTTTTCATTTCATACCTCCTAAATCAGATAGAATTTTATTTTAAATTAGTCATTTGCTATATAGCAAATGACTAACTTCTATTTACAACTAATTATTTTTGAGCAGCTATTGCGTCTCTTATAGTTTTAGCTGCAGTTTTAAGTGCTTTTTCGGGAGCAACTCCATCGTTCCACATTGATGAAAATGCTGCTCCGTATGGAGTCCAAACAAGTCCTATTTGAGGATTTGATGGCATTGGTACAGAATATTTTATTTGCTCTAAAAATGGTGCAACCATTGGATCATCTTTAATTTTAGCGTTTCCCATTAGTTTTGTTACTGGTGGTATTTGTTTAGTCAATTCATATCTTTTTAATAACATTTCATCAGATGTTGCTAAACTAGCGAACATTTGAGCTGCTATTGGATATTTTGAATAAGAACTAACAAATAATGTTCTTATTCCTGATAAACTTGATTGTTGCTTTCCATTAGTTAATTTAGGTAATGGTGCTACCCCAAAATTAACACCAGCCTTTTCTCTACCTGATACTGCCCATGGTCCATCTATCATAGCTCCTATTTTTCCTTCATCAAATAAACCTTCCACAATTGCATTAGTTGAATCTGCTGCATTGATTGGTAAAACTTTTTTCAAATCCATTAAAGATTTTGCTCCGTCAATTGCTCCAGCTGAATCAATACCTACGTCTGTTTTATCAGTTCCATTTTTAAAAATATAACCGCCGCTTCCTGCTATAAAACTATGAGAGAAGTAAGCATTTCCGATATCCCACATAAATGCATATTTGTTTGTTTTTGCATCATTAAATGTTTTGGCTTTTGCAATTATCTCTTCATAAGTTTTTGGTGCTGTTTTGAATACATCTTTATTGTAAAATAATCCGTAAGTATCTACTGCTGTTGGATATCCGTAAACTTTACCCTCATATGATACTGCATCTAAGGCTGATTTTAAATAGTCCTTCTTAACTCTTTCTGCAAATAGGTTATTTTCTAAAACTAAACCTGATGATACAAGTTCTCCAGTGTGATCATGTGGTGCATCAAATACATCCGCCCCTACTCCAGCTGGTCCATCTGTAGCCATTTTGGCTTTAGTATCAATAGCTCCAACTTCTTCATATGTAACTTTTACTCCGTATTTCTTTTCAAACTCAGTACCAATAAGCTTCATATAATCTGTTTCAACGCCTTTAGCCGTCCAAACTACTAGTTTAGCTCCTGATTCAGGTTTCACTTCAGTTGCAACTCCTTCTTTAGCTGCTGTTGCTTCTACTGCTACTTTTTTAGTACCACATGCTGCTAACGATACAGTGCATGATAAAGCTAATAATAGACTTAATACTTTCCTTTTCATATTTAATCCCCCCAAAATAGTATTTTTATAACATCTCTGCAAGCGTTTGCATATTTTTATTGTAAACCGAATTTTCAGAACTGTCAAATAATCTTTTTACCAAATTTTGTTTAATTAACTATAGTAAAATACTATGTAATATTATTATGAAATCAATTTCAAAATCACTTTGAGCTCTTATAATCTCTAGTTTAGATTCTCTCAATAACAATACTGCTTTACTTTATTACAACAATATTCTAAGGAAATTTTGTACAAACGTATACGCAAATGCACAATTTTATATTACAATTCAATAAATACAAATAAATTAACATAGTGTATATACATATTTTATTAAGTATATACAATCATCAATAAATGCTTATGATATAATTGCACCCATAAATATACTAGGGCATACAGGAAATATCCATGACAACTTCCACTATTTACTTTTTTCATATGCCTAGAATAAACATAAAAGTGAGGTAGATTAAAATGAATAAGCATGCAATATATCATATTACTGAAACACCCTATGCCTATGGCAGAGATTTAAACACTCTAGTGCTGCGTTTAAGAACAGCAAAAGATGATGTTAAAAAGTGCAATTTATATTATAAAGATAGATATAACTGGGATGATCCATATGATGTTAAAGAAATGAAAATTACAGCTCAAGCTGACTTATTTGATTATTTTGAAACAGAAGTATCCGTTGAGAGAAACAGATATAGATATTACTTTGAGCTAATTGATTGGGATAATAATATAATATGTTTTGATGAAAGAGGCTTTAGAGATAAGACAACAGATCTAAAAGAAATCACAGCTTTTCAATTTGCCTATTTGGCAGAGGGCGATTTGTATGAAGAAGCTCCTTGGTTACAAGAATCAGTTGTATATCAAATTTTTCCGGATCGTTTTTATAATGGAGATAAAAGTAACGACCAAGAGAATACTTCCAAATGGGGCAGTGTAGTAAACACTGAATCTATGTTTGGTGGAACTATTAAGGGAGTGATTGATAAGTTAGACTATCTAGAGGAATTAGGCGTTAATTTAGTTTACTTAACTCCAATATTTAAATCCACTTCAAACCACAAATATAATACAGCAGATTATTATGGCATAGACCCTCAGTTTGGGACCTTAGACACAGCAAAAGAGTTAATAAAAAATTGTCATGAAAAAGGAATGAAAATTATTTTTGATGCTGTATTCAATCATTCAGGAAGTGACTTCTTTGCCTTTGAGGATTTACTAGACAAACAAGAAGCTTCAAAGTATAAGGACTGGTATTTTATCGACAGTTACCCAGTTAGTACTGATACTGTGAACTACTATACTTTTGCTGATGACGTAAGCACAATGCCGAAATTAAATACTCATAATAGTGAAGTAAGAGAGTATTTATTAAAGGTGGGAGAATATTGGGTAAAAGAAATAGGAATTGATGGTTGGAGACTGGATGTTTGCGATGAAGTTGACCATGATTTTTGGAGAGCTTTTAGTAAAGTAGTTAAAGCAGCTAATAAAGATGCGGTTATTGTTGGTGAAATAATGCATGAAGCAAACTCCTTCTTAAAAGGAGATCAACTGGACAGTATAATGAACTATCCTTTTAAATCTGCTTTAGTTGATTTTTTCGCTAATAGAAGCATAGCTGCAGAAGAATTTGACAATATATTATCTTCTAATAGAACTCTTTATATGAGTAGCATCACAAGGCAACTCTGGAATCTAATGGGTAGTCATGATACTAAGAGATTTTTAACTGAATGTGAGGATAATGTAGACAGAATGAAGCTTGCAATCGCCTTCCAATTTTGCTACCAAGGAGTTCCATATATTTATTATGGAGATGAAATAGGTCTTAATGGTGGTGAGGATCCTCAGTGCAGAAAATGTATGATTTGGGATGTAGAAAAACAAAATATAGAATTATTTAACCACTACAAGACTATGATATCTCTTCGGAAAAATAATAGTGCTTTAATTTATGGTGGCTACAAAAAACTCTATTGCGAGGACAATGTATTAGTTTTTGAAAGAAGTTATGAAGGTGAATCTCTACTAATTGCTATTAACAATAGTGATGAAGAGTATAATGTTAATCTATCTTTAGATAACACCGCTATAGATATTTTCACATCACAGGAAACAAAATTAAACAATGGATTAATATTAGACCCTATGGAATTCAAAATATTAAAGTTATAGGAAATAAGAAAGCGGGGCAGTCGTTGATAAAAGGCGTGCCCCTTTTTTAATATATACTTTTCGTTATAGCATAATATAAGAAAAAAGATCCTAATATATTGGTTCATGATGATTCATAGAAAAACCATCAACCATTACATCTAACCTCTCCGAAGTATCCTCTTTTATCTCTACAGGTTTTAGTTTTTTCACAATTCCAAGAGGCTCCTTTAATGAAAGTTTATCGGTGCGTCCTGATATAACCCACAAAATTTTATACCCTTTTGGCATTACATCCAGTTTTTCTTCACCCTTTCCATCTGTAAAATATATTAGTATATTGGTATCCGTATTATTTACATACTTAACTACCGGTGTAAATTTTGTACCACCGCGCGAACTACAACGCTTTCTTATACTATTAATAGACTTAGCCTTGTATACTTGCCTTATTTGCGAATCACATTCAATCAAGGTTATTTCATGCTTATAAGTTTTTACAATATTAAAAACTTCCTTTATTGCTCCATGAAACTCCTCATCACTTATGCTACCGCTTATATCTATAGCCAAGGTAATTTTAGCTGTATGTCCTCTTAGTTCTCCCCTTAAATCTAATCTATTAGGTTGACGTCTGTTCCTTCTTGACACAGTCTTTTTTTTATCACTTTCTAAGGTTCCCATTATTTTTTTCAGATATAAATTCCAAGGAATTTCACCTTTACTCGCTTTTAATCCTTTGAGAATTCCCTCTAAATAAAGAGGAACCTTGCCCTTTTCTGCAAGTTTCGCAAATTTTCGCGTAAAATCTTTAAGGGTCTCCTCATCTGTCTCTATAGATTCTTCCCATAAATCATGAGTTTTAGATGCATTAAATTCTTTTTCTATGTGCTTATCCTTAGAGTCATCTTTTTCTCTCTCATCTTCTTGTTCTAATAGATTTAAGGCTTCTTGAATTGTATGTGCATAATACTCCATAGTCATATAATGTTGCATCTTTAAACTATACTTAAAATTTATACTGTCTATTGTCGTGGCATAGGGCGGCAAATAATCTATATACTGGTTCACTACTATATCCATTGCCATATTAATAGAAAGGGTACTATATTTTGTTTTAAGACTCCTTGCACGATTCAAATGGGAGGATAATATGTGATAAATCTCGTGTTTAATAGAGCCCATCATCTGCCTCGGTGTAAGATTTAAAAAGATATAGGGATTAAAATAAATAACGTACCTAGATAATTTAAAGTTTACAGCCGTGGGCGAGGTTATGTCATATTTTATCTCCCTAGACATTTGAAGCAGAAAATACCCATAAAAGTTTTCGTTATCTTCTATGAGCATAAAATTAACCTTTTGCACAAGCTTCAAAAAGTTTTCCACAAAATCCTTTGGCATTTCTTCAATGCTTTTCACATTAGAAATTTCATCATAAAGCTCATTTTTAAGACTTTCAAAGTTTTTCACCATAATTTCACCTAGCCTTTTATTTCATTGTAGGCCTTAAAATACATTTCAACGAAATCCTCATTTTCCAAACATAATTTATAAACACTATTATGACTTTCTTTAATATCCTGCATAATTCCTACCCCTAGGTCCACAGGGTAAATCTCTAGGAATTCTACAAGTCTTTGTATATCACTATTTAAATTTTCTTTCTTATCTAAGATACATAAGATATTATTTGCAATCAAATATAATCTAGTATGACTTTCCTCTTTCACCTTTGCAATTACATCTTGTTGTAATTGCATGCCATTAAATACCTCCTCATAAGAAATTAGAGGTTTATTATCTTCCTGTGAAAATGCCATAAACTCATGAGCTATTCTATTGCCTAAATTCCCTTTTAATATATTTAAAAATATTCTTTTATGGATTGTCTCTTTATTTTCCTTGTAAATCCTATAGCTTTTAGAAACCCGTTCATAACTTCTGGGGGTTGCTCTTACTTGCTCATCCTTTTGGTTATTAAGTAAATATTCTGGGAAAGTAGATATAAATTCTATAACCTTTTGCTCTATTTTATTCTCAATAGCCCATGAAATCCAAGCTAATGAATCACATTCCATTTGTAGCAAAACAAATCTATTTTCTTGCGCTGCATCCATATCAACTACTTGATAATCAAAATCTTCCCCGTATTTACTAGAAGGATTCATTGCAGCTAATATTTTAACTTTTTCATTTAGCTTGTACCCATTTATCTCCCTATTTAGTATAAGATTCATAAGCTCCTGCTGCACCGTATGTTCACAACGATTTATTTCATCAATAAATAAAAATACCTCTTTACCGCTAGATATCAAATTATCTATTTCTTGTAGCTTTGTGTGAACCGCGTAAACAGTATTTTTCTTACTAACAGTCTTTCCTCTATCATCTTTAAATCTATAATCCTCAACTGTTGGAAGACCACCTATTTCTCCTTCTTTCAAAAGGTTTCCATCTATAATAACTAGGCTCCAGCCTTTAATTTTTGAAAGTGTCTTCGCTAAGGCAGTTTTTCCTATACCACTCTCACCTATAACTAAAGGTACTTCATCCGTTTGTATAACAAGATCTACACTTTGCATTGTATCTTTAAAATTCATCATTCACCCTTCTTACATCATATTCAGTTTTTCATCAACTGCTATTTTTTTGCAGACTTTACTACCATATTTATAAATAAAAATTATTTTATCCATAGATATATTTCCATATTTTTCATTTATACTATCGCAGTTTATAAAATCTCTCACGTATTTTTCTGATATAGTTTCTTTAGATAATACATCTTTGAAAGCCAGCTCCGTAGCATCCATTGGTAGGTCATTAATGAAATATTTCATTACCAAGGCATTGTGCTTTAAAAATGACATTTTTTTATTTTCATCTATGTTTGAAATGAACTTTATTGCAGCTTCATTTTCGCAAACAGCCAAAATTTCTGCATTTAAGGTTGCATTTTTTATATACCTTAACGCATTATAATTTATTTTTATAGCCAAAATTTGTATTTCTTCATTTGGGTTGTCTATATATTTTATAGAGTCATAATCTTTTTCTATAGCTAGTTTTTGCAATAAATTGCTTGGTTCTTTTGCATATTTTATTGCATAGCCTTTTTGATCAATGCCTATTTTTATCAATTCTTCGCAGGGATTTTCAATAAATTCCAAAGTATTCCATAGCTTTGACACAACATATTTTTTCATATCATAACTTGGATTTTCTACAAACTCAATTGACCGTGGATTACTTCTTATTGCTAGCTCCTTCATTTCTTTTGTAGGGTTTCTTATATAACGTAGCATTACCCCATCTTTCTTTATAGCCATTATCTTCATTTGATCACTAGGATTTTCAATATTTCTTATAACAATTGGATTACTCTCTATCATCGCAATGACTTTATTTTCTATCATAAAATTGCACCTCGATACTTATTAATTTAAATTAATTATAACATGAAAAATGAATTTATTATTTCTTGGAAATAAAAAAAAGAGATATTTCTATCTCTTTCATAAACGATCTAAAATTTTATATTTTATATTCCAAAATACCGTTGCCCCAATTTTTACACCTATCTTTTCGATAGGTGGGTGTCCTCAGAGATGTTTAATAGTCCTTGCCACTTAAAATATTGGTCTTATAGGCCAAATCCACACCTAGATCTCGAACTCCCGTATTAATACTGTAGGTTGAAAATAAGAGCTTCACGAATACCTCAGAAATACAAACTTATAAAATCAATGAATACGTTTAAGTATTTCTTATTAAATTTATTATATCAGATTATAAATAAAATTCAATAGTAATTTATAATTTCTTTAAAAATTTTTTTTATGCAATAATGCCTTGTTTTTTTAAATACACTTTTGAGTTTTTATCTGCTTCTGCAGAAGTATATTCTCTTTGCATTTTTTTCATGGTCTTTAATATAACAGCATCTGCTGTACTCATACCGTCTATGGATAAAACTGCCAAATTTTTAATTGTGTCTTCTGCGGTTTCTGCAACAATCCCATTTCTTGCAGGTATAATAGAATTATTTATAGCCAAAATTGCTGATTGTACAGCGACTGATGCAGAAGTTGAAAGCTTTAATGCACAGCCTTCCTTTGCCCCATCACATATCATCCCACTGGTGTTTGCAATGGTATTTTTTATAACCCCATCTATTTGGTCATAACCAGCACCCATTAACCATGCTATAGCAACGCCAGCCCCGGTTCCAGCTGCAACACCACAAGCACACAGTGCTGATAATCTCCCTATATAATGTTTTATATAGCTGTTCGTAATATGACTTATTGCCACTGCCTTAGCCAATCTATCATCACTTACATTAAATTTATTTTTATATGCAACCAATGGCAAAATTGCCGTAAGCCCATTGTTTCCGCTTCCACTACTACTCATAACAGATAAATTCATCCCTGACATTCTCGCATCACTAGCTGCTGCTGTGAGCATCATTGAAGAGGTCATTAAGTCTTCTGACAGAATCCCTTTCTCTATGCTTTTCTTAAGACTAAACCCAACTCCCATGCCCATTTTCTTTTTAAGTCCTACCTTGGCTATATTTTCATTCATCACTATTCCTTCTAACATAAAAGCGATATCCTCATGAGGAATTTTCTCAATTTCTTTTATAATGTCTCTTATTCTCAAATTATATAAAATATTCTTTCCCTTATTGCTACTCTCATCCTCATTTGTTAGATCTATTAGAACTTCGCCTAATCTTTCAATATAAATAAATCTATTATGTTTTCCGCTTATAATTACACTACAATTACCTTTATCTGTTACAAGATTTACTTCTACATAGACTTTATCTCCAGTATCTTTAATGTCTAGTCTTAATTTCCCACTATATAAAAACTCTTTTGCAAGTTGAACTTGCATTTTGTTAATTCCTTCAAGTACCCTTAAATCCTTTTTACTTTCTCCACCAATAAAACCCAGTGAAGCTGCAATCGAAAGCCCAACCTCCTGCGTATTTGGTATACCAACTGACAATCCATTTTTATATATGTTAGGACTAACAAAAACTTCTGCACTTACTATATTATTAAAAGTTATTAGTTCTTTAGCCTTTGCACATGCAAGAGCAACAGCTACTGGCTCAGTACATCCCATGGCAGGGACAACTTCTTCCTTAAGTGTTTGAACTATAAGATTTCTTAATTTCATGAAAACACTCCCTCAACGAATTATTCTAAGACATACCTATAAAATTAAATACATTAAAAACTTATGTAGCTTTTATTAACATTTTTTTAAATATGCCTTATACATATAATAGCAATACTCATGCCAACAAAATTATACTGAGAATAAACGTTTCAGTGGTGTTTTTTCTCAAAATGATAAAAAAATCAGTATCAAAATGAGAATTAATTCTCATTTTGATACTGATTAATGATTTACAGCTTTGAAAAAGATGATTTATAGCTTCGAAGAAGATGATTTGATCCCATATTCTTTTATTTTTCTATATAAAGTTGCTCTACTTAATTCTAAAGCCTCAGCAGCCTTTGTAATTGACTGTTTACTATGTCCAAAATACTCTAGAGCTTTTTCAATTTCTTTTTTTTCTAATTCCTTAATAGGTATAATCTCTACATTCTTATTCGACTTTAAAGTGCTCTCGCAACCTTTCAACCTCTTCGGCAGATCCATACATTTTATAACACTACCACTGCACATATTTACAGCATATTCTATGGTATTTTCAAGTTCACGTACATTGCCAGGCCACTTATAATTCATAAAAATTTCTAAAGAATCATCATCTATTTTATTTATATGCTTTTCTAGCTTAGAATTACATTTGTCTAAAAGATAATCCACAAGAACTATTATATCATCTTTTCTATCTCTTAAAGGAGGTATATTAAGTGGAATTACATTTAATCTATAAAATAAATCTTGCCTGAACTCTCCTTCTAATACTTTTTTTTCTAAATCTTTATTGGTAGCCGCAATTATTCTTACATCTATAGGAATGGATTCTTTTCCACCAATTTTTTCGATAACGTATTCCTGTACTACCCTTAAAAGTTTAGTTTGAAGATGAATAGCCATGTCTCCAATTTCATCCAAAAATATTGTTCCCTTATTTGCTAATTCAAATTTCCCTGCCTTGCCACCCCTTCGCGCTCCTGTAAAAGCCCCATCTTCATACCCAAAAAACTCACTTTCTAGCAGTTGTTCTGGAATAGCCGCGCAATTTATTGTAATAAACGGCCCTTTCGCTCTATTACTATAAAAATGAACAGCCCGTGCAAATAGCTCTTTTCCAGTTCCACTTTCTCCCTGAATAAGTACTGTAGAAGTAGATTTCGCTGCTTTTTCCGCCTCTAATTTAACTTGTTCTAAGCAGTAACTACTACCTATAATGCTGTCAAAAGACGTAACCATAGTCCCTGTGGTAATATTATTTACTGTTTTTAATAAATCGGATATATTACTAAAAGAGCATACTATACCAAAGTTTTTATCACCGATACTAATAGGCTTCGCATCAAGTACTCCTCTGAAATGATGACTACTACCATTATAAGTAAAGTCTTTATTCTTTAAATTCTTATGTTTTTCGATAAGTTTATTGAAATCTAAGTCACCAATAAGATTTTTTATATTTGTATTTAAAATTTGGTTTCCATGAAGTCTAAATAGCTCTAATGCTTTGGTGTTATAATGAAGAATATTTCCTGCGTGGTCCGCTGCTATAATTCCTTTATCTACAGCGTCAAGAACTATCTCAAGTTCCCCTGCCAAAAGCTTTATTTTCTCTGTATTTTCCTGTTCTAATAGCTTTGAGGATATTAAATCCGCCATTCTATTTAAAAAGTTCATTAGGTTTACTTGATTATTTATAATAGCATCCCTTTGTTCTTCCTTAAACGCAATAAGCCCAATAACTCCAATAGTATCATTACCAACATGAATTGGGCAACAAACCTCGGCAAACTCCTTGCAACTGTAAGTATTATCACACTTTAAGCATGCAAAATGTTTTCTAGGATTTTCAATAACGAAGCTTTCTCCCTGCGTCAGCGCAAACCCAAAAACAGATTTTTCATTTACTTTTTCTCCGATACAATTTCTATACCTTCCTGTCCCTGCTATTCTATTATAATTATTATCTACAACCGTCACATCTACTCCTATGACACTTGATATCGCCTCAGAAATCTTCTGAACATTTGAAACTATTTTTATCAAATCCATACTTATCATCCTTTTAATTTTTTACATAAATCTGAATTTATTATACCATAGTTAAATAATCTCCTGGGTCGCTGAAATGTCGTTAAACATCTGAATATATATCAGAAAATTCTATATTTATTCTTTCTGTACTAGTTTTATACTGAAATTCATCATCTACATAATGCTTTGTTAATGTTTTTGTTGGAAGTTTAATTATAGCCTCACTTCCTATGTTAATCTCACTTTTTATTTCAATGCTTCCTTCATGCATTTTTACAAAAGATCTTACAAGGGACAATCCTATACCTGCCCCTTCACAAGGACGTTTTAATGTTTTATCTATTTGTGCAAATCTCTCAAATACAAATTTTAACTTGTCCTCTGGTATACCTATACCTGTATCCTTTACAGAAATGAGAATACTATCTTCCTTATCAGTCAATGCCACTAAAATTTTACCACCACAATCAGTATATTTAATGGAGTTAGATAGTACATTAAGCATAATCTTCTCTATTTTATCCGGATCAAAGGTCATTATCTTTTCTTCTACATCTGTATCAAAAGTAAGTTGAATTTGCTTACTTTCCACGTAGGACGCAGCAGATAAAGCTATATTTTCAATCACGCTTACGATGTTAACCTCTACCATGTTTGGTTTAAGTAACCCTGAATCTACTTTCGTAATGTCTAAAAAATTATTAATTAACCTCATAAGCCTGAAACAATTTTGTTTCATTACAACTAGATATTCATCTTTTTTCTCCCAAAATTCTTCTGTATTGTTATATATACTCAATACCTGAATAGCCGAATATATAACATTTAAGGGAGTCTTTAATTCATGAGAGATATTTGTAAATACCTCTGTAATCAATTTATTCAATTTAATAGTTTCATTTAATAATTGAAGATTTTTTTCTATGTCCAATTGCAGTTTTTCAACCTGCTTTTCAGGAGTAATATCACGTATTATACTTAATATCACGGGTTGTCCTGCATATGTAAAATAAGTAGAGGTATTTTGCACATTAGCAACTTTACCATCCTGCTTAAATATTTTTCCTTCAAAATTTACAAGTGTGCTTTGCTTATTGTATATTTCATCAAACTTCTCTTTAATATTTTCACTCTCATCTATATCCATAAAGTCTAAGATAAGTCTCCCAATTAATTCATCTTGGGTATTTAAGCCCACTAATTTTATAGCACTTTCATTCACAAAAATCACTTTATCATTTCTATGAACAAATATAGCTTCTCTTGAATTTTCAATAAGTAAGCTATGGCAATCTTCATTTTTCAATAATATTTTTTCTATATATATACGTTGATTATCCGTGTCCTTTAATTCATCATTAAGTGCTTGAAGTTGTAAATTTTTTCTGTATGAATTTTCTTTTTCAATTTCTACGTAATGACCTAATGGCCATGCAGTTAAAATAAATACTGCTGCCATAATTAAATCATTTTGAAAATATAAATTAACACTAGTATACGGTGCATAAATCAAATCTATAACTAGTATTATCCCTGATGAAATAACAGCCGTAGTAACACCATTTTTCATACCTAATTCTAATGTGGAAGTAACAATTATAAATAGGAACAATAATTTATATTGACTAGTACAATTATTCGATAAAATAATTGTAATTGAAAAAATCATAATAAAAACTAAGTTCTCAATAATTTGTATTAACTTTACATATTTACATTTAAATCTTCTTATAGAAAAAAATGACCATAACCAATAAATACATATACTGCTTACTGATAGTAGTGCGGTTGGAATTATATTAATATACCCACTTGAGTTTTGAAGAATCTCATTATTTGATATAAGAAGTTCATTGTATATTACAATTCCACAAAATAATAAGGAAATTAATTTAACAATAGATATAATATCATTTATTTCTTTTTTTCTGCCTCCGTCAATATTACTCATGTTTTTCACATCCAATTAAAGCATTTATATTTAACAGCAATATAAGGATCATCACTGATCCTTATAACCTTTTTAAGTTCTTATTTTCCCCTAAAGCATTTTGATTCTTCAGCTTTTACATTTTAATACATATATCGCCTAAATTCACTTTATTTCTAATATTATTATATCTTTCTCCAATCATTTTAGCATCAATTTTCATGTTTTAAATTATGTCAATTTTCTACATAGAATGCAAAATACCACAAACCTCCTCTAATCTAAACATAAATTTCAATAAAATACATATAAATATTAATCTAAAATATGGATATACTATCATTGAAAGGAGATGGTATTCATGAATGAAGGTCTAATAGTACTAGCGAGAGGAATCATCGGATTTTTTACCTTATTAATATTTACTCGTGTTCTTGGAAAGCAGCAGATTAGTCAACTAACTTTTTTTGATTATGTTGTAGGCATAACTATAGGCTCCACTGCCTCCACTCTAACTACAGATTTAACTAGTAGGGCATGGCCTCATTGGGTAGGCTTACTTACTTGGACTGTGTTATGTCTTGTTTTGCAATTAATAACTGTTAACTCAAAGACTGCTGAAAAATACCTAGATGGTGAACCTACCATTATTATTATAAACGGAAAAGTACTTGAGAAATCCATGAAAAAATTTCGTTACACCATAGGTGACCTTTTATCACAGTTAAGAGATAAAGGTGTTTTTGACTTAAGCGACGTAGCTTATGCAATACTCGAAAAAGATGGACAATTGTCTATCTTAAAAAAAACTCAATGTGATACTGTTACAGCAAATGATTTAAAAGTTAAAACTACCCCTGCTAGTATTGATTTTGAAATAATTTACGATGGATCTATTTTGCAAGATAACTTAGATAAAATTAATAGAAATGAAAAATGGCTAATGACTAAACTAAAAAAGAAAGGTATTAATGATGCTTCCGAAGTATTTTTAGCTATCTATAACGCAACAACCGGTTTACATATAGATCTTTATAAAGATGATATAGAAGAAAATAATAAATAGTAGATAAAGGGGCTTAAACTATGAAAAAATTTATATCATATGCTATACCAATAGTTACTTTAACAATTTTCGTACTAATAATGTTAGGAGGTAATTATTTAAAAAAGCCTCGCACTCCTTCAGAAGACGTAGTTTCTTTTGTTGAGCTATCTATAGAACATGCAAAATCTGAAAAGTGGGATATGCTTGAGCAAGATATCGTCAGTATTGATACTGCCTGGAAAAAAATCATACCTCGCATTCAATTTAGCGTTGAACGAGATGAACTATATAATATAAGTTTAAACATCGCCAGTCTTCGCGGTTCAATAGCCAGTGAGGATAAAGCTAGTACCTTGATTGAATTAAATCAAATTATTGAAAATTGGGATGAACTAACAAAATAATACCTAGTGACCTAGGTATTATTTTCAGGTTGTTTACAAACCCAGTATAATTTTTTTATTATACTGGGCTTTTTACATGCAATTATGCGATAGCATTTTGAGTTATGGATAAATGTAAAATAACAACTATCTTCTTAGTTAGAAAATCAAAAAACAGTAAAGATAGCAGGCTAGCTATCTTTTTCATATTCTGCACTGCTGCTGTAAGCAGACACTGCTCTTGCACATTTTCTAATCCACGCATATGGCAATAGCGAAGCCCATGCAGTTGTTTTGAATCTGCGAAGCTTCGCTCTATAGTTTCTTTTCTTCTTCTATATATATTTCTGCCTTTATCTGTTCTGGTGAACTTTACAACATCTTCTTTATACGTTTCCCAAACATGTCTTCTAATAGTTTTAAACTTGCTTTTTGCAGAAAAGCATTGAGCTCTATTTGGACATATCTCGCAATATTTTGCATTACCAACATATTCTTTATATCCTTCTCTTGTTGTCGTTTTATAATGTAAAGCCCTTAAGTCAGGGCATACGTAAATGTCCTGCTCTTTAACATATTGGAATTTATTTTTTGTGTACATTCCTTTTGTATGTGGAGACCTACGGTATCCCATTACAGATTTTAATTCCCTCTCATATAGTTCTTTACATATAAGATTTGTAGCATAACCAGCATCTGCACCAACATATTTTGTATTAAAATTAAACTTTTTTATTTGCACATCTAATCTATCGATATAAGGATCAACATCATTTATGTTTCCAGGAGTAACATACACATCAGTAATTATATTATGTCTGCTATCGACAGTTCTGTGATCTAAATATGAGAAGCCTTCCGGCTTGCCATCTCTCATCATATATCCACTGTCGGGGTCGGTTGTGCTAACTTTAGTTTCTTTTATTTTGGTAACAGGTTCTTTTTCCTTTAAAGGTTTTTTACCATGGTTTATTCTATCTTCTTCCACTGCTTTATTAAGTTCAGCTACATATTCTTTCGGCGTTTTTTCAACTTCAATTTTCACAAGCTTTCGCTTATTAGCATTTGCTTTTAGGTGTGTAGAGTCTGTGTAAAGTATTTTACCGGTTACCATCTTAAGATTTATAGCCTTAAATACTACTTCGTCAAATATTTTTTGAAACACATCTGTACCTTTAAACCGTCTACGTCTATTTTGGCTAATTGTTGAATGATCTGGAATAGGATCAGTAAGACTTAGTCCTAGAAACCATCTATAAGCCACATTTACTTCAATGTCCTTTACAAGTTGTCGTTCAGATTTTATTCCAAATAAGTACCCAATAAACAGCATTTTAAAAAGTATAATAGGATCTACGCCAGGTCTTCCATTATCTAAGCAGTAATATTTTTTAGTCAGTTCTCTTATAAAAGAGAAATCCATGTATTTATCTATATTTCTCAGAATATGGTCTTTAGGAACTAAATCTTCTAAATACACCATTTCTAGTTTTTGTTGTGTAAAATTCTTTTCATTAATCATAATAATGCCCTCCGAATTATAAAGTTTGTATACTATATATATTCGACATTGATGTCCTAAAATCCTTTTTGAATATAAAAAAAAACACTCCAATTTTAAATTAGAGTGTTTTACATTTTATGTTTGTCAACGGTCTGAAAATAATACCTAGTGACCTAGGTATTATTTTTGTTAGTTTATTATTTTTTTCTTTTTAAAATTTAGAATGAACTTTTCAAAACCACATGAAGTTCGTGTAATGCTCTAGTTGCCATTACATACCTAAGTTTATCCTCTTGCTTATATTCCCCCTGCAAACCTTCTGTTTTAAGTCCACAAGGCTCATCTAATATCATGATAACTGCATCAAACTCAAGTCCCTTAGCAAAATATGATGGAATCACAACAATTCCGCTATGATACACTGCGTTTTCTTTATTTATAATCTTAACATTAGCATCCTTGTTAATTAAATCAAAGATTTTTTCTGTTTCACTTATATCTTTACAGATAATCGCAATATTTTCATAAGTCTTACTTTTGAACTCAGAAATTTTTTGGTTCATAAAACTTTTAAGTTCATCCTTATCAGAAATTAATTTCTCTTTTACCACTTCACCATTACGTACTACGGGAACAATAGGATCTGCATGCAAATATTTATTAGCATACTCCATAATTTCCACTGTAGATCTATAGCTGGTACTTAGTCTAAACTCCTGAGTATTACACCCTGGAAGTATATTCTTTATATCATGCATAGGTAGCTTCCCGTCATATGGAATCAGTCTCTGATTGCTATCTCCAACTATCGTTAAAGAAGAACACTTTGTTAATTCCTTTATTACCATGAATTGAAGTTCATTATAATCCTGAGCTTCATCTATTACTACATGCTTTATTTCCTCAGAAATCTTGATCCCTTCTAGCTTAATTTTAAAATATAAGATACCACCTAAATCATTTTCTGTTAATGCTTTATATCCATTTATTTTGTTGTATAAATCAACACAGTTTCCATTTTCAATCCAAGTAAGGTTTCTTTTTACTGCTAATATCTCTTTAATTACTTCTCTAATTTTGAGTCTTCTATTAAAATCTAAATCATTTATTTTAAAATCCTTTTCTTCCTCAGGTAACTCTACCACACTTTTTTCATATTCTTTTTGTATAAATCTAACTTTTTCATCTCTAGCGTCTCTAATCTTAGAATAAATAATTCTTTTAATTTTCTTACTTCTTCTGAATAAAGGCATAGTTTTATAGTGATTATAAAACATTTCCATTATTTCTTTTTTAGATAATACTATCTCATTCATATATAATAAATCTTCTATTTTAAAGTATTCGTTATCTAATTTTTCTACTGAGGCGTCAAGAAAGTTTTTATACTCTGTAGAATTTTTATACATAATATCTCTAGCAAATTCTTTTTCTCCACTAAGTACTTTTTCCATGTACTCTTTTAGACTCATTACTTCCATAGGACCTAAAATGTCAAAGGCAAAGTCTCTAAATGTTGTTTGCTTAACTCCCGATTCTCCAAGGCTTGGTAGCACTAAAGATATATATTCCATAAATACATTATTTGGCCCTAATATTAGAACCTTGTCTTGGAGTATTTTTCTATAATTATAAAGCAAATATGCTACCCTATGAAGAGCAATAGTAGTTTTTCCACTACCAGCAACGCCATCCACTACAATAGTTTTGGTTCTTGGTTGCCTTATTAAATCATCCTGTTCCTTTTGTATTGTCATTATTATATCTTTCAGCTTTTCTGACGCATTGCTACTAAGCACCATTTGAAGTATCTCATCTTTTACATCTAGCGCTGAGTCGAACATGCCTTTAAGCTTTTCTTTTTTAATAATAAATTGCCTCTTAGCTAAAATGTTTACTAGTATCTTTTCCTTAGGAGCATCATAAAAAGCTTCCCCTAAAGCCCCGGTGTAAAATAAAGATGCAACGGGAGCTCTCCAGTCTACTACTAAAGGTTCATAAGTATTTTCTGGAGTAACTCCAAACCTTCCTACATACATTTTATTAATACCATAGTCTTCTTCAGAAAAATCAACTCTTCCAAAATAAGGAGAGCTCTTAAGCTCAGTTAACTCCATTACTCTTCTATCAATAGTTTTAAATGCTTCTTCCTTTACATATACCTCATGATCAAAATATTCTATTACCATATCTTCATCATCTCTATAATCTTCAATTACTTTTTTCCTATATTCTAAAATATATTTTGTGATTTCCATTCTCTTTTGAATATATTTTAGAATTTCTTCACTAATGATTTTAATAATGCCATTTAATTTTTCTTCTTCTATATTAAATTCTAATTGTTTCTTTAATTCAACTTCTATTAAACTAGCATCCATATCATATTTATTATTATTCAAAACTACCACCCCCTTTAACGATTATATTTTTTCGTACAATTCGCATTCGTATATTTAAAAAATTTCATTCCATCCAATTATATCTATAATCCCAAGACCTGGAGAATCATTAATAGTTATCGTATTCCCTGTAATACATGCACCACCAACTATTGAATCATGTTCAAATAGCAACATAGTATCTAGATCAGCTTTAATCATATTGGATTTTGACGCTGCAAAACTCGTTGCTGCTGTAATGCCTATTCTACTTTCTAGCATGCATCCCATCATACATCTTATACCCATATTTTCTGCCATATTATACATCTTTATTGCATTATTTATACCACCGCATTTCATAAGCTTTATGCTTATGAGGTCTGCCGCTCTTTTTTCAATGATCTTAAAGGCATCTGATGGACCAAAAACTGCTTCATCTGCAAGAATTTTTGTTTCCACATTATCTGTTACATATTTTAGTCCATCTATATCCCAAGCATTAACTGGTTGCTCAACAAACTCAATATCTAACCCCATATCTTCGAACTTTCTAATAGTACTTACAGCTTCCTTTGGCCTCCACCCTTGGTTAGCATCTACTCTTATTTTTATTCCACGCCTTACCGCTTTTCTTACTGCTTTTACTCTCTCTATATCACGAGCCATATCATTTCCAATTTTCACTTTTAAATATGTATAACCATTTATTACAGCTTCTAATGATTTTGTCACCATTTTTTCCACTGTATCATTTGCTATTGTAATATCTGTAGTTAATGAAGTTTTATATCCACCCAAAAATTTGTAAAGTGGCACTCCATATTTTTTGCAAAGTAAATCATATATAGCAACATCAATAGCTGCCTTAGCACTATTATTTCCGTGCATAGAACTATGAATTACTTTCATAATTTCTTCAATATTATCAATATCTAAACCTATAATTTCAGGTTTAATATACTCTATTGCTCCAATAATTGAACTCTGGGTTTCCCCAGTTATTAAAGGTGTTGGGGCTGCACTACCATATCCTATTTCTCCTGTATCTGTAACCATTTTTATAACTATTTCATCAGAAAAATTAAGAAGTCTCTTCCCTACTTTATATGGTTGTCTCAAAGGAGTATTAATTTTACCTATCCTAATATCTTGTATTTTCATAATTATCCCCCACTAAACGTTTAATATTTTAATAGTATTTAACTTACTTAACCTATTTATACAATAAGAAGTAAATTCTTAACAGTACAATATTTCATTATACCTCTATATCTACTTTAATTCTATTACTTTTATAAAATTCTTTACTAATTATTTTTATACAATTTAACCCTTAAAGTTATTCTATTTTTATTTACTTCTATACTATCATATAAGCCCTCAATTACTTTTATGTTATATTCAAAATAGTAATATAGCAAAAACCCATATCTATAATTGATATGGGTTTTTCTTACGACGACCTGTATGAGACTGTGAACTATTTTTTTATTGCTTATAATCATCTTTCATTCGGACATCATAAGCTACTCGGAGTGCAGTGCCAATTATACTTGCCATTACTACACTTATATACACGCACGCTATCATCCCTAGCCCCAAAAGTCCAGCACCAAAATCATTTGGATCGGACTGAGTGTTGAAAAAATTTGGCACTTCAAATGTGATTATAGGAGAATAAACTAAATAATAAGGAACAGTAACTAATAGTATATTTACCCAATTTGCCTTTATAAAAAATGCCATTATAATTATATAAAATAATGTTAATAAACCAATCCCCAAAACTAGTATTGTACCATTCTTAAACGTCCAATCACATTGTAAATATACTCCTCCAGCAATAGCAAAAATAATACTTATTATTTGAGTTATAATAATCTGTTTTAAAACTTTTGAAATATTCTTCTTAATATAATTCACCTTCTTGATTTAATTCAATAATTCAGCTCCGCAGGAGATTATTTAACAATCACTTTACCAGTCGTATCAATAAATTTCCATTCATCTTTTATGTATACAGATCTAAATACATTTGTATTTTCGATAATAGAAAACATCTCATTTTATAATGAAGATATTCTTCTTTGGATAGTTTCCGATAGTCGCATTTAACATTTCTTCTCTATCTTTGCTTTCCTAAAAAATATAATTTACCTTCCGAAAACGAACTACAACAAATTGGTATAATAAAAATTAGTCTATATTTTTAATAGTGCTTACAACCGATGAAAGCTCTTTAGAAAGTTTTTTATAATTAACGTACTCAGGGTGATCAGGTGGGAACCCTACATCCATAGGACCACCTATAATATAAGTAACTCCCCTTGCAGTAATATATCTTTTACCTATACCATCCGACATACTTTCATCAAAATCGGGTGATTTTTTTACAATTTCAAAGAGCATACCTCCGGCTATAGGATTAACCGGCTTAAATTTTACGACCAACCCATTATTATCTTCTTCAACCGTATACTTATTTTCCCAAGACGCTGGAAAAGCAACAGAAAAGCCCAAATTATTACTGACATATTCTTGTGGTGATGCTGAGATAATTTTTTTTGGTGAAGGCACTGTTTCTTCAGAAGGTGCTGTTTGTTTTGAAGAAACTGTTTTTTCAGAAGGCACTGTTTTGGTTGAAGGAACCGTTTGTTTTGAAGAAACAGTCTTTTCAGAAGGTACTGTTTGTTTTGAGGAAACTGCTTTTTCAGAAGGTGCCATTTGATTTGAACAAACTGTTTTTTCAGAAGGCGTTGTTTTTTCTGGAGAAACAGTTTCTTCAGAAGAAGGCTGTGACTTTGAATCTTGTACTTCTTCAGATTGCTGTGGTTGCTGCGGTGATGCATCCTGTGAAGTAACTGATGGTTTTGTATTTGCAGCTTTTTCACTAGATGATGACTTTGTACTAGGTGCAGTATTACTAGCAATCTTTGTGCCCGTGGTGTTTTTATTTGTGGTAGTATTATTTTTATTTGGTTGTTTTTTACCTGTTATATAAAAAGTTCCGACTAAAATAATGAATACAATAACTATTATAGACCCTCTAACTAATTTTTTTTTAAATAATTCAATCATATCTATTCTCCTTTTAATTGTAGATTTATTATTAAAACATAAAATAATATAGCTATTGATCCAACATCCCAAACAATTAATAATATTGATATAGGTGTTAAATAAATATTATTATTTGATTTAATAATAGGTTTTTGTGTTTTAAAAGTTTCTGAAACATTACTAAATGATGTATTGTCAATAACTTTAGCATTGATTATAGTATATTCTGGTAAAATTCTTAGCGTAATATTTGGCATGGCAATATTCCTTATAATATACAAACTTAAATCTGCTTGTATATTATAAGGAATAAGCAATTTTAATAAGAGTAGCAACCTTCATTACCAGCCATTCTGAATCTGATATTTTAGGTAAATCTTTCATTGTTAACACCAACTGTAAGAACTAAAAATCATAATTGTCTACACTTGTATTCTACAAGCTTAGTGTAACAGAAAAATTTTCAAAGTCAATATTATTATACAATTTATGCATTATTATACTTTCATTCCTTATTTTATAGCGGCTCCGCAGGAGATGTTTTAACTCAACGGTACACAGCGGTTCTATAAGTAATATAAGCACCAATATAATATTTGGTTATACTGATTAGCCCTAGATTTTCTAGGGGTTTATCTTTATATTAAATATGCATAAACACAGAGGCGTATACTTCTTCTTACCCATTGGTCTAACTCTTTATATTGGCATCACAAACCAAACCAATAGTTCTACGGGTTAGAATTATTTTGATGAAGAGTATGTTATAATAATTAAAATATAAGTAATTTATAGGAAATTAGGTGTACATAAAAATAAATTAATTACCTCAATAAAACTTTAGTAATATAACATACCTTAAAAATAGCATTTTCTGAAGAAAGGAGAAGATCTCTTAAGTAACCTATAATTCACATGATTATGAAAGGAATGTATGTTTAGTGAAAAATAATAATGAATTTCTTGAAAACTATACGCAAATACCAGATAAACAGGCTATAAGAAAATTTATTTGGGGTCTTGTTCTCATTGTAAACATTTTAAATTACAGTGAATTATCCTATTATAAAGATTCTATATTAAATATGCCTATACCAAATTCTATATTAACTTTATTAATTGCCATTATTTCTATTTTCGATTTAGGTTCATTAATTTTTTATATTTTTCCCAAGCGATTTAACAAAATAATTTGGTTATATACAGCTATCGCTTTTACAGGAACTTCAATTTTTAATTTCTTTATTTCTTCCTTGGTCTTCCTACATGAATTAAATAGCCCTATATCTTATTTAATTGTAATAATAAGTTTATTAATATATATACTTATTATTACTGCTATAATATTTAATATAAAAAATAAGTTAAAAAATGGTTATAGCAAAAAACATATTAATAAGGCATTTGTAGGAATATTTTCTTCCTTCTGTATTTCACTTGGAATAATTTTATCAAAACAAATAGAATTTAACAATATCCGTTTTGCAATTTCTCAATTAGTAATGGCTTATTTACTAATACTCCCATGCTCAGGATTTCATAAGTTTTATTTAATAATTAAAAACAAGGACAAATATAATAATCATGAATTAGGTAGTAATCCACTAAAAAAATAAAATTATGTTTTGCCTAATCAAATTTGTACAAAACTATAATCGTTGACTTTTTAAGAACTTGATCTAATAAAGTTTTGTACTATTAATACAAAACTTTAGATTTATTAATAATATTTTATGTTTTTTTAATAAATTTCTTATAATATAAACTTTTTACTTTAGGACCTAACAATATAAATAAAGTAGGCAATTTATATTATTTTTTACAATGATGGGAGTATGTATATATATTGTGGATAACTAAAGGGTTAATAACTAGTCAATTTGACAGTTATTAACCCCTTACAGACATGAATCTTATTTTTTACTTCTATTTAAACATGCATCTTGCTTCTAGGATGTATGTCTAAAATTGTTTACTTTGCAAGTTCATATAGTGCATGAGCATATATCTTAGCATTCGTAATTAAATTGTCTATTGTGATATATTCATTTTTTTTATGAATAGTATCTGGTTCCCCTGGGAACATTGGTCCAAAGGCTACAGTATTAGGCATTTCTTTAGCATAAGTGCCTCCACCTATGGATAGCAATTTAGCTTCTTTTCCAGTCTGCTCAGCATAAACCTTTTGAAGTGCCTTAATAATTGGACTATTTGGTGAAAAATATAATGGTTCTTGATGTTCAAACTTTTCTACCCTTATTCCAGTTCCATCAATTTTACTATTAAATGGAGTCATCATATCCTCTAATTTCTTTGTTACAGGATATCTTAAATTTAAAGTCATTGTAGCTGAATTTTCATTCATATCTACAACTCCAACATTAAATGATAACTTACCTGAATTCTCATCTTCAAGGCAAACACCAAAAGACTCTCCGTGTGTTTCCATACCTATGTTTTCATTTAAAAACCCTACAAATTCTGACGCATCATTCGATCCAAGGTCTAATGTTCCAACGAAAGCAAATAATTGCATTATAGCATTTTTACCAAGTTCCGGTAAACTTCCATGAGCTGCTTCGCCTATAGATTTAATTATTACCATATCTTTATTAACTACTGCAGAAAGCTTGTAATTATTATCTTTTATAAAAATCTCCAACGCTTTAACAATGCTTTGTGCGTTAGTAGCCACGATTCCTGCCTCACAATAATCAGGTACTATGTTAGATACTTGACCACCCTTAATATATTTTATAAAGTTTTCACCCTTATTCTTGATCTTAAAATCTTTTACAATGTTAAAAATAGTTATACCTTTTTCTCCATTGATTATTGGATACTCTGCATCTGGAGTAAATCCAGCAACTGGTGCTTTTTCTTTTTCTAAGTAATATTCAAGTTCCTTGCTTCCGGTTTCTTCATTAGTTCCAAATAGAACTCTAATTCTTTTAGATATAGGCAATTTCGCATCTTTAATAGCTTTTAATCCATAAAGTGTTGCCATTATTGGTCCTTTATCATCTGTAGTTCCACGTCCGTACATTTTTCCATCATGAATTTCTGCAGCATATGGTGGATGAATCCATCCTTCACCTTCAGGAACTACATCTAAGTGACCTAATGCTACAACATAATCTTCACCTTGTCCATATTCTGCATATCCAACATAACCATCTAAGTTAACTGTATGAAAGCCTAAATTCTTTGCAGTGTTTAAAGCACATTCTAGTGATTTAGCTACTCCATCGCCAAAAGGCATTCCTGGCTTAGCTTCACCTTCTACACTCTTAATTCTTATTATTTCTTGAGTAGACTTAACAATATCCTCTTTCATAACGTCAATTAATTTATTTAATTCCATATTCGTTCCCCCCCACTTATAGTCTACGTCCGCAGCTTTATCTACATTCGTAGCTTTATCTACATTCGTAGCTTAGTTAAGATATCATATTATTTATTATTATTTTTCAAAGGTAATCCATCCTTTTTGAGATAAATACCTTAGAAACATAATTAACCTATTAATAGCATTCTGCTCAGTATCATCAAATTTTTGAGCCAGAGCTAAAGCTATATCATAAACAGTTTTAGTGCCATCACAAAGTTGCCAAACCATAGAACCCATTTCATCAAGCTCTATATCATTAACTTTTGGTTTTTTTATGAGCCATCTCACAAATTTTTCTACTGGTTTATTATGGTTAAAAAACAGTTTTACTTTTTTATCACTTACAGACCATTGTTCAATCTTTCTTAATGGTCTGTAAATCATAAAATTTTCCTGTGATTTTTCTTTGTTTTTTTTATTAAACATACATTTCTCCTACAAAGAAGTTAAGAGCCATAGTGGCTCTTAACTATATTTTTTCTTTATTTTTCATTAAGTTAAATATTGTTTACCATGTATAATTTTAACATTAAACAGTAGTTTTGTCCACTTTTGTAGCAAACATGTAGATCCATAATCCTAATCCCAAGAACATTATTGTAGCGAATTCTGGGCTTGCAGCTAAACGTGGAAATAATCTTGCTCCAAAACCTATATCTAACCAAGCAATATTGGGATATAAATTCTGAAGCGTTGCAAATCCTGCGACAACTATACCCATTAAAGCATCTCCTGCAACAAGCCCTGATGCAAGAAGTATACCTTTTTCCACTTGTACCTTTTGTTTTTCTTCGTCTTTCTTGAATTTCTTTTCAACTAATATTCTAATAATCCCACCACAAAGAATAGCTGAGTTTAAATGTATTGGTAAATATATTCCAAGTGCAACTGGAAGTATTGGAATTCCTGCCATTTCACAGAATATTGCAATTGTAACTCCAACAAATACTAATGCCCATGGAAGTTCACCAGTCATTACACCTTTGATAACCATTGACATTAATGCTGCTTGAGGTGCAGCAACATCTTTGCTCCCTATAACATATGTGCTATTAAGCATTAATAATACTCCACCAGCAACCGCTGCAGCTGCAACTATTCCTAAGTACATACCAATCTGAACACTCTTTGGTGTACCACCGATTACATAAGTTGTTTTTAAACTTTGTGCAGTACCACCAGAAACACAGATAGCAACACAAACTATACCGCCTATAATAACAGCTGCGATCATTCCTTTATCACCAACGTTACCTGTAATCTTTAATATTGATGTTACAATTAACAATGTAGCTATAGTCATACCTGAAGCTGGGTTATTTGAACACCCAATTAATCCAACCATTCTAGCTGATACAACCGCGAAGAAGAATGAGAATACAACCGCAAGTATTCCACCAACTATACCAACATTAATTATTGGTAATAACCATGAAAGTAAGAATACTAATACTGCTGCGCCTACAACCCAACTTATTGGTGCATCAATGTCGGATCTTTTTTGAGCATTCGCCCCACCTGCTCCAATGCCAGACATAGCTGATTTAAAAGATTTGATGATTGTTGGAGCTGATTTTCCAAGACTTATAAATCCACCTGCTGCAACCGCACCAGCACCTATATATTTTATATAACTTTTCCAAATATCCCATGCTCCCATTTGACTAATAACTGTTACTGATGGAAATAATGGCGCTTGCAAACCATGTCCAACATACATTATTAGCGGCATAAGTCCGAACCATGCTATTAAAGAACCCCCAAACATATAAAGTGATGCTCTAACCCCGACTATATACCCAACACCTACAAGAGATGCTAACGTATCAACACCAAATAATGTTCCTTGCATAGGCTTTATCGTCCATTCGGCTTCTTCGACCCAAAATTTAAATCCACCAGAGAATAGCTTAAAAATTGCTCCCCCTGCAAGTCCTGTCAATACTGCCTTAAATCCTGAGCCACCTTCACTACCAGTTACAAGAACCTCAGCAGCTGCCATACTTTCTGGATATATAAGGGTACCATGTTCTTCTACTATTAAGAAGCGTCGTAGAGGTGTAACAAATAGCACTCCTAAAAGTCCTCCAAGTAATGTTACAACAATTATAGTAGAGAGTTTTAATTCCATACCCCAAAGTATAATTGCTGGAAGTATAAATATAATTCCGCCTGCTAGTGATTCTCCCATAGCAGCAATTGAAGATACCATATTAGCCTCTAATATGTTATTTCTTTTAAATAAACCTTTAAGTATTCCTGTAGCCAAAATTGCTCCTGGAATACCTGCTGAAATTGTCATACCTACTTTAAGTCCTAAATAAGTGTTTGCAGCCGCAAATATCATTGCAAATAACATACCCATTATTATGGATATTGCCGTAAGTTCTGGCATTGCTTGGCTCGCTGGTACAAATGGTAAATAATCATCACCTTTAATACCACCGTAAGCTGTATGAGAAAGTTTTTTTGATTCCGCCATGATATATCCCCCTCTTGATTATATATGTTAATCATCTATTAATATAATTCATAATACCATATGTTGTAATAATAACTATTATGAAAATTTATCGTATTTAACCAAATTTTCTTATTTCAATAATTTTTCAGTTAAATCCCTACAAAATGCTCGTTTTAGCTTAATATATCACTATAATTTTATTCTTAATATTGCTTTTGAAACCGTACAAATTTTTTTATTCATTTTAAAATATTTAGTTAATGTAGATTTATATTACATCTTGAAGTACAGAAGAATATTGGTATTTTTTTATCGAATATATCGTTAGGAAATGTAAAGCTTTACCATGGTTTTTTTATTGCAAAACCCTTAAGCTAGAGGGATGCTAAATTCAATTATTAGACTATATTATAACTTCCTAACTAATTAATTTTCAAAAAATGAAAATAGCAGATATATAAACTTGCATTTATATCCTGCTATTTTATTATTTTAATTTTCCAAATCTACTAAACGGACTAATTATAATTCCTGCCTTACCCATTATATCTTTTTTAGGTATAAAAGGTTTATCCCAATATCTTGCATCTAGAGAATCTACTCTATTGTCACCCATAAAGAAATAACTATCTGCTGGCACTTTATATTTCCCTGTTTTACCACCTGGAAATACAACATAACTTTCATTTATTTTTTTATTATTTATATATACAGATCCATCTTCTTTAACTTCTACTATATCATTTGGAAGTCCAATAAGCCTCTTTATTAAATCTTCACCCAATTCATCAGAATGAAATACTACTATATCTCCATGTTTAAGATTATTTTTGTTATGAACTATTGTTACTAAAATTTTATCATTCAAATGTATTGTTGGTAGCATAGATCCAGTTGGAACAGTTACATTAAAGAAAACAACCTTGCGTATTACAAATGCTATTATAACGGCCACTACTATAGGTACTATCCAATCTTGAAATATTTTTTTAATAAAGTCCATAATTATCTCCTCCGAAATCTAACACATTAATATCTTATCACAATATTTACAATATATCAGTAATTAAAATTTATTTTCTTGTTAAATCATCTGTTGCGGAGCTGCAACATAATTTGGTATATAAAGGTGAAAAGAGAAGCCGACCTATTAAAAGTCACTTCTCCAAATTTGACGGAAATATATAAAATTACTGTATGTACTATTCCATGCGATGCGCAAAATGTTCCATGATTTTTGCCCAAATACGTTGTGTTTCGATGAATTCAGCATAATGTTTTTCCACATTTCTATTGTATTTCTCGAGTTCTGCCAAGACATTAATAAACTCAGGCTTTCCAAAATAAGCACTGATTTTGGGCAATGTTACTCTCAGCTGCTCTTTTATCTCTCTAATCTTATCCGTGTAGTGATCTGGCTGAGTTATATAGAGCAGTAATGGCTTATAACGAATCCAACCTATACATGCATTATAAAAGCGAGTTTTAACCTTGTCCGTATCAGCTTTGATAAACTTCAATCGAATTGGGAGAACGCCTTCTAAAAGGTGATTATATGTAGAAAATCCGTCATGGAATGTGTAACATGGCACCCTCAAAACTTTTCTCTCACTTAGACATGTGCTTAAAAAAGTATCCTCCCCTCTAGCTCCTGGTGGATTGTAAAAAGGGAAAATACGCTTAGGCTCAGTTAGGTTAATACACAGATTAGCACCTGAGATGAATTTAGAATGATTTATTTCTTCTACCTCTCTGGCCTCATGGCTAGTCAATGTCTTTGTATCTGCATATGTTATCCCACCATTTTTCATAACAGATTTTAATTTATCCCACTTAATAATATCATTACTAATAGCCTCAATAAAAGACCTAAAATCACCTTCGGTCATAGTGTCGTTAAATTCCATATATGGAATTGGAGATATATAACCACAGTGATGTCCGTGAGTGATGTCTGCTTCAGTGATATTATTAAGATGTTCTGCCAAAACAAACTGACCTCCCCAAATGGCAGTATCAAGCGTATTAGTTACTGCCATTGGGTATTCGTCATCATCCAAAAAAACAAGATAATCCATTTTGTTTTTTATAGCATTATATAGCACAGCGTTACGCTTGGCTGCATATCCTTTGCCAAAAATCATTTGAGTCTCCTCAAAACTAATGACGTTTTCTCTAATTAAATAATCAATTTCTTCTTTTATAGCAACGCTTCCAATAAATTTACTACTATCAATCTGCTTTACCAAATCGGGATGTACATTTGTGTAATCAGTTATTTCAGTTTTATTATAATGAAGATCATAGGCAACAAAAAGGTTTAAACTTAACCTTTTATCTGCTACCAAACCAGATTCCTTCCAATTGCTTATGTTAGTTCTCAGCACCTTTTGAAAACTCTTTCTTCCCGTCGCAAAACCTATTCCGACTTTGATCTCTTTGACGTTCGGCATTTAATCACTCCCTTTTATGAAAACTTTATGGTAAAGTATATCTCTATTGTATATTATACCATAACTAACCCATAAAATCACAAATAGCATTTCAGACTAAATACTACATTTTTCTTTGTCCAAATTATATTTTAATTAGACATTATTTATTATATATTGCTTTTTTTCTTGCAAAAATAAAGGGAGTCGTGAAATTCATGGATTTTCAATTTAAGTGTTATGACCTCAGGGACTTCGGCTTCCTGTTAATCGAAGCACATTTTCTAAACAGAGGTCATATAATGATTTTGTAATACTATGAAAGGATTAGCAATATGTATAATGTTTATGACCCATATCCTTATGGTGTTAATACACCTATGTATAACCCATACAATATGTATAATCTTTATAGAACCTATCAATGTCCTTATTACATTAACCCATCAATGCATACCTCAACTGATGAAATAGAGTATGATTCAATTCAGTTAAAGGATTATGGACCAGAACCGTTTGTAGTTAATATTAATGAGGCTACTAAGCAAAACAATACTTATCGTACCGCTTTATGGACAGGAAGCCATTTGCAACTTACCTTGATGAGCATCAAGGTTGGGGAAGATATAGGTTTAGAGGTTCATCCAGATCTTGATCAATTTATACGTGTTGAAGAAGGGCAAGGGCTTGTTAAAATGGGTGATAGTAAATATAACTTGGATTTTCAAAAAAACGTCTATGATGATTTTGCATTCATCATACCTGCTGGTAAATGGCACAATTTAATCAATACAGGTGACATACCACTTAAATTGTACTCTATTTATGCACCACCTCAACATCCACATGGTACAGTTCATGAAACTAAAGCAGATGCAGAAGCTGCTGAAGAGAACCACGACCACTTATATCAAAAGGGACAAAGAGCTCTTAGGCAAAACAAGGAATTTACCTTAAGTGAACTTGCTCAGTATGATGGTACTATGGGAAACCCTGCTTATGTAGCAGTTAACGGAATTGTATATGATTTAAGCGCTAATTCAAAATGAAGCGGTGCTACACACTATGGCTTAACTGCTGGTAAAGATTTAAGCTCTCAGTTTGAAAGCTGCCATGGAGTATCAAGCAAACTAGCTAAGCTTCCTAAGGTTGGTGTGCTTAAAGTATAAGCAAAAAACTATAAAATAAAATGAGATAACTTAAATACTAAGCTATCTCATTTTATTTTTATACTCTAGTAATAGTAACCTCTTGCTATTTTTGTGTCTCTTGATAAACCAAATGCGGTCTTCCGGGCTATTGTTCGCATTTTGATTTTAATTCGTTAAATAAGAATATTATATATTAACAAAACTAAACATTTAGTATTTCATTTGAAATTTCTTCAAATCTTTCATCAGTTATACCAAGTTTTTTCTTAAATATTTCATCTTCCATTCTTACAGTAATTATCTTGTTAGGAGATATCTCCTTAATAATATTTTTTATCTTCTGAATTGATTCTTCATCATCGGTATAGCCCTTTAGAATAGTTACTTCTAATATAAATTTGCCTTTATATTGCTCTCTAAAAGCTTTCATATTTGAAATATGATTCTCAAAAGTATACCCTCCAATTGGCCGCTGGATTTTTTGAAAATCTTCATTTGAAATAACCTTTATTTCGCCAATAACTTCCTCACACATGTTAGCAATCTCTTTAAATTCTAGCCAATTTAGAATATAACCGTTTGATAGCAGCTTAACTTGCAACCCTTTACCTTTAATAATATTAATCACATCAATAATTTCTTCATTCACTAAAGCTTCACCTTTTGAGTTAATAAAGATTACTTCTGCTTTTGTACTTTCTATCATACCTTCTAGTTCAATCAATGAACTATCTGTTTTATCAAATGATTTTTGGGTATCTACTTTATTTGGCGACCTTCCAATAGGACAAAATATGCAGTCAAAATTACAATGCTTTTCAGGCAGTATATTTACTTCCAGTACCCTTTTACCATCTTCAATATAAATCTCTTTATAACTAAACCCACCCATTGCTATATCCTCCTAAAATTACTCTATTACTACTTCCTTATTATTGATATCTAAAATTGAAATTTTGCTTGTTCCACCTAAATTGTCTTGTACTGCTTTTGCTAGTTCTTTTAATGCGTCCTGAAATTCTATTAATCTACTTTCATCAGTTAATTCAATACATAAAAAAGCATTAGTTGTATTTTCAGTAAGCATTGTTCTTACTGCTTCACGCCAATTCCAGCACCTGCAAATTGCTCCCTCATTATCTTTATATATTATCTCACCTTCATATGGTGGTTCACTTTTATCCGTTCCTAATGTAATAAAATTTTCATTTCCAACTGCCTTAGTCAATCTTATATCAGAAGCAAATGTATCGATATCCTCACCACCGCAGGGCAATGCATATCTTAATGAAATACAGTTGTAAATATCAACTAGTGGATTAATAGTCCCTAAATGATTTCCATTATTCACTCTCTTTAGTAACGCTTCTATTGATGCCCTTGCACCCTTCTTTGTTTTAAACTTTTGAAATGCCTCTCTCCATACTTTTATAACTTCGTTACTGCTAAATTCTGCATTCTGCAAATATTTTAAGGCTTCCTTTTCTGAATTTAAAATCATTTCCTTAAATGTTTCTTTATCTTTTATAGTGTTATCTATTCCATAACAAACAACAACTCCGATCCGTGCACTGGGAAATAGGCTCCAAAAATCATCTTCAATGACAAACTTTTTCATTAAAATTCCTCCTTCATATAAAAATGTGATAGCTACATATTTTACCCTTATCACTTTTCTTTAGCTAATAGTCTACTTATTTTTTGCTATTTCTAAACTATATACGATACCACTCTCAACAATTGCGATAATGGATTGATCATCATCTATAAAAAATTGCGGGCGGATGGATAAATTGTATTTTTTAATAAAAGAAATGGTGTCTACATTATAACCTTCTGGTTGCAAAATAAAGGGCTGATCCCTGATATCTTCAATGGTAACATATTTAGAATGAACAGGTTTGAAATTTTTCGGTGTAATGCATAAAAGTCTATCGATATACAGCGGCGTTTCTACCAAATCTTCCTTAACAGGCAAAGTAGAAAGGCCAATACCTACAACACCCGTTTTTGCCCAGAAAAGAACATCTTCATAATCACCTTGCATAATATTGATATCAATATTGGGACTCTCGTCTGAGGGAACATAAAACACACTATATTAAATTACTCAAATCCTCTAACCCTTTGCTACCAGCCTATTTTCTCTCTATCCTCGCAACGCACTCTACATGAGCCGTCTGTGGGAACATATCCACAGGTTGAATTTCTAAAGTTTTATATCCAAGTTCATCTAAAATCCCAAGATCTCGAGCTAAAGTGCCTGGATCACAAGAGACATATACTATAGTTTTAGGCTTCATGCTACTAATTGCTTCTAAAAGAGTTTTGTCACAACCCTTTCTTGGTGGGTCAACTACCACAACATCAGCTTTTACTCCCTGATGAAGAAGCTCTGGAATAATTTTTTCTGCCTCGCCTACTATAAATTCTGTATTAGATATATTATTTTCTTTTGCATTTATTTTAGCATTTTCAATGGCCTCGGGTATTATCTCTACTCCATATACTTTTTTAGCCTTCTGAGATAAAAATAAGGATATAGTGCCTGTACCACAATAAGCATCAAGCACCACTTCTCCACCACTTAAATTTGCATACTCTAGTGCTTTACTGTACAGCACTTTTGTTTGTATTGAATTAACTTGAAAAAAGGATAGTGGAGAAACTTCAAATTTAAATTCCCCTATGTAATCTGTTATAGTATCTTTTCCCCATAGAGTTACGCATTTCGCTCCTAATATTACATTTGTTTTTTCACTATTAATATTTTGGATTACACTCACTAATCCTTTGATTTTTTTAGTCATTAAGGCTATAAATTCTTCTTTGTAAAGAAGTGTTTTACCATTAGTAACTAATACCACCATTACTTCTCCAGTCTCAATCCCTTTTCTAATCATAATATGTCGAAGATTGCCTTGGTGATTTTCCTCATTATAACACTCGATATTAAACTCTTTTATCCATTGTCTTGTTAGCTTTACCACAAGATCTGCAACTGTATCTTGAATATGGCAATTTTCCATATTTATTATGTCATGACTTCTTTGCGCATAAAACCCAATATTCACTATAGAATTTATATTGCTAACAGGTAGTTGAACTTTATTTCTATAATTATAAGGACGCTCCATGCCTATTGTAGAATGTACTATGACCTCTTCTAATTTTCCTATCCTATTTATAACCTGTACTACTCTATTAGTTTTAAAATCCAATTGAGCCTTATAGTCTATATGTTGCACGTTACAACCGCCACAGTTCTTGTATATACTGCAAACTGGATCTATTCTACTTGCTGATTCCTCAATTATCTCTAATAGTTTACCAAAAGCAAAGTTTTTAGAAACCTTAACAATTTTTATTTTTACCACTTCACCTATAATTGCACCAGCTACAAAAACGGTAAAATTATCTATTTTACCTACTCCTTCACCCTCATATCCCATATTATCTATCGTCATTATATAATCTTCATTTTTTTTAACAGGAATAATATAATCATCAAACTTTCTCTTACTTTTCATTGTTTTTCCTCCCTAATTCTACCTTTATCCTCTTTACTAAAGCACATGAAAATAAATAGCAAGCAAGCTATGCTCGTATATTTACTCCCATGTGCTTATTAATTTTGATTTTATAATACCTAAAAAATGCCTACATCACAATTTAAAAAAATTCTATTATTCTTTAAAAGTCTCACATTGTGTTTTTTCAGTAGTTAAAGCACCTGTACCATTAACCATAATATTATCTGCAGCACATAAATTTTCTCTATTGTGTATACAATTTTTAGCAATGCATCTAATATTCGGACTCATCTCTATAGAGTCACTATTAAATACTTGTTTAAATTCACCAACTACATTCATATTAAGTACATTAGTTAATGAATTCTTTAATCCTTTTTCAGCAAATGTTTCACACTTCGTTGCCTCACTACTATGAGCATTTGACCCCGAGACATTGATAGTACTAGCTGAGCAAATTCCTGACATATTATTGACGCAATTTGTTGCGCTGCAACTTAGAGTTCCGCTCATGTTTATCACTCCCACTACTTATTTCTTATTATAATCTGTAGCTTTAGCTTTTATTATACTATAAAAATGAAAAATAAGTATAATAATTATTATTTTGCGAAAGCTGTTTCTTATATAATAAAAAAAAGCACCATGTAGGTGCTAAAAAAAAAAATCAGTTGCCATGTTGTTTTGTTTACACTTATAACTATATCCATATTTGTTTTCAATATACATGTCTATTGAAATTTTAAAAAAAGATTGCCAGTTAACTGACAATCTCTTGAGCTATAAACTCATTTTTTTTAGTTTTTTACATTAGCCCTACCACTATACACAATGCCTCTAGCTGCATCCATTGTTATAAATGAACCAGTTTTAATAACTTCTTCTGCTCCTATTGCACTATATATTATTGGAATTTCTCTTGATGTACATTCAATAACAACACTTGAACTTAATTCATCTTCTTCTACAATAATTCCTGAAACTCTATCTAATATGTCAATATATTCTCTATTTAATGTTTTCATTACTAAAATGTCTCCATCTCTCATAGTGTCTTTAGCTTCTTTTGCACTTTTTACATAATAAGCTGTACCACAAGCTGAAGCACTTATATTTCCCTTACCTTGAAGTAATATATCACCAACAATATGAACTTTCATCATATTTGTACTACCTACATAATTTGCTGGAATTCCAGCAGCAATAACTACTAAATCTCCCTTTTCTACATAGCCTTCTTTTAAAGCAATATTTACAGATTTATCTATAAGTTCATCTGTAGATTCTACCTTCTCTTCACATATTGCAACTACACCCCAGTTTAATGCAAGACTTCTAGCTATCTTTTCATAAGGAGTAACAGCTATAACAGGGCATTCTGGTCTGTAAGCTGAAACTTTTTTAGCTGTACTACCACTTTGAGTTGCAGTAATAATAGCTGAAGCCTTAAGTTCCATAGCTGTATTGCAAGTAGCTAAACTAATGGCATTTGGTACATTAGGAATGTGATATTTGCCCTTATTCTTTAAATTCTCTTCATAATTAAGAGCATTTTCAGCAGCTTTTGCTATTTTAGACATTATAGTTACTGCCTCTACAGGGTATTTACCATTAGCAGTTTCACCACTGAGCATTATAGCATCTGTACCATCGAATATTGCATTTGCAACATCTGATGACTCGGCTCTAGTTGGTCTTGGATTTCTCATCATAGAATCTAACATTTGAGTAGCTGTTATAACTGCCTTTCCAGCAGCATTACACTTTTGGATAATCATTTTTTGAACTATTGGAACTTCTTCAGTAGGGATTTCAACTCCTAAATCTCCTCTTGCAACCATAATACCATCAGAGAATTTAATAATATCATCAATATTATTAACCCCTTCTCTATTTTCGATCTTAGAGAAAATTTGTATATCTCCGCCACCATTTTCGTTAAGTACACATCTTATATCAAGTACATCTGATGCTTTTCTTATAAAAGATGCTGCAACAAAATCAACACCTTGCTCAGCTCCAAATTTTAAATCACTGATATCTTGCTCTGTAAGTGCAGGTAAGTTTATTGAAACACCAGGCACATTAACTCCTTTATGGTTACCTATCATACCAGTATTTGCAACCTTGCAATGTATTCTTTTACCTTTTACTTGTTCTACAATAAGTCCCACTAAACCATCATCTATTAGTATAGTATCATTCGGTTTAACATCTTCATATAATTTATTGTATGTTACTGAACAAATAGTTTCATCTCCAACAACTTCTTCACCACAAACAACAGTAAATTTTGCGCCTTCCTTTAATTCAACTTTACCAGCTGCAAAATTTCCTGTTCTGATTTCTGGTCCCTTAGTGTCTAGTATTATAGCAATATGTTTATTAAGCTCTGATCGTAGCTCTTTTACTAAGTCCATTCTTATCTTATGTTCTGCATGATCTCCGTGAGAAAAATTATGCCTTGAAGCATCCATTCCCGCATCAATTAAGCTTTTTATAGTTTCACTATTGTCACTTGCTGGACCTACTGTACAGATAATTTTAGTTTTTTTCATAAATTACTCCTCTTATTGTTAGTTTTTTTTATTTAATACATTATTACGTTGTCTTATATTTAAATCCCTTAGCAGATGCGCAACTCTGAAAGAGATGATTAACAGCTCTAAAAGAGATGCTTAACAGCTCTGAAAGAGATGATTAACAGCTCTGAAAAAGAGATTATTAGTAAGAAAGAATTTTTGAAATATGATAAAGTCTTTCATTAAATTTTCTTGGTATTTCTAATGCTTCATTGATGTCTTCATCCATTATTTTGCCATCTTTCATACCAATTACTCTTCCTGATTTACCTTCTATAAGAACTTCTACAGCTGCTACTCCCATTCTTGAAGCAAGCATTCTATCAAAGGCACTTGGGCTTCCACCTCTTTGAATATGGCCGAGTATTGTAGCTCTTGATTCAATTCCTGTTGTTTCTTCTACTTGCTTTGCAAGTTCATTTGCTCCGCCTACACCTTCAGCAAGAATTATCAGATTGTGCATTTTGCCTCTTAGTTTACCTTCAAATATAGTTTTGCATAAACCATCTATTTCATACCCTTTTTCAGGAATAATAACTTCTTCAGCCCCTCCGCCAATACCAGCGTATAAGGCTATATCTCCACAATTTCTTCCCATTACTTCAACTACACTAACTCTTTCATGAGAACTTGATGTATCTCTTATTTTATTTATAGCATCCAGTACTGTATTTAGTGCTGTATCAAATCCTATAGAATATTCACTATAAGGCAGATCATTATCAATAGTTCCAGGTATACCAACCGTTGCAATACCTAAATCTGATAAAAGTTGTGCTCCTTTGAAAGAACCATCTCCTCCAATTACTACTAATCCATCAATTCCAAATACCCTTAATACATTAACTGCCTTTGCTCTTCCAGCTTCTGTTTTAAATTCTTCACAACGGGCAGTTCTAAGAATAGTTCCACCTCTATGTATTATATCCGAAACAGAATGTCTATCCATATCAAAAATTTCACCGTTTATAAGGCCACTATATCCTCTTTTTACGCCCATAACTCTTATGCCTTTAAATATACCCATTCTAACTACTGCTCTAATGGCTGCATTCATTCCCGGTGCGTCGCCTCCACTTGTTAATACCGCAATTGTTTTCATAAAAATAACCTCCTTGTTGTTCTCTGTCTAAGATATCAACTATTGATTGTTACCTTATTGTACCAGAGGGACAAGTATAGTCCCACTGTAATTATAATATATTTATGTTTCCAAACAAAACATTACTACTAATTTTAAAATACCTTTATAGTCTAATATTATACAAATTTCTCGAAATATTCAACATTTTATATGAAAAAAAATATTTTTTTATTAAATGGTATAGTATTAACACTTTGTAAACCTTTTATTGAATAAAAACGGGAGAAAAGAAACATCGCTCCCATTATTTTACCATTATATGGTGTTATTTATTGAACTTTTATGTTGTTTTCTCCAAATATACTTCTTAGAAGTACCATAGTATCTGTTTCTTCACTTAACCACAACCCTTTATCTACAGCGTACATTTTTCTTGGCTCTTTTGTACAAAGATATACAGGAGTATTCCCTCTGTAAATAGCTAAATTCTGTTTTAATTTTTTTAGTGCATCCTTCATCATAAGTTCATTTTCTATTAGGATATAAATTTTTTCACTGTTAATCTTTAGGAGTGGTTTAATATCTTCACATAATATCTTTGGTTGCTCTTCTTCCCTAATGCTAACTCTACCTTTTAGTATTACTATTTCATCCTCTTCCATTAATGATTTATACTTTTCAAATGTCCTCGGAAAAACTATTACTTCCACACTTGCGTATAAATCCTCCAAATTAATAAAAGCCATCATATCATTATTCTTTGTAACTTTCTTATTAACAAATGATATTATACCACCAATAATAACTTTATCACCATCTTTAAGTTTAAAGCTTTCACCTAACATGTCATCGCCTTCTTCAAGGCTTTCTTCTGCTACAATATCAGAAATTCTTGTATTAGTTTGTATTTTAAGTGTCTCTTCATATTCATCCAGTGGATGACCAGATAAATATATCCCCGTCATTTCTTTTTCCATAGCTAAAAGGTGTTTCTTTTTAAATTCTTTAATATTAGGATACTCTATTTCAAAATTATTATAAGTATTTTCAAAATCTAAAAATAAATTTATTTGCCCCTCAATATTTCTCTTCCTATCATTATTTACTCCATCTAATACTTTTTCATAGATTGCTAGTAGTTGTGACCTGTGAATTTTGAAATCATCAAATGCTCCTGCCTTTATAAGACTTTCTACTGCTCTCTTACTTACACAGGAAGTATCTATTTTATTACAAAAATCCATAAAACCGGTGAAATCACCTTTTTCTTCTCTGTTTCGTACAATGCTATCTATCACATTTACCCCTACATTTTTTAAAGCTGTAAGACCAAATCTTATAGTATCACCTTTTACAGTAAACCCCGCAAAGCTTTCATTTATACTAGGAGGCAGCACTCCAATGTTAATTTGCACTGCATATCTAGTATAGAAGGCTATTTTCTCACTACTACCCTTTACACTATTCAGCATAGCAGCTATAAATTCTGTTGGATAATAACACATTAAATATGCTGTTTCATATCCCACAACTGCATAGGCTGCCGCATGAGATTTATTAAAAGCGTATGACGCAAAATCCATCATTTGATCAAATATGCGGTTTGCTGCCAACTCTGTAATACCATTTCGAAGACAACCTTCAACTTCTATATTGCCAGCCTCGTCCACTATGCCATGGATGAAATTATATCTTTCCTCTTCCATAACTTTATGCTTCTTTTTAGACATTGCACGACGGACAAGATCAGATCTTCCCATTGAATACCCAGCAAGCTTTCTAACAATTTCCATAACTTGTTCTTGATATACCATTACGCCATATGTAACGCCTAAAATTTCTTCGAGTTGTGGAGTTTCATATTCAACCTTATCCATGCTATTTTTATTTCTTATATAACGTGGAATCTCAGCCATTGGGCCCGGCCTGTACAAACTTATACCTGCAATAATATCTTCTAAATTATCTGGCTTTAGTTCCTTCATAAAGCTAGTCATTCCTGCAGATTCAAGTTGAAATATCCCTACAGTCTTTCCTTCTCCGATCATCTTGTAGACCTTGTGGTCCTCAATGTCTAAATTGTCTATATCTATAGATACATTCCTATTTTCTTTAACGAAGTCTACACAATCCCTCATAACTGTAAGTGTACGAAGTCCTAGAAAATCCATTTTTAAAAGACCAAGTTCCTCAAGGGTTCCCATAGGAAATTGTGTTACTATCATTTCATCATTTTTCTGAAGAGGAACATAACTTACTAGAGGTTTTGACGCAATAACTACTCCTGCTGCGTGAGTGGAACTATGTCTTGGAAGTCCCTCTAATGCTTTTGCTACATCTATAAGCGCTTCAACTCGATTATCATCTTCATATAATACTCTGAGCTCTGCATTCATTTCAATAGCCTTATTTATAGTTATACCAATTACAGTTGGTATCATCTTAGCAATTCTATCTACCTCTGCATAGGAATAGCTCATAGCCCTTCCTACATCTCTTATGCATGCTCTAGGAGCCATTGTTCCAAATGTTATAATTTGTGATACGTTATCTGATCCATATTTTTGCACAACATAATCAATTACTGCTTGGCGTCCCTCATAACAGAAATCAGAATCTATATCTGGCATTGAAACTCTTTCAGGATTTAAAAATCTTTCAAAAATAAGACTATATTTAATAGGGTCTATCTTGGTTATGTCCAAGGTAAAAGCAACTATTGAACCTGCCGCAGAGCCCCTGCCAGGACCTGTCGGAATATCATGCTCTACTGCAAACTTTATAAAATCCCATACTATAAGAAAATAATCTACGTACCCCATTTGTTTTATTATATTGAGTTCATATTCAAGTCTATCTACGTACAACTTAGCGAATACATTTCCATCCGCTATTTCATTTATATATTCTATAGAAAAACCATTAATCATTACGTCACTAAATACATCATACCGCGTTACCATACCTTTGTAGCAGTTTTCTCTTAGGTATTCGTATGGTTCTACCCCAGGAGGTAATGGAAATTTTGGAAGCTTTGACACATGAAATTCATAATCAAAGTTACACTGCTCTGCAATTTTGACTGTATTGCTAAGCGCTTCTGGGACATATGCAAAGTTCTTTTTCATTTCCCCTGGAGCTTTTAAATAAAATTGATCTGAAGGGTATCTCATTCTGTTTTCTTCATCAACAGTTTTCGCTGTTTGGATGCAGAGTAGCACATCATGAGCCTTAGAATCCTCTTGCTCAATATAGTGAGTATCATTAGTACAAATTAATGGAATCCCTGTGTCTTTTGACAACTTAACTAAAAGCTCATTTACCTTAAACTGTTCCTGCATACCATGATATTGTAATTCTAAGTAGAAACCATCTTTGAATATTTCACTATATTTTAACGCTATAACCTTTGCTTTTTCATAATTATCTTTTAGAAGAAGGCTCTGAATCTCACCACCAAGACAAGCGCTACTTGCAATTAACCCTTCACTATGCTTTGATAAAAATTCAAAATCAACTCTTGGTTTATAATAAAAACCCTTAATTGATGCAGCCGATACTATCTGCATCAAATTCTCATACCCCAATAAATTCTTGACTAAAAGCACTAAATGATGAGTACTATTATCCCTATCAGCTTCTTTTATATTCATAGATTTAGCCGCTACATATATTTCGCAACCAATAATAGGCTTAATTCCCTGCTCTTTTGCCTGCTTATAAAATTCCACACATCCATACATTACTCCATGGTCTGTTATAGCGATACTCTTCATGCCAAGCTTCTTGGTTTTAGAAATAAGATCTTTAATCTTTCCCGAACCATCCAGCAGGCTATACTCTGTATGCACATGAAGATGCACGAAACTTCCTAAGTCCTCTTTTTCTTTTATAGCTAGTTCTTGGTTCACATTTTCACTTCCCTTCAACTTTAGAATTATTTACAAAATACCCTTGCAGAAATCATAGCCTTTGCCACAGGTTCCTTAAATGCATTGTACATACTAATTTCAACCTTAGAAAAGTGTCTTCCTTTATCCACAATTTGTGCATATATATCAATATCACTACCCATTTGTACAGGCTTCATAAAGTATGCCATAATACTATCTACTGAAATATTAATATTATTATTCTGTCTTAATGCCATTATACCCATTGTTGATAATAGCATATTAAGTGAACTCCAAGAAGCAGTACCAAAATGGTCTAGCATTTGAGGAATAATCTGGCCATTAAAGTGTAAATCATCGCCCTCATGTAAACATATGAAATTTCTTAAAATAAGATCTTCTATAGTTTCCGCAACTTGTGGCTGCCTTAATGCAAACTCCATCGCCTTTATAACATCTTCTATACTTAGAACTCCTACTAGTTTTTTCTTATTAAGTACAGGACAAATCTTTATACCATCCCACCCCATAATATGAGCAGCATAAGCTACAGTTGTTTTCGGTGTTACACTTATAGTATTTTTATTCATAACCTTATGTATTAGTTCATTTTCATCATCATGCCCTTGCAAATCTCTTAAAGTAACTATGCCAATAAGCTTCATATTCTCGTCCACCACGGGATATCTCTCATGATTAGTTTCAAACATTAATTTTCTCCAAGTAGCAATAGTATCGGTCCCTTTTAAATACTTAACATTAACTTCCATTACATCTTCAGCTAAGATAATTTCCTTCTTAATCATACTCTCATAAATAGCTTTATTTATCATACTTGCTACTGTAAAGGTATCATATGTTGAAGATAATACAGGAATACCTTTTTTATTTGCCAAGGCCTTTACTTTTTCACTACAATCAAACCCTCCAGTAATTAGCACCGCTGCCTCATTTTCAAGGGCAAGCTGTTGTGCTTCTTCGCGGTTTCCAACAATAAGTAAGTAACCTGGTCTTATATATTTGCTTATTGATTCAACATCCATTGCCCCTATTATAAATTTATTTAAGCTTCTATTTATTCCTTCTTTTCCGCCTAAAATCGTTGCATCAAGGATGCTTATAACTTCAGCATAAGTCAACGTTTCAATATTTTTTTTATTTACCTTTTCAACTCTTACGGTTCCAACCCTTGGCACGGTATTAACAATGCCTAAGTTTTCAGCTTCTTTTATAGCTCTATAAGCTGTACCCTCGCTAAGCCCTAATATACAACCGAGACCCCTTACTGAGATTTTAGTTCCAATAGAAAGGGAAAGAATATAGTTAATAACTTCTTCATGCTTTGACATTATATAATTTACCTTCCTTCTTTCCTTAGTTCTTCAGCAATTTTCTCTATTCTTCTTAATCTATGATTAATCCCAGATTTACCTACTGGCGGCTCAAGTATTGCGCCAAGTTCCTTTAGTGATTCATCTGGGTATTCTAGTCTTAACTCAGCAATTTCCCTTAAATTTTTAGGTAATCTTTGAAGCCCTATTTCCATTTGTATTAATTTAATACTTTCCACTTGTCTTACTGACGCATTTACTGTTTTACTAAGATTTGCCGTTTCGCAGTTCACAAGCCTATTTACATTATTTCTCATTTCCTTCATTATTCTTACATTTTCTAGAAATAATAATGAGTTATGTGCACCAATTATATTGAGGAGGTCTACAATCTGCTCACCCTCTTTAATATAAATTACGTAACTGCTTTTTCTTTGTATTATTTTTGATAATAGTCCATAGCTATTAATAAGAGTGCATAGTTCCTCTGCATAGTCATTATCATGCGTAACAAACTCTACATGGTAGTTTTTCTCTGGATTACTAATACTTCCACCACCTAGAAAAGCTCCTCTTATATATTTACGCTTGCACTCTTCAGCATCAATTAGTCTTTCAGGTATAGTATAATCTATTGAAAAAAAGTTCTCATCCTCGAGGACTGCCACTTGCTTTAATAAATCTTTAACACCCATTTCTTCAGTAATTATAACCACATAAACATTCTTTTTCTTAAGTGAATTACTTCTCTTAACTAGTAATCTAGGATGAATATTAAAATGTTCCTTTAATAATTTAAATATAAGTCTTGCTATTGCAGGATTCTCAGTAGTTATTTGGAAATTAACTTGTTTATTTGAACCAAGTCCAATAGTTCCACTAACCTTCATTATAGCAGCCAGCTCAGACACCGCTTCTTTCTTACTCATTTCTGTAAATCTACAAATTTCATTTTTAACCTTAGACGAAAATGACATTATACTACCCCTTACTGCGTTTATTTTCTTTAAGCCTTTGTGATAAATAAACATACTCTACTATTTTCTTTTTATCATTAAATAGCTTTTTCTCCATAATTGTTTCTACCAAAATGGTTGCAAGCTTATCTTCATCATGCCTTATATACCCTTTTCCAATTTTAACAAAATCACTCTTAATTACCTCTATGCCTTGCTTTGTAATTTCATCTTCATTTATCTTAACCATATTGGAATTATCGTTAAGATATTTTTGTTCTAAATCACTACCTATTTTCCCTATATTTACTAAAACGCAATCAATAACCTTGCATTTAGCATGTTGATGTATAGCATTTATATGGTCTTTCACACCAAAGTTATCACTTTCCCCTGGCTGAGTCATGATATTTGCCACATAAATTCTTAAGGCTCTCGTTTTATCTAATGCATTTCTTATTTCCCCTACTAACAGATTGGGAATAATGCTAGTATATAGGCTTCCCGGTCCGAGTATTACAGCATCCGCCTCATTTATAGCAACTAATGCTTCTTTAATTGCTTTCGCGTCTTTAGGTTCTATAAAAACCTCTTCAATAGCACTATTATTTTCAAGAACGCCTTTTGGTATATTTGATTCTCCATCAATTATCATTCCGTTCTTAAGTTTTGCTTTTAAAATCATATTGTCTAAAGTAACTGGGATAACCCTTCCAGTTACAGCCAGGACTGAACTCATTTTCTGCACAGCTTCTTCGAAATTATTTGAAATTCCATCCATCGCTGCTAAAAATAAATTACCAAAGTTTTGGTCCTTTAATCTTCCATCTTTAAATCTATAGCGCAATAATTCGTCCATTAGTGGTTCCGTATCTGCTAATGCTAATATACAATTCCTAATATCCCCCGGGGGAAGAATCCCTAAATCTTCTCTTAAAACCCCTGATCCCCCACCATCATCTGCTACTGTAACTATTGCAGTTATATTATTGGTATATTTCTTTAATCCTCGGAGCATAGTTGATAAACCAGTACCTCCTCCGATTACTACAATTTTAGGTCCTTTTATAAGTACCCTCTTTTCAAATATTAAATCCCCTAAGCCTTTTGAACTTATAGCTACATCTAACTTTCCTGTATTTACTAGTATAATAAAATATTTAACAATTTGTATTATAGCTACATATATCATCAACGACCCAATCACTATGAAAAGCATCGGAAAACTTATACTTCCCACAGAAGAATGTCCTTCATTTATAAGTTCAACAACACCAAAAACTAATAACAAGACACCCATAATCCCTAGAAAAATCCATCTTTTTAAGTTGATTCCAGGCTTCAGAAAATCACTCAACATCATAGCTTGTTGCCGCCTCTACTCACGTCTTCATTTATATCCCTGTGATCTATATTAGCGTTATAACCATCTTGTTCTAACATTTCATGGATTTTATTTGCTATAGCTACCGATCTGTGTCTTCCCCCAGTGCATCCTATAGACACTATGAGTTGTCTTTTTCCCTCTTTTTTATAATTTGGAATAAGAAATTGTAGCATATCTTGAAGCTTCTCTATAAATACTTTAGTCCCCTCGCACTGTAATACATAATCTCTAACAGGTTGGTCATTCCCTGAATACTGCTTAAGTTCTGGAATATAATATGGATTTGGCAAAAACCTAACATCAAATACTAAATCTGAATCCACAGGTATTCCATATTTAAATCCAAAAGAAAGCACAGTTATAATAATTTTAGTTTCTATCTGACCTTCCTCTGCATAAATATTATTTATTTCTTCTGTAAGCTCTCTTGCTGAAATTTTCGTAGTATTGATTATATGGTCAGCACGCTCACGTATATCCTTAAGTGTTTTCCGCTCAGAAGCAATTCCATTTAAAACCCTTCCCTCTGGTGCTAGCGGATGCTTTCTCCTTGTCTCTTTATATCTTTTAACAAGTACTTCATCTGTTGCTTCTAAAAACAAAATTTCATATTTATAATCTTGTTCTTTTAAAAAGGTTAAGCTTTCAAATAAATCATCAAAAAACTTTCCACCTCGAATATCTATAACTAAAGCAATTCTATCTATATTCCCGTTAGATTGATAACACGCCTCCGCAAATTTCGGAATCAATATAGGTGGCAAATTATCCACACAAAAAAATCCTAAATCCTCAAGATTTCGTATTGTTTGTGTTTTTCCAGCGCCTGATAACCCTGTCAATATAACAAATCTCATTTAAAAACCCCCCTATATAAAAAAAGTAATAACTACTACAATTGTTAATATTTTAATATTAATAATAAATTCGCTTTAAAGGCTCATTTACTGCATTGTACTAGCATAGTTTCACTTTTTATTATAACACATGGAGCGTTTATAGAAAGGTAAACATAAAAAAGAAAAAAAGTATATATTACTATTAGTGCATTCACTTCAATGCATTATACGTAATATATACTTTTTTTTGCGCATAAAAATATTTGTTATCTATTTATAAAATTTCTTTTAAAGCTTTTATAAATAACTCATTTTGTTTTAGTGTACCAATTGTAACCCTAAGCCATCGGGGCATACCTAATAAATGTCCTGGTCTTACAATAATACCTTTTAAAAGTAACTTATCAAAAACTTCCTTATCATCAATTTTTGTATCCACCATAAGAAAATTAGTGTTCGTTTCTATGTACTGCAGATTCATTAACTCAAATTGCTTATATAAATACTTTTTTCCAGCTATATTTGTTTCAGATACTAGTTTTAAAAACTCTTCATCCCTAAGTGCTGCCACCGCTGCTTTTTGTGCATATAAATTAACATCAAAAGGCCCAATAACTCTATTAAGATATGAGCATAATTCCTCGCTAGCTATTCCATATCCACATCTTAGAGATGCCAATCCGTAATATTTAGAAAAGGTTCTTAGAATAATCATATTAGGGTAATCATTTAAATATTCTAAAGAATTCGGGAATTCTTCTGAAGTTACATATTCATTGTAGGCCTCATCCATAATTATTAATACATGGTCTGGTATTTTGTTTATTACTCTCGCAAATTGTGCTTTAGTAAATATAGTTCCTGTAGGATTATTAGGGTTACAAAACCATATGATTCTTGTTTTCTCAGTTATTGCATCTACCATTTTTTCTATATGTATTGCATTATTATCCATAGGTATTACGATACTAGTAGCTCCCATAAGTTTTGTTGAATCCTCATACCTAGAGAATGTAACCGCCGCCGTTATAGATTCATCTCCTGGCTCTAAAAAAGTGTTTGCAATTACTCTGATCAATGAATCGGAGCCTGTACTGCACACAATCTGTTGGGGATTTACCCCTAGTTTTGCGCTTATTACATCCTTCAATTCGTGATTTGATGCATCTGGGTACATATGAGTTTCCTCTACTAATTCTCTTAATGCTTTTTTTACCTTTGGCGAACATCCTAATGCATTCTCATTGGACGCAAGCTTTACAACCTCCGCAAGCCCCAATTCTCTCTTAACTTCACTTATAGGCTTGCCTGCCTTATAACTCCTTAAACCCAAAATTTCTTTACGTACCATGTATTCCATAATTTCCCCCTATATGATTGTACTTACTCCTCCTTGGAAGCTCGTTCGTCTTCTCCCCATATCTTTACTTCAGTAGTAAGCTTTACCTCAAATTTCTCATAAACTACATGCTGCACAAGCTTTATCAAATCCAAAATATCCTTAGCACTAGCATCTTTTTTATTAATAATAAAACCAGAATGTTTCTCAGACACTTGAGCATCCCCAACGCAAGTACCCTTTAAATCGCAATCTTGTATAAGAACACTTGCATAATGACCCTCTGGTCTTTTAAATGTACTCCCCGCTGATGGGTATTCTAAAGGTTGTTTATCACTTCTTTTTTTCGCAAGGTCGTCCATCCTTGCTTTTATAATCTCCTTATCTCCTTCTTGGAGACTAAGGGTAACACTTATTACCGTATATCCGTGTTTTAGAATAGCGCTACTCCTATAAGAAAGCTCCATTTCGCCTTTTGCTAAAGTTAATAATTCTCCATTATTATCAAGGGCTAATATACTCTCCATAACCATAGACATTTCACCATTATATGCTCCTGCATTCATAGCTGCCGCACCACCAATGCTACCTGGAATTCCATTTGCAAATTCCATACCTTTAAGTCCTTCACCCAGTGCCACCATGGTAACATCATATAAACTTGCTCCACTTTGAGCGATTACTTTATTTCCTTTTACCTCAATTTTATTAAACTTACATAGCTTTATAACTACTCCACGAATTCCACCATCACGTACAAGTAAATTAGAACCATTTCCTATTAAATAATAATTCACATTATTATCTTTACAAATTCTTATTATTGACTGAGCTTCCATCACATCTTCCGGAGTCACTAAAATATCAGCTGGTCCCCCTACTTTAAAAGAAGTATGATTTTTCATAGGCTCATCTATCTTTATGTTTGATCCTCTAGTAACTTTATCTATTTGTTTAATTAGTTCCTCATATTTTTTCATATTCTACTCCTTGAAAATATTAATATATTTACATAATTCCAGAGCATAAAGCATATAATATATGCTTTATACCCTGGAATTATATAGTGCTTTTATTTTACCCTTTTTACTAAGATATTTCAACAATTTAACTAATCATTATTAATTATTAATTTTTCTGACATATTTGATTATTATTTCAATATTCTCTATTTACTCTTTTTAAAATATTCTAAAACACATTCCGAGGCCTTACTGTCCATAGAGGGAGTCTCCATTAGTTCCTTAACACTTGCACTTTTTATCTTATCGATGCTACCAAATTTCTTTAGTAGCTCGCGTCTTCTCTTTTCCCCTATATTAGGTATATTATCTAATATAGAATACAGAGTTCTTTTATCTCTTAAAGTTCTGTGATAAGTAATAGCGAATCTATGGACTTCATCTTGTATTCTAGTAATCAAGTGCATGCTTTGAGAATTGCCTCTCATAACTCGCTCTACATTATTATATATTAACCCTCTAGTTTTGTGCTTGTCATCCTTAACCATTCCACATACAGGTATATTAATATTAAGACTATTCAAAACCTCAAGGGCCACATTAACCTGCCCTTTTCCACCATCCATAAGAATTAAATCAGGAAATATACAGAACTTTCCTTTACTTAATTCTAAATTTCTTTCTTTTATTTTTTCCACTTCATCTAGTCCACGAGTAAACCTTCTCTCTAGTATTTCTCGCATGCTATCATAATCGTTAGCTCCTATTACTGATTTTATTTTAAACCTTCTATAATCACTGCTTTTAGGCTTTCCATCTTCAAAAACCACCATACTACCTACAGAATCCACGCCCATTATATTTGAGATATCATAGGATTCAATTCTTTCAGGTATTTCATCCAGTTCCAATAAGCCTGTAAGCTCCTCCAGTGCAATTTTGTGAATTTCCTTATCCTGCATATCCTTTAATTTAAATTGTTCAAGGGTTATCTTAGCATTATTTTCTACCATCTCTAATGTCTTTTTCTTTTCTCCCTTTTGAGGAACCTTAATCATAACTTTTGATTCTTTTTTGGAGCTGAGCCACTGCTCTAGAATCTCACCCTCATTTATGAACGGCACATATATTGTTTTAGGAATAAAGGCTGCCCCTCCATAAAATCGCTTTATAAATTCTTCTATAAGCTCATGTGCTACCTGGTCCGCTTCATCATTTAAAATAAAATGTTCACGTCCTACTATCTTACCATCTCGAAGAAAAAATACCTGAAGGCAAACATCTTTTTCATCAACATATAGATTAATAAAGTCTTCATTCTCGCAATTTCCTATTATAATCTTTTGCTTCTCATTTATTTTATCTATGGCCATGATTTTATCGCGAAACACCACCGCTTTTTCAAATTCTAAATCTTCCGATGCATTTTCCATTTTTCGCTTTAGCTCATCTTTTATATTCCTGTCTTTTCCTGCAAGTAACTGCATTGTACCTTTTATGATTTCCCCATAATCTTCTTTACTAATAAGCCCTGCACAAGGGCCTTTGCACAGCCCAATATGATAGTTCAAGCAAGTCCTAGTAGGGGGCAGTCCCTCTTTAATAGTTCGTCTACACGTCCTAAGTGGGTATATTTGTTTTATAAGTTCAATAATGCTATATACAGCTGCTGAATCTGTATACGGCCCAAAATATTTTCCGCCATCATTTGCAATGTTTCTAGTTACAAAAACCCGTGGAAATTCCTCATTTATAGTTATCTTTATAAAGGGATAGTGTTTATCATCCTTAAGCAAAATATTATATCTTGGGCTATATCTTTTAATAAGATTACACTCTAAAATAAGTGCCTCCATTTCCGAATCCGTTACTATATATTCAAACTCAGATATATTTTTCACCATAGCCTTTACTTTTACAGAATGATTTTTTGAACCCTTAAAATATTGCCTTACTCTATTTTTTAATATTTTAGCCTTACCCACATATATTATTTCACCAAGATGATTACTCATAAGATACACTCCTGGTGCATCTGGAAGAATCTTTAGTTGATATTCAAAATCAAACACATTAGCACCCCTTTAAAAATGTCGTTAAATTTCCTGGGCAATATACTACAAATTGCTCCATATATCATGTAGCTATCTTATTTCTAATAAGAAAGCCAGATATTATTTCAATATCTGACTTTCTTTACTATTATATGCATATATTTTTATGCTTTATTTTAAATAACTTTCAATAAGATCTCTAGTTACTTGGGCAGCTTTTTTACCACCAACTCCACCCTCTTCTACAATTACCGATATGGCAATTTCAGGATTATCATAGGGTGCAAATCCAGTAAACCAGGAATGAGCACCTCTTTGTGCACTAACATCAGCTTTATGATCTGCAGTACCCGTTTTTCCACTAACCTCGATGCCTGACACAGCTGCATTAGTTCCTGTACCTTCAGTTACAACGCCTCTCATTAAATCCTTCATAGTACTAGCATTTTCCTTTGATATCACTTCTCCTAGTTGCTTCGGTTCTATTTTTTTTAAAGATTTACCTTTGCTATCCAATATTTCTTTAACAAGCATTGGTTGCATCATAATACCATCATTAGCAACAGCGCTTACAACTAATGCCATTTGCATAGGAGTAGCTAAAACCTCCGCCTGGCCTATAGCACTTTGAGCGATATTACCTTTCTCATAGCTTTTATAGCTTGGAAATCTACTATTCTCTATAGTTAACCCTTCAGATGGGATATTCTTGTTAAAATAAAACTTTTCCGCGGTTTCCTTTAGTGCTTTATTTCCTAAATCAATACCTAAAGACCCAAAAAACGCATTACTAGAATGTTCATAAGCAGATTTAAAATTTAAACTTCCTAAAACCTCGTCATCAAAGTTTTTCAACAGTTGTGTTCCATTGACAACTAATTTACCATTATCCTGGTATCCCTTATTATAAACATTAGTGATATTTTCTAAAGCGCTTATCGCCGGAATAGTTTTAAATACAGACCCTGGTGGATATAATCCAGATGTCGCCCTATTAAGTAGTGGTGTACCTTCTTTATCTGCATTTAAATCTTTCATATCTCTTTCTAAATTATTTGGGTCATAAGACGGATTAGATACCATAGCTAAAACTTCTCCAGTTCTAGGATTTATCGCTACTATCGCACCTTTACATCCTGTATCCTTTAAAAGCTCATAAGCTTTGTTTTGAAGCTTTGAATCAAGAGTAGTTCTTAATCCATTTCCAACTTTCTCTTCAGTATCTTTACTGAAGAAAACAAACTTTGGAATTGCTGTCTCTCCAGCCCCCATAAGTTCTTTATCGTATTTTTTTTCAAGACCAGCAAGATTATATACGGTATCCATATACCCTATAGCATGTGCAAACACTGGACCCTTTAAATATTCCAGCTTTTGAGTAGTTTCACTTGTTTTCGTACTTTTTGTTAAAGCTTTCATATCTTTATCGTAAATTGTTCCCCTTAATACCTTATTTCTCTCAGCCGAAGTTCTCCTATTATATGCACTATCTAAAGTCTTTTCGCTCCTAAACATATATGAATAAGTTATGTAGGAAATTAAAGCAATAAAAAATATTAAAAACACCAACATGACTTTTTTTATATTATCCACAAAATCATTCATAACTTTGACCGTCCTCCGAAATTTTTTGAAGTATACCTAGTGCAAAGAAAGTTATTAACATAGAACTACCACCGGAACTAACTAATGGTAGTGTTATACCTGTTAGTGGAATAGCTCCAACTACCCCTCCTACTATAACCAATACTTGGGCAGCTATCATTGTGCTATAACCCACCGCAAGTAGTCTTGTAAATTTATCTTTGCTATAAACAGGTACCCTCATGCATCTATAAAACAGTAAAAAATATAAAATAAGGATAGCAAAGCCAGTAAGAAGGCCCATCTCCTCAGCAATAGCGGAAAAAATAAAATCTGTAGTGACTACAGGAACCATTCCAGGGTGCCCAAGCCCAAAACCCGTTCCAAAAAGACCACCGGAAGCTATAGAAATTAAAGATTGTACCACCTGATGGCCTTCATTGCTACCATATTTCCATGGGTCATTCCAGATCATGACCCTTACACGAACATGTCCAAAAAGTTTATAGCTTATAAATCCGCCTATAATAAAAAGTCCTAAACATACTAGAACATATTTAGAATTTGAAGTAGCAATATATAACATGGTTACTGAAATAGCAAAAAATAAAAGTGCTGATCCTAAATCCGTTTGCTTTACCATGAAACCAAGGGATATCATAACTACAATTCCAGGCTCAATTAAGCCCTTAATTTTCATAAGCTCTGACTTTCCCTTAAGATTTTCTCCATAATTCTGTAATGATGCTGCTAAATATGCTACCAAAGATAATTTAGCAAATTCTGATGGTTGAAAAGTAAATCCACCAATAGATATCCAGTTTTTAGCTCCATAAAGCGACTTCCCAAATATACTTCCCAATGACATAAGTATAATAGTGCATACCAAATAAAAATATTTGTACTTTCCAAACTTAGATAAGCTAGGAAAAAGCACTACTACTAAGATGAATATGGCAATTCCAACTGCATAAAAAATAAGTTGTTTAAGTGCAAGAGATGAGTCTAACCTATATAACATGGCCATACCTATAACCGCTAAAACATTTGAAAACAGCAAAATATATTTGTCACCATCCGGGAAAAATCTTCTTATTATAAAATGAGAATACGCAAACATTAAGCATATTATTGCGCACATTATTATTGCGCCTTTGTCAAACTCATTTTTACCAATAAGAAACATATTAATAAATAAAACTATGCATAGAAGATAAGTATACCTTAGAAGCTTCCGCTCCTCTTTTATCTTTTCCATACTATCACCTCTCTCGCACTCATAATTTACCCTATAACTTTAAAAATTGAAGTTCCTATTTTAATTTCATCGCCCTTTTTTATGATTACCTTGTCCGTTACTTTTTTGTTGTTTTTAAGGGTTCCATTAGTACTTCTCAGGTCTTGCAAAATATAATCTGTGTTTTTAAGATATATTCTTGCATGCTGAGATGACACGTATTTGTCCCCCAAAATTAAAAGATTATCTCCCTTTCTGCCTATGGTAAGCACATCGTTTAGAGGAATAACCGCACCGATTCTTAAATTAAAATTTTCTCCTCTTTCTATAACCTCAAGCCCCATAGTTTTCTTAATAACTGGTTTCTTCTTTGCACCACCTTTTATGTCCTTATACATTATTCTCAAAGCAAATATTATTATAATGTAAATAATCGCTATAATTGCATATCTCAAAAACAAGCTTATATTAGCCATAACTCACTTTCTCCTCTTTAAATCATAATCAAAGACTAGCATTAAATCATCTCCTGCGTAACTGCACATTTTAGCAGTAGATAAATTGGCGACTTCAGAAGGAGATTTACCCCTTTGTAGACCTCTAAAGGGGATACCAATTATTAATCGCTATCCCCTCACTTATAAAAATTGGGGAGTTCCTTCTGAAATATCGTTAAATTAGTATGCTAGCTTATTATGAATTATAACATTTTTTTAAGATATTGTCCTGTATATGAATTCACATTTAAGGATATTTCTTTTGGAGTACCACTGCACAAAATGCTACCTCCCTTATCTCCACCCTCCGGACCTAAGTCTATAACATAGTCCGCGCACTTTATAACATCTAAATTATGCTCAATTACGACTACTGTATTCCCTGAATCTACAAGTCTTTGAAGTATTTTGATAAGTTTACTAACATCATCAATATGAAGTCCTGTAGTAGGCTCATCTAAAATATAAAAGGTCTTGCCAGTGCTTCTCTTAGATAATTCAGAAGCAAGTTTAATTCTTTGAGCCTCGCCACCAGACAATTGTGTTGATGGTTGACCTAGCCTTACATATCCGAGTCCAACATCCATCAGTATTTTAAATTTGCTAGAAATTCTAGGAATATTTTCAAAGAACTTTACAGCTTCCTCAACAGTCATATTTAAGATTTCATCAATATTTTTCCCTTTATACTTAACCTCTAAAGTTTCTCTATTATACCTTTTCCCTTTGCAAACCTCACAAGGCACATACACATCAGATAAAAATTGCATTTCTATTTTAATTATTCCATCACCCTTGCAAGCCTCACATCTTCCGCCCTTTACATTAAAGCTAAATCTACCTGGCTTATAACCCCGCATCTTAGCTTCTGGACTCATTGAGAAAACATCTCGAATGATATCAAATACTCCTGTATATGTAGCCGGATTAGATCTTGGAGTACGCCCTATAGGACCTTGGTCAATATTTATAATTTTATCTATATTCTCATATCCTAAAATATCTTTATGAAGTCCAGGATTCTTCTTAGATTTATTCACCTTTTTATTAAGACCTTTGTATAGAATTTCATTAACTAAAGTACTCTTTCCAGAACCTGAAACACCAGTGACTGCAGTGAATACACCTAGCGGAAAGTCCGCGCTAACATTTTTAAGATTATTTTGCCTTGCATTAAGTATTTTTATACTATTTCCATTAGATACTCTCGTCACCTTCGGAACATCTATCTTCTTTTTACCACTTAAATATTGACCCGTAATTGACCTTTCACAGTTTTTTATATCCTCAATTGTTCCGGTAGCCACAATTTCTCCACCATGTTCGCCAGCCGCTGGCCCAACATCTACAATAAAATCTGCTGCCTTCATGGTATCTTCATCATGTTCTACCACAATTAATGTATTACCTATATCTCTTAAATGCTTTAATGTCTTTATAAGTTTATCATTATCCCTTTGATGAAGACCAATACTAGGCTCATCTAAAATATATAAAACTCCCATAAGGCTTGATCCTATCTGAGTAGCTAGCCTTATTCTCTGCGCTTCTCCACCAGACAATGTACCTGCCGCTCTAGCTAAATTCAAATAATCAAGTCCTACATCCCTTAAAAAATTAAGTCTATCATTTATTTCCTTAAAAATTTGATTAGATATAATCTTATTTTTCTCTGATAATTTGATATCTTTTAAAAATATAACTTCATCTACAATAGACATTTGACAAAACTCGCTTATATTCTTATCCCCAACAGTTACGGCTAGTGCCTCTGGGCTTAACCTTGCTCCCTTGCACTTAGGGCATGCATTATCACCCATATATTGTTCAATTTCTCTTTTTATATAATCTGACGAGGTTTCAAAATATCGTCTTTTTAAATTGTTTATAATTCCTTCATAAGAATGATTAAAAGTACCTGATCTAAACTCCTTAACATACTCCACCTTAACTTTTTCTCCATTAGTTCCGTACAGTAATATTTTAAGAATTTCTGGTTCATAGTCTTCTATAGGCGTATCTAAGCTAAACTTATATTTTTCACTTATTGCCCGAAGCACCGAAAAAGTCCAGGAATCCTCCTTAAGACTACCTTCCCCAAAAGACATAATGGCGCCGCCTTTAATACTCTTACTTTTATCTGGTATTATTAAATCCTCTTCAATTTCCATAAGAGTACCAAGGCCGTCGCAAGTATCACATTTACCATATGGAGAATTAAACGAAAACATCCTCGGAGCCAATTCTCCAAGACTAATGCCGCAATCAATGCAGGCAAAATGCTCACTAAAAAGAATATCTTCACCACCAGAAATGCTAGCAATTGCAGTCCCCTCTGCTAGTTTTAATGCACTCTCTAAAGATTCAGAAAGCCTCCCTCGAACTTCTTCTTTTACAGAAATTCTGTCTATTACTATCTCTATATTATGTTTCTTAGTCTTTGCGAGTTTTATTTCCTCTTCCAGAAGCTCTACAGTAGTACCATCTATCCTAGCGCGAACGAAACCATTTTTTTTAATATTTTCTATTATCTTGACATGTTCACCTTTTTTTCCCCTTATCACAGGAGATAAAATTGAAATCTTAGTTTTCTCTGGCATATCCATTATTCTATCCACCATCTGGTCTACAGTTTGCTGAGAAATCTCCTTACCACATTTAGGACAATGAGGCGTCCCTACTTTAGCATAAAGAAGTCTCAAATAATCATAAATTTCAGTTACAGTACCCACTGTGGAACGTGGATTTCTGTTAGTAGTTTTCTGATCTATAGAAATAGCAGGAGATAACCCCTCTATGTACTCAACATCTGGCTTATCCATATTACCTAAAAATTGCCTTGCATATGCAGATAATGACTCCACATACCTTCTTTGCCCCTCTGCATATAATGTATCAAAAGCAAGTGAAGATTTACCAGACCCTGAAAGTCCAGTAAACACTACAAATTTATCTCTCGGTATCTCCAAATCAACATTTTTTAAATTGTGAACCTTAGCACCCTTTATAAAAATTTTATCCCTCATATTTTCCTCCTCTGTTACAACACAATTATATATTTTTAATCTGCTTCTTGAGTTTATAAATTATATCGCGAAGCTGCGCCGCTCTTTCAAAATGTAAATCCTTAGCTGCTTGCTTCATCTCATTTTCATACTTATCCATTAACTTTTTAGTTTCATCGTAATTCGCATCCATCGCAGCTTCAAGGGTTTCATATACCTCTTTATCTTCCGCAACTGTTATAGATCCGATTACTTCCCTAATATCTTTTACAATAGTGGTTGGCTCTATATCATGTTCTTCATTATATTCCATCTGAATTCCTCTACGCCTTGTAGTTTCATCCATAGCCTTTTTCATAGATTTTGTAATTTTGTCTGCATACATTATTACCTTGCTCTCTGAATTTCTTGCAGCTCTTCCTATTGTTTGAATTAATGAGGTTTCAGAACGTAAAAACCCTTCTTTATCTGCATCGAGTATTGCAACAAGAGCTACTTCTGGAATATCTAATCCTTCTCTCAAAAGATTTATACCTACTAGCACATCAAAAGTACCTAGCCTAAGATCTTGGATAATTTTCATTCTTTCTATGGTATCAATATCCGAATGTAAATATGTAATTTTCATATCCATTTCTTTAAAGTATTTAGTCAAATCTTCTGACATTTTTTTTGTAAGGGTCGTAACTAAAACTCTAAAGCCTCTTTTTATTGTTTCCTGAATGATCGCATATAAATCATCTATTTGCCCCTTAACAGGCCTTATAACTATTTCAGGATCCAATAATCCTGTAGGTCTTATTACTTGTTCTGCCACATTCTCACTATGTTCTGCTTCATAAACGTTTGGAGTTGCACTTACAAAAATCGTTTCATTCATAGTACCCTCAAACTCCTGAAAAGTTAGCGGTCTATTATCATAGGCTGACTTAAGTCTAAATCCATAATCAATTAAATTAGTCTTTCTTGATTTATCCCCACCAAACATAGCTCTAACCTGCGGAAGAGTTACATGGCTCTCATCTATAAACATTAAGAAATCCTTAGGGAAATAATGCATCAATGTTTGAGGTGCTGTTCCAGCAGCCCTGCCATCTAAAATTCTAGAATAGTTCTCTATACCAGTACAGTAACCAACCTCTCTCATCATTTCAATATCATAGTTTGTTCTTTGCTTAAGTCTTTGTGCCTCTAAAGCTTTATCCTCTGAAGTAAGCTCCTTTAACCTCTCCTCAAGCTCCTGCTCTATTTGAGCTATGCCAAGTTCCAATTTATCCTTGGATGTAGCAAAATGGGAAGCCGGGAAAATAGATACATGTTTTAGGGTTCCAATAATTTCTCCTGTAAGAGAATCAAATGATCTAATCCTTTCTATCTCATCTCCAAAAAACTCTACCCTAATTCCTTCACTTGACGATGAAGCAGGGAATATATCTATAGTGTCACCTCTCACTCTAAAGGTTCCGCGAATAAAATTAATATCATTTCTTTCATACTGTATATCTACTAACTGTCTTATTACTTCATTTCTATCCTTTTCCATGCCAACCCTTAATGACACTGTAAGTTTTTTATACTCCTCGGGGTTACCAAGTCCATATATACATGAAACCGAAGCCACCACAATAACATCGTTACGCTCTAGTAATGCCGATGTAGCTGAATGTCTTAATTTATCAATATCATCGTTAACAGATGAATCTTTTTCTATAAATGTATCCGTCTGTGCAATATAAGCCTCTGGCTGATAATAATCATAATATGAAACAAAATACTCAACACAATTATCAGGAAAAAATTCTCTAAACTCTGAGCAAAGCTGTGCTGCTAAGATCTTATTATGAGCAAGCACCAATGTAGGCTTTTGAACTCTCTCAACAATATTAGCCATGGTAAAAGTCTTACCTGACCCCGTTACTCCTTTAAGAGTTTGAAACTTTTTACCTTCTTCAATTCCGCGCACAAGACTATCAATTGCCCGTGGTTGATCTCCAGTAGGTTTAAACTTTGAATGTAACTTAAACTCATGCATAAAATCACCGCCTTGTATTCCTTCTTCTGAACATTTGTTCGTTACTTCTATTTTAACTATAAATTTTTAATATGTCAATATATCCTATACTAATTCACAAAAACTATTCACCTACTATAAATTAAAAAAATCTAAAGATTATAATTAACACCCTTCATAGTTCTTTCAACAATATTTCTTGCTAATTTACCGTTAAAAATTTTCATTAGTTGCATTTTATTCTAAATTATAAATATAGATACTATATATATATATATATATAATCACCTATTTGCATCTAGACAAAATTAACGATTAATATTAGTTGATTCTCATTAAATAATAATATACTGCATAAAAAAAATATTTTAAATGGAGGAATTGTTGTGAGTATTATGAATTCTGTAGAAAAAGGTGTAAAATCTAAAATCATGGAGACTTTAATTAATTATCTAGAAAAGAACCCAGAAAGAAATGTTGACAAAATTTTTGATACTATAAAAAAACTAATAAAAGATGAGTCTCAACTAAAACAAATAGATTTTGTCTATAGTTATTACAAGAGTAACCCACCAACACATGAATATATACAAAATATATTAACTAATACAGACACAAAGTGTCTTAAGAAATTGGTTACTAATTTCTTTGCAAATGCAAATTGGTATGCTGGTGCAAAACGCAACAAATTCTTAACTGACGAAGATACAAAAATACCATTTGTTTTGCTAATCAGTCCATCTATGAGATGTCCTTTGCACTGCGTTGGATGCTATGCATCTAATTATAGTAAAGATACTGATATTCCACCTGTAGAAGTAGAGAGATTAATTAAAGAAGCAAGAGATTTGGGAATATACTGGATAATAATACTTGGGGGTGAACCTTTCTATAATGACTATCTGCTCGATATATATGAAAAATTTGATGACATGATGTTCTCCCCGTTTACTAGTGGCATTCTTATAACTGACGAAATTGCCAATAGGATACAAAAATGTTCAAATGTATTCCCAATGCTCTCGATTGAAGGCTTTGAAGAAGATACAGAATCAAGAAGAGGAAAGGGTACATTCGCAAAAGTTATACATGCTATGGATATGCTTAAAGAAAGAGGAGTTTTATTCGGAGTTTCAACATGTGTTACAAGAACTAACATAGATGATGTATTATCTGATAAGTTTACTGATATGCTAATTGAAAAAGGTTCTAAATTAAGTTGGTATTTCTTGTTTATGCCGGTAAGTTCACATCCACAGTTTGATATGATGCTTACACCAGAGCAGAGAATAAGACTTGGAAGAAGAACTAATGAAATAAGAACAACAAAACCATATTTTACAATTGATTTCTTTAATGATGCTCCACTAGTAGGGGGATGTATAGCCGGTAAATACTTCTTTCATATCAATTCGAAAGAGGACGCAGAACCATGTATATTTGCACACTTCTCAACAGTTAATTTAAAGGGAAGACCATTAATCGACGCTTTTAGGGATCCTTTCTTTAAAGAATTAAGACATAGACAGCCCTATAACAAAAATATGTTAAGGCCATGTATGATGATAGATAATACCAATGTAATAAGAGATGTATGTCAAAAGGTTGGCGCTAAACCAACTGATGCTGCTGGAGATGTTATGCTTAATGACAAAGAATTCCATGAAAATATTGACAAGGTTGCAAATGCTTTCACACCTTACGCCGATAAAGAGTGGAAGGAAACTTTTAATGAAAAAGGAAATGATGAATTATCAAAAGGTTAATTATGAACTTTCTCCTGCGTGGTTTGAAATAAGAGCTTGAAACGTGAAAGTTATCCACATTATTTTTCGCAAGCTATTCCTCTATAATAAAAAAGAAAAAAGTATATAATACTTATTAATGCATTATAAGTATTATATACTTTTTTTGCGCATAAAAATATTTGTTAGCACTCCTGGTAAGTTGGGATTAGCTTATGAAGGAATTTAACGACATTTCAGCTCCGCAGGAGATGAGTTAATACAAAATTTATAGAAAATACACAAAACAAACAAAATAGACATTATATTGACACCTCGTTGACACTCGCAATTGCTATGATTAAAAGATAGAATCGATAAAAATAAATTAATGAGGGAGATATTAAAATGAAAATTATATCTATAAAAACCAAAATTCTATCTGGCTCACTAACAGTTGGAATACTTTTATCATCTGCGAGTACAACTTTCGCAGCAACTTCTAACCCATTAAATATTGGTAAAAAAGCGCCTTTCACAAATGAATGTAAAAAAATAGACACTAAAATAAAACAGGGTTTAGGCGCAAATGTTGAAAACCTTGTAACTGCTAATACTATAACTCAAACTGATGCGAATAAAATTAAAGCTGTACTAAATAGATCTGAAGGTTCAGAAAAAACTAAAGCTATTACTACTCAAGGAAGTAAACTATATATGGATAGTAACAAGATAACTCATATAAATCCTCTAACATCCCTTGTAAGTAATGGGACTATAACTCAGGCTCAAGCCGATAAAATTATACTGAAGCAATTACATCTATACCACACTAGGGTGTTACATAGTTTACTTTAAAAATTCACTCAATATGAACTTTCTCCTGCGTGACTCCAAATAAGAGGTTGAAACGTGAAATTCCATTAAGGAATTCTAATCTTTTCGAATATAAAAGTCCCTGGCGCTCACATTCGGCATCCTGCCTCAGGTTCGCTAGCCTGACTTCCTGTCAGGCTCACGAGAATTTTACATTGGAAAAGAAGAATTTCTAAATGAAATTTCAATGTTTCTGCTTCTCTTATTTGGAATCAATTCCGGAGAAAGTCCATACTATTATGCATATCTATATCCACAGGTTGGATGAAATCTAAGGGCAGAAAAAAAAGTTATCCACATTATTTACCACAAACTGTTTCCTATATAATAGAAAAGGGGCTTGCCAAGGGTATTCCTAGCATGCTCCTGATTTTATATTTAAAGATTTATTTTCAATCATTAACCATATAGAAAATATAATTTCAAATAATATCATAACTATTGAAACCACCACCGCACTAAACATAATTCCGATAATAAGTGTAGTCAGAGATATAAGTACAGACATCACTAAATATGCCTTTGATTGATATAACCATCCAAAAGGCAGCAAATGTGCGCCGAAGATAATTGCCAAAACCATTACCATTTTATCTGGAACTGTTGGGTATACCCACATAGCAATTAGTATATATAGAAATTGATTACATGAAAATAAAACCCCTAATTTATTTAAAGGATTATCACTTGTTGAGAACTCTGCTTTTATTATCCTTGAAATCATATATGAAAGTGAATCTAGTTAAGTTTAATTAAATCCAGTTAAATATAGTTAAATTTAACTAACTGCTTAACAACACGTATAAATCAACTCTACAAAACAAAACATTCACTTAATTATACTATTATTACCGTAAATTGGATATAGTAAAAAGGAATGTAGTGTTTTACCCGAAACCCTCAATAACATCATAAAGACTATTTATATGTATTTTGTTAAATATTTGAAGTTAATATTGATATTCTGTATACTATAGTAAATGTCTCAATAGTATACAGAAGTTAATTACTATTAATGGCCTTTATAGGGGGAGTAAATATGAAAATATGGCAAAGACATGTATTAGGAATAGCTGTAGTTCCAATAATTTGGGGTATAATAGTTGATTTAAAATATGGTCACATTGCTTCATTTATAACAAGAGTAATAGGTGTAACTTTAATTGCACTTTTGTTAGAAACTGTATATGAAAAAGCTTCCAAATAAATTTGAACTACTTTATAAAAAGGAGATTTTATTTTGATTAATAAAAAAAACATATATTATATTATATTTTTTGCATCCTTATTTTCAGTTGGATTATTTACTTTTATAGCAGCTCATTTAGATAATATTGGATTTGGAATTATATATATAAAAATCCTAAGATCAATTGGTAACACATTTATTGTTATTATCGCAATTTTAGAATTTAATAAACATAAACTTATAAATAAAGATAAAAATATTGTAGTGTCAATTTTTATTTTATTTGTTTCAATTATTAATTTTATAATTATTTGGTTTTTATAGGAATAGTTCCTTAGAAGATATTTTTTATTTATTTATTTTAAAATTGATAAAAACCCCTGTAAAGTATGTATATAATACTTTATAGAGGTTTTTATACTTATTTTCCTTTTAAGTTGAAATCCAGAACTTTTGACAGCGAATTTATGTCTCCTTTAAATGGGAAACAAAGTAGTTTGTTTTCATTTTCAAAAACCATAAGAAATGGTGCTTCACTTTCGGGTATAATTATATAAACTTCATTTATAAGTGCGTTTAAACATTCTCTCTGTACCTTTACAGGTGGATCAAGCGGGATTTTAATTGCATAACCATCATCTGTAAGAGGGTCACTTTTAGCATAGATATTATCAACATTCTTTATAAAGTTTGCAACCATATTATGAATTTCTGGATTTAACTGAACTACTTTCACCACCTTTCCTTGCTTTGGATCAAAAATTTCAGCATATTTTAATCCTTCAGCATGAATCACTGTTGAATTCAACAGTATAATAAATAAGAACATAACTGACAGTGTTTTTTTAATCATAAACATCACCCATTTATTAATGTTCCCATAATGAATTGTAGTTATGTTACAGGGATTTATTTAATAAAAAATTTTTAAAATTTATTTATCTAAAACCACCGCTTTTGAATATTTAAGAAACCCCTCATCCATATTTAAAACTATCATTCCTGTTTCATTCAAATATTCAACATATGACCTAAGCATTCTTACTATTGTTGTATATCTATACTTGCTTTTTACATTAATATTAAAGCTTATAATAACAGCCTTTAGAATATCCTCCATTGTCATAGTACCATCTATGACATTATATATTCTTAATGCTCTATCCTTATAAAAACTTATATTGTCAGCAATAAGTCCTGTAATATCATCAAATATACCTTTGTGTGCCACGACATATTTGCTATATTTTAGATCATAAAGTTTTAATTTACTTAACAAATCCACACTCAGTATATAAGCGTAAGGCATTTTAGCCCCCCTCATGACTTCATAGCTTATGAGTGAATCTCCCAAATATGCAACATCATCAGGAGTAGTAATGCATATATGTGCAGGACTGTGCCCTGGTGTATGAATAATTTTAAATTTAACACCACACACAGTTACGCTATCTTGGTTGTCCAAAATCATAATATCTGTTTCACAAACCATATCTCCAAAATGCTCTAGAACATCGGATAATGTTTGGCTACTGTAATAGAGCTTTAGATTAACCGTTGAACTGCAAATAAGAGCTTCATAGGATGGCATAGCAATAATACAGTTATATTTTTCCTTCAAATATGCATTATTTCCTACATGGTCTATATGAGCATGACTGCAAATTATGGCGACTACCTTAAAGTTGTTTTTTAAAAGAAGTTCATCTATTCCTTTTCTTTCTCCTTGTGCCCATCCTGAATCCAACATAATAATTTCTTCATGATTAATTTTATAAAAAGGTATGTATGTCATTCCAGTATCAATACAAAATGTATTTCCCTTTATTTCTTTTATCTCCATATATTCACTTTCTTCCTTTTATACTCATTTATGTGATTACCTATTAATGGCTATGTATCTAATATATAATGTAATTGAAAACATTATAACAAAATACCTTAGATTTCTCTAAGTCATTTTGTTATTTTATAAACTATTATTTTACTAAAGTAATACGTTCCAGTGTTAAAAAACTGTATGGTGTTGTTTTATCATCATCAATATAACCAGTTTCTTCTTCTCTAATATTCCACTCCAAATAATTCAGCTCTGGGAAGAATACCTCAGCATCATATTCCTTATGCACTTTTGTTAAATGTATTTTATTACAATGGGGCAATAATAACTTATAAATCTCTCCTCCCCCTATAACAAAATATTCTTTACTGTCTTCTAAAGACTCTAATAATTCTTCCTTAGAATTTAAAACAGTAACTCGTTCATCATTTACTACAAAATTCTTATTTTGAGTAATAACTATATGGTGTCTTTGAGGAAGAATACCCGGAAGAGACTCAAATGTCTTTCTTCCCATTATAATAGTATTTCCACTTGTAATCTGTTTGAATCTTTTTAAATCTTTTGAAAAATGCCAAAGTAATTTATTATTTTTCCCTATAGCAAAATTTTCTCCAATAGCAACAATACACGTAAGCATTATACAGCCACACTCCCCATATTTATTTTCCCAAGGTGTTTATAATCTATTAGTTTAACATCTTCAGGTGTAAAGTCATAAAAGCTTTTAATTTCTGGATTAATCCAAATCTTAGGTGCTTCTAAAGCTTCTTCTTTTCTTGAAATCTGTAATTTTAAACCTTCAATATGATTTTCATATACATGTGCATTATTTATAACATGAGTAAATAATCCTGCTTTGAGTCCTGTAACATGTGCTATCATATGAACTAATGATGCATATTGACTTGTGTTAAATGGAATTCCGAGGGCCGTATCTCCAGACCTTTGTATTAACATACAATTCAGCCTTCCATCAGTTACATCCCACATAGTTAAAAAACAGCAAGGTTGAAGCGCCATTTCAGGAAGATCTTCTATATTCCATAAGTTCATCATCATTCTTCGGTCTTGAGGATTCTTTTTTAAAGCCTCAATAAGTGTATCAATTTGGTGATACTTAGCTATTTGAAAACCATACGCCTTCCCTATTGTGCCATCTTCCAAAGCCCATTCATCCCATATATGTACATTTTGTTCTTGAAGTTTTTTAACATCATTAGATTGGTCTTTGAAAATCCAAAGCAATTCTTTTACCGCAGTTTTAAATGCAACAAATTTAGTCGTTAATATTGGAAATTCTTCTTCTAAATCAAATTGCATAATTTGGTGAGGAAGTTTTAAAGTTGCAACCCCAGTACGATTTTGGTCATAATATCCTTTTTTAATAATTTTCTCTGCCATTTTAATATATTGTCTATCCATTTCATTTGACATAATTTATCATTAGTGAGAAAGTATCCATTAAGTATCCAAACCCACTAAATATTCACTTCCTTTCTATATTTCTTTTTTATTATATAGCTCAACCCTTATTTAGACTTTTTTAATATTAACGACTCTTTTTTCCCATTCCATTCTATCTTAACTAACATATCCCTATCAGTAGCTTTTGGAAGTCCTGCCGTCAGTTTCAATTTGCCAGCATGCACCTTACTATTATGATTTTTAAATTCGCCACTTTCTCCTTCATTATACGTATCTATAGAGTATTTAACATCTTTTACCAACTTACCATCTATCCCAGTGTACTTAAATGTATAATATGTGTCATGTGAGTTTTCATTACCATCGATTTTATACCCTACAGCCCAATTTGGACTCTTACCTTCATAATTAATTAAAACATCTTCAATGTCTAAACGTAAATTATTTGCAAGTCTAGAAAGTGCTTTGCAATTACTTTTGTCATTAGGATTTATAACTATATAATGTAAATAATTATATATAAGTTCCCTCTTTTCAGTAACAGCTTTCCACCTACTATTAGTTGTATTATTTTCTGATATACAGGAATTAAGTTCATTTATCGCGTTAAATAATTCATTACTATTCTCAACATTAGCATACGAAGTCGAATTTAATAAATTCAAAGCTGTATGTAGGTTAGATGCAGCCTTTATATAGTAATATTTTTTTTCATTCTCGTTTAGTTTACTGTAGTCCTGTGCAAAACAAGTTTGGGTTTGAGATAAACTGGATATAAATAATTCAGTCGCAGTTTTTTCTTGCTGCTTTAAACTAAGAAAATTATAAGCCCCAAATATCAAACTAATTATTAAAGCTATTATTAATAGATGCTTTTTCTTCATTAGAATTTCACCTTTCATACAAATTATATTTTATATTTTAGAATCTAAACAAAAATTTTTTTTTTAATATTATGATATATTAAGTTACAATTGAGTTTTAATTATAACATAAAGTATGCCTTTATATCATACATACTCTTCCCTCATCAAAACAACACACTTGTCATTTTTTTATAAATAAAAATTGTTGATTCGTGTTTTTAAATTTTATTTTAAATTGCTTTGGCTATAAAAGATATTATATGTGCTGCTGGAACTAATAAAAGCTGGGCTAAAATAGTACCCACTATCAATCCTCCAACAATAAAAATTATACATCTATCAAATTGCAATTGACTACATTCTCCTTTTAGTACATCGTCTGTCAGAATCGATATATATGGATCTACGAATATAACCATAAGTATTGCTGCCATGCCCGTTATCACACCTGATAATGTACTGCATGTACTTCTTAGTTCTGGATTTAAACATCCTGCATACAATGATGCTAAAACACCAACAGTTGCTATTGAAAAGGCTATGGTGTTAATTAAAACTATTTTCTTAGGTATCATTTTAAAACTTTTAAATTGTCCCAAATTTTCTTTTCTAGGTTTTGTAACACTACTTTTAAACTGCTCTATTCCTGATTTTGAAAACGAGTGTAATAACAATTTAGCTATAGAACGATTATAACTAAATGATTCTACAAGTTTTCCAAAAATTTTTATAAATGTTGGCATGAGTGCTGCGCCAATAATTGTTGCTATTGTTGTAGAAAATAGAATCCATCTAAATGTAGATAATAAACTTTGAGGGTCCCCGGCTTTTATAGTCTCTTCAATCCTTTTAGCTAGTAATGGTGCCTGTACTGTATTTGCAGTTCTAGAAATTAACGAAAAAATATTAAATACCGCAAAAGATACCGCTATTCTTCCCGTTCTTACACCAACAATTCTTACAGAATAGGCCAGTGTTGAAATTATGGAAATGACAACCGTAAGAATTAAAACAATTATTACTTGTTTAGACATATACTCCCCTCCGTCTTCCTTAATTTTTCTTAATATACTATTACGTCTTTGTTTCATTATATCGAATTTCAATAAACATTTCCAATATCATTATCATTAAACATATATATATTCATGATATAATATCTAAATGTGTCTTAAAATCATAAATAGGTAAGGAGATATACATTTGGAAATTATAAAGTCAGTTTTCTATTTTGTGCTAGCAGGTATATTTGAAATAGGCGGAGGATATCTTGTTTGGTTATTTTTACGCGAGGGTAAAAGTCTTTGGTATGGAGTTGTAGGCTCGATATTATTGATATTATATGGCATTATTCCTACACTACAGCCTCAAAATGCTAACTTTGGCAGAGTATATGCAACTTATGGGGGAATATTTATTGTCCTTTCAATCTTGTGGGGATGGAAAGTTGATAACGTACTCCCAGACAGATTTGATTTAATTGGCGGAGGCATTGCACTAATTGGGGTTATTATCATTATGTATGCTCCAAGAGGATAGAAAAGAAAAAAGTATATATTACTATTAATGCATTCACTTCACTAAGAACTACAATGCATTATACGTAATATATACTTTTTTTGCTCAAACATTCTGTACCCATAGGCAATTTCGTCATAAAATACCATTTTGTTAGCAGACGTCTCTATGATTTTTTATCCACTCAGATATTTTTTTCTGTTCTAATTCTCCTTTTGCTATACCTAATCCTAAATCCATTAATTCCTTTTGTGTAAACAATAATTTAATTCCATTATATTCCAATAAAATTAACATTACATATATGCCTGTTCTTTTGTTTCCATCTATAAACGTATGATTATTTATTATGCTATAGCATATATTAGAACATTTTTCCTCAATGCTTTTGTATAAATCTTCTCCACCAAATGTTGTTTTTGAGTTTTCAATTGATGATTTTAAAAGTTCCATATCTCTTATTCCATTTGAACCACCAGTAGCCAATATCAACTTTTCATGCAGTTTCAATACATATTCAATTGTTATATACTTCATTTAGCTAACTCATTAAATGCTTCTAAATTTTCAAATAATATTCTATCGGCAATTTCATCTAATTTTTCTTCCGATGATATTGACTCTTTACTAAACTCCTCAAAATCTAAAAGAATATATTTAGGTTTATTATTTTTCATTATAACTACAGATTTGTCCACATCTACTAATTTTGCTATTTTAGAAAAATTCTGATTAGCTTCTGATATCGAAACTATCTTTTGAGTGTTCACTAACATATTTATCCCTCCCATTATTTTTAGTTCTTATATACTTATTATATCATGTTTAGGATAAATTTAACCTAAATTTTGAAATTTATTATTTTATTTAAATTTTTCTTTTAAATCCTTTAAAGATATAAGTAACTCCAATACCCCCAAAAGCACCTATTGCATACCAATTAGCATTTCCTGTAATAAGTCCAATGGCTGCCCCTACCATCATACAACCAATCATTAGCCCACTACCTTCTTCATCTTCTTCCCTTTCATCATCCACACTATCAGTACACCCTGTATTTTTATCCTTCACTAGATCATCTAACGTTATTTCAAATAAATCACTCAATATTATAAGTTTGTTTATTTCCGGATACGTTTGTCAGATTCCCATTTCGATATTGACTGACGAGATACATTTAATACCTCTCCAAGTTGTTCTTGTGACAAACCTTTTTCTTTTCTTAACGTTTGTAATTTTTCTGAAAAACTCAACTTCATCACCCCACCTAAATAATACCCTAACATCAGCTAGCATACTAGCAATTTCCATTTGCTTTCTTGTCAACTTACGGTTGCAATTACTATAGCAACCTAAAAGCGACTGTTTGTTAATATAATTACTCTTCGCTAATACCGTTTTTCTCTTACTCTCTTCATGGTAATAATTACTCAAAAGTAACTGTACCCACTAAAATTAAAAATGGAAAGAGCATAATGTGGATTTTTAGACTTAATTCTTTTTCTTAGAGAATGCTAACAAAAGTATATATTGCGTAGAATGCGTTCGAACACTTAGCGACGTGAGCGCATTTCAGCAATATATACTTTTTGTTATAGCATTCTCTAAGGCTCTGAAATTTTTAAATTATTAATGTGCAATCCCTGAATCAACCTTTTGCTTTGAATTAATGTAAATACTAAGGTCTTCTATAATATATTCTCTTCCAGTGGTATGCAAAGCTTCATAGCTCGCATCAATATAATCAAAAACACGATATCTGTTAAAAAACTCTAAAGCTTCCTTGCCTTTTAAACCTTTTTCATTTTTATAATTTTCTATACAATATACTAAAAAGTCTAATTTTTGTTCCATTTTATGCCTCCTCTGGAAAAATAATTTTACCTGTTTTTATTTCTTCAACATAGAGACTATAAAGGGTAGGCACACTTAAATGCCAAACTTTCGTCTCCTCTTGCTCCAGCTTTTCATAAAGCTTTGATGAATAAAAATTATTTAATGCATCCTTATCAGAAATATTCATCTCTTTGGCAATTATTTGTACCAAGCGAGATACGATCACTTGTAAAATAGCTTGAAATTCTTTCGATTCACTCATCATATATCCTCCTCTATATCAGTATTTAACTGACCAATATAATGCAAATAGGTCAATGCCTTCTCTGTACAAAAGGTAACTTGATCATATAATTTTTTAATCTTCAATCTCTTGAGAGTTTCTTCTCTATCCAAGAGTCCTGCTTCATACAAACTGAAAACCCTATATATAGTATCATCAGCTACTGCTCCAATTATCACATCATACTGTTTTCCGCTATACATACCCTGTCTATTAGAAAAAACAAAATCCAGCCAGTCTCCATCAAGCTCGTCGAATTTTAGCACTTCAACTATATTTTTTATGTTGTCAAAATCAATCTCATACATACTAACTGCTTTAGTTTTACTATCATTTCTAAGCATTACTTTATGGGCAAAACTTATTGCCTGATTTTTATTTGTTGTTGTATAAAAACCTGTACCAAAATCCAATGTTCGTTTTGGTGTTAATAAAATAGGTCTCTCAACAATCACATTGCTACCATGGTATACAATCATACACGTCCTCCTATAACCTTTTGTATTAATCTATTTTCTTTTTTTAACTCAGCAAGTATATTTTTAATAATATATACAACTTATAATAAAATCATAACATGTTTTCTACATATTAGCCACAATATATTTTACTAATAATGGGAGTTACATACCGTAACAAAGCGAAAAATTTAATGATTCTCTTAATCATTGATTTTATTGATACCATACGCATCGGCGATAATAAAAAATATAATATTGATTTTAAAATTAGATCTTTATGTTTGTCTTTATCTCTATTCCTTATCTTTCAATATAAACAGCTCTTCAACTCTAACATCTAAATACTTTGCTAACCTCATAGCTAATTCTAATGTTGGATTATACTTATCATTTTCTATAGCTATAATTGTTTGGCGAGTAACCCCTAAATTATTAGCCAATTCCTCTTGCGTTAATTTATAACTTTTACGATGTTCTTTGATGCTATTTTTCATGATATTTCTCTTTGAAGTTGTGAAGTATTATCCCTTTAGTTATGTTATAAATAATGAATACCACTCCAATTATTATAAGAGGTAATCCTAATTTTCCACTAATGAAAATGTCAATAACAGCCCATATGATAAGAAATATATTAATATAAAGAAAAGTTACACTGATAGCTTTATCTGATACTTTCCGCTCCCTTTCATCCATAAATCTGAATCCAGCAGTTCCACTAATTAATGATTCCCTCTTTCCTCCAAAACGCTTATTGAATATTGCTTGATCAGCAAACATAAACAAAATTTGTGTATTCACTATAAAGGCTATAAGTGGATCAAGTGAAATTGAAACATAAATAGAAGAGTTAAATAAATATAAAGGTGGCAGCAATATTAAATTCTTATACATAATTGATAGAATACATAAAACCGATATGCCCAGTATTTCAAAAAAATAAGTATAGCGAACTGCAATGCGTTTAGAATTTTGTACACGCTCATTTTCTCTTAAAATCATTTCTAAATCCCTCCTAAATGTTAATACATCTTTACATTTATTACCTTTAACAACATTTCATAAGGAAAGTCTCCCACTGCTATAATATATTCTAATCCTGCATATGTGTCATTAATTGCAGTGGAATTGAGAATTTTTAAATATTAGAAATTCTTTTTTTTAAAGTGTTTGGAGGTATGGAAAACAGTTCTAATAATATAGAATTTGTTTTATTTAAGTCTCTTTAATTAAACGGAAGTACTGCTTGAACTTGCAAATTAAAAAAAAGCCTATTTTAAAGGCCTTTCAAAAAATTCTCCTTTAAAATAAAGCTTAACTTAGTACCACCAACAAAATATAGATATTCATTTTATCTATAAATCACCATATAGATAATCAAAGATAAAGTTGGTAAAAGTAAAAGTATATTTATTATATTAAAAATATAATCTTTTTTATTTTCATATTCTGCATTTTTAAAAAATTTATTTTTTAGTAACGAATACACAACTACGAATACAACAATTAAAGAAGTATGGTTATATTGAAATTGTTGCCAGGTGGAAAATAAAATTAACAACAAACATACTATTGTGCTGATTTTTTCAAAATAATATTTTTTTTTCATAGTCACCTCACTAAAATTAGTATCTATTAACGCTTATAGACACCTAAATTAATTTAATTTTAACTAATTTTAACATATTTAATGTATTTATTCAATATCACTCTTTTGAGATCATTTTTATCATTCAGGCTTTACTAAGAGATAAAATAACAAGTATGAAATTCTTCTTTTGCGAACATAAAATTCTTGTAAGCTTGCACAGGAAGTGCAAGCTAGCGAACCTGAGGCAAGACGCCGAATATGAGCGTTAAAGAATTTTATATAAGCAAAAGATTAGAATTTCTTAATGTAATTTCTAGTTTTTAGTTCGTTTGCAAGGCACGTAGGAGAAACTTCATACTTTTTCTATTTCTTATCCTTTTCTTTATTTCTCATTTTGTTCATCACATCTTTAAAGGTTTCATTATCCACCTTTACTATAGCAGTATCTTTTGGTAACTCCCTTGGTACAATAACTACTCCTAGTCTTTTGTCTCCAGCCATACTGCTATAACTAGTATCTTTTAGTTCTCCGGAAGGTTTTTTAATTTTAAGATTTATTGAATTAAATTTCCCTTTAACTATGTTAATAAGTTCTTCTTCATTCTCTATTTTACTCTTGTTCATCTGCACTATTAAATCTCCACTTTGAATCCCCATTTCAAAAGCAGGAGACTTAGGCGCTACTTCCAGTACCATAATTCCCTCTTCACTACTCATAAATTTTGGTTTTAAAGTGAGCTCCATGTACTTTTCTAGTCGTAGCATTGCCTCATGCAATATAGCTGCAAATATCAAAATAAATATTTGAAAGACTGACCCTGATACTGGTAATTGTGATACAGCTGTTAGCGCTATACCATAAGTAAGTACTAATGCTCCCGAAGTAAGCGCCTTCCTTTTCTTAAGCTTTGTAAATGTAATGCTGCTATATCCAATAACTCCATACAGTGCCATAGATGCTATAACCGAATTTTTTACAATCCGATTGACTATATCCCCTTTTATTAAACCCTTCCAATCAGTCATCATGAAGTTCTGCCCAACCGCTAATTCTGATGAAGACGCACTTAAAAGTATAAGTAAAGCAATTGGTAGTGCCCAATATCTTTTTAAGGCGAACCCGCCTATAATTTTTTGATCTCTATTAGTAAACACAGGAATAGCTCCTCTTGAGCCATCTATCATTACTAAGATCCCCTCTATAATATGTAATATTCCAACCAGTGACATTAAGGTCAGAATATCTATGTTTATAATATTCAATTGTGGCATATGTAATGTACTGGATGCATATTTAAACACTAGGCTCATCATTCCCAGAACTGCACCAGAATAAGAAAAACTAATATATCTAGGCTTAACTGCCATAAAAAATAACGACACCATAAACAATAAATAAATATTTGAATTTTCATCAAAAACTAACCCTGAAAATGTAAATAATAGACTTGCCACAGCACCGGCAAAAATTCCTATTACAATTTGAGATATAGTTAGTTCAAAAGGTGAATCTAAACTTTCTCCCATTATCATTTTCTGCATAGCTGCAGTCTTCTTATTTTTATTATAAAAAATTATTGCAATTATTATTAAAATAAACGAATTTGAAGGGTCAACAATTGCAAACGCAACTGCTCTTAAAGTATGTATTGCAATTTCCATTGATTAAAATTCTCCTTTCATATCACTATGAAACACGTAATATTATAAGCTATTAAAATGTCGTCAAATCATCACCTGCGGTGCTCAATATTAACGACTCCAGAAGGTGATTTATATTCCCACTGAACTTCTATTTGTTATATTATATAACTTACGATTATAGAAGTAGGAGACTTCCCTTCTGAAATGTCGTTAAAAACCAAGTATCTACCAAATTCATTGGTAGATACTTAAATTATACTTTTATTTTATTATTTGATTTTATCTTTAGCTATCTCTAAAGCTTTTTTAAACTGCGGATCCAAAGTTCTATCATATGGTTTCTCTTTAAGTGCTTGTGGATACACAACTGGCACTTCCGGTTTTATTCCAATATGATGTATATTCTCACCACTCGGAGTATAATATTTTGATATAGTAATTTTTAATGCTGTACCATCATCAAAACCATCAACGCTTCTGTAAAACATCCTTTGAACTATGCCTTTACCAAAGGTTTTTTCTCCCACTAAAGTACCAACTTTGTAGTCCCTTATAGCACCTGCAAAAATTTCTGAGGCACTTGCTGAACCTTCATCTGTTAATACTGTTAATGGCATGCCTAATGCTAGGCCTCCCTTAGATTTATCTTCAGTTTTTCTCTTATTCTTATCTATAGTAGATACAATAACCTTTCCTTTAGGTACAAAGTTAGATGTTAAATCTACAACCTGATCTAAAAGTCCGCCAGGATTTCCTCTTACATCTACTATTAGACTCTTCATACCCTTATCTTGTAATTCTGACAATTTCTTTTCAAAATTCTTAGCAGTATTCTCATCAAACATTGTAAGCTGAATATACCCAACCGTGCCTTCTAGCATTTCGCCTTTAACTGTTATCAAATCGATCTTAGCACGTTTCATACTAATGTCAAAACTACCTTTTTCTTTTCGATTAATAGTTAAGGTAACTGACTCATTTGCCTTGCCCTTCATCATTGTAACAGCTTTTTCTAGTTCTTTTCCAGAGACTTCTGTTGAATTAACCTTTTCTATAACATCTCCAGAAATTAATCCTGCTTTTTTAGCTGGTGATCCATCAAAGGGTGCAATTACAACTATCTTATCGTCTTTAACTCCTACTTGTAATCCAAGGCCAGTATAAGCTCCTTGTGTTTGAGAATTAAAATCTGAAAACTCTTTTTTGTTCATAAAAGTTGTATAAGGATCCTTTAGAGAATCAGTCATGCCCTTTATAGCTCCTTCAACTAAAACATCATCACTAATTTTGCCATCATAGTACTCATACAATTTATTTCTGACTAAAAATAGTTTTTGAAACTTTAATACCTGGTCATAAGCTTCTCTTCCAATAGCTACTTTTCCATTTGGAATACCTAATGAAATTTGAGTGGAGACAAATAAAGTTATGGTATTAGTAATAAGTACTAAAACTATAATCCATATAACACACTTCATTTTCTTTGCTTTAGGTTTTCCACTACCATTTTCTAAAACTCTAAATTTTTCAGGCTTATTTTCATCGCCCATTTTATACACCTCTTTATTATTCTCTATATATTATTCTCTATATATTATCTATATATTCTCTATATATTATTTATGTAAATATAATAAATTTATAACACTAATAAGAAAATAAATAAATTTAACGACATTTCAGAAGGATAGTTCTCCCTTTCTATAAGTATATGTTACATACTACAACAAATACAGAAATTCAGCGAAAGCATAGATCTCCTTTTGAAGTCGTAAAAGCATCTTCTGCGAAGCTGTGCAGATTCGCAGAAGATGCTTTTATACTATACAACCAAGAATTTTCTTATCGATATAGAACTTCCTATGGCTCCAATAACTAAGCCACCCAACATAAATTGCCATAAAGTAGTACTTAATATCATATGAGGGTTTATAAGGGTAGCTCCTAATAATCCATTAGTAATCTTTAAGAAAGCCATTTTATAAGCATAATATAGTAATCCAGTAGAAATAAGTGCTCCTGCTAAACCTAAAATCATGCCTTCGATAATAAATGGCCATCTTATAAACCAATCCGTAGCACCAACAAATTTCATAATACCTATTTCTTTTTTTCTAGAGTAAACTGTAAGTTTAATTGTGTTTCCTATTAAGAATAAAGAAACAGTTATTAAAACTGCAAATAATGCAATTCCTATTATTTTAAGAGTATTTGTTATCTTTACAATTTTATCAACATATTGTCTGACATCTTTAATTTCCTCTATGCCTTTTAATCCTGTAGCATTCTTAACCACATCATTTATTACTTCAGGTTTGGTAACACTTACAACGTATGCAGTCGGAAAAGGATTTACCCCTTTACCTTCAAATCCTTTTACTAAAGCTTGGCTATCTTTGCCAAATTGTTTCTTTACTTTTGCTAGTGCATCGTTCTTATCCTCAAATCTAACATCTGTTACTCCCGGTGTTTTGCTTAAAGCATTTTCAACAGCTGATTTATCTGCTACTGTTATATCATCCTTAAGATAAATTCCCACCTCTAATTTAGCTCCTAGTTCTTGAATTCCTGCGTTAACATTAAAAACAATTAATAAAAACACCCCTAGAATAAATAGAGTAGCAGCCACCGTAGCCACTGACGCTATACTAACGGTTTTATTTCTTTTTAAGCTTTTTAAAGCATCCATAACAAAATTTTTAATTGTACTAATCTTCATAACCGTATCTTCCCCTTTGCTCATCTCTAACTATAACACCCTTTTCTATAGCTATTACCCTCTTTTTCATAGAGTCTACTATATTTTTTGCATGTGTTGCCATAACTACTGTGGTACCAGACTTGTTAATATCTTTTAAAATATCCATAATACCTAATGCAGTTTCAGGATCTAAGTTTCCTGTTGGTTCATCTGCTATTAGCAAAGTAGGATTATTTACTATAGCTCTCGCAAGAGAAACTCTTTGTCTCTCTCCACCTGAAATCTCATGAGGGAAAGCCATATATTTCTTTGATAATCCAACTAAATCTAAAACATAAGGTACTTTTTTCTTAATATCCTTTGCAGAACATTCTGTAGCCCTTAGTGCAAACGCCACATTTTCATAAATATTTAAAGACTCAATTAATCTAAAATCTTGGAAAACCACTCCAATTTTTCTTCTATGATAAGGCACCTTTTTTCTAGGTAATTTCGTTATATCCGTATCATTTATAATAACACTTCCCGTAGTTGGTTCTACCTCTTTTAAAAGTATCTTAACAAAAGTAGATTTTCCTGCTCCACTAGGACCTACAATGAATATAAATTCCCCTTTTTTAATAGTTATGTCAATATTCGACAAAGCCGTTACATTATTGTCATAAATCTTAGTTACTTTTTTAAATTGTATCATATTAAACTCTCCTTACCATACTTATGTAATTTGTTTCATTAAATTCATCAATAACATTATAACATACTGATTAAGCCTGTAATAATTTATAATATAAAATTTCCGTGAATATTATAAATATTATAAATAAATCGCTCGTTATGATTTCCTAAAAAACAAAGTTTATTATAGTTAAACAATATTATCCTATAAATTATTTAGAGACTTTTATACATACGTGCATAAAAGTCTCTAAAATTATTTTAAGGAAAGACCCTTTTTGAGAGCTTTAACTATTTCATCTGTAGTTAATCCATATGCTTTTAAAAGTTCTTCTGGCTTACCACTCTCACCAAAGGTATCTTTAACTCCAACTCTCATAACTGGTACTGGATGATTAGTCGTAACAACCTCAGCTACTGCCGATCCAAGTCCGCCTATAATGCTATGTTCTTCAGCGGTAACAATTAATCCAGTTTCGCGAGCTGCAACAATAATTGCCTCTTCATCAATAGGTTTAATAGTGTGTATATTAAGCACCCTAACCTTTATTCCTTCCTCAGCCAATATGTTATAAGCTTCCAAAGCAGCATCTACCATAATACCTGTAGCTATTATAGTTGCATCATGTCCTTTTCTAAGCGTTACAGCTTTCCCCAATTCGAATTTGTACTCAGGATCATCATTTACTGTGCAAACACCTGATCTTCCAAGCCTTACATAGCAAGGTCCGTGGTACTTTATAATAGCCTTTATAGCAGCTTCCGTTTCAACATCATCACTAGGGCTTATAACTACCATATTTGGTATACTTCTCATTAAAGCTATGTCTTCTATTGCTTGATGAGATGCTCCATCTTCTCCTACTGTGAGTCCTGCATGCGTTGCGCAAATTTTAACATTTAATTTTGGATAACAAATAGAGTTTCTTATTTGTTCAAAAGCTCTTCCTGCTGCAAATATAGCAAAAGTACTTGCAAAAGGAATTTTGCCACAAGAAGCAAGTCCTGCAGCTACGGACATCATATTTCCTTCGGCGATACCCATATTAATAAATCTTTCTGGAGCCACTTTTTTAAAGTCTGCAGTTTTAGTGGATTTAGATAAATCCGCATCTAAAACAACTATATTTTCATTTTCTAATCCTAATTTGGCTAAGGCTTTACCATAAGCTTCTCTTGTTGCAACTTTACCCATTATACAGTACCTCCAATTTCGTCTATTGCTTCTTGGCATTGTTCTTTATTTGGAGCGCTTCCGTGCCAACTAGCTTCATTTTCCATGAAGGATACACCTTTACCCTTTACAGTTTCGCAAATTATAACTGTTGGTTTTCCTTTTGTTTTTTTAGCTTCTTCTATAGCACTTTTAATTTGTACAAGATCATGTCCATCTATAGAAATAACGTTCCATCCAAAAGCTGCAAATTTAGCATCTACTGGATCAGAACCCATAACTTCCGAAACCTTACCATCTATTTGTAGTCTATTATGATCTACAAAAGCGGTTAGATTATCAAGCTTATAGTGTGCAGCTGACATAGTTGCTTCCCAAACTTGACCTTCTGCAAGTTCACCATCTCCAAGCAGTGAATACACTCTGTATCCTTTTTTATCTAGTTTTCCAGCTAATGCCATTCCTACTGCAGCAGAAATCCCTTGGCCTAAAGAACCTGTAGACATATCTACCCCTGGAATAGTATTCATATTAGGATGTCCTTGAAGCATTGATCCAAGTTTTCTTAGTCCCATTAATTCACTTTTATCAAAGTATCCCTTTCTAGCAAGCACGCTATATAATGCTGGTGCCGCATGCCCCTTTGAAAGTACAAATCTATCTCTGTCTGGATCATTCTTATTTTCTGGACCCGCATTCATCTCATTAAAATATAAAGTAGTTATGATTTCCACAGCAGATAACGATCCACCTGGGTGCCCAGACGCTGACTTTGTAACCATAGTTACGATATCTTTCCTAACTTCTTTAGTAATTGCTTTTAATTGTTCTAATGTTTTCTCCATATGTCTCCCCCTAATATTGCTTTGGTGTAGATAAGAACCAATAATTGTTATCTACCTGCATTCCTATTTATCTTATTTAATTATTATAACATAATTTTTAAACCTTTTATAAAATACAATAAAAAAGAAAAAGTATATATTACTATTAATGCATTCGCTTCCCTAAGAACTACTAATTTTATTTAAAATTAATCTGCTAAAAAACATAGCCTCGCTATCTCGCTCAACCATATGTTTTTCTTAACGCATCTTAATTAAAAATAAAATAAGAAGTTCTAAATCTCGCTTCAATGCATTATACGTAATATATACTTTTTTTGCGTATAAAACTATTTATTATTTATTTTATAACCCTACACTAATTAAAAGCGCAGTATCTACTTTTTTCATATCTCCATCAGTCATATGACCAATTTTTTCTTTTAATCTTTTTTTATCTAATGTTCTTATTTGTTCTAGCAAAACTACAGAATCTTTATTTAATCCATACTCTTCTGAAGAAATTTCAACATGAGTAGGGAGTTTCGCCTTATTTATCTGGGAAGTAATAGCTGCAATAATAATAGTGGGACTGTACTTGTTACCAATATCATTTTGAAGTATAATTACAGGTCTAATCCCGCCTTGTTCCGAGCCTACAACCGGGCTCAAATCAGCATAAAATATATCTCCTCTTTTTACTATTGTTGTCATTTGACAAATCACTCTCCGAAAGCTTAACTTCGTATTCTTTAAAATCTTTAATATCAATTTCAAAACCCATATTAGCCATTTCTAAATTTAACTCAGCCATTTCTAAATATCCTTGTTTCATTTCATCTATATATTTAAGATTTTTCTTTCCCTCGATATATAGTATTATAGCTTCCCGAATAAATTCACTTCTTTTTTTACAATCTTTCGAAAGTATCTTATTAAATTCACTGTAAAGTTTTTTTGAGAGGTTTATTACTAATTTCTTTGAAGTTGACATAGAAAATTTAATACCTCCTAATAAGTAAAGCAACAATATGTATGAATATATTATAATTCAACCTACGTCAATCTGTCAAAGAAATTATTCGCGTTTTCGTTTTTTTTCGACAAGTAATTTTATGTTTAAATGGTTCATTCTACATATAATGCATGAATATTATACATATGTTTTTATCTTTACAACTCTACCTTCACTAACATAAACTCTTGGAACTCTTTTTCCAATCATGCAGATTACTTCGTAGTTTATCGTCCCTATTAATTCTGCTACTGTGTCTGCTGTAAATTTATTATTTTCATCCTCACCTATTAATATTACCTCATCGCCAATTTTGGCTCCATCAATTTCAGTAACATCAATCATGCACTGATCCATACAAATTTTACCTATTACTGGAGCGAATTTCCCTCTCAATATAACCTTTCCCTTTTGAAATAAGAGCCTTGTATACCCATCAGCATATCCAATTGGAAGTGTAGCTATAATACTTTCCTTCTCTGTTTTATACTTTCTTCCGTAACTCACATATTCTCCAGCAGGTAGTGTTTTTATGTGCACTACATTTGTTTTTAATGTCATTACAGGTTTTAAACTTATGTTTTCCTTATTTACCTCGCCTGACGGATAATAGCCATATACTATTATCCCTGGCCGCACTGCCTCATAATGAGTTTCTGGCAAATCTATAATAGCAGCACTATTAGCAATATGCCTCATTTTTATGTACACTTTTTTCTCTTTTAACTTTTCATAAAAAGCGTCGTATTTTTTTACTTGATCATAAGTATAGGTCTTATCTTTTTCATCCGCTGTAGAAAAATGACAAAATAACCCTTCTATGATTATGTTAGGTAGCTTGCTGATATTATATACCTCTTCAGCGCTTTCCTCATTTGGTAGATACCCTATCCTCCCCATACCGGTGTCTACCGCTATGTGAATTCTAGCTACCTTATTTTTCTTTTGAGCCATCCTTGACAGCTTGCTTGCAAATTTATAAGAGAATACTGTTTGTTCAATATCATATTTCAATAAATTATCAATTAAATTTGGTGGTGTAAACCCCAAAATCATTATTGGGCATTCTATACCTGATCGCCTAAGTTCCACCGCTTCACTTTGCTCTGCTACAGCTAATCTATTGGCACCATTTTTAATGAGTACCGGTGCTACGTCTACAGCTCCATGCCCATAGGCATCTGCTTTTACAACCGCTATAATATTCTCACTTCTAGCTACCCGCCTAATTTCTCTCATATTATGAGCTAACTTATCTAAATCAATCTCTGCCCACACGGGTCTTAAGTGTTTAAACATGCCTTCACCTCATTTGTTATTTATAGCTAACGCTACCGAACTGAAAGCTCTGATTGTTCAATTTTTACGTTAGGAAGAAAATCCGTATATTTTATCTCAATTTTTTCTTTATCATTGATATCATAAATAACCATTCTAGCCGGCAACATACTTTTAGTATTAACATAAAGCAACGCATTATTAATATTTTTATTATTACCAGGAATAAATAAGTTAATTACTGTGTATTCAATACCATTAATGGTTTTGATATCATATTCTATTTTCTCATTAGTATATAATAATCCTATGTATTCGCCGATAAAACTTAATTTAAGGACTTCATCAAAATCTTTGCTCTGTACATACTTTGTTCCATTGTTTTTGTCACTAATATAAATTTTATCATCAGCTTTAAAAATAAATACTCTGTTTTTGTTTAGCTCTAGCTTGTATCCGCCTCCCCTTAAATAGGTTTGTCTTGCCTTATAATTAATTGTCTGTTTATCATTCTTTACATCCATATTCATTTGTGCAGTATAACTTTCCATGTTTTTTAAAAATGTTGTAATATCATTAGTATCCTTTGGTTTCTTATAGCATGAAGTTAATAATAGCGAGCTTAAAATCAGCAAAAAGCTTAAAATTAATAGTGAATTTCTTTTCATTGTTATCCTCCTAGCGTTTCTCTAAAGATGCAAAAGAATTTTCAATTGTTAGATATCTAACGAAATATTCTACTACTAATCTATTACTAATAGTTGCATACTATTACTAAAATAACTAATTCCAATGAATAATGCCCGTCTCTACTTACAAACTTCTTCAATCTTTTTTGTAGCTTCCACTATAGCATAAGCCACAGCACTGTCTTCTCCATGAGATATACTAAGGTGAATATTGTATTCCCCTTCTTTTTTGGCTATTAACTTTGCCTTCCCCTTTAAGCTCACTACAGGCTTTCCAAGGGTTGTCCTGTCAATTTCAATATCTTTGAAATCAAATCCTCTAAATCCTGTCCCTAAAGCTTTTGCTACTGCTTCTTTAGCAGCAAACCTTCCGGCCACATATTCTGCCCTTAAATTTCTGCTTTTAAGATATTCTAATTCAACTGCTGTGAAGATTTTCTCTAAAAACTTCTCATTGCTCTCCATAGCCTTTTTTATCCTTCGTATTTCAACAATATCAGTACCGACACCAAGAATCATAACCATCACTCCCACTCATTGATCTATATTTATAAGTTTAGTTTTTGTATTTCGTAAAATACAGCTGTTAATTTTATCATTAGATATCTATATATAATACTCCTACTACCACAATAATATAATACAATTTTGATCATTTATTGTACTAATTGATCTATTATTTTATTTTTACAATAATTATAATATTGTCATCATTAAAAAATTGTTATACTAAGAATATATAGTTTTCAGCTGCATTGTTCTTTTGGAGTAATTTTATAACAGTCTCATAACTTTCCATTGTAAACCAAAAAGAGGAGCATTCTCCTCAGGAAGAGGTTCAGTTTCCTCATATGTTAGACTAATTAAATATTAGCAAGTAGCTATATTTTTTAAAATCTCATCAAAGTCACTAGTATATTCATCAATATAATCACCCAATATGTCAATCATGTGAATAGGTGATACCGTATTGTCATATAGCATTTTTAAAAGATTCTTAACTTTATGTCTTTGTGGGCTTATGTTTTCTACGCAATCTCTTTGTATACCTACCACTGATCCATCAACTATGTCTTGTCTTTCTATTTCAATACCATAAGCTTGTATTTCAGTAAGTTCACCATACATTGAAACGGAAATTTGACTTTTTACTAACCTATAAAAATAATTATGGTTTACATCACCATCTGTTACTTTTCTTAATAAATTCTCTATAACTACCATATATGTTTTCCCCCTATACTTATGTTATGAGAATACATTAACATTACTTTTCAAAATAATCTGTCACTTTATGAAACGCATTTCACATATATTATCTCTTTAAAATGACAACTTAAACCTTTTCCACCCATAATGCCACGATTAATAAAGAATAGTAAACCATCCACATATATATGAGCTAGATTATTTTGTCGAAATTATAATAAATATAACTAAAAGTTTTTAATATAAAATCGAATATTTTTTAGCAAATTAGAACTATTCTTTATAATCACCTTCATTATTATGAAAATTATGATTATAATGTAAACATTTGTCATGATAATCAGGTATTCTATTTACTATTTTCTCTATTCTTTAATTTCATTACGTTATTTGTATTTTTTTCCTTTATTCTCTTAACCATTTTATATCTATAAGCTCCAATTCATTTTCATAAATATTCCAATATCGATAATGCTGTAATAACTACAGTACACTCATCTTTACTATAATCCTCAATAAAAATAAATAACCCCTTACCAATAGGTAAGCTACCTAAGGGTAAGGGATCATAATTTACAGCATCTTTAAAAACGCTGGGAATGCTACAGATAATCCTGTAATAATAAGTCCACATAGGAAAGATCCTACAACAGCACACATGACAGATCTTTTAAAATCCAACTTTAAAAAAGCAGCTATCGCAGTCCCTGTCCAAACTCCTGTGGTAGGAAGAGGTATCGCTATAAAAGTTATAAGCGCTATTTCTTCAAACTTTTGAAATTTAGATTTGTTCTTGCTTATTTTTTTATCAATTAGGTTATATATACCACTAGTTAACTTATATTTACCTAACAATTCAAATATTTTATTAAAGCATATCAATACAAAGGGAACCGGAAGCAAACTTCCAACGAAAGTCAATAGAAATACTGTTATAGGACTCATATTGTACACATTTATTCCAAGAGGTATAGAAAATTTCTGTTCCATAAGAGGAACTGCCGCTAGCAATAATACTTTTAACCAATTCATATAAACTCTCCTTATTTATAAATTATCTTCGTAATTATTTTTCAAAATTTTAAATATCTATTACGTGATGTTGTCTGCTCTCACCGATGAAAAACACTGCCAGAGCCCCTGGGCCACTAAATCTTCCAACTACTGGTCCGATATAATGAATAATTACTTCTTTAACCACAACCTTTGCGAGTATTTCCTCTTTAAGTCTTACAGCTTCATCATAACAATCTGCATGACAGATAGCTATAGTTTGAGTTTCAGGATTTTTAATCTTCTCCTTCACTATTTCTGCAAGCTTAGTTAGAGATTTTTTACGCCCTCGAACCTTGAGTACCGGCATTACACGTCCGACCTGGTTAATAGTAAGTATAGGCTTTATATGTAGTACTAGCCCTAGAGTAGCCGCTACATTAGATATCCTTCCACCTCTTTTTAAAAAATTTAAATCCTGCACAGTGATGTAAGTATTTAAATTTTGTATGTTTTCTTCTATTTGGCATACAATCTTCTCCAAAGTGTAGCCTTCATTTTTCATTTCCACGGCTTTTTTAACCATAAGACCTTGACCCAGTGATGCTGTTAACACGTCAATGATATATATACACGAATTAGGGAACTCTTCTAATATAGCAGTTTTACCAATATTAGCACTGTTATAGGTGCCACTAAGGCCTGAAGACACTCCAATATAAATTACATCCTTACCATTTTCTACAGCTGATTTGAAAATTTTATAGAAGCTTTCAGAATTTGCTTGAGAGGTATTAGGTAATGCTCCCTCCCGAAGGTCATCAAAAAATTGTTTGTGACTTAGGCTTTGTCCTAAATCATCTGAGTACTCTCTACCATTGTAACTAAATGGCAACATAGCAAAAGGGATATTATTACCGTAAATGTATTCCTTGGGCAAATCACAGCAAGAATCTGTCATAATAACAAAATCTCTCATTTGCATTCCTCCTACGTTTTATATTAATCATATTGTGGCAACCTTTAAGAAGGAAAATACATCTTTTTCACATAAAAAAATGTTTTGCCATTTTTCTTTATAATTCTTCAAATTTGTTACACAATCATTTAAAAACTATAGCATAAAAAGCGTTTACTGTAAAATAAAATTGCTCTAAATTGGTAAATTGTTATTGCTTTCTAAATATTCCTATACTATACTTTATAGCAATAACTATTATTTTCGAATAGTTATTAAAGGAGCGATATAAATGAATGCATTAGAAGTGACAAAGGATATTTACTGGGTAGGTGCACTAGACCCTAATCTTAGAATTTTTGATATAATTATGTATACCCCTTTTGGTACTACTTATAACTCTTATGTAGTAAAAGGTAGTGAAAAAACTGCAGTATTTGAAACGGTAAAAGAGAAATTTTTTGATGAATATCTAGAAAGATTAAAATCTTTAGACATTAATATAGAAAACATTGATTATATAGTAGTAGATCATACTGAGCCAGACCATGCAGGCTCAGTAGGAAAACTTTTAGAAATTGCTAAAAATGCTAAAGTAGTAGGATCACCTGCAGCAATTGGATTTCTTAAAGAAATCATAAATAGAGATTTTGAATATATAACTGTAGGAGACGGGGATAGTCTAAGTCTTGGAAATAAAACCTTATCTTTTATTTCAGCACCTTTTCTTCACTGGCCAGATTCAATTTATACCTATGTTGCACAAAACAAGCTACTTATCACTTGTGATTCCTTTGGAAGTCACTACGCAAGTGATGCGATGTATAATGATTTAAACCGAAACCAAGAAGATTATTGCGAAGCCTTAAAATATTACTTTGACTCTATTATGGGACCCTTTAAACCTTATGTGTTAAAAGCTATAGATAAAATAAAGGACCTGCCAATAGATATAATATGCCCAGGTCATGGTCCTATTTTAAGAGAAGATCCCTTAAGTGTCGTAAATCAATACAAACAGTGGAGCCTTCCTGAAAAATCACCCCAAGACGAAACACAGGTTACCTTATGCTACGTTTCAGCTTATGGCTATACTGAAACTGTAGCTAAAAAAATAGAAGAAGGTATAAAATCCAATAGTAATTTCAAAGTTAACATGTATGATGTTATCTATCATGATATGAATGATATTTTAAAAAGCATAGATAAGTCTGAAGGAATAATTTTTGGTTCTCCTACCATAAATGGAGACGCTCTAAAACCTATATGGGATATTCTAGTAAATTTAAATCCTATAGTTCATGGTGGAAAAGTAGCCTCCGCATTTGGTTCTTATGGTTGGAGTGGTGAAGCTGTTCCAAATATAGAGGATAGATTAAAACAAATTAATCTAGATTTATATCCTTCTATGAAATTTAAATTTAAACCTTCTGAAAAAGATTTAAACTTTGCCTTTAAATTTGGAGAAAGTTTTGCGGAGAAAATAGCTGAAAAAATTAAAATAAAAAACAGTCCCGCTAAACCTTCTACGGAGAAACGATGGAAATGCATCGTTTGCGGCGAAGAATTTGATGGAGAGAAACCACCTGAAATATGCCCTGCTTGTGGTGCAAGTGCTGATCAATTTATTCAAGTATCAGAAGATGTAATTACCTTTAGTTCTGATAAAAAAGAAAAATTCTTAATTATTGGTAACGGCGCTGCTGGATATTATGCTGCTGATGCCATAAGAAAAAGAAACAAACAATGCGTTATAGAAATGATATCTAATGAATCACAATTAACCTATTACAGGCCTTCAATTTCCGATGGCATAAGTGAAGACCTTAAAGATGATACTTTCTACCTCTCTCCAAAAGAGTGGTATGTGGATAACAATATAAAGCTTACCTTAGGAGTGCAAGTTCAAAGCTTAAACCCTGAAGAAAAGCAAATATTACTTGAGGGTGGTACCGCTATAAGTTACGATAAACTAATATTAGCAAATGGGAGTAAAAACCATATGATTCCTGTAGAAGGAGTAGATAAACAAGGAGTATTCACACTGCGAAGTCTAAAGGATTTAGAATCCATTAAGAATAAGATGAAGACCTCCAAAAGCGTAGTTATTGTAGGTGGTGGACTTTTAGGTCTTGAAGCTGCATATGAAATAAAAAAGGCTGGCCTCAAAGTTTCAGTAGTTGAATTTAGTGATTCCCTACTTGTTAAGCAATTAGATAGTGAAGGTAGCCTTATACTTAAAACTGCAGTTGAAAACGAAAATATTGAAATTATATTGGGAGATTCAGTAAATCTTATAAACGGTGAAAACGGTGTTACATCAGTTACACTCAAAAGTGGAAAAACAATAGATGCAGACTTAGTACTATTTTCAACAGGTATTGCACCAAACAAAAACATAGCTGATAACACTAATATAAAAACTAACAGAGGCATACTAGTCAATGAAAATATGGAAACTAATATTAGTGGCATATATGCCTGCGGTGACATTGCAGAATTTGAAGGCACCGTATATGGAAATTGGCCTGCCGCTGTAGACATGGGTAAGATTGCAGGTATAAACGCAGTAGGAGATAATAAATCCTATGTGCACGCACTTGGTGTTATATCCTTTAACGCCATGGGCCTAGAACTATTATCTGTAGGTGAGATTTCAAAGAATCAATTTAAAGCTATTAGCTCGAAAGATAGTGAAAACAACCTATACAAAAAATTATTCTTTAATAAAGACATCATAACCGGTGGAATTATAATTGGAGACAACAAATCCTCCGCCAAACTAATAAGTGACATTGAGGAGTCAAAATCACTTGAAGAAGTAATGAAGGAATCTTTGATCTAATAAGACAAAAAGGCACATAGGACTTTACGGTCTTATGTGCCTTTTTTATTTTATTAATTATACTTTTACTTTAGTGCCTTATCAATACCCTCTGCCAATGCCCTCGCTATCTTATCTTGGTAAGAGTCACTTGCAAGCAATTTATCCTCAGAAGCATTAGATTGAAAACCCATTTCCACTAAAATAACAGGTACCTTAGACCAATTAAATCCTGTCATATCATTTCTTTCCACAACGCCTCTATCCTTCATACCAACCTTATTAATTAAACTACTAAAAACTATCTCTCCATATTTTTTACTTGTCTTATATATGGCATTTGTATTTTTAGTATCTGCAGGTACAAGCATTGATGCTCCTTTAACAGATGAATTATCATCTCCATCCGCATGGATTCTTATAACTAAATCCGCCTGATTATCGTTGCCGAACTCGGCCCTTGCTTTACTTCCCATAACTATGTTATTTTGCGTTTTAGTCATTTTTACAGTATATCCTTTTTCCTGTAGTACACTTTTGAGTTTAACTGCTACCGCCATATTAACCACGTATTCAGGAGTTCTTGTATTAACACCCTGAGCACCACCCGGTTCAATTACTTTCATTGTACTTGAACCTGGATCTTGTTGCTCTTTTTTGCTACTAGTAACACTGCCATGTCCTGGATCTATAACAACAACTTTTTGAGAACTTCCAATTGAGCTTTTCTTATCTTCATCAGTTTTAATCTGTGATTTTATCTCTATCAAAGCTTTTGCTTTTGCTTCTTCTTCTTTTTTCGCCTTAGCTAATGCTTCTTCTTTCACTTTTAGCGCTGCTTCTTCTTTCGCTAATTTTTCTTCTTTAGCTTTAGTTAATGCTTCTTCTTTAATCTTCATAGTTTGTACAGATCTTTCATGTTTTTTTACGGCATAGTTTGTACTATATAATGCACCACCCAAAATAGCTAAACACATGAACGCTAATATTATTTTTTTCTTTTTTAACATTTTAAATCCCCCAGCCTTTCTCTGCATACAACAAAAAATATTATTGCTTATTTCCCCATTTATTTATTAACATAACCATAATTATATCAGATTAGCAGCTAAAATAAAAAAGCATATGTTCACTGTTATGTTTTGTACATTATATTCCAAAAATTTCATAGTATTACGACGAGCTAAAAAGCCTAAGATAATAACATTAGTAATCAAATTTTAAAAAGGAGGAATTTTAATGCCACACAAAGACGATATATATTACGATGAAGACCGTGATAAAATAGAAAAAGCTAATAAAATAGAGGATCTCCAGAACTTAGAAAAAGTCCTACTAGAACCGAGCGATGCCTTAACTAGCACTATAATATTGCATCATTAGAATAGGTCAGTAAATCAAGAGAAAAAACTGAAATATCTATACAAAAAAAATAAAAAGCTAGCAAAATTAAATTTTGCTAGCTTTTTTATATTTGTTTAAATAAAGGGATTGGGTTCTAGCATTAACTTAGTCTCTTCCTTGGGGGGATAAAGATTATTAGTACTATATGTATTAGAAGTTTCTATAGTTTTATTGTATATTAATTTTGCCTATTTGTCAATAATTATTATTATTTAATATCTTTTATATCGCGAATTCTTCTTCGCCATTTAAAATGAACTTATAAATAATATGTGCAACCCCATCTTGCTCGTTAGTTTTAGTTATAAAATTTGCAGCTCTTTTAACTTCTGGGAATGCATTCCCCATAGCAACTCCTAAGCCGGCATATTTAATCATATGAATATCATTACCTGCATCTCCTATGCATATAACCTCTTCTTGTTTAATATTTAGCTCCTTCGCTAGAGCCGCTACCCCTGTACCTTTATTAACTGATTTATGAAGAAACTCTAAATAGAAAGGTGCACTTCTAACTATTGTGTACTTATCACTTACTTCTTCAGGAATTCTTTGCATTACTTCATCTATAATGTCTGGCTCGTCCACAAACATAACCTTAACTATAGTAGTACCTTCTTCTACATCCTCAACAGCTATTACCTCATTAGAAATATGATTCATTTCTGCTTCATTTCTAGTGTATTTAGTATCCTTAGGCGAAATTACCGTATTCTCTGTTAATGCATGTATATTCACCTTTAGCTCTTTGCTTAATTCATACAAATATTTATAATCTTCAATAGTTAATGTTGTTTTAGCTATCGTTCTGTTACCTTCAGTATTTTGAACTAAAGCTCCATTAAATGCTACTGCATAATTATCTTCTGAAATTAAGTTAAGTTCTTCTAAATATCTTTTAAACCCAACTAAAGGTCTTCCTGATGCTAGTACAACTTTTATTCCATTTTTTTTTGCTTGTTGTATTGCGTCAAAATTCACTTGTGAAATTTGTTTTTTATCATTTAATAATGTTCCATCCATATCTAGTGCTATTAATTTATACATTCAATTACCTCCGTGTTAAAAACATTTCTTAGACCAGTTTAAGTATAACATATAATTTTATAAGTAATGGATTTCATTCTCTATAAATTCTCCGGTAATTTTACATTCAAAATAACTAAATTCATATATTTATTATGAATTAAAGCATATCATACCGTTAAGTTCCACATAAAATAATGTCATTTTTACTATACTTAGGTAATATACTGACTATAATATGTAAAATAGCACACTTACACTTATAAGGAGGTTATATATATGATGCTAAAAAAAGAAAAACCACTGATTATTACTCTATCTATCCTTATTTTAGCAGCATTATTATATGTCGTTTTCTCCTTAAATAAATTGGCTACGCCCAATGCATCTTCAAATATTCCTTCACAAAAAGGAGTACTTGAACTTTCAAATTGGGATTTTCATAAAGATGGATATACTTCCCTTGACGGGCAATGGCAATTTTACTGTCAGCAATTACTATCGCCAAAAGATTTTACTAATAATTCTCCCCTTCCCTCTTATATAGAAATGCCAATGCCTTGGAATAAATATAATAAAAATTATGATTCTAATGGTTATGCTACATATAGTTTAACAATAAATTTAAATTCAAAATATAAAGATACACTTTTAGGCATAAGTCTTCCTCCCATGTTATCTTCATATAAATTATGGATTAATGGACAGCTCTTTTCATCTAATGGTATTGTTGGCAAAAGTAGTTCTTCCGAGCTTCCTAAATCTCTTCCAATTACCAGCTATTTTATGAATAATAATGACAAAATACATTTAGTACTTCAAATTTCAAATCATAACTTTAGAGAAGGAGGTACCCGTGGCAATATTTATCTAGGATTGCAGTCCCAAATGGCGAATAAAAGAGACGCATCAATTGCACTTGGATTTTTTTACTTTGGTATACTGCTTATAATGGGCTTATATCACTTATGGTTATATGCTTTTAGAATAGATGATACTTCTAATCTTTATTTTGGTATTTTTTGCATAATTGCATCTTTAAGGGCCTTAACTGTTGGTAACAATTATTTTTTAACCTTATATGATAACGTAAGCTATAGCCTAGCTCTTAAACTGGACTACTTAACTTTCTATGCAGCAGTTTATTTTATACTTATTTACACATGCGTAGTTTTTAAACTAAATTACTCAAAAAAAATTATAATAATCTATAACTTTTTTTCCCTATTCTTTATAGTTACTACTGTTTTTATTTCCCCACTAATTGCTTCAAAACTCCTTAGGATATTTCAAATATTCAATAATTTAAATGACTATTCTTTATTAGGATTCTTCATTATCGTACTTTTAAATACTTTTATATTGGCAATGAATCATTCTAAAGCATATAAAAAAATCGAAACTTTATCTAAGGAAAATGAAGAGTGTCTTTTAAGAGAGAAGCTTAGAGAATCTACCTTTCTTCTAAATTCATCCTTGAATTTAGAAGAAGTTCTAGATAAATTATTGAAAAATTTAAAACAATTAGTGCCTTATGACAGCGCATCATTTTTCATGGAAGAAAACAACCATTTCAATATTATGGCGGGAACTGGTTTCAAAAACATAAATGAGGTATACAAAATTCACATAAGTAAAAAAGATGATAAGCTATTTAAAGAAATATATGAAACTAATACTACTTTATTAGTTTCGAACGTTAAACAAGATCCACGTTTTACGCATTATATAGGTCTACCCAATATTGAAAGTTGGATGGGCATCCCTATAATCTTTAAAAATAAAATCATTGGAATCTTAACATTAGATTCAGTTCAAAAAAACATTTATACTAAGAATCACTGTGATATAGCCTTATCCTTTTCCCACCATGCAGGAATGGCTATAGAAAATGCTACCTTGCATGGCAAAGCTAAAAAGCTAGCTTGCATTGACTCTCTAACTAATTTGTACAACAGACGAAGTTTTTTTGAACTTGCAAATATAAGCTTTGATAAGGCTAAATTATTGCTACAACCTATTTCATTCATTATGATTGACATTGACGATTTCAAAAAAATTAACGATAGCCTAGGCCACCATACTGGAGACTTAGTTTTAAAACGTCTATCGAAAATTTGCTTAGAAAATCTAAGTGAAAATCATGTTTTAGGTCGTTTTGGGGGTGAAGAATTTATTATATTATTACCTAACACCTCCTTTGAAGGTGCTGAAATAATCGGAGAAAATCTGCGCAGTGCTATAGAAAATAATCCTTTAATTATTAGAACATCAGATTCAATACCTATCACCTCAAGCCTTGGAGTTGCTACACTTACTCCTACTGTTCAAGATTTGAATTATTTATGCATAGCAGCGGATAAAGCCATGTACCGAGCAAAGGCTCTTGGTAAAAATAAAGTTGTATCAATAAATTTGGACTCTAAGAGTAATTTATACACCGCTGAGTGAATTAGAAAAAAGTTATCCACATTGTTTTCCGCAAGTTGTTCCTATATCAGCTCAACAGACTCTTCATCTAACCCATTCATAGGTTCATTAAATAATCAAGATTTTTTATAAAGTTCATAACATTTTATCTACTGCTATACCAATTAATTATTTAACCATCAAACTTTTCTCCGTTTTTTTAGTAACAAATATCATACGTCCTTCATATTATGCATAATAGTGGTTTAACGATTAATAGTTGTTACCTACAACTAACTCACTACAAGGAGGGTTAAAATGTACGGAAATCCATATATTACGTATGATCCAAATTTATTATCAAACTCCTTAGAAGGTATTAGAGCAGCAGTTCAAGGTGAAAAAGAAGATGAATTGTTCTATGACTACTTAATAAGCGTTGCTCCTACAGACGATGAAAAAAAAATTATTGCCTCTATAAGAGATGATGAACGTGGACATAATAAAATGTTTAGACAAATATATAATAACATCACTGGAATAGATGTACTACTTAAAGACGATGAGGAATTTGTGAAACCTATTTCTTACCTTGATGGTATTAAAAAAGCATTATTTGGTGAACTGGGTGCTGTGGAAAGATATCGAGAAATCAGAAGAGGACTTCCATGTACAATGTATAGAGATATACTTTTCAACATTATAACTGATGAAATAAAGCATAGTGTAAAATACAATTATTTATTTACCTTAAACAAAAAATAACATTTACATGCTATCCCGCGCCCTTTGTCCCAATGTAAGGATTATTACTGAGAATAAAATTAATATGCATCCAATTACAATAGTAAAGGACAGCTTTTCACTTAGAATTATAACTCCAAGTATAATGCTTACTATAGGCTCTAAAGTGCTTAATATCGCAGCACTCGAAGGGCCTATTATTTTTATGCCCTTTAAAAACATCGTAAGAGCTAAAACTGTAGATACTAGAGCGATGCTACCGGAAGCTAAAAAACTATATGGCTTTATATTAAAATCTAATTGTCCATTAATCATGCCCATTATGAAAATTGACAGCGCAGCTATAAACGCTAAATAGAAAGTTAGTACAAACGTATCGATTTTGTTAACTTCACTATGTGCAACTCCAACAATATAATACGCATAGAAAAAACCTGAAAAAGCTGTTACTATCACAGGGTAAACGAAATGTAGAATAGTAGCGAGTCCCACAGATATATAATTATATGATAAAAACAGCGCATAAGATGTGCCTGTATATCCTATAATCGATAAAAAAATAATGTGCATTAGCTGTGACTTGTTTAATTTAAAATCTTTTTTTGTAACAACTATGTAAAGTAATATTATTAAAGTAGCTATAAAGAACCTAAGAAATAACACTGTTGTTGCATTTGCTCCCCCAGTATAAGCTATTTTTGCGAGAATTGGCATAACTCCAAAAGCCGCTGAAGATACTACTGTATATATTATTCCATCTATCTTTTTCATTTGTTCACATCCCTTTCTTTATGTCTACGTATCATTCTATCACAAACAAAAAAAATAAAACTACCAAAATACCTCTAATGTATTTTGGTAGTTAAGTCTCTAGCTGCGAATATGTTGCAGCCTCCCAGAAGATTATTTAATTAGTAACTTCATCAATTATACTATTAATATAATTTAGTACTTCTTTCTTTTGTTCTATAGATTTACCTTTTACTTCTTCTATTGTACTCAGAATGTTGTTTGCTTGTTCTTTTTGCGTTTCATTCATATATTTAGTGGCACTTTGTATTTTTTGTTTTGCCGCTACTAATTCCTTATCTATATCTTCGTCGCTTGTCGTGTCAAGACCTTCAGATTGAGTTTTTGTTTCCTTAAATCCAACCGTTCCTATTATTTTATGATTTCTAATTACAAAGCTCTTTATCTTAATAGGAAGTATATCTGTTTTAATTTTTATTAGATTATCCTCAACATAAAAGACATCATTACTCTGCTTGGCAATTTGAGACATTATAAGTTCTTTAGGTAATGTTAGCTTTCCAACTTTAAAATTATCAGCAACGTATGTAATTTCACCATTAGAAACATCTAGCTTTCCCGTGGACGATAATAATAAATTAATATTCTTATAACTGAATGGAGCCTCAATCAAAATTTTATCATTTCCTATTTTTGTGTTAATTTCCTTAATAGTTATGTCTCCCTTACTTATAGGCTTTTTAAAATACAGATTAATCAACGCATTCATATTCTCTTGATTTATTGCAAATTGCCCACTTTTTAACAGTATGTCTTTTTCAAGTTCCTGTATAACATTTGTAGAAGCCGTTTTTTCAACTATTACTTCACCATTATATAATATCGAGCATGCAAAAATTGCCAGTGCCACGAGTAAAATAATTGGCACCCATATTAGTTTGCTTCTCTTTGATTTATTATTTCTAGCCATATTCCCCTCCTTAATCCCCTTTTACTTATATATGTTACCACAATTTCTATAATTCGGCACTTTAAATTAAATAATTAACAAATATTCTCTATTTAATTCTTAACCCTTTTCTTAAATATCTTTATGAAAAAGCATACTCTAAAAAAATAAAACTACCAAAATATCTCTAATGTATTTTGATAGTTCTCTATTTATTTATTCCTCATAGTCCAGAAGCTTTTCTTAATTGTTCAGAATTGCCCCGATTTATATTCCTAAATGATGCATTCTTAACTCTATCCTTAGATTGAATCTTAGGTATTACCTTTTTCTCTTTTGTTAATGAATCACGCTTAATTTCTTTTTGCTTCCCAGATCCTTTTTTCTCTTTCTCACTACTTGAAGATTTATTTTTAAATTCATTCACAGTATTGTTATTATCATTTATTACTTTTTTCTTTTCTTCTATATGTTTACCATGCGCTCCATCTATGGTATTTAGAGGCTTTTTTTGTTTCGCTGTAGCTAATTGCTTATCTGTCTCTTCTACATTCTTTGCATCAATATTTTTAAATGGAATTCTGGAGCTTTGCTTCGCAGCTGTTCCTGATATTCTATTATTTTCAACTTTTAAACTATTTATCTTAAAAGGAACTACGCTTGGATTAATTTTTATTAAATTGTCCTCAGCATAAACATTCTTATTATCAGACTTTGAAATTTGTGACAACACTATTTTTTTAGGTATTGTGAGCTTGCCAATTTTAAAATTTTCAGCAGTATATGTAAAATTGTCTTTAGTAAAATCTATCTTTCCCTTGGACGAAAATAATAAATTTACCTTCTTATAGCTGATAGGAGCCTTAATTACAAGTTCATCCTTTACAATCTCTATATTAACTCCCTTAAGAGTTATATCCCCCTTAGTTTCAGGCCTTAATAATTTACTTAACTCATCTATGTCATTTTGAGTTAATTCAAATTTCCCGCCTTTTCCCTGTATTTTTTTAAGTTTATCTATAATCTCTGAGGAAGCTGTTTTTTTAAATACTAATCCACTATTGTATAATATTAGGTATGCACAAACTACTGTTGATCCTAATAAAATAGTTAATGTCCCTATAATTATTTTTCTCTTTAATTGCATGTTTTCCGACATATTCTCCCCCTTTTTTCATTAATATTTATATGTTAACACATTTAACATAATTTTTAACTCTAATTCACATAGTTCACAAAAAATTTTTCTCTAACTGCAAATAAAATTGGTCATATTATACTTATCTAGAAAAATTGCGGTACAAGCCTTTTGTATGATATTATGTATCTAATAAACAAAACATATTAGGAGGATATTATGGGAACACAAAAAACGCCTTATGTTAATCGAAAAAACCATTACGATACTCTATTAAAAAAGCAAAAACAAACCATAGGTTTTATAAGCTTATTAAGATTAATAGTTTTCGTATCCGGATTGAGCTTTACAATTTTCTTTTATTTACGAACTACTTACTATTTAAGCCTTTTAATATTAGTTACCACCATCATCACATTTATAACTTTGGCAATTAAACATAGCAAGATAAAACGCAACAAAATCAGATGTTCGATTTTATGTAAAATAAATGAAAATTGTCTAAAACGCATAAATAACAATTGGAAAGATTTTTCTGATAATGGTGATGATTTCAGCGATGAAAATCACAGTTACTCGAAAGACCTAGATATATTTGGCAATAACTCCCTTTTCCAATGGATAAACACCTGCATAACTTATCTTGGTAGACAAAAATTGAAAGATTCTCTTTCCGCCCCTATTTATAATACTGATGAAATACATAAAAGGCAGGAATCCATAAAAGAGCTCGCTGGGAATATTGGATGGACACAGAGATTTGCAGCGGAAGCAATACTTAGCGAGAATAAAAACCATAACCCTGGGGAATTGCTTGAATGGGTAAAGGATAAAAATGAGTTTTTCCTAAAACCTCTAGTAATAACCGTAATAAGGATATTACCAATAATAACTCTATCTCTTATGGTATTATCATTTGTTTTCTCTAAAGTATCTTACAGAATACCCCTTTTAGCAATTGTCATTCAGATAATACTTCTTTTAGTTGGATATAAAGAAGTAAGTAGAAATTTGGACACTGTATATAAATATAAGGATTCAATTTTTATATATAATAAACTCCTTATGCATATAGAAAAGAAGACTTTTACCTCAGAGTACTTAATCAAATTGAAAGAAAAACTTGTTAATAAGGACGGAATGAACGCTTCTTTTCAAATTAAAAAACTAGTAAATCTAGTAACAGTAATATCCGACAGAAGAAATATGTATTATTTACCTATAAATATCCTCCTCCTGTGGGATTATCAATGTTTAATTAATCTTCAGAAATTTAAGAAAAAGAGTGGTTCTTCTCTAGCAACTTGGATAGATGTTATAGGTGAAATTGAATCCTTAAATAGTCTATCAATTATATCCTATGAACACCCTGACTGGGCAATGCCAAAATTTAAGGACGGATCCCCTATATTTGATGCTAAAAATCTGGGCCATCCACTACTCGGAAGTAACCGAGTATATAATGATATCCGCATAGAAAGATCACAAAATGTTCTTTTAATAACAGGTTCCAATATGTCCGGTAAAAGCACACTTCTTAGAACTACAGGTATTAACTTGGTTTTAGCCTATGCTGGTGCTCCTGTATGTGCGCAAAGTTTTAACTGCTCTATAATGGACATTTATACCTGCATGAGAACAAGTGATAACTTAGAAAAAAACATTTCATCCTTCTATGCAGAACTTTTAAGAATAAAAAAACTTGTAAATGCTACGAAAAACAAAACTCCAATTTTCTTCTTATTAGATGAAATCTTTAAAGGAACTAACTCTATAGATAGACATACCGGCGCTAAAATACTAGTCGCCAAGCTAAGTACTGAGAATGCACTAGGCTTTGTGTCTACCCACGACTTAGAGCTAGGTGACATAGAAACCACTAATAAAAGAGTTAAAAATTACCATCTTAAAGAATATTATAAAGATGATAAATTATACTTTGACTATAAACTCAGACATGGAGTATCTACCACTAGAAATGCATTATACTTAATGAAAATGGCAGGCCTTGATATTCCACCTGACATTGAACTCCCAAAATAAAAAATAAAAAAAGTATATATTACAATGCATTATACGTAATATATACTTTTTTTTACGCATAAAAAAGCGTAACATCATTTAATAATTCGGTTAATCATAAGGTCAATTATTCCATCATATATATTAAATAATGCAGTCTTTTCTTATGGTCAATATAATTAGTAATTTAACCATGTATATGTTTTGGCAATTTCCCTATGTTTCAATAGGTTTTTAATATTAATTTAGAGCAAAATAATATTATAGTAATATCGTGAAAGGAGAAATCTTATGAAAATCAATTTAAATTTAAAAAAATTTATTATACTAGTTTCTATATTCACTTTTTTGAAAGGTTCTTTTTTCGCCGATTTTGCTAGCAAAAGTAAAGACTATGAAGATAAATATGGTGTTTATCTAGTCTTCGCTGAATGACACAATAAAATACATCAAATTTAAAAAAGTTGTATAAGCTAACTAAGGGATAAAATATCCAATAGAGCTTGTACAACTTTTTTATTACCTCTTATTTTTTATATCCCTCAGGATGACTTTCATGCCATTTCCACGCAGTTTCTATAATAGTTTCAAGAGAAGCATATTTAGGTTCCCATCCGAGAATTTTCTTAGCCTTTTCACTAGAAGCTATAAGCACTGCAGGGTCTCCTGCACGTCTAAGAGCCATTTCAGCCTTTATTTCTTTTCCAGTAACTTTTCTTGTTACGTCGATTACCTGTTGAACAGAAAATCCTTGCCCATTTCCAAGATTACAAGTTATGCTGTCCTCCCCGCATCGTAGCCTCTTCACTGCTAGTAAATGAGCACTAGCAAGATCAGTTACATGGACATAATCTCTAACACAAGTACCATCCTCAGTGTCGTAATCATCTCCAAATACCATAATCTTTTCTCTTTGTCCGAGTGCTACCTGAAGAATAATAGGAATTAAATGAGATTCTGGTCTATGGTCTTCTCCTATATTTGAGCTTATATGTGCACCTGCTGCATTAAAATATCTTAACGCAGTATATTTTATACCATAAGCATTATCACACCATTTTAAGATCTTCTCCACACAAAGCTTTGATTCTCCATAAGGATTAGTAGGAAAAGTCTTATCTTCTTCAAGTATAGGAATATTATCTGGCTCCCCGTAGGTTGCTGCAGTTGATGAGAAAACTATATATTTAACCTTATGATCTCTCATAGCCTTAAGTAAATTTATAGTAGATCCTATGTTATTTTCAAAATACTTTAGAGGTTCTGTAACACTTTCCCCTACCAATGAATCTGCTGCAAAATCTATAACTGCATCTATAGTATTCTCTGTAAAAACCTTATTAAGTATTTCATCGTCTCTTAAATCTCCACAGTAAAGCTTTCCACCAAGTAGCGCATCATGATGTCCCTTTTGGAAATTGTCTAAAACAACTACCTCTTCACCTTTTTCTAAGAGCTCAGCGACCATATGACTTCCAATGTACCCCGCTCCACCACATACTAAAATAGCCATTAACTAAATTCTCCTCTCATAAAAACTTATTATTAAATAATACAATCTTATATATTATTTTAACACAACAACTTCTATTAGTTGTAACTTTATTGTTAATCAAATTATTTCTATACGGTTGACAATGCAGTGCTACCATCATATAATAATTTGAACAAATATATAAGCTTTTCCGTATTATACTAAAAAGCTATTTTTATTGGAGGTACTATCAATGGATTCTGGCCCCATACCGAGGAATTACTATATAAAATTTAATATTATTATAGAGGAAGAATTCATTTATACTAGCGCTTTGACCTAATTATGCACTTTTCTTGCAAACCTTATTTTATTAGCGAACCTTCTTCCTCTAAATAAAAGTTAGGAGGGAGATTATGTCTCATAGATTAAACCAAAAAGAACTAACTGAATTTTTGTTAACCGAAACTATAGATGAAATAAATAAACTTATTCAGTTCATTCATCCTGCTGATATTCTAGTAGTTATTAGGCAATATGATGGAGATAAAATAAATTTATTTCAAAAACTATCTCCAAATGTGATTGCAAACATTATTGATGATGCAGAAGATGAGGAGAAATATGACCTCTTATCCATTCATTCCACCATCATTCAAAAAAAAATCATACATGAAATGTCATCAGATGAATTAGTAGATTTATTAGAAGCTGTTTCGGAAGATGAAGCTAAAAGCATCATGAAAAAAATGAATAAAGAAGATGTTGACGAAGTCAACGCATTGTTAACCTACTCTCCAGACAGTGCGGGTGGTATTATGGCCACTGAGTTTATCAGTGTAAAAGAAAATATGACTATAGGTGAGACCTTAAATTATCTTCAAAAGGAAGCTACAGAAGCGGAAACTTCTTATTATATATATGTAATAGGCGAAAACGATCTTTTAAAAGGAGTTATATCCTTAAAAGACATAGTACTAAGCAACTTTGATGTGAAAATTTCAGATATCATGAATAGTAATGCCATGAGCGTCCCTGTTGATATGGATCAAGAAGAAGTTGGGCACATTTTCGAAAAATACGGGTTTTTAACTATGCCCGTAGTCGATGAAGATATGCATATTTTAGGAATAATAACTTCAGATGATATAATGGGAATTCTTAGTGATGAACATACTGAGGATCTATATCGTCTCGCGGGTTTAAAAGGAGATGAAAAGGTTACCGGTTCTCTTAAATCTTCCATCTGCAGTAGATTGCCCTGGCTATTTGTAAATCTAATAACTGCAATCCTTGCCGCTTCAACCGTTAGTTTTTTTGAAGGCACCATTCAAAAGGTTGTAGCCTTGGCCGTCTTCATGCCAATAGTTGCAGGTATGGGCGGTAATGTAGGTACACAAACGCTAACTATTATTATTCGAAGCATAGCCCTCGGAGAAATAGACGCTAAAAATTCCAAGAAAATATTATTAAAGGAATTCGGTGTAGGTCTATGTACAGGTGTTGCAGTGGGTATTGCAGTAGCTCTATTAGGCTGCTTTTGGGAAAAGAATATTGTTTTTGGGATAGTTATTGGTTTATCTATGTTGTTAAACATGATGGCAGCAACCATAGCCGGTTTTGCAGTACCAGTTATACTAAAAAAAATCAATATTGACCCAGCACTTGCTTCTGCTGTATTTGTTACTACAGTAACTGACATTTTAGGTTTCCTCTTCTTTCTTGGGCTTGCAACGTTATTTTTACCTTACTTAATATAATAAATAAAAACTACCAAAGTGTATTATTAAATATAGCATGATACGTATAGGATAGAGAGTAAAAAATATTTACTCTCTATCCTATATTTTTTATTTTTATAATTTAAGCATTAACTTTCCCTAAGAAGAAGTAATCTTCCCTAAGAAGAAGCAATTTCCCCTAAGAAGAAGCACCCCTCCCTAATAAGAAGTAATCCTCTATTTACATTATAAAGGTATTAATTTATACTTGATTAAGAAAAGCAATAATATTACATACTTGATTTAACAAAATATTATACCTTGGAAGGGGGGAATTTATCAAAAGTTGAATATTACTTTTGATAAAACCAAAATGCCAAATGGCTCTGTTTTAAAACCTGTTTATAAAAAAATAGCTATTGATATTGCTAATAGAATTCTATCTGGAGATCTTCCTATAGGCGATAAGCTATACGGTCGCTCTTCACTTGCAAGCCAATATAACGTATCGCCAGAGACTATAAGAAGATCAATAACTCTTCTTAGCGACATGGATATAGTTAAAGTAACAAAAGGTAGCGGAATAGTCATAAACTCAGTAGATAATTGTTTGGAATTCATCCATAATTTCAAAGATATAGATTCTATAACTTCTCTAAAAAAAGAAGTTGTTGATTTACTTGAAAAGAAAAAAGAATTAGATAAAAATATAGAGTCTTCTATCGATGAACTAATAGATTATTCTAGCAGATTTAAAAATAGTAACCCTTTCATACCCTTTGAGTTTGAAATACATTCTGAAATGAGTGTCGTAGGTAAAACTATATCTGAAGCTGAATTTTGGCAAAATACAGGAGCAACAATAATTGGTATAAGACGAGATGAAAAATTAATACTTTCCCCCGGGCCACAAACTATATTTGAAGATAATGACATATTTGTGGTAATCTGTGATGAAACTAGCTATTATAGAATTAAGCTCTTTCTTTATAAAAAATAAAACTCAAAAATCCCTTACATCGCAGATGTAAGGGATTGATTTTTGGTTGAATTTTCACTAAATTAAATAAATAATCTTTAATAATATACTAGTAATTTCAACATACTAGCAAATTTTATAGATTAGCCCATTCTTTACAAAGTAACAACCCAATGATATGATAAAGTTGTTGCTTTTGCAATAAATTGGGGGGTTTTAATTTGATTAAGGGATATTATGTAATTTTATATACATTAAGAGATCAATTCATAGATATGGAGGTAACTGTTAATGAATAGTATAAATTTCGTAATAAGTAGACAAGCTGAAATATTCAATTTATTTATACAACATATTCAACTGACTATATTTGCAATATTGATGGCTGTGTTAATAGCAGTGCCTCTAGGAATACTTATAGTTAGGTATAGAAACCTCTCGGGTCCTGTCATTGGTTTTACAAATTTAGTTCAATCAATACCAAGTCTCGCATTGCTCGGGTTTTTAATACCTATAATTGGTATCGGCAGCAAGCCAGCAATTATTATGGTAGTTATGTATTCTCTTCTACCAATTCTAAAAAATACATTTACAGGACTAACTAACATAAATCCTTCACTTATCGAAGCAGCTGACGGTATGGGACTTACCAATACTCAGGTACTACTCAAGGTTCGTTTTCCACTAGCTATGCCGATTATTATGTCGGGTATTAGAATATCTTCAGTTACAGCAGTAGGACTTATGACAATAGCCGCTTTTGTAGGAGCTGGCGGTTTAGGCTCCTTAGTCTTTACAGGCGTTTCAACTGTTAACAATAATATGATCCTAGCGGGGGCCCTTCCTGCTTGTTTTCTTGCTATTTTTCTAGACTTTATTATAGGCAAGGTAGAAACTATAGTAATTCCGGAAGGAATAAAGATTTCTCAAGGCACAAAAACACTAAAAACTAATACTATCTTTGACAGCAAAAGATTTAAAATCGGAACTTCGGCATTAGTTCTTATAATCATTTTATCCTCAGTATTTACAAGTTTCTTTACAAGTAAGGATACAATAGTTGTAGGTTCTAAAAACTATAGCGAACAATTAATACTTGGAAATATGGTAGCCTCTTTAATAGAAAGTAATACAGACTATAAAGTTGAAAGAAAAATGAATTTAGGTGGGTCCATTGTAACGCTTAATGCTATAAAATCAGGTGCTATAGACATCTATGTAGAATACACAGGTGTGGCCCTCGTAAATATAATGAAAAAAGATTCTATAAGCGATCCTGACAAAGTTTACAACATAGTTAAAGATGGTTTTAAAAAGGATTACAATGTAGAATGGTTAAAACCATTAGGTTTCAATAATACATATGAGTTAGCGCTAAAGCAAGATCTTGCTAAAAAATATAATTTAAATACTATTTCAGATTTAGCAAAAGTTAGCAAAGATTTTGATTTAGGATGCACCATGGAATTTGCAAGCAGAATGGATGGTTATCTTGGATTACAAAAACTATACAATTTAGAGTTTAAAAATGTAAAAGGTATAGATGGCGGACTTCGCTATACAGCACTTCAAAATAATGAAACTCAAGTTACAGATGCATTTACTACTGATGGTTTGCTTCAAAGATTCGATCTAAAACTTTTAAAAGACGATAAAAAATTATTTCCACCTTATTATGCAGTTCCTATAGTACGGGAAGAAATACTAAAAAAATATCCTGAAATAAGACCTGTACTACTATCCTTAGAGGGTAAAGTTACCGCTAAAGATATGCAAAAACTAAATTATAGAGTAGACAACGGTGAGGACCCTAGAACAGTTGCAGAAGACTTTTTAAAATCTAAAAAATTAATGGATTAAATTAAATAGGAGGCTATATTTTGATTGAATTTAAAAACGTAAATAAAATTATAAATGGAAAACATATTTTAAAGGATGTAAATATTACTATACAAAACGAAGAATTAGTTGTTTTTATTGGACCTAGTGGTTGTGGAAAAACTACCACACTTAAAATGATTAATAAATTACTAATCCCATCAACAGGTGAAATTTTTTTAGATGGAGATAAAATACAAGATAAAAACACTATAAAACTTAGGCGTAATATGGGTTACGTTATACAGCAAGCGGGTCTTCTTCCTCACTTAACTATAGGTGACAATATTGGTTTAATACCATCCATAGAAAAAATTCCAAAGGATGAAATAAAGGAAAAAGTAATTGAGCTTTTAAATTTAGTAGGGCTAGATCCTGATGAATTTATGGATAAATACCCTAATCAGTTAAGTGGAGGTCAGCAACAAAGAGTTGGCGTTGCAAGGGCATTTGTAATGAATCCTGAGGTAATCTTAATGGATGAACCTTTTAGTGCACTAGACCCTATAACAAAAACGCAACTTCAAGATGAGGTATTTAATATACAACAAAATTTCAAGAAAACCATAATATTTGTAACTCATGATATGGATGAAGCATTAAAACTCGGAGATAAAATTTGTATTATGGATGCTGGCAGCGTTGTTCAATTTGATACTCCAGAAGAAATATTAAAAAATCCTATCAATGACTTTGTACGCGACTTTGTAGGTAAAAAAAGAATATGGAATCAACCTGAATTAATTAAGGCAAAAGATATTATGATAGAAAAACCTATAAAATCAGTTGCAGAGCGAACAATACTCCAAGCAATTGAAATAATGAAGTCTGCTAATGTAGATAGTTTACTTATTGTAGATAAATCCAACATTTTATGTGGACTTGTTACCTTAAAGCATATTAGATCAACTCTAAGAGCGAACCCAGATAAAACTATAAAGATTAAAGAAATAATGCAAAAGGAACTTATAACAGTAAATCAAGAAGATTCTATAATAGATATATTAGAAGTTATAAAAAAAGAAGATATAAATTTTGTTCCTGTAGTAGATGATAACAATAAACTATCGGGACTTCTTACCAAAAGCAGCCTTTTATCTATATTAAGTAATCAATTTATAGACATGGAGGTAGATGTAGATGAATAGTATTAATTCTTTTATGAATTTCGTAATAGATAGAAAATCTGAAATAATAGACTTATTTATTCAACATATACAATTAACTATATTTTCAATTTTGGTGGCAGTTTTAATAGCAGTGCCTCTTGGAATACTTATAGTTAGGTATAGAAAACTAACAGGTCCTATCATTGGGGTTACAAACGTAATTCAATCTATTCCCAGTCTGGCACTTCTTGGATTTTTGATACCTATACTTGGTATTGGAAGCAAACCAGCTATTATTATGGCGGTTATGTATTCGCTTCTACCAATTGTAAAGAACACATTTACAGGGCTCACTAACATAAACCCTGCACTTATTGAAGCAGCTGATGGTATGGGACTTACCAATACTCAGGTACTACTCAAAGTTCGTTTCCCACTAGCTATGCCGGTTATTATGTCAGGTATTAGAATATCTTCAGTTACAGCTGTAGGACTTATGACCATAGCCGCTTTTATAGGCGCTGGCGGTTTAGGATCCTTAGTCTTCACAGGCGTTTCAACTGTTAACAATAATATGATCCTTGCCGGAGCTATTCCTGCTTGTTTTCTTGCCCTTTTTCTAGACTTCATTATAGGCAAGGTAGAAAACATAGTAATTCCAGAAGGAATAAAAGATACTCATAAACCCCCAACTCGAACTACTAGATTCTTTAAAAACAAAAAAACTCAACTTTGGGCTTCTGTCTTAGTTGTTATAATCATTGTATCAACAGTCGCTTCAAGTTTTGTTAAAAGTAAAGACACAATAGTTGTAGGCTCTAAAAACTTTAGTGAACAATTAATACTTGGAAATATGGTAGCTTCTTTAATAGAGGCTAAGACAGACATTAAAGTTACACGAAAATTAAACTTAGGTGGAACTAATGTAGTATTTAGTGCTATGAAATCAAAAGATGTAGATGTATATGTAGAATATACTGGAACAGGTCTTGTAAATATTCTAAAAAAACCTACCATGAGTGATCCAAATAAAGTTTATGATGTGATGAAAAATGATTTCTCGAAAAATTATGATATAGATGTAATGGAACCTTTAGGATTTAATAACACCTATGTAATCGCAGTAAAAAATGATTTTGCTAAAAAAAATAATTTAACTACTATTTCTGATTTATCAAAGATAAGTTCTAAATATAATGCGGGTTTTACTATGGAATTTGCAGCTAGACAAGATGGTTACCTTGGAGTTAAAAATTTATATAATCTAAATTTCAAAAGTTTAAAAAGTATAGATGGTGGACTTCGCTATACCGCACTTGAAAAAGGCGAAACACAGGTTCTAGATGCCTTTGCTACAGATGGATTACTTGAAAAATTTCATCTTAAACTTTTAAAAGATGATAAGAGTTTTTTCCCACCTTACTATGCAGTTCCAGTAATAAGAGCAGAAACACTTAAAAAGCATCCTGGATTAAAGGATGTATTCCTCCTTCTCGAAGGTAAAATTACAGATGAAGATATGCGAACTCTTAATTATAGAGTAGACAATGAAGAACAACCTAGAAAAGTTGCAGAAGACTTTTTAAGATCCAAAAAATTGATAGAATAAAAAAATAAGAGTGCAAGACCTATGAAGTTTCTCCTGCGTGGCACCAAATAAGAGCTTGAAACGTGAAATTCAATGTTTCGGCCCTTCTTATTTGGAGTCACTCCCGGAGAAACTTCATACTATTATGCAATCTGTTTCCTATAAAATAAAAAAACGTGATATATTTTAATAATATATCACGTTTTTTTTATTTATTCTTCTGATTTTTATGCGCAAAAAAGGTATATATTACGTATAATGCATTGAAGCAAGCTTTAGTAGTTCTTAGCGAAGCGAATGCATTAATCGTATTGCAATACGCGTAATATATACTTTTTACCTTATCTCATATCTTTTGCTTTTCCTATTGTGCCCCCAAGTCCATCCCATAGGTAATTATGTTCGTCCACTCCACTTTTAAAATTATTATCTTTCCACCTTTCAAGAAATTGTAACAAAGTCGCCTTATCAGGATATTTACTTTTTGTAACTTTCGCAATTAGTTGGTTGCACTTGTCGGGGGTTATTTGTATCTCTCCCCATATTTTCCCGTCTTGTGCTACAATTTTAGTGTTTATCATTTTATGCATAGTACTATAAAGTGATAACTCATCATCACTTATTTTTTCTACGGTATCATTTGCTTTTATTTCAACCGCCTTATTAGCTAACTCCTTATTTAACTGGACTGCCTGTACCGTTTTTGGACTTTCCGTTTCAGTTAATTTATGTTGTGTAATATAGTAACTTCCTGCCCCTATTATTGCAAGTACCAATGCAATGCTACTTACCACAAGCCATCTACCATGTAAGGGAAAGATTTTGCCGCTTATGGCATGAAATTTGTCACTTACTTTATTCTGTTTCATACGATTTTACCCCCTTATATTTACAGGCTTTTTATAGCTAGCCTGAAGCTATTACGTTTTTCAGTTTTTATGAATACGATTTCATATTACTTATTTTCTCTATACCCTATTTATCTCTTTCGGAGCTATTTATCTCCTTCGGGCTATTTATCTCCTTCGGAGCTATTTACATTATTACAATCATAAAATAACATCCCCTGTAATATTTTAGTATGTTAGACATTTATAATTATACCACATTTGTAATATTATTCCAACGTTTATTTTAAAGAGTAATATATTGTATTACTGTATAAAATTACATAAATTCCGAGTAAAAATTGCATAATTACATGATTATATATGGCAATATATTTTATTATATGCTAATATGTAATAATAAGTATATTAATTTTGGTAATTTACTTAATTTATGATTATAAAATCTATATTGGGCGTGTTAAAAAAATTGGGGGAATTATGATGGAAACCACCTTTAGTAGCATAATAATAGAACCACTTTTATATTCGTGCGATAATATTATAACAAAGGTTAATAAAGATTTTCTTGATTTAACAGAGTATGCGTTAGATGAATTGTTAAATAGATCGCTCATAGAAATAGGAGAAATGCTAAAAATCAACTCACAAATACTTCTTGATACTATAGATAGTAACTATACATACTATATATTCACAAAATCCAGTCAATCAATAGAAGTTAATATATCACTTTCCCATGTTAAAGGGACGAATGAAAGAATATATACTTTTGTTGAGACCCCAAATTCCAGACTTAATGACAAGCTCATGTTTGTTGAGCAATCATTTATAGATAACATATCGGGTGTAGCTATTTACAGTGTACCCGATTTAATATTACTTAAAGCGAATCAAAAATACCTTAATTTTACGGATTCTCCTTTTAATAAAGGAGAAAATAGTATAGGTAGTCCTATTAGAGAAATTATACCTGGATTTTCGGGAAGCCAAGTTGAAGTTATTTATAATACTGTCCTATGGTCACAAAAGGCAAACTATATAAAAGATTTCAAATTTGATAGCTTTACTAGAGGTATAACTTATTGGGATTCTACCCTAACACCTATATTTGAAAACAATAAGATGAAGTACCTATTTCAGACTGCTACTCAGGTTACGCAAAATACTATTAAAAATCAAATTGTAAAGAGGAGAACCAAGCTAATTGAGAATCGAACTGAATTGGCCTCCGTGCGATGCCGATTTGAAATGCTAAGCAGAGTGATAGACACTTTTGATTTACCTGTTATTAGATTATCATGTCCCGATTTAAACATTATTGATATAAATAAAAAAGCATTTGATTACATTAAATTGCTAAAGCCTGATTTTAAATCAATTAACCTTATACGAAATAATAATGCTGAAATTTTACTAGGACCACTCAAAACAACTGAATATTACCAATGTATTGATGAAGTCTTAAAAGAAAAGAAAACTAAGTATTTGAATAAAAAGAAACATTTGATAAATGGTGACGAGGTATATTGGAATCTTATATTTGAACCAGTGTTTAAATTAAACGGAGAAATCGAGGAAATATTAGTTTTAATAATTGATGTTACCCCTGAAATAAAGTCCAATATAGTGATGGAAAGAGCATTAAAATTGCAGGGAGAATTTCTTGTTAACATATCCCATGAACTTAAAACTCCACTAAATGTTATATTTGCAACAACTCAGTTATTAAATATGTATTGCACTAATGGATCCCTGGACCAAAAGAAGGATTCAATTATTAAATATATAGCCTCAATTAAGCAAAATTCCTATAAATTATCTAAAATGATTAATAACATAGTTGATTTATCGAAAATTGAAGCAGGGTTCTTTAAATTAAACCTATCAAATAATAATATAGTCGAATTTGTAGAGGAAATAGCTATGTCTGTAACAAACTTTACTGACAGCAAAGGATTAAAAATCATTTTTGATACAAATACAGAAGAAAAAATTATTGCTTGTGACCCAGAAAAGGTAGAAAGAGTAGTATTAAATCTTATATCAAATGCGATAAAATTTTCAGATGAAGGCGATGACATATTTATAAACGTTAATGATAAGAATGAATTTGTTGAAATATCAGTCAAGGATACTGGGGTTGGCATTGAAGACAAGTACTTGGATATGATATTTGATAGATTTAATCAAGTAGATAACTCACTATCAAGAAATGCAGAAGGTACAGGTATTGGTTTGAGTTTAGTTAAGTCAATTGTAGAATTACATGGCGGTAGTATATCTGTTGAAAGTGAATTCGGCAGTGGAAGTACGTTTACAGTTAAACTTCCGTCTAAAAAGGTACTTAATGAAGATACGCTATATAATAGCAAAATGAGAAGTAGAAATGAAACCGTGCAAGTTGAGCTTTCAGATGCTTATTCGTAATCTCCATATTCAAAAATAAAAAATAATACTGCAAATATAATCCCATCTTTAATAATATAATTATAGTGACTGATAAAAAGGATGGGAATTATGATAAAAACAAAAAAATGTTCAAATAATAAAACAAGCATAGGATTACTTGTTTTATTATTTATATTATTTGAAATTATTTTCACAGCAATTACAGGTCCATTTTTAATTTATTATGGTCCGTTTAAAAAGGTAAAGACTACAGTTGTAGGTGCAGCTATGACTACTACTTCATTGCAATGGCTAGCAACATCATTTTTATCTGATGAAAAAATAAAACAAATTATGAGTCAACAAAAGGTAGACCATATAGTTCAAGATAACGTAAATTCTCACATAAAAATAGAGGCTAAAAATGATACTAGTATTGAACGATATGTTATACGCGCAAAAAGATTTAAAGGGTCTATACTAGTAATTAATGACCCCACTAGGCTAAAAGTAGGTTACAGCCGTAAGCTCGGACATGAAGGCGAAGTTACCAGTGAAATTGCAAAAAATAATAGTGCCATTGCTGCGATTAATGGTGGTGGGTTTTCTGATGGAGTTCCTGGATCACTTTGGACGGGAACTGGAGCAAATCCAGAGGGTATTATAATGACTGGTGGAAAAATCGTTTATAATGATATAACAAATGAAAATGAGAAAGGAAATGTTGTAGGATTAACTAAATCGGGTAAGTTATTAGTTGGTCCTCATTCTATTAAAGATATGAAAAAGATTGGAGTAACTGAAGCAGTATCTTTTGGCCCCGCCATCATAGTTAACGGAAAGAAAACTATAAATAGTGGTGATGGAGGCTGGGGCATTGCGCCTAGAACAGCCATTGCACAAAGAAAAGATGGTGCAATAATATTAATAGTTATTGATGGTAGGCAGCTAAATAGCTTAGGAGCTACTTTAAGAGAAGTACAAGATGAACTGTATAAATTTGGAGCTTATAATGCTGCTAACTTAGATGGAGGTTCTTCCTCTACCTTATATTATAATGATGAAGTCATAAACACTCCCTGCGACAGCTTGGGCGAAAGATCCGTACCTTCAATTATATATGTAAAAAGAAAAACAATAACGCACACGAAATTATACCAACATATAGAAAAGTAGTAGTCTTCCATATGTTAACAAAACAAAAACTGCTGAAATAAATATATTTCAGCAGTTTTTTTCCCCTTACTTTGCCAAGGGTTTGGACTTCTATTATGTTACCTTCAATATAGTTTTCCTACCTTTGTCTGTAATTTTCCACATATTTATATTCACATTTGAGCTACTACAACAGCTCGGTTTTTTAGAACTGCTCCCACAATTACATCCGCCTGAGCAAGTCTCCATATCTTCCTTTTCAATATACCCGAGCCTCTGAAGTTGTACTAGCATTTGCTCAACCATACCCTCATCTATTCCTAATTCCTTGGCCATTATATTATTAGAATACCTTCCGCCTTGAACTAATCTTGCAAGTACTTTCATTAACATAATACACCCTCCCTTTTATTTCAAATTTTCTTTTACATTCTGATATTAATATTCATTCTCATGCAAAGGTTAATCTCTGCTCTTTTTATTCAAAATACTACTTAAAGCCTAGAAGACTTCCTATTTGGTATACTAAAACTGCTCCTATCCAACCAATTACGCAAGTATATATTACTGCCATAATTGCCCATTTTCTAGAGTTTGTTTCTCTTCTTATTGCACCTATTGTAGCTGCACAAGGACAATACAATAAAGTCATTACCATAAACGCTAGAGATGTAAGAGGCGTAAATGCCTGTTGAATAGCCGCGGTTAATGATGCATCATTTGATGCTGCATAAACCGTTCCCAAAGTACTAACCACTGCTTCTTTAGCAGCAAGACCTGTTATAAGTGCCACTCCAGCCTGCCAAGTTCCAAAACCTGCCAGTTTAAATATTGGTGCAATAACCGCCCCTACTGATCCAATTAAACTCTCTCTAGTTCCTGGCTCAATTCCCATTGGTAAGTTTGAGAGTACCCAAACAATTATAACTAACCCTAATATAATTGTACTCATCTTTTTTAGAAAATGAGAGGATTTTTCCCACATATGAATAAATACACTTTTAGCTGTAGGTATACGATAAGGTGGAAGTTCCATTACAAAATAAGATTCTTCTCCTTTAAATACTTTCGCGCTTAAAAATTTACCCATTAATATTGCAACTGCAATCCCTAGCAAGTAAAGACCGAATACAATAATTCCACCTGCATCAAAAATCCAAACTTTTCTACCTGCAAAGAAAGCACCAGCAAACAATGCATAAACTGGAAGTCTTGCACTACAAGATACAAACGGATTTATAAGTATAGCCACCATTCTATCTTTTCTACTATCTAATGTTCTTGTAGACATTATCCCTGCCACATTACAACCACTAGAAATTATAAGAGATACCGCTGTTTTACCATGAAGCCCTATTGAATTCATAAACTTATCCATTATATAAGCTGCCCTTGCCATGTATCCACTATCTTCAAGAATAGCTATAAGAAAATACATAGTGAAAATCATAGGTGTAAATACAAATACTGCCCCAAGTCCTCCTATTATTCCATCAGTTATAAATGATTGTAACAGTGCAGGCGTTCCCATACCAGTCAAAATGCCACCTACAAAATCTCCTAGAGCACTAAATCCACTATCTACTAGTCCTCCTAAAAATTCATTCCCAAAGGTCATTGATAGCTGATACATAAGAAACATTACTAATGCAAATATTGGTATTCCAAACCACCTGTGAGTAGTCCATTTGTCTATTTTATCAGAAGTACTTTCTACATTTGATACTTCTTTTTTAACACTATTTTGTACTATTTTACTTATAAATTCGTATCTTTTATCTATTATAAAAGCATCTGGTTCATAACCTATTTTTCCGGTTAATTTTTCTACACTTTTTTCTAATGTAGCATTTATCTTTTCAAAATTTTCATTCTCATTTGTATATTTCTTTATATATTCATCGCCTTCTAAAAGCTTAAGTGATGTCCATTGTACTGGGTATTCTAAAGTAGCTGAAGTTTCTAAAAAAGTTTCTGTAAGCAACTTAATTTCTTTATCTATGTCACTCCCATAATCAATTTTAAATGCATCGCGTTCTAATGAATCGCCTATTTTTATTGCTTCGCGTATAAGTTCTTTTATACCCTCGCTCTTAGTCGCAATAGTCGCAACAACAGGTATATTTAATGCTTTTGATACCTTATTAACGTTTATTTCTATGTTTTTGTTTCTTGCTTCATCCATCATATTAAGCGCTAAAACCATCTTTGCACCAGTTTCTAAAATTTGCATAGTTAAATATAAATTTCTTTCAATATTACTTGAGTCAATTACATTAATCACTACGTCTGGCTTACTTTTTAATATAAAGTCGCGGGCTACTATTTCATCATCTGAGTATGCTCCAAGACTATAAGTTCCTGGTAAATCCACCACAATTATGTCTCTGCCTTCAAACTTAAATTTACCTTCTTTTTTTTCAACTGTAACTCCTGGCCAGTTACCGACATGTTGCTTTGAACCAGTTAATGAATTAAACAAACTAGTTTTCCCACAATTAGGATTACCAGCTAAAGCTATTACTAAATCTTTACTCATATTTCTCCCCCATAATTTCCCATTATTTTAAACTTCTCGGACCATAACCTTTTGTGCCATAGCTCGCCCCAGAACTAATCGAGTTTCTCCGACTTTCACAATTAAAGGACCATTATCATTTTTCATAATTTTTACTATAGCACCCTTGCTCATGCCCATCTCCATGATTTTCTTGCACATACTCTCGCCGCCTTGTACACTATTAATCTCTGCAAACTTTCCTATTCCAATAAAATTTAGTGGCATATTCATCATTCCCACCTCCATATTATTTTTCACACTTAAATGTCATTAAATCAATTTCACCATAATATCTCTTGCTTCGCTTTTTCTAAGGCTTAAAGAATATCCTCTAACCTGAAGCTCTATAGGATCACCCATAGGCGCTTTTCCTATTACAACAATTTCTGTACCTTTAACTATTCCCATATCCATTATTCTTCTTCGAACTTTACTTGCTAACGATATATCTACTACTTTAACCCTAGTTTTCAATTCTATTTCTACTAATGATATTTGATTTGTCATAAAATCACTCCTCTTAAACTTTATTGACGATATTGAAATTCATTATCAACTGCTATATAAAAAAATATATTTAATTTCTATGTAATACTCGTAATCATTTGATTTCCATTATCATCATACCGTAATATAGAATATTTGTAAACAACTATATTATATTTTTTACTAGAATTAATCCATTAATCTAATTTAGCTCGTCTACTATTTTTATATATTATTAATCTTAAATTTGTATACATACCAAATATTATTGTATAAATACACAATCTTAACCAGTCCATCTCTTTTCTATATAATAGTTAAAAAAAAATAAGCCCTCTAATTTAATAGAGGGCTTATTTATTATATTTTCAAAATTATATTATACAGGTCCCATTAACCTAATAGGTATGTACCCTTTTTTCATTAATTTACTTTTAGATCTTACATCTTTTCTTGCTACTGGAATTGGCTCGTAGGGTGTAACTGTAGGTATGTTTTGTTCATACACATTTAAATTATCACTGTTTTTCTTATCTGAATCTATATATAACATAATATGTCCTTTTCCACTACCATTATCTAAAAGCAAAGCATCTGCTGGTTTCAAATCATCCCAGGATATTTGGCTGACAAATTTTTTCCCTGTTTTACTAGTTCTCTTTACCTCATCATAAAGAGTAAGAGTAGTCTGCCTTTTTATTCCCCAAGCTGCACTAACTAAACCAGAACAGTCATTACCATATAGTCCTTTATTTTTATTAATTTTATTTAGAAAATCACTCGGTGATGAAACTTGATATGGGTCCATACTATATGGTACCCCCTGATATACTTTTCCTTTAATAAAAGTATAAGAGCAACTCTTATCAACCATATTACGCTTAGGTATCCATTTTACTTCAGTCATTGCCTTTGCTTTGTTAAGACTCTCAATTTTTAAATCATCAGACTTACTTTCATCTTTAACTTTAGGAATATCAGAATCGGCTTTGGCATTATAGACTATATCACTATCTTTTAAAGAAAATGGAGAGATTTTCGGTATATTACTTAGGCTTGTACTGATTCTAACCGGATTATGTGTAGGCGTTAATATAATAAAAACAAATAGAAACAAGACTATTGCAGAAAATATATTTATTACTATTTTGGCACCTTTAAACGTCATTCTCATATTTCACCCACTTTTTAAATATATAGTATACTTAATACTATTCTATTCAATAAAAGGTGAAACATTCCAAATAAATAATAATTGTATTATTTTTATAAGTTTATGCATTTATCGTATTATTCCTATAAATTTATACATATTATTTTAATAACATTTATTGCATAATTATACATTTTCTAAGGTGCCATAGCAATGATTTCAAGTCCCCTAGTTTCATCTATTCCAAACATTATATTCATATTTTGCACAGCTTGACCTGCGGCACCTTTTATTAAATTATCTATAGCAGATATTACAATTACTCTTTTTGTACGCTTATCTACTTTGATTCCAATATGACATAAATTTGAGTTTCTTACCCATCTTGTTTCAGGTAATCCATCAATAATCTTTACAAAATAATCTTCCTTGTAGAAATCTCTATATAAATCTATAAGCTCACCTGTAGTTACTTCTTTCAAAAGTGACCCATAACAGGTTGATAAAATTCCACGATTCATTGGTACTAAATGCGGAGTAAAACATATCATTAAATCATCGCATGCAGCCTTACTTAGCTCTTGTTCAATTTCTGGAGTATGTCTATGACTAGCAACTGCATAAGCTTTAATTGACTCATTACATTCTGTAAAAAGTGAGCTAATATTCGCAGATCTACCCGCTCCAGATACTCCAGATTTAGCATCAACTATTATGGATTTTAGATCTATTAGATTGTTTTTCAAAAGCGGAGTTAGCGCTAATATAGTAGCTGTTGGAAAACACCCTGGATTAGCTAACAGGTTGCACTCTTTTATAGCTTCTCTGTTTGATTCAGTTAAGCCATAAACAGCACTTGCTAAAAGGCCTTCACTTTCATGTTTAACGCCATACCACTGCTCATATACTTCCTTAGATTTCAGTCTGAAATCAGCACCTAAATCTATCACTTTTACCCCAAGCGACAATGCTTTTTCAGCTATTTTAAAGGCCTTGCCCTGTGGCAACGCAATGAAGAGAACATTTATATTTGATAATTTACTTATAGCTGTTTCCATATCAACGCAAATGTCATCTATATAACTATAGAAGTTATTATAGATGTCACTATAGCCCACCTCTGCATAATTATGAGAAGAATAAAATTCTACATTAACCTCTGGATGCTTGTACAAAAGCCATGTTAATTGTTCACCGGCATAGCCAGTGGCCCCCATTATTCCAGCCTTTATCATAATAACCACCTCTTAATTAAATTTAATGTTAAAAGTGATTATACAATAACCTTATAAAAAAATCAATATTTTATTGAATACTTATTCAAATTGGTGTATAATTATTCAAAAGTTGCAAAGTTCATAAAATTTAATGGAAATTACATATTAAAGTTGGAGGCCAGAATGGATATAACCGATAATCACTTAAATATAAAAGAATTTTTACAAATTAATAAGTATGAGGGAAAGACCTTCGTTATAAAATATGGCGGAAGTATAATGAGTAACAAAGCCGCTAAGTTAGCCTTTGTAGAAGATGTAGTGCTTATGACAAGGGTCGGTATTAAAGTGATTATAGTGCATGGTGGTGGTGCTGAAATTAATAAATGGATTGAAAAAACCGGTGGAGAGCATAAATTTATAAAAGGATTAAGAGTTACAAACAGCGTTACTATGGAAGTTGTAGAGATGGTCCTATCAGGAAATATTAACAAAAGACTATCTTCTATATTAAGTACAAGAGGACTAAATGCCATAGGTATAAGCGGTAAAGATAGTAATCTAATAGAGGCTAAAAAGAAGTTTGTTTATAAAGGTAACCAAAAGTTTGATATAGGTTACGTTGGAGAAGTTGTTAATATTAATTCGCAGTTATTACACACTTTAATTAAAAATAACTATATCCCAGTTATTTCTCCTGTAGGCATAGGAGAGGACGGACATAGTTACAATATAAATGCAGATTATGCTGCAGCCTTTATAAGTGGTGTGCTAAAAGCTGAAAAGTTATTAATAATGACAGATATAGATGGAGTATATACAGATATAAAAGACCCATCAACGCTTTTACCATCAATCACAGTAGCTGAAACTAAAGATTTTATAGATAAGGGTATTGTCTTTGGCGGTATGATTCCAAAACTGGAATGCTGCGTTACTGCTATTAATAAAGGCACTAAAAATGTTCATCTGGTAGATGGAAGAAAAAAACACAGTTTATTACTAAATGTAATCAAGAATTGTGGAACTAAAATTATAACAGCGAAGGAGTAAATAAATGATAGAAAATTGTATAATGGACACTTACGGAAGATATGATGTTACTTTTGAAAAAGGGCTTGGATGCAAGATTTATGATACAAATGGCCGTGAATATATAGATTTTCTCTCAGGAGTTGCAGTAAATTGCCTTGGGCATAGCCATCCTGCTATAATAAACGCTATAACTGAGCAAAGCAGTAAACTTATTCATATATCAAATTACTTTTGGAATACTCCCCTCGCGCTCCTTGCAACAAAGTTAATAGATAACTGTGATCATAGCAAGGTATTCTTTTGTAACAGTGGTACTGAGGCTGTGGAGACTGCATTAAAGATATCAAGAAAATACGGGAAATTAACAGGTACAAAAGATAAAAATGTACTTTTATATATGGGTAATTCTTTTCATGGTAGAACTATAGGTGCTCTTTCTGTCACAGGTCAGGAGAAATATCAAGAGGATTTTAGACCTTTAATGGACGGTGTACGTAAAGTAAATTTTAATGATACTTACGATTTAAAAAAGAATTTCGACGAAAAAGTATGTGGCATAATAATAGAACCAATTCAAGGAGAAGGCGGAGTTGTTTCAGCAAACAAAGAGTTTTTAGAAGAAGTAAGAACTCTTTGTGACAAATACAATGCTCTACTAATTTTTGATGAAGTTCAATGTGGAGTGGGACGCCTCGGAAGTCTATTTGCCTATAAGAAATTCTCTGTTATCCCTGATGTAATCTGCATCGCAAAAGCTCTTGGCGGCGGATTCCCAATAGGCGCGACCATTACCAATGTAAAAGCTTCTACTGCTTTTGTACCCGGTGACCATGGAAGCACTTTCGGTGGAAATCCTCTTGGATGTGCAGTCGCTCTCGCAGTTTTAAAAGAACTCGTAGATGGTGGAATTATAGATGAAATTGACGAGAAGAGTTTTTATTTAAAGGATAGGTTATTAAATATCAAAGCAAAATATGAGATAATAGATGAAATACGCGGTATGGGTCTATTAATTGGTATAAAACTAAAAACCGACGCAAAGGAGTTTTGTAAATTGTGCTTTGACAAAGGCCTTCTTGTTATTTCAGCTGGAGATAACGTAATAAGATTACTTCCTCCACTTAATATAACAAAAGCGGAACTTGATGATGCTTTAGATATCCTTGAGTTAGTAATATCTGAAATCACAATTTAATAAATTAAGATTTTTTTATATGACAAAAGATGCCACTCACTATTTGAGTGGCATCTTTATGTTAAAAAGAGATAATTATCTTAGGGGGATATATTATCTTTCTATATGTTTCCCAGTATGTATTTTTTTTATACTCTTTTTAATAAAAGAAATCAAATTATATATTATAATATAAACAGCAAAAACTGCTATGAATCCCCACACTCCTGCCACTATATCAGCAAATTCCATTTGGCCGCGATTGGTAAGCTTCTGCTCCAGTTCGATAGCAAAAACAATAACCAAAAGTACAGTAAATGTATATATAAAAGATAAAATAGAAATGCTATATTTCGCCATAGCCTTAAATGCCATATTAACTACAAAATAAATAAGCATACCAATTATGGCTATGACGATAAAATGAAGCTGCTTATCATCAAGTTGCGTATTAAAACCCGAAGAAAAATTTTCAATTAGATCATGTAATTCATTAACTATTGAAACCATAACTTTTAACATTTCAACCATACCCAGCCTCCTAATCATTTACTTTTATTGTTTTATCTTATATTACGAAGAAAACTACCGAAATATATTTCAGTAGTTTTCCTTATCTTTTGCTAACTAATATTTAACTACTCTAAAAGAGTGGTGCTTTAGACACAGGCTTTACATTTTCGTAAATAAATCTATGAATCTGATCTGCAGTAGCCTTAAGGTCAGCCTTCAAATACCAAACTCCGCCTATTGTTTTTCCCTCACAGTAGCCATCCACTGGAAATCTCTCCTGCTCTAAAGCAGTTGTCTTAGACGCAATCACTTTTGTCCCAAGGGCCATTACATCTATACTACTCATGCTTGTCTCAGTAAGAGGTAAAAGCTTAGAAACAACAGATGGGAACTCAGTTGCCCCTAGTGACTCAATCTTTGTGAGCATACCTGTTAATACAGTTCTTTGTCTTTCAGTTCTCTTAAAATCTCCTCCAGAAGTATAACGTATTCGTGAGTATGCAACAGCTTGAAGTCCATTTAAAGTCTGCGGTCCTGAACTTGTAATTCTACTAATTGATTTTCCTTCAATTCTAGCAGTTTCATTCATATAATCATTCATTAAATTAACTTCATCTTGAGCAACATCTATAGTTACTCCGTTAATACTATCTATTATCTTTTCAAGATTAAAAAAATCAACGGAAACATAATCTCTAATATTTAAATCAAAATTCTCATTAAGAGTTCTTATGGCAAGCTGTGGTCCACCGTAAGCATATGCATGGGTAATCTTTGTTTCATCATGTCCTTTTACTGCTACATATGTATCCCTCATAATAGATGACATTTTAATTTTCTTGTTTTTTGTATCCACAGAAAGTACCATTATAGAATCCGAACGAGCTGGTTCCTTCGCAGTTCTTCTATCTAAACCGAAGAAAGCAATGTTTGTTATTCCATTATCCTTTTCTGCTTGGGGCGATGAATCAGTCTTAATACCTAGAGCCTCATCGGTTTTCGATATTTTTACAGTGTTTATTTTACCAAGTTCATAAAAAGTGTAACCAAAAGCTCCCCCAAAAACTAATACACCAATAATAAATAAACTTAAAATAATCTTTGTCGATTTTCTTTTTTTACTCATATTTTCCCCTTCCATCATATGTTGCATAATCATTCTGAAAATACTAATTTTTTATATTTTTCTATTCTCTAATTTTCCACATATAGTACTCTGATTATTATATCCCCTTTTCTTGTCGTATGCAATATTTATCTAAATGCTATGTATAATCATTTTATCCTGCAATTAATTTGTAGTTATAAACTATCCACAACGTAATTATACTATAATATTTACTATTTTACTATATTTTCCCCATATCCGCATGATATTTTTATACTAATTACAAATTACTTTATTGAATGACTTTTGATATGGAAACTAAGTCATAAACATCTATTATACTATCATTATTGATGTCTAATATGCTTTTATACTCATGGTCCCCTATACGTGAATAATAGGCTTGACCTACTAGTGCTAAATCAATAATGTCTGTTATTCCATTATCATCCACATCTGTTTGTCTAGTTAGCTTCATGGCTCCAAAAGCATCTACAATCGCTCCTGTAACAATTTTATTTTCTAATTCGGGTAATTTATGAGTACTTTCTAAAATACGATTTTTTACTTCAATTGGAGATAAATTCATATCTTCGCTTAAAACAAGTGCTGCTACTCCAGTAACATGAGGAGTTGCCATAGATGTTCCACTTTTATAACCATATCCACCCGGCACTGTGCTATAAATACTACCTCCTGGTGCTGCAATATCCACAGAAACCGCACCATAATTTGAAAAAGTAGATAAATATCCATTTTTATCTATTGATGATACTGAAATTATGTTAGGCAAATCGAAACTTGATGGATAGTTTTTAACTAAGCCGTCATTATCTAACCCTATTTCATTAATATTACCATTTCCCGCAGCACACATAAATAAAGCATTTGAGCTTTTTATCACCTCATACTCCGCTTGCGAAAAATCTTTACTACCGAATGAACAATTAAATAATTTTATACCATTACTTAAACCATATTGAATAGCATTGATTACGTCACTAGTATATAAAAAGCCTTGAAGATTAGCCACTTTCAAAGCCATTATTTTAACAGTTGGTGCAACTCCTACGATGCCTATTCCGTTAGATGATGCTGCAATTGTTCCACTAACATGAGTACCATGGCTATTATCATCATAAGAATCATTATTGTCATATGCAAAATTCCACCCATTATAGTCATCCACATAACCATTTTTATCATCATCTATCCCATTATCAGGTATCTCTTTATTATTAATCCATATACTATCTTTTAAATCTTCATGATAATAATCTATCCCAGAATCAATTACTCCAACCACTAAATTTGGATCACCGGTACTGCTCTTCCAAGCAGTAGCAACATTGATATCTAATCCTTGAGCTGTAATATTTTCAAGTCCCCACAGGCTACTAAAATACGGTTCATTCTCAGGTGAATTAGATAACTTGCTAATATAATTCGGTTCCGCATATTCGATGTTTAAATCGTTATTTAAATTTAATAGCACTTCATCCATAGAAGATTTTTTGTTATCAAATTTAACTATATCAAGTTGCTTATTTATTTGATTTTCAGATTTAATACTATTCTTTTTCTCTACATCCTGAATAGATGAATCGCTAATATCTCTTCTGATTTTTACTAGAACCTCGCCTTCCTTAAAGTTTTTCTTTTCCTTATTCTTTTTATAATTGGCCATTATTCTTGCTTTTTTACCTGATTTATCATTTTGCAAATTAACTCCCAAAGAATTATTAGGAGTAGCTTGTACCTTATATCCATATATATTAATCATAAATATAATCATAATTAACCTGTTTATATTCTTTTTTTTCATAAGTACCCCCAAATTAATAATTATATGTCTTATCCTTACCATTTCATTTTAACGACATTTATCTATAATTATTAACTTTGCTTCTGATGTTTTTTTCTATAAAAGTACGTTCCACCTACAACTGCAAAGACTAATGCAATTGTACTACCAGTAATCATGCCCCTTTTCCAACCAGAGTTTTTTATAGTTTCATTCCCACTTTCATCCTTAACAGAAAAAGTAGGTTTACTTTTATTAATTTCCACCGTATCCTTATTAATAGCCTTATTATTTTTTAAAACGTTTGATGGAACGTCTTTTTTTATTTCAATTTCATTATTAACGGAAGAATCAGCATTACTGCTTACATTTGGATTTACCACATTGCTTTCCTGCTTAGTTTCACTTTCTTTAACAACCAGAGCATCAGTACTAGCTTTTGCGTTACTATCTATATCCGGAGCTACTACAATGTTTTCCTTATTAACTGTGGCCTCAGTCTTAGCCTTTTTCATACTATTTGTATCCCGTTTTATCACAGTACTCCCCGGCTTAATTTCTTCAGCTTTACCATCACTACTAACTTTAAGTTCATACCCCTTAAATTCATAAGCAACTTCTTTAATATTTTTATCACAAAGCTGTATTTTCAGATTATAAGTATCATTTGGACTAGCTAAAAATTGTTGACTTTTTAAATGAAAGCTATCTTTCTTCAAAACCTCTGCATTTATTTTTATAAAAGTTCCTGAACCCGAAAACCCATCGGTTTGACCTACACATGAAAACCCTCCAAAGCTTGCTATCCCACTTGTATTATCTATTTTGTCTCCCACATCAAACGTATTTGTGCCTTTATTAATAATAAGGGCACCTTTTTCAAAAGAAATAATCTTCAAAATCTTAGGATCATACTTTAATCTAGCGGCTCCAGCATATAGACTGTCTATATTATCTATATTTATTGTTATCTGGATGGCCTGTCCTATTTCTATCTCCCCTTTTACCTCCACGCTTAGAGATGGCAAGATTGCTGCTTTGGCAGTTCCTCCATGTGTAAATAATATAACGCATAAAAAACATAGTATTATTTTTTTCATAATAACTATTACCTTTCCTCTCTACCATTTTTACAATAGACTAATTCTTTAATTTTTTATATTATTTCTGTATAAATAAAAATTATAATTTTTAGCAGCAAGTGCAACATCCATTATATTCACAACCCCATCCATATTCACATCGGAATTCTCAATGGATATTCTGTTAGTATCATTAATAACCGTTCCCTGTCCATTAATGCTTTTAGATTGTTGTACAAAATCGTAAATATCGACTTGTCCGTCTCCATTTGTATCGCCGACGGGTTTTATCCAATTTCCTGCCACATAGCCACTTTTATTATTACCTTCAACCTGATATCTTACATAACTATCTTTAATTATTGGATCACCTATTATTGTTACAACATCATTTTTATTATAATTACCAATTACTTTCATATCTCCATCTCTTATAGCTAAATAATCGTTGGTAACTATATATTTATAATTTTTATCCTTAATTTTAAAATCTCCAGCGTGTTTACCACTTATTTCTGCTATATCTGCTCTCGGTAAAACTCCTACAGTGAAAAGACTAGGATTGTATTCATATAAATCACTCATGGTCTTTTGAAAAATATTATTAGCATGTCCTATAACAACTGTTTGATAAGCTTTAGCATGGTTAGATGCAGGATTATTTCTTTCACTAAAACCATTATATGCCCATATTGCATAATACCAATTTTCCAAATAATTTGGTGATCCATTCCCAACCTTTGGTATCTTCCATGTTGGGGATGAATCTTGTAATGCCCATTTGGTAAGTAAAATTTCAGCGCCTTCCCTTATATTAAACTCTATATCATATTTAAGTCTGTTAATATAGGCTATATCAGTAGGAGTAAGGTTTACTTTAACATAATCTGAAACCTGCATTATTCCGATTCCTATCCCATCATATCCTATCAATGGTTGACCATTAGAAAACTGTCTCCAAGTTGACTCCTGGTGAGCAATTGCTTTAAATATTGCTGCGGGTATCCCCTTTTCATAAGCTACATTTTCAATGATTTTTTCTATTTCATCATGTGATGGATTATTAATATACTCTGAGGAATTTAAAGTACTATCACCAAGCGTATAACTAAGCTTTTCTGTTTTTAACAGAATAAGTTTATTATCCTCTAAACTGAAATGATTTTTAACAGTAAAAGATGGAACTGCATTAGAATCATTTTCAACATACATAGGTGTTTCCTCTAAAACTTCTCCATTCTCCTTTACAGTTACAACGCCTTTATAAATCTCTTCCTTATTTATAATCTCTTTCATTTCGCTACCATCCATTTTATATATGGAATATGATAGCGTACCGGACGTATCCCTTGTTTTATTTTGAATTAATATCTTTGTATCTTTAATTTTTTTATCCTTAATAAAAGCTATAGTTCTGTAAACATTCTTATCTTCATTTTTTTGAAAAATAACTTTTCCGTCCATTGAAAAAATATTAAGTGCACCATTATTAAACTTTACTGTCTCTTCATTACCATCGTTATTTAAATCAATTTTCTTATCTCCATTTTCTGCAAAAACACGTTTTGTGAAATTTGGAAAATTGCAATATATTAAACTTATGCAAAGTATTACTGAGACCACTCTAAAAACAAATTTAAGTTTTTCATTGTTTTTTTTCACTTCCATTAATATCACCATCCATATAAATTTTTGTATTTATTTTAAATAAACATTTTTTAAATTATGTACCCTTTTATTGTCGTTAAGCCACTATATTTAAATTTACTAACCTCCATGGTCCTCATCCCCTTTTTTCTTTGCTTTTATAACATATTTATAGCACAATAACAATTATTATACAATAAGTTAAAAAATACAACAATATTGTTTATATCCACTAAAAATATTTTGCTTTTTTTACGTTGAAGAAATATTAAACTCACCAGATTTAAATTTTATGTCACAAAATAGAATTACAGATAAGATTTTAGATTCATTCGCTTTATTGTTGATAACTTAGGGGAATGGTATAATATTATGTATAATTATAATGATACTGTAATGGATGGTTATATATGTGTTATATACATGAAATGATTAAGCTTTATTACAAGGGCTTTTCATAATACATAATATTTTTAGGGGGGAACATTTTTGAAACTTAAACGAACAACTTCTGTACTAATTTCATTTTTAATTTTAATTAGCATGCTTATCTCTGGCAGCATAAAGGTCGCTGCTGCAACTGCAAGCAAAGTCTCATATTCACTAGATAACAGTTCCATAATAGTTGGACAAGCTTTTAATATTTACGTTAATTGCGAAAATGTAAATGATCTTTATGGAGCATCTGTAGATTTCAAATACGATAAAACAATGTTTCAAATATTAGACATTACCGAAGGCGACACGCTTAAAAATTCAGGCAAGTCATACAATACTGTAATAAATCCAAAAATCCCAGATACTACTGGCGTTGTAAGTATGGGATTGTCTTTACAAGGTAATGTAGCCGGGTTTAATGGAACTGGGCAATTATTTGTTATAAAAGCTAAGGCTCTTAAAACAGGAACAGTTAATTTAAAAACTACTAATGATTTTTCACAGTTAGGAACAAACGGCATGAACATGTGTGTTAAATTAGCAGATAGTACTGGTGGAAAGATTTCTGTGAATACATATCAAGATTTAAACTTTAATATTAACTCAACTGCGCCAACAGTAAACCCTCTTTCAGTTTCTTATCAAGGCCATGTACAGACCATAGGCTGGCAGTCATGGGTTAAAGATGGAGAATTAGCAGGCACAGAGGGAAAAGCTTTAAGAGTAGAAGCACTTAAAATAAAATTAGAAAATGCACCAGCAGGACTAAAAATAAAATATAAAACTCATGTAGAAAAGATAGGCTGGCAGGACTGGGTGTATGACGGTTCACTATCAGGGACAGAAGGAAAATCTTTAAGTATAGAAGCAATTCAAATGGAGCTCGAGGGTACTGATTCTGGTAGATATAAAATTGAGTATCAATCCCATGTACAAAATGAGGGATGGCAAGCATGGGTTAATAGCGGTCAAATATCAGGTACTTCTGGAAAATCACAGAGAATTGAAGCTATAAGAGTTAGAATTGTAAAAGCACCCTCAGTCTCTTATCAAGGCCATGTAGAGAAGATAGGTTGGCAATCCTGGGTTGAAGATGGAGAATTAGCAGGCACTGAACTGCAAGCTTTAAGAGTTGAAGCCTTTAGAATAAAATTAGAAAATGCACCAGCAGGTCTAAAAATAAAATATAAAACTCACGTACAAACTATAGGTTGGCAAGACTGGGTATATGATGGGGCCCTTGCCGGAACAGAAGGAAAAGCTTTAAGGATAGAAGCACTACAAATAATGTTAGAAGGAACTGATGCAGATAAATATAGAATCGAGTACCAATCCCATGTACAAAATGAAGGGTGGCAAGACTGGGTTAATGGAGGTCAAATATCAGGTACTTCTGGGAAAGCACTAAGAATTGAAGCTGTAAGAGTTAGGTTAGTAAAGAAATAAAACTTAACATGTCTAAAGACCATTAAATATAATTTTAATAGTCTTTAGATATGTTTTTTTATTTGCCCTATTTTTATCTTACTGCGAGCAATCAATATATAGTATTTTGAAAACAACAGAATAATAGCGAAATTACGATACATGTGCCATTAATAAAATTTATATATATCATTGTATTAAGTTTACAAATAAAATATAATATATATTGTACACATTTTTGTTAAATATTGAGCCTTTATGTAATAATTTGCACTTTAATTTCAATGCTATTTTAGGAGATGATAATTTGAATAAATCAACCAACAAGTTTCTCAAACTTTTTTTTGTTATGTGCATAATTTCCCTTGTGATATCTATTAATAATATCGCATATGGTGCTACTAATGATATTATTAATATTAAATATCAATCTCATGTTCAAGATATTGGTTGGCAGGACTACGTAAGTAATGGCGCCTTATCGGGAACTGAAGGAAAATCCGCCCGTATAGAAGCAATTAAGATTTCTTTAGAAAATGCACCTGCGAGCGCTCATATTAAGTATCAAACCCATATTGAAAAAATTGGTTGGCAAGACTGGACATATGATAATTCATTAGCTGGTACAGAAGGTAAAAGTTTAAAAATGGAAGCTATCAGAATATCGCTTGAAGGCCTTCCCGATGGATACCATGTGCTTTATCAGGCTCATGTTGAAAATATTGGATGGCAAGATTGGGTACAGGATGGCCAAATAGCGGGAACAACTGGAACTTCATCAAGAGTCGAAGCTCTAAGAATAAAAATAGTATCTCCAAATCCCTCAATAATGTACCAGAGTAAAATGGAAAATAGCGGTTTCCAATCTTTTGTTGGTGATGGCGAAGTTTCTGGTACAGTTGGACAAGCACTTAAAATGACTGGTATCAATATAGATTTACAGAATGCCCCAAGTGACCTAACTATTAAATACCAAGTATACATGCAAAATGTTGGCTGGAGTAATTGGATATATGATGGCCAAATAGCTGGCAGGCCAAACGAAAACTTGAGAATAGAAGGTATCCGTGTTATGCTTGAAGGAAATACGGCAAATTATCATGTTCAATACCAAGCCCATGTTCAAGGTAGCGGATGGCAGTCCCCAGTTTATGATGGCGCCATTGCAGGTATTGTTTCCAAATCTCTTAGAATCGAAGCAATTAAAATCCGCTTAATTAAAGTTGATCCAGCAAACGTAAATTCTTTGAAAAAGAATATGAAAATTACAATAGATAAGGGTCATAATAATAAAGCTGACGGTGGTTCCCCTGGAATAAGACAAGAAGATGATTTAATAGTAGAAGTAGGTAATAAAGTAATATCCAAACTTGAAACCCTTGGATACATTGTCGTAGATTGTACTCCCACCAATCCTTCAGACACTACTGATTCATTGGATCAACGCACCCGGATATCTAATTCCAATGAAGTTGGAATTTTTGCATCCATTCATTTTAATGCTTTCGATAAAAAAGCTCATGGCACAGAGGTATTCTACCGTTCTGATGCAAGTAAGTCATTAGCTCAAAGTGTTTTAAATAATATTGTATCATTAGGTTATACCAATAGAGGAATTAAGTACGACGGAACATATTATGTATTAAAACATACAACAGCACCTGCAATATTGATTGAATGCAGTTTCGTTGACTCACCAATTGATATGAATAAATATAATTCAGAAGATCTCTCAAACGCAATTGTACGCGGACTAACTGCAAACAAATAAAAAATACCACCGTTAAATTCCATTTAACGGTGGTATTTCATTCTTATATGTTAATTCAACAGTCTATAATATGCCTTTTCACAATTATTCATTTTTAACAAAAAGGACTATATTTTTACACTCTTTTCTATATTTCAATAAAACAATACCTGCTAACAATATTAAATAAATTATTAACCCCATGTACCAATTGAAATAGTACCCTGAAATTATAAATATGCCTATAACATAAATTTCAAGAACTTGAGCCTTTAATACATTTACATTTAATTTCTTTTTAAAATAATTATCTGAATATAGCACCCATATTATAAATGATATTAAAGTTGCAATTGCAATAGATTCAACACTTTTATTTATCACATATCCTATTATATTTGTTGCTATACCTAATATTAAAGCTACTATACTGTTTTTAGTATAATCTTTAGTTTCCTTTAAAACTTTATAATAATTAGCTACTAAGATAGAAATCTGTGCACTTAGAACTATAGTAGGTACTAAAAATAATAAAATGTTTAAACAGTCTATATACTCAGGTAAGAACTTCAGTACAATTATTTTAATAACGAAATAAGCTGACAATGTACTTCCCATAACAATTGTTATTAATATTTTAATTTTCTCATAAACATCTTTTAACTTCTCTGTACTTGTTCTAGTTAAATACGGATATATAACCTGTGTTAATGAGTTTAGTAAAATATAGAACAAGGATACCAAAGAATATGCAAATGAATACATAGCAAAATCCTTAATTGTAAATAACCTGTCTACAAACAATCTATCTATTCCCAAAATCATAATAGTCATAAAATTACCAATCATTACAAACGAGCCCATTTTAATTAACGCCATATGTTCTTTAATACTACCCTTTAAACTATCAGATATTCCAAATACAATTTCCTTATTATAAACAATGTATATAATTAATATCACTACATTAACAACTGTCTGCAATATAATATAAGGTACGTACTGATAAATGCTAAAAGCAAACAGACCTAAACAGCCTATTACATACAATAACTTTGTTAAAATCATATTTATTGAGAATAACTTAAATCTTTTAGTAAACTGGTGAACAAAAGCAAATAATGTTGTTAGGTTTAAAATAACCATATTTACTATTACAAATATCATTACAGTGCCCCTTGGGCCATCCTTGTTGATTCCAAAAAATAATAAGGAAAGAACTATTGCTTCAACTACTTGTTCTAAACATAAAAATCTAAAATATCCCCTAAACTTTTCTTTGGGTAATTGCTCGTAATCATATGAACCATATTTAACATAAATTCCATCTAAAAACCCTAAATGCATCAATCCAACATAGGTTGTATAAAAAGTGAATAACTTTAAGTATCCATAATCGTCAATACCAAGAAACTTTGGTATTAAAAATCCTGTTACAATTCCCATGATAAAATTTAAAGCATTTGCACTTAATGCATATGAAAAATCTTTAATCTTTTTATTCATATCTTCCCCACTCACTTATGTACTATTTATTTTAGCTTACCAAATACATCCCTATTGTAATCTCTTATTCCCTTAATCATCATTTTTATTTTTTCTATCTTATCTTCTTCATATATAAGTATTTTCACAAATTCCTTTACCGAAGCAGACTTATCCATTTTTATAAATTCTTTATCGATGTCCTTATATTTATTCCAAATATAAAGTCTGTTTCTAGTTATATAATAGCGCCTTAAAGCTGAATGGTTAGTATAAGATATTTCTCCAAATAAAGTCTTTCTTTTAACTGAACTTCCTAGGCTATGTAATAAAATAGCACCCTCTACTTGTACTAATTTATATTCATTTTTTAGTAGTTTCAAACAAAACTCATGATCTACATAATCAATAAAAAGCCCTTCATTAAAGTATCCTATTTTATCAAACACAAATGTTTTAACAAGGTTTCCCGATGTAATTTCTTCTTTTATATAATTAAATTTAGGATTATGAAGCTCTGATTTTTTATTTAATACGCCTTCAATATTAAACCCTTTTTCTATATAACAAGGAAATAGACTCACAACCTTTCCTTGTTCACTTTTATTTAAATTGTTATATATATTTAGCATTGCATTAACCATGTCTTCTGTAGCTTCGCTATCATTATCCATTGTTAATACCCATTCATAACCTTTGTTTTTCGCATATTTTACCCCTTGATTTAGTGCAACACTTATACCCAAGTTGGTGGCATTGTAAATTATATGTACATCTTCATCTTTTTCGATATTATTCAAAACTTGAATAGTATCTTGCTTCGAACCATTATCAATAATTACAACTTCGTCTACTTGTCCCTTAATAGCGTCATAACACTTATAAAAATCACTTCCTATGTTATAAGTAACTATTAAGCAACATACTGTTTCCTTAAGCATTTTTTATTGCTCCTTTTGATTAAGCTCACCTTAACTCATCTATGTATTAGTGGATCTATAGTTAATTGGATAATTTATCTATTCCATCTATTATTACTTCTTCTTAAGTGCTGAAATTAACGCCATTATTTTTCCTTTGTTTTTATTATATCTAATCATGTATTTTATTAGCTTAATAACTCTCGTAATATAAAAATATGTTATTGATAACATATACATTGTGAAAGATACTTTATATTTATACTTTTTCATGAATTTCAATCTGTTTTTATTACTGTATTTTACTATGAATGGAGATTCCTCTCCTCCACTTGATATACTCACTTTATGATAAATTTCAGAATTAGGGTTGTATATTAATTTATAACCCGCATCTTTAACTTTTACACAAAAATCAACATCCTCGAAATACATAAAATAACCCTCAGGCAACAAACCTACTTTTCTAAAAACATTAGAATTTATTAGCATACAGCAACCTGTAACAAAATCAACTTCTTTTAAATTATTAAACTGTCCATTATCTTCTTGTTTTTCTCCAAAATGTTGTCCTATAAATTTAAACCAGTTTATCTTTCCACCAGCAAACCAAATCTTAGATACATCTGGATAATATAGTATTTTGGGACCAATTACACCTACATTTATTTCAGTATACTTCATTAGCTCATTTAAAAAATCTTTATGAACCAATGTATCATTATTTAATAACAGTACAAAATCAGCATTATTATCCATAGCATATTTTATACCTAGATTATTCCCACCTGCAAAACCAAGATTTTCATTAGACTCAATTAAATGAAACTTTACATCAGCTTCTTTTAACTTCAATCTATCCTCATCATAAGATTTATTGTCAACCACTACTATCTTAAAATTTTCATAATTAATATTATTCAAACTTTTAACACATTCAATAGTATCTTTAGCACCATTAAAATTAACTAAAATAATATAAACAGCCTTACTCATATTGACCTCACAAATCATTTATTTTTTATATTAACTATAACATCACTTACCTGTTTTGCCGCCTTAAACCAATCAAACCTTTTAATATTTTCTATCCCTTTATTAATATAGATTTGTTTATCTCTACTTTCTAGGCTAATCATGTTAATAATTCCCAACTTAATTTCCTCAATATCCTTCGGATTAAAATACAAAGCTGCATCTCCTGCAACTTCAGGCAAAGATGATGAATTAGAACACATTACCATGGTATTATTGGCCATAGCTTCTAATATAGGCAATCCAAAACCTTCATATAATGAAGGATAAATAAATAACTCAGCAGCCTGATAAATTTTATGTTTATCAGCTTCATCGATATATCCTAAGAATATAACATCTTCTGAAAGGTTATTTTGTTTAACTAATTCGATTAATTCTCTTCCATACCCAATATTCTTATTCCCAACGATAACCAGCTTATGAGATATATCATTCTTTATTTCCTTATAAGCTAATATCACACTACTCAAATTTTTATAAGAATAATTTATACCCATCATTAGCAAGAATTTTTTAATTTTATACTTATTACATATGTAATTAATACTTTCTCCTTTATTAACGTACTCTGGTTTATCATACCCGTTATAAATTACCTCTATTTTTTCAGGACATACATTATAGTACTTTATTATATCCTTTTTAGTATTATTGGAAACAGTAATAATTTTATCACTACATTTTATAACATTAGGTAAAATATGTTTATAGTAAAAATACTGATGTTTTCTACCTTCTGGATATAATAAGGGCATCAAATCGTGTATAGTTACTATTTGTTTTATGTTTTTATTAACCAATCCATGTTGTGTTGGCGAATAAAATAATATTTCATTTTTTTTACTTTCTTTATTTATAACTCTTTTTAAGTTTATGTTTCTTAAAAAAACTGAAATTATATTTTTTTTGGTCTTACATTTTATAAAAACACTTTTACAACTTATTTTTTTATTATCAATTTTTTTTATCTTATCAGTAAATATATAGTTATCAATAATATTATCATCCATATTAGCAATAATATTATTACAATAAATACCCAATCCCGTTGGTTTTTCGTCTAGTATCGTAGCATTAAAGTAAGTTTTTCTCATATTTCCCTCTCATTCCGCTGATTATCTTTAATATATATATCATAAAAATCCTTTTTCATAAAGAAATTATTATTACTAGGTATTTGGTTTATACATGTGTAACCCAAACACCTAGTAATAATTTTACTTGTTTATACTTTAGTATGTAAATGCTATATCTAATTCACTAAATTTCTTCTGAATTTTATCCTTTTCTGATAAAAGCACTTCGAAAGTTCCATCTATTGGCCATTCTATGTTAATATCTGGATCGTTCCATAACAAGCCACAATCAAATTCCGGATGATAAAAATCAGTACATTTATATACAAATTCTGCTTCATCAGACGTAACTAAAAATCCATGTGCAAAACCCTCTGGCACATAAAATTGCTTTTTGTTTTCTTCAGTTAGTAGTACTCCATACCATTTACCAAAAGTCTCTGATCCTTTTCTTAAATCCACAGCTACATCAAAAACTTCACCTTTTATTACTCTAACAAGTTTTCCTTGAGTATGTTTAGTTTGGAAGTGTAACCCTCTGAGCACTCCTTTTGTAGACATAGATTGATTGTCTTGTACAAATACCATGTCAAGTCCTGCGGCTTTAAACTCCTCATAATTATAAGTTTCCATAAAGTATCCTCTGTTATCACCAAATACTTTTGGCTCTATAACATATAGATCTTCTATTCCTGTTTTAGTAAATTTAAATTGTCCCATTAATACTCCACCCTACTTTCCTTCATACATTTTGTCATAATATTTTTGATATTGGCCAGAAGTTACATTATTCATCCAATCCTCATTATCTAAATTCCATTGAATTGTTTTCTTAATTCCTACTTCGAAAGTTGTTTCAGGATACCATCCTAATTCATCCTTAATTTTAACTGGATCTATTCCGTATCTTTTGTCATGTCCTTTTCTGTCTTCAACATATTTAATTAAAGCTTCTGTTATTTCTTTGTCTACACTTTCGTTTAAATAGCTGATAACAGTTTTAACTATTTGCATATTAGTTCTTTCATTATGTCCACCAACGTTATAGACTTCACCTAATCTGCCATTGTTTATAACCATATCTATAGCTTTGCAGTGATCTTCTACATAAAGCCAATCTCTTATGTTCATGCCATCGCCATATACTGGTAAGTCCTTGTGATTTAAACAGTTATTTATTAATAATGGTATTAATTTTTCTGGAAATTGGAATGGACCATAGTTATTAGAACATCTTGTAATATTTACTGGCATTTTAAAAGTATCAGCATACGCTTTAACCATTAAATCTGCTCCAGCTTTACTTGATGAATATGGACTATGAGAATCTAGTGGAGTACTTTCTACAAAATATCCTGTTTCACCTAGTGAACCATATACTTCATCTGTAGAAACTTGTAAATATTTCACTCCTTCTTTAAATCCAGTCTCTGTTTCCCAAGCATTTTTTGCTACGTTTAAAAGATTAACTGTACCTAATACATTTGTTTTTGCAAATATTTCAGGTTCTTTTATACTTCTATCAACATGTGACTCTGCAGCAAAATTCACTACATAATCTATATCATATTCTTTGAATAGATTTTCTACTGCTGTCTTATCGCATATATCACCTTGTACAAAAATGTGGTTTGCATTGTTTTCTATATCCTTTAAGTTTTCAAGGTTTCCTGCATAAGTTAATTTATCAAAATTAACTATTTTTATATCTGAATATTTACATAACATATATATAACAAAATTAGAACCAATAAATCCCGCTCCGCCTGTCACCAAATAAGTTTTCATAATTTTACCTCCAACATAATAATTATTAGTGTCAATCAAATCTTAAGCTTTTATTCTATTGAAGCTGCTGCTTCTTTATAAACATCCTTATATTCATCAGCTATATTTAATAGATATTTGCCATATTCCACTTTGAATAACGGTTCCGCAAGCTTTATCAATTGTTGCCTATCTATAAACCCTTTTCTATAAGCAATTTCTTCCAAACAGGCAACATACAGCCCTTGCCTTGTTTGAATAGCCTCAACAAAATTAGAGGCTTCAAGTAACCCTCTATGAGTTCCAGTATCCAGCCATGCCATTCCACGTCCAAATAGTTCAACCTTTAGTTTTCCACGTCTTAGATATTCATTATTTACCGCAGTAATTTCTATTTCGCCTCTAGCAGATGGTTTAACATTATTCGCTATTTCCACTACATCATTATCATAAAAATACAGTCCTGGAACTGCATAATTTGATTTTGGATTTTTAGGTTTCTCTTCTATAGATACTACATTGTTATCTTCATCGAATTCTACTACACCAAATTCTATTGGGTTACTAACATGGTATCCGAATATAGTTGCACCTACTTCTCTTGATGCAGCTTTTTCTAATCTTTCACTAAATCCATATCCATGAAAAATATTATCGCCAAGTACTAATGCAACTCTATCATCACCTATAAATTCTTCTCCAATTATAAATGCATCAGCAAGTCCTTTTGGTTCTTCTTGCACTGCATATTGTATATTAAGTCCTAATTGACTTCCATCCCCAAGTAAAATTTCAAAAGTACTTGTATCTCTTGGTGTTGATATAATTAATATATCCTTAATTCCTGTTAGCATTAACACTGATAATGGGTAATATATCATTGGTTTGTCATATATAGGTAATATTTGTTTAGACACAGCTTTAGTTATAGGATAAAGCCTAGTTCCAGATCCTCCAGCTAATATTATTCCTTTCATCTTTGTTCCTCCTAAATTTTAATTATAATCCTAGAAAACCTTTTTTTCCTTTTTAGTAGCATTCATTGTTAAACTTAATCCCCATTTTGAGTAGATACCCAAATATGTTAGTAAATTGACAATTGCATTGTATTTATTTTTATAATGTTTATTATAGAATATAAACATTGATTTGTGAAATTCGCCTATCATTCTTGTGCTTTGCTTCTTACTGCTTTCACCTTTATAATGAACTATTCTTACCTTAGGATGATAATAGTTTTTCCACCCTGCTTGTTTTATTCTATAACACCAATCAATGTCCTCTCCATACATAAAAAAGGTTTCATCAAGAAGCCCAACCTGCTCAATGGCTTCCTTGCGTAGCATCATAAACGCTCCAACTAAAGAATCAATTTCACTTTCTTCATCCTCATGTATAAATGTAGCATTATATCCTCCAAATTTTTTATTATTTGGAAATAGCTTGTCTAGCTTCATAAGATAGCATAAAGAGTTCCATGGAGACGGGAACCCTCTTTTGCATGCTTTATCTAAAGTGCCATTAACTTTTACCACTTTACATCCAAGGCATCCAATCTCTTTATCCTTTTCCATAAAGTCAACGCATTCCACTAATGTACCTTTTGGTACAATAGTATCAGGATTTAAAATTAAAACATACTTGCTCGACCTGCATTGTCTTATGGCTAAATTATTAGCCTGTGAAAAGCCACCATTAATGCTGTTACGGATGAGCTTTACTTGTGCAAATTCACTTTCTACCATGTCCGAGCTGCCATCTTTTGATTGGTTGTCTACTACCCATATTTCATATTCTATGTTTTCAGTATTCTGAATTACGGAACTTAAACAATCCCTTAATAAATCTACCGTATTATAACTTACTATAACTATTGACAAATCCATACGCTGTCCCTCATTTATCTTTTGATATTTTAATGAGACAATAAAACTTTATATTGCCCCTTCTTTTTTAAATACTACAAAAACTGTTTTTAAAATAATTTTTATATCCATCAAAAAACTTCTTTCATCTATGTATTCCATATCTAAATGGACTCTTTCTTCGTAGGTAGTATCACTTCTACCACCTGCTTGCCAATTCCCAGTTAAGCCTGGTTTAATTGTTAATAGCTTTTCTCCGTAAATTCCATATTTTTTGATTTCTTTTTCTACAATAGGTCTAGGCCCAACAACAGACATATTTCCAATTAAAATATTTAGAAGCTGTGGAAGCTCGTCTAAGCTTGACTTCCTTAAGAACCTACCCAATTTTGTTATTCTAGTGTCATTGTCAAACTTGAAATTTTCCTCAAATTCTTGTTTCATATCTGCCGACATATTTTTTAATATTTCTTCTGCATTACTTACCATAGTCCTAAACTTGTACACTTTTATCTTCTTGCCATTTTGGCCTAGTCTTATGTGTCCAAAAAACACTGGTCCTGGTGAATCTAGCTTAACTATAATCCCAAGGACTAAAAATAATGGTAAAAATACTATAATAGCAATTAATGAACTAATAATATCAAAGCATCTTTTCAGAGCTTCATATATTGGTCTTTCTGTTAGCATAACATTTGAAGCTATTTCAACATTGTCTATGTTTAATTGTTCCATTTACTTCCCCCCCCTACCTAATTCTTAAAATATCATTTTATTAATTTGATTAATTATTTTCAAGCATTATAATAATATTTTTATACCTTACATTAACGTTTAACACTATTATTAAACTAATTCACAAATTTATAAACCTTTAAACATCCCTAAACTATTTCCCTGAAAATTATGTAATAATTATTTACAATCAAACATATTTTATCATTTTTACTATAAAACTTCAAACATTTTAACACATTTATACAAAACTTCTTTAAAAAATGGTTTTTAAAAGCTTTTTTTGTTAATCAATGTCAATTTATTGATTATAATACAATTCATTAAAATATTAATAATATTAAAAAGCTGAACCGAAAAAAACAGCACCTTATGAATAAACAAAAGGCACTGTAAAGCTAGTAAATATAATAAAATCACTAGCTGCTTAATTTCTTATTTTCAGATAAAAATTTGTTATCAATAAAATTCCAACCATAAAATAATATAATCATTACACAGCTGATAGTAAAAAAATTACTAAACGTGGATTTTATAAATAAAGGAGCTAATGCTAAATATAAAATATATTGACCTCTGCGTTTGTTTTTATTGTTTTCCATATAGACACACACAAATGCATATATAAATGTTATAATTTCTGCGCCTATGTAAGGGAATGTTGTTACTGCTTCTGCAATATAATAAAATCCACCCATTGGAGCATAAGCTTCGGAAAGATGTATAGCATTATCTTTTTGCCACTTATCAAAATATAAATAGTCTCTTAATGGTTTTTTCAAGAAAGGTCTAGTAATAGGGTCTATAAAATATATAACAGGGTCTACAATATAAGTTTTTCCATATGTATAACTTGGATTTAAATTCTCAATATGTAAGGATTGCCGTACCATATAAGATCCTACTTGAGCTTCTATATTAATAGAACCAGCAAAATTCTCCTTAAATGTTCCCTTCATAATTACGGACCTTGCGGAAACTATTAGAAAAAGTGATATTATTCCTATTAATAAAGTTTTTAATCTTTTTTCACTAAATTGCAGATCATAAATACAAATAGTACTAACTGCTATAGAGAAAAAGGTAGTCCTAGCACCATCAAAATACATAATAATCACTTGCAAAATAAGCAATACTCCTAATGTTTTACTAACTCCGTATTTATACAAATAGAATAAATACATTGATATAAAAACATACTTTAAATATGCGGTAAGACTATACGCAGTAGCATTTTCTTTTATGAAATTATGCGATACTTGGTTCCATCCGTATTTTCTTGTAAAATATACTGCTATAAAAAAAACAATTATATATATGAAAATAAATATATTCTTTTTTTTCGTATTAATTATATTTTCATTTTTATCTTCGTATTCAATTTGTTTATAAAATTTGAAAAAGACTAATGCAAAAACTACATTACACAATGCTGCTATTAATAATTGATGATTTAGCAACTTTATATTATTATCCAAAGAAAAGTAAAAGTCTTTATTGTGTACTATATTAAAATACGTTACGCCATTATATAAAAAGGTTAATAAAATATAGAACCAATATATAGAAACAACCGAAATTTTCTTTATTTTAGCTATGAAAATCAAAAATATGATAGATATTAAAAATATTATAATCATGTTTACCTTCCCTTACTTGCATTATGCACTTTTATTTAAGTTACTAATTTATTTTAAATATTCGCTGATCGCTTCCTGCCAAGTCCTAGTTATATCACCAGTAGTTAATTCCAACATATAATTTCTAAGCACTGAATATTCAGGTCTTTTTGCTGGTCTTGGAAATTCATCAGTTGTGCAAGGCAAAACTTCTGTATCAATTCCTTTAAGTCTAAATATTTCTTTAGTGAATTCATACCAGGTACATTCACCTTTACATGTACCATGAAAAAGTCCATAATTCTTATCTTCTACGAGTTTTATTATAACTCTAGCTAAATCAACTGTACTTGTAGGAGTTCCTCTTTGGTCATTAACTACTTTTAATGTCTTATTAGTTTTGCTTAAATTTATCATAGTCTTTACAAAATTATTTCCATCTCCGTAAAGCCATGCAGTTCTAATTATATAATGCTTAGGATTGTGATTCTTAACTAATATTTCTCCCTCAAGCTTTGTCTTTCCATAGATAGTTTGTGGATTTACACAATCAAACTCTGTTAGTGATTGATTTACATCGCCAGCAAAAACATAGTCTGTTGATACTTGAACAATTTCTGCTCCAATTTCATTTGCAGCTGCTGCTAAGTTTTTAGGTCCTATTGTATTTATCTTATATGCCATATCTATTTCAGTCTCACATTTATCAACAGCCGTAAGTGCAGCACAGTTAATAATCACATCTGGTTTATTTTTATTTACAACACTATATACTTGATCTACGCTTGCTATATCTAAATCTGATACATCCGTAAGTATTAAATCAATGCCTTTTTTCCCTTTATATTGGTTAGCTAGTTCGCGACCTAGCTGACCATTAGCTCCTGTGATTAATATCTTCATAATTCATTCTCCTCTTTATAGCTAGATACAGGATACAGTCTAGTTGCTGCTCCCCACTGCTAGAATAATACCTTCATATATGTTTCTTATTATTAAATTTTCGGTTTGAGCTCTCTTATGTTTTCCATACCTTCTCTTTTTCCAATAAATATCATATCATCACTTTCAACTATAAACATATTATCAATTCCAACTAATACGATGGGTTTATTACTACTAACCACTATATTATTATTAGCCTCAATATTCTTCACATTACCTAAACACACATTATTAAAATCATCTTTACGTTGATACCTTTCAATAGCACTCCAGCTCCCCACATCATCCCATCCAAATTCCCCTGGAATAACATATATATCATCAGCTTTCTCCATTATTGCATAATCTACAGATACACTATCTACTTCATTGTACTTCTCTTCTAAAACTCTTTCATAATTTTCTTCACTAGTAGCTGCAATTTCACTTAGTACATCAAAAGTATTTTCTAAATGAAGACTTGTAAGCCTAAGTATATTAGCAGCTTTCCATATAAACATTCCACCATTCCAAAGAAAATGCCCATCTTCCAAATACTCTTTAGCTTTTTCAAAATTAGGTTTTTCTACAAATCTATTAACACTTCTAACTTCATAGCCATTTATTGTACAATTTGTATCGCCAAAATTTATGTATCCATAACTGGTTTCTGGTCTGTCTGGTTTCAAACCTATAGTTACTATTGATTGCTCATTTTTTGAAACGAATTCATCTCCAGAACTTAATATCTCTAAGAATTTATCTTCATCCTTTATTAAATGATCAGATGGAAGAACTGCTATAGTTGCATCTTTATATATTTTATTTATATGAAAGGCCGATAAAGCTATACATGGAGCTGTATTTTTTCCTACAGGCTCTATGATTATATTACTCAAAGGTAATTTGGGTAATTGCTCCTTTACAAGGCCTACATAACATTTACCCGTTACTATAAATACTCTTTCTATTGGAACAAGTTTTTGTAACCTGTTAACAGTCATTTGAAGCATTGTATCTTCACCTAAAAGTTTTAAGAATTGTTTCGGCTTTTCCTCTGTGGATAACGGCCAAAATCTTGTTCCTTTACCCCCAGCCATTATAAGTGCACATAACATTTCTTTATCCCCTTCTTAGTCTAATATTTTTTATCTTTATCTCGCCCCTTGTTTCCTAACCACAGCTCCAAAAGTCTTAAAAATGATTTTTAAATCCACCCAAACACCCCTATAATCTATATATTCCATATCGAGTTGTACTCTTTCATCATAAGTGGTATCACTTCTACCACTTGCTTGCCAATTACCTGTAAGACCTGGCTTTACACTTAATAGTTTGTCCCCATATATTCCATAGTTCTCAATTTCTCTTTCTATTATAGGTCTAGGTCCAACAATGGACATATTACCTTTTAAAATATTTAATAATTGAGGTAATTCATCTAAACTTGATTTCCTTAGAAATTGTCCAAGTTTAGTTATTCTTGGGTCATTTTCAAGTTTAAAACTTTTTGCAAATTCTATTTCTTGTTTTGGTGTCAATTTCTTTAGCAATTCTTCAGCATTGGGCAGCATGGTTCTAAATTTATAAACTTTTATAAATTCGCCATTCATACCCAATCTTTTGTGTCCAAAAAAGACAGGCCCCTTTGAATCTATCTTAATCCAAATAGCAACAACAACCATCACTGGACTAAGTAATAAAATCCCACATAAAGCACCTATAATATCAGTTATTCTTTTGATTATAAAATATCCTGCATTTTTTTCATACTCACTAGTAATCTTTACCTGTGTCTCCCTCATATCCGTTTCTAATTCTTCCATTTGTATCCCCCCTATTACTATATTATAAGACTCCTGCGCTCTACTTCGCCCCACATTTATAACAATATCTAAAATTTCTATTTTACTAATTTCTACAAAGTTACACAGATTTATTATATAATTTCGAAGATTTTACGTCAAATTTTAAATTTTATAATTCAGTGCATTTATCGACCAAATATGACATTTTTTTTAATTTTATTACTTATATGTATTGGAGTATACTTGCTTTTTTTAACTTATTTTATGCTATTAAATAATTTATTAAATATACATTTTAATACAATTTAATACATTTTAATTTATTTTTATTTACAATTTAGTATATCATAATATTTACAAAATGTTTCCTTTTTTTATTATATAACAAATTTAATGGTATTTACATCATTTTTTATCGCTAAGTTGAACTATCCTCTTTATATTATATTCAACTTGTTACTTAAAGATATATGTATTTATAATTTTCAGCTTTAAAATCAAATAAAAGAGGAAAGAATAATTTTAATTATTCTTTCCTCTTTTATTTGTCCATTTATTTCATTGACTAATTATGCATAAAGTAGGCAAACTTATCTGTTGAATAAGTTGCACGCATATCTCGTACATGAGCCTCGCTACCTTGGTTGTCTGCAACATATGCCAAAGTATAATTACTATTAGCCCATCCCATAAATACAAATGTATGTGTTGGATATCCTCCGCCATCATTAGTTGTAAAACAAATACTTCCTGGTGTAAGCTTTTTAATATTCCAATTAGACTCCCATCCACGTGCATTTAGGTAACTTAAATACTGCCTTGTGTTACATGTTTCTAGTGGAATAGATACTCCCATTCTTCTCATTACTTCACTTGAGAAATAAACGCAATTATTCGAAGTACTTCCACCATGTAATGCCACAGCCCTGTTCAGTACATTAGTAACATTAGTTGAAGAGTTTAAATAGTTTGCAATCCTAGCTTCAAGCGCTGTTTGATTTGAACCTTCCGCTGCCGCAATTCTATCCACTTCTATTTTAGCAAGTCTTGCCACTTCTTCTTTAGCCAACCTGTCTGCTTTTATTTTAGCAAGTCTTACTGCTTCTATTTTAGCTATTCTATCCGCCTCTATTTTAGCAACCTTATCCGCTTTTTCTTTAGTTGTACTATCTCCTTTAGTTGTACTATCTCCTTTAGTTGTACTATCCCCTTTAGTTATATTACCTTCTGCCTTTTTAGCTATTTCATCTGTCTTTACTTTTGCTATCCTATCAGTTTCTATTTTGGCTATGCTATCAGCTTTCACTTTAGCTATTCTATCTGTTTCTACTTTAGTAAGCCTGTCCAACTCTGTTTTAGCTAAATTAGCAGCCTTTACTTCTTCTGCTTTGTCAAATGATGCTTTCGCTATTTTGTAATTTTCTGCTATTCTAGCCTGTTTAGGCGCATCTGCTCTCTCAGCGGCTATCCTATCAATTTCTTCTTGTTTAGCTTTATTTGCAGATACTTGCGCCAATTTGCTAGCTTTTGCTTTATCAGCTTCTCCTTTTTCCGCTTTATCTACTGCTATTTTTTCCAGTCTAGCAACCTCTTCTTGCTTTGCTAGCACCTTCGCTTGCGCCTCTGCTTCCTTGGCTAATTCGTCCTTTTTAGCCTTTTCAATTACTAGTTCATCGATTTTCTCTTTAGATATCAACTGTTTCTTACTAATTGTTGCCTTTGTACTCGTTGGATTAGCAACTGATGCTGTAAGCGTTACTTCTCTTACTTTCTTTTGGCTTGAAAGAGGAACCTCGCTTTTAACTGGCCCTTTCGCTTTACTTGCAATTGCCCACGCACTAGTACTTAACCCTACCACCGCTGTTAATACCGTTATTACTACTATTCTCGTTCTCATTTTCCTTTTCTTTCTCATTTCAGTTCTAGTTCTCCGCTTCACTAATCATGTCCCCCTAAATTTGTTATATAAAATTATCCCTTATTAATATATCAATTTAATCTACTTCCCTATTACTTGTCGTAATCCTTTAATTTTCGCATTGCAAATATCGACAAACACTCCAGTGTTATCACTTCTATTACCTAATCTGTTTTTCATTTGTTCCTCATCAGGTTGGACAATCTTCCTATCTTAGCATCTTTCTTGCCAGTTAAATCATCTCCTCTAGAGCTACATAAGTGCTTTGAGTTTTTGTAATGCTTTTTTCTTAATTCTTGCAAATTGATGGTAGCTTTTATCGCTATCACAGGCTATTTCTCCTATTGAATCTCCTAAAATATAATATCTCTCTAGCATTTTTCGCTCTAATGGCTCAAGCGTTTCAAGAGCTGCATATAATTTTTTCACTTCATCATAGCCAATTACTTCATCCTCTAAAGTAAATTCATAATTTCCTGCAGTATCAAAATCTAGCATTTCATTGTTTGGAACTTCTCTAAAATGCTTTATCTGCCCTTTTAGAAGGGCTTTAAAGTTCATTCTTATAGAATTTATGCAGTAGCCGTTAAAGCTGTTGCTGCCTAGCTTATACATGTCTATGGCTTTTATAACAGAAAGGTAACCATGCTGCACTAAATCTTCTAGTTCATAACCTGGAATGTGATACCTTGAAGATTCCTTGAATATGAGATATTTGAATTTTTCTATTATCGCTTCTGTAGCTCCACTCTCTTTATTCTTAGCCTTTTCAACTAGTTTTTCCATAATAAAAACACCGCCTTTTAAATTTTTTATAGAGAATATTAAAAGATAACTAATCAGTATGCTTGTCCTAATAGCTGTTTTTCTAGAAGATCGAAATCATATGTTCTTTGCTCATAGTCGCAGAAGCCACCATTTTTCACATTATGGCTTGGGCGTCCACTCTTTTTACTAGCCCACTGTTTTTGATAGAATTTTACCTGCTCAGCAGTTTTTATGCCTTTACTTATCCAGCTATTGAGTACTTTAGTGATGTACTTTATAGTTTTAGCATTATATTCTACAGCCTCATCAATAGCCATAATGATAACTTTGCTACTTACCTGCTTTGCAAAATCTAATATTTTTTCATACACCAAAGGTGTGATAGCATGTACATTTTCTTCAAATACCTTAAGTACACTTTTTAAGCCCTCACCATCAGCAGCAGAATTGTTTCTATATTTTATGACTATTGCTTCTTCCTTAGTTAATGCTTCTTCTTTAGTTAATGCTTCTTCTTTAGTCACTGCTTCTTCTTCTTTATTCCTTAATTCTTGTTCTTTATTTATTAATTCTTCTTTATTACTTCTTATTCTATTACTTGGTAGCCCCTTATAAGGGCCTTGTAAGCCCCTACTAATATCCTTGTTAATTATGAATTCACGTGGCTCCTGAATTTCTTCCTTTTTCAGAAAATCATTATTATCTTGGTCTTCTATATTTTCCATGGGAATTACATCAGAGCTTCTTTCTAAAGTAAGATTTATGGGATGATTGTCCACTTTTTCTAAGTATCAATTTACAGAAGTTCTATAATCAGTAAAATTAATATCAAAAGATTCCTCTATAATGAGGTTCTCGAAAATTTTCGCTACATCTAATTGAGCTACATCACATTTTTCAAATAAAATTTCAAGAAATTCTTTATTTTTAACCCTGGATAACTCGTGATGAACACATTTAATAGCGTTTATATTGTTAGGTACGTTGTATTTCATCCAATTTAACAGCATAATCTCTTTCGTATCATCACAGTATAATATTTTGTTATACTCACAGAATCTTTTAATTAGCTTATCTACAGTATCTCTGTTGTACCCAGTTTCTGTAGCTATAAATTTTTTTGATATTTCATAAATACCACACTGCGTTGTTTTGGTATTTGAAATAAGATATAAATAAAAGTATTTTTCCTCTGGTGTAAGTTCAAACACAAAGCTATCACTCCAAAATTCTGTATAAATCTGTCTGTATTTAGCCATTATTTAATCCTCCTTAATATATTTAGTGTCCCTGCAAATCTACACTATTAACACCTTTTAATTAAGCCCTATATATAATAGCCACGAGAATTGCAAATCCGAGTCCCCTAATATTAAATATTTTTAAGTTTTTTATAAATCTTTTTAAGACGGGTTCTTATAGATGCTTCATTCACTCCTTCAGCACGAGCGATTTGAGTAATTGATATATCTTGAAAAAACACCTTTTGTACTAATACCTTCTGCTGCGGCAATAGTTTTTCCAAAGCATTATGTAATGCTTTACTTGTTTCTTTTTTTTCAACTATGATATCAACAGCTACACTCTTATCTTCAAATTGAAACCCTTGTTCATTCTTCTTCTCTAATGAATTGTGTCTACGTGTTTCTCTTCGTTCATTGTTATAAGTTTCTCTTCCAATTTCTATTGCAATCTCAGCAATATCCTTTGATAACTCAATCTCTGCTATTTCTCCTGTTACAAATTCATACTTAATGACCACTATTACATCTCTCCTTTAATCTTTTTAAAATTCAGATAGGATCTCTTAAAAGAACAAAAAAAAATAGCCGAATAATTGCTTTTATTAGCAATCATCCGGCACTTTGAATAAAAAAAATAAGAGCCGTACAAAAGCTTTGTTAAAAGCAATTGTTCGGCTCTTAGGTAGTTCTTTTAGACTCCTTTTAGCTCGAAAAACATGAATCTAGTTTTTTTAGGTTATTGTAATTTGGCTTGTCTAATCTCATCTGTGCAATTTGTTTACACTGAATGCACTTTATATCTATTACTCCTGTTGCATCTCCCTCTATATCAAATAATCTTCTCCTACAAATCGGACATCTAACTTGCTCGGTCATAATATATCCCCCTCGTAATTATTTATATTTTTAATACCCATTTCTCATAAATTAATTTCATTACTTCTTAAACACATGCATTTTAATCTCCCCCCATATTGTTACCCTAATATTAATGTTATACTACGAATGTATATTCGTCAAGCATTTTTTGTAACTGTTTACTTAATTTTGTATTTATTCCAGTAGAAAGAGATTGAACTTGAATTATCTCTACAAGGTCGCAAATTTGATTGACATAAAATTATGTGAATTGTATAATAATAATTATAAAATAATACTCGGAAAATGTATTTTTATATGAAAAATAAGTCAATATATAAATATATATAGGATTTTATGCAATTTTAAAGTAAAGATTTATTTATACTTTTGCATAATATAAATGATAGGGGCGAATTAACGTGAGTGAACAAACTGTATATCAGTATGCAAAATTTGATTTTTTTAAAAAATTTCTTTTTACTTCTAAAGTTAACAAACAACTTAAAGATTGCAAAAACATTGAATCATATTTACTTAGCAATGATTATTTAAAAAAACTGGACAGTAGATTAAACTTAATAATCTCTGATGGATTTAGCAGTGAGGTAAAAAATAGTTACTTCTTATATAAGGGCTATACCCAGGATGGGAGTTTAACTCCTTTACAAAAATATACTGTTATTGATGGAGAAGTAAAAAAACACATTGATGTGATTAATCATGGCATTATTATTATAGATTTATATGAAGAAAGCATATACCTACATAGCTATCTTAAAAACAGCAACTATATAACAGGCTATTTAATTAAAGAAGAAACAACCTCTGAAACAAACAAAACTTTAATTTTTAGCAATGAAAAAATTAAAATAAATATCAAGAATATTAATACATCTGATACCATTCTTGTAGTTGATGATTTTATAAATAAATTTATCATATAGAAAAGCTCTCCTATCTGGAGAGCTTTTTTTATATTCTGAATACATAACCCAAACCTCCACACAAAACATGGTAGATGCATATATATTCAGTGAAGACAAAATGAACTGTGCTGTTATTTATGTTGAACCTCTGTATATAAGAATGACTTTTGTAGAATACTAAGGATAAATTATGAGAAATTATGGAGATGTTATTATTGGCCTCTAAAAAAAATTCATTACTAATTGTGATGTTGTCGTTGATAACATTATTATTTTATATTTTTCTACCTCTAACTAATAACCAAAATGTTATTGCTACAAATATAACACTAGATAATGAAACATCAAATGAGAAACGAGGAACACCACATTATGATTATATTATAGGAAAGGATCACTGGCCCCATTACCGTGTATTCTTTTGGGTTCCTAAAAGTGCTACCCATTTTACACCTTATGCTGATAACGGAGTTAATACAAATGTTTCAGAACATGGTGATGCTTCAAATTGGTCCGTAGTTGTTACACCCGAAGTAAAAGATGATAGAAAATTAGTGTTCATATATGTACCTAAAACTTTTGTTTTTCTATATGGAAACGACTTTGAGAATGTTATACATTTAAACTATTATTAGTTTTTAGGTATTTACTATCCATAGGAGATTACCGCAAGTTATCCTATGGGTTTAACGACATTATATTGAAGACCTAATAGAATTTCTTTTTCTTTTTGTGTATTAATTTTATAATCTTCTATGAAATCCATGTTCTCTTTTCTTTTTTCATTTTTTAAATTTATATATTTACCATAAATGACTAATTTCCTAAGTTTCTCAAGAAACGTTTTTATATCATCAGGTGTAAAATCTAAATGTTTATTTGGTGATATCCTCTCACCAATTCTTAATTCTCTTATAACATGTCTATGCTAAAAGTAAATACCCTTTATCTATCTTCAATGTGAATTCTGTTAATGTCGTGAAACCCACGCTTCCCACCGAAAAAACCACAAAATATACACCTCTATATATTTTGTGATTCCCTCACATGGCTACCGCCAAGTTTTTTTGTTTCTATTTTTTTTAAAAATTTGTCATCTTTTCAACCAAACTTCTTTACCTTTAATCCTCATCAGCTGTCCCATCTTCGCCTAGCTTCACATTCCCATAAACTAGGCGTCTGACACGACCCCTTTCCAACAAATGGATGAACAAAGGAACCCGTTTGTTGGTTGCTAATAGCGTTTGGAAGTGAAATAGGACAAACTTTGTTGCTAATGCCTTTGAGTATCTTTTGTTTATTAACATCTTATTTGGATATAATTTAGAAAGAAGAATATATATAGTAGAATATTTGCTAACATTAAAACATATAATCTATATAATTCTAAATGAAAAAAATATATTAATTATTATTAATAGGGGAGGATGTAGTCTTTATGCTTAAATTTATAATTATTTCAATTATATTATCTATTATGTATATTTTATTAGGTAGCTTAATGCATGCAGCAGGTAAGGATACTCCTGTAATGCGAGATATTAACCATAACGAGTATAAATGTAAAAATAATTAACTTAGGCCTTTTGTCTTAGTAAATATCTTAAACACTTAAATACGTACCTTTACCAGGCCTCGTATTATCTAATATGTCAAATATATCTGGAGTTATTATATATCTACCAAGTATAGCTACAATTGATGTTGGTACCTATACTTGTAGTTTTTCTGACGTTATACTTTTGCTCTATTGAAAGCTCTTTATTCCTTGGTCTTCCTGACTTTTCTTCCTATATATATATATAGTCCTTCTAGACACAAAAATGCTCCCCTTAAAGTAGACAGATTTTTATTTTTTAATCTGTCTACTTTGAACTGCTCCCCTTTTATTGGACAAAGTATTATAATTGTTTATATAAGGGGTGATTTTTTTTGAAAGTAAAATACACACTTGAAAAGCGTTTAGAAATACTTGATGAATGGAAGAAAGCTAATAATGGCTCACGCAATGCTCTAGCAAGAAAATATGATGTCGCTCCCCAAACAATACGAGGATGGGAAAAAATTCAGGAGTTACATGGCGACGATGCACTTATACCTCGTAATGGAAAACGGAATAAATATACAGGTGACTTTCGAATAAAGGTTGCAGAAGAATTAATAAATAGTGGTCTTTCAAAACATGAGATATGTTCTAAATATAATCTTAATGAATCTTTAGTTCTTAGATGGAAAAAACTCTATATTGAAAATGGCAAAGAATTTTTAGCTATAGATCATCGTGGCCGAAAAAAAGGAGAACCTATAAAGAATATAATCAGCACTTGTAAAAACTTAAAACTAAGCGATTTACAAACAAAAACGGAGAAGGCTCTTTACAATGAAAACGAGCGTCTTCGTGCGGAGCTAGATTACACAAAAAAATTGAATGCCTTAATTCAATCCAGGCAAACACCAAAGAAAAGGTAACAGTAATCTATGAATTAAGGCATAAATACACAATCACGCTGCTTTTAGATATAGCACAAATTCCACACAGTGTTTACTATTATTATATAAAACGAATGAACAGACTAGATAAGTATAAAAAAATAAAGCAAAAGATTATAGAACTCTTTGATAAAAATAAAAAAACATATGGTTACAGACGTATTACAGCGGAGTTACACAAACTCGGATATATAATTAATCATAAGACGGTACTAAAATTAATGAATTCTCTGGGACTGTTTTGTTGTGTAAGAATGAAGAAATATAACTCTTATAAGGGTGATGTTGGGAAAATCGCACCTAACATATTAAACAGGAATTTTAAAGCGGACAAACCTAATCAGAAATGGGTAACGGATATCAGTGAAATTTCATTTTGTGGGCAAAAAACATACGTATCAGTAATTCTGGATTTATATAATCGTGAAATTATTAGTTATGATCTTAATGACCATGCAAATATGATGCAAATTAATCATACATTGGAAGAGGCTTTTAGAAAAATACCCGATAACACGAGACTTATTTTGCATTCGGATCAGGGATGGCAATATCAACAAAAATCATATCGAAATAAATTAATAGCAAAAGGAATTCAACAAAGTATGTCACGTAAAGCAACCTGTCATGATAATGCAGTAGTAGAAAACTTTTTTAGTATTTTAAAAACTGAGCTATTGTATATAAGGGAATTTACATCAATGGAAGAAATAAAGATGGAATTAATCGATTATATCAAATACTATAACAATGATCGAATCAAACAAAGTTTGAATTGGTTAAGTCCAGTTAATTATAGAAAATCAGTAGCGTAAAAGGACCAGCAGTTACATTAAACTACTAGTCCCATACATGAAATATTTTGTTCAAATATTTTGTTCAACTTTTAGGGTTCAATTCACTTTAAGGGGAGCATATCAATGCCTACTCAATAGGTCACATTATAAAAATTATAGCCTAACGGGTATTTATTTTATTTTTTATTAGATAGATCTCTAGTCCCATAGCAGCCCCAGCACTATCAATAATGACATCCTTAACATGAGCTCCCCCGCCAGGCACAAAAACTTGGTGCACTTCATCACTTATGGCATAAAGGATACAAATAAGTAATGCAAATACTAAACTCTGTATTCCTTCTACACTATTTCTTATTAATGCATTTATCATTTGTATTCCAAGAACTAAACAAACAAAGAAGTGGGCATTTTTTCTTACTAAGTAATCAAATTTTACATTACTAATTTTAGTATTATGATTAACTTTCTTTATTGCTTTTATACCAATCTTTATTATTCCCGAGCTTAGATTACCTGAATGCTGTCCTCGCTGGAATGACAACTTAAAAATAAGAGCCACCCAAAGAATAACAGCTATCAAAGATAAAATTCTATGCATTTTGTTACTCCCTCTCAAACCACTAATCATCCCTGCACATATCCATTGCCATAGCGGGCCATCAAGTGACCCAATTTCTCTCACTAACTACTATTCATTACTACAAGCTATTTCTTCGTATAAATCATTAAAGTTATCATTATGCTTTAAAGTTTGAAGGTACTTCATGAATGGGACTTTTAAATTATCTCTTTTTAAAGCAAACTCTACTGTTGCCTCTAGAAACCCTAATTTATCCCCTACATCATATCTTCTTCCTTCAAATACGTATGCATACATATCTTGCTGTGAAATTAATGTCTTTAGAGCATCCGTTAGCTGAATTTCCCCACCTTTACCAGGTTTCGTGTTATCTAATATATCAAATATCTCTGGAGTTATTATGTATCTACCAAGTATAGCTACATTTGATGGTGCTACCTCCACCTGTGGTTTTTCAACAAGGTTATTTACCTTGTATACTCTATCACTAACTTGAATTCCATCAACTATTCCATATTTATCGACATTTCCCCTAGCGACTTCTTGAACCCCTAAGATTGTTGTTTGCTTATCTTCAAAACAATCTATAAGTTGCTTTAAACATGGAGTCTTAGCATCAACTATATCATCACCTAACATAACAGCAAAAGGTTCATTGCCTACAAAGGTTCTAGCACAATTTATAGCATGTCCAAGTCCTTTAGGTTCCTTTTGTCTTATAAAGTGTATATTTACCATGTTTGATATATCTCTAACCTGCTTAAGCATGTCATCTTTGTGTTTATTTTCTAATTCTAATTCTAATTCTACTGATTTATCAAAGTGATCTTCAATAGACTTTTTATTTCTTCCTGTAATAATTAATATTTCTTCTATACCTGCAGCAACAGCTTCCTCTATAATATATTGCATTGTAGGTTTATCAACTATAGGTAACATTTCTTTAGGTAGTGCCTTTGTCGCAGGTAAAAACCTTGTCCCAAGTCCGGCTGCTGGTATAACAGCTTTTTTAACTTTCATATAACATATCTCCTTTTTTCTGTAAGTTGTTTTTCACACCCATTTGAAGATTTTGCACATTTGCACGCTATTCTTATGATAGTCCCTAGTGAATTATATTTATGCTTCAATCCTAATTCATTCTTAGCTTTGTCGCTATAAGTAATAAGTATTTCTATCTCCTGCTCTTCGTTCTGTAATTCCAGCTTTCATTTCATAATCTACAAGTTTTCTTGCCACTTCAATGAATTTGGGCCGTTACCCTATGATGTCTCCAAGTTTTTTTTATATTCTTTCCCCAATCTGTTAATTTTCCCAATTTAAATTTTCCTATACTTAATCCCCATTAAATGTACCATTTTCGCATAACTCCCTTTTTTTAAGTATCTGACACGACCCTGTTGCATATTGGGAGGTATATTGCACACCTTCTGTTTGCTAAAGATATCTTCAGAAGGTTATATTGGTTATTTTCTTTTTACTAAATTCTTTATAAATTGAAACAAGCCGAATTTTTTTAGTAATATTACTGCAGCTCTTTTTATTCTTGCATTTAAACTAAAGTTGGCATATTTTTTTGCAATATAAATAAACCCAAATTTATAATAGTCGTCCCAGAACTGTTCACGATTCTCCGGGCATTTAGTAGGCCTCTCCAAATTTGGTTGTAGACAGTCGTTAGTATTGCTCTGCACAAAATCTATCTTATTCTTCATATGATTAAATATAGATTGCCCTTTAGGAGTATTTACAAAAATTAAAGAAATACCTTTGTCATCATCGAGCTCCGGAAGACTCTTTTCTATACCCCAGAAGTCCCCTATCGTAATATCAGATGGCCGGTGTAAATTAGAAAATCTACAATGATAACAGGATTGCCGTAATGCTAAATTAGATTCGAATATATTTGCATAAATTTTCACATCCGGAGTGTTTATTTTGCTTTTACCATTTTCAAATTCAGCTTTAACATTGCATCCATGCCAACCTTTTTCTTTAGCTCTAAAAGTATATGATTTTAACTTCTTCTTCTTCTGAATAAAGTTTAGATATTTCTTCCAAAGTAAAGGGCTGGGTGTCCCATGACAAATGATGTCATTTAGGATTAATTTATCTGTTTTCACCTTTGATATTTCCATATATTTTCTTAATCCTGCTACTTCGCATGGTGTCCCTGAAAAAAATACTGCTTTATTAGTTGCTAAATCTTCATATACTTGTTTAAATGTTTCTCCTAAATTACTTTGCACATATTTTGATCCTTTAAACTTATTCCGTCCAGCTTCAGTTATTGCCCCTTTGTGTTGAACTATAAATTCTCCACTAAATTCTACTCCATAAAGAGTGCATGATGTACTTAACGCATAATCAGAAATAGCGGTGTACGCACCACCCGATGCACTGGTCATTCTAACATTGTCTGATTTATGCTTGAGTGCATATACTAAAGGCTCTGTAAATCTATCCTGAACATTAATTTGATTTTGAAGAGGACATACCTTTCTGCAAAGTTTACAATCTACACATAATTTTTGGTTAACTTCAGGATATAAAAACCCTTCTTCATCAGCCTTCATTTTTATAGCTTGTGTTGGACAGCTGCTTTTACAAGCTGTACATCCACAACAATCTTGCTTTTTATCAAATACTGTTATCATTACCCAAGCATCCCCTTTATTCTCTTGGATATACTCATAAGAGCATGGCGTTCAAATATAAACCCTGTTAACGCAACCACTAAACAAGCATATATGGCTATCACAGTAGCAGTCGCAAACCACGATATATAACTAAACGGATTAAGTTTGATAAATAAAAATGGTAACCATATAACTACTGTACACACAAAAATTCTAATAATTCTATACGCGGTTTCTCTTATTGGTAGTTTTGTAACATTTCTTGGAATAAAGAATAGCAAATCAACATCTCTATAGATATTTGATAGAATTGATCCTATTAGCACTCCTGCTATACCTAAGAACGGAACTAAAATAATGCCTATGATTACAGCAATTGCGCCCTGTATTGTCGTCTGTAACTTCGTCTCTTTGAACATCCCTGCTGAAATGACAAGCATGCCCTGTGGTGTTTTGATATTATATAAAAGCCCATTTAAAACGAACAAAAATCCAATCAATGGCAAATCATAATTACTATCAGTTACTCCACTAGTATAAATTCTAATAAAAGGCATAATTGTTATGAATGCAGTTGAATAAATTACAGTTATCAGGCTATAGTAACAAAATTCAAATTCTCCATAAACCTTCTGCAAAGTTCTTTCTTCACCTCTAGCGATAACATCACCAAATGATGCGGATAACCCGCTTATAAAAATGTTTAATATTCCATTTAATCCAGCTAAAACCATATTGAAAATCGTGTAAACACTTACTAATTTCAAATTTTTGGTGACTATTGTTAGTATTATAACCGGAGCTCCAATTTGCATCGCCCCTAAAATCTGTAAATACAAGGCATCCCATCTCTTATTTAAAGCAGCAAAATTTGGTTCCTCCTTATAGTTTATAAACTTATATTTTGCTTTTACATAAAACATCAAAATAAAAGATCTTAAAAATATTGAAAACAATGCCGCAAAGCGCAAAACTACTATGTCAACTCTTTGATTTGCTAATACAACAATAATAAGTGTATTAAAAATAATATGAACTATCGAAGCCAAGGATACAACATAAGTTCTTTGATCTGCCGATAACAACACCCTATATTTTGAAAGAGTAAAGAACTCTAAAGAACCATTTACCCCCAAAATTAAAACCAAAATCCCAACATTAAGTGGTGTTACAGCATTCGAATTCACAAACATTGGATATATTACAGCTAAACCAATCGTTAATGATATAAATATGTAACCCGATTGTGTATAGAACTTCTTTGCTGCTGATACTACTCCGTTTATAGCTTTATTGTCACCATCTGCTAAAGGTTTATATAACGCATATATAGCTGCTCCTGAAAGCCCAGCTTCCACCAAGTTAAAATAAACAATAAACTGATTTATTGATGACACTAATCCATTAATCTCTGATCCATAGAACTTAAGCATTATAAAGGGGGTGATAAAACCTGCGATCATAAGCACTACTTGATAAAAAGCGGTTGATATTGAATTATAGAAAAACTTTTTTGTACGATTCATCATTTATCCCTACAATCATTTTTATTTTACTCCACATCAGGGTCGATTCCCTATGATGGCGAGCGATAATTTCCTGTTTATGTATATCGTTAATAATATATACCACATCTTACTAGAATATTAAACATTGCACCTTTGATTTCTCGCCGATTAAGCAACAACAAAACTAATTCAGATAAGACTATAAATAATCCTAATTCTATTCTTTAATAGCTTCTATTAAAAATTTAATAGACTTTTTTCTTTCTTGTTCAATCACATTATTAGCAAATTCAAAATCAATCTTTTCAAAATGCTCTTTTTGTAGCGTGTTTTGCGTGTCATACTTCTGCTCTTCAAGCCTACACATTTTTAATAGACTTTCCATCCTAGTATTCAATGTATCATTAAACATGATTGCAAACTTCTTATTTAATGAAATTGATAACGCCATTCCGTGAAAAGAATTTGTGCATACATATTCAGCGCCCATCAATAACTCTATGAATTCCTCTGGTCCAATATCGCTTTTATCAATAATTGGTGACCCGTTAGGTTGCAATAATGATCCGATTCCAACATATTTAATATGTAAATCTTCTTTTTTCGCAAATTCAGATATTTTCTTAAGTGCTATTTCTGGACTTCCTATTATATACACGAATATATACTTTTGTTTTAAGTCATTTTTGTATTTTGATGCAAAGCTTTCCCATTTCTCTGGTTCAAGTAATAGCGTTGGATCCAGAACGTGCGTAGCATCCAATTGAAGCTGTTCATTTAATATCTTTATGCCTTTTTCTTCCCTTGATGATATAGCAGTAAAACTAGATAAAAGCGGTTTGATTTTATGACAGTCCTCTTCCAGTAATTTTTCAATTCCAAAGCTTGGAGCATAAGCAATCTTTTTTGAATTGCCTTTAACGAAAGATAGAAAATATGCATTTTCATTTCCATTAAAGCTATAATTCCATATCTGATCACTACCACAAATATATACGTTATAATCCAATGTGTCATTCTCTAATTCAACAGTGGTCAAATACGTGCTAGGCGAAAGATTTAAAACTTTATTAATGAAACTATCAAAAGCTTCATATCTTTTGCGACGAACACTTTGTGCGTGCACCAATTGTTTTCGCTTTATAATCTTATATACCTTAGCCCTCTTTCCTCCTGAGATTCTACTTTCTTTGTAATTATCAACGATTGAACTCGATCTAAAATTGATAATTTCTGACTCATACCCCAATATATTCAGTTTTGTCTGCAATGCATACGCTTGCAGAACAGCACCATAATTGTAAGCACAATGATATGTTATTATACCGATCTTAACCATCTTTTTAACCTCCTAATAATTTGGTGTGAATTTGAAAACAAGTTTTCTTATGTCCTTTTAACGATGAAAATAAATTACTTTTCTAATCTGAATTTTGAAATCATTATTGACTTTTTCTTTTGTAATTAACTGCAACAGTTCTGTATTTTATATAAGATTTAATGGGCCATAATTCTTACTGCTTTTAAATTCATTTACTATTTTTCTTAATCTTTTTCGTCACAAATTAATTCTATAAGCGCCTGTTCGCTATCTAATACTACCCCCTTATTGCATTCAAGAACCATTGCTGCAATGTTTCCGATATACTTATTATGTCTCTATGCCAACAGTTGGATTTCTAGCACTCACTTTCTTTTTAATATATATCGTTTAAAAAGAAATTTAATTATAGAATTATTATACGCTCTTAAAATCATTATTAAGTTTTAAATATACTCTTATTTAGCGTTATAATTGTTTATTCTATTAATTGATAAAATAATAGCAGGTATAATCCATAAAAACACTATATAAAAGCAATCTAAAGTATAAATCATCAATGACCATGCTAATACTGCAATAACAATATATGCTGATTCCTTATCTTTAAAGAAATTAAAGACACTATCCCTTATAGAATAAATAATATAGACTGCATAAAATAACAAACCTATCAATCCACTAGATGTCAATAACAAATTGTATGTATTCATCGTACTTAAAGAACTAACTACACTGCTCGTTGTATAGCTCTCAGAAATAACTTTAAACTGCCCAAAGCCTATCCCAAAAAGAAAATTTTTCATCCATACATTATGCGCCAACAAATTAATAGCTTCTCTGGCATAATTACTTCCGGTATCAGCATTATATAAAATTGAAAATGAGCTATTAATATAAGCGGCAGAACCAATCAGTATAGGTATACTTATTAATAGTACATATTTGTATTTATATAAAATAATTAAAACTGTAACAATAGCAAGTATTACCAAGCCAGTTCGTGACAAGGTTAAAATAATTTGAATAAAAATCAATATCTCAGAAAGCTTAAGAATGTGCTTATTTATTACCTTTGTGAAAGCCCTAGTCTTAAATAATACAAAAGCTGGTAACAAAAGAGCACACATAAAATTACTATCTGCAACAGTACTTCCTATCCGCATAATTTCGTACCTATATCTTTCACCTTGTGCCCATTGTGACATAAAAAATGTTTTTCCCACAATAAGTTCAATATATCCAATCGCTACCAATGTTCCTATTGATATAAAGTAAACAAAAATAAGTGTTTTAGCATATTTTAAATCCGATTGCACTAAAATTTGAAATATGATACTCATTAAGAAAAAACAAAATATATATATAATGAGTTGCATGTTAATTTCTGTCTTTATAAAGTTTACTATACAAATATATAAAAACCATATTATGTACACTTTTAATGGGACAATCATTTCCTTAGTATTTCTACTGATTCTTTTTTCAAATAGCAACCCAAGAATACACAAAAATATACATAAATAACTAATTATTTTTATCGAAAGAGAAATTGATGCTATTTTAAACTCAACAAGCCACAACTGATTGTTGATGGCTATAAATAAAATACAGAATATCAAACTGTAAATGTCCCTAGTACATACTACCACGATAGCTAACAATGTAAGGAACACAAGCAATCCCATATAGTTTTGTGAAGTATATATAGCTATCCAGGATAAAGCTACAAAAGGAGTTACAACTAAAAACATTATTATACTGTTTTTGTGATTATAATACCTACTGTTTTTAATTAAACTATTTTCTATAGAACCCATACTTCTATTACCGCCTTCTAAAAATTTCTTTAATATTCATTTAAAATACTTCTGTTTACCAATCTCTACTCTTGCCTAATTTTTTTTACTTTTTACACACAGCACTGACTAATAATATAAAATGTATAGGATATTTTTTTAGTTTTATTATCAATAAGATAAAAAAACATGTGTCAATTTTATCTGTTATACCTATCTTCAAGTTATCTCTTCCGCCATATTAAATATTATAAAAACATCCTAACCTTTATTTACATTCCTTTGTTCCTTCTGCACTTTCGGATTCTTTTTTATATAAATATACGTAGCAAAATGCTTTTTCGCAGGGTTCTTATTTCCAAAAGCTACTTTAAACGAATTTTCGTGTTCAAATACTAAACCCTTTAAACTAGGATTCTTTGAAGAATATAAGGGTTTAAATTTATTTCCTAACTTGAAATTAATCAAGTGCTGCTTTGTCTTATTAATTTCTACAAAAGACGCTATTACATTATCAATTGAATTAAAAATAACCCCATTACCTTTTTCCGTTATCATCGTCGCAATATTACCACTGTTAGGATTAGTAATTATACATGTCCCTGCCATCGATGCTTCAAAATACACATAGCTATATGTCTCAGCACAAATTGACCATAGCACTACATAATCAATCTCATAGTACCTAAGTGCATCTACCATTGCATTACTACCATTTTCAATGGTTGAAATGCTTACATTAGTTACATTTTCTAACTTTTCTTCGCCTGTACCTAAATAATAAAAGTTATAATCCTCAGTAAGAGTTCCTAATTCTTTAACAAAATGCTTCCACTGTATATATCCCTTATTAATAAGTTGCCCTCCAATAAATGCAACCCTAATCTTTTGGGAATCATTGCATTGTCTTTTGTACTCGTATTCGCCTTGATATAGCATATGACTCCTTACTAGTGCTTTATCTATATATTCTGGATATAACGCTATCCAGTTGGCATATACATATTGGGATGGAATAACAATTGAAGCAGTATGCTCCCAAATTTTGTTCAAAAAATTCTTCAGTGAGGAAATATGATCTTTTGAAACACAATATTTTTTACAATACTTACATTTTTCATAACTAGGAAAGTTAAAGCCACAAAATTCACCGGTGCTATCTATTAAATTTACACTCTTACATATTGTATAATAATCATGTATAAAAATTGTACTTGGTAAATTAAGTTTATTAAGCATAACCCCTAAATCCTCTAAAATATAATTTAATAAATGATGTATATGCACTCCAATCGGCCTCATACCTTGTTCTAAATTTAGTTTATACAAAATATTAGGTAGGTCATCAAGACAATAAATCCCCATAAATTTTTCATCAAAATTAACACCAATATATTGTTTTCTTTTTACCATCCTTGTTAGTTTATTAAAAAAAGAAAATATTTGTAGCATGTGAATATCTTTCTCTATCAGCACATCAGCTATTTCTCGCATAGCCTTTTCTGTGCCAGTTGGTTTAATTAAATAATTCGAGTGTGAAATTGCAATTATGTATTCACCTTTATCCACCTTTATCTCCCCTTGTATAATCTAGTTATAAGTTTAATAAGAAAACACTCATAAATATAACGAATAAATTCTTTACTTATCTTTGTTAACGTTAATTTTATTTTTATTCATTCCTTATTTTCATGCTTACCTTTGCTTTTGATTTTTTATTCCTTAGATTCCATTTGGAAACCTACCATTGCTATTTTACAATGCTATAATATCTCATGAATAGAGAAGATAGATGTTTTCCTCCTGAGAGGTATTTTTTTACCTACTCATAAAATATCGTATTGTCCCATCAGTGAGTATTTTGTGTTTTAGCTGGTTGCGTTTCCTGTCTTGAAATTACCCGTGTCACTAGCAAGGTTGCAAACTAACTGATAGAAGCGGCCTCTCTACTCTACCTCAATTTTAATAAAAGGAGATATTTATTATAAATATTTAAATAGTACAGTTATTAGATTTATGTTGATTCAGTATTTTCTTTCACTTCAATCCTTTGTCCCATCGGAATCCAGTTTAGAAAGCCTTTCAATATCTATAACAACTTGTATATCACTATATGTAGCTATTGACAATGAAATTAAAAATTTCATTGTCAGCGATGCTCTTCCACCTACGGTAATGAAGATGTTGAGTTATTAATGTCTCTCGGAGGCATTGGATATATCACAGCTTTAACCATATCTACTGAGATCGGTGATATTAATAAATTATTATAGCCTAATCAACTTGTCGCTTTCTTTGGTGTTGATCCAGCGGTCAATGAATCTGGAAAATTCAAAGGCGACAGAGTTAAAATGTCTAACCGTGTAACTCGTTTTGGTAGAAAAGCACCCTATTCAGTTGCTTTAGTATCTATAAGAAGCAAAAGAAATGGAGAGCCTATAACCCCTGTTTTACTCAAATACTACCAAGAAGCTTACCAGTTAAGATTTTCTAAATTCCCCATTGTACGTATTTTGAAATAGTCTTTTTGTTGTACTATAAAAAATAACTACTTTTAAAAATTTATGGTTGACTTTATTTCGCTTGTCTATATGTTATGCCAAACCTAGCAAAACACGAATTTTAAACGAACGATTTATATTACGCTTTTCGGTAACAGTTGAAGAGCTAAAAATGAGCTTAAATCTACATCTCCAATCTTTTTTATAATTTGCAAAATCCTCTAATATTTTTCTATCATCTTGCTCAATTAATCCACACATATTCTTCAAAATTTCTTCAGCATATCCAGCCATCGAGCAACCATCAGCTTTAACCCATAATCTAAATGCTTGTTTCATTCGTTTTGTAAAACCATTTTGGCGCCCCATAACATTATTTCTATGCTGTCGGTACAACATTCTAGATGTATGGTCATAAACAACATTCCCTGTTAAAATACAAATAATTAACATTGTTTTATCGTGCATAGGTGACTTAGTTATATTAGCTTCTCTAATCGCATCCAGTGCTGGTCTATTAAACACCATAGTACACCCTAATGATGGATTGCATACCATTACTTTTGATAAGCAAACACCGGGAACTTTAGTATGTACATTATAATTTAAAGATTTTAAATTTTCATCTACTACTAGAGCATTTGAGAAATAAAGCAAAGGGCTTAATTGTGATTTTTGCTTTTCTAAAGAATTAACTGCACTTTCAATTTTATCTTTATTCCATATATCATCTTGATCACAAAATGCATAATAATCAGATTCAGGAGCAATTGAAATTAATTCCGAAAAACTTTTTACAACCCCCTTATTTGCACCTTTAATTATTGTTAAGGATAATTTGCACTTCCATTTTTTTAAAATACTCAATGTTGAATCTGATGAGCCATCATCTCGTACCAATAATTTAATTTTACCTGCAAAAGTCTGATTAGCGATGCTATTTAATTGCTCTTCAAGAAATTCCTCACCATTATACGTCGATAATAAAATCGTAATACTATTCATCAAACTCACTCACCTTAATTTTTATATTGTGATTATTTTTCTTCTGATAAATCAATCTGTATTTTTCATACCACGCATTTCTTTATCTAAAGAAATAGTCAAAATCTCTTGTTTACTAAATACTTTCATATTAGGTGGAACATCTTTTTTAATTATTGTTCCAGCCCCAATTATAGTGTTTTTTCCCACAATTACTGGTCCGAAAACACATGCATTGGCATATAGTATGACATTCCCATAAATTAATGGCTGTACTATTAGTTCACCATTTATAATTCTTTCCTTGAAATTGTTTCCTCCCAGAGTAACACCTTGGTATACCTTAACAGGACCTAATGTTTTAACAGCTGCACCTATAACTACTCCTATTCCATGTATTAATACAAACCCACCTGCTAAATCTGCCCGATAATCAATATCTACACTATAAATAACCTTATTAATAAATTTGATTATTGGAGGAATAATCGGGATATGGATTTTATATAAAAAATGGGAAATTCGATATAGTAAAACACAATGGAAATTACTATTAAGAAAGATTGTTTTAATAAATTTAACTTTAGATCCCTTTGAACATGCTTGTATATCTTCTATAATTTTAGACATTAGTCGCCCCCCATTTTAAAACAATTACCTACCCGAATTTAACAAATAAATCTCCTGCAATCTTTTAGCCTCATTTTCTATGTTGTACTCTGATTCTAAAAATACTTCACACGCATTATCTCTTTTATAAGTGTCTTTATATTTTATTATTTGTTCCGCCCAATATAATGGAGTTTTATCTAGTGAAATATATTCCACTTTCCCTGTAATTTGAGCTTCCTGTGTCACAGTATCTGCTACAATACAATGCAGCCCTGAAGCTTGCACTTCAACTAACACAACTGGCAACCCCTCAAATCTAGATGGAAATACAAATACATCCATTGCATGTATAAGTTGTGAAACATCCTTCCTTTTCCCTAATATCAATACATCCTTATCTAGTCCCAAGTCATTAATTTTCTTATCAATATCCGCACGCAAATTACCATCTCCAACAAGCATTAATTTAGCCTTTGGATTCATTTTATGTACTTCAAAAAAAACATCCAATAAAAACTCATGGTTTTTTTGATATGAAAAATGTCCTATATGTCCTAATACAAAATTGTCTGTAATCCCAAGTTTTTTCCTATACTCTTCTCTAATAGAATTATTAAATATGAATTTTTCAATTTGTATACCGTTATTAAGTATTGTGTATGGCTTATTGTAAAGCCAATCTCCAGCTAACTTAGAACATGCCAAAGCAATTGTGGTTTCATTATTTAAAAATAATTTTAATAAATAATGAACTACTTTATTGTTACAAGTACTGTTATGGCAATGCGCTATTCTTACTGGTACTTTAGCACACTTAGCAGCGTGTATATCAAAGTATAAGGTTCCACTATTTCCATGTGCGTGGACAATTTTGTAATTATTTTTATCAATTAGTCTTTTTAATTCTTTAATATATCTAAAAGTTTTCTTTTTTCTTGAAGGAAGCTCATAGATTTCGCCTCCTAGTTTTTCAATTTCTTCCTTCACCCACTCTTCGGCTCCATGTCCTAACGCAAAATCAAATTGAACTTTTGACCTATCAATATTACGATAATAATTCATAATTACGCTCGTAATTCCATCATACCCTAAGTATGTCGTGGTAACAACTAACACTCTTATTTGATTCATTTTTATCTACCGCTCCTCAAATACAATAATAAACCATACCAGCTTATTAATACATTTTTATATTAAAGTACTATTCATATAAGCTTAAATCTATTAGACCATTCGTTAAAATCAATTTCTTTTCCTCAATAAGTTTTCGGATATTTTAAATTTAAAATTTTCTTTTCTGCTCTAAACTAATCTAATGAGTTACTAGGTTATTAGGAAGATAATATGTCATTTTTATATATAGTATTTTTAATGAATTTATAAAACTGTAATTTTTACTCTTATCAATATTGACACTCGCTTTTAATAAAACTTTCAATTGATTCTAAGATGTTTTTAGTATTAGATTTATAATTGTTAAACTTACATTTATTTATTTTATTAAGTGTGCAATCTAATTCTTTTATATCAGATATCCCAATTATATAATTCATTTCAACAAATTCACTTATAATTTCTTCTTGATGATTATCAACATGTTCGTCATATTCTTTTAACCTTGGTACAGCTATCACTTTCTTATTTTTCTTTACCGCACCTATAATTGCTCCTGTACCTCCATGCGTTATTACTATATCACTCTTTTCCATATAGTCCGGAAATTCATCCCTATCTAGAAACTCCTTAAATTTATAGTTTTTGGGTTTGTAATCACTATATCCTATTTGTGCAAATACTTCTTCAGTTATATCGCCTTGCTCTACTAATCTATCTACTTCTATTAATAATCTATTGAATTGAAACTTCTGCGAACCCAATGTTATAAATATCAATATATACCCCCCTTATATATAGCATTTGGATAAAACGCTCTTAACTCTTCCCACTGTATATAAAACTGATCTGCATACTTATAAAGTAGTTTTCCTGTTAATGTAGGTGAGTTTATCTTTGCAAATGACTCTATATATATAAGCTTTTTCCCAAATATTTTTGCTATCATACACATTGGTATAGTGGCTAATACACCAGTTGATACAACTATATCTGGTCTCTTTTTAATGAATATTATTAGAGATAATATTGTGTTTACAATAAACTTAAATATCATATTAAATTCTTTACGATTAATTTGTTTTAAATAGTATTGTTCTATTTCATCTTTTGAAGTGGCATATTGGGTTTCTTCCGTTAGTATAAAGCTTTCGTATTTTCCCATAAGTGGCTTAAGCATCATCAATTGTTCAAAATGACCACCTGAAGATGCAGCAAAACATATTTTTTTCATATTTAGATTCAACTCCCTAACTTCTATAACCAGCTGCAACCTCTTCTAATGCAGTATTATTCAAATTTAATATTTCTTTTCTCCCTATTGAATGATACTCTATTTGTCCTTTTTCTACATCTGATATTTTGTAACAGTTTCTGCCATCAAATATCACTGGAGTATTCATTAATTCTACATATATATTTAAATCTAAAGATTTAATTTCATTCCATTCTGTAAATATAAATGCTACGTCTGCATCTTTTAAAGTATCTTCTGGAGTTTTTACATATGTGATTTCAGTTGGAAATAGTTTTTTAAAGTTTTCTTCTCCTACTGGATCATATGCCACAATTTCTGCGCCTTCTTCCAATAGTCTTCTTATATTAGGTATAGATGGTGCTTCCCTCAAATCATCTGTTCCAGGTTTAAATGTTAGCCCTAAAACTGCCACTTTCATTCCTTTTAAGCTTCCAAATCTTTGTTTAGCTTTTCTAAATAACTTGTATTTTTGATTTTCATTTACCTCTATTGTTGCCTTTATAGTTTTTAACTCATATTCATTATCATTAGCTAACCAATGAAGTGCCTTTGTGTCTTTTGGAAAACAAGATCCTCCATACCCAAGTCCTGCATTTAAGAATTTATCCCCTATTCTTGGGTCATAAGACATCCCTTTTGTTACATCCTCTATATCTGCACCAACAATTTCGCAGAAATTTGCTATTTCATTTACAAATGATATCTTTAATGCTAGAAAGTCATTTGATGCATACTTTATCATTTCTGCACTTCTTCTATTGGTCACAATTATAGGTTGATTATATCTCTTATACACTTCTTTCAAAGTATCCCTAGCCACATCTGATTCAACACCTATTACTATTCTATTAGCATACAGTGTATCTTTAACTGCTGTCCCTTGAGCTAAAAACTCTGGATTAGAAGCAACTTCTATGTGAACATCATTTCTCAAATGTTCCTCTAAAAATTCTTCTATTTTATCATTAGTTCCTATTGGAACTGTAGACTTAACAACAACCAAACAATCCTTCTCTACATTTTGCGCTATTTGCTCTGCAACAGCATATACATAATCCAAGTTAGCGGAACCATCCTCTCTTTCTGGGGTGCCTACTCCAATAAAGACTACATCTGCCTCTTTATATGCCGATTTATAATCAGTCGTAAATTTCAATCTGCCTTCTTCATAATTTTTTTTAAGTAGTTCCTCTAATCCGGGTTCATATATTGGAGATGTGCCTTGCTTCATTAATTCTATCTTCTCTTTATTTGTATCAACACATGTTACATTTAAGCCTAAATGTGATAAACACACACCTGTAACTAATCCAACATATCCTGTTCCTGCTACTACAATTTTCATGTTTATCTCCTCTTTCACACTTACTTTAAATCTTTATTTTACATTCCTTTAGTGTTTTCGCTAACTTATCTTTATCAGAAAGTAACACTTCATCTATGCCATCCAGTGGCCATTTTATATTAATGTCTAAATCATTCCAAGCAATAGATCCTTCAATTTCTGGGTGATAAAGTTGAGTACATTTGTACACGAACTCTGCTGACTCAGATAATACTAAGAATCCATGAGCAAAACCTTCTGGAACATAAAACTGTTTTTTATTCTCTTCTGTCAATAATGCTGAAACCCATTGGCCATAGGTTTTTGAATTAGCTCTTACATCTACTGCCACATCAAAAACTTCACCTTTTATAACTCGTACAAGTTTTCCTTGTGAATACTGAGTCTGAAAGTGTAACCCTCTAAGAACCCCTTTCTTTGATTTAGACTGGTTATCTTGAACAAAAACCATATCAAGTCCAGCTTCCTTGAATTCTTCATAGTTATAAGTTTCCATAAAATAACCCCTTTGGTCACCGAAAACCATTGGCTCTATATTATACACTCCTTCAATGGAGGTTTTCTCAAATTTAAATTTACCCATGTACATTACCTCCTATTTTTTTAAATACATTTCATTATAATATTTCTGATAATCTCCAGATGTAATATTATTCATCCATGAAGTATTATCCAAATACCATTTTATAGTTTTTTCTATTCCAACTTCAAATGTAGTTTCTGGATACCACCCTAATTCTTCTTTTATTTTAGTCGGATCTATTCCATACCGCATGTCATGACCTTTTCTATCCTCTACATGTTTTATTAAGTTCTCAGTTACTTCACCATCTACATTTTCATTTATATATTTTATAACTGTTTTAACTATCTGCATATTTGTTCTCTCATTATGTCCACCAACGTTATAAACTTCTCCAAGTCTTCCATTATTAATAACCATATCTATTGCTTTGCAATGATCTTCAACGTATAACCAATCTCTTACGTTTAATCCTTCACCGTACACTGGTAAATCTTTATGATTTAAACAATTGTTAATTAAAAGTGGTATTAGTTTCTCTGGAAATTGGTATGAACCATAGTTATTTGAACATCTAGTTATATTAATTGGCATTTTAAATGTATCCGCGTATGCTTTGACCATTAAATCAGCACCTGTTTTACTTGATGAATATGGGCTATGAGGATCTAATGGTGTTGTTTCCATAAAATATCCTGTATCTCCTAGTGATCCATATACTTCATCTGTGGATACTTGAAGATATTTTTTTCCTTGTATCCAGCCTTCCTTTGTCTCCCATACATTCTTAGCTGCATTTAAAAGATTTACTGTACCTATTATATTAGTCATAGCAAATAGTTCTGGTTCTTTTATACTTCTATCAACATGAGACTCTGCTGCAAAATGCACTACATAATCTATATCATATTTTCCAAATAAATCATTCACTATGTCCTTATCACATATATCTCCTTGAATAAATATATAATTTGGGTTGGTTTCAATACTTTTTAAACTTTCTAGGTTTCCCGCGTATGTAAGTTTATCTAAATTTATTATTTTTATATTTGAGTATTTATTTAACATACATATTACAAAATTTGAACCGATAAATCCAGCTCCACCAGTAACTAAATAAGTCTTCATCTCTTTATTCCCCTTCCAATGTTGCTGCAACTTGTTTCGATGACATACTATCTTTTTCTGAATCAATTATATTATATAAATATTGTCCATATTCAGTTTTCATAAGTGGCTCAGCTAGTTCCTCCAATTGTTCTTCATTAATATATCCTTTTCTATAAGCGATTTCTTCAATACATGCTACATATAGACCTTGTCTTGTTTGAATAGCTTCAACAAAATTTGCTGCATCTAATAATGATCTATGTGTCCCTGTGTCCAGCCAAGCCATTCCTCTTCCGAATAATTCCACCTTTAATTTTCCTCTTTTTAAATATTCATTGTTCACTGCTGTTATTTCAATTTCTCCTCTGCCTGATGGCTTAACGCCCTTAGCTATTTCCACTACATCATTGTCGTAGAAATACAGCCCTGGCACAGCATAATTCGACTTTGGCTTCTGTGGTTTTTCTTCTATAGATATAACATTATTGTTTTCATCGAATTCAACTACTCCAAATTCCTTTGGGTTACTTACGTGGTATCCAAATATAGTAGCTTCTTCTCTTTCAACAGCTTTTTTAAGTCTTTCTGAAAAACCATATCCATAGAATATATTATCCCCAAGTACTAAAGCTACTTTATCAGTTCCTATAAATTCTTCTCCTATTATAAACGCTTCTGCAAGTCCTCTTGGCTCTTTTTGAATTGCATATTGTATATTAATCCCTATTTGACTTCCATTACCTAATAGCTCTTCAAAACCTGCAGTATCTCTTGGAGTTGATATTATTAATATATCCTTAATCCCCGCAAGCATTAAAACTGATAATGGATAGTATATCATCGGTTTATCATATACAGGCAATATCTGTTTTGATACTGATTTAGTTACAGGATACAGTCTTGTTCCTGATCCGCCAGCTAAAATAATACCTTTCATATTGTTCATCCCCCTTACTTAATCTTTATTTTTAATTACCTTGCCCCCTCATCCCCAAACAGCACTCCCACCGTTTTGAAGATAAGACTTATATCTATCCATGTATTTCTTTCTTCTATATACTCAACATCCATTTCCATCCACTCTTTAAAGCTAATATCACTTCTACCCCTAACCTGCCAATAGCAGGTTAACCCTGGCTTTGCAATTAACCTTAGTTTTTGGAAAGATGTAAACTGTGTAACTTCTTTTGGCAGGCTTGGTCTTGGTCCAACAAGTGACATGTCTCCCTTTAATATATTAAATAGCTGAGGTAACTCATCTATACTTGTCTTTCTTATAAAGCTTCCTATTTTAGTTACTCTTGGATCTTCTTTCATCTTAAACATAGGTCCTGACATTTCATTTTTTGTTTTGAGCTTCTCCAAAAGACATTCTGCATCCATGCACATAGATCTAAACTTATACATTTTAAATTGCGTACCATCTTGTCCAACTCTATCCTGAGCAAAAAAAATAGGTCCCTTTGAATCGAGTTTTATCCAAATGCCAACAATAATCATCACCGGGCTTAGAAGTATTACCCCACATAAAGCACCTATAATATCAATTATTCTTTTAATTATAAAATATCCTATGTTTTTGTCATACTCGCGGACAATCTCCGCCTGTGTAACTTTTGAATTTCTTTCTAATTCTTGCATTTATGTTCCCACCCCCATTTTATTTTCCCAAAATTTCTATCTCCCCAAATAACACGCAAATTGCCAATTAGAATTCTTCCAATTTCTACAAAATGTCCGTGTCTTATTGTATAACTTTGTAAGTTTTATGTCAAATTTTAAACTCACCACTTCATTGATTTACTGTTCGCATACTCCGAAATACATCAAATCATTACTTATTTTACAGTTTTTGAAAAATACAATCACCTTTAAAGTGTTATATATCAATGGTTTCCCATATTACATCTATCGACTTTATACATTATTTTATAATCCTTTCACTTTATATCTTGTAAAAAAACGGTTAATTTATTAGCATTTCTTTTATATGATTAAATCCGCTATTAACATACAATTTTATACATTTAAATCTAATTTAACCACATAATTGATTATACCATAAAATTCACACTGTTTTCCCCACTATTTTCACAATAAAACAAGAATTCTAAGACTTTTAATAAAATCCTAGCATTCTTATTAGCTCTCTTATAGATTCATCCTAAAACGTTGTTACCTTGTCCTTTCTTAGCTCTTTTATATAAATTTTCAAAACTCCGCACAAAATTTCAGGGCAGCATATATATTTAGTGAAAACAAAATAAAAGGAAGGAGTGATCAACATGGCAGTTGTATCTACAAAGGTATCAAGCGCACTAAAACTCACTATGAAAGTAGGGGTTGATATCGATGGTAACGACAAATTCGCAACAAAAACACTAGGTAATTTAAAAGTTACTGCAGTGGATGAGGACATTTTTGCAATAGGAAAAGCTATATCTAACATTAAAACTTATCCATTATTTACACTAGACAGACAAGACCAATTTAGCTTAGTTATGGAATAGTTTTTCTACTTAAAATTTAGAGTTAAATTAAATAATTAAAAGGAGGAAAAGACATATGCATAAATTAGTTATGAGATTTTTAACATCAATAGAAGGTAAATATTTCACTTTAACCGTAGATGACATTAAAGCTGATGAAAAGGGAGTGCCAACTATAAAAGAAGCTGAGGTAAATGCTCTTATGGATCTAGTTATTGCAAAGAACATTTTTGCATCAGCCAGTGGCAGCTTAACAGGCAAGAAAGATGCTAAAGTAGTTACTACTGATACTAATGAAATTGAAGTAGCATAGTAAAATTATCACCTGAGGTGAAAAAGCTTACAAATATATTTAAGAAACCTATAGAAAACAATTAGATAAAGCATATATATTATCTATAGCGGTGAGGGAGGTAATGCACTATGTATGATGCATTTATTAAACTGGTTAATACAGTTGGCTTCCCTATAAGTGTGAGTATATATCTATGTGCGACTTGTTGCTAGACAATACTGAGCGAGGGTTCAGAACAAAACTAGCCTAATTTAGAAATAAATTAGAACTATTATCATGATAGGTAGAATGATAGGGTAACGCCTTGAAATGCCTCCCTAAAACTACGATTAGCGTTTTAGTAGGTGAATACTAAAGGGTTAAAAGCTCGTTGAAGTCGGCTGAGATAGTACCCTAACAAATCCGATAGGATGTTGAGGAATAGCGAACCAGAGGTGGTCGAGTACTAAATAGGCCGGGGGTCTATAAAATATCTATGGTTAGTATGATACTAAGTATCTGACAAAATTGGGAATGTACAGGTCTAAAATATGAATACTCATAACTGGGTATACCACTACAGTGGGATAAGTGAGGACTAGTAAAATTATAGGTTATGAAAATCCTTATAGTGTTAAAGGCACTATCAAGCTTATAGGCTTAATCCAATGACCTAAGGATATATGCAAAGATAATGATAATGGAACAAGGTAAGCTGAGAATACGGAGATTTTACCGTCTTTGAAGTAGTAATAAGGAAAACAGCATAAAGCTGTACAACTTATTTTTATCTCAGTAAAGTGGTGCCACAGTACCGATAAAACCTTGATAATAAGGGGTGGAGGGATAGGCACTAGACAATTTGTTATTTGAAAATTAAATACTGAATAATTCAAGGTTCGGGTAAGACTAAGAGATATGAACCTAAATTTGTATTTATACAAAGGAGGAAGTAGTAGACTTGAAGGAAAGCATTCTAGAGAAAAGACAGATACTAAGAAATAATGAGTACTACACTATGCAAAACACATTCGATAGCTTATATGAAGATAGTAGTAAAGGTAAAAAATTTACTAAGTTGATGCAATATATAGCATCTGAGCAAAATATTTTATTAGCCTATAGAAACGTTAAGAAAAACAAAGGATCTATAACTGCTGGTACTGATAAACTAAACATTGATTATATCAAGAATATGGGTATAGAAAAATATGTAAAACATATTCAAGATAAGTTCAATAACTATCAACCTAAGAGTGTAAGAAGAGTTGAGATTCCAAAAGCTAATGGAAAAACAAGACCACTAGGAATACCTTGTATTGATGATAGAATAATTCAGCAATGTATAAAACAAGTATTAGAACCAATATGCGAAGTTAAATTCCACAATCATAGTTATGGATTTAGACCGAATAGGTCAACCCAACATGCGATAGCTAGAAGTATGTTCTTGATGAACCAATGTAAATTACATTATGTGGTTGACATAGATATTAGCGGTTTCTTTGATAATGTTAATCATAGCAAATTAAAAAAGCAAATGTGGAATTTGGGAATACAAGATAAAAATTTATTAAGCATAGTGGAAAAAATCCTTAAATCAAAGATAGAAGGTATAGGTATTCCATATAAAGGAACGCCTCAAGGCGGGATTATTAGTCCATTACTATCCAATATTGTGTTGAATGAATTAGATTGGTGGATAAGTTCTCAATGGGAAACATTTGAAACTTCTCATGACTACAGAAGTTATAGAAAATCCGGTCAAATAGATGTTAGTCATAAATATACGGCAATGAGAACCACTAAACTAAAGGAACTTTGGCTAGTGAGATATGCGGATGATTTTAAGATTTTTTGTAAGGACATAAAAACTGCACAAATCATTTTTATTGCAACTAAGAAATGGCTTAAAAAAAGATTAGGATTAGACATAAGTATGGAAAAATCTAAAATAACCAATCTTAGAAAAAATCATACAGAGTTTTTAGGCTTTAAGTTAATGGTTAAACCAAAGAACAAGAAATTTGTTTGTCAAAGTAACATGTGTGATAAAGCAAAAATCAATACTATAAATAAGTTAAAAAAGCAAATAAGAAAAATACAGAAAAAACCGACACCTAAAGAAGTATGTAAATTAAATGCAATAATACTAGGTATCCATAACTACTATAAAATAGCAACGAGGGTTAGTATAGATTTTGGTGAAATAAATTTCTTAGTAAGAAAAACCTTGAATATAAGACTAAGAGGGTTAATGAGTAATAAGCATAAAAAATCCAAAAGTTATGAAAAATTATATGGAGATTACAAAGGTAAAACCCATTCAATTAGAGATGTGACAATCTTCCCTATAAGTTTTGTGAGGACCAAAAATGCCACAAGCCTTACTCAGAGCATCTGTAATTATACCCCAAAAGGAAGGGAGCTAATACATAGTAAACTAAAAGGATTTAATACTCTTATTAAGTATCTTTTGATAAATATAGATATTAAAAATAGTGTTGAGTTTAATGATAATCGTATATCCCTAATGATTGGACAAAAGGGTAATTGCTATGTAACGGGTAAAAGACTGATAATAGGTAACATGGAGTGCCATCATAAAAAACAGAAAAGTGATAATGGTACAGATGAATATAAGAATCTAGTGTGGTTAAGTCATGAAGCACATAAATTAGTCCACTGTTCAACAGTGGAAACAATTAATAAATATGTGAATGAGTTGGATTTGAATGCTAAAGGATTGAAATACATTAATTCTCTAAGAAAGTTAGTAGGAAATTCAGTTATTTAATAGAATAAAATACAAAATGTTGGAACGCCGTGTGAGCTTGAAAATCTCATGCACGGTGTGAAGGAGGGGAAAAGGTGGAGATAATCTCAAAGCCTTACCTATTCCTATTGGTTAGATTTGAGAAGAAAATTGAGGATCTCAATAAATCTATCGCGGGTTTAACTATAGTTATATCCACCGTTATAGGAAAATATGAAAAATAAGGGTACCATTATAGATTGGTATTCTTATTTTTTTATTTCTACTACTCTAAAATTTCTCCCTGTTCATAACAAACTTTAAGATATTGTGGTGTCATATAATAGATTGCCATATTGTAATATAAATTTTTCAAAACTCCGCACAAAATTTCGGAGCAGCATATATATTTAGTGAAAGCAAAATAAAAGGAAGGAGTGATCAACATGGCAGTTGTATCTACAAAGGTATCAAGCGCACTAAAACTCACTATGAAAGTAGGGGTTGATATCGATGGTAATGACAAATTCGCAACAAAAACACTAGGTAATTTAAAAGTTACTGCAGTGGATGAGGACATTTTTGCAATAGGAAAAGCTATATCTAACATTAAAACTTATCCATTATTTACACTAGACAGACAAGACCAATTTAGCTTGGTTATGGAATAGTTTTTCAACTTAAAATTTAGAGTTAAATTAAACAATTAAAAGGAGGAAAAGACATATGCATAAATTAGTTATGAGATTTTTAACATCAATAGAAGGTAAATATTTTACTTTAACCGTAGATGACATTAAAGCTGACGAAGAGGGAGTTCCAACTATAAAAGAAGCTGAGGTAAATGCTCTTATGGATTTAGTTATTGCAAAGAACATTTTTGCATCAGCGAGTGGTAGCTTAACAGGCAAGAAAGATGCTAAAGTAGTTACTACTGATACTAATGAAATTGAAGTAGCTTAGAAAGATAGTTTCTCGCACTAAACTGGTATCTATAGAACAGACACTTTGAAAAAAGTGCTTGATCTATAGGTGCTTTTTTGCTTGTTCCATAGGTTAGAGTTCCATACTATAAAAAAACTTCAGTGAGCGTTTTTTTTAATCGAATATCTAGCATATATCTTATAATATGCTAGATAAAAAAATCCCAAGCCTATTAAAGAACCTCCGAAGTCTATTAACACATCGCTTACTGATGAGCCCCTACCTAGAACAAACATTTGATGGTATTCATCAGTTACTGCATAAAATAAACATATAAACATTATACAAAATAACGCATCCCGTCCTTTAAGTCCAAATAAAAATAAAAAATTTGCAACAAACACTGCTAATATAGCATACTCAATTGCATGTGCATTTTTTCTAATAAGTATATTTATTTTTTTATCTCTTGAACTTTTGGGTAACACACTGGGTTTCGCCTTAGTTAAATTATTTTTACCCTCTAAAGCATTCTTATTGTTTCTTATAGATTGAACAATCTCATAACTTCGCAAATTTGATAATGAACTAGGTTTAGAAGAATTATAAAATATTAATCCCATCCATAATAAGCATAATACAATACTTAGTTTTCTCAATATACCACCATCCAATCTTCCAATAAAATATATTATATCATATTTTAATATAATCTTTCTAATTTTAACATTTAATAGCAGCTATGAATTTAATATTCGCAAAACTCTTCCGACTTAACTCCTAATCCAAATCTATAAAGTATCGCTGCCACTATTCTCTCCGATGCTCTTCCATCTCCATATGGATTAATAGCTTTAGCCATTTTTTGATATTCTGCTTTATTTACAATTAACTCATTGGCCATATTATAGATATCATCTTCAATAATTCCAGCTAATTTAACAGTACCAGCTTCAGAAGCCTCTGGTCTTTCGGTCTCTGTCCTTAAAACTAATACTGGTTTCCCTAAAGCTGGAGCTTCTTCTTGTAAACCTCCTGAGTCCGTCATAACCATATAGCTTCTATCTATCAAGTTATGCATGTCTTGAACATCAATTGGATCAATCAAATAAATTCTCTCCTTATTTCCAATAATCGAATTAACAGTTTCTCTAACTGCTGGATTCAAATGAACAGGATAAATAAATGATACATCTCTATGATCTTCAGCTAATCTTTTGATAGCATTGCAGATATTTTCTAAAGGTTCTCCGAGATTTTCTCGTCTATGAGCCGTAACAACAATATATTTACTTGAATTAAAATCAATTTTTTTAAGTATTCTATTTTTAAATTTATAGTCTTTTCTTACAGTATGTTTGATTGCATCAATAACAGTATTTCCTGTTAAATAAATATCCTTATTAATGCCTTCACTTAACAGATTTAACTTATTTGTTTTTGTAGGTGCAAAATGCATCTCAGCTATACTCCCAGTTAGTTTTCTATTCATTTCCTCTGGAAATGGTGAATACTTATCAAAAGTTCTAAGTCCAGCTTCAACATGACCTACGGGCACTTTGTTATAAAATGCTGCTAATGCTCCTGCAAAAGTTGTTGAAGTATCACCATGAACCAGAACAATTTCTGGTTTAAGTTCTAGGATAACTTCATTTAATCCATTAAGCGCATCGCTGGTTATTGTAGTTAACGTTTGCCTTTGTTTCATAATATCTAAGTCATAATCTGGTTTTATATCAAATATTTCCAACACTTGATCAAGCATCTCTCTATGCTGAGCTGTCACACACACGTAGCTTTCTATTTCAGAGTATCTTTCTAATTCTTTAACCAGCGGTGCCATCTTGACAGCTTCTGGTCTCGTCCCAAATATACTTAATATTTTGATTTTATTCAAGAACATCACCACATCTTTCTATAATTTATAAGCATTATCAAAAACACAAATATTTTTAGTATCAAGAACTAACTTATTCTTGATTAATTTCATATTATCCTTAATATGATTATGAGCTACCATAATAACTAATATTTCTATTTCATTAATAAAATCTTCAAAGTCCATAAACTGATGATCAACAATTCGAGTTTTAACAAATGGATCAAATACTTTTATACCGAATGCTAAATGCTCATCCATTTTCTCTAAAAGTTGTAATGTTGGACTCTCTCTTGTATCATCAACATTTTCTTTATATGTCAATCCATATAAACCAACTTTTGAAATATCCTTAATACCATATTCTCTCATTATGTCTCTAATTCTACCTAACACATGAGTTGGCATAGAATCATTAATCTTTCTTGCAGATAGAATTAAGTTTGTTAAATCAGGATAGTCCCCCACTAAGAACCATGGGTCAACTGATATGCAGTGACCACCTACACCCGGTCCTGGTTGTAAAATGTTTACCCTTGGGTGCATGTTGGCAGTTTTAATGATTTTATAAACATCCATATTGTCTACTCTGCAAATTTTAGTAAGTTCATTTGCGAAGGCAATATTTATATCACGATACGTATTTTCAACAACCTTGGACATCTCAGCCGTTCTGATGTCTGTAACTATTATTTCGGATTTACAAAAACTAGAATATAATAATTTTATTTTTTCACCGATTTCCTTAGTATCAGCACCAATTGTTCTTGAATTAAATTCAAGTTCATGAATCATGTTTCCAGGTATAATTCTTTCAGGAGCATGAACTAAGTGAACATCTTTTCCGATTACAAGTCTTCTCTTTTCAATTTCAGGACGAACATACTTATCAATTGATCTCGGCGATATCGTAGACTCAATAATTATTATCGAACCTTTTTCACAAACATCTAACACATTATTTACTGCTGAAATAACATATTTAGGGTCAATCTTTTTACTTTCTTTGATGTATGGTGTAGCAACAGCAATTATATAAGTATCTGTTTTGATATATTCAGTGCTAAACTTGATGCCATTTATTAATGCGTCATCAAATAACTGACCTAAGCCCTTTTCTTCAAAAGTAAGTCTCCCTTCACTTAAAGTTTTTACCAACTCTTTATTATAATCTGTCCCTATTATGTTCACCCCATTTTTAGCAAACATTAAAGCTGTTGGTAATCCTATATAGCCTAATCCAATTATATTAATTTTTGACATGATTGTCACTCTCCTTACTTAATTTATACATAACAATAATCATATTACTATGCATAATCATATATAGTAATGAAATTAATAGTAAGAATTGCTCGATTGGTAAGTTTCTAAAATAGGAAATTAAATATACAGCAAATTCTCCTACAAGCAATATACTTTGTAAAATTAACTCAATATGTTGCTTATTTGATACAATAAAACTTGTTGTGAGTGATTCTGCAATAAGCCTTAAACAAAACATTGGTGCAAGTAATCTCACATACTTCCCGGCTGTTTCCCACTCCGCTCCAAAAAACAAAGAAAATATCCAAGGCGCTAATATAGCCATCAGCATAATCATAGGAATAATAATGATTGATAACACTATTATTGTTTTTCTGAATGTTCTTTTATAATTTCCACATTCCATTATTTCTTTAACTGCGCTATCGAAAAATACCCTTGCGATATTAGCACTAATTACAGAAAAGGGGATACCCAAAACACGATATGATAATGAATATAATCCTAACTGTTCTGTAGAATAAACACTTTTAATAAAAAGATTAATGCTAGAATATATTGAAGTAGTTATTAATGCAGAAGATGCATTGTAGATAGGTTGTTTTCTATGTTTTAAAAAAGATTTTTTAATTGTTTCAAAATCAATTTTTTTAAATTCTCCCATTTTCTTTCGAATATCTTTTGACTGACGGCCTAAACCGACAAATGAACTTACTATTTGAGAACAGATTAAACCCGGTATTCCAACATTAAACAAACCACTTATAACCAGCAAAGTATTGTTAACTCCTGATTTAATCACCGTAACTGATGAAATCAATTTATATAATGAATTCTTGTTGTTGTGCGCAAGTAGAATATTATTTAATCCATATGCTGCTAGTAAAACAGTTATTGCGCAAATACACATCCACAATGAAAAACCAGAATAGTCACTTCCCATAAAAACCACTCCATAAACAATTCCAATAATTACGCTTAATGGTATAAAAAGAAATAGACATAGTTTCATAACAGAATAAGTATCTTTTTCAGTTTTTGCTACAACAATGGCCATATCATATTTCAAACAGATAACAGGCCCAAACAATGATACAGCAGTTGCTACCACTGTATAGGCTCCCAACTGTTGCGGTGTAAACAGCCTAGTTGTAATTGGAGATACAATTATAGAAATAACTTGCGCTATTAAAGATCCACTTGCCAACATAGAAAAAGATAGTAAAAATTTATTCGCTTTAAATCTATTCCAAAGCTTTTTCATTTTAAGTAATAACCTCACTATTAATAATTTTCAGTATTTCACAGGCTATTTTTGAGTTATGCTTGTCAACAGAGATACTTGAAACATAAGATTCAACCCGTTCTTTATAATCACCCATATTATTGCTTACTTTAACAATCCCTTTATAAAAACAATCATCAGACTCTCCTATACCGTACTTTGCACAAAAATCCTTTAGCGGTAAGTTTTCAGTCGTTACAATTGGCAGCCCTTCAGCTAGATATTCATATACTTTTCCTGAAGCACAATACTTGTTATTCAAGTCGTTTTTATGATAGCTGACTATACCAATATCGCATCTTTGAACAATATATCTTAGTTCTGGTAAAGGGACTTTACTGATTAACATTACATTAGTCAGATTATTTGTATCAATAATGTATTGTATAATTCGCTTATCTTCATCAGTTCCATCTCCAATAATATATAATCCATAATCGTTTGGAAGTTTTGTCATAGCAGAAACAAGTTTATCTGTAGTTCTCAAAACTGATGTTCCTCCAGTACTTACGATATTTACTTTATATTTAAAGCAATTACTATATTTTTCATCTAATGCTTTTTTATCATACTGTCCTGTTAGAAATCTAATATTTTCAAAGACTAGTGGAAATGTTTTTAATTTATATTGTTCAAACATAATTTTCGACCGATAATCATTAGCACATAATACCACATCAGATTTCTTCATTAGAACAGTCTCAAATTTACAAAATAGTCTGCCAGATATGTTTTTTATATCTTTATAAAAATAGAGTTCTCTAACATCTTGCACTATAAATTTTGGTTTAAACAGTTTTCTAATTATTAAAGCAGGTATAGATGCAAAAAGGTTATCGGAAAATAAAATATCAATATTTTCAATTTCCTTTGCAGATTTCAAACAAGTGAATAGAAAAGAAATATACAAGCGCAAACTCAAATATTTTGATTTATTTATATTCACTATGTTTTCTTTAACATTACTACACTTACTACTACCACAGCATACTAATGTAACGTCACCTATTTTTTTTGCCACATTATATATTTCTGTGAGTCGACCATCATACTCTTTTATTCCATATGAAATTAATAATATATTCATTTATTAAGTCCCCCAATAGTCTTTATGCACTTTGAGCATTCGTCTCTAATTGTTAACGTTATTCGATTAGAATTATTCTTAAATAACTTTGCTACAAAGTATATTAAACCTGCAGTAAAAAGCATAATGGTAGAGAGGCTAATTAGAGGCGGTGTGTTAGCATAAATATTAGTAACAAATCTAATTAAAATATATCCAACGATATAAGTCATTTCATATGAATTTGTTTTATTAAAATATTTTTCTAATTTAATTGAAATAAATATATTTAAGCATGCAATTATTGGTGAAAATAACGCTCCAAAATAAATATAGCCATAACCTAAGCCAGAGATAACATGACCGTTCGCTTTACTTACTCCATAAATAAATGTGTTAAAGTACTCTGTTGTCATCATCATTTTGTTTTTCAATAAAAAACTAACACCAAATATTGAACGCCCAAAATCATAAAACATATTCATTATATTTAAATCCGTTACCTTTTTTAATTCAATTGTGACTGCTAGATTTTGTGTTCCAAAGAAATAAGCTTGCAAGTTTTTAGAGATAAATTCTAAATTTACATTATTTGCATTCAGTGCAGCTGTATATGAACCATAATAAGCTACAGAAAATTGTTTATATATAGTCATAACAAAAGCAACTGATATTGCAGTTATTACTATATAAGTAATTATTCTCTTTCTATATTTTTTAAAAGCTCTAGTCAAAATAAATATTACTACTAAACAAGTATATAATTGTTCAGATCTTCTACCTCCGATAATAATCCCCACATTAATAATTCCAACAATTATTGCATAATAGACATACCGTTTTTTTCCTTTTGATTCATATCTATTTTTACAGTAACTTACACTCCAAACAAAAAAGAATATCACACCGCTTTTTATAATATATCTTAATAAAAGAATGGGGGTGCTTGTAATATCAACAAATGCTTCCGTTTTTTCAGTCGAAATGAAGAACAATTTGATTATATTCAAGTTTCGACCAATTAATAAATACAAACTTAAAGCTATGAATATGAATATTAGATAAATATATTTATTTCCCTTTAATTTAAGTTCATCATTTGGTCTTAATGGAACTTTATTAGATAACACCATAATCCATAAGAAAAAGCTAGTAATAATTAGCTCATACGGCACGAGCCATATAGCTAATTCAATGGACCCAGTAAAAGTTTTCATATATGAAATACCATTATATACACCCGATAAAGAACTCACAATTGGTATTAATACACATCTTATCCATGATAACAATATCGTAAAATAAACTGTTATTTTAAATTTTTTATATCTAATTAAATTTGAAAAAATCAAAATAAATACAATTAGGAACGTTAGTGGATGTATCCACAATAATTGATATCCATCAGCAACTGAGTTTTTGGGTAATATACAAATAAGAACTCCACTTATAGAGCTTATAATAATTGTAAAATTTATTAGAAATTTCCTCATTTTAATCTTCCTCTATGAAAAGCTTATTCATTAATAAATCTAGCTTTTTATGACCTTTTAATATAACTTTTTTGAACTCTTCACAGTTGTCATGAATTTCGTCTTGATTTAGCTTACGATACCAATTATACAAATTATCACCTAAATTATTAAAGCCATCTTTTTCTATAGCATACCCAAAACCATATTTACATGATATTTTTTCCATATATGTGTTTTTGAATACTAAAATAGGAACATTAAGATAAGTTGCATAATACAATTTAATGGATAATGCAGTATCCAAATTAACCTCTCCTACTCCATATAAATTGTAAATAATATCTGCATTCTGAATTAATCCAGCTGTCTCATAAGGTTCAAATCTTCCAGAACAAAATACATTATTTATTTTTTTTTCTTTAGCGTAATTTACAATAAGTTCAGAACCTTCTCCATAAAAATTAAGTTTAAATCTACTATCATTGCCCAGGTAATCAATCAATCTATAGCAATTATCATATAAACTCATATATCCAATATAAGTAATATTAATCGGACCTTCAGCGTCTTTTAATTTTGTATGAGGAGCAGAATCAGCCAAGACTTTCATATTCATGCTATGTATTATTACATAGTCGAACTCAGGTAAATATCTTTTAAATCCTTCGGATGACAAAGTAGAAAACGCTGATGAATATACTGCACTTTTTAGTTTAAACTTTACTATTGGATTATCTTGAAAGTAGATATCTCTAATATTTAAACAATACTTTTTATTAAAATGCTTTTTTAAAATATTTGAAAACATAAATGCCGTAAATATATTCCAGGATATAATAAAGTCATATTTGTTTTCCAATAATATCTCTTTTGCAAATTTCTTAAAACCCCAATAACTAATTAATTTTCTAAAAAAGGACCATTTACGCTCTATATTTAAATCATATTTGTATACATTTGTTGCATTATTATTTTCTTCAGCATTATATTTATCAATATAGATTAAATCATATGGTATATTGTTTTTATCTAAAAATTCAGTATACAAACTAACTAATGTCATATGTTTTAAATTTACTGTACTCAAAATGCATATCTTTTTCATGTATATGTTCCTCCATATAATATTTATATATATATTAATTGTAAGATTTAAGTCTTCACCTAATTTCTCTAATATCAGTATTTAAAATTTTTCAGTAATCCTTCCTGAAAATAACTCAATAAATTTAAGGGTATTCGTATTTCTCCCATAATACTTCTTCCCAAATTCATGCCCAATTTTAGCCAAACTTTCACGCTTTTCTTTATTTTTATATAAATCAAAAATTGCATCTGCCACTGCTTTAGGATCATCGTTTGGAGCTGATATCCCCATTTCATTTTCATTGAACATCTTATAATAATCAGAGTCATCATCCACCGAATTCACAATAGTCCTGCTACATGCCATAAGCAATCCAGCCTTACTTGGCACAGAGTTTCCAATGATTCCTTTCTTCAAAGGAATTAAGCAAATCGAACAGGTGCTATAGACATCTGAAACCATATCCTGTGGTTCGAGTGGATAAAAAACTATATTATCTAACCCACGTTTTTCTTTTTCTCCTATAAAAGCAGCCTTCTTACTACCTTGGCCTATCATCTGAAACTCTATATCTTTGTAACCTTTCAGTAAATCCGCAACATTTAAAACCATTTTGTAATCAAATACATATCCCATTGTTCCTGCATATTGTACATAAAACTTATTCTTTTGAAGATTATATTTCTTAACAAAACGATTATCTTCCCATAGAACTTCATGTACTGTTCGATCATCAAACCAGTTTACTATTGAAAAAATTTTCTTAGGTGGAACCCCCTGCTCCACCACTTTCATTTTCATGTCTTCAGAAATAACTGTTAATATATCACTATTTTTGTATGCTACTTTTTGAATTTTATAAAATACCCATTTAATAAATCTATTGTTTATAACACCACTACTAACAGCACTACCTGGAAACATGTCTTGCACACTATATAATATAGGTTTTCTCATAAATAATTTCAAAAGAACAATTGAAAACACTACTGTGGGGCAAGACTGAACAAAGACTTCATCAATATCTTTCATCTTTATCCATATTTTAAAACATTTGAAAGCATATAAAGCCTCCTCAAAATACCTATGAATAAAAGAATTTTTATTAATTATCTTCCTGTTAATAACAGTCATCTCAAGATTACGTTTATTTTTCAATGTATCGGGTATTTCACTATTGATTTTTTTTCTTCTACTCTGTATTAAATGAATACTAAATCCACTATCGAGTAAGTCTTCTATTAATGAACTAACTAAATGGTTAGATGGACCTGGTGTGTCAAATCCTTCCGTACATATAAACAATATCTTTTTCATCGCTTCCCCCTTTTAGCTAGTCACAACAAGCTTATGCATTTAGAGTTATGTCCTTTTTATTATGAATCATCTGCTTTTCAATTTATCTATTCAAAGAAGCCACTGCTTCGTCCATGAATTCAAATTCCATATCCTTATTAGGCCAATAATGATAAACCGATCTAATCTCCTTAACTCTAAAACCATTTCTCACATAAAAATTAATAGCATTTATATTGTTACTTTGTGTACCAACTCTTATATCTTTAATATCCTTATGGTTATCATATATATATTTTTCTAAATATATCATCATCTCTTTACCTATAAATCCATTTTGCATGCCTTCTTTAACTGAAATTAATTCTATTATTGCGGTATTAGTTTTATGCTCTAATGAAAATAATATATATCCAGCTACTTTTGAATCTATATAACAATTTATAAAATATTTATTTTCATTTAAGAAAGATGATTGAACCCACTGCCCATAAACATTTTTAGCTTTGGCTTTATTTAAATATGGATCATTGAAAAATCTAGAATGCTTATAGGAATTTTTACTTATTTCTAGTATTTCGTTGTTAACCGGCAACTTATTTTGAATAGCTATATCGAATTTATTAGCATGTTTTATAGCTACATTTATTTCTTTAGTGAACTGGAAATTTATATCGGTTACAAATGCTCCTGATAATTTGGATATATATAAATTGTTAATCGAATCATTATTTACATTATCTATGACATTAAACTCATTTTTTTTTAATACTTTGCTTATTATGTTCCACTCTTTGCTTCCTATTGTTTCATCTAAAGTTACTCTTCCACTATTAACCCCAAAGTAATTAGTATCCCATTCTAAAAATTTATAATGAAGTTTGTTCATTTTCATCTCTTCTTTTCTGACCTGTTCGCGATTATATATCCCCCGCTTTAATAATATAACAACTATTGTTTTAATAAATATTTTTAAATCAAGTACAAATGATACATTATTTACATAATACAAATCATTCTGTATTCTTTCTTTCCACTCAATAGAATTTCTATGATAAACTTGGTTATATCCGGTAACACCTGGTAAAACATTTAATTTATTCTTTTCATCCTTTGTGTATAAACTAAAATGATCTTCCAAATCTGGTCTTGGTCCAATAAAGCTCATATCCCCCATTAAAATATTAATTATTTGCGGAATCTCATCTATGCTTAGCTTCCTTATGACCTTACCAATCTTCGTAAGTCTAGGATCATCAAGTGAATTAAATGTTGAACCGTCATTATTCCTTATATCCGGCGCATTTATTTTCATAGATCTAAACTTTTTAATATTAAATATTTTACCATTCTTCCCTAACCTTTTCTGAGTATATATTATTGGTCCTACGTCTTCTAATTTAATAAATAAACCTATTACTATATAAAATATTAAAAATGCAGGTAATATTATTAATGCTAATAAGAAATCAATTATTCTCTTAAAAATCCTTTCATACATTCCTTTTCCCCTCACATACAATATTAAAGATCGTCTTATAATTGATGTCAAACTATGATAAACTAGCTGCTACCTCACCCGCCATGATTTCTTTTAAGCTCTCCACCACATACTCGACCTGTTCGTTCGTTAATCGCTGATATAATGGCAATGTAATCTCATTTTTATACATGTCAAAAGCATTCGGATAATCTATTATATCGAATCCCAACCTCTTATATGCTGTATGCATCGGCAATGGTTTATAGTGTACATTTGTTGCAATATCCTTTTGTGCCATTTTTTCTATTATTCTATTTCTATACACTTCATCTTTACCAATGAACCTTACCAAGTATAAATGACCACTTGATGAAAACCCTTCTCCATAATGCTTCATAGTTTCAACATTACATTCATTTAATGCTTTATCATACATTTCAATAATCTGTTTTCTTCTTTCCAAAATACCGTTGTATCTCCCAAGCTGTGCTAATCCCAAAGCTGCGATTATATCAGTCATATTGCACTTGTAAGCAGGATAAATAATGTCATATTCCCATGAGCCGACCTTTGTTTTTGCCAGTGCATCCTTCGACTGACCATGAAGAGAAAGGAGCATATATTGTCTATAAATTTCTTCATTATCAATCTCATGAATATCACGCCATGTAACTGCACCACCCTCGCCTGTGGTTAAATTTTTTACTGCATGAAATGAGAAACATGTAAAATCTGCTACTTCTCCACTTCGTTTCCCTTTATATGAAGCACCAAATGCATGGGCTGAATCAGCTAATACTACCACTCTACCAAATGCCTTCTGAATGTCATTCGCCGGCCTATAAAGTTCCTTTTTTCTATTAACTATTTCAAATATCTTATCATAATCACACATCACTCCTCCAATATCTACTGGAATGATGACCTTTGTTTTTTCTGTTATTGCTTTCTCTAATTGCTCATAATCCATTTGAAAAGAGTTCTTTGCAGTATCCACAAGGATAATTTTAGATCCTACATGATCAATAACGCTTGCTGAGGCGGTATATGTATAAGCAGACGTAATGACCTCATCTCCTTTTCCTACCCCTAAAACTCTAAGTGTCATTTCCATGCTTGCTGTATCTGAATTTAGGCATACCACTTTTGAGGTGTTCATATACTCTGCCATTTTTTTTTCAAACAATTTTGTTTTTGGCCCTGTTGTTATCCACCCTGATTTCAATGTATCTATAACTTCATTGATTTCAATTTCTGAAATGTCTGGTGGCGAAAATGGTATTTTCATATTTATCCCCCTCTTATTTTAAAGATTTATACTCTATTTTACTCACATATGCTTCAGATTGAAGCACCAATATATAACTTTTTTTATACAGTATATTTCATATTGTATGTAATTTTCTTTAATTGTGTTCCAAAAACTTACATTTGATCCGCAATGCATCACAAAAAAATAAATAGATAGAATTTGCTGCAGTTCGCAAATTCTATCTATTTTGTGGTATTTATTTTTTTGATTTCTTTCTACTGCTCTTTCCTTTGCTATTATCGCTATATTAATATTGAAAGTGTTAATAGCCACTCTTTTTTAGATCTAATTTATTAATTACTACTCCTAATATTTTTGCATTAACCTTCTCAAGGAGTCCTTTAGATTTAATAACTGAATCTCGTTCCGCTTCCCCTGAAGAAATAACTAACAGACAGCCATCCGTATACTGAGCTAGAATCTGTGCATCCGTAACTAATATTATTGGAGGAGTATCCAATATTATAAAGTCATATATTTCCTTTAATTCCTCAATTAAATTTTTCATTTTTGCAGATCCTAAAAATTCCGCTGGGTTTGGAAGCTTTGTGCCTGAAGCTAAAATATAAAGGTTTGTTATTTCAGTTTTCTGAATACATTTATTTATGTCTACTTTATTTTCATCTACCAAAATATTAGACAAGCCCTCTGCGTTAGAACACCCGAAAACCATATGTACATTTGGCTTTCTTTGATCACAATCTATTAATAAGGTCTTACTTCCACCTTGGGCCATAACTATTGCTAGATTTGAAGCAGTAGTAGTTTTCCCCTCTCCTGGTCCTGAACTAGTTACCAGCAAGGTTTTAATCTTTTTATCAAAAGAAGAGAATTGGATATTAGTCCTAAGAGTTCTATACGCCTCTGCGATTGGTATATTAGGTTTTTTAAATGTTATTAAGCCTAATCCTTTCATATATTTCACTACCTTTACTAATTTTTTTTATGAGTAAACGCGTTAATCATCACCTGTGGTGCTGTAATATCATCACCTATGGTGCTGTTAATACCTTCCTATTTTATATATGCTGTCATTTTAGGTATTACTCCTAAAATCGGTAATCCTATATATATTTCCACATCACTTTCGGTCTTTATAGTGTTATCAGAGTATTCGAGTATGAACACAAGTCCCACGGAAATTATTAATCCTATTAAAAATCCGATCGCCATGTTTCTTGCTTTATTAGGGCTAATAGGATTGGTTGGCGTATTTGCCTTATCCATTACCTGTATCTCTCCACCTATAGGATAAACCTTTTTTGAGGATTCTATAAAAGAAGTTGAAATCGCATTTATAACTTTAAGGGCCTCTTGAGGGCTTTTACTCTTAGCACTAATTGTTAGAATTTGAGTTCCAGTTTGGGGAGTAACAGTTATGCTATCTTTGATCTGGTTTAGAGTTAAATTACCCTTTAGTTCGTCCAAAGCTCCCTGTGCTACTAATTCAGATTGAGCAATTTTACTATAGGTTTCAACTAAATCTTGATACATCTTTACATCATTGTATTGTGTAGACCCGCTAGCAGTACTTTGTGGCTTTCCTATTATTACACTTGTTTTTGCCTCATAAGTTGGTTTAATAACATAAAAGCTCATTATACCTGCTATTATAATGGCCGCTACAGTTATAGAAACTATTAACCATAACCTTTCTTTTAGTATTATAAAAATTTCTTTAAGACTAATATCCATTTCTTGATCCATTCATATTCCCTCCCAGTAAATTACTAAAAAATAAAAAGTATACATTACTATTAATGCATTCACTTCGCTAAGGACTACTAATTTTATTTCTAATTAATCTGCTGAAAAAACATAAACTCGCTGTCGCTCAAACATATGTTTTCCTTAACGCATCTTAATTAAAAATAAAATAAGAAGTTCTAAAGCTCGCTTCAATGCATCATATGTAATATATACTTTCTTTGTGCATAAAATATTTGCTCTAATCTACTTTACTTTTTTAAGAACAATACTGTCATTATTCTTTTTCACATAATATAAAGTATCCTTTTTAATGGATTTACTCCCACCTTCAAAAATTTTTCCATAGGTTTTGTTAAACCCATTATTAGTTTTAAATATATACACATAGGTATACTCATTTTTCAGTTTTTCTGCCCATTCTTTTGCACTTATGTCTTTAGTCCAAATATCACCCTTATAATATGGTTTACCAAGACTCCAACTGCCTACGCCCAAATTAGTTTTTATAGGTGTTATATTATATCTGCTAACCCAATAATCAAAACCATTAGTTGCAACAGAAATAAAATACACTTTATCAGTTTTAGGGTTTAATACCCCTTTTATCTTTGTTATAGGCGCATAAGGTCTACGTTCTTCTATTGTATTTTTTATATTGTAAGGGGCCAATATAGTATTACTTATAACTGGAGTTACATTTGTAATTAACAATAAAAACAATAACATGAAAATAGTACATGATTGCTTAAATTTAGTATCGTATTCTTTTTCTTTTAAACATATGATTACAACTAGAAAAATCAAGACACCTAAAAGATAGGTACTTGTATACCTTGAATAGGATGCTAAATTAGTAGCTTCATACTCTGAATATGTAAACACATATAAAATTAGTAATGAGGCAGTGTATATAATACCTCCCATGAATACTGTTATAACTCCTAATGAATACCGACCTTTTTCCTCTTCATTAGAAACAAAGGTTATTAGTATAGTAGAAATTGCTATAAGTATTACTACCCAACCCATTAATGATAATTTAAGTATATAGTTTGTTAAAAAAACCTCTGTAATTGCTTTGAAAAAATTATTTATTGTTACAAATTGGTAATGCAATGCATTTCCAGTAAATAAATCTTTAAGATTTTGTAGACCAACTTCGCTTGTATTCCACGCTACATTCGTTTTTGTGATTTTAAGATACATAGCCCATGATTTTTTTGATATTATGGCAGCAAATACAGGACATAAAATTAGAACTATTCTTTTTAAAGTATTAATCTTCGTGCCCTGATTAATGTATACCTTTAACTCCTCTCTTTTTGCAAAAAAGAGATCTACAGCAATTACTAAAATAGCTATAATCGCAAGTCCAAATCCCGGAGCTTTTGTGAGGGTTAATATAAATAAGGTTAAACTTATATTAAGAATTTTAAAAGTACTTAGTTTATTCCCATAATGGGTTATGAGTACATTTGCAAACATAACTCCGAGGATTGCATCCACCATTATATTAGTATAAAAATCCTGGAAGAATGCTAAAGGGAGTATTAATATGAAAACAAATCGAATAACTATCTTGCTAAAGTTTTTGTGTTTTACATTAATAAATATAGGCATCATTAATGAAAAATATAATATGTTCATAGCCCTATATAAATTACCCTCTGTAAACTCTCCAGATAGTTTTACCCAGAAGTATTCAAATAATGCGGTTGCAGGAGGATACCCCCTAAATGTGGTAGTTGCCTCTGGATGATTACCAAGAGCATCAAAGATATACATGTTTTTAACTACAGTTCCCCAATGTGAAAATTCATCCCAAGATGTTAGCATTCTTCCTCTTTGTGCCCACCATGCAATTACGAAGAATATCGTGAATATTACAAATCCCGGTGTTAAAACATTTTCTATGAAATTTTGCCTATTTCTATAAATATTATAACAACAAAAAACGATACTAATTAATCCAATTGCAACTACGGTGTATACACCGATTTCTAGTAAGCCTAGCATTGCAAATAAATATAAAATAATAATTATTATAAAAATCCACATTGAGAGAGTTTCTTCAATTTTTTTATTAAATTTCAAGGAAATCATAGCAGCTCCAGAGCATAATAACGCAAAGATGAGTATTAGATACATATTACAACTCCTCTGAAATGTTCATTTTCTTAAAAACCCACTCTTTTTGAATTTTGTAACTTATAAGTGACAAGATACCATCTATTATAACTTTTATAACAACCTCAGAACGTTTGAAAACAAACCAAGTAGCCGATACACTTAGTCCTGACACTAACATAAGTGTTAAACATAACACATAATATCTAACTAAGACTAATTTATCATAAGTTTTATGTTTAAATACTGCATTTTTATTTACATTATAGTTAAATAAGGAAGATATAATTCTGGAAACAATAGTTGATAACAAAATGAAATATTCCGGTGTTAGATTATAAAATAGTTTTGTAAACATCGTAAATAAGCCAATGTCCAAAACAAAAGATAAAAATGATGATGACATAAATTTAAAGAAAACTCCATAAATTTTTATTGAATCTTTTATTGGATTAAAATGGGATGATTTATTTTCTTCTATGTAAATAGTATCAATACATACTTCATCAATAGCAATATTTTTGCTCTTGCATTCAAGTAGCATGTTGGTTTCATACTCAAACCTTTCTCCATTAACACTCATTAAATCCAACGCAAAATCCGATGAAATAGCTCTTAACCCTGTTTGGGTATCCCTTACTTTTATTCCAGCTATGAGTCCAAACATCCTTCTAGTCATTATATTTCCAAACCTGCTTCTGAAAGGAATATTTGATTTTGAAAAGTTTCTAGACCCTAATATTAATTTTTCTGGATTATCTATTAGCCTCTGTGAAACTTTTATAATATCTTCAATACCATGCTGGCCATCAGCGTCCGCCGTAACAATTCCAACGCAATCTTTGCAATTGTTAAGAAAATAATTAAAACCTGTTTTAAGTGCTCTACCTTTGCCCATATTTTTTGCATGAACCAATATGTTACATTGTTTTTTAAGCCCCAATTCATTGAAAATTGGTTTATACTCCTCACTACTTCCATCATCCACTATGCTAATATTTGTAAAACCTGCCTTTGTAAGATTGTCTACTAAAGTTATTAGTTTAGTATCCGGATTAAAAGCCGGTATCAAAATCGAGATATTTTTTGATATATCTATTTTTTTACCATTCATTGTCGCACTCTCCTCATTAATACTTATATTTAAATTATATCCAAGTAATTTTTAAACAAACAAAAACTACCGAAATGTATTGTTATACATTTCGGTTGTTTTATTATAATTTTTATACTCTATCTTTTTTTCTACTCTTTATCATTAAGAATATGTCTTTAATATCAGCATTAAATAAAATGTATTCTGTAATCATCATACTGATAATAAACATAAACGCTTTGATTAATGATGGAATAGGAATTATCCTAACAATTTGATAACAACACAAATATACTATAAAATGTATTATCTCATTTTTGTGTATTTCAAGTCCCTTAAAGTCAAATGAAGAATATACATACCATACAACTAAAGTAACAAGTGTAGCATATGCAATCATTACGGGATTCTTTAATACGTATGTCGCAAATGCATTTAATATAAATGCTAATGCTACCATTTTAGAGGCTACAATTAAATACTCCTTGCCCCTTTTTCCTACTTTATAAAGATTTGCATATAAAACATTTGTTAAAGAAATGAACGGTATCCCTATTATTAATATTCCTAGCACTTCTAAGGATGGTATATATTCTTTTAGGAAGCTCTTTACTATAAACTCCAGCACAAAATAACCAGCAGGTGCAAAACTACATATTAATATAATGTATTTTTTAACATTTGAGACGACTTTTGCGTCATCCTTACTTCTTGCTAGATAAGGATAAAACAAAACTGTTATTGAATTTATTAAAACTATAAATAAGCTTAGCATCGATACCGCAAAAGAATAAAATGCGAAATCGTTATCTGTGAATTTTATTTTAACAAACCATCTATCCAAAGTAACAAATAGAAGACTTATAGCGTTTGCTATCATTATAGTAAAACCCATACTTGTTATGGATTTTATTTCTGAGCGCTTTATCTTTTCTGATTTTTTTGTTGAGAAAATAATTAACGCTCCACTAACAATTGCTAAAACTATATTTCCAACAACTTGAATCTGCATATATAAAATTGGCGATTTTATAATTAATATAACTGCAAGAATAGATGATAAATTTACTATATTTTGCGCTATTCTTATTACTACATATTTGTTGAATTCACCTGTTGCTCTATATAATAGAGAAACAAATAACACAATCTGAAACGGTAATATATAAAATACAAAGTACCTAAACGCTATATCTTTCATAAAAAATATTGAAACTATAAATAAAATAGCTACTGCAGCTATTACAATCTTTAGCATAACATAGAAATAGCCTTTTATTTTTTCTTTTTTTATATCTGTTATATCTTTACCACCCAATATTAAATACATTCCATCTGAGAATCCAAAATGGAGCATTCCTGCATATGTTATATATAACGTAAATGTTTTTAGATAACCATAGGATTGCATATCAAGAACCTTTGGTATCAGTAATCCATTCAATATACCAATCAATATCCCAAAGCATTCTACAAATATTACTCTTACTGATTTTTTTATATTCATTTAATTTCCTCTAATTTCATTTAATTTATATTGCTTTAAAATTTAAAATTCATAATGTATTTTCCAAGTGCCCTATTTTCTGATTCTACTTCGAATACTCTATAATAATCTTTAATTCCATAGATAGGTGCTACCTCTAAAATTAATTTTGAAATATCCGATCTAAAGTCAGGTTTTTTAAGTAGCTCTGCTGCAAATTTAAAATCTTCTACATTGCTTCTTGTAATTCCATAAAATGCTAATCCTTTTTCTAATACCTTTCGGGTATTAATTTTTACGGGATTTTCTGATACACCTGTTAATACCATTTTAGATCCTGGAAGTATTGAGTTAATAATCTCATCAATTCCACTCTCAGACGCGACGCCACCTATACATTCAAATGCAACATTAATTTTGCTTTTCTTAATATCTGAATCATTTGATAGGTAAGTTTGAACACCAACAAATTTTTCTAATTTTTCTTTGTTATGGCCTATCACTATAATGGGACCATTGTGTATCTGCTTTAATACGCTGCATATTATATACCCAAGGATGCCATCACCCCAGATGCCTATAACATCATCCGGTTTTAATACTATTCTACGAATTGCTGTATTTGCCACAGAAATTAGTTCTGAGAACACAGCAATATTCGAATCAATATTATCCTCTATCTTTACAAGATTGTATGCGGGATATGCAATATAATCCTTAGAAAATCCATTGTAACTACTTGAGGCAAATAATGCTTTAGGGCAGTAGTTTTCTCCTAATCTTTTATCACTAGATAAAGCAATATCAAATTCATCTTGTTTATCTTTTGGAATCATTATATTTGGGACTAGTGCAACTTTATCTCCCTTATTAAAGGAGTTTGTAGGATCTTTCACTACAGTACCTATAGCTTCATGAATCAAATTTATTGGATATTTTAAGTTAAGTGTTCGCTCGTCACGACTGCCAAGGTAATACCTTAAATCAGCTTTACATATAGCTGCTGTTTCAATCTTTACCACTACATGTCCTGTACACACTTCTAAATCCTCTATATAAATTTCAAATCTCTTAGATTGAACTATTTTAAATCCTCGCGTTAACATTATATTCTCTCCAGTTTACTCATTTTAATTATGGACTTTAATAAAAGTAAATCTTCCATTGTAGTAATCTTAAAATTGAGTTTATCTCCGTTTACTAGATGAACTTTTTCCCCATAATTTAATACTACCCTACAGTCATCAGTAGAATCTTGAAGTTTCGATTTTGCCGCACTTTTATGAGCATCCATTATAGTTGAATATTTAAAACTTTGAGGAGTTTGACCTAAATATAACTCTTTTCTCACTGGAATAGACGAAATAGTATTCTCGTCTTTGCTTTGAATTATAGTGTCAGTGGCAGGGATAACAGTATCTACGGCGCCGTATTTTTTAGCCCCTTCAATATTATCACCTATTATTCTATGAGAAATTAGTGGCCTTGCAGCATCATGAATAACTACAATATCATCCGATGTTACATCTTCTTCAATTGCCTTAAGCCCTGCTAAAACGGATTCCTGTCTTGTTTCTCCACCATCCACTATCCATTTCACTTTATTAAGTTCGAACTTTCTAGTCCATATCTTTATATCCTCATGCCATTCTTTAAGGCAAACAACAGCTATTGCATCTATTTGTTCATGTATATCAAATGCTTCAATTGTATGTACAACTATTGGTTTACCATATATATCAATAAACTGCTTAGGTTGATCAACTATACCCATTCTAGTACCTTTTCCACCGGCAAGTATAATAGCAATATTCATTAATATCTACCTCCTATTTTTTATCTACAAGATCTAATATTAAACTCCACACTCTTTTGCAGCTATTTCCATCCAAGTAATGATAGAAGTTCTTTTGAGCTGCTTCTCTAATAGCTATATATTCATCCTTTTTGCTCGTATCTTTTATGTAACTCATTAAATTATCAATGCATTTTAATTTAGGACCAGGAGTATCTATATAGCTAGTAAAATCTATAGCAAGTCCTCGTTTTTCTTCATACTGTTCTATATCGTATGGCATAAAACAAATTGGTCTATCTAGTACTAAGTAATCCACATAAATTGAACTATAATCAGTCAGTAGCATGTCAGACACTGCCAGGATACTTTGAGTGGACATTTCTTCATCAAAATCCATTGTTAAAATGTTACTCATATTATCAAAAACTTTATCATCTATTAGCCTCTCTAAATAGTGAGGACGATAAATCATTTTCCAATTTTGCTGTCCCATAAACTCATCAAACTTTATCCAGTCCTCTTCAGTAAATGGGAAATCTTTTTCTATTTCGTAACCTCTCCAAGTTGGACAAAACAATAAAATTTTCATTCCGAAAGTATTATGTTTTGAGTCGAACTTTTCCCTACATCCAGAGATGTATTCTTTGTCAAACAACATATCATTTCTTGGTAATCCAAGTGGCATATAATTTGGAAGAGGACACTTATCAAGTTCTGTAGATCTTAAAAAATACGTGCTATCTCTTTCAGATAGTGTTACAACATTTTTTATTTTAGTTCTAATACCCTTATAGATATCCATTGTTTTTTTAATATCAAGCTCACTATTTCCTGGAGTATTTTTAGTGCCATACCCATGACTCATAAAAACACCATTTTTAGTTTTTGAAAAAACGCTAGTTGTATAATCAGAAACAACAGCAGAATAATTTTTAAGCATCTGACTTGCTCTTATAATATAGTGTAAGATTTTAATATTTTTATACTTATAAAAACTGCTATATTCCACTACAATGTCAGATCTATTTTTTTTTATGTTTTTTTCATAATAATTGAGTAAAGCTTTTATATTATCTTCAGTCTGAGATGTTAATAATATTCTCTTTTTCAAAGTTTTTCTCCCACCTTAATTATAACCTACGAAGCTATTTATCTTCTGCGAAGCTATTCCCCATAGGTTCTGTATTTAAATGTTACCAGTTTTGCTTTCTTTGTAGTGGTGATCTGCCGCTGATGCAATTCCAAGGCAAAACCACATAATATATGTCGCTTGGAAATTCAAAAGTATAAATGATTGTATCAAACTTATAAATGCTGCTGACACAATCGGAAGTACGCAACAAATCCTGAATTGCAATGGAATATTTTTTAATTTAATTACTACATAATAACAAGCAGAAAATAAACCTGCAAGGTATAATATTAACCCTACTAGTCCCCATCCCATCCAAGTTTCAAGTATGAAATTATGGGCAGGTCGTGGTGCTTTGTTTGCATTGGCTATTTGCTCCTGCATAGGTGTTAATTCTTTTTTCGGTTCTATCTTTTTCGTAGATGTTTTCTCTTTTATAGGCGTTTGCTCCGCAGTTGGTGTTTCTACTTGAGTTTTAGTGGGTATTTCCTTATAAGCTACTGCAAATGTACCAGCTCCCAAAACAGGATTCTTCTTTATTGAAGTCCATGCTTTTGCCCAGAATATGCCACGTATTTTATCACTAGCTTCAGTAGTTGCTACACTATCCTCTTCTGCATCCTCAGGTTTTGGTTGTGCAAGGCCTGGAATTCTAGTAACAATAACAGAAAATGATCTATATACATTACTTTTGGATTTCATAAAATTTAGTGATGTAGCAATTATTGTAACAACAATACATGCCATAGTAAATAATATAACTTTTTTAAGTGAACACCATTTAAATCCAAATACTAATAAAAAGGATACTGTAAGTACTCCCCCCATCATTACCCATCCTGAGCGACCCCCGGAAAGGAATGCAAAAACCATACTTATCCCCATATTTGTATATGCAATTGGTGCAATCCATGATGGTAATCTTTTTTCCTTGCTTTCTTTTATTGCCCATACTGTAAAAGAAATAAACATGATACATATATACATATATATATTGATATTATCTAAAAACTTCAATTTTCGAATATCTGAAAATCTAAAACAATCGATTAATTCTCTTATATTTAATGCAGAATAAAGAACTATTATTCCACTTAAAAGCTGGTTTACTTTTGGTTTGTATTCATCAATTAGAAAAAATATAGATGAACCAAGTATTAATGATCTTATTGGCCATATTGTATCCTTGAATGGTAAATGTAGTATAGTTCGCGCACCAAATAGTATAACGAAATATATACCAAATCCAAACAATATCCTAAATACTTTTTTTGATAATACAGGGAAAATATAATTACGCTTATATACCCCACGATAAATAAACAAGTAAAGAAAAAATCCTATTGCGATTATTTCTGATAAGGCAATGCTCACAGGCCCCATGGGAAATAATACTATAGTTCCTACTATTAATAGGCAGACAAGTGCTATAACCCAAAACCGTTTGTTAAATGATAAAAAAAAGCTCATACTTTCTTCTCCTTTATTACTTTAAGATAATATTTTCTATTCTACCTACAAATGCTTTTCTATTATACTCAGCTAAACATTCATGATAATTTTTCTTAGAATATTTAATATAGTTTTCATTACATTTCTTTATAGCTTCACATATTGAATCTGGATCTTTTTTATTGCATTCCGCTCCATTTTCTCCATCCTTAAATATATCTATTATCCCACCTTGAGTTGTGGTTATAATAGCGAGCCCATTCCCCATTGCTTCTAAAATGGAAATTGGTTGACCTTCATTTGGATAATATGTAGGAAGACAGAATACATGATTATCTTTAAGTAGAGCTGCTTTTTTATCACCTTTAACAACCCCATGATATGTAACGTGCCCCCCAAGTTCTTTACTCATTTCATTAACAGTATTAACTATTTCTGCTTCTATGTTACCTGCTAAATTTAAATGAAATTTGAAATTTTCTTTTTTAAGTTTTATGCAAGCCTTCAGTAAATCTAAAATACCTTTGCTCTGCATTAGGTTACTTAAATATAATATTTTTAATTCTTCTATTTTACAATTATTATTCAGTTGATTTTTTTGTAATTTCTGCGCAAATTCTTTCTCTGTCAGCATATATTCGTCCTGAACGCCATTCTCACAAACAAAAACTTTATTTTTTTCAAGTATTCCATCGAACATTGCTCTTAGTGAATCACCTAGAACTATAACACCATCTGTTTTATTAAAATAAGATGTTAATGCTTTTTGCTTTTTTACATCTACTGAGTCATACATAACGCGGACAAATCCACCATGAAACTCAATATAACATTTGGTTTTTTTAAAATTAGCCACGTTTATAAATGGAGTATACTTCAAAAATCCCAAATAACTTTGTGCAGGCGTAATATATACTACATCAAATTTTTCAAATAATATCTTGTAGCATCCAATAGCTATTGGCCTAACACTATTTAATATTTTTTTAATACTAAATTTACCTTGCGCCTTTAAACTTGTAAAAGTTCTTTCTGCATTACTATCTATAAATTCAACTTCATGGCCATTTTCTAATAAGCCAGCTAAAAGCATTTGATTAGACACAGACATACCTGTTATAGGGTCTGGAAATGGTCCTATCATTAAAATTTTCTTCTTTTTTTCTGGACTCATTATTACTTCCTCCATATAAACTTGTTTATGGCGCTTGTATACCCTTGAATAATATTAACAACCTTTATACCAACATTTATATCTGTATAATCATGAGCTTTCACAGTTTTTTCTCCTAATGATTTTTGCATAGTTATCATTTCTATAGCTTGAGTTATGCTATCAGAAGTTATTCCACCAAGTATTACTGAACCTTTGTCAATTGCTTCTGGTCTTTCAGTACTTGTTCTTATTGAAACCCCTGGAAACTCCATAATGTTCGTTTCTTCCGCAAGTGATCCACTATCAGATAAAACGCAGAATGAATCTTTTTGAAGTTTATTGTAATCATAAAAACCGAATGGCTTTAATTGTTTTATATTTTTATGAAATACTATTCCTTTTTCTTCAATTCTTTTCCAGCTTCTTGGGTGTGTTGAATATATAACTGGCATATCATAAGTTTCTGCTATTGCATTTAACGCATCTGTTATACTCTTAAAGTTTTCTTCATTATCTATGTTTTCTTCTCGATGAGCACTTACCAAAATATATTTACCTTTTTCAAGGCCTAATGTTTCGAGCACGGGACTTTCATCAATTTTGTCCATATATCTATGGAAAACTTCTGGAAGTGGTGATCCAGTAACAAAAGTATATTCCTTTCTCATTCCTTCTGATAACAAATATCTTCTCGCATGCTCTGTATATGCCATATTAACATCACTTGTAACGTCAACTATTTTTCTATTTATTTCTTCAGGTACATTTTGATCAAAACATCTGTTTCCTGCTTCCATATGGAATACAGGGATTTTTAATCTTTTAGCAGCAATAACACTAAGGCAACTGTTTGTATCCCCAAGTATTACTAATGCATCTGGTTTTTCCTTAACTAATATTTTATAACTCTCAGCTATTATGTTACCCATAGTTTCTCCAAGATCACTTCCTACAACTCCTAAAAAGTAATTTGGTTCTCTAAGCTCTAGCTCTTTAAAGAAAACATCATTAAGTGTATAATCCCAATTTTGACCTGTATGTACAAGAATATGATCAAAATATCTGTCACAAGCTTTTATAACTTCTGATAGTCTTATTATTTCAGGTCTTGTTCCTAGTATTGTCATTACTTTAAGTTTTTTCATAAGTTCTATACCTCCAAGTGAAATGTGTCTGGTTTTTTTGGATCAAAGCATTCATTAACCCACATTATTGTCACTAAATCGTTCTCACCAATATTTACAATAGAGTGAGTGTATCCTGTAGGAATATCTACTACTTCTAGTTTATCTGCATTAACTTTATATTCAATTATTTTATCTGTTCCTATCTTTCTAAATCTAATAACTCCTTCACCACTAACCACCATAAACTTTTCGTTTTTAGTATGGTGCCAATGATCACCTTTTGTTATTCCAGGTTTGGATACATTTACCGAAACTTGTCCATTTTCAGCTGTTCTAATAAATTCCGTAAAAGATCCTCTGTTATCTTTATTCATTTTTAAGTCATAAGAAAATTTATCTTCTGGTAAAAAGCTTAAGTAAGTACTATAAAGCTTTTTAGTAAGTTCATCACCCATATTTGGCACACTTAAGTCAGATCTGCTTTCCTTAAAGCTTCTTATCTTTTTCGCAAGGTCCCCTAGTTTAATATTATGCACAATAGGTACATAACAATATTCGTCTTTTTTGCTTTCCATGTTTTCTAATGCTCTAATAAATTCATCTAATACATCATCTATATAACATAAATCTAAATCAGCATCTGCATTTGATATCTGTATTTCTATACCTCTTGCAATATTATGACAGAAGGTAGCTACTACAGTATTATAATTAGGTCTACTCCATTTACCAAATAAATTTGGCAATCTATAAACCAGTACCTTTGCCCCAGTTTCTTTATTGTAAGCAAATAATAAATCTTCGCCTGCCTTTTTGCTGATGCCATAAGGATTTTCTTTTTCTGCTTGCACAGAAGATGTTATAAGCACCGGTGCTTTATTATTATTTTTTTTAAGAAGGTCAAGAAGCACTGATGTAAATCCAAAATTACCTTCCATAAATTCACTTTCATCTTTTGGGCGATTAACTCCAGCAAGATGAAAAACAAATTCACATTCTTTAGTGTATTTTTCAAGAAGTGATTCTTCAGTTCCTAAATCATATTCAAATATATCTGTATAACCTTTATTTTTAAGTTCTGCTATAATGTTTTTTCCTACAAATCCTTTTGCGCCAGTAACAAGTATTTTCATATTTACCTCACATTTCGTCTGTTTTATTTAAACAATTCCACAATACTAAGTATTAATACCTAATATTGTGGACTTCACTAATTTAAGAATTGGTTTTTAATTCTTCTTGTATATAATCAAGTTTAAGTAACTTTTCTTTTATCTGCTCTACATTAAGAATTCCAGTGTTTTGAGAGTTATATTCTTGCTCTGTGGATAGTTTTATATCGCCTTCAACAAAATATTTATCGTAGTTAAGATCTCTTTTATCTGCTGGAACTCTGAAAAATCCCCCCATGTCCTGAGCAACTACAAACTCTTCTTTTGTAAGAAGTGTTTCGTATAGCTTTTCTCCATGACGAGTACCTATAATTTTAACTTCATTTTTCGAATTGAATAATTCACCCACTGCTTGTGCTAAATCTCGTATTGTTGATGAATCAGATTTTTGAACCATTATGTCGCCTGCCTTGGCATTTTTGAATGCAAATATTACAAGTTCCACAGCCTCATCGAGGCTCATAAGGAACCTAGTCATATTAGGATCTGTTACAGTTAAACATTCTCCATTCTTTATCTGTTCAATAAATAGTGGAATTACTGATCCTCTTGATGCCATAACATTTCCATATCTAGTACCACAAATAAGTGTCCTATCCGGAGATACTGTTCTAGCTTTAGCCACAAATACTTTTTCCATCATAGCTTTTGAAATACCCATAGCATTTATTGGATATGCTGCTTTGTCAGTGGAAAGACATATTACTTTTTTGACTCCATACTCAATTGCTGCTGTAAGCACATTATCTGTTCCTATTACATTAGTTTTTACCGCTTCAAGAGGAAAAAACTCACAAGATGGAACTTGTTTTAAGGCAGCTGCGTGGAATATATAATCTACTCCATGCATAGCATTTTTTACAGAGGCTATGTCCCGTACATCACCTATGTAGAATTTAATTTTATCATTTTTATATAATTTTCTCATATCATCTTGTTTCTTTTCGTCCCTTGAGAATATACGAATTTCTGCTATATCTGTATCAAGAAATCTTTTCATTACAGCGTTCCCAAAAGAACCTGTTCCTCCTGTAATTAATAATGTTTTACCTTTAAACATGGTATATCTCCTCCAATTTCAAATTATTATTTACTTGTTAAGCTAGTTATTATTTACTTGTTTAACAAGTTATTTTTTAATTGTTATTTAAATATTATTGTTTAATTGTTCCACTACTAAATTTTTTACAAAATATTTATCTATCCTATTTAACAATTCTTGCTTGTTAAAATTATTATCATAGTAACTTCTTGCATTTGCTCCGAGCTTTATTAAAAGTTCTGGTGATTCATTAGCGAGCTCTATTATCATATCTGAAAGTATCTGCGCATCTCCAGCTGGGCCACAAACACCTGAATTTGATTCTTTGATTATTTTATCAGTCTCACCGTCGGCTGATGCAATAATTGGTATACCACAAGCCATGTATGACTGTAGTTTAGCCGGAATAGTCATTGAAAACAGTGGGCTACCTGTTAAGCACAAGAAAGCGACGTCACTTGCTGCCATAAACTTTGGAATCCGGGTTCCAGGTTGTTTTGGAATAAAATTAAACATGTCTTCCAACTCACCCTTATGTACAAGTTGCATTAATTCTTCTTTATATCGACCATCTCCGATAATGTTAAATCGGATTTTTTTATTTATATTTTTCTCTTTTATAAATGTTGCAGCTTTGGGCAATATATCTAACCCTTGTGCATTACCAATATTACCGGCAAAAGTTATATTAAATGCGTCATCATTTGGAATTTCTTCAATGCACGCTTTCTCAAGAGGCACATAAAAATCTTCTGCATATTGTGGCCAGTACTCTATCTTATCTAGTGCAACGCCACGATTGTGTATTGATTTAACAAAACTATTTGATGTGGTGAAAATATGAGTACAGCCGGAATATATATGGTCAACCATCTTACCTATAGCGCCAATTATCCTTTTGTTAGTTATACCTGTAATTATTTCAACATTTTCAGGCCAAAGATCTTGAACATACAAGTAACATGGTATCTTTCTTTTTTTAGCATACCATACACCAGGTAAAGCTTGTGTCATGGGTGATACCTCAAATATAAATACATAATCAGCTTTTATTTTTGTGAACATCTTCCAAAAGAATCCGGATACAACAAAGGACAAATAGTTTAAAGCAAGCATTACTGAGCTCTTTCCTCTGGGTATTAGTGGTATCCTAATTATCTCAATACCATTATACATTTCTTTTCGCTTCTTAAACAGTCCATACCCCTCATAATATTCACCTTTGGGATAATTAGGTATTCCAGTTATAACTGTTACTTTATATCCCCTTTTAACCCATTCTGTACAAATATCATTTATACGAAATTGTTCAGGGTAAAAATATTGCGCTATAACTAAAATGTGTTTTTTCATCTCATTATCCCCCTTCTTTAGTATTTCTATTTTTCCACAACTTATTTTATTGTATCAACCGTTTCTGTTGTAGCAACCGATTCTGTTGTGGTAACCGTTTCTGTTACAATGATCGATGATTTCAAATCTCTAATTCTATAATCCTCTTTATAATCAGACATGCTCTTCTCATAAACCAAACTGCCAAATACCTTACTAAATGTTTGGACTTTTAAACCCATAAGACGTAATAAGGGGTTGAATATTTTAGTTAACCTAATTCGCGTGCCATGAGATTCTGCAATAAGCTTCACCATCTCTGAAGTCTTAACGTACTCACTATTTTGTGGAAAGAATAGTCCGCTCTCTTCATTTACAATCATCAATCTAATAAACTCACACAAATTATCTATATGAAGCATACTTCGCTTATTGTCAATGTCAGGGAAAACAGGCAGCTTCTGAGCAAGTTTTGCTAATTTCGGATAATTCCCTTTAGACCCTTTCCCATAAATCATAGGTGGTCTAAGAATAACAATTTTAAAATCATCACTCTCTAAAGGTTTTATTCCTTTTTCTGCTTGAATTTTACTGTCTCCATAAAAATTACTGGAAATTAGAGCAGTGTTTTTATCTATGATTCTTTCCCCGTTAACATTGCTGCTATCACCATAAACAATAATGCTACTCATAAAAATAAACTGCTTAACGCCAGCTTTCTTTGCTTTCTTAGCAGTCTCTACGGTAAGATCACGATTGACTTTATAATATAACTCTTCCATTTTAGGGTCTGATGAGACGTGCGCTATACCTGCAACGTGAAAGATTACATCATACTGCGTAAAATCTTTTTCTTTCCATGAATCGTCCTTCATATCCAATGTGTCTGTAGAATATTCATCAGAATATTTCTCTAGGTATTTCTCAATGGATGTACCAATATAGCTATTAGATCCTGTTATAAGTATTTTTTTCATCTCAACATCATCTCCTTCTTAGCAGAAAGCTTCATATGTCTCAGCTTACCAGTATCGCTAATAGTCTTAAGCTCTACTTTTTTTTTGCCCATCATCGCGGACACCCTCTGCTTTTAAAACTTTGGATACCGTTTTAAATAATATTTTCACATTAAGTGATAATGATTTATTGTTTAAATAATATACGTCATGTGCTGTTTTTTCAGAATCATCATTCTCATCTCGTCCATTAATTTGAGCCCATCCAGTAACTCCTGGAAGTAGTTTATGAACTCCTGCCTTTGTTCTCATTTCCTTAAGCTCAAGCTGATTATATAAAGCAGGTCTTGGTCCCACAAAAGTCATATCCCCAATAAGTGTATTAATTAATTGTGGAAGTTCATCAATACTAGTTTTTCTTAGGATTTTACCAATGCACGTTATATAACTTTTTGAATTATCAAGTTTATCAGTTGCTACATTAGGAGTTCCAATTTTCATTGTCCTAAACTTATACAATTTGAATAATTCATTATTTTTGCCTATTCTCATCTGGGTAAAAAATATTGGCCCTTTTGAATTAAGCTTTATGATTATCCCTATAATTAAAAATAGCGGTGATAACAACACTATTATAAGTATACTAATTATAACATCCAGAAATCTCTCCATATTATGCCCCCTGTTTTTTTTAAATTACTCTACTTTTTTATTACTCTTCTACACTGGTGTCTTCAATTTCCGCAGTACTTCTATTATATGTCGGAACTATTTCTTCTATTTTTGAGAGTAATAATGTTACATCATCTTTCTCGATAATAGCATTAAGCTCTCCCAATCTATCTTTCATAACATCCAAATCACTAAACGTTGGTTTACCAATAAAAATCTTTTCATGTTTAGTATTAATAAGTCCCTCTTCACTCATTAATAGTTCTTCATAAAGCTTTTCTCCCGGCCTAAGCCCCGTGATTTCTATCTTAATGTCTTTGTTTGGCTCAAATCCTGAAAGCCTTATTAAATCCCACGCTAAATCATATATCTTAACAGGTTGCCCCATATCAAGCACAAAAATTTCTCCGCCTTTTGCGTATGCTCCCGATTGAAGTACCAATTGTGCTGCTTCGGGTATTGTCATAAAGAACCTAGTTATATATTTATTAGTAAGTGTAACTGGACCACCATGAGCTATTTGGTTTTTAAATAGGGGTATAACGGACCCGTTACTTCCTAATACATTTCCAAATCTAACTGCCACAAAGTGTGTTTTACTTATTTTGTCCATAGATTGTATAATCATTTCACACATTCTCTTAGTAGCACCCATGACATTGGTTGGGTTTACCGCTTTATCTGTGGATATCATCACGAATTTTTCTACATTAAATTTATTCGCGCACTCTGCCATATTAAATGTTCCAAACACATTGTTTTTTATAGCTTCCATAGGGCTTTCTTCCATTAGTGGAACATGCTTATGTGCCGCTGCATGGAAAACTATATTGGGTAAATACTTTTCAAATACATTCTCAAGTCTTTGTTTATCCCTAACAGATCCTATTAATACTATTAAATCTAATTTCGGATATTTATATTGAAGTTCCATTTGAAGATCATAAGCATTATTTTCATATATATCAAAGATAATTAATTTCTTAGGTTCAAATTTTATAATTTGACGACATAATTCAGAACCAATAGATCCACCGCCGCCTGTTACTAGTATGGTTTTATCGCGAATGAAACTTGCAATGCCTTCCATATCAAGATCTACTGCTTTACGACCCAGTAAGTCCTCAATCTCTACTTTTCTAATTTGACTTAAGGAAACTTTCCCGTCTATTATGTCATACATTCCTGGAATAATTTCTATCTTGCAGCTTGTTTTTTTGCATATTTCGAGTATTTGTTTTTTATCTTCATCTTTTATGGTAGGAATAGCTATAAGTATGGTTTCTATATCCTTATCTTTTGCTATAGTAGGTATGCCTTCTCTACTTCCAAGAACCTTCACTCCCATAATAGTGTTTCCTTTTTTGTAATCTTCATCATCAATTACAGCTATCGGTACATATTTACTTTGGTTACTGCTCTTCATTTCTTTTATAACCATAGCTGCAGCTGCTCCAGCACCAACTATCATTACTCTCTTTCGAGCACCTTTACTAACATTACAATTTACAATGTTTCCGAATCTATCAAAGATTCTAAAGGACATCCTAAGTCCAACTATAAAAATAATGCTAAAAGCGCAAGATACTATGCTTACCCCATAGGCATAATTATGTCCAATAATTCTAATGAAAATTGTAGTAGCAATGTTCCCAGTAAGACACGCACCTATAACCATCATAAATTCATCTATACTTGCATAAGTCCAAAGGCTTTCATAAAGCTTAAAGACAAAAAAGCAAGCTATGTAGATAACTGTCACAATTAACGCTATTTCTTTAAAGTCACTTGAATAGAACTTGAAATTTTTATAATTATATCTGAAAAAGATAGCTAATATATATGCTAAGTTTATTAGCACTGCATCACTTAGTATTAATATTGGTTTTTTCCATTTTCCTAGAGTTTTCATATAATGCACCTCTTTATTTTATATATAATAAAATATGATTGTTTTTTCTAATGTTATCAAAAAATGTATTAATTACAATTTAATACACTTTTTTTCAGTTTCACTGCAGTATTAAGTATACCATAATACCTTTAAATAAGTGTTAATATTTTATGAAACTTGAAATTTCACAATTCAAAGCTATTTTTTAGATCTTATATGCTATCCATTATATCATTATATCATTAAATACTAGCCAATTTCACATAATAACTCTAGTTAAATTATCTCCTTTGGAGCTACTTATCTCCCATGGAGCTAATTATCTCCTATGGACCTGAAATGTCGTTAATACTTTTTACACCTAGGTTTTTGTTTGCCTTCTCGCTCAAAGGCTAACAACGCATTAACCTCTCCCCCTAGTAGTATTATTATGGAAATTATATAAAGCCAAAGCATAAGCACTATTACTGCTCCTATTCCACCATACAGACCAGAATAGTTGTTAAAATTATTAACATAATACGCAAAACCTAATGAAGATATTAACCACCCTAAAGTACTAACAATAGCTCCAGGTATTACCTCTATCCATGTTAATCTTCTACAAGGAGTATAATGATATAATGCTGCAAATGTAACTGACATTCCACCTAAAGATACTAGGTATCTTATAATATCCCAATCTAATATAAACTTACTAGATAAATTTAAACGCGTCGCAATAACCCCACCTATCATTTGTCCAAAAACTACTAGGGCTACTCCCACAATAATAGCTACTACAAGCCCTAGCATAAATAATATAGATATAGCTAAGGTTTTCCAAAAAGGTCTTGTCTCTTCCTCATCATAGGCTTTATTTAATCCCTTTATTATAGCTCTAAAACCACTAGATCCTGACCACATTATACCTATTATACTTATGGATAGTAAATTCACATTTCTTGAATCCAGCACCTCTATAACTGTAGTGTAAATTAAATCAAAAGCACTCTTGGGCATTATTTGATGTAGATATATCAGCACATCTTTACTTTCTAGATTACTATAACTTAACATGCTAATTAGTAGCAATAAAAAAGGAAAAAAAGACAACAATAAATCATAAGCCAGTTGAGCTGCCAATGCAGTAATATCATCATCTATAACTCTACATACAAGTTGTTTTAAATTATTTAACATAAAGTAACCACCTTTTCGTTACAATTTATATACTGTTTTCAGTTCAACTGCAAAACACGCAGGAGAAATTCAATGCTTCCGCATTTTATTCTTACTCTGATATAATATGTATTATATGAAGATATTATTAATAAGGAGTCGATACTATGAAATTAGCACTAGCTCAATTGGATATTGTTTGGGAAGATAAAACTAAGAATAAAGAAACCGCAATACAATTTATAAAGCATGCAACTACTGAAAATGTGGATATTATTTTTTTCCCTGAAATGACTTTAACAGGCTTTTCTGTGAACACTTCTTTAATAGGAGAAGATAATAATGAAACCGTAGAATTTTTCAAGGAAATGAGTTCTAAATTTAATATTTTCATAGGCTTTGGGTATGTAGAAGGAAGAACAAACAGTAAAAACAAATACTCTGTAGTGGCGCCTCCGGTAGTACATGGAGGCGTGCCACGAGTAATGCATCGAGACGTGCCCCAAGACAAGACTCTTGTGACTTACACTAAAATTCATCCTTTTTCCTTTGGATGCGAAACTGAATTTTACCAAAGTGGAAATAAAATCAACTACTTCAATGCTTTTAACTTTACTATCGTCCCTTTCATCTGCTACGATTTACGTTTTCCAGAAATATTTCAAATAGCATCTAAGACTGCTACCTTAATAACCATTGCAGCTAACTGGCCTATAGATCGACGTGATCACTGGATTACCTTACTCAAAGCAAGGGCCATAGAAAATCAGTGTTATATAGCAGGTATAAACCGAATAGGTGAAGGAAATGGATTAACCTACAGTGGTGACTCCATGATTGTAGATCCACTAGGCAATGTAATAAGCAACTTATATATGGATGAAGGTTTAGTTATAGCGGATATCTCTGAGGAGAACGTAACTCAGATTAGAGAAAAATTTAGACTTAAATCAGATAGAAAAGAAAGTTTGTATTGTGAATTGTTTTCAAGCAATTAAAAATCTTATCCACAATTCAGACAAAGTTATCCCCTAAAGGGGGATAACTTTGTTTATTAGCACGCTAAATAAGCTATATTTTGATAATAAATACAGTGTCGTGAAAATTTATTCAATTTTATACACTAGTTATCCACAAATTTGAACTTTACTTGTCAAACTCTTATAACATAATGTTTTATTTGATTTATCATTTAATTTCTTTTTAAATTCAAAGTTTCTTTATAAGTTATTGCCTACTTTTTATATTATATAAGTAGCACGTCACCTATTATAACCTCAAAATAGTAAAATTTCAAGACAAAATTATGAAACTTATAGAACCATGTAAATTTTTGTAAAAATGTGAATATCAGACCGTAAAGTAAGTAGTGCTCTTTAATGTTTTCTATCATTATGATAGAGACTTAATATCCATAACAAAATAAATTTCAAGCTTACTATTTCCAGATAATTGACAATCTATCCACAATTTAAACAAAGTTATCCACTAAAAGAGGATAACTTTTTATAGTATATGCTTTTTAAACCGTATTATACTAACAAATACAGTTTTTATAATAATTTATTTAATTTTACAGAATAGTTATCCACAATCTTGAAATAATCATATTGCCTTCTTAAGGTCCTTATTCATTCCTATAATTTCCCTTTATTATACCCTCAAAGCGCTAACATTTCAAGGCAAAATTATAAGAATTATATCATTTTATAAATGTATTTGAAAAATACAAACAATTGAACTACAAGGATCAATGGTATCCCTATTACAAACTTGTTATGCTTAGTTTTATGCCTAAATAAACGCATTCCTATAAAAATACCCAAAGCCCCAAAAGCAGAAGCTATAGTGAAAAGGGTGTTCTCTGGAGTTCTCCATTTCCCCTTTTGCGACTTTCTCTTGTCTGAATACATGGCAAAAATACCGTATAAGTTAATCGCCAAAATATAATATAAAAATAATTCCATGTTTTTTCCTCCATTTTAATTGTTTATTAGTAAAAAAACGTTATTATAGCACCTTTTTACTTGATATCTATATAGGGACTCCCACTTATAGAAGTGGGAGCCTTCCCTTCTGAAATGTCGTTAAATATATCTATATAGTACTGTACATTTTTACGTACGTCAAAATGTTTTTTCATTCACAAATAATAGCCATTACGTTACTTTCATTTTTTTTGACTATATTTATAAATACAAAAATTTGTTAAATTTAAAAAATTTGTAAAGGTAACTTTATATTTGAAATTCGTTGATGTATAATAAATTGTAAAGTTACCTTTACGTGAAAGAGGTGTTTGAATGAAAAATCTTATAAAGAGTTTAAGAGAAGGAAGCAATTTAACACAAGAGGATTTAGCAAAGTTATTAGAAACTTCAAGGCAGACAATAATATCTTTAGAAAAGGGTAAGTATAACCCGTCCATTATGCTTGCTTATAAACTATCAAAAGTGTTTAATAAAAAAATTGAGGAAGTATTTATTTTTGAGGAGGAATAAAATAATGAAAAATCAGAAGCAAGGTGATTCACTAATTATAGGTGCTGGAGTATGGTCAGTTCTTTTTATAGGAATGGGTATTTTTGACCTTGTAACAAAAAAGAGTGGCTACTGGTCAGGATTTTTATTAGGCGGCCTATCTTTTATTTATCTTATTTATCTATTATGGAAGACAAAAAGCAACACAAATGAACGATATGAAGATGAAAGAAAAAAATTTGTTAGTGATAAATCTAAAAGCATGAGTTTTGATAAGCTGTTTGTTTTTATGGTTATATTTGAAATTTTAATTAAGACACAAAAAATTAAAATGGATTCTCATTCAGCAATCATGGTAATTATGGGTAGTGCACTTATAATACAATTTATCAGTTATTTAGTTTGCAAATCCAAATACTAATGATTGAAACAAAATGTTCTTAACCTACAGGCATTTTTTTTGTATTAAGAGTTACATCGGCATCCCCTATACAGCTCACGCCAACAAATAAAACGGATATATATTATGGTACATAATGGTATAATTGACTTGAAATTGTTGCGTAATTGTATAGTAGGGCAACTTAGCGAATGGGGGAAGATATATGGAAAAGGGAAAATTAATCGGAGAAGGAAGAACAGCTGAAGTATTCGAGTGGGGACAAGATAAAATTTTAAAACTTTTTAGAATCGATTTACCTAAAACGGCGATCCAAAATGAATATGAAGTTAGCATTGGCATTTATAACCAATTGAATTCAACACCTAAAGTTTATGAACTTATAGAAGTTGATAATAGAAGTGGTATCGTATATGAGCGAATTAATGGAATAACTATGATGAAAGTAGTAGCATCTAACCCCTGGAAAGTAAAAAAAGAAGCACAACGGTTAGCAGAATTGCATAAATCAATTCAGCAAAAGGTTAATTTTAAGCTATCTACTTATAAAACAAGGCTCAAGGATAATATATCAAATACAGCGTTATTAACGGATGATATAAAAACGAGATTGTATAAATATATTGATAAACTTAAAGATGATAACATATTATGTCATGGAGATTTCCACCCAGATAATATACTTATAACAAAAGACGGAGAAATAGTCATCGATTGGATGACTGCAACTCAAGGGAATCCATTAACCGATATTGCGAGGACATCAATAATGTTTAAGTTTGGTGTTGTTCCCAATAAAACATTTCCTGAAAAACAAATTATTAATTTTATTAGAAATAAGTTTTATTTAGAATATATAAGCCATTACCTAAAACTAACAGGAGTTAAGATTGAACAAATTGAACAATGGGAACTTCCTGTTGCTGCAGCGCGACTTACTGAATGGTTACCAAAAGATGAAAAAACGGCACTATTAAATTTTATCGACAAAACAATGGAGACGTTAAAAATCTAAATTATTTAAAATTAGATTTGTTTAGATCTTTAGTATAACACTTCCATTATGCTTGCCTATAAAATATCAAAAGTGTTTAATAAAAGAATTGAAGAAGTATTTATTTTTGAGTAATATACCACACAAAAGGTCTATGTTATTTATGGTGTGGTTCTTCTCAATAGGAGTAATATAGACTTTTATTATTGCTTGGCGTAGACTATGGCTTACATCAGAGAGTCCAAAGAATTGCTCTATTAATTATTTTTAACGACATTTCAGCTCCGCAGGAGATGATTTAACCTATTCAGGATATACCAATTTAAATACATAAAAGGAGATAATACTATGTCTATGATTTATAGTGATTTATACCAATTCAGCAGTTATGTTTCGCCTATTAACCTTTCATTTCATCAATATATTTTGTTAACCGATGAACCAATTTTAGTTCATACTGGTAGCATAGAACAAGCAGAAACCCTAATACCACAATTAAAAGAAATTCTAGGCGACAAAAAATTAAAATATGTTTTTGTTTCACATTTTGAATCAGACGAATGCGGTGGCTTATCTTTACTGTTAAAGAATTTTCCTGAGGCAAAGACAATTTGTTCAAGAATCACAGCAAGGCAGCTAATTGGATTTGGGATTACAGATGAAGCAATAATTAAAAATCCTGGTGAGAAATTGATTAGCAGTGACTATGAACTTCAATTCATTAGTTACCCTTCAGAAATGCATCTATGGGAAGGTCTTCTTCTTATGGAGAACAAGCGTGGAATATTCTTCAGCGGTGATTTAATATTCGGTATGGGAAAATTTAATGGTGAAGTAATATATGGAAACTGGCAGAAAGAAGTAGATAATATCACATTAGAGCAGATACCAAGCACAGAACAAAGAGCAAAGGTTCAGCAGGCTTTATCCGAATTAAATCCAAAGTTTGCGGCTGTAGGTCACGGTCAATGTCTTAAGTTCTAACAGAAATAAGTATTTATGTAAAGCAACATAACTCTAAATGAGTTATGTTGCTTTTTTCTTACTACATCCAACAACAAATCAGATATACATGGGCGCTGTGAGCTAGTCAACTTATTCTCTTTTATACTTTCCAGAATTCAAACAAACTAAGATAAGTGGTCTCAATGATTTTTTAAAGTCTACATTAATTACCAAATATCTTAAGCATCTTAAATTTATCGTGATTTACTATTATTGAACCATTCAATCGTTGCTTTTCCATGCTCTTCAAGGATCTTATTACTAACTTGTTCATGTAGCCACCCTAAAGTCTTATTATTCAAAAACTGTCTCATCTGGTCTTCTGCTTCTAACATTACAACTTTTATTATGCAAGGACATTTCGTATGTGTATCAGGCAAATTATTTTTATCTAAAAAAATCTCATTTTGCCTAATCTCTGCACACTGAAATAACGGGGTCGTCCCTTCTACTGCTTCAACTATATTCCAAAAGGTTATGCTTTCTGGAATACGTGCTAACTCATATCCCCCATTAACACCTGGAATTGACTTCACAATCCCTGATTTCCTTAATTTTGTATATACTTTTGATAAATAACTTTCCGAAACTCCTTGAAATGCCGCTAAATCTTTAATTCCAACAGCCTTTCCCGATGGAATATCTACCATATATAATAAACAATGCAATGCATACTCTACTCCTATTGAAAATTGCAATACGCTCTACCTCCTAAATAACAAGATAATCTTCACATATGATACTTCATTATTAGTAAAGACGTTCTGGGTTATAAAGATTACCAAGTAACAGGCTTCGCGATTGAAGGTACTGCAAAATACCTTGAGTTAGGTTCAGATTTTGATATGATGAAAGAAAAGTTCTCTTTTTTAAATAGGGTGTTAGAGATAACAGTTACATCAGCAAAGCAAACGCTTTAAATTTTGTATTTTCTTAACTAATTTTAATTCCTTGAATAGATAAGTCGTGATAGATTACAATCTATCACAACTTATGATAATTATACCCTACTTATCATATTCCCCAATCATTCTTATATTCGATTTTTAAGATTTGTATTTTTATAATACATTTGTGCCTTTACTGCGAAAATAGTATATAGAATAATTAAACAAGGAAAAATCAACCAAAAATACCCCCTCATCATTGGAGGCCGCTGAAAAAAGCACTCTTTATTTAGTAGAGTTTTCAAGCTTGAATAGAAAAAGCATGAGATATTCATATTTTGGATATCTCATGCTTTTTATTTTATAATTAAGTTTTAAAAGCCCTATTTCATGCTTTTCAACTTAATTATTCTCTTTAGATTCACAGTGAAGATTGATAATGCACCTTGAATTTGCATACTAATTAAGCCTGACGATATTGCTACATCATAGCTATGTTGGTGCTTAAGTTCACTGTTTTTAGCCTCTATCATATAACGTTCCCTAGCTCGTTTTTTAAAATATTCACTTTTTTCGAACTCTATTTGATCTTTGTGAGTATTTGACTTTATTGAAACTGAATAAGTTTTAGATTTAGCGCCTTCTTTATAACACCCATCTTTATGAACACAATTTTTACACTTTTCTACATTAAAATAGTAGGTTAGCACTTGATTTTTACCAACATTCTTCTTTCCCTGTTTTGCTTTTTTAATAGCCATATGACCTGCCGGACATACAAATAAACCAGCATCTTTATTAAACTCAAATTCATCTTCTTTTTTTCGCATTCCTTGTGAAATTACAGGATTTAGTCTTGAAATTAATGCAATTTTATTTTCTTTTGTATATTCTAGGTTTTTCTTTTCAGAATAAGCTGTATCTCCAATTACTTCATTTACATCTATACCAGCCTCACGGCTTTTTTCTATTAAGGTTATGAGCTCCTTTCCATCACTTTTTTCGCCAGTTGTAATAACAGCTGCTGTAATTAAACGTTCTTCACTCATAGCAAGGTGTGATTTATATCCAAAAAAAGAACTATCCTCAGTTTTATGCCCCACTTTTGCATCCTCATCTTTTGATATTTTTAGATTTTCTAAGTCATCATTAATAGCTTCCATTAAGTAGTTTAATTTAGTTTTCACAGCTGGATTTGCTGCAGTTTCTGGCTTCTCGTTTATGGTATCAATTAATAATTTGCAGTACTCAAGAATATCTTCAAGTACTCCAGTTGTAACTTTATTAGGTAACTCTTCTTTAATACCAGGATGTACTCCGTACAATGTTTTTCTTAAGTTTTTTGCACGTTTCAATAATTCCTCGCTTGCTGACTTTTGGTTATAACGTGACTTGGTATGCGTAGCATCAACTATTATTGCTTTACTTTTTAAAACTCCCTCTTTTATAGCAAGTTCTACAGTCTTGTTTATTAATAAATCCAATAAATTCATGTCTTTAAGGCGAAGCTTTCTAAATTTAGTTAGTGTACTTGAGTTTATTAAATTTGTTTCTTCTGGGGCTAAATTTAGAAAATATTTAAAGGACATGTCATAAAGAGTTCTTTCAACAACATCTTCATCAGACAATTCATATATTACTTTCAAAAGTAAATATTTAAATAGCATTATGGGGTTAATAGCACCTCTACCCATAGATGAACTATAGTTAATCATCAATTCGTCATAAACAAATGAAAAGTCAACAAGGTCATTAATTTGCTTTAAAATGTTATCTTTCGGAATAATTAACGAATATAAGCTATGGTATGTATTTATTTTTATTTCCAATTGTCCTTTTAGCATAATAGTTTAGCCCCTTTTATTTTATTCTACTATACTAATTCGACATATCTTTTAAAATTCCTTTTTGTTTTTTAGTCTTTTATATAAAAAAATCGCCATCTTTAATTAGATGACGATTTTTCATATAGTTTTTCAGTGGCCTCCATCATTGCGAAAGGTGTTTCAAATAAGAATGACCCCCAAAAGGACGCTCCTGTCCTTTGCCATAATCCAGGCGTATAGTACAATAATTTCGGATTCAATACTGCCGAAATATCAGTAGTTTTTGTTGTAACCAACGATATTGATATTGGAATATAACATACTACCCATGATAGCCACATATTTGACAATTTCTTGTATCTCTCCGCTTTAGAAGAGACATCAGAAAAAATATCATCACCAGCTCTTTCATCTATTTTTTTGAAGTATTGTTTTCCAGATCTTTTTGTACCAGCAATATGTTCCCACCCGCAGTCCTTAAAAAGGATAATATAATTATGAAAATCGTCCTTTGACTTAAAGTTACGATAATCTACTTTTATAATAGTATTGGCAGATGAAGTTTTGCAAAATTCATATTTTGTATGTTTTATATCCAATTCCCAACCTCGGTTTGCCATTTCATTTAACCATTTTTCTTCTTTATCTAAGCTGATATAGCATCTAATTTTTTTCATATTGACACCTCTCTCTATTTCAAATTATTTTGAGTAATCTCAATCATATGTTTCATTCTTTCAAAATCAAGAAGTAATACTTTCTTTCCTTCGTCTGTGATAAGATAAACTTTACGCCTGTTGTCATCACTTTCAACAGGTTGAATAAACTTTAATTTCAGCAAATTTTCAATGGCTCCGTATAAAGTCCCTGCCGCTATTCTTACATTCCCGTCGCTTAATTCTTCAGCTTTTTGCATAATTAAATATCCATGTGCTGGTTCAAGTAGAGATAAAAGAATGTAATAAACTGTTTCTGTAAGTGGTAAATTTTTATTTTTTTTCATTTAATTCTCTAACTCCTTCGTTATAAAGTCTAACTATATATTTATATGATATACAGCTTGACTGTATATGTCAATACTAAAAAACCATATAACAAAAAGTTTATATGGTTAGTATAGTAATAAAAAAAGAAGGCATCTAATTGCCCTCTATATCTCTGTTATTAAATTGTTATTATTAATTTCTTTTACAGGTTTAATATTAAAAACTGTACTAAAATAAAAAAAACCACGCATAAGCTTTACTTAAACAGGATTTTTAGCTATAATTAAATGTGGATATGATTATGTGATAATAAACCCACTATATATTTCATCTTATTATATCACATAATGAACGTGAATGTCAATGATTTTTATAAAAACATGGGAGCGTGAGAAAATGAATGATTATGAGCTAAATAAACAAGAGGAACTTGTATATCTTAAAAGTACAGTTAACTTCCTCGAAAAAGAATTACGTAAAGACGAATATGAGATAAATTTTAGAAAAAGAGACCTTATTGCTTCAAGAAGAGATATGTGGCAAGAATCTGTTCACTCTTCAAATGATCTTGATAGGATTCCAGAAATGCTCCAACAACTCTCTGAAGTTGATAGTCAAAATTATAATTATGAAAAATCGGTGGAACGAATAAAAAAATATACACGGATTTTAAACTCACCTTATTTTGGAAGGTTTGATTTTAAGGAAGATGCTTATAATGATACAGATCAGATTTATATCGGTCTTTATAATTTAATAGATAATGATACAAGTTCAATTTTAATATACGATTGGCGCTCCCCTATTTCAAGTATGTTTTATCAGTGCGAACTTGGTAAAGGATCATATAATGCCCCCTTCGGAATAATTTCGGGTGATATTTTTATGAAGAGGCAATATAAAATTGAGAATTCTGAACTTAAGTATTTTTTTGATAGCAGCATAACAATTAATGATGATATCCTACAAGAAGTGTTAAGTCACAATTCTTCTTCAAATATGAAAAATATTGTTGAAACCATTCAAAAGGAACAAGATGTAATTATTAGAGATACTGAAAATGAGCTTTTGATTGTACAAGGCGTAGCTGGAAGCGGTAAAACATCTATAGCACTACATAGAATTGCATATTTGCTTTATGTTGGTATGGGATCAAAGCTATATTCCAATAATATTATTATAATTTCTCCTAGTTCTGTTTTCAGTAAATATATTTCTGGAGTTTTACCAGAACTAGGCGAGGAAAACGTAGAGGAAACTACTTTTGACGATATTGTAGTTGATTTTTTAGATAATAGATTTATATTTGAAAGTAGAAAGCAGCAACTTGAAACTTTGATTATTAATGATAATCAACAAAATTTAAATATAAAAATGGAGAACACTAAATTTAAAGGTTCGAAAACATTTATAACTATTTTGGATAGACTAATACATTATTATGAGCATAAATTAACGCATTTTGAAGACTTATATTATGATGGAAAAATTATTGAAACAAAACAGCAGCTAAATAATCTTTTCTTAAACGGTAAAATGAATATGCCAATATCAAAAAAACTTAAAAGAATTGAAAGTATGATGCTTAGTAAAATTCATCCTTTAAGAAAAGCAAGACTTGAAAAAATTCAGGGGATTGTTCAAAACGGCATAGGACATGAATTAGAACTAAAATCTTTTAGCAGATTAATGGCAATTAAAGAAGCTAAAGTATTAATGAATCATATTCATAAATTTACTGAGGTTGATTATTCGGATTTGTATAAATTACTATTTAATAAATCCGGACTTCTTTTAAAACTTTCGCAAGGGTTAGAATTACCAAAAAACATTAACCAAATGGTATCAGAAACCATAGAAAGTCTCCATAAAGGCTATATTAATTACGAGGACTGTGCTCCCCTTTTATATATCAAACTAAGGCTTAACGGTAGTCGCGCGTTTTCAGATATACGGCAGGTTGTTATTGATGAAGCCCAAGATTATTATCCACTTCAATACGAAGTCTTTAATCTTCTGCTACCTAGAGCTAAGTTTACAGTACTCGGTGACTTTAACCAAACCTTCGAAAAACGTGGTGATAAATCTATATATGATGATATAGAGAAAATTCTACACAAGAAAAAGAGCATAAAGCTTTCTATGAATAAAAGTTTTAGGTCTTCTATCGAGATTAATGAATTTACTCAGAAAATATTAAATAGCAAACAGGAGTTTGTTCCCTTTGAGAGACATGCATCGGAGCCGCAAATTATATTTAAAGACAATGAAGAGTTGCTTTATGAGACTATAATCCAAGATATTCATAACTATGAAAGTCGTGGTTATGAGTCTATTGCAGTTATTTGCAAAACGGAGAAAGAAACCCTATTGGTTCAAAAAAAGCTATCCAATTTAACTAACATTAAATTGTTAAATACAGAAAGTACTGACAGTATAAAGGGTACCCTTGCTATTCCTTCTTATATATCAAAAGGTCTAGAATTTGATGTAGTACTTGTGTTCAATGTTTCAAAGGACAATTATAACAGTGAGTTTGATAGGAATCTTTTATATGTAGCCTGTACGAGAGCACTACATCAGCTTGCTATTTATTATACAGGAGAAAAAAGTGAGTTTATTTAATGTATAAATCATTCTGAAGAAATCTTAATATTTTTTATTATATTTTAAATTTTTTCAGGGGATTTCTTCTTGTTGTGTTACTAAAGATATGAAAGCCTTTGAAAATATGGTAAATTAAGAGTAATTATACTTTAGTACTACAGATGGTTAGGTGGAAATAGATGATAAAAAATATTTTAAATATGAATAAAGAAAATTTCAAGAAAATATATGAAACAAATTTTAATTCTGTCTATTCTTTTGTATTTTTAAGATTAGCAGCAAACAAAGAAGCCACCGAAGACATAGTTCAGGAGACCTTTATCAGTGCAATGAAAGGACTCATTAACTATAAAGGTACAAGTTCCCATAAAACTTGGCTATGTGGAATAGCAAAAAATAAAATATTAAATTATTATAGAACTAACATTAGAAAAGAAGATTTTGCTTACACAGAAGAACTCGATTATGTAAAGGATAACCAAGATATTGAATTTATGATTATAAATTTGGAAACTAGAAAAATAATTCTAGAAACCTTAAATAATTTGAAACCTATTTATAAGTATGTCCTTATTCTCAAATATATGGATGATCATAGTGTAAATGAAATTGCAAATTGTTTATGCAAAACTCCAAAGTCTATCGATGGCATATTACAAAGATCAAAAAATAGTTTTAAAAAAGAATTTCTCAAAATATCAGGAGATGAATTATATGATAAAAGAAGATAAACTCTTAAAAGAAATGTTTAAATTCATAGATGTAGAAGTTGAACCTCCAGATGGAACGAAACAAAGAATATATCAAAAACTTTTTTATAATTCAAATCAACGCAGTTGTTGGTGTTTATCTTGTCTTTCTTGGGTTGCAGAAAAATTTTTGAAGTTGTTGATTCAGGTATGGATTTTAATATGTATTTTTATGACTATTTTCAGTCCAACTATCGCATTTTAATTTTCACGAGGAGGTTAAATAATTGAAATTTTTAAAATATTTTATCAAAGAGTGGTTATTCCCCATACTTGTAGCAATAATCTTGGCAATTCTAATATATAAATTCCTATTTTTTAATATTACAGTTCCCTCGGAATCAATGTATCCGACTATAAAGATAGGCGATAAAATTACCGTTACAAGAGTTTATAATAAAGATAACCTAAAAAGAGGTGATTTAATAGTTTTTGATTCTGAGGAATTAAAAATACCATTAATAAAGAGACTTATAGGACTTCCAGGAGATGAAGTTATTATAAAAAATAAGGGGCAAGTTTTTATTAATGGAAGCAAAATTGAAGAGCCATATGTAGTATATATGGAGGATTTAGATAAAAAATTTAAAATTCCTGAAAACAAATATTTGTTTTTTGGAGATAATAGAGCTAATTCATTTGATGCCCGAAGATGGGAAAATCCGTACATAGATGGTAAAGATATAAAAGGAAAAGCACAGTTTATTATATATCCATTTAAGAGATTAGGAAAATTTGTAATTGGAGATGATGCTCTTAATCATTAGAATTATTGACAAAGGTTTAATTTACGCCCCACTTCAAACTATCTGTATGCGAACCCAATGCAGTAACAAGTACATCTGTTACAAGATGTACTTGTTACGAATAGTTACCGTACCCCCTATTTAGTTATAGTTGTATTTATAAAATTTGTAGCAATTACAATTATTCCAGAAATAAGCGATCCCAATGCCCATTTTTCTTTTTCAGAAAATAAACCTGCAACTCCAGCAGTCAAAAGTGTAAGTCCTACAATTGAGCTCATTTGAGCACCTTTTTTTAAAACTTTTGGTGATGGATGTGTTGCTTTTTGTGCATCATCCATTGCTTTTTGATATGTTTTATTAGATATTTTTTTTGTATCATCCAATATTTTTTTATTATATTCTTTCATTATATCCTCCTTATAGAATCACATTTAATAATTGGTTCAAAATAGTATCCTTGAGTTAATTACTGCACTTACAAGTGCACAGACACTAAATATAATTGCTGCCCACGCCCATTTGTTTTTTTCACGTTTATGCTTACTTACAATCAGTCCAATGATACCTACACATAATATTACAAGTGCCAATATACTTCCTACAATAAACCCTACTTCCATTAATCTATCCCTCCCCTTTTATTTGCATCCGTCCATATCCGAATAAATATCCACTGTTTTTTGTATCAATTGATCACTCACTATATCAACACCTAGTTGTTTCATCATTTGCTGTAAAAATTTCAACCTACTAACTGTTTCCGAAAGATTACGCTCAAAAAGAACAGGATTAATCCATACATTTAAAAGAATCATAAAAACTTCTGCACATTCACTAGGATAGTCTGTTGTAATGGATCCATCTTCTTTCCCTTGCAAAATGATCTTAGCAATTTTAGGAGCATCCTTAATAATACAATCCTTAATACCTGTTACTACAAACTGTGGGTTTTTAATTTGTGAAATTAGGACATTATTCATAGACTGTATACTATTATCTGATAAAATACAGTCTAATATATTCACGAGTTTTTCTCTGGCATTACTTGCCCGTATATTTATAAGTAAATTATTAAACATTTGAGTAGCATAATTAGACCTTTGTTCTAGTACTTTATTCAAAATTTCTTCTTTAGACTTGAAATGATGATAAATCGCACCTTTTGACATACCTAATGCATTAATGATGTCTTGAATACTTGTTTTATCATAACCTTTTTCTATAAATAGTTTTGCTGAAAGTGACACTATGTTTTCTACTGTTCGTTCTGGATAATTATTTCTTGCCATTTATTTCTCCTTTTATACCGACCGTTGGTATGTATATATATTATTGTACTTTCCTTGTTTTGTCAATAGTCATTAATCCAACATTATGCAAATTTACAACGTTAGGCATTAAAAATGCTGATTCTGGTTCGTCTAAAATATATAAACCATTTCCACTAAATCTATTCCTAATAACTGCTAAAAAAGATTCTCCATGAGATTGTGAGTGTAGTGAACCCCCTCCATATAAACTGCAAGCATCTATATCGTCTATATTTGTAGCCATATTATAGAAGCTTTCTGCTCTTAAGAAAAAACCATCATTGGGTAGATATAAAAGGGAAAGCACAGTTTATTATATATCCTACACTTACCTAACATCTAATGATATTAGATTACTCGCACCGATATATAAGAAAACTCTGTCTTAACTTTATATTTCATCTTCTTCAATAACAATCATAACAGAATATTGAGTTGAAAACATACCACCAGTTGAACTATATTGGATGTCATTAATTTTCAATTTATTATTCTTGATAAAATCATTTACTTCCGTCACTAAACAAAATCTATTGGAGTTACTAAATATCCTTATTTGTCTCAAATGCTCCCATCCCCCTTCTATTTATCATTATAGATATTTTTTAAATCATACTTATATCATTTATTAAACACCACTTTTCTAAGATTAACCTCTAATCATTAATTTCATTTATTTCTGGTGTTTTTCTAAACAAGACTTACATACACAAGCTTTACCCTTTTTATCATTAGGAATCAAATCTAGAATGTACTTAGGGACTTTAACTGTATCACACCAACATCCACCTTGACCATGTTTACAATTATTGTCTTGTCCACAAAGTGGACATATTCTCTCTAATCCTTCTACTCTCACTATTATCACTCCTTCATCTTTTTTTACATTTTAAAAATGCTATTATGAATATAATAACATTATTTTACATGATATTATACTTTAATAAATATCTGTCTACACTACTACTTGTACAAATATAATACATATGAAGAGCTATCTAATGCAATTGCTAAATATATTATTGTTTAGGTTATAAATTCACCATAATATATTACAATTCAGATTTTAAAATAGAATAAACACATTGGTCATACTTACTTTCATTAATCCAATAATGTTCTCTTAACCTTCCATCTATTTTAAATCCATAGCTTTCACTTATACATTAGCTTAAATTTCTACCTTGATTCAATTACAATCTAATTTTAATTATAATGTATTTATATTTTTAATTTCCATATTTGATTTTTCATTTCAACTATGTTTGTTCCAATGCTTTTAATTGAACTATTTTCTTCACTTGCATTGTCAATCTTTACCTCTAGTCTGACTAAATGTTTTTCAATATCATCTAATTTTTTTTCAAGCCTTTCAATCTTATCTAAAGTAATTAACCCCATAAACTCATCCCCTCTTATTTATATGTTATGATTCAAGAAGTTCTCATACTCCTATGAACTATATAAAATATATTAATTTATCATGTTTTGCTATGTTGACATAATCATTTATTTTTAAGAACAAATTATACACAATTTATAAATTTGCATCAATAACCGTCCTTCAAATAAGAAACCCAGTTTCTCAAACTTCATTCGTTCCTACAAATTTGGCACAAATAATTTATTTAATTATACCACAATCACCATAAAACATGTATATTTTACCATTTATAGATGTGTAATAGCATCAAAGTGAAATATAATATATTTAAAAATTATGAGGAGGAAAAATATGAGCAATGTAGAGAGTGATATCAAAGAAAACCTCAAGCTGAGCAAGAGTCTAACAGAAGAAAATGATAGAATATTTACAGATATAGTTTGTTATTTGAGGGTAAGTAATTTAAGTGACGAAGAACAAGAAGAAATTATTAGTGATATATTGAGAATGTTTTTAGATTGGCAAGAGGAAGGTAATACTGTAAAAAGCATGTTGGGTGAGGATTATAAAAAATTCGCTGATAATATAATATCTGCTGTAAATCCTAAAACCCATGTTCTAAAAACAATTAAAAAGTATTTAGGACTTACAATTGAAGGATTTTGTATGATTTTCACTGTAGATTTTATTTTCTTATACTTGCCTAAGTTGGCAAAAGGAAGTGCTGATTTTAATGTTACTTATGACTACACATTATCTATGTTATTAAACGGTTTAATTGCAGTTGCAATATTTTCTATATCGATAAATTATATAGGTAAAAATGCTTTTGAACTTTCAAAAAAACATTATTCTAATCTTGCTAATTTTATATTTGGATGTAGTGCTATGGGTTTGATAATACTTTTATTATTATCATCGAAATTAAGCCCTATAATAGTCTTCTCCATAAATATTCGCTATATTATAGGTATAATAGCAGTTTATTGGGTTTATAAAGGGGTAAAAAAAATAATGAAATCTAAAGTGTTATGGATCCCGGAAAGTTAATAACGCCCTTCAACAATTCGGGATCAATATTAGAATTACTCGCATTTGTTTTAGTATTGCTATTTTAACATTTGGATCAAATCATTTAAGCACCAAATTGAAAAATATTGGTTAATAATACTCTCAATTCTTATAAGCAATTCTACTAGTAGGTCGTTCTTCTGGTTTGGTACATTCTGATCATATTTGTTTCGAACTATTCAGATTTTGTTCGGTAGAAGAAATGAGTAACATCTTACATGTTTTTTTCTCATTTTATTCTGAATCCACTTCTAACGCTTGTAATAATTGTTTTAAGAAAGCATGGCTGTTTTTAATCATGGCTGTTCTTTCATTAGAATCCATCTTTAGTAATGCACGTTCCTCAAAATGAAACAAGTGCGAAAGAATCTCATCAGCATATTGTCGTCCTTCATCCGTGAGCAGGATATACTTGTTTCGCTTATCCTCATCTGCGACTTTTTTTCGGATATATCCTTTTTTCTCAAAGGTTTCCAAAATGGTACTCACTGTTTGCTTGGGAAACAGGAGCTTTTCGCAAATAAACCGCTGTGTGCATTGATTTGGATACTCACGGATGGTATAAAGCGCAAAAAGCGCATTTGATGTAAGCCCGTGTGACTTCGCCCATTTTTCATAGAATGCACTGATCCCGAACCAATAATCATAATAACTTTTTACCTGATCTTTAATTTCGTTGCTCATACAAAATCGCCTCCCTGCTTCTAAATTTCATTGTATGGGCAATAAGTAAAATAGTAAATAGGATCATGGTTAATAGCTGCGCCCCCGGAAGTGCCATCCATACCCCTTTAATCCCCCAAATATGTGGTAATGTAAAAACGCACAATGGTGTGAAAAGAATAGGGTCTAAGTAAACAAGCAAGGTGGAGAAGAGTGTTTATTCGCAGGCATAAAAATAGGAACTAAACAGCTTTCCAATGCCCATCATCGGAAAAGCAACGCAGATGATTGGCAGTGCCGAATCAATGATTCTTGCAGTTTCTTCCGATGTGGCAAAAAATTGTGGTAGCAGTGTTCGTGCTGGGATTGAAAACAAGAGAAACAAACCACTGAATGTGACAACCGCTAAAAACCCTTTGTTACGTATCTTTTTCATAGCTTTGTAGTTTTTCGATCCATTGCAATAGCTGATTAGTGGTTGCATGCCTTCTCCGATTCCCTCTAATAACAAAAGGACTGAAGCAATTAAGTAGTTGATAACCGCATACGCTGAAACTGCTAAATCTCCGCCATAGGCAAGGCACTGCCAGTTATTAAATATGGTAATGAGCGATGGCATGAGTGATAATCCAAAGGGCGAAATGCCTATTTGCATCATTCGTCCAATCATCTTTTTGTTCAATTTAAATTGAGAACGCTCGATTTTGTTTTCTTTTTGCTTCCACAAGCAAATGATACTGCAAACAACTGTAATTGCTTGAGCCAAAACCGTTGCAAGGGCAGCTCCCGCAAGTCCCATAGGGATCACCATGGTAAAGCAGGCGTCCAATACGATATTTACAATTAAGCCACCTCCCATAATAATCATTGCCTGCACGGTTTTGTGGCTGTTTCGTATAAGTGGTATTAAACCGGAAGCTATGATTTGCATACTGCCACCGATGGCAATGATACGGATATATGAAATCGCGGCGTCATAAATCTTTCCGGTTGCTCCAATAGCTCTGACAAGGGTGGGACTAAAAATTACGAGAAAAGCAGTAACGACTACACTTACAGCAAGTAACGCAAAAAAAGTATTCGCTCTTGCCTCATTAGCCCTTTGGTTGTCATTCGCCCCCCTGTAAGTGGACATAAGGACAGAGCCGCCTACTCCAATTCCCATACCCAATGCAAGCAGTAAAGCAGTAATTGGCCAAACAAGACCAATCGCCGCAAGACCTATATCACCAACTGCGTGACCGACAAATAATCCGTCTACGATGGTATAAAGACCGTTCAGCAACATAGTCAGCATGGACGGGATTACAAATTTAAAAAACTGTTTTTCAATTGCTTTTTGCTCCATGTGTTCACCTCAAATAGTATTAGTCTGTTTTCGGACTAATATTATTTTAACATGCCTTTTCTTTTTTGTCACGCGGTCATTTTTAGTAAAAGTGATATATCATAATGTTCATTTTTTCTTTCTTACTACTTTTCTTACTCCTAAAATCATCAGGTCTAGTAAATTAAATATCACTCCTAAATTAACTAGTTATTTGTACCCAATAATTTATTTATACCATACCATTATAAAACATATTTTAGGGGTAGATGAAATTGTAAACATATTATCATTCCCATGTCTTAGAATATATGCACCGTTAGTGGTCCTGTTATTATGACGTTTCAAATATAAATATGTATACAGTTATTTTTGAAACATCTTAATAACTCAATTACACTTATGTTACATTCAGAATATCAATATACATTTAATATATTAAAACCCACATCTAATAATATGTCTTAACTTATAATTAATTTACCTAATATAATGCTCCTTAGCTTTATATCTTATTAATAACCTTAATTATTTCAACATCTAAATGTTCTCTTAGAATATGCAAAATTGCACTAAGACTTTTCTTTTTAAAAACTAACTCGTTGGAGCCAACATTATTGTAATATAGAATTTGCACTTCATTTGTTTTATTGTAAATCTCTACTTTTTTCAATTGACTCCATGCCATACAAGCATTGCCATATGCCCAAAATCCATTCTCATAAATACCTTGTTTTAATTTTGAAATAAGGTACGATTCAATAAATAAGCCTAATCCAAGTAACATATCAATGGACTTTTGCCTTTTATAAATCATTAAACTTCCTACTATTGCACCCATAAGAATCACTACAATCCTAAAGGATTTACTATTCTTTGATGGTATGATTAATTTTCTTTGCTTAATAAGTAATAATGTAGTAATGACTAGCATAGAAGACATTAAAATCAATGTTGGGATATATGTTTTAACCATGTTTTCTCCTTTCTTCTCTAATATAACCTACACTCCTGTGAATGCTATTTGGAAATTCTTTATTAATCAATTTGAGTCCCTTTCATTTGCTTTTTAAACATAATGACCTTATACCCTTATGGATTCATTCTACCACTTATCTAAGAACCAAAATTAAATTTCTTGATATAAAGCTAACCTTCTCTTATACCCCTCTTTCTGCCAACGTTAGCCATTAAAAATGCTGACCAAAGTGACTATATCACCTCAACCAGCTGTTTGTTTTTTTCTATCTTCAATTATGTTTTCAATCTTTAATGCCTCATCATTTTCTATATAATACTCACGCTGCTATATGCAACTTTATGATACAATGTTCTAACTATTTTTTTTGATTCTTCTGATTGAAGCACATTTCTTAAAGCTTCAATAAATTCTTCTTTATTATTACATTCATAATCCAATTTCAAAATATCATCCATTGATTTTTTATCTTTTAAATAATTACACTCTATTCCTATTGGGTAATCATTTTCCGCTCTAGAATACACTGTAAACAAAGTATATGAATAATTATCTAGACTAGGAGACACTATCTCGAAGTTTGTTGAAAGTGAATATTTTGATTTACTATCACTTATATTTATTTTTAAAAGTCTTATAAACAATACATCATTAACTTTCTTTTCAAATACTTTTACTTGTTTATTTAATATTGAAAATGGTTCCTCATTGTCTTCATTATTTAAATCTAACTTCCCCCATAAATCTAAATCACTCATTATTAAACCTCCTCATAAATTTTAAAAAATAATGGTAAATGGTCAGAGTATTGCTTTTTATTTGGCTTACTGTTCACAAGCAAATCTTTCTGTCCTATAGCATCGATTATCTTTAAATTCTCGATGTCAAAACCTTTAATCAAACTTGGTCTAATAAGTAGTTGGTCGAAGGTATTCCAATAATATGATATTACTCCACTGTTATTATAATAATATGTACCCATTACATTAGCAACTACATTACCCATATAATGCCACATCGGATTATAAAAAAGCTTTTTCTTTTCTCCATAACTATATTTATAAATTTTTTCAAAACCATAACTTCATTAATAGCACACCGTCTTTTCTTAAAAAATATCCTACCACTTATTATAGACTATAATTACATAACAAATGTAAGTCAATAACATTTAACTTTTTAAAATATATTATTTTTTTTATATTTAAAGAACAAAGGAATTAATGCGTAATATCCTTTTTGAACATGGCACCAATGGCACTTACTGTAGCATATGCTTACAAATATAAAGAAGCACCGTAACCCTAGTACTTCTTAATATGTTCCATAAAAGATTATATTCTGCTCCAAGTAACATTAATATTAAATCATATTGGGGTCAAGTCTATTAGTAGGCTCATCTAATATTAATAATGGTGGATATGTTAATACTGATTGAGCTATACCTATACGTTGTTTCATTCCTAATGAATAGGAACCAACCTTTTTATTAATAGTGAATATATGTATTCACTATTGCCGTTTTGGTTCCATTGATGTTACCTATTTATTACTTACAGTAATTTCTTGAATGAATTGTACATCAGATATAGATGTATCTAATGAAATATTTTTATATTTACCTATCATATCTTTACAATTACTTAGTCCGAGTCCCCTATTTTCGCCTTTGGTAGAGAATCCCTCTTTAAATAGTTTAGATAAAGCAGGGATATCGCCTTTAAAGGTATTTGCTACAACTAGGATTACAGAATTGATTTTGTTTATTAATGCAACATCAATTACTTTCTTTTCACTTTCTAAGGCTGATTCAATAGCATTATCCAAAATTATTCCTAAGCATCTACTCAAATCTATTATATCCATCTTAATAATTGTTATAGGTTCTACTATATCAATTATTATATCTATCCCTAATTCTTGAGCCCGAATTACTTTTCCTGATATTAAACCTTTAATTTGAGGTAGTTTTATGTTTTTTAACAGACCAAGTTTATAATTATTTTTATTCATTTTATTATTTAAAGGATAAATATTTTTATTAAAATGTTGTTCTAAACCTTCAATATCCTTTTCTTCAATAAACGTTGCCATTGATGAAATTATATTTATATAGTCATGTCTAAACTTACGCATGTCCATATATAGATTTTCTAAGTTATTAGTGTACTGCTCCAGATTATCTAACTGAATTTGTTTATATTTGAATTTCGCTTCTTTCTTTAGCACAAAAAATAGAGAGATACATATAATTATCATGATAGACCCATATACTACAATTGGAAGTGTGGTTTTTTCTGATATATAACCATCATCATAAAAATTAATCCAATTATAAATTACATAAAATAAACCAAATGAAAGTACTAACAGTATATTAATTAAAATAAAGCATTTTGACTTACCATTTTCAAATATGAAATCATTATATCGCATTAGTAATTTCCCTATAAATTTACTGAGGACATATACTATTAATGATATAATCGATAAAACACTATAATACACTAGAGTAGATAAAAAAATTTTTCCCCCAAATATTTTTGAGAATACGCTTGAAGTAAAATTATCTACAAATATTATTACTAAACATACTATTATTTGTAATATAAAACTCCTTATTATCTTGTTGTTCTTTTTGTAAAGAAAAAATACGGGTGTAAAATATACCGCTATTTGAGCTAGTCTAGGCTCAAATAAGAATAGCAATATATAAATAGATACTATAGTAAGCATCATAATAACATATTCTTTAATATTAAATTTATATGGGCTAATATTTCTAAAGGTAATTAACATCACAATTACTGATAATAGCACCTTAAAATGGTATTCCATTATTATTAACCCCCATTATCTCATAGTAAAAACATCCATTCCAATTATAGTATAAAACATACATAAATTGCAATAAATAAAAAATCCACTCACAATATAGGAATAATCCCATATTATGAGTGTTTCAACTAAATAAGTTCATATTTTTCATAATTATTATAATTATTTTTGAGTAGTTTATATGTACAAGGTAAGATGCTTAAACTTTGAAGTAGTAACGCAAACATTGTTAAATTAAATAAATCCTTATTTAATAATAATAGATTTATAAATATAAAAACTAAAGCTGTAAGTAAAACTTGCTTGTTTTTTTATAAAAATTGAACATAAATAGGTTGTTTATGTTAAAATATTTTAATAAAGCAAAAATTTGTTTATAAGCAATATTTACTAAATATAATGACAAAAGGGGACAAACCATGCTAAAAATTTTTATTTGTGAAGATAATATAGTTCAAAAAGAGAAGCTAGAAAATATTGTAAAAGACATTGTATTAATTGAAAATTATGATATGGAACTTAAGTTAAGTACTCATGACCCATATGAAATACTAAATACAATAGAGGATAAGAGTATTTCAGGTTTATATTTTTTAGACGTTGATTTACATTCTGATCTTAATGGAATTACATTAGCTGAAAAGATAAGAGAATATGATCCTCGAGGATTTATAGTCTTTGTAACTACCCATGCTGAAATGAGTTATTTAACCTTTTTATACAAAGTTGAAGCTATGGACTATATTATAAAAGATAATTATACTAATATACAACAAAGAATAAGTGAATGTATAAAAAATGCTCACGATAAATATAAAGCTAAATCATGTGAACTTCAAAGAGTATTTTCTATTAAAGTGGAAGATAAGATAATTAATGTTGATTTTAATGAAATCATCTTTTTCGAAACATCTGCAACTATACATAAAGTAATCTTATATTGTAAAAATAGACAAGTAGAGTTTTATAGTAAAATGAAAGAATTAGAAGATAGACTAGATGATCGATTTTGTAGGTGTCATAATTCCTTTATAGTTAATAAAGATAACGTTAAAGAAATAGATAGAAAAAAGCGTATTGCATATATGATAAACGGAGAAGAATGTCTTATATCCACTAGAGGTATAAAAAATCTAATAAATTAAATCATCTCCTGCCTTTGCCTTTTCTGGCCTTCTAATTTCTTCCATGATTTTACCTCAATATTTATTTGTTTTTCTTACGTTCAATAATCTTCACAACAATAACTATAGCAATTATGGCTACAATTCCTCCAAGGGCTGGCGACCACCATTTAATAGTTTGAATAATTCCTTCAGATACTCCTAAATCCAATAAAAAATTTCCCATATTATCCTCTCCTTTATTTTATTTTTTGTTCGATGATAATTTGTTTTGCATTTTCGTAAGTTGCAATGAAGTACACCATATACAATGCGATAATAATTGCGAAACTAGGCACCATATTTGTACCAATAGCCATTTGAATGGATAACTCCACTTTCTTTATTACTGCTTTAGTAATAAACGTAGATAAGACCATTGACATAATGAGTGGCAAAATAAAGTAAATCCCAATCTGTAGAAACAATGTTCTGCGAATCATTCTTCCATCAGCACCTATATTGGCTAATGTTTGATATCGTTTTTTGTTATCTTGCGTTTCAGTTAATTGTTGAAGTGCAAGTACTGCCAAACAAATTATAATAAGCACAAGACCAACATAAGTACATACAAATCCAAGAACTCCATATGTTCCAAAATACGCATTCTCCATAAAATCTTTTGTTATGAAGTAAATTTTCCCATCAACCGCTTCATCAGTCCATATTTTATTCATCTGTTTGAACAATAAATCTTTGTTCACGTTTGCTTTATAAACACCGTTTAATAAATATGATTCTGGTATTAACTTTGTAGCAATTTCATCTGGTACAATAATTGTTCCCTTATCATTTGCACCTATGGGTTCAATTAGTGCAAATGTCTTTTTTATATGTTCTGATCTTTGTGGTGTTAATTCTTGACCAGAAACTGTAATCTTCCCATTGCTTTTTAAAAAATGATCTACATAAGACATTGTGTTCTTGTACGTTGCATTTATAAGATATTGGTTTTTAGATAATCTAATTGGCTTCTCCTTTTGAAGAACCATTTGTTTATTAAAGTCCGTCTCTGACATAAAGGCAACTTTAGATTTTAACAAGTCCTTATCAACAGTAGCTAATTTCACGACTTGCCCCGTAAACATATCTCCATAGGTATAACCCGCAACATATAGAATACTCTCAGAATAATCCTTCAAATTATCTTGCATATGAATTCCATCTTTTTTGGATTTCTCTAGCGGAGTTACTTTACTCTTATTCACAGGCAACATAATGGTAACATCATAAGGTGTAGATTGCTTCGCTATATTCTTCATTTCACCAATAAGGCTAAACCCTGTTCCAAGCACTACAAGCGAGCACAAAAGTAATCCACTAATAACTGTGATAACAATATAATTTGTCTGAAGCTTGCTACCAATTTGTCTAAATAAGAATGGATTCAATCCATGAAAGTACATACGTTTATTTTTTTGAACAAACGAAATCATTACACTAGACGCGGTATAATAAAATAATAGAATACTAACTCCTATAAGTACCATAACTTTAGGCAGCGTTGTTTGGTTAAGTCCAGTACTTGAAAGTATGTATGCACCTAAAATCATACAAATTGCTGATGTAACAAATAATAAAAATGAAATCAATTTATTATGAACTCGCAATTCTTGATTCTTTCTGTCTGCTGTCAATAAATCAATTAATTTTACTTTAAAAATCGAACGCGTGTTAAATATCATAACAACCACAAAAATAATAGCAAAGTTAATAATTGTATCTTTTATAGCCGGAACAGATATAGACAACTGAAATGAAGACATGTCAGTTCCAAATAATTTTAATGCTATTATTGAAAGTCCTTGAGACAATATCACCCCTATACCTAATCCAATTATTAAGGAAAATATACCAACCAAAACAATTTCCCCCACAAAGATAGATGAAATGCGCCACTTGTTCATGCCAAGTGTCATATACATTCCCATTTCTTTCTTTCTTCTTTTCATAATAAACTGATTTGCATATAGTACAACAAAAGCAAGAATCACAGCAATAAGTTTTGATATAAGTCCTATATATTGAGTCAAAATATTGCTAAACATTTTCATTACAGACGATAATTTGCTTAATCCTGGTTGGGATGCCACTGAATTAAATGCATAAAATAAACTAACCGCCAGGGCCAATGTCAAAAAGTAGACCACATAGTCTTTAATACTCCTACGTACATTTTTAAAAATAAGCTTAAAAAACATCATCAGCCTCACCTCCTAAGACAGAAACAATTTCCATGATGCTATTAAAGAAGGTTTTTCGGTCGTTACTACCTTTGTTTAATTCATTGAATATTTTCCCATCTTTAATAAAAATAATTCTTTTACAAAAGCTTGCATTATACGCATCATGAGTTACCATAAGGATTGTGGTCTCTTGATTACGATTTAAATCTTCCAAGCTTTTTAATAGCATTTTTGCAGATTTACTATCAAGTGCTCCTGTTGGTTCATCTGCTAAAAGTAAAGATGGATGAGACACAATAGCACGAGCTGCTGCCACTCTTTGTTGCTGTCCTCCAGACATTTCATAAGGATACTTATTAAGTACTTTCTCTATATTTAAAGCCAAAGCTACATTATCTATTTCTTTTTTCATTTTATTTACAGGGCAATGATTAATGGATAAGGCTAGTGATATATTCTCATATGCTGTCAATGTGTCCAATAAGTTATAATCTTGAAACATAAATCCTAATTTTGCGCGTCGAAATTTGGAAAGCTTACTTCCACTTAAAAGAGTGATATCTTCTTCGTCTACATATACATGTCCTGATGTAATAGTATCAATGGTAGAGATACAGTTAAGTAATGTGCTTTTCCCACTTCCACTAGAACCCATGATCCCCAAAAATTCACCTTTATTAACTTCAAAAGAAACACCATTTAATGCATGTGTAACTTTACCTTTATTCCCATATACTTTTTCGATATCTTGAACTTTTAAAATTGTATTCATCTGTATCACTCCTCTTTTCTTATCTCTTACACTACTTTATCATTTTTTTATTTTTTCAACTATCGATTAACCTTACCGTAGCATTACCATTTTGTAAGGTTTCATCACCAAATGTGATAAATCCTCTCCTATATATTTAGTATAACTTTGTCAGCATCTATTTTTATAAAAAAGTAAAAACGTTATTCATTCACCTCATAAATGTTATTTGTACCCTATCATTTGTAACATCTGCTTGTTTTTTTGTAAAAATTTAAAATGCTTGCTACTAAATATAGTAGCAAGCATTTTTATATATTTATTTTACTTCTTAAACACAATTCTAAATTGTTATCGCATTGATTATACTATTTCGTCTTTGATTGATTCTATTACATTACTTTTTTTAACGCCTGTTGAAGAAATCTCATACGCCAAAAATATAGATGCAATTATAAGCATAGCATACGTTAAAATTGGTACAACTGGAAAAACAGATATAAACTCAGACCATGTGATTAACGTTAATCTTAACATATACCAACAAATAAATAATACTATTGGTATGCTAACAATAATTGGTGTTAATGCAAAAAACAAACCTTCTATCATCAACATTTTATTTAATCCCTTTGGTGTTAATCCTACTGCCCGAAGCATAGCAAATTCTCTTTTGCGCAGTCTAAGATTATTAGAAATGGTAGAAAAAGCATTAATAATGCCAATTATTCCAAACATTATGGCTACAGAGAAAATACCAATAGAAACGGCTTTTTGAATCAGTTTGTCATTATTTTTTTCTTCGAGTAGACTCCATATACTAAAATCTTCGGATCCAAGATAAGAACTGCAAATTCGAGTCAGTTCTTTCTTCACACGTGGGCTAGCGCCATCAACAACCAATAAATCAATTGCCATACTACTAGATTCAAGCACGCGTTCTGGCATAAAATTACTAACTAGTTGCTGATAGGTTTTCATAGGAACTATATATGCTAAGCTGTATCCACCCATTTCTAGCTCAGAGGGAGAAATCTCTGTAACATGGCCCACTTGAGCATTAAATTTATAATTTGTATTCATATCATTTTCTATTTTTTCGTTTATTACTAGCTTATCGCCTTCTTTTATATTTAACAATGGTATTTTTTGCACAACTTTTGAATTCTCTGATACATAACGTGTGCTATCTAATAATACTCCTGTTGTCACACCATCCTTATAATATGATTCGTCATCAGCACCAATTTTTTCACAATACTTTTTAAAAGATTTATCGCTTAATCCAACTAAATTTGTTATAATTCTATGCTTTCCATTCTTACTATATATATTATGTTTGGAGGGTACCTTAGCAAATCCTCCATATTTAGCAAAAACATCTGACTCCTGTTTTGATGTTACATAAGTTGAAGTACGTACCTGTCTTCTAATGACACTATCTTTAACTTCAGGCAGAGAAGTAACTTCATTTATCATCTTATCACTTGGTTTATCAATCATTTTTAGGCTAATCTTCATATCATGAGTAGGTATTTTAGCGTTTTTAGAATTGACTAAATTGAAGATGGCTATAATGTTCATATACCCCGCTATTAAGATAAAACACATTGAAAGAGACAATACAGCCGTACGCAAAGCCTTTTTGTTAGCTGAAAATTGTGATATTGCTAGTTCACCTTCTATACCAAATATTTTTTTGATTATTAAGTGGGCTTTTTGTTTTTTTAATTTTACTTTGGTACTATTCTGACGTATTCCAGTAATAGCAGATACTTTCATCATTTTTCTTGCAGGAATATATGCTGAAACTAAAATAGTAATCAATGAGATTATGATGGAAAAACCAACTACTACCCATGAAAAAGAAACATATGCATTCCTATAATCTTCTGTAACACTAAGAATTTTATTAACTTTAGAAAACACAATATTACTAAATATATATCCTATCATGATACCAATTGGTAATTGAATAATCCAGAGTAAAAGTCCTTCATAGAGAACAGAAGACTTAATTTGCCTTGGAGTTGCTCCTAAACTTTTCAGAATACTTAGTTCCTTAATCCTGCTGTTAGCAGATAAAGAAAATGCATTATAGATAATAAGAATAAATGACCCCATAACTAGTAACATAATTGTTATTGCCATTGCTATCATCATAATGATTTGAGTGTTTGCACCACTTTTATCGCTAATCCCATATAAAGTTAATAAAGGCGTATTATGCCTAACTGGATACTCTCCATGTTCATTTTTGGTTAATCCCGTAGATTTCGCAATCTGCGGTAATGTTTCATAGATTGTGCGAGGGTTCACAAAACGCATATAAACCGTAAGTTCATCTTCCGGCTTGATGCGCGAAGTATCCAAGTATCCCATGGCGATATATCCGGGGTATGCAGAACTCGCGGAAATATCCAATTCTCCAACTATGGTATATATATTAGTTTCTGTTGTCTTAAACTTCTCGCCTGATTGTTTGTAATCATTAGGTCTAATTAGTTCACTACCAAGCATTCGATTACCGGTAGGAAGAGTCAACTTATCGCCAATTTTATATGAAGGATTATCCGCGAAGAATAATTTTGATACAACAATTTCTCCGGATTTTTTAGGAAGTTTACCTTCAGTAAGAGTGTTTTTTAAACCCATGTCTAGCCAAAAATTTGTATTAGCATCTCTCAGTGATAGATACGGACGTTTTGTATTGGAAAGTTTAGCAGTAACCCACTGTCCTTTAATCATCGTGGCTTCAACCTCGGGATTTTCTGTGACATATTTTAATTTATCACCAGATATAGGGTCGCCTAATTCCCCATTCCAATAACCTGTATTTTCAATTGTTGTGGTTAATTTTGTTTCCCATTTAGAATGTATAAATATACATAGTGAGCATAGAAGTGCTGAAGCAATTATAATAGCAACTAGTATAGAAATTGTATGTCGCTTATTCTTTTTCATATGGTTATATGTGTATTCATTCATAATTTTCATTTTTTAATTACCTCATCTGACACAATTCTACCATCCTCAATTGTAATCACTCTATCTGCTGATAATGCAATTTTTTCGTCATGCGTAATCAATATCATAGTCTGATTATACTCTTTATTTGAAACCCTCAACATCTCAAGAATAGCTTCTGTATTTGCTCTGTCAAGATTTCCAGTAGGTTCATCTGCTAGAATAATAGACGGTCTATAAATTAATGCTCGTGCTATAGCAACTCTTTGTTGCTGACCTCCTGAAAGCTGATTTGGTAGATGACTAAGCCTTTCGTTTAAACCAAGCATTTTTACAATCTTATCAAATTCTTCTTTTTTAGGTTTTTTACCATCCAGCAGCATAGGCAATAATATGTTTTTTTCTACATTTAGTGTAGGAATAAGATTATAAAACTGATATATTATTCCTACTTTCCGCCTTCTAAATAAAGCTAATTCAGTCTCATTCATTGATGAAATATCAATGTCATCGATATATATTTTTCCTTTTGTAGGGTTATCCACTCCCCCTAACATATGAAGAAGTGTAGATTTTCCTGATCCACTTGATCCAATTATTGCAACAAATTGTCCTTTGTTTATCCTCAAATTTAAATTATCCAATGCAGTTACCTTTGTATCACCCATTCCATAGGTTTTTGTAAGATTTTCAGTTCTTAATATTTCCAAAATATTCTCCCCCTCTTTAATAAGGCCTGCTATCATAACATTTAGTTATTTTAGTCCTTATTTTCTTCTAACCCCATTATATCTTTGTTAAGTGACCGTTCGGTGACACTGCTTACAATCAATTCATTTCCTTCTGAAATGTAATTAATTCGAATAAAACTTAATTGTGAATCGCGCTCCCCCTATTTTTTTATTTTCTGCTCGAATTTCACCGTTTTGTTTCTTAACTATAGATTGAGCAAGAGCAAGTCCTATTCCTACACTATCTTTGGCTGAATTTTTACCTTTGTAAAATCTAGTAAATAAGTGTGGTACATCCTTCTTATGAAATCCTTCTCCATTATCTTCAATAATAATTTGTGTGCAAATAGGGTTTTGTTCATAGACTATGGAAATCTCTCCTCCACATGGTGTATGTTCTACACAGTTTTTAACAACATTTAAGATAACTTCATTGTTCCAATAAAAATCTCCCATAAAAGCTACATCACTATCCTCTTGAATAGAAAGTTGTTGCTCCTTTTTTTCTATCATTAAGATTAATGGCTCAACAGCAGTACATACCAATTCATAAACATTAATCCATTTACATTCTAATGTTAAGGTTCCTACATCTAGTTTAGAAAGTATTAACAATGACGAAACCAAATGATTAAGACGGTATATCTGAGCTGAAATACGCTCAATATACAAAGCATCCTCCCCATTTATAGGCCTATCATCTAATAATTCAATCATAAGTGACATTGACGTAAGTGGCGTTTTCATTTGGTGAGAAATATCTGCAAGGTAATTTGTTAATTTTTCTTTTTCTTTCCTTTCTTTTTCTCTGGTTTCTCTAAGAAGCACAACTGTTTTATATAGTTCATCTTCTAAAATAGAGAATTCGTCTTCTTTCTTCTGAGGATTTATTCTATAATTTCCTTCGTTGATAGCGTAAAGATATTCTGCAAGATTATCGATACGTTTACGCTTTATATGATTTAGACCTATCAGAAATCCTCCAAAACAAAAAAAGAGTAAAGTGATCAAAAACAAAATACCAACCGTAACTATATTAAAACTTTTACGATTATTATAAGAACCATATAAAAAATCTTCACTATATCCATAGTGCTCTAATATTTTTTTCCCTTTATTAATTTCTGTTATATTATTAGTTTTTAGCGATGATACCAATACTTGTTCAATATTAGGATCAGCCTTAACACCAAACGCTATAAGCTGTGCAGCTTTTTCATAAAAAAGCTTCTCTGTCTGCTTAAAAATGAAATCTCCAAGTATAATAGAAAAAATTGTTATACATAAAAAACTAATAACCATCCATACAGTAAATTTCTTTTTATTCATATTCCCCTTACTCATCCAACCTATAACCTATTCCTCTCACTGTTTTTATAATTGTATTATTCGTAAGTTTTTGACGAAGACGCTTTATAGCTACTGATAATGTATTATCATTTACAAATTCCCCATCGCTATCCCACAGTTTTTCCAATAAAATCCCTCGTGTTAAAGTACGGTTTTTATTTTCTAATAGTTGTTGAAATAGATTATATTCACCAATTGTAAGTTCTATTTCGAGATTATTTTTATATACCTTTGTTTCTGATTTAATCATTTTAATATTCCCACACCATAGAACATCTTCTTGTATCTGCTGTTTTACAGTTCTCCGCAAAACAGCCAATATACGAGAATGCAAAACACTTAATTTAAAAGGCTTGGTTATGTAGTCATCCCCTCCAATATCTAGTCCTTTTACAATATCGCATTCTTCATCCCTAATAGTAAGAAAAATAATAGGAATGTCTTTAATTTCTTTTACATAGCGGCAAAAATCAAAACCTGACCCATCAGGTAAATTTAAATCTAGTAATATTATGTCAATGTCTGTTTTAAAAAGCTCTTTCCCTTTTTTTAAATTCTCTGCATGGATAACTTTATAACTATTTCTCAATAAAAATGACTTTATACCTAAAGCAATTGTTTCATCATCTTCAATCAAAAAAATCTTAAGCATTCTCTAACCTCCTTAACCTTTACATTTAATAATCACACTATTTTTCTTTTTAACTTTCAAGTATAAATAATTTTTCTACCGTAGTGTTTAATAGTATAGCAAGGTTCATAGAACATAACAACGCACCAAGAAATTTCCTCATAATAATGACTCCATAATGTAAAAAGTTTTTCTACAATTTTTTTTAATACTAACCTAAACAAAATGTAAATAGTTTTATACTTTTGTTGATTGTGGTATAAAAATAATTTATAGATTAAGTGGCAGGATTCCCACCTGTTAGAATATACACCCTGTCGGGACGCACCGCGAATCGGTGCCATACCCCTAGTACATTTTAAAGTTATTATATTATATAAAAAAGCCATTCCCTTGCTAAAAACAAGTTAGTTAAATACATGAAAAAAGAGAGAAAATTAATCTCTCTTTTTATAAAATTCCATAACTTCTGACCTGCTAAACAATGTGCTTTTCTTTGATTTTTTAACAGGAATTAGCTTTGATTCTTTTAGTAACTGGCTGACGTATTGCCTTGACCTCCCAACAACATAAGTATGCCATATTCACTTTGCATATGAAAAGTGAATCGACAAAGAAATTTATCTAAATAATGTCATAGTCAATTTCTTAAAGGATTATTATATTAAATAGAGAATTACTAAAGTATAATTTATGTATCTAAACTTTAAAAGGAATTGTCAAGGAAACAAAAAGGTAGTAGCAACAGAAAGAAAGCTAAAATAAAAGCAGCAAAATCACATAAAAAAATAGCTAATCAATAGCTGATGCTAGCTTCGCAGAATTTAGAAGAATGTTAGAGTATAAAGCTAGATGGTATGGTAGAAAAATAATAATAGCAATGTAATAAAAGATATATTGTTAGAGAGGTTGGAATGACCTTGATAGCTTGAATAAACTTGTAGCATTAGCTATATTGATTGAGAGTTATAATGTAATTAAAAAAATATCTTGATTTGGAGTGAGTAAAGTGGAAAAAAGCAAAAGAACAATATACAATCAAAATTGGGAAGAAAAGAATAGGAAATATTCTAGTTATCTAAAGAGTAGGAGCAGTTGCAAATCATTTATACGCAATCACGCAACCATGGAAGACCTGGAATCAATAGAGCAGTTAATTTCAGAAAGAAAAAAAATATTATCAGATGAAGGCGAGAACAGTTAGTGTTCTTGTCTTTTTTTTACTATTCTGAATGTTTGCAACGATATATAAGAAAATTAGTCTTAGTCCAATAGAGATTTTATCCTAGGATCATTTTTGGCAAAATCAAGGGTTTTGTCTTTTTTAAATGCCCCTTTTACTAATCTTTCATATTTATCTTTGCCCCAACTGTTGGTCACATTAAATTTCATATGCTTATATAGTTTTGACTTCATAGCATCATCCATGCTACGTGCTTCATTTACCATATTTATAATCATTTCTATAGCTTTATCTTTATCCTGTTTTTCTTTTGCATACCATAAATCTAACGAATATTTATGGTATGCTCCTAAATCAAATGCATCAGCGACCTTTTTAGCACGCTCTATGTATTCTTCTGCTTCACTAAATTTCTTTTCTTTATATGACAGATTTATCATTAGAGATAACGCCCCAAAGGTTTCATGAGCATTTTTCCTTAATTCACCCTCATAAATGCCATAAGCTTCATCAATTTTCCCGCTACTTTCATATAATAATGCCTGTTGAATTTTTTTATCCACCTCTACTTCTGGAATTTTATCTAATAATTCTTGAGCTTTTTTATACTCTTTTTTAGCCCTATACATTGCTGATAATTCTAATTTTGCCATAGAAGCTGTCTTTTCTTTACTACTTGTTGCTACAAGTTCAAGCCAAACGATGATTTTCCTTTCATACTTATCTTTTTCCTCAATTTGAGGCCCTAATAAATATATTCTTAATACTACTGATATCCAATATATCAACTCATCACAATTTGGATATTTTTTAATTAAATCACTGGCCTTTTCAAAAGCCTTTTGGAGTCCCTCTTTTGATGCCATTTCACCTACCTCTTTTGTAAGCTTTTTTACTTCTACATCTGTTAATTCCTCATTAAATGCCAATAATGTATTAACATCAATTTTTAAAACACGTGCAAGAGGTGCTAACAGTGCTATATCTGGGCATGATATTCCATTTTCCCACTTATTTACTGCTGGTGTACTTATATTTAAATAATTAGCAACTTGCTCTTGAGTAAGATTTTCCTTTTTTCTATAATTTCTAATAACCTCACTTATTCTCATAAAATTAACTCCTCCATTTTTTTGTACATTTAATTAAATTAGGACTTCGTTAATTAACTGATATCAAATCTATATAATTTAAACAATTGAAGAATTTTCATCTTTTATTCATAAAAATTAACTATTAGTTAATTTAATTTTCCTAATAAAAACATTTAGAATCTTACTTATGATACAGTATTTCCACTTGCAAGCATAGCCTTAACCATTTTATATCAATGGTTAAAGCTAAAAACAACCTCCGTTACTTATGATACGATTCAGCGTTCCTAATCATAATACTTTTTCGCCGTTAAGTCACCATATTTCTTAACTCAACAATACGCGAGTTAGCTAAAGCATTTGGTGCACACAATCCAGCTTCTAAAATAGCTTACTTTCTCCATAATATTGGAGTAATAAACCGAACGGAAATAGTAGCAACGTATTACCCAAAATCTAAGACGTTTCAAAACTAAATATGTATACAGTTATTTTTGAAACATCCTAATAAATCTACCGAGTATTTACTACTTGGTAGCTTTCTAATATCTTTTATACTTAATAAATCAATAATTTTTCACTCCTGCTTTCCTCTTTTTAATTCACCAAAATAATATGTTTACAAAAAACTAGTGCAAATTCTATTTGCACCAGTTTTTTAAGAACGAAATAGCATCTCCAAAATTTAACATTAGAAGTGAAAAAATAAGCATTTGCATTAAAACTTGTATTAAGTTTATATTTTTATTAAAGTGAGTTTTTTTAACTCCATAAGGGTTTTTGTGAATAAAGACATGGAAAGGGGTGTATAAAAAAAATATTACCACCATACCCATAAGATAATTTTTTGTTACATAGGATGAAGCTAGTATTAATACAAATGACATATGCAACCAGATCAAATATCCATAAAAAACCTGTTCTAAACAGAACCAGAAATATTTTACTATTTTACTTTTATCCATATAGTAAAAATCCCTCCTAACCATTAGTTTAACGTATAAATAACACTCTCTTATATTAACATTATATGGTAAATATTAATATAGTTGTATGTCTCTGCTTGAATTCCAAATATTTCTTAACTATATGTTTAGGCATTAGTTAAGCTCCTGGTGGTCCAGGAGCTTTTATTTCTTGTTCCTTATAGGAGTAGTGCCAACTAAGCTGTCATGAAGTGCAAAACAGTTAAATTTTAGTTAAATTTAGTTAAATTTTATTTAATGGCTATGTTAGACAATAATGATGATAATACATCTAAAATTGGCTTGTCCATTTAATACAAGCCAATAAACTTTTCCCTAATCATTATGAAATATAATATTTTATGATAGCTAAAATATTGTAAAAATACGATTAATGGATTATTTAAGGAAAACACGTATAGGCTACTAAAAATTATACTTATACATTCTGCCATAAAACATTTATTTACTATAACCTACATTCCTATGAATGCCATTTAGAAACTGTTTATTAATCAATTTGAGTACAATTTTCTTGTAAAACATATATCCTATCCAAGCACCGAATGTATTTAATATTATGTCATCAATATCAAATGACCTTCCGAAATTGCCTACATAGTAAGATAAAAGTTGAACAATTTCTATGCCTAAAGAAAACAAAAATGAAATTAAAATTGTATTTTTCATATTATCAAACTTTCTCCATAGTATTGGGAGTAATAAACCGAACGGAAATAGTAGCAACGTATTACCCAAAATATTCTTAATCCAAAATTTAATCATAAAACTTTGCATTTCGGGATTTTGCCTAATACTAGAAACATCCTTTACCGTATTAAAGACTGGTACAACATTTATTGAAACATTACCCTTTTGACCAGTCCAGTTTATAAATAAAGGGAATAAAGTTATTCCTATAAAACAGAGAATATAAAGAAAGAAAAGGTTTAACACAATCTCTCTTTTAATTGAAAATTGACCCTTACTGCGGTTTTTGAGAATTGAAACTATTAATTTTTTCTTTTGTTTTTTATACCAACTTTATAGTAAAAATAGTATAATTAAATAAATACTGTTAAAGCATCTCCTGAGAAGCTGAAGTATTAACTAATACATGCATATGTAAAACCACTTAAGGAAGTTGATAATGAGATAAATTCTCACATAGAATATTTCGGAAAATTTTCATTTAGAATAGGGAGATGATAATATGACCACGGTTTTATTATTTATATTTAATTTTATAGTTATAATCGGCTTAATAAATTTATTTTCAAGTAAAGTTAGTAAGTATGCAATTAACAAGTTTAATATTACCAATGATACTATTGACCATCTAAAAAAAATATTAATCAGATTTGTTATTATAATTATACCTTTAAACTTACTTTTTTCACCTATAATATTTTCTATATGCTCATCTACGATAACAGTTATAATAATTAGTATAACTGTTATCGTAGATGGAATATGTGTAATCTGTTTAACTAGTTATTCAAAATTACAAAAAAATTAAATAACTAAGTTACTAAAAGCTTATTCTCGTCCAAAAATAAATAGTTTGTATATTATACATTGAGGTCGTTAAGTTCAGCTATATGTCCATAGATCGTTATTAAGGCATTTAACCGTACGAAATACACAATTCTAGTAATTTTTTTATAGTATAACCTGCATGTTTCATCCTTATTTATCTATATTGCCAATCTTTTGGAAAACAACATATGAATATACAGTTGGCACAACTATAATTGCTACTACAATAATTATGAAAGCTATTCCATTGAAACTTATTCCTGTAATAGCTAATAATATATTTAGGATACCTCCTATAACCCATACTGGTGCAGCCATCCTATGAGTTTTTCTCCACACTTCTTCATTTGCTAAAGTCCAAGGATTTTTTATTCCTACAAAATAGTTGTATTTAATTCTTCCCATAACATTTCCTATTGAAATAAATAGCAATGAACCCAATATTGGTATAAAAACTGACTGATTTATTACAACTCCTGTAGCTATTAAAAGTGTAGTCACTTCTATGCCAAGTAAAAATATAACTAGTAGGTACTTTAAATATTGATAAGTTGAATGAAACCCATCATAATTTTTTCTTTTAGGATCTATATAAGGAAGCAGAATAAATAATAAATAAATTCCTAAATTTATTAATGGAAGGCCGAAAGTTCCGAATAATTTGCTACCATAACCATCTATTTGCCCTTTATGATTCCAGTGTGTTGGTACTCTATCAGGGAGTGATGGATAGAAATATGCTCCAAGTGCAAACCCTAATACAATAAGAATTAAAATTAACCAATCTTTCTTCAAAATATTATTTATCTTTTTCATTTTCAACTCCTCCTTCATTAACATGTGCTGTATTAAAGAACCAATTAGTTACTTCCTGGAATACCGTAGTATCAAGCGAATAATAAATATATTGCCCCTTGCGCTGATCGGTTACAAGCAATGATTGCTTTAATGCATTAAGATGGTGAGAAATACTTGGCTTAGTCATATCAAAATGCTCTGCTATTTCCCCTGCAGTCAAATCACCATCTTTTAATAATAAAATAATTTTTCTCCTTGTTGGATCTGCAAGTGCTTTAAATGGTAAATTGAGAATTGACATATTAATTTCTCCTTTAATACAATTAGATATTTAAACAACAGTCTAATTGTATTGCTAATTTTTTAAAATGTCAATCTTTTCTTATTACAAATCCTATGCTATCAATATAGGTAGAATAATTATGAATAAAGCTTGTTGCTCCCCCCTTCAGTTCAAATTCCATACGCTTCATCCAAAAAGTTTTTAAGCCGGTAGGCTTTAAGTCTTCTCTCTCATTTCTTTTAGAACTTCTTGTCTAGAGTTCGCCTGTAAGTCACGTAGAATAACTACACATTAACAGTATGAACTTTCTCCGTAATGACTTGAAATAAGAGGTGAAAAGACAATTGAAATTTCATTTAGAAATTCTCCTTTTGCCAATATAAAATTATCGTGAGCCTGGCAGGAAGTCAGGCTAGCGAATTCTTATTTCAATTCATATAGGAGAAATTTCATACTCTTACGTATACTCTAGCTTTACCTTGCTTCCTCCCTGTCCCTGCTCTGACGGCGTAACTATTAGTTTTACAGGCACTCTACTGCGAAGCTCCTCCACATGACTTATTATTCCCACAGATAATGTACTTGAATGAAGTTTTTCAAGTGAGTTCATTACTACTTCTAGAAGATTCGTGTCTAGTGTACCAAATCCTTCATCTAAGAAGAAGAACTCTAGTGGAGCACTCCCTTTTAACTGAATTTGTGAAGACAGCGCAAGCGCAAGACATAGTGAAGTTAAGAAGGTTTCTCCACCGGACAATGTATTGGTTTCACGTCTTGTTCCTCCATTAAAATCATCCCTCATTACAAAGGCTCCATCAGAATCAAGCTCCAATGCGTAACGTCCTCTTGTTATGTCTTTTAATCGTTTTGAGGCTTCCATAGATATGTATTTTAGCTGCTTCATAGCAACATATTCCACAAATTTATTCCCTTGAATTAACGTGTCAATTTCTCTTAAAAGACTAAGCTTGTGTTCTATAGCGCTTCTCTTTATTATAAGGTTTTTAACTTCTAGTAGCTTTCTTTCCATTTCCTCAAGGGCCCTATATTGAGCTCCTATTGCTTTGGTTTTTTCTTCTAAAATCTTCCCAAGTACTTCTCTTTTTTCTTTTACCTCTTCAAAGAGTGTAGCGTCTATTTCTTTTCCATTAAGTAAATTTTCTACTCTTTGTAAATTATCTATTATGCTACGTTTAGATTCTTCATACTGTTTTATTTCTTTTTCAATTAGTAACAAGTCTCCTCTTGAAATTAAATAAAGACAAGCTATTTCAGCATTTTCAAAGGAATTTTCTTTAAGAGCTATGTCTAATTTTTTTTCTCCATCTTCTAGCATCTTTAAAAGCATTTCGCTTTTGTTTTCTTCACTGGTTTTTTGAGTGTCTAATCTTTGCTTTTCTATATTTTCTTTTTCTAAAATATCTTTTAAACTAGCCTCAATAGATGTTATATCCTTTATTTCATTTTTCACCTTCTCTATTTCAATTTTAGGTGTACGATCCATCTCGGGGGTAAATCCACAGAGTTCAACTATTTGGATAGTCAAACGGTCTATTTCTGCCTTCTTTTCCTTACCGCTGGTTTCTATTTCCGTTTTTGAAGTGGTAAGATCCCTTAAGCACTTGTCTACGTCAGATGCTTCCTTTTCTAATGTTACTAGCTCTACTCGAAGCTTCCTTGCCATGGCAGTTAGTTTTATTACCTCATTGTCTATATCTTTAAGTTGCTGAATTTTTTCCTTTATGGATACTGATGTTATACTACCACTTTGATTTTGCTTAAATGAACTCTCCTGATTAAGCAAATCTACTTTTAAAAGCTCATGCTTTTCGCGCAGCAGCTTTAATCTGCCTTCTGCAATAGACAACTCTTCATCTATTACTATTAGCGCTTCGTTTTCTTTTCTTAAACCTTCTCCAAGTTTTACTTCTTCCATATCTACTTTGCTTTTTTCATCACGTAGCTTATTTAGCTCTAAGTCTATCTCAGTTTTTTGCTTGTTGTAGACTTCTAAGTTTTCCTTAAATTGAATTAATGAGGATTCTCTTGCATCTTTCTCGCGGCGAAGCTCCTCAATGTTTATGTCGTGAAGCTTAACATTAACTATTTCTAATTGGCTATTTATATACTCCTCATCGCTTATTAACCTCACAAGTTTTATTTGCTCTTTTTGATAATCTTTAGATAAATTTTCTAAGTTTAACTCTCCACTTTGCTTTAAACTCTTCTTAGTTTCTAAACCAGTATTCACTATTAGCTCTGCTACTTTTGGATGATGCTCCGACCCACACACTGGGCATAGTCTTGGCTTACCAAGTTCGTCTCCCTCTTTTAAACTAGAGGCTAAAACTGCTGCCATGTTAGCTTGTTCTATTTCCTTTATCTCACCTTCTATAATTTTAAGCTGAGCTTTCACACTTTCTATAGATTCTTCTGCATTTTTTAGATTTAACCTACCTTTTTCGGTTTCAATGTTAATATTTCTATATTTCCCTTGTAGTTCACCCTTTATTTTATGGTTTTCTACAGCTTTCTCTAGGGTATCCCGTAGCGAACTATAGGCCTCCTGTTTTTCTAGCAACAAATTATTATCTCCCGGGAAATTATTTGCTATTTTCTTACTTTTTTCTTCTAAAAGAACTAGTTTATTTTGTTTGCTTTCCTTAAGTATAATAGCTTCTCTATGCATTAACTTTGTGGTATGTGCACCCTTCTTTAAATCTTCCCCTTTTTTCTTAAGCTCTTGTACATTTTTCGTTGCGGCCGAAACTTCTAGTTCACTGTTATAGGCATTATACAATTTTTCTCTATATTCTGGTGGTATTTCTATTCCACTTAGTTTTTCTTCAGTAACGCCCAATTGATTTTCTATTTTCGACTTATTGGTAACAATAATTGCACTTTTTAGATTTTTCTCACTTATATTGCTTCTAATCTCTTTATGCTGTTTTAAAAGGATATCTTTTTCCCCCGCTAGATAGCTTATTTTCTCTTCAATATTCGTAGCTTGTTTAAGACTTACTTCCTTTTCAATTAAAATAGGAAGTTTATTGTTTTTATCAGTCCACGCTTTATCATAAGAAGTTTTTGTAATATTCAGCTTTTGACATACAACTAAAAAAGCACTGCTTAGTTTTTGAAGTGTATCCTTGTTTATCGCTAATCTTTTCTTAGTTTCATATACATTGTCAATATAGGGTTTTACATTTAATGCTGAACTTCCCCTCGTAAATTTTTCTTTTTTATTTTTTATTTCTGGTACTTGTTTATTTAAGTCAGCTTCTTTTTTTACATACTGGCTTTTTTCTTGTTGTAGCTCCCAGATAGTTTTATATTCCTCGTACTCTTTATCCACAGTTTTTTTATCAGCCTTAATTTGTTTTTCTTCCTGCTTTAAACCATCTAGTACGGATTTTATTTCATTATGGCCTTCTTCACCTACATCTTCATATCCCTTCATTTCCCCCTGAATCATAGTTTGAGTCTTTAGGTTTTCATTTCTAACTGATCTTATTTTTTCATAAAGCTTGGTACCGTATTTTTCTAAGGCAAATATTCGCTCTAGCATATTTCTTCTTTCTTTTCCTGTAAGCTTTAAAAATTCATTGAATTTACCTTGAGGTAACACGACTGACCTTGTAAAATCCTCAACTTTCAGTCCTATTATTTCTATGATTTTCGTGTCGATGTCCTTTGGTCCTTCTGCTAGTACCTTGTTTTCATCAGCATTTTCCTTATTTATTTCTATAAGCCTTGCATAAGCAGTTTTGAAGTTTCCAGTTTTTAATCTCTTTATGCTTCTTTCTGCTCTATATAGTTTTCGGGTTTCCCCTAGTCCTATTTCAAAATCGAAGCTTATTTCTACAACATTTGTTTCTGTGTTTACAAACTCTTTGGTGTCTCTGGATACTTTTCCATAAAGAGCTATGGTTATCCCATCTAAAATTGTGGATTTACCACTAGCTGTTGGACCGAAGATACCGAAAAGTCCTTTTTCCGTAAGTTTTGAAAATTCAATAGTTTGTTGCTGTACAAACGAATTTAGCCCCTTTATTTTAAGATTTACTGGTTTCATCTTTGGGTTCCTCCTCTTCATCTAATGCTATGTTTAAAAATAATTCCATAATTTCATCCGATGGCTCTAGCCCACCTTTTGCCTTTGTAAAATATTCTCTAAACATTTCCTCCATGGATTTTTCCCTTAGGCTTTCCTCTAAATCTGCTTCGCGTTCTATCCCCTCAAGTATTGGCTCTATGGAAACTATATCAGGTCTAAGTCTTTTCATTTCTTTTATGTTTTCGGTGCTTATTATTTCTTTTGTCTTTATTTCAAGGTATACCCAAATGTTTCTTTCGCCCTCACTTTTGCATTTTTCTATCGCTTCCTCGGTGCTGTTACATTTCCATACTTCTATAGGCTTGTAGTTTCTAAACATTATTTGTGAGACTTCCGCTTCGCCCCCAGCTTTAACATCTACGAGGTACGCTCCCTTGCTATAGTTTATTTCGCTTTTGCTATATTGAATTGGGGATCCGCAGTATCTTATCATCCCCTTAGTTCCTGGCACTTTCTGTGGTCTATGAAGATGACCCAAGGCTGAGTACTGAGCTTTCTTTGGGAATTTAGATGGTGAAACTGAAAGACTTCCCCCTAGTTGTATACTTCTCTCTGACCCACTTTCCTCTCCACCCATAACATAGAGGTGTGACACTGCTAGGTTTACAGTATCTTCCCTATATTTATCAGATATATTTTCAAACAGTTCTCCTATTCTGTCAGAATAGCTTTTTTGCCTCTCTTCATCATTAATCTCTATTGAAAGTACTTCATTTAACCTTTTTTCACTTGGATAAGGTAGTGTTATAATAACTGCTTTTTCCCCTCTTATACTAAGCTCTAAGTACCCCTCGCCGCTTTCTATTATTTCAAAATCACACTTTCCGTCATTGTTAAATTCTCCAAATACGCCTTGCCTTGCTATACTCTTTGGTTCCCCTAAAAGTACCACCCCATGACCGTATGCAAGAGGGCTCGGTGCAACTAATCTTTCTGGATTATCATGGTTACCTGCCACAACTAACACTGCAGTTTTCCCGCTACTTGTTATATCCTTAAGTGTGCTATAAAACATTTTTTCAGCTCTTGCTGGTGGATTTCCATTGTCATAGATATCTCCAGCTATAAGTACTAAATCTATATTGTTTTTTTCAACTATTTCTATAAATTCTTCTAGAAATTCTTCCTGTTCCTCTAGTCTACTGTATTGCTCTAAAGTCTTCCCCAGATGCCAATCGGAGGTATGAAGTATCCTCATTTGTATCTCCCCTTTTTTAGGTTTTTCAGTTTCGCAGAAGATTATTTAACTTCTACGGCTTCATCGTTACTGAATAAATATAGGTAACTTTCTTTAACTTTTTTCCCAAGTGTTGCTTCAATTGCCTTTGCATAATAATCTAGCTGAGATTTATATTTCTCTATTAAGAGATTTACATCTCCATTTTTTAAGGAGTCTGTTTTATAATCCACTAAAACTATCTCTCCATTTTCCTCAAAATAGCAGTCTATTATTCCTTGAAGCATTATTTTTTCCTCTCCATATATTTCGATTGGGAGGTTTTTATCTATATCTGTTGACTTAATTTCCATATGGAACGGTATTTCTCTTTTTAAAGCTTTTTGATTATAAGCTTTTATCATTCTTTGTCCAAGATCTGTTTTAAATAACTTTAATAATTTATTGACCCGGACGGATTTGCCCTCTTCTTTTGAGATTAGCAATTTTTCAACGTAAGTCTCAATTTGTAATCCTATTTCACTTGTGGTCGCCACTTTAGTTAAATCTAATCTTTGCACCACTGCATGCATAGCGGTTCCTTTTTCTGCGGGGGTTAATCCCTTCGCCTCTTCTAGGAATCTGGGCTTATTTATAAGTTTTGGCTGGTACATATTGTTTGAATCGCCTTCAGTAATTTCTGCATTAAATTTTCTTTTAATCTCTGTTACTGTAAGTACTGTAGGCATTTTTGTGGACATTTCGTATTTATAAATAAATCCTAGCCTTTTTTCTATTTCACAGATGAACTTCTCATCTGTAGGTTCTTCCTGAAGTGCTGTTAGCTTTTCCTGTGAGCTAACAGTAATTTCTTCTTCATAATTGTCGTTTTTCTTTATGTTTTCTCTATTCCAGAACCTTACCGTAAAGCTTGCAGGATGACTTAATAAATTCGTTGTACTATCATCTATTTCTATTAGTTCACGCAATGGTTTTCCGTCTGCATGCCTTATTATCGCCGGCACTATCCAATCTAAATAGCTTTTACCTTTTAAAATTTCATATTCTCCTAGCTTTTCACTATTCTCTTCTAAACTAGAACTCATTCTAGTTAAATTTCTCTCTGTATTTCTCATTGACCCAGTTATTATTAGCTTTTCCTTCGCTCTGGTTAAAGCTACATATAGTACCCTCATTTCCTCTGCAAGACTTTCTATCTTTATTGTCTTTTTAAGCGCTTGTTTTAGAACTGTAGGATAAGAAATCCTTCTAATTGGATCAACAAAATCTGGGCCATAGCCTAATTCATGATGAAATAATATACTCTTATTTATATCCATTAAGTTAAAGTTTTTTCCCATGCCACTTAGAAATACTACAGGAAATTCTAGCCCTTTACTTTTATGTATACTCATTATCCTAACTACGTTTTCATTTTCCCCTAAGGTTTTAGCACTGCCCATGTCTCCACTACTTATTTTTAACTTGTTTATGAAATTTATAAAATTAAACAATCCCTTGTAACTAGTTTCTTCATATTGCCTTGCCCTTTGGAAAAGCACTCTTAAATTCGCTTGTCTTTGGGTTCCTCCTGGCATGGCTCCTATATAACCGTAATAACCAGTGCTAGTATATAAATGCCATATGAATTCATCAATGGGCATATACGTGCAAATTTCTCTAAAGTGGTTTAATTTTTCAAGGAATTTACCGAGTTTTTCTGATTTTTTAGTGCCTTCTAAGTTTACCATTGCTTCATAAAAACTTACTTCCCTTTGACCTACTCTTATATCTACCAGTTCCTCTGAGGTAAACCCTCCTATTGGAGAACGGAGAACTGCTAGCATAGGAATATCCTGTCTTGGGTTATCTATAATTTGAAGTAAACTCATGATTATTTGAATTTCTATGGTACTAAAATAGCCTGTGCCTGTATCTGCATACACCGGTATGTCTTCTAGCTTCAATTGTTCTAAAAATGAGGGTGCCCAATTTGAGGTGGCCCGAAGTAATATTACAATATCCTTATATTCAACGTATCTATAACCTTTTATTTTTTTGTCATAAATTTTAAAAGCTTTTTCATCTTTATGTAGCATTAATTCTTTTATTCTTTTTGCAACAATTCTAGCTTCTAATTCAATATTTGTAGGGGTTTCATCCTCATTTGTTTTGCCATGTCCCTCACCTTCAATTCCATTAGTTGTTAACCGTCCCTCATCTTCGACCTCTTCACCTTCGTTTTCTTCTCCTGCATCTTTAACTTCCTTTTCAATAAGATGTAGCTCCACTGCTCCGCCTATTACTCCAGGACCTTCAAGTTCATCAAAGTGAGCTCCTAAATTCAACGCTTCCTCATCTGTATAGTCAAGATCTCCAATGTTTTTGCACATTATTTGTTTGAAGATATAATTTACTGCATTTATAACCGGTCCACGACTTCTAAAATTTTTGTATAGAGTTATTTTTCTGGTTTTTTCGCCGTCAATTTTTGAATAACTATTATACTTTGCTAAGAAGAGCTCTGGCCTTGCCTGCCTAAATTTATATATACTCTGTTTTACGTCTCCTACCATGAATACATTTGGGAAACCTATTTTTTCTCTTGAGATTATATTTAATAGAGTTTCTTGCACCATGTTGCTATCCTGATATTCATCTATCAAAATTTCTTCGTATTTATTTCTTAGCCCAACTGCTACTGCGGAAGGTTCTGGTTTTCCCTGAGCGTCTATTACTATTTCCCCCTCTTCATTTTTTTCCATCAAAATGTCAAGGCAGTAGTGCTCAAAATCATTGAAATCTATAATTGAACGTTCTTTTTTCTTTTCTCTATATTTTTCCTGTAAATCTATAACAAGCTGAGATAGTTCACGCATTTGTGGATACAATGTTTTTATATCTCTTAAAGCCGTTTCTGAATTTGCATTCATTATTTGCTGCCCCAGTTCCCCTAATTGTTTCTTAACCTTATTTCTTATCTCTTGTACTACCTTTTGTTTTTCCTTATCTTTGCAGGCTTTTATCGTTGTTAGTTTTGGGAAGCTTAAATTTTCAAACGCTTCTGCTAAGCTTTCAAAACAATTGCTTTCAGCGCTTATTAAATCTGCAATTAACTCTAAATCTGATTTGAACACTTCGTAATATAATGCTATAGCTTCATTGTTTTCTATGATTTTCAATGCTTTAATCATTACTTTTTCAATGCCTAGTAGCTCTATTTTAACATCTTCCATTAAAACCTTTGCCCAAGGGGTATCACTAAAACTATACCCATCTTTTATGTTAAAATCCTCTGCAGAACCCCGTAGCCATTTTGTTGGATTTGTAGAACTCATGGCAAAATTATAAAGGCTTAACACTATAGACTTAAGGCCTAAATCTTCTTTATTATTACTATAGGCTTCAACAAGTTTTAAGAAACTAGAATCCTCGATTAGATTTATAGAGCTAGTATCCTTTTCTACAAATAAATCGCTATCTTCATCTTCGGTTTCATTTTCATCATTCATTTCTACATATCTATCCTCAAATAGTTCCTCTAGAGCTTCTTGTTTTAAAAGCACTGCTTCTGTTGCATCTGCTATTCTAAAATTAGGGTCTAAATCTACTATATGAAAATTGCTTCTAATAACCTCAAGGCAGAAGGAGTGAATAGTTGTAATGCTGGATTTATTTAATAAGGTTAACTGTCTTTGCAGTAGTTTACTTTGTGGATTTTTATAAAGTTCCTTTGAAATAGCCGCAGCTATTCTCTCCCTCATTTCGGATGCCGCCGCGTTCGTAAATGTAACCACTAATAACTTATCTATATCTGTAGGCCGATCTTCATCTGTTACTATCTTTATTATTCTCTCAACTAGTACCGCTGTTTTACCTGAGCCTGCCGCTGCAGCTACTAGAACGTTGCAATCGCGAGTATAGATAGCCTTTTTCTGATCCTCTGTCCATGAAACCCCTGTTTTTACATGTTTAATTTCATTCTCACTCTTTAACATTACTCCTCATCCACTCCGATCTCTTGAGTCTTTACACTATTTTGCTCAATTTCGACTGACGATAAGAGTTCCCATATTTCCTTGTCTCTCTTATCTTTTATTATCTTATAGGTATTTTCCTTTAATGTAGGATCAAATTGGCAAATAGCCGTGTATTCACAGTAAGCACAAGGTGTAGCATCTTTTTTCTTATATGGCTTTATGTCTATTTCTCCACTTAACATTTGTTCACAGGTGCTTATTAGGTTTTCCTTTACATGGCGGAGTAACATTTCAAACTGCTCCTTAGTTGCAACTGATGATCTTGAGCCTAACTTCCCATCCTTTTTTATAGATGCTGGGACAACTAGAGATGCGCCTTCAATATTTCTATCCATTTCCCTAATTATCTTAGTATCTGCTAGCAGTAACCCCTTCATTTTTAAAGCCTTCATTATTGCTTTTTCCAGTTCTTCTTCATCTAAATCATTTTTAGCTTTTATTACTGGGTCATCTATTTTAAAGTACAAAATACCTGCTGGGAAAATTGGCTCCTCTGAAATTTCGTTTTCTTTAGAAATCGCTCTTTCACTTTTAAGCATGGCGTCTAAATACGTCAATAGCTGTATTTGAAGTCCGTAATATACATCGGATAGTTTAAAATCCTTATTTCCAGATTTATAATCTATTATCCTGTAAAATTCTTCTCCTTCATTAATTAACTTATCTACTCTATCTATTCTACCAACTAGATTTACTACTTCCCCTGTGGATAGTTCTACTTTTATTGGTGGATAATCTCCATCTTCAAATCCAAAGGATACTTCATAGCCAAAGGGTTCAAATCCACTGTTTTTCATTTGCTCAACTATCACCATAATAGTTCGTTTTAAAACTCTTTTTAACCGCTCTGTAAAGTACTTGTACCTTGGGGTACTATTTAATATATAGCCACTTATGCCTTCCTCTGCTTCTTTTTCTACAATACTTGCTATATTTTTTTCACACCATTCACGCTGAAGGTCCGCCCATTTTATTTCATTTTTATCCACAAGCTTTGAAAAATCATCAAGTACACTGTGCATAAAGCTACCTAAGTCTGGAGATGAAAATGTAAAAGTTTTTCGCTCCTTAGCTTTTAGGCCATATTGCACAAAATATGCAAAGGGACATTCTTCATATTTTTCTATTCTAGATACGCTAAAATAATTTTTGTCTCCATAAAGTAGTTTTACTTTTTCTTTCTCAAGCATTTTCATTTCATTTTTGTAGTCAAATCCCTGAAACATGGTGTTGCTTTTTTCTCGCCATAAAGGGTCCTTTTGGTACCACTTATAAATCTCAATCCAAAGTGGCGATATAACTCCCTCCTCTAAATATTTTCTTAGATAAAATATCAGCTCGTTAAATGTTGGAACTTTAGCACACAGCTGCTGCATATCATTCGTTTCTTGTAGCCTTTCACTAAACTGAGTTATATTGCTCTCTTCTATTAGACCTTTGAATAAGGCGTTAAACCTAGATATTATAATAGAAGGTCTTAACGTTTTGCCTTCATAATCTGCAATAGGATAACTTATATTTAAATATTTACTTGGGATGGTTATTGTAGCATAGATTAAATACTGCTCATTAAACACCTCAGTTTTTGTGTCATTTGCAAGTTCTAATGCATTTTCTTTTAAAATCATTCTATCATTGTCCGTTAATATTCCATCTTCCTTGTTTGCCATTGGGAATACTCCATCATTTACCCCTATAATGTACAGTGCACTTATATCATGACTTTTTATGCGCTCCACGCTGCTAATAGTTACTCCATCTAGTGCAGGTGGAATAATTCCCATTTGATGTTTACTAAATCCCATGGATAGTACTTTTACAAAGTCCTCAAGGGATAGGGTTTCATTGCCAAGGACTTCCACCATCTGATCTAATAGTTCCATAACTAAGTTCCATATTTTACTATACTCGGTAACGAGCTCTTGCGCACCTTCCCTTTTGAAATTTTCTATCCACTCCTCTATTGTTTTATATATATTTATAGTTTCTAGAAATTCAAATAAAGTTGTGCATATTTTTTTTGTGGTACATCCGCCTTTTAATTTTTCTTTGAATTGTAGTAGTGGATTTATGACTTTCTCTCTAGTATCATTTAAAATTTTAATAGTGGCTTCTATTCTTTCAGCTTTGTCCTCAGGAGAACCTGCAACTTTTTCTACAGGTTTCTCTGCACTTTGTGATGCAGCTTCGTCTATGCCAGCTTTATCATTATAGTAGTCTCTAAAATAGTATTCTATTTTCTCCTGCCATAGATCAGGTTCTGTCCATTTTCTTTTGCCCTTTATGCCCGCTGCTATTACGAAGTTTTCTAGTATGTCTATATGCTGCTTTTCTATATCTAAAAGCCCTGTTTTAAGATACCTAAACATTGCCTCATAGCTAAAGTTCTTAGTGAAAATCTCAACGACTCCGGTTATTAGCACAATTAAGGGGTTACTTGTTATATCCTTTTTCTTATCTATAAATAATGGAATATTATATTCTGTAAATATGGCTTTAATTAACTTTTCATAGGAGGGTAAGTCTCTTGTTACTACTGCTATTTTATTAAATCTTATATTCTCATCACGGCATAGTCTTAAGATATCCTTTGCCACGTGTTCCACCTCGCAGTATCCATTAAGAGCTTTAAATACCTTTATGTTTTCACATTTCTCAGTACTTGGTGTATATGGGAATGCAAAATAATTTTTTTCAAGAAAAGATAGTTCATTATTGTTTTTAAATTTATATTCTTTATTACCTTCCAGCTCTATAGGTGCTTCGATACTTGTCCCACTATCCTCTGCTAAACTTAAAAGCTTATTTTCTGTAAACTTAATGGAATAAAATGCATCAGATTCCTCCATACATTTTGAATGCTCTGAACTTTTTAATGGAAGCGTTATATTTATCCTCCTAGCTTTTTTATATAGCTTTTCGAGTATTCCATACTGTTGTGGTGTAAAGCCTGTAAACTCATCGATCCAAAACTCAGAACCATCAAAAATATTGCATTCATCAAGGGCACTATTTAAGCGTGTTAAATCGTCATCTGGATCCAAATAGTTTTTATTTAAAATATTATCAAATTCTCCGTATATAAGAGATAAATCCATTATTTTATCTACTAGCAAGGTGTTTTCCCCTAAATTGCCTAATGTCTTATTTAAATCTTCAACAGAAACATTATATTTTTTAAACTCTGTAATTGCAGAAGCTACATTATCTACAAAGCCTTTTTGTCTAGCCGCTCCTTTAAATACCTTGAGTTCATCTTTCTTTTTTTGAAGTATGCTATGAATAAGCATTGCCTTTCCTGAAGTATCCATAGGTTTACGGGTTATGCCTCCAACCTCGCTAAACACTTTGTACGCTAATCTATTAAAACTAAGTACTTGGACGTTCTTTATTCCTGTAGATCCAACTACTTTTATAAGATTTTTTTCAGCTTGAAAGGAAAATTGTTCTGGTACCAAAAGTACTAAGGGTTTTTCGCTCTCGGCGGTACTTCGTTTTTCTATGTCCTCTAAGCAGAACGTACTCTTCCCTTTTCCAGCTCCTCCGTATATAAATCTTAAACTCACAAAAACACGTCCTTTCTTTTAATTTATTATATATAATTTCCCCACATAGTTCGTTTTGTATTTATTATATTATACCATGCGGGACATATTAGACTTGAATGTTTAAAGATATTTCAGAAGCAAAGTCTCCCATTTCTATAAGTTTGAGTACCTACTATAAGTAGGAGTTACTTGCCCTAACAAATAGAAAACTTCAGTGGTAGTATACCACTACTTCTGAAGTCGTCAATTTATCTTCTGCGAATCTGTTGAAGCGACCCAGGAGATGATTTAACCACATAATAACTTAAAATATTTGTATATTAGGCAAAATAAAATTAACTGACGAAAAAGATTGAAATATATAATTATTATACATATTATTCATATAGATGCATTTATTTCGTCATACTTTTACATTCTTATATAAATGCAACCCTTTAACGCAATTTTCAGTATATTTTCATTACATGTATGTTTAAATATGTTTAAATATGTTTAAATATATTTAAATACAAGAAAAAAGGGTCTAAAGATGAAATCTATAAAACATCAACTAATTATCATTGCTATATTAATTTTAGGAATACCATTTTTTATATCAAATTTAATTTCTGATTATTACGTGTCGAATCAATAAAAAAAAGATGGGCGATTTAAAACTTGAAGAATTGAAAAATATAGTTAAAAAATATAGTGCTAAAAATAGTTATGCTTATGTAATAGACTGAGAGAGGTTTTAAGTAGTTGCTGAGGAAGTAAGAAGACTTGCAGAACAATCCGTGAAACTGTAAATAACATTCAATATGGCGCGGATGGAGAATTTGTAAGCTCCATGTCAGATGAAATTGCACAAGCATCACAAAATCAAGCACAGCTTGCACAAAAACTTAATGAGTTGGTTCAAAAATTTAAAATTTAAAGTTTAGGGTCACTTGGCACACTTAGAATTAACATATACTAAAATTGGCTTGTCTATTTATTACAATCCAATAATTTCCCACTAATAATTATGAAACATAATAGACGTGTAAATTACCTATTTTAATTCCTTTTCACTTAGAGCATCAATATAATCTTTGCCTTCTTTGAGCCCTATTCCAGTAGCCATTCTATATTTTTTAATTGCTTTGATATTTTTGCCTTCTAAAATAAGGCTTTTTAATTCAGCCATTGTTTCATCTGACACACGCATTTCACCCGGCAGTCCTATTTCACTCGGAATACCAACTTTATCCGCAATCATATTTAAAGTTCTCTTCATTTGCGCAATGTCAACTCGCATCATACTAATAGTATTTGATGTACTTGATATATTTAACACTACTCCCACTACTCCCGCTACTATAAGTACCAAAATAAATGTATCACTCATAATTTCACTCCTTTCAACTTTGTCATAATATTACATTTATGCATAATAAACTATGGTTTATTTGCCTACTAATCATAATGCAAATTATAAGCAATCGTAACCTGGTAATATTTAAAAATTAGATATCTTTAAATTTAAAAACCACTAAAATTGGTTTGTCTATTTCCGACAAGCCAATAAATTTTCCCACAATAATTATGAAACAATATAAAATATTGTTTATTTTATCTTCTTAAGTTTCAGATTTAATATAATCTGATTCATAATTGATAAAATACCAATTACAATACAACTAATATTATTATTTTTAAAAGTGTTAGGGAATGCTGCAAATAAAAACACCCAAATTATAAGCATTACTCCTAATGCTATGTCACTTGTTCCAATTATTTTAACCGCACTTGTATAATTTTCATTTAATTTCTCCTGAAATTGAGGACTAAAAAACACCTTGAATTTCAAACTATATTCATTAATTTTTTTAAAAACATTATAGTTTAAGCTAAAACCTAGCCCAACAAAAATTAATGATATTATAATCACTACTAAATTAATCATCTCCTGCGGAGCTGCATATTAACGACTTCAGAAGGGTATTTACACTCCCACTGGAGTTTTATTTTTGCTAGAGTGATTAACTCTCACTTATAAAAATTGGAGACTTTCCTTCTGAAATGTCATTAAATATCCTCATACTGAAATTCCCCTTCTCAATTTATTAATTGTTGCATCTATACAACTATTGATATTCCATTTTAAATTTATCATGAGCCTTTATGGTACAAGTATAACTGTAAATTCATTAGGGATAAATCTAGTTGTATTTAGGAATCCATGCAGTGCAGCCGAATGCATTCAGCACAATGCATGGATCCCTTTAATATATTATATGTTTCTTATGTTTATTTTGTACTTTGAAGTTTTTCCATAATTATATCTTTCATTTCTACCAATTTTTCTTCTGCAGCTTTTAAAGTTTCTCCCTTTGAGTACATGTATATTTTAATTTTTGGTTCTGTACCTGAAGGTCTTACAGCATACCAGCTCTCATCATCAAAGTAGAATTTAAGTACATTAGATACTGGAATTCCACTAGATTCTTCTGTACCATTAATTACGTCATAAGCTTTTTCTATATCGTAATCTATATATTTAGTAAGCTTCGCAGTGCCTATTGTCTTTGGATTATCTTTTCTGTATTCTTCCATCATTCTAGAAATTCTTTCTTGTCCTTCTATGCCTTCTAGAACTAGAGATATTAGGTTTTCTCTATAATATCCAAATTCCTCGTATATCTCATTTAATATATCTATTAGAGTTTTCCCTTGTGATTTATAGTAGGCTGCAGCTTCACATAAAAGCATGGAAGATATCACTGCATCTTTGTCACGAACGAAAGTCCCAGCAACATACCCAATGCTTTCTTCGTATCCAAATATAAATTCATGGCTATCATCTTTCTTAAAATCATTGATTTTACCACAAATATTTTTGAATCCTGTAAGTACTTCGAAGGTTTCCACGCCATATTTCTTAGCTATTTGCCTGCCTAAATCCCCTGTTACTAGCGATTTTACTATGGCCGCATTGCTAGGAAGCGTGCCTTTTTCTTTCATCCCTTCTATAACATATTTTATTAATATAGCCCCTGTTTGATTACCATTGAAAGCAACATATTCTCCATTTTTATCTCTGACCATTATAGCAAGTCTATCGCAATCCGGATCTGTAGCTATTAATAACTCTGCCCCTTCTTTTTTACCAAGTTCCTGGGCATATTTGAAGGCTTTTACATCCTCTGGGTTTGGGTATCCAACGGTTGTAAAGTCTGGATCTGGGTTTTCTTGCTCTGGCACTACTATTATATTAGTAAAACCTCTTTCCTTTAGTACTCTTCGTACAGGCATATTTCCAGTACCATTTAGAGGTGTATAAACAATTTTTATATCTTTATCTATGTTATCCCTTAAAGCTAGTCCCTTTACTTTCTCCATATACTCATCATCCATTGCTTTTCCAAGCATTACTATTAATCCTTTTTCCTTAGCTTCCTCAAGATCCATGATCTCTATGGTACTAAAATCTGTAATGCTCTGAATTTTTTCTGTTATACCATTTGCAGTAGATGATAAAATCTGAGCACCATCTTCCCAATATACCTTGTATCCGTTGTATTCTTTAGGATTATGGCTAGCAGTCACAACAATTCCTGCAGCAGTACCTAACGTTCTTACTGCATAAGATAGTTCTGGAGTAGGTCTTAATTCCTCAAATAGATAAGCCTTTATTCCATTTGCTGCTAAAACTTGTGATGCTGTAGCTGCAAATTCAAGAGAAAAATGTCTGCAATCATAAGCTATTGCTACACCTCTATCCATATATGCTTGTCCATAACCTTTAATATAATCCGCAAGCCCTTGCGTTGCTCTTGAAATTATGTATAAATTCATTCTATTAAGTCCCGCACCTAATTTTCCTCTTAGACCTGCAGTTCCAAACTCTAAGTCCATGTAAAACCTATCTTGAATTTCATTATTGTCTTTTGATATTGCCCTTAATTCTTCTCGAGTCTTTTCATCAAAATATTTATTATTTAACCATTCTTCATATTTTTTTATATAAGTCATTTTAACTCCCACCTTCCAAATAATTACCATTTGATAACATTATACATTACTTCCTATTCATTTTAAACAGCTAATAACAATTTTTAGGATAAACTTTACATATAGTATAAATATCTGTAACGACTTATCCTTTTGCACATATAATATATTAGGATACCTTAATGGCACTTCAGAATGAATTCCTCCTTGGATCCAATTGTGCTTATTATTATTTCAACAATAGTTAATAACCATTAATTAATTATTTATCCTTCTGAAGTCATTAACGGTACCCTTTTAGTGATTTATCAATATAATCTTTACTTTAAAATGAAAGGGAGTAGTTCGTAAGGCTTTGCCTTATACATCAAATCGACATACTGGCTTACGCCCGGTTTGGTGCAAGATTTACTTGGAACAAGACTTTTGTTTTAGCAAATTCGCAAGATTTGTTAAAACAAAAGTCTTTATTTTTTTCATATATATTTGTGAGGGACAGTTTAATGTTCAATTAGTTGTTAACTGTCCCTCGGGTTTTGACCAGACTAAAGTTCAATTAGTTGTTAACTGTCCCTAAGGTTTTGTTTTAAGGTTTTGTTTTGACTACATGAAAATCCTATAAATTTTGGTGGTACAAAAGCATATGATTATGGCAATGGCTGTGGGAATTAATACAGATAATATTGTCCATTTTATACTTCCGGTTTCTTTTTTTATAGTCCATACTGTTGTGGCGCACGGAAAGTGCAATAGTGAAAATAACATTGTGTTTATGAGTGTTAAGTATGTCCACCCATTGTTTAGCAAAATCTCCCTAAGCTGATCTATACTTTCAAATTGAAGCATGGATCCTTTAGATAAGTATGCCATTAAAAGAATAGGTAGCACGATTTCATTTGCTGGAAATCCTAAAATAAAGGCTATCAAAATAAAGCCATCTAAACCTATGGCATTCGCAAAGGGATTTAGAAAATTTGCTGCATGGGCTAGTATACTTATATCTCCAATCATGGCATTGCCAAGAATATAGGTTATAGCACCAGCGGGCACAGCTACCATTATAGCTCTTCCCAACACAAACATGGTTCTATCAATTATAGATGTATATAATACCCTTCCGAGTTGAGGCTTTCTATAGGGTGGCATCTCTAATGTAAAGCTTGAGGGCATACCTTTTAGTATTGTTTTTGATAATGTATAGGATGTTAGTAATGTAATCCCTATACCTATAAGCACTAAAAGCACTACCATCAGTGCAGCTATAACAGACCTACTAGCAGGCGTTATACTCACTCCTACAAACACCATTGATAGAGCTATAAGAGTTGGAAATCTACCATTACAGGGTACAAAATTGTTGGTTACAATGGCTATAAGCCTCTCTCTTGGTGACTCAATTATTCTGCAGGCTATTACCCCGGCAGCATTGCAACCAAACCCCATACACATAGTTAGTGCTTGTTTTCCATGACAGCAAGCTTTTTTAAAAGAATGGTCTAAATTAAAGCATATTCTAGTCAGATATCCAGCATCTTCAAGTAGTGTAAATATAGGAAAGAATATTGCCATAGGTGGAAGCATTACGGCTACTACCCAGGCGAAAGTTCGGTATACTCCTAGTACTAAAAGGTTATTTAGCCAAAGGGGAACTTGTATATAGATAAAGAATAAACTGATCTTTGCTTCTATCCAAAACAAGAATTTTGACAAAAACTGTGAAGGATAATTTGCTCCCTGAATTGTAAGCCAAAATATCACTGCTAGCAGTAGTATCATTATTGGGATACCCGTTTTTTTAGAGGTAACTATGTCATCAATTTTTTGCTGAGACAATAACCTTTCAGTGTCTTTTATAACAGTTTTTCTTGTTATATCCTCCGCCGTTTTATAAATAGTTTCTACAATGGTGTCTCTTATGTTTTCATTGTTTTGTGTTCTAAAAAGTTTTGATTTTTTTAGAACCTCCTTAATATTTGCGTCTTCCTTTAGATTCAACAATTACACCTCCCTATTAATTACTTCTTAAGTCATAACCTAAAAATTTGCTTATAGAATTTAAAAGCGATTCATCTCCATCTAGAAGTCTTAATGCAAGCCATTTAGCATTAATTTTGTCCTTAAAAATCGAGATAATCATTGGGGTGAGCTGTTGCTGCTGCTGCGTAATACTTTTAGGATATTGAATTTGTACGGGACAGGTATGAATTTTATTAGTGCATAAATCATATATGGTATCTTTTAAAATATTCATGCCTATATTACTTCTTGCAGTAGTTGGCACCACCGGTATACCTAATTCCTTTGATAAAGCTTCTATATTTACACTTATGTTTTTACTTTTAGCCTCATCCATCATATTTACACAAGCTATTACTTTATCAGTAATTTCAATCACCTGCAAAAGCAAGTTTAAATTTCTCTCAATACACGTGGCATCTAAAACAACCACTGTTACGTCTGGCTTTCCAAAGCAAATGAAGTCTCTAGCTACTATTTCTTCGACAGAACTTGCAAGAAGAGAATAAGTGCCTGGCAAATCCACAATAGTAAAGTCTGTGCCTTTATGACCATATTTCCCTTGAGAGTTTACAACGGTTTTCCCTGGCCAGTTTCCTGTATGCTGATGAAGTCCAGTCAGTGCATTGAACACTGTACTCTTTCCCGTGTTTGGGTTTCCTGCAAGTGCAATGACATAATCTTCTTCTTTTAATTTCTCTACATTAAAAAGATCCTTTAATCCCTGCTTATTACTAGAACTGTAAGTTAGCCCCATTTTTTCTCCTTTCTCTATTAATATTTATATTTATAACTATTTAGCCCTGAGATGACATTTAACAGTCATTGTATTCTAATAGCTACAATTCTATGTCTCTTACTATAATATTTTGAGCTTCTTCTTCTCTCAGTGCAATACAAGTATCTCTTATAAGATATGCCGTTGGATCTCCAAAAGGACTCTGCCTAAGTACGTGGATAGTGGTGTTTGGCACTATCCCTAAATCCAGCATTCGTTGTCTTGATAAACCTTCCGAGAGCAATTCTACCACTTGCACTTTTTTCCCTACTGCAATTTCTGTTAGTTTTACTATTAAGGTTTCCATTTTTTCACCTGCCTTGATATTGTCTTATGACCCACAAGAATAAAAAACAAGTAAAGATAACGAAAAATAGACTATGCTAGAATAGACTCGTATACTGATTTGTTATTTATTTTAATGTGCCTTTGCTTTATATTATGTGTTTAAGGCTAAAATCGTCACTTAAAATAAAAAAAGAAAAGTTCCCAACACCGGGGACGGTTAACAACTATTTAAACTATTGACTTTAGAATATGAATATCATCCTGACCCATAGGCAATAATTTTAAGAAAAGCTTATGGGAAAGGATGATTTTTTATGTCAAGAACTTTTAGATTAAAAAGTGAACAATCTATATATCATATTATGTGCAAAAGTATCACTGAGGTAGATTTATTCAAGGATTCTGATGATAAGAAAAAGTATTTATCCCTTATAAAAAAATATAAGATCCTATATGATTTTAAACTTTATGGGTACTGCCTAATGAATAACCATTTACATTTAATAATTGATGCTAACGGATCAGACATATCAAAAGTAATGCATGGAATAAATTTTTCTTATGCAATGTATTTTAATAAAAAACATAAAAGGGAAGGTCATCTTTTTAGAGATAGGTTTAAGAGTATAATAGTTGCTAATGAAAGGTATTTAAAGACCTTATCGCTATATACACACAATAATCCTACAGCCATAGTGGAATATAAGGATTGTCCTGAAAAATATGCATTTTCTAGTCTAGCAATATTCTTAGGGAAAAGACGTGATTCTTTTAAATTAATTGATTATGGATTTATTATGAGTCTTTTTGGAAATAGCCTTAAAACTGCAAGGAAAAATTACTATAACCTTGTTTTTAGAGACAACGAAGAAAAGCTGAAAGAAGAAATTGATTTTGAATTTGAAGATGAAAAAACAGAGTATAAAAGTGATAGGAAAATACTTATAAGGAACTTTAAACCAGAGGATATAGCCGAATTTATAGCGTCAAAACTAAACGTATCAAAGGTTCATCTTTATATGAAGTACAGCAGAAAACTTGTAAAAGCAAAAGCGTTAACAGTTGTTCTAATGAGAAGCCTCTGCAACTTTAAATCCTGTGATATATCTAACACACTTGGGAACATTACGCAGGCTAGAGTATCAAAATTAAGCACTATCGGTATAGAATTAATTGGAACAGACGAAAAATACGAAAATATTATAGGTGATTTTATTAAATCCTATGCTTAGCCATTTGTAATAAACGAAAATTTTTCAGAGAATAAAATATGGTTATTTTATTCAAATATACTTGGACAAGCATACATAAATATGATCTTCTATTAATGTATAAGATAAAATTATTAAAACAAGTTCTCTTAAATATGCTGAGCAATGAAAAAATACATGTTTTTTTAAACATGCATCTTTTCATTACTCGTTAACCGTCCCTATCTATTTCACCATTTGTTTAATTGTTTGTTAACCGTCCCCACTTTTTATTTTCTTGAGGTTAATCACAAAGCCCCATTAAATTTTACAGTTACAACGCAACCCGCGCCTTCTTTACTTTCCACTTCTATATTTGCTTTATGAATGGTTAATATATTGCGTACAATAGTGAGACCTATCCCTGAGCCTTCCACTTCATGTCTACTTTTATCTCCCCTATAGAGCCTTTCGAATATATAAGGTAAGTCTTCTTCCTTAATACCAATGCCTGTATCTTCTATTTTTAATATTACTTTTTCATCAGCTTCTTTTAAAGCAATATCAATTTTCCCCTGCTTGGGAGTAAATTTAACTGCATTTGAAAGCAAGTTAATAATTACCTGTTTTATTTTATCTCTGTCTCCTAAAATGTTGCATTGTTTACTTGTGTTTAACTCTAAGGTCATGTTAATATTCTTATTTTCTGTTATTAATTCAAATTCTTTTACAACTGAAGAAAGGATATCTTTCAAAGAAATTTTCTCCGTGTTTAATGCTATTTCTTCTCCTTCAACCTCTTTTAATGCATTTAAGTTGTCTATAAGCTTTCCAAATCTAATAACTTCTTCATTAAGATAAGTCAATCTTTCATTATCTACGGGGAAAATACCATCAATCATAGCTTCAAAATTATTTTGTAAAATATTAAGAGGCGTTCTGACTTCATGAGATATATCTGATATTAACCTCTTTCTAAGGACATCCTGATGCTGAAGCTTTTCTCCAAGTGTATTTATGCTATTTCTTAAATCTTCAAGTTCTAAAATGCTACTCTTATCATTTGCCCTTGCATTATAGTTTCCATTTGAAAGATTGACTGAAATCTTTGAAACTTGCCTAAGCGGAGTAGAGAATTGCTTCGAAATAAAAAGACTAATTAATATTGTTATTAAAATTGAAAGTACGACACTTAAAATAATACTCTTATTTATTGAGAGTTTAAAATCCACATCCTCTTTGGATAATAGAACTGGTGCGTATTGCCCTATTTCTATGTATCCTACAATCTTGTCCTTAGATTTTATTTCAAAGGTACTTGTAGTATAAACCCCTTCATTTTTGACGTGCATAGTGATATTAGTATTGTTAACTATGTCATTAGCGTTCATTCCCCAAACGGCTTTTTTATTTTCATCCTTAAGAGTAAGGCAGTATCTACTCATATAGGCTTCATGCATAATTTCTATTCCTGAAGTTTCTGACCACTTACCATTTTTTTTATATACTTCTTCTAAATATTTTACTATTCTAATATCCCTCTTATTTTGTATTTCGACTAAGTACCTGTTGAAGGTTCTTGATATTGTTATATTCACTAAAAGTGTAGATAAAAAAAGTGCTAATATAGAGGTGCATACCAAAATAATACTTAACCTTTTTCTTATGCTTTGCGTAAATTTTATACTTCGCATAAAGTTTATGATTCTCATAAATTAATCACCACCAAATTTATAACCAATTCTAGTTACGGTTATTACATATTTAGGATTTCTACTGTCTTCTTCTATTTTTTTACGTATATTTTTAATGTGTACATCTATCGTTCTATCAAAACCTTGAAAATCTATTCCCATTATTCTCTCAATAAGCTGCTCTCTTGTGAATACTTTTCCCCTGTTAGATGAAAGAATATGCACTATGTCAAATTCATTTGGTGTAAGAGCTATTTCTGTCCCGCGTACCTTAATTATTCTTTTGTCATAATTAATTTCTAAATCTCCATTATTATAAACTTTTGTTTCAAACTTATTTACATTAATCCTTCTAAATAAAGCATTTACTCTTGCTGTTAGTTCTCGCGGGCTGAAAGGCTTAACAAGATACTCATCTGCTCCAAGGTTTAATCCTTGTATTCTATCTTCTAATGTACCCTTTGCCGTAAGCATAAATATATGCACTTCAGAAATTTTTCTTAGCACACCGCACACCTCTTCGCCAGATATGTCCGGTAGCATTAGATCCAAAATAACTAATCTGAATTCAATTTTTTCGAAAAGTTTTATGCCTTCCAGTCCCTTTGTGGTGCAATGTACTCTATAGCCTTCTTTTTCAAGATATGCTTTTAATATTTCTGAAACCTTTTCTTCATCTTCAATAATCAATATATTATCCATGTTTAATTACCCCTTCTTTAATCCTAATAGTTGATAGTTACACATTTTTATATTATAAAAGCTAAAAGGTTGTTAACCGTCCCCACTTATTTCTTCTATTAAAAGACAAATGATTGTTAACCGTCCCTACTTGTTTCAATTAAATTCCGACCATTATTATATTCCCCTAAGGTTTAGCATAATCGATATATACAGGAATTGATAACATGAAAGTGAAATTCTGCAAGAAAAATCAATTGTCTAATGCTGTTATTACTATGATAACCGAAACTCATCCTAATATAAAGATATCCAAATAAAATGCGTTTAAAAATACCATAAATTCAATATTCATCCTATTTCAAAGGTTAATAAAGAGCTATTAGTAATCATGGATACTAAGATTTGTAATATGATAAAGTAAATTATAATCATAGAAAAAATTTATCAAAAACTTATGTAGTTGTTATGAAGATTATCAATTTGGAATTATTTTGTGAAAATAAACTCCTCGTAAAACTTCAAAAACGGTTAACAATTATAACTAATAATTGTTAACCGTCCCCACTATGTTGTATGGTAAACATAAAATTCTCTTTCGTTTGCACGTCACAAAGTAGAAATTTTATGCTTTACTATTTTTAATTATGTATTTTCTATTTCACTCGTCTAGCTGATATAAAATCTGATCTTGTCATAGCTGAAACTTTAACCACATCTCCTGTACTAGGAGCATGTATATATGTATTATTCCCTACATATATACCTACATGATGGGGATTACCAACGCTTCCAAACAGCACCAAATCTCCAGATTGAAGGCTATTTCTAGACACTTGTACGCCATCCTTTATCTGATCAAAGGTTGTCCTTCCTATAGATACCCCAAAATGTGCATATACATATTGCGTAAATCCTGAGCAATCAAATCCCGCTGGCGATGAACCGCCCCATAAATATGGTGTGCCAAGAAAGTTAGAGGCATAGGCTATTACAGCATTACTTGATGGAGTAACTGCGCCTCTTGAAGGTGTAAATTTAGGTGATGCTTCATTTGCTTTTGTTATGTTTTTAGTTGCTAATATTTGTGGATTGCTTGTCCCTCCTGGAAGAAGATTTTCCTTGCTATTTCGCTCAGCCAGTAATTTGTTTTGTGATTCTTTAGTTGCAATCATCTTATTTAACTTCTGCTTATTTTCTACTTGTAAACTCAATAATACCTTCTTTGTCTTGTTTAAATTTTGCTGTTTTTCATTTAATTCTTTTCTGGTATCTTCAAACTCATCCATTACTTTTTTATCATATTCTATAACGGTTTTTATATTTTCTACTCTTGATACAAAATCACCGAAACTCTCTGAATCAAGTATTATGCTCGCATATCCATTAAACCCGTTTATGTACATGGTTCTCATCCTACTATTAAATACCTTCTGTTCTTTTTCAGCCTCTTTTTCAACCTGATTAATCTCCACTGCGGCACTTTCAATTGCCTTTTCAGTTTTAGATATTTTATCTTTATTCTCTTCTGTTTTAGCCATGTTTTGTTGAATTTCATTATCAAATTCTTCTATTTTCATTTCGATTTTTTCTCTTTGTCCTTCAATTTTAGATAATGAGTCATTCTTCTGCACCTCTGCATTTGGTCCAACAGCTAATACAGTTACGTTTGAATTAAAAATTAATATCATCATAACTGCAAGATTTCTTAATGCATTCTTCATTAGTACATCCCCTTCATTTGTTTAGAATTTATAACTTCCTAAGAAATATACCACAGTTTTATGTATTTGTTATGAAAATTGTCCATTTTTATGCAATTGGGAAACATTACATAAAATAAACTTCTCGTGAAACCTGACAAAACGGTTAACAATTATATTAATAATTGTTAACCGTCCCCCACTTTGTCTGCAAAAACATTACCTTATTTATTAAAAAAATCCATTATTTATTAATGCAGAAGTTGAGTTATAACACATTGCAGTGTATAATATTGTCGATTGGTAAGTTTTACAAGGAAGGAGAGTAAGAATGAAAAAGAAAAATATTATTTCCATAATGCTTGTTAGTGCCCTATTTTTAAATTCAATATTTTTTTATTTCTTTAATAACAGTAAAATAAATGCTAATAAACTCAAAATTGAATCTTTAAGAATCGAATTTGATTCTCTAAAAGGTGAAAATCAGACTTTAACAAAGACAAATTATCAATTGATTGAAACAGCTTCTAGCGTTTCAGAAAAAGTTAATAGGTTTAAATCATCTCCTTCGGAGCTGAAGTATTAACGACTTCAGAAGGAGCTTTATACTTCCACTGAAGTCCTCTGTTTGTTCGGGGGGTGTAACTCCCACTTATAGAAGTTGGAGACTTCCTTCTGAAATGTCGTTAAACCTATTACAAACTGATATAGATAATATATGTACATGAATATAAAAAAGGAAGGTATTACTATGAGAATTTCAATCATAGAAAAAAAGCACTCATTAAAATTCCTAATAGTAAAAATTTCTATTTTTACTTTATGCATTACTTCGTTTTTAGGAGTCGCAGTTAGCCAAGTAACCGTAGTTTCAAGTGAACATCAACATAGTTTATTGTCGCATCAAATAGCTCAGATTCATGAGGACAATAAGAAGTTAAAATCACAAAATAAGATCCTCGAAAGTACTATCAAAAAGGATGAAGTCTTATATAAATCCAAATTAGATAATACTAAAATAGCTTATTTAACCTTCGATGACGGGGTATCTAGCAACACTTTACAAATTTTAAAAGTCCTAAAAAAATATAATATTAAGGCTACTTTTTTTGTAAATGGTCACCCTGAATCAAGATTTTTGTATAAACAAATTTCTGACGATGGGCACACTTTAGCTAATCACACTTACAGTCATGATTATAATAGTATTTATGCATCGCCAGATAATTTTAAAAAAGACGTAAAAAAATTAGATTCGTTCCTTACTGAAATTACAGGTAAAAAGCCTAGTCATATTTTAAGATATCCTGGTGGCTCTAATAATACTATTAGTCACAGTTACGGTGGCATGGAAATAATGAACTCTGTAATTAGTGAAATGAATAAGGATGGTTATAAATACTTTGATTGGAATGTTGATTCTAGTGATGCTTCCGCTTTTTGTCAGCACAAACATAAGATTATAGAATCAGTTTTAACTCAATCTAGTCGGACTAAACACGCCATTATATTAATGCATGATTTAAATCCAAAAACCACAACAGTTGAAGCCTTACCTGAAATTATTGAGGGTCTTACAAATCAAGGTTTCATCTTTGATGTACTCTCTGAAAATACTTATCCACCACAATTTAAAGTAGTAAAATAGAAAATCTTACCTACTATTTATTTTGTTGAAAACGCCTAAATAACTTTATTTGCTACCTTGACATCTTTAGTGCAAGTGCTATAATTAATATAAATATAATAATTTAATTCTACGAAGAGAAAAGTAAGCCATGGCACATTTACAGAGAAAGGATACCTTAGCTGGAAGTATTCTTAAATGAAATTGGCTGAAGACTGCCTCTGAGTGACTTCAATAAAGTCCGGTAATTCCGTTATAATTATTAAGTGGTTTATTTTATAAACAATTTGGGTGGAACCGCGGGAAATTATAATCTCGTCCCAATTCTATAATTAGAATTGGGACGGGTTTTTTTTGTTTTATAAAAATATAGGTTTAAAGAATTGCGCATAATATTTATGCTAGTGTTATTTCTCAAATATGACTTAACCCTATAAGATAAAAGAAAGGAGCAATACATATGATAAACATTAAATTAAAAGATGGTTCAATTAAAACTTATGAATCTGAAATGACTGTAATTGAAATTGCGAAAGATATTAGTGAGGGCCTTGCACGAGTTGCTTGTGCTGGAATGGTGAATGATGAAATCGTAGATTTACGTTATAAAATCACTAAGGACTGCGATGTTAGTATATTAACTTTTGATAGCGAAGAAGGTAAAAAAGCCTTTAGGCATAGTGCTACTCATATTTTAGCTCAAGCAGTAAAGAGATTGTTCCCTAGTACAAAACTTGCCATCGGACCTGCTATAGATGGGGGTTTCTACTATGATTTTGATAAACAAGATTCTTTCTCAGCAGATGAAATTAAACAAATCGAAGTAGAAATGAAAAAGATTGTTAAAGAAGATCTTCCAATAGAAAGATTCGAGCTTGAAAGAGATGAAGCTATTGCTTTTATGGAAGAAAGAGATGAAAATTTCAAAGTTCAATTAATTGAAGACCTACCAGTTGACGCAAAATTATCATTCTACAAACATGGCGAATTTACAGATCTTTGTGCGGGACCACATTTAATGTCTACAAAGTATGTAAAGGCATTTAAACTTACTCAAGTTGCAGGAGCTTACTGGAGAGGTAACGAGAAAAACAAAATGCTTAGCCGTATATACGGAACTGCCTTCACTAAAAAATCCGATTTAGATGCTCATATAGAGAAGATGGAAGATGCTAAAAAAAGAGACCATAACAAGCTTGGCCGTGAACTAAAATTCTTTACAACATCAGATGTTATAGGTCAAGGTTTGCCTCTACTTATGCCTAATGGCGCAAGGGTAATCCAATTATTACAACGTTTTGTTGAAGATGAGGAAGAAAAAAGAGGTTATGTTTTAACTAAGACTCCTCTTATGGCTAAGAGCGATTTATATAAAATGTCTGGTCACTGGGATCATTATAAAGATGGAATGTTTGTCCTTGGTGATGAATCTAAAAATGAAGAAGTCATGGCACTTCGCCCAATGACATGCCCATTCCAATTTACAATTTATAATGCAGATCAAAAGAGTTATCGTGACCTTCCAATTAGATATGGGGAGACTTCAACTTTATTTAGAAATGAATCTTCCGGTGAAATGCATGGTCTTATGAGAGTACGTCAGTTCACTATTTCAGAGGGTCATTTAGTTGTTACCCCTGAACAATTAGAAGAAGAATTTAAAGATGTTATAAATTTAATTAACTATGTAATGAAAACACTTGGAATCGAAAATGATATTACTTACAGATTCTCTAAATGGGATCCCAAAAATAAAGATAAGTATATTAACAACCCTGAGGCTTGGGCAGAAACTGAATCGAAGATGAAAGATATACTAGATCACTTAGGAATAAATTATAAAACAGCTATTGGTGAAGCTGCTTTCTACGGTCCTAAGCTTGACCTTCAATTCAAAAATGTTCATGGTAAAGAAGATACTATAATTACAGTGCAAATTGACTTCGCACTGCCAGATAGATTTGACATGACTTATATTGATAAAGATGGAGTTAAAAAGCGTCCATATGTTATCCATAGAACTTCTATTGGTTGCTATGAGCGAACACTTGCAATGCTTATCGAAAAATATGCTGGTGCTTTCCCAACTTGGCTTGCACCACTACAAGTTAAGGTATTACCTATTTCTGAAAAATATCATGATTATGCAGAAAAGGTAGTTGCAAAGCTTAAGGAATCAAGAATCAGATCCTCTGCAGACTTTAGAGCAGAAAAAATTGGCTACAAGATTCGTGAAGCTCGTAATGAAAGAGCCCCTTTCCTATTAATAGTTGGTGAAAAAGAGGCAGAACTAAATGAAGTCTCTGTTAGAAGCCGCAAAAATGGTGATGAAGGTGCAACTTCTTTAGACTCATTTATTTCAAGAATTAAAGAAGAAATAGAAACTAAGCTATTATAATTAAAAAAAGCAAGTACATGATAAAATCTTGTACTTGCTTTTTTTATTAACTTTTATTTATTAATTTTAAATGAACTTTTTAAAGATGCTATTCTGTTAAACACTATTTTATCATCGGTTGTGTATCTAGAATCTACATTAAAATATCCATGTCTGAAGAATTGAAATTTATCTTGTGGTTTTGAATTCTTCATATTTGGTTCTATAAACCCTTGTAATATTTCTATAGAATCCGGATTTATTTGATCTATGAAAGTTTTTCCTTCTTCTTGCTTCTCATCTAAAATTAAAGGCTCATATAACCTAAATTCTGCAGGCACTGCATTTACTACATCTACAAAGTGAATTGTTCCTTTAACTTTTCTCCCTGTAAATCCACTACCACTCTTAGTCTCTGGGTCATAAGTACAATGAATTTCACATATATTTCCGTCAGCATCTTTAATCATTTCATTACATTTTATAAAGTATGCTCCCTTAAGCCTTACTTCGTTACCTATGAACAATCTAAAGTATTTCTTAGGTGGATTTTCCATGAAATCTTCTCGTTCTATATATATTTCTCTTGAGAATGAGACTTGGCGAGTTCCCATTTCTGGATTTTCTTGATTATTCTCAATTTCAAGCATTTCCACTTGAGCTTCTGGGTAATTTGTAATAACTACTTTTAATGGTCTTAAAACTGCCATAGTTCTAAGCGCCTTTGGACTTAAATCTTCTCTTATAAAGTGCTCTAGCATTTGTCCATCTACAGTGCTGTTACCTTTTGCAACGCCAATTTCTCTGCAAAAATTGCGTATAGCTTCTGGTGTGTAGCCACGACGCCTTAGTCCTGCTATAGTTGGCATACGTGGGTCATCCCAAGCATCTACAATTCCTTCGTCTACTAATTGCTTAAGATTTCTTTTACTCATTACTGTATTTGTTATATTTAATCTTGCGAACTCTATTTGTCTTGGCTTACTTTCCATTTCGCATTGATTTACTACCCAATCATATAATGGACGATGATCTTCAAATTCTAAAGTACAAATCGAATGTGTAATACCCTCAATTGCATCTTCTATTGGATGCGCATAATCATACATAGGATAAATACACCATTTATCTCCTGTATTATGATGCACCGCATGAGATATACGATAAATTATTGGATCTCTCATGTTTATATTAGGAGAACTCATATTAATTTTAGCTCTTAGAACCTTAGATCCATCAACGAATTCACCTTTTCTCATACGGTCAAATAGATCTAGGTTCTCTTCCACAGTTCTATTTTTGTATGGACTTTCTTTACCTGGCTCTCTTAAAGTACCTCTGTACTCTTTCATTTCCTCAGCTGTAAGATCGCACACATAAGCCATATTCTTTTTTATTAATAATACAGCACGTTTATACATTTCATCAAAATAGTTTGATGCAAAAAATAAATCATCCCACTTGAATCCAAGCCATTTTACATCTTCTTCTATAGATTTAACGTACTCTTTGTCTTCTTTTGCTGGGTTAGTATCATCAAAACGTAAGTTTGTCTTACCTTTAAATTCATCTGCTAATTCAAAATTTAAAATAATTGACTTTGCATGCCCAATATGCAAATATCCGTTTGGCTCTGGTGGAAAACGAGTAATTATTTTTTTGTGTTTTCCGCTTTCTATATCTTCCTTAACAATATTTCTTATAAAATTTGATGAAGTCGTTTTATTTTCCATATTTGACACCTTCCTTTTAATCTAGCATACTTTATGCTAATCATATCTTGTATGCTTATCATACCTTGTATACCTCACATACCTTGTAAGTTTTACCTATATGCTAATAAATATATCACAAAAACAGTTTTTTTTCTACGTAGCGCGGTATTAAATGTTATGCTTTTTAAGTATCCCGTTTTGTTTATAGTGGTTTAATGCCTATCTCCCATACACCTTATCAATTATTCTCTGGCATTTTAATGCATCTGAGAAATCGCCATCAATGCCATCGCTGCAATTATTATAAATTTTATTAGCAAAATTTATAAGTGAAGCTGTATGACAATTTTGGAAAAATCCTAGGGAGTTCCTTTTGTCAGCATAATATTTTAATAGACTATCTCCTGATGCTACATTTTTAATTTCTGTTGAGCTACTTTCATATCTATATATTTCAATTTCATAAGGATTATTAAAATTAATTTTTATACTACCTTTGCTACCATAAACTACGAAATCATCTGTTTGTTCTCTTTCAGTAAATACTCTTGAAACCTCTAGACTTCCGAAAGTTCCATCTTTTAATGTAAAATCACAATTTGCAATTTCATCAACCTCTGCTCTTTCCTTAAAATAAATCCTAGTCTTCGCTTCTACTTCTTCTATATCTCCCATAGTAAATTGTATCATGTCAATTAAATGAACACCTAAATCCAGTAGTGCTCCTCCGCCAGAATTTTTCCCAGTTCTCCAAGTGCCCTTTTTCTTTTCATTTAAATAACTGTCATGATAAGTTCTAACTTTAAAATCTATAATCTTCCCTATGGTCTCTTTTTCAAGTTCTCTTTTTAATAGAGAGAGAGCGGGCATAAATCTATAAACTAAGGCTACAGAATTTATTATATTATTTTTCTTAACAAGTCTCTCCATTTCCATAGCATCAAAAATATTCGTTGCTAGAGGCTTTTCACAGTAAATAGCTTTTCCATACGCAGCTGCTTTTTTTACAATATCAAAATGTGAATCATTCGGGGTACATATATCTATAAAATGAACTTGTTCATCCTTAAGGACCTCTTCAATGTCCGTAACATTTCTCACACAACTTATGGGTATGTTTGTAGGCTTTCTAGTTACAATATGTGTTAAATTTAACTCATAAGGGAGTGAAAACCTTACGTTAGCGTCGTAAACTGCTAATAAGTGAGTTTTTGCTATACCACCATATCCTATTATCGCAAAGTTTATTTTTTTCATAGATTTATACCCCGCTTTCATTTTATGTAAGCTCTACGTTTGTCTTTTCTACAATTTCCTCTGCAAACATAGTATCTCCACCTTACTATATATAATGTATACATAATGTAGCTCATATTATTTTTGATAGAACTTGTCTATCCCAAGATAGAACTGATCAATTATCACATAATCAGCGTTTTTTTTAATTTCCACAAAGGCATTCCCCATTACCACTCCAAGTCCTACATACCCAATCATTTGTTTATCATTCCCTAAAGCCCCTATGCATATAATTTCATGTGGCTTTATTTCTAATTCCCCTGCAAGCTTTTCTATGCCTGACCTTTTACAAGAGCTTTTGTTCATAACTTCTACAATAAAAGGTGCTACTTTTCAAACAGTGAATTTTGTAATTATATATTAAATTCTTGTTAGTTTAATTATACAATAGGAACAAACAATAGACTATAGACATCAAATAGTATATAAGGTTATCTGCTGATAACATTAAGAAATTAAAATTAATTAACCCCACCTTAATTAATCTAAGATGGGGTTAATTATTATTTTAAGCTATTATATATATTGGATAGATTTTCTTTCATACTCTCTATATATGTTTTATTTCCTTCATTACTTTCTATTGTGTATATTTTTTGCACCTTAGCACCTGAATCTTTTGCAATGGCTTCAGATACTCTTGCACTTGCAAGTTCTTCCATAAAAATAACTTTTATTTTATTTTTCTTGGAAAAATCTATTATCTCCTTTAATTTTTGAGGGGTAGGCTCACCTCCTGCAAATACACCTTCTACACTATTTTGCTTTAAACCAAAATCTCTGCACAAATACCCAAAAGCAGCATGACTTGTAACAAAATTCTTATTTGTTACCGCATCAAATTTTACTTTATATTCGTTATAAAGCTTATCAAGTTCACCTGAGAATTCTTGGAAATTTTTCTCATAAAAATCTTTATTTTTTGGATCAGCCTTAACTAATGCTTCTTTTATGTTTTTAGTTTGAATTTTCGCTTCTCTTAGACTCAGCCATATATGTGGATCATATTGACCATACTCCTTAATTTTTTCGCCCTCGTTTTTTATTGGATTTACCCCAATAGATGAATCAACTACAACTAAATTTTTATTATCTATAGCCGTTAAAGTTTTATCTACCCAGGATTCCATTCCAAATCCCGTATAGACGAACAAACTAGCTTTACTTATGTTTTCCATATCCTTTATTTTCGGTTCAAATTCATGTGGTTCAGAACCTTCCGGTACTATTGTTCTCACTTCTACTTTATCTTTTCCAATAGCCTGCACAAATCCCTTTAATGGATTAAAAGACACTACCACTTGTAGTTTTGACTGGTCACTTTGCTTACTGCTTGTAGCATTTGAACACCCAACTAATGTACCTATCATACATGTTAAAAGTATGGCATTAATAATTTTTCTCAATATTTTTTCACTCCTTAAACCTTCACCTGTAGTGCTGTTATATTATTGTTGCTTGTTGCAAATGATTTGCATTTACCTTTATACTATATCCAAGTATTTGCAATCTGTCAACATTTTATTCGACTTTAACAAAAAGTATATAAAAAAAAGTATGTATTATTATAATACATACTTTTTTACTTATTTAAATCATCTCCTGCGAAGCTGAACAGCTGCAACGGAGCTGAATTAACGACTTCAAAAGGAGATTTATACGCCCACTTATAAAAGTGGGCGACTTCCTTGTGAAATATCGTTAAAAATAAAGAACATAAAAATTTAGTTTTCTTAAATTTCCATTATTATTGGTATAATTATAGGTCTTCTCTTAGTTTTTATATATAAGAACTGGCCTAAAGCGTTTCTGATACTAGCTTTTATTACTACCCACTCTTTAATCTTATTATTTAAGCACTGTTCTAATTCTTTTCTCACAATGTCTCTGGCCTCATTAATAAGTTCATTGGATTCTTTCATATATACAAACCCTCTAGTTATTATATCTGGTCCTGCTACTATACTATAAGTTTCTCTTTCTATAGTAACTACCACGGTAAGTATACCTTCTTCTGCTAAATGCTTTCTATCTCGAAGAACAATATTGCCAACGTCCCCTACTCCAAGTCCATCTACCATTACGGCTCCCGTTTGAACTCTTCCTGCTATTCTACATTCGCTTGGGGATACTTCTAATATTTGTCCTGTTTCTGCAATAAAAATCTTTTCAGAATCCATTCCTAATTTCTCTGCAAGCAACGCATGTTGTTTAAGATGTCTATATTCACCATGAACTGGCATAAAATATTTAGGACGAACTAGCGTATGGATTAATTTTAATTCCTCTTGACACGCATGCCCGGAAACATGAATTTCCTCTGTAGTATTATATATTACATTAGCTCCCTTTTTGAATAGTTCATTTATAACATTGTATATGAACTTTTCATTCCCTGGAATAGGAGATGCAGATAAAATAATCAAATCACCTTTTTGTATTTGGATACTTCTATGAGTTGATGATGCCATTCTTGTTAATGCAGCTAGCGGTTCACCTTGACTACCAGTAGTTACTATTGTTACCTTATCATCAGGGTAATTATGAAGATCTGATACAGTAATTATAGCTTCCGGCGGTATATGTAAATATCCGAGATTCATAGCTACTTCAGAAATTCTCTCCATACTTCTTCCACTAAATGCTATTTTTCTTCCATTCGAAACTGCAGCATTAGCAATTTGTTGTATTCTATGAATATTTGATGCAAATGAAGCTACTATTACTCTGCCTTCTGCCTTATAAAATATTTTATTTAGAGTTTCTCCAATTACTTTTTCAGATATAGTAAATCCAGGGCGTTCTACATTAGTACTATCAGCCATTAGTAGTAGTACTCCTTGCCCACCTAATTTTGCAAATCGCTCTAAATCGATAACTTCTCCATCAATTGGAGTATAGTCTATCTTAAAGTCACCTGTGTGTATAATTCTACCAATAGGCGTGTGTATACAAATGGAGCAGGCATCTGCTATGCTATGACTAACTCTTATAAATTCTACACTGATTTTATCTAGCTTTATAATATCTCCCGATTTTACTACATTTAGGGTGCAATCTGCCAATATTCCATGTTCTTGCAACTTATTTTCTACAAGTCCGAGCGTTAGACGTGTTCCATACACTGGAACATTCATTTGTTTTAAAACATATGGTAATGCGCCTATATGATCTTCATGGCCATGGGTTAGAAAAATCCCTTTTATCTTATCTTTATTCTCTAAAAGATATGTTATATCAGGAATTACTAAATCCACTCCATACATATCCACGTCTGGGAATGCTATTCCACAATCTATTATGATAGTTTCTTCTTTGTATTCTATCGCAGTAATATTTTTTCCAATTTCTCCAAGTCCACCTATTGGAATAACTCTAATTTTATTTTTACCTTTACTTTTATAATTATTATTCAATACTTCCCTGATTCCTAAATATTTGGCAATCTATCCATCCAATATTTTCGTTTTGTCGACTAAACATAATGACAGTATCACAGGACTCAACTACTTAGGTCAGTACCACTATACTAATATTAACTTACTATTCCAAGTATTCTCTTCCTATTACCTAGCCATAAATCAGGTTTTTCACCTACCTTTTCTTTTATATTTTTAATAAAATTATATTTCAAAGCGCCGCTTATTATATAAACACCACTCTCTTTATTTAACTATATATTTTATAACACTTTTCTTATCATACTAAACGTTAAATCATCTCCTGCGAAGCTAAACATCTTTGAAGAAGATGAATCGTCGACTCCGGAAGGATATTTATACTCCTACTGAAGTTTTCTATTTGTTAGGGTACGTAACTTCCACTTATAGAAGTGGGAGCCTCCCTTTTGAAATGTCGTTAAAATAATAAAATGTTTGTAATTTCCTAATAAATACATTAACCAATGTTACCTTTACTCTAGTTAAATATAATTATACCATATAACAATTGATTATATCCAATTATTATATAAAAAAGGTTGAGAAGTAATTTCTCAACCTTAAATCATCATCTACGGTGCTATTAAATTATCATCTTTAATGCTGTTAGATCAATTTCGTTATTTTCTATTCTTTTCTTTAGGCTTTTAACCTTTTCTTCGATTATTTTCGCCACTATTATAAATTCTTCATCAGCTTTCCCAGTGGGATCTTCTAGACCCCAATCTTCTTCATACTTGTGTGCCATAATTGGACATGATACATTACATCCCATTTTTATTACAATATCAGCTTCTGGTATATCATCTATTAATTTTGATGCATGAGTTTCATTCATGTCTACATTGTATAAATTCTTTATTATTCTTACCGCATCTTGGTTAATTTGGGGCTTAGTTTCAGTACCTGCTGAATAAGCTTCAAACACAGATGACCCAAATATCTTTCCGAGCGCTTCTGCCATTTGTGATCTACAAGAATTATGAACACATATAAATGCTACTTTTAGTTTCATAACATCATTCTCCTTCTAAAATTTCTATATATAAATATAAGAAAATAACTAGCATAATCACTAGTCATTTTCTTAAAAAATTTTATTCTAAGTTAGTTATTTATCTAACATTATTTGCTTTTTAAATATACCGCCTTGCTTAGTGTAGTGCAAAATATATTCTTTGTCATAAACATTATGTATTTCTAAATTAATAATTCCTTTTGTTACTAGGACTAATTTTATTTTTTTAAATTCATCAAGTTCTTCTTTTTCAAGCATAGTGTAGATAAGCTTTTGTGAATACATAGCCCATGTTTTTAACAGGTCATCTGTTGGCGTGTTTACGTCTATATTCATTTACATTCCTCCTCGTATAATACTAATAATATTATTATATATATTATGATTTTTATCCTACACTCTATTATATATAATTGTTCATATATAATCAACTTTCATTGATATATTATATTGTATTTATTATAATATTTTTTTATAAAGTTAATAGTTATGGTACCCATTTATAATTATTAACCATATTTTTAAAAATAAAACAATTATTATTTAATTTTTATTCTAAAATCTATAAATAGGACGTCTTTTAAGGACATTTCAGAAGGAAAGTTTTCCACGTCTATAAGTGTGGGTTACCTACTCTAACAAATAGAAAACTTCAGTGGGATTATAAATCTCCTTCTGGAGTAGTCAATCCATCTTCTTTGAAGCTGTTCAGCTCCGCAGGAGATGATTTAACACAGTAGTAATATAAATATGAAATCTAGTCGTCTGGCAATAACTTTTCCCCTGCTACTTTAATACCTATAGCTCCAAGTGGTGCGGTTACAAATATGGACAATACAGCAATTGCCAATATAAGTTCTCCGGATTTAACTCCAGCAGCTAATGGTACTGCGCCCATGGCCGCCTGCACAGTCGCTTTAGGAATATATGAGATCACACAAAACAGTCTCTCTTTTGCATTTAAATCAGTACCCATTAATGATACTAATACCCCTATACTTCTTGCTACTAGTCCACCTGCAATAATAATTAAACCTAATACACCTGATGATGAGGCAACATATATATTGACCTCCGCTCCAACTAATACGAAAAGTAAAATTTCTGCAATTACCCAGACCTTATTAAGTTTTAATGACATTCTATTAGCTACTTTAGCGTATTTTTCTAAAAGGATAAAACCAATAGTCATTACGCCTAAAAGACTTGCAATGGGTACTATATTTTTAAAAACATCTTCAATTCCTGTTAGCATAATTGCTGCAGCAATTATTATTAAAGTTTTTTTAGTATCTCTCATGTGATATTTTTTAAATGTCACTACTAATAAAGCTCCTACAATGACACCAATTGCTATTCCAATAAAAATAGATATGGGAATATCCAATATTTTCATTGGTATATTTACATTTTTACCGCCATATGAACCTAAGAAAGTTGAAAATATAGTTATCGCAAAAACATCATCAATAGAAGCTCCTGCGAGTATTATGGTTGGTATGCCTTTTTTTTCTCCTTTCCCTCTGGATATAAAATTAAGCATAGGTGGAACAACTACTGCTAGTGAAACTGCAGCTATTATAAATCCAAGCATTCCAGCCTCAACTTTTGTTATTCCAAGTACATAGCTTGCTATAAACATAATACTAAGCCCTTCAAAAATACCAGGTATGCAACTCATTTTTAAGGCAGGAACCCCGACTTTGTTTAAAGTATCCTTTCTAATCCCAAGGCCCGCTCTTAGCAGGATAATAATAAGTGCAATTTTTCTTAAATCTGGTGAAATTCTAAGTATATCCGAACTTATTATATTTGTACCATAAGGTCCTAGTAACACCCCCAAAATTAGCATTCCAAGCAGTCCTGGAAGTTTTAATTTTTCAAATAATTTATTGGCCATTAGTCCTAGAATAATTATAATCGCTAAACTCATTGCCATATTACAATCCCTCCCTTTTCTTTGATGTTTTTTACAAAACAAAAGACTCCTACTTAGCATAAACCACTAAGTAGGAGTCATTAATTGCAAAATTGCAATGGTTAAGGTGAACTCCATCACCTATCTTATAAATATATTATACTCCACAAATAAATTAAATCAATAGTTAGACAAATGAAAATGAATACCAATCCCACCGAAGTTCCTGCTATCTAGAATTTATAGTAATAACTCATTTAACTTGTCACCTTTAATTTCATCAGGACTCCACGCGATGAGCGCAAATTTACCGTTTGCATGCGCATCAACCTTGTTAATCCATTCAATTTCATTGCTTGCCTTTGCGGCTAACAATTTATTGGTTGTACCTGTCGCATGTAGTGATGAGTTTATAACCCACCATTTTGTCGCAATTTTTGCACGTTTTAAATCTTCTTCAAGACGAATTGCTTCATATACAGGTGTAGCTTCAGCAAGAGTTACAATGATGACTTCAGTTTCATCAGCATTTCGGAGCCTTGGCAACAGTTTTTTCACAGATTGTGGAATATCGCCTTGTGAGCGTTTGATTTCTTGGTTATAGCTTTGAGTTGACTCAAGTAGCAGTAAAGTATGCCCTGTTGGAGCGGTATCGATGACAACGATCTGATCGACCGCCTTTTCTACTATTTCTGCAAAGGCTCTAAATACTGCAATCTCCTGTGTACATGGAGATCGGAGGTCCTCCTCAACATAAGCAATATCATCATCTGCCATAGTTTCTCTTGCCTTAGACAGCACTTCATCCTTATATTTTTCAAGTTCAGCCTGCTCATCAATGTGGCTCATCGTAATATTACTACTCTCATTAATAACAAATTTGAGATGGGCTGCAGGGTCAGTTGTGGTAAGATGTACTTTTTTGCCCTTTGCCGATAATCCCAAAGCAATGGCCGCCGCAATTGTAGTTTTACCTACGCCACCCTTGCCCATAGCGAAGATTACCTTTTTGTTGCTTTTATACAGTTCTTCAATAACATCTTTTAACTGAGGAATGGTTTCAGCGTTTATCTTTTCATTGCTGACACTATAATTATCTTTGGTAAGAAGTGCCCTGACATTTTCCATCCCTGTTATATTGTAAGCTCTGAGGGGTACCATGTAGGCAGTAATTCCCTTAAGTCCCTGTGGCATTTCCTTAAGTGACTTTTGCTGTTTTTGATACAGCCTTTCGGACACACTGTCATCATAAGAACTCATCACACCATTAATTATCATTGTTTGATTGTTTACACCAATCTGCGAAAGTTCTTTTGATGCTCTTTCCGCTTCTTTAAGCGGTGTCATTTCAGGCCTAGAGATAATCATAAGTGTTGTTAATTCTCCATCGGATAATGTTTCTACTGCTTTTTTATAGATTTCTCTTTTACTCTCTAGACCAGAAAGCTGGCCTAAACAGGATGCACCATGTGTGTTTTCGCTAATAAAATTACTCCACGCCGATGGTAATTGAAGCATTCTAAGTGTGTGACCAGTAGGCGCAGTATCAAATATAATATGGTCATATTCCTCCTGCAATCTTTCATCGGTTATGAATTTTGAAAATTCATTGAACGCTGCGATTTCAACAGTGCAGGATCCAGAAAGTTGTTCTTCCATGTTTTTAAGCACCGCATCTGGCAACTTACCACGGTAAGGTGCGATTACGCTCTCTCTGTGCTGGGCTGCCGCTTGAATTGGGTCAAGATTAGCAACAACGAGATTTGGAACTCCCTTAATTGGGATACCTTTATTGGTCAGCTCAGTGTTAAAAACATCCTGCAAATTTGATGCAGGATCAGTGCTTATAAGAAGCACCTTTTTCCCACTGTCTGCAAGGATGACTGCTGTAGCGCAAGCGGTTGAAGTTTTACCTACACCACCTTTGCCTGTGTAAAATAAATATTTTGTAAGTTTAATATTTTGCGGATTAAAAATTCCCATGTTTATTTACCTCCAGCTTCATTATTAAGTACTTTTGTAATTTGGCTTGTATTTGATATGCTTCGGTTACATTATTAAATCATCTCCTGCGGAGCTGCATATTAACGACTTCAGAGGAGATTTATACTCCCGCTGAAGTTTTCTATTTGTTAGGACATGTAACTCCCACTTACAGAAGTGGGAGACTTCCCTTCTAAAATGTCGTTAACAGCATTTCCCACCAGAACAGCCACAATCCCCTGATTTAGGAGTTACTTTTATTTTGAAAGTCTTTCGCTCTTGACCTAAAAAGCTAAATTCTATATTTAGAAATTTAACTAGTTCTTCATTGCTTGGGTACTTACCTATTAACACGATTTCACCGTCCAAAACAGTAACCGGCAACCCATCAATGCCTTTTTCATTTATAAAGTCATTAACTACTTTGTTATTCACAAATTCCTGTGGTGAACTTGTGAGGTTAAACCTCTCAACCTCAACTCCATTTTTCTTTAATGCACTAAGGACAGTCGAAATCCTAAGAAGCTCTGGATCTACGCCTACGCCGCAAAGTCCTGTTGAGCAACACATAGCTGGTTCAAATATTTGCATTTTTTTCATTAATAATCTCTCCAATCATTTTTATTATTTTAATACTTTTTATTATTTTATTACTTTTTATTATTATTATCACTTTTAATATTTTTAATATTCTTAATTATTATGAACTACTGGTTGTGGAAACCAATGCTTGGTTTTGTTTGCTATTCTTACAAGAATCAGCATTACTGGCACTTCAACTAACACTCCTACCACTGTAGCTAGAGCTGCAGGAGAATCCATGCCAAACAGAGAAATGGCAACAGCAACTGAAAGTTCAAAAAAGTTTGATGCCCCAATCATTCCAGCAGGTGCGGCAATATCATGCGTTAGTCTTAATTTTTTACTTGTTAAATAAGCAATAAAGAAAATCAAAAATGTTTGAATAGTTAGTGGTACAGCAATTAGTAAAATGTGCATTGGATTGTTTATTATAGTTTCACCTTGGAATGAGAATAACAATACCAACATAAGTAGCAATCCAACAGTAGTTGCATTATCAAACTTGTGGAGGAATGTATTTTCAAAGTACTCTGTGCCTTTTTTCTTTGTTACCGTAATTCTAGTTAAAATGCCCCCAACTAGTGGAACAACAACAAACAAAACAACTGATAAAATGAGTGTATTCCAAGGAACTGTGATGTTACTGACACCTAAAAGAAATTTCACGATAGGTATAAATGCAACCAGAATGATTAAATCATTTGTGGCTACTTGCACAACAGTATATGCAGGATTACCTCTAGTAAGGTGGCTCCACACAAATACCATGGCAGTACATGGAGCGGCCCCAAGTAATATGGTTCCTGCAAGATATTGTGTAGCTAGTTCCGGTGTTATAAATGCTTTGAATACTACAAAAAAGAAAAATGAAGCTATTGCATACATACTAAATGGTTTTATAAGCCAATTCGTTATCCATGTTACATATAACCCTTTAGGGTTCTTTCCTACATTTTTAACGCTTTGAAAGTCTACCTTCATCATCATGGGATAAATCATTACCCAAATGAGTATAGCAGTGGGGATGGAAACCCTGGAGTACTCAAACTTATTTAAGAATTCCGGAATCCCTGGAATAAACTTGCCAATAAGCACACCTACGCTCATACAAATAGCTACCCAAACAGTCAAGTATTTTTGAAAAAATCCAATCTCTGGTGTTTTAACTTCACTCATAATTAATCACTCCTCCTAAGATCATCACCTATGGTACTGAAATGTCGTTAACTTTGTGTTTTACAATCACATAAATTTTGTAGTTTACATTTATCCCGTTTTTCACAATCGCTATTATAACAAGATATCTGTTTGAGTTCCTTTATTAAATAAGCAAATAAGTCTGGGTTTTTCTCTATAAATTTATTATCTATTTTGTAGTATGTCCATTGTGCCTTTTTGTAACTTTCTAATATCCCACACTTTTTAAGTGATGTTAAATGCCGTGAAACATTTGACTGCGTCATATTTAGACACTCTTCGATTTCGCATACACACATTTCACCTTGAATAATAAGTGCCATTATACGAAGTCTGTTTTCTTCCGCTAATGCTTTAAATATATCAACCACTCTTTTCCCTCCTACTATTTCTTGTATCTTTATATGTTCCTATAATCATATAGTATGTCTCTAAAACCCCATTTGTTACAATGGGATCTAACCGAATATTATTTTGTTACTAATTCTTACATGAACATCTACTCATATACTATACCAAATAGAATTTATTGTCAATAGCTTCTATGTGATTATTTAATATTTTTCATTATATAGAAGCGGGAGGCTTTCCTAACATTCCCACAGTTGTCAATTATTTAACAATATAGTATAATCTAATATTGTCAGCATCGCTAAGCAAACCCAAAGCAAAAGGAAGGGGTTTTTAAATGAAAGTTTGTAAAATATGTATATTTATCTTAGCTTTATTTTTTATTATAATAGAATGTTCTATTAAGCCAAAAGAAGCACTAAAAATGACGGCACAGGTAGCTGTGCATACAACGGATCCCATTAATTGTAAGGTAAAAAAATTAGACTCATCAAATGCTATTTACGATAAGCCATTATCTAACCATATTCCTATTACAACTAAAAAAAACAAATATGAACTACTATTTGATTTACCAGATACAGGTGTTATGCAAGGGCTTACATTCCATAATGGATATTTTTATTGTAGTTTTGATTTAAAAAATGGAAGTGGGAAAATAGTTAAATATAATCTAACAGGAAATAAAATCTCTGAAACAGACCCTATGGCTATGGGTCATTCTGCCGAAATTGCATATAGAGCTAGTACAGGAAAAATTTATGTTGCAAATGGAGGCGGCATTAATCCAACTCATGTTTATGTAGTTGATTATGATTCAAGTACAATACAAGCTGATTTAAATTATTCAAGTTTAGGAACATCGGCATTACTTGCAATAGATAATGTCCATGATTATTTAATATTGCATACCGTTTTAAATGGTGGTGATAATGGAACCCCTATGTTTACTATTATAAATTTAGCTGATATGAGTACAGTGACTACCTTTCGTATTCCTAATCAAGGCGTTCCACAAGGTTTAGATGTTGATGGGATGTATATTTATTTATATACAGATAATAAAGTTACAGTATTTAACTATGAGGGTAAAATAATTACCTCTTATCCTATAAATAAAGCAGGAGAAAGTGAAGGCTTAACAATGGCAACAGATCACGGAACTTCATATCTAACTATGGGATATAATCACCCAAATAGAATTTATATTCTAAGAAGCAACGAAAATAAAAAACTTCATAATTCGCAAATACTTAATAAATCAACGCGAAAAATCTAAAGGAACATATCTTTAATTTATATCAATTTCCCTATTAAAATAGGGGTACTTAGACAACTAAGGGGGTATTACTATGTCAAATGGAAATGATACTTTAGATACAGAAATAATTGTAAACGAAATATTAGAGCAAGGAGAGATTTTTAACGATATTGAAGAAGATCTATTGCATGACTTAATAGGAAATAAGATATCCAAAGATACTACGATTACTCATAAACAAACTCTTACTTTTGGAAACAATATGGCTGATAAAATAGCCGCATCAGTAGGCAGCTGGGGTTTTATAATTGCAGCATTAGCAATTATAGGAATATGGATAGTATTAAATATCATCTTAAAGAATTCATTTGATCCCTTTCCATTTATACTTCTTAATCTAGTACTATCGTGTACTGCCGCTATACAAGCACCTGTAATAATGATGAGTCAGAATAGACAGGAAGATAAAGATAGAATAAAATCAAAAAATGATTATAAAATAAATCTGAAATCAGAGTTGATCGTTCAAGATTTGCATAAGAAAATAGATTTATTAATTGAAGATCAAAAAATGTTAGTTAAGAATCAATCTATAATGCTTGAATATATTGAAAGTTTACAAAAAACAAAATAACTGAGTAAAAACCCAAAATTTCTTGAAAGCGATACTCGCATTGTTGATACAAGTTTAGTTCAGTGTTTACTTTAAATCTATTGAATTCATATTTTGAGTTATATTTTAATTTTTAAAATCTTCATCAGATCTATTTTTTATAATTTTTTCAAGTTTGTCTGCACGTTCATTGTAATTACTACCAATTGTGTTTTTAACATAATAAGCAAACCGTTTTTTCATGCCTTTCTCATAGCCAATTCCATCCTCTGGATATTTATGATTGGTAATTTCAATTCCATTCTTACCATTCTTGATATATAGAACTACGGGAATTGCTATTCCACTTTCTAGGATTAGCTTATCTCCCTCTTTAAAATAACCTTCCTTTAATAACCAAATATATATTTTATCTTTATCTTTCCCCAGAACCGTAAATGCACTGTACATTTTCCCTTCTCTTGCTACATTAATATATGTCGTTAAATAATTTACACTGAATATTTATACATTACAACTACCAAGTCAAAGCGTGATATAGAACAACCCCCAAATTAATTAAATCAAAATGGGGGTTGTTTTTATTTTTTATATTAAGAATCCACGAAGGTTGCTACGGCATTTTTAATACTGCATCATTTGAAATGCTATTAATATTTTTCAGAGAATATTTCAAAATATGCTTGAGGATGTACACAAGCTGGGCATATTTTCGGAGCACTTTTTCCCTCAAAAATATAACCACAGTTTCTACATTTCCAAATAACTGATTCTTCTTTATTAAATACTGTATTATTTTCTATATTACTTAATAGTTCTCTATATCTTTCTTCATGATGCTTTTCAACATCAGAAATTTTTCTAAAAACAAACGCGATATCATCAAAGCCTTCCTCCTGCGCAACTTTCGCAAATGCTGGGTAAAGATCTGACCACTCTTCATTTTCTCCATTTGCTGCTGACAATAAATTTGCTTTAGTATCTCCAAGACCTACAGGATATGTGGCATTAATTTCTACCACTTCTCCATTTAAACTTTCATTTAAAAACTTAAAAAATCTTTTAGCGTGTTCTTTTTCATTATCTGCTGTTTCTATGAATATATTAGCTATTTGTACATACCCCTCTTTTTTCGCTATAGATGAATAATAAGTATATCTATTCCTAGCTTGTGATTCACCTGCGAATGATTTCATAAGATTTTCAGCTGTTTTTGTACCCTTTAATGTTTTCATAAAATGCCTCCTTGTTTTTCTACTTAAAGAAAATAATTACCTCTATTAGAGTATACCCTAAATAGTATACTTTGCTTCTTTTAATCCATACTATTTTAAGAAAGTTTACTAAATTACCTATTAATTAAGTTTATTCTAAGTATGTACCTTATTTCCAAACATCAGTATCAACACCAATAGATTTTGATTTGAATTTAGTTCCATCGGTTTTTTTATAATTTTTCAATATTTTTAATGCATAGTTAGACCCAATTAATATAATTGGAACATTTACATAAACTAAAACAATATTTACAAAATCACCTATGTACCATAAATTTGTAAGTTCTAAACCAGCAAGAACTGTTAATGCGCCAAATGGAACAAAGAATAATGCACCAACCAAACGTATTCCCATAATAAATTTCTTATTTCTAGATATTAAATTTGCGGAGACTTCTGCAAACAATATTAAACCGAGCAATGTTGTAAATGCAAACATTCCATAGCATAGCGAAACAATAATTGTAACTGTTCCATCTAATGCAGTACCAGGAACTAAGTATTTGATTGAGGATAGGTAAACTGTAAGTTTCGACGCTTCTATACTTTCCCATGAAACTCCAGCAGTGCCTGTCCAAACATGTGCCATAACAATAACAAATCCAGTCATACTACATATTACCATTGTGTCAAGAAAAACTCCTAGACATTGTACAAAACCTTGTTCTGCAGGATGTTTATTCTCCGCTGTAGCAGCCGCCATTGTAATTGTTCCTTGCCCAGCTTCATTGGACATTAACCCACGCTTAATTCCTTGAGCTAAAGCTACACCAAATGCCCCACCAAATAATGCATTGGGCTTAAATGCTCCACCAATCACTTCTTTAAAGAAATACGGAACTTTATCTAAATTAACTAATATTATTAAAATAACTATAAGTGTATAAATAACTGCCATAATAGGTACTAGTATATCTGTAACTGCAGTAACTCTTTTTATTCCTCCAATTACAGTCAAAAGAACAGTAATTATTAAGACTATTGCTATACCATAATAAACTGTAGATTGACGTCCAAAGGTTTTTCCAGCTATAGTATCAGCTATTGAACCGAAACTTGTAAATAAATGAAAAGCTTGAGATGGGATAACAAACAGTGCATATATTATAAAAAGTGAAGACAGTACAATACCTACCCACCGTTTATTGCCCAAAATCTTTTGACCATAAAATGGAAGTCCACCTACGAACTCCTTGCCATTTTTCTCTTTAAAAAGCTGTGCAAGTACAGATTCTACAAAAGCCGTGGACATACCAAAGAAAGCTGAAACCCACATCCAAAATAGTGCCCCTGGTCCGCCAACAGATATTGCACCTGTAACCCCCATAATATTACCTGGACCTACACGCATAGCAGAACTTAGTAAAAATGATGCTAATGAACTAACCCCAGTATCTGTTTCCTTTTTTGTAGCAAGAATCTTAATTCCTTTTTTAAATGCCATAACTTGAATAAATCCAGTTTTAAATGTAAGATAAATTCCTGTTCCTAAAAGTAAAATAACTGCAAAGGCAAAATTACCTAAAACCGGGATGTTTTGATACCACTTAAAATTAGTTGGAAATTCCCATAGAAAATCCGCAATAGGAACTATAAAATCAAAAAAATTATTTATTGCTTGAAATAATACACTCATTTTTAAACCTCCATATTATAATGTTATCCTTATTTGCATTTTAGAATTAATTACTCCAAAAATTATTTGCATACGGTAATTATACACTAATAAGGTATAAAATGAATTTTTAAAAAAATAAAAGTATAAAAATGTCGTTAAACTTTATGCTTTACTATAAAAAAATCATCTTACTTTCGACTATTACGCCCAAAGCAAAATGATTAATGGTTTTATATTTTTTTTAGAAAGCAGGAATTATATCTCCTTTATATTTATCTTCAATAATTTTTTTAACTTCTAGAGAATTTAATGCCTTTGAAAGTGCTTCTATATGAGGTTTAGTTTTATCTTCTTTTCTAACTGCAAGCACATTTGCATAAGGCGAATCTTTTGATTCAATTGCTAGTGCGTCTTTTGTCGGATTTAAATTGGCTTCTATTGCAAAATTTGAGTTTATAACTGCTGCATCCACATCTTTTAAAATCCTTGGAAGCTGAGGAGCGTCTAATTCAGTTATTTTAAAATTCTTTTTATTTTCAGTAATATCAAGTTTAGAAATAAGATCTCCACTTTTTAGTTTTAATAGCCCTTCCTTCTCAAGCACTCTAAGTGCTCTTGCTCCATTTGTAGGATCACTTGGAATGGCTATTTTAGCTCCATCTTTTAAATCACTTAGCTTTTTATATTTATTAGAGTACACACCCATAGGTTCAAGATGAACCTTTACAGTATAGTCTAGGTCCACTCCCTTTTCCTTACTAAAGGATTGCAAATAAGGAATATGTTGAAAGAAATTAGCATCTAATTGTCCCTCGGCTAGTGCAGTGTTTGGTGTTACATAGTCAGTAAATTCTACTATTTCGAGAGTATATCCCTCTTTTGCGAGAATCGGCTTTATAGCCTCTAATATTTCTTTATGAGGCACTGGTGACGCACCTACTTTAATGATTTTTTTCTCAGTTACATCCGCCTCTTTTTTTGCTCCACATCCACTCAGTGTAAAAATCACAACTATTGTTAATAATATGCTTAATATTTTTTTCATTTTTAATTTCCTCCTCTTATTTTTCTTTTAATATTTTTATAATTCAAAACTTATTTAATCATTTTTCTGTACAATATATTTCCTAAGGCTTGAATTACTTGCACAACTGCAATTAATATAATTACAGTGTATATCATGATATCTGACTTAAATCTATAGTAACCATATTTTACGGCTACATCTCCAAGTCCCCCTCCACCAATTGTCCCAGCCATAGCTGAGTAACCTATAATGTTTATTATTGTTAACGTAACTCCAAGAACTATAGACGGCATTGCCTCTTTTAACATAACCTTAAATATAATTTGATAGGTTTTTGCACCAAATGACTTAGCTGCTTCAACAATTCCATAATCCACTTCTAAAAGTGCAGATTCTATTATTCTTGCAGCAAAAGGTGCTGCACCAAGCGTTAGAGGAACTATAGCTGCATTAGTACCTATTGTTGTTCCAACTATAAGCTTAGTTAAAGGGAATATAGATATCATTAGTATAATAAACGGAAAAGACCTAAGTACATTTATTACTAAATTTAAGATTTTATAGATTAAAGTGTTTGGCCTTAGGCCAATAGGTCCAGTTATAATTAATCCTACTGCTGAAATAAACCCTAAAATAACTGTAAAAATCGTGGATAATGTTACCATATATATAGTTTCTTTTAGTGCAGGTAATAAAATATCTTTAAATAGCATTTATACTCTCTCCCTTGTGCTTCTCAAGCTGCACAGAATAATTAATGAGCTCCCACTCTATAGATTTTTCATCTAAATAATTTAATATCTTCTTCTTATTCTCTTTACTTGCATTTATTATGAGACTTCCCATTACGTTATCCCTAAATTTTTCAAGCCTGCCCCATACTATTGAAAAATCAATATTTAACTCCCTGGCAATTGATGTTATAAGGCAACTCTGGGTAATTTCCTTTGTAAAAAATATTTTAATGTTATATCCCGTGCTAGGCAGTAATTCTTCCTCTCCCATAAGTGTTTGCATTTCCTTTGTTGGCCTAATAAATAGTTCATCGGTAATGCCATGGCTTTTAATTTCCCCTCCTTCTAAAAGAATAAATTTATTACAAATTTCTTTTACCACTTCCATCTGATGGGTAACTACAATAATTGTTATATTAAATTTGTTATTGATAGCCCTTAAAAGCTCTAATATAGATTTTGTAGTTTTAGGATCTAGTGCAGAGGTAGCTTCATCACAAAGTAATATTTTCGGATTAAGTGAAAGCGCTCTTGCAATTCCAACTCTTTGCTTCTGCCCTCCGCTAAGTTGTTTTACATTGGTGTTTGCTTTATCCTTAAGTCCTACTAACTCTATTAAGCTATCTACTCTTTTTTTAATAAAATTTTTATCGTTTCCCCATATTTCTAGTGGAAATGCTATGTTTTCAAAAACATTTTTACTGTTAATAAGATTAAAACTTTGAAATATTATGCCTACATTTTTCCTAAACTCGCGAAGTTCTTTCAAACTTAGCTGTTTCACCCCTTTTTCCATTATATTAATGGTACCTGTATCATAGGTTTCAAGCCCATTAAAGCATCTAAGTAAAGTGGATTTACCAGCTCCACTGTGACCAATAACACCATAAATATCACCCTCCTCCACTGTAAATGAAACATCATTTAACACTTTAACCCCTGAAAAACTTTTACTTACACCTCGAACTTTAATCATGATATCCCTTCTCCTTTTCATTTCTTATAATTCATCTTTACCTTTTGATCCTTTCTTTAAACATCACTCTAAAAAAATAGAGCCCAAGAATAAACTTGGGCACTACTTCCAAACTTATTCTTATCTTGCAGCAATGCTGCAGGAATTAACACCATGTATCATAATATGATACTGGTTGTCGGGGTTCATAGGGCCAGTCCCTCCACCTCTCTTGATAAGACACTATTAAATTTTATTTACATCTATTCAAAAAAACAAAAACCTCTTTCATCATTATATAATGATGAAAGAGGTATAAAATTACAAAGACACCTCTCTCATCTTCCGCTAATTTACAATGAAATTAACGCAGGATTTAGCACCTATTCAGACAATAACGTCTGATGGTTGCCGAGATGTCATCGGGCCAGTCCCTCTATCTCTCTTGATGAGAATTAACTTATTTATTAAATCAGATTTATAATATCACTATATGAATGCTATGTAAAGAAGTTTTTATATACACCTTCTCCAAACATCATACAACTGTCTAATGATGTTTCATCATAATATATATTTTGTTCATACTTTATATATAACATAAATATTCATGTTACATTATTTATGTTATAATATATTGTAATAATTATATTGTTCTAGGAGGATACATTGTATGGCTAATGTTTGAAATGCCAATAAGAAATAATTAACATCAATAGAAATCACATCATATAACTTAGTGTTATTGACAAAATTGTAAAATAATTGTATTATACACACATAAACTAAGCACTTTTTTAATAGTATAAGAGAGACCCATAAGGTCTCTTTTATGTGACCTAGTATTAGAATTCAGTAATAACAATTGAATATAGGACTAAAAACAGGAAATACTTATGGCGACCAAGTAAGCCCCCCCTTTACAGTATGTATGAAGCGTGGTCATTCAGGGCTAACCCTGGACATTTTTTGTATAATAAAAAAAGGAGGAGATATTAATGGATGATAATAAAAATGTAGAACCCATAAAAACAGCACCGGTTAAAAAGAAACTTTGGAAAAAAATCGTTAAAGGTTTATTGATATTTTCTGCAATAATTTTCGTATCGGCTACGATAACTTTAGGATATGGTTATATTAAATATGGGCCTAAAATAGAGGCAACTATAAAAGATGCTAACAATATAGCACAAACCATAAACGAAACCTCCTTTAATACCCGAAAACCGACACAATTTTTTGATACTAATGGTAAACTATTAAAAGAATTTAAGACCAATACATATTATTACACAAAAGAAGCAGACTTAAATCCCTATGTAGGTAAAGCTGTCACTTCAATAGAAGACCAAAGATTTTATAAACATGGTGGTATAGATTATAAAGGTATAAGGAGAGCTGTCTGGGTATATATAAAATCCAAGGGAGCTATCGTACAAGGTGGTTCAACAATAACGCAACAACTTGCAAGAAATGTATTCCTTACATTTGACGTAACCTTGTCGAGAAAATTGGAAGAGTCTGTTATAGCAAATAAATTAGAAGAAAGATATTCAAAAGATCAAATATTAGAGTTTTATGTAAATAATATAAACTTCGGCAATGGATGCTATAGTATTGAAAGTGCTTCACAATTTTACTTTCAAAAGAATAATAAGGATTTAGATTTATCTCAAATAGCTATGCTTGTTTCAATACCTAATAATCCATCTGTTTATAACCCCGTGACTCAGCTGGACAATGTTATAAAGAGGAGAGACTTAGTCTTAGATAAAATGCTAAGCTTAGAACAAATTTCACAAAATGATTTTGATACAGCAAAAGCAGAAGTTATTAAATTAAATATTAAACCTCGTACAGCACCTGAACCTATGAGCTATGATATTCAATATGCTGTTCACAATGCAACCTTAAAGTTAATGGAGCAAAATGGTTTCGTTTCTAAATATTCTTTTAGTAATGATAATGATAGAAACACTTATTTCACTAAGTATAATGATGAATATGAGTCTAAAGAAAAACAACTTCTTAGTGGAGGATATAGAATAGATACATCTATTGATACTGCAAAACAAGAAAAATTACAAAGTGTAGTAGATAGTCATTTGGCTCAATATACAAGCACCAATAACAAAACAGATTTATATGAAAAGCAAGGTGCAAGCGTTACTATAGATAATAATACTGGAGAAGTAGTAGCTATAGTTGGAGGTAGAAGCCAAGATGGTAACACCTTTAACAGAGCCTTCTTAGGTGTAAGGCAGCCAGGTTCCGCTATAAAGCCATTAATCGCATATACCCCTGCATTTGAAAAAGGCTACATTCCCGCTAGTGAATATGAAGACAAAGCCTTTGATAATGGTCCCGCTAATGTTGATTTTAAATACAGAGGTTCTGTATCTTTAAGATATGCAGTTGAGATATCTATAAACACTATCCCGGTTAGATTAGTGGGAGAAATGGGCGTAAAGAATTCGTTGAAATATTTACAAAACATGGAGTTTAAATATACAACTCCTCAAGATATTTACCCTATAATTGCTATAGGTGGTTTTACAAAGGGTGTTACGCCAGTTGAAATGGCTTCAGGTTATTCAACCCTTGCAAGAAACGGCGAATTTATAAGTCCGACTAATGTACGTAAAATAACAAATACAATAGTTAATGAAGTATTATTTGAAAATAAACATAAGCAAACTACAGTGTATGATAGTGGTGCCTCTTATCTTATGACAGATACTTTAAAGGGTGTACTAACAAAAACAGAAAGTCATGCAAATTTAGCCCTTAGTAACTATCCCTTTACTGCAGGTAAAACAGGAACTACAGATCAATCAAAAGATGCTTGGTTTGTAGGATATACACCTTATTATACAACCTCTGTATGGGTAGGAGATGATATTCCAGCGCCACAAAACATGTATGGAGCTCAAGAACCAGGTCAGATATGGAAAGAATATATGGAGTACCTACACCAAGGTCTAGAACAAAAAGACTTTACTCGTCCTAATACAGTAGTTGATAGAAATGGTGTATTAATGAATACTCTATATATCAAATTAAATGAAAATGGTAAAATAAAAGCAGAAAAGAAAGTCATAGAAAAACCAAGTGATGATGATGTAAAAAAAGCAAGTGATGATGCTGCAAAAAAAGCAAGCGATGATGCTGCAAAAAAGACAAGCGATGATGCTGCGAAAAAAGCAAGCGATGATGCTGCAAACAAAGCAGCTGCGGATAAAGCAGCAGCAGACAAAGTAGCTGCTGACGCAGCAGCTGCAAATGAAGCCGCAGCAAAAGCAGCTGCAGACAAAGCAGCTGCAGACAAAGCGGCTGCAGACGCAGCCGCAAATGAACAACCACCAGCCCCAACCCCAGCTCCAGACCCAGCTCCAGCCCCAACCCCAGCCCCAGACCCAACCCCACCCCCTGCACAATAAACCAGCGCGAACGTTAAATCATCACCTACGCTGCTGCACTATTAATGACTTTCCTTCTGAAGTGTCATTAATCAGTAATTATATTTTATTTTAAAAGAGGGGAAGTATTTAAAAATACTTCCCCTCTTTTTTTACCGCTATATTTAAGCATACCGTTGATATCCTATATACAAATCCTTTCTTAAACAATCGTATTGGAAGATTATGAGTTTGCCTTCTTTTCTCAAAATTTTATTAGTTTCCGCCACCTACTTTGTTCTATAAGCCAACCAGCTAGAAAATCTTCCTATATTTTTAAAAGAAACTATATTGCACAAGATCTCAGTTAGTTTTCCAAATTTTCTATAACAAAAATTAAATGTTAAAAATGGAATCCATTGTTTTTTGGATTTCGGCAGTCTTTTCATTATGTTTTTAAACGTGTACACCTCTTTATATATCCATAGATAGCCATTATATAATTCTTCTGCTGTCATACTCTTGGGTTTATATACAACTTGGGCAGTATTATAATTAGACAAATTAAAATCTACTATTCTATTTTCCTCGAATAATGATAAGTATAACTTTGTACCAGGATAGGGGGTAAGAATATGGGATGTTACCGTTTCTATTTTATTTTTAACTACCCATTCTAATGTACTCTTAAATATTGAGGCATCATCTTCATCTAATCCGAAAACAAAACTAGCATTTATCATTATTCCTCTTTTATGAATTTCATCCACAAGCTTCTCATATCTATTCACACTATTTTGTACTTTATGAACACTTTTTAATGACTTACTATTTATACTTTCAAAACCTATAAAAAGGCTTTGACAGCCTGCCGCCTTCATTTCATCTAATAGTTCAGGCATGTCAACTATATTAGAAGTAACTGCTGCATTCCACTTTAATTTAAGAGGTTTCATTTCCTTTAATAATTTTTTTGTCCATTTTGGATTTCCAACAAAATTATCATCAATAAACATTATATGTCTTGTTTTTAATTTATTTATATCTTTAATTACATCATCTATAGGTCTATTAATATAGGTTTTAAGTACATTTTTGCAACTATTATAGCAGAAATCACATTGAAATGGGCATCCCCTGCTTGTGCTAATTATATTAGTATATAAATATTTTTTATTATCAATAATATCATAATTAGGTGATACTATTTCTTCTCCCGAAATATTTTCCATATCATAATATATCTTTTTAAGCGAATTGTTTTCTTTATCCTTAAGTATCTTTACCCAAACTCTCTCAGCCATTCCCACACTTATTGCGTCAAAACTATCAACAGTTCCCTCTGGATCTGATGTTATGTGTATCCCCCCCGCAATTACTGTTACACCACGCTTTTGGAACTCCTTTGATATTTCTACTGCTCTATTCATAACATCTACAGTAACAGTTATAACCACCAAATCTACCAGCTCATTGAAATCTATCTTTTCAACATTTTCATTCTCAATATTAACTTCATGCTCTTTTGGCGTAAGATTTGCTATTGTTAATAAAGCTAACGAAGGAGACATTCTTGTTTTTAATTTTGTATCCATAGGTCTTTGTACCATTGCAGGTTGAATTAATTTGATTTTCATATAATCCTCCTCAAATAAAGCGATATCGCATAATATTCTACGCTAGTGAGACGACTCTAATAAATTATACCATTACATACCATAATTAACTTACTATTTTTTCTATTTTCCCCGCCCGTATAACGTTCTCCTGCGTGACTCCAAATAAGAGATTGAAACGTGGAATTTCCACTCTTCTTATTTGGAGTCACTTCTTGAGTATGTATTAATCTTGTTTTCAAAGTTAAAATAGGGATAAGTCTTTAGAAAATCTTTAGAATTACCCCAACATTATCTTTAAAAGTTAAGAGTGTCATAAAGATATGAAATTGAGAGAGGTGGTAAGAAAAATTTATAATGAGATGACCTACAAATATAATAAGCTTTTTGAAGCTACAAATAAAATAGCGGAAGGCAATTTAGATGTAACTATTGAAGAAAATTTAGGTGTATTCAATGATTTTAAGAAAGAAATCGAAAGTATACAAAAAGGCTTTAAAAAGGCAGTTATCGAAGAGGTAAAGAGTCAAAAAATGAAGACAGAGCTTATTTCCAATGTATCTCATGATTTAAAAACTCCTTTAACATCTATTATTACTTATACAGATTTATTAAAGGATGAAAATCTTTCAGCAGAAAAGCATAAGGAGTATTTAGATACATTAGATAGGAAATCACAAAGATTACAGGAATTAATTGAGGATTTATTTGAAGTGAGCAAGGCTACAAGTGGAAATATAAATTTAAATTTAGTTGATGTGGATGTTGTGGCCTTAATGAAACAAACCTTATTAGAACTAGATGATAAAATATCAGCAGCATCACTAGTAGTAAAAACAAAGTATCCAGAAGGAAAAGTAATATTGCATTTGGATAGCCAGCGTATGTTTAGAGTGTTTGAAAACCTTATAATCAATATAACAAAGTATTCTATGAAAGGTTCTAGAGTTTACATTGATATTGTTTCTAGAGAAGATAAAATTGAAATAACATTGAAAAATATGACAGCTATTGAAATTGAATTTAATGTTAATGACATAGTGGAAAGATTCGTAAGAGGAGACAAAGCACGTAACACAGAAGGTTCGGGACTTGGACTAGCCATAGCCAAAAGCTTTGTAGAACTACAAGGTGGACAATTAAATATAACTGTGGATGGGGATTTATTTAAGGTTACAGTTACATTTAATTAGATCATCTCCTGCGGAGCTGAACATCTTTGAAGAAGATGAATTGACGACTTCGGAAGGAGATTTATACTCCAACTGAAGTTTTCTATTTGTTAGGGCAAGTAACTCCTACTTATAGTAGGTACTCCCACTTATAGAAGTGGGAGGCTTTCCTTCTGAAATGTCGTTAAATGAAGAACAAGTGTAATAAAATATATACTTTTTTTGCTCATAAAAATAAAGCATGAATAAAAATATATTTATCATATATTTTTTCATGCTTTATTTTTAAAAATTTATACGTTAAATCATCTCCTGCGGAGCTGCAATGTCGCTAAACAGCAATCAGTTTAAGACTTTCTTAAAACATACACATGTTTGTGTATCATCTATTTTTTCTTATTCCACCGTTACTGATTTTGCAAGATTTCTTGGCTTATCAACATCGCAACCCTTTTGAATTGCCATGTAGTAAGATAATAATTGTAGTGGAATTACTGAAATTACTGGTGCTAATATATCCATTACTTTTGGTATATAAGTTACGGAGTATACTGATTTTTCAATTTCAGTGTGTCCTTCTGGCGCAAAAGCAAATACTTTTGCTCCTCTAGTAGCTACTTCTTTTATATTACTTACCATCTTATCAAATAATTCTTCTTGAGTAGCTAGTGCTATAACTATAGTTCCTTCTTCCATAAGCGCTATAGGACCATGCTTTAACTCTCCTGCCGCATAGGCATCTGAATGGATATATGATATCTCTTTAAGCTTTAATGAACCTTCCATTGCAACTGCATAGTCAAGTCCACGGCCTATAAAGAACATATCTCTATGCATATAAGTTTTCGCTGTGAATTTTTGAACAGTTTCCTTATTTTTAAGCACCTGCTCTGCCTTTTCTGGAAGCTCTAGCATAGCTGCTTTAATTTCTTCTAATTCATCTACGCTTAATGTTTCGTTATTCTGAGCAAAGAATAATGCTATTATATACATCGCTATAAGCTGAGTTACATAAGCTTTAGTAGATGCAACTGCTATTTCTGGTCCAGCCCAAGTGTATAGTACGTCGTCTGCTTCTCTTGAAGCTGCGCTACCGACTACATTAGTTACTGCTATAACTCTAGCACCTTTTGACTTTGCAAGCCTTAAAGCGGACATAGTGTCTGCAGTTTCTCCTGATTGACTAATAACTATCATCAATGTATTTTCGTCCATTATTGGGTCTCTATATTTAAACTCAGAAGCTATATCTAATTCTACTGGTATTCTTGCAAGTTTTTCTATAACATATTTACCTACAACTCCTGCATGGTATGCAGTTCCACATGCTACTATATATATTTTATTTAAATTTTGAATTTGCTCTTTAGTTATAGTTATTTTATCTAGAGATATTGGCTCTCCTAGAACTACTCTTGAAGTCATTGTGTCTCTGATTGCCTTTGGTTGTTCATGGATTTCTTTTAGCATAAAGTGCTCATATCCACCTTTTTCAGCGGCTTCTGCATCCCAAGTTACATGGAATACTTCTTTCTCTATAACTTCGTTTTCAGCATTAATAAGCTTTATTCCATCACTTGAAATTACAACAAATTCGTTATCTTCCAATAAATATACTTCTCTTGTGTGGTTTAATACTGCTGGTATATCTGAAGCTACAAAAAATTCATCTTTGCCAATACCTACTATTAACGGACTATCTTTTCTTACTGCCACTAATTTATCTGGTTCATCACTTGATATTACTGCTATTGCATAGCTACCTTCCATTTTAGTAGTAGCCTTCATTACCGCTTCAACAATATTTCCATCAAAGTAGAAATCTATAAGATGTGGTATTACTTCTGTGTCAGTTTCAGATGTAAATTTATATCCTTTTGTCATTAACCATTCTCTTAAACGTATATAATTTTCTATGATCCCATTGTGAACTACACTAATAGTTCCTTTTTCATTAGTATGTGGGTGAGAATTTTCATCTGATGGTTTACCATGAGTGGCCCATCTAGTGTGTCCTATACCCACTTGTCCAATAAGCGGCTCTTCTAATAATTGAGCCTCTAAATTTGCAAGTCTTCCTTTGCACTTTGTAACGCTTAAAACTCCATCATTTATAATTGCGATTCCTGCTGAATCGTATCCTCTATATTCTAATTTACTAAGACCTTCTACCAAGATTGGTGAAGCCTGTTTTTTTCCAAAATATCCAACTATTCCGCACATATTCATCTTCCTCTCAAATTTAAAATTTTACACAAATCAACACTAAAGTGCTTTATTACCTTTAGTGCTATTCGTAATATTTATAAAGGTTTTAACACCAGATTGATCTTGTAACGAAAATCACTAATCGCTTTTATCAACCATTAACGGTAGTGCGCTACCGCGGGGCATCCGCCGAAGATTCGATACTCCCCATCCTCGTCAACTCATAATGCATAATAACTACTAATGCTCATTATGAGTCCTGGCGCTTTAAAATCATCTAATTCTCTCTATCCTCCTTTACCATAATATTTACATTCACAAATACGTAAACTGAAAGCTTATGAACCTTTCACATAAGCTTTCAGTCTATTATATTCATTTTATAGCCTAAACGTCAATGCTTTTAATGATAAGTTAACTTAATAGTTACTTTTTTCTACTATAATTTATGTTATTTACCATATTATTTAGTAATCATGAAATTTTATACTATCTTACTTATTTGCTTTTTCCTGGATTAATTTCGCAAGAGCATGCGCCATTACATCTAATTCACTTTGTACTTTACCCTCGAGCATTACTCTCACTAAAGGCTCTGTACCTGAAGGCCTTATAAGCACTCTTCCACAACCATCTAATTTTTCTTCTATTTTTCTAATCTCTTCAACTATTTCACTATCAGTTTCATGTATGTCCTTTTTATCATTAGGTACTGTTGCGTTAACTAATACTTGCGGAAGTTCTGTCATCATTGCTGCAAGCTCCGATAATGGTTTTCCTGATTCTTTAATAACAGTGGCTAATTGAAGTCCTGATACAAGTCCATCCCCTGTAGTATTAAAATCCAGGAAAATTACATGTCCTGATTGCTCTCCACCTAGGCTATAACCCTCTTCTTGCATTTTCTCAAGTACGTACCTATCTCCTACTTTAGTTTTAACTGTAGTTATGTTTTCTTCCTTCATCGCAATATCAAGGCCCAAATTACTCATAACTGTTACTACTACTGTATTTTTAGTTAATTTACCAATATCCTTTAAGTGTTTAGCACAAATAGCAATTATAAAATCTCCATTTATGAGATTTCCTTTCTCGTCTACAGCTAAACATCTATCTGCATCACCATCAAACGCTAGTCCTAAATCGCAATTATTTTCTTTAACAAAAGCCATTAAATGCTCAGGATGAGTAGATCCACAGTCTCTATTTATATTTATGCCATCTGGATCATTGTTAATAACTAAAACCTCAGCTCCTAGATCTCTTGTAGCTTTTACTGAAGTAATATGCGAAGCCCCATTAGCACAATCTAATGCTATTTTAAGTCCTTTTAAGTCTCCTGAAATAGTAGATTTAGCAAATTCTATATAATCCTCTACAGCACTGTGATTAACTGTTTTCTTACCTAAATCACCTGCTATTGGTGATGGTACTCCTTTAAAATCACTTTCTATGACTGCTTGTATTGTATCCTCTAATTCATCAGACAGCTTGAACCCATTGTTGTTAAAAAATTTTATTCCATTATATTCTACCGGGTTGTGAGAAGCTGAAATAACAACCCCTGCATCTGCTCCATATTTTCTAGTTAAATATGCTATAGCGGGTGTAGGAACTACTCCAAGACATATTGCCTCAGCCCCTACCGATAAAATCCCTGCAACTAAGGCCGATTCTAACATATCTCCCGAAACTCTTGTATCCATTCCTACTAAAATTTTAGGTTTATGAGCTCCGCTTGTTAATACAAACGCTCCTGATCTTCCTAACTTATATGCAAGCTCCACTGTTAATTCTGTATTTGCTATACCACGTACTCCATCTGTCCCGAACATTCTACTCATATTTTTCTACCTCTTTCTCAATATTATATGGATTTATTACAGGTCATCCTAAACAAAACAACTAATCAATTTGCTAGTGTTTTATTTTTAAACCCTCATTGGCCTTTTTTTATTTATATTAATTCACTGAAAACTACTTTCTAACTTAAATTATATTTATGCGGAAAATTCATTGTTTTATTTTACTATTTATGTACATATATATCAAAGCTTTTTTTGCATAAATGAATAAAACTTAATCATATTATACTACAGGTATAAGTATTTGTAAAAAAAGTCTCAGTATTTTACAATATACTTATCAAAAAAATAGCCCAACTCACTTATTTGGGTTGGGCTAAATCATCTCCTGGGTAGCTTCACAGCTTCTAAGAAGCTGACTTATTCTATAACAATCTCAACTGCGTCTCCATCTCCACTTTTTATATCTACAATTTTCCCATCCATTCCATTATCTATGGCATCTAATATACTTTGAGTCATTGCATCCATATCTACATTTTCCATGCCATCTACATTTACGTTTGGAATTCTTCCAAATGTTTTTATCATACCGCTTACAAATTTCAGTGGAATGTTAATATTTGCATTGTCATTTCCCTTAGATTTTATCCTTATTTTAAGCATTTTAGCATGTGTTCTGCCTTTAGTGTGGCTATTATTTGCTGCTACTTTATCCAAAATAATAAATTCTTTACTTTCTCCATTTAAAGCGTCTATAAGCTGCATAGCTTCTTCTGAATTAATTTTACCTTCTTCAACCATTCTTAATATTCTTGAGATTTCTTCATTCATTATTTCCCCTCCTTTTTCTGAAATGTTGTTAGCATTATTAATGCTTCATCAGCAGTAATTTCACCTTTGTCTAACATATCTAATACATCCTTTTTATCAGTGGCTGGTTTTTGCTTTAAAAAAGTATACCCAAGTGCTTCAATAACCTCATCTAGCTTTGCTGTAACTGCCTGATATGCTATGCCAAGCTCTTTTTCCATATCCTTAATGTTTCCTCTAGCTTTTAAGAATACTTCAACAAAATTTAACTGTTCACTATTTAAATAATCAAATCTAGATAATTCAAATTGGTTTTCTACCACAGTATTACATCCATCACATTTCAATCTAGTTGCTTTTAATCTAGAGCTACAAACTGGACATTTACTTAATATTTTGCATGCCATGTTTTACCACCTTCTTCCATTGTATTCATTATATTATCATTAATTGAAATATTCAACATAGAAATTAATTATTCCAGTATTTTTAACGATATTTCAGAATGAAAGTCTCCTACTTCTATAAGTTGGAATTATATGCCCTAACAAATAGAAAACTTCAGTGGGAGTATAAATCTCCTTCTGAAGTCGTTAATTCATCTTCTTCATAGCTGTTCAGCGACCCAGGAGATGATTTAAGGCAGGTGTTACAAAAAAATAACTAGCTGGTATGCTAGTCAATTTTTTTGGAGCTGCCTATATAGATTATTTTATAAAGCTAGAAAACAAACCACGCTCTAAGCCACTTACTAAGGATGAGCTCTTATTCAGGTTTCCATTTCTTCATTATACTTTCTGCTGTTTTTAATCCATCAACTGCCGCAGAAATTATTCCACCCGCATATCCCGCTCCTTCTCCTGCTGGGTATAATCCTTCTAGAGATATACTTTGTAATTCCTCATTTCTATCAATTCTTACTGGCGCCGATGTTCTTGTTTCAATACCAGTCATAACTGCGTCTTCTCTTGCAAAACCCTTTATTTTATAATCAAATTTAGGTAAAGCCTCTTTTATAGCATCTGTTACATAACTAGGCAAACACCCAGTAAGATCAGCAAATTTATATCCCGGTGTATAGCTTGGTTTTATACTCCCTATTTTGTTACTGTCTATTCCTTTAAGGAAATCTCCAACTAATTGCACGGGTGCATTATAGTTTGATCCTCCAATTTTATAAGCTAGTGCTTCATAATGCCTCTGAAACTCAATACCAGCAAGTGGGTCGTCTGTTCCAAAGTCTTTAGGTCCTACAGATACCACTACAGCTGAGTTTGCATTAGCCTTATCTCTCTTATATTCACTCATACCATTTATTGCAAGGCATCCCTGCTCTGAAGCTGCCGAGACTACTTGTCCGCCTGGGCACATACAAAAACTATATACTGCTCTTCCAGATTTTCCACTTGTATAAGTAAGCTTGTAATCAGCACCTTTTAACCTTGGGTGGTTAGCATATTTTCCATATTGATTTTCATTGATCATATCCTGAGGATGCTCTATTCGAACCCCCATTGCAAATGGCTTACTAGACATAAATACGCCTTTTTTATATAACATTTCATATGTATCCCTGGAACTATGTCCTGGAGCTAAAATTAAGCTATCACAAGGCAACTCTTCCCCATTTACTATTATGCTTTTCACCTTTTTATCTTTAATTTTTATATCGGAAAGCTTACTATTAAATCTTACTTCTCCACCTAGTTTAATAATACTTTCCCTTATATTTTTCACAACTTCTTTTAACACATCTGTACCTATGTGAGGCTTGCCAATATACAATATTTCCTCAGGTGCACCAGCTTTCACAAATTCCTCTAATATGTAGTCACATCTAGTGTCCTTTATTCTTGTAGTTAGCTTTCCATCTGAAAAGGTTCCCGCTCCACCTTCACCAAATTGCACATTTGATTCTGTATTGAGCACCGCCCTAGTCCAAAATTTGTTTATGCTTTTTGTTCTAAGCTCTACCTGTTCTCCTCTTTCAATAATTAGAGGCTTGTATCCCTTTTGCGCCATAAGAAGCCCAGCAAACATACCTGCTGGACCCATTCCTACGATTATAGGTCTATGCTGCATCTCACTCGTTCCAAATTCAAACTCAGCATTATACTTAACTTCTTCAAGTTTAACATCTTTATGATTTGCCCTCTCTACAATTTTTAATTCATCATCCATTTTAATACAAGCAGCATAATTAAATTTAATGTTATTTTTTTTCCTAGCATCTATGGATTCTTTAGCTATTCTAAAATCTTTTATTTCGTTCTCATCAACTCTCATTATTTTTGCTGCCTTTGTTTTTATAGTATCTATAGTATCGTCTATATCTAGGACTATGTTATTCACTCTTATTGTCATTTCCTGTCATTACCTCCGTTTGTTTCTTCGTAATAGTTACTAATATTTTATCTTGGTCTTGTGATATTAAATTTACTCCTTCTGGCATACTTGCCACTACTTTCACAGAGTGTTCTCCTTCTACTAAATTAGCTAAATCTACTACGGCGCTAATTTTTGTCAAATCCAAAGAATCCATAACGGCCTGCGTACCTGAAACCAGTAGTGAGTCATTATTTTTTTCGAGTTTCACTTGATATTTTTCATCTAAATTAATATATTTGATGTCTTGACTTAGTTTTTTTTGCACTACCTCATCTATATTCTTTTTCACTACCTCATCTAAATTAATCTCAGCCTTAACTAAAGCAGTACCACTAACTAAACTTAATCCACCTGGAATTAATACTTTAACATTCATCGTAGTACTTTTGTTTATTTTACTTAGGTCAATAGCTTCCGTGTTTAAATTTTCCACTTGTTTAAGTGCATCTACACTTCCTGTTACATCAAACCGTTCTGGTTGCACTTTTATGCTCTTTAGCGTAAAATTAGGATTCAAAACTCCTATGGTTTTCACCGTTACTCCTACAGACTTAGTCTTCCTTATAGGAATCTTAACATCTATCTGAACTGGGTTTACAACCACTCCTTTTACTTCCTTACCTTCTTCATCTACTGGTTTAAGCGTGTATGTTTTTGCAATATTTGATTCCACGTCTTGTATATTAACTTCTACTAATATTTTTTTCACTACATTTACAAACTTTGACCCACCTACTACTTTAGCATTACTTTGGGATATTTCTGGTTCAGATGCATAGAAGCCTTCTTTGGGTTTTCCACTTGTAATTACATTTATAGGTAGATTAGATTCAATCCGTTTATCTAAGTTTACCTTTATAAAAAGACCATTACTATTTACCACTGTTATATTATTAGGGCTTTTTCTTATTTCAATAGGAATCATTTGTTCTCCAGTTTTAAGAGCATATGCACTTAAATCTGCAACTAATATGAAATCTTCTGCTTTCTTACCCAAAATTATACTAGTACTAGCCCCTTTGATATTTATGGATGTTGTTAAATCTTGCCCTGGTACTAAAACGAGATTTGACTGGGTTAATACATTTGTATTTAAAAGCTGTACAGGTATGTTTTGAAGCTTATAAGCAGTAAGTGGATTTTCTGTGCTTGATATAAAAAGCCATAAAGCAAAGGCAGCTATTACGCAGCAAATTTTAATTATAAATTCTTGTTTTCCGTTTTTATCCATGCCTTTACTCTCTCCTTTAAGGTTATTTTTTTAGTTTGTCTTCTTTTTATTATTTGAAGAAGTATTTTTTTAAGCTTATCCTTGTCATAGTTCCTTAGCAATCTTCCATTCATTGCTATAGATATAGTTCCTGTTTCTTCTGATACTATTATTGTTAGAGCATCTGAAGTTTCTGTTATTCCTATTGCCGCTCTATGCCGCGTCCCTAGTTTCTTACTTATTACATCATTATTTGTTAAAGGCAGAAAACATCCTGCCGCGATTATTCTATCATTTCTAATTATTGTAGCCCCATCATGAAGGGGGGTATTAACTACAAATATATTTTCTAGTAAAGCTGTAGATATTACAGCATCCAATGCGGTTCCTGTTTTAATAATTTCTGCAATACCTGTCCTTTGTTCTATTACTATTAGTGCCCCTGTTTTACTTTTTGATAAAATTTCAACGGCATTGACAATTTCAGTTATAACCTTCTCCATTATTTGTTCATCTTCAAATACGTGTTTATCAGCAAAAGCGGTCCTTCCGATGTGCTCTAACGCCCTTCTTATTTCTGGTTGAAAGATGATAACAATAGTCAAAACACCAATTGTTATTGTCTTATTTAAAACCCAATTTAATACTGTTAAATTAAGCAATTGGCTTATCGGAATAAGCACAAAAATAAAAATCATTCCTTTTAATAACTGTATAGCTCTTGTTTCTTTCATTAGCATGTAACTTTTATAGAATATAAACGCCACCACTAATATATCCAAAATTGAAAATATGCTTATATTTTTGATTGTGCTTATCATTAATTTAAATACTTCCATAAAGCCCACACCCCTCTACTAAAACTCCTATTTACAATTATACACCATGATTTGCTTTATTAGTATATATTATAATTTAATTTTATTATAACAATTAAGCACACATTTCAAAGTAATTTTATTATAACAATTAAGCACACATTTCAAAGTAATTTTATTCAACATATACCACTTTTACATTCTAAGAGTATAATTCTGTAACTAAACTAGAATAATATATGTATTAAATTAATATATGAATACAAGACAAATAATAAGGGAGTGAGTTTTTTTGAACGAGCAAAAAGAAAATGTAGATATTATAGATACTAATAACAAAAGAAAAACATTTAAAATCATACTTTTTCTATCTATTATCATGATCTCCATAGGTATTTCCTTAACTATCTATTACAAATCTATAAATAAGGTATATGATTCCTATAAAACTGCCTTAATAACTAATATTAATATTATTAATACGGTTAATAACAATACAGGACGGTTTAATAGTGGCCAAACAATAGATGTTGGTTATGCCAAAGAACAATTGCCTAGTATTATTAAAGATTTAGCTAAGCTCCGCGATAATTTATCAAATTCAGAACCTACCGCGAAATATAAAAAAGATCATGAAAATTTAAAATCAGGCTTAGACAAAAACCTATTAATATACAGACAAACACTAGCAATTTTAAATAATCCTTCTGGTCGAGATGTAGAAAAATCCGTGGAGGATCTTAAAACCTTTAGAAATGATTGCATGAATTTTTACTCCTTAGTAGATATTCGTAATATTGAAATAACACTGCCAAGAACATCTTTAGTCTTCATTGATAATGTACTTAATTACAGTTATAGCGCCGTAATGATAAGAAAAGAAACAGATATTAAATCGGAACAAACTCAGGAATTTATCAATAAAACTGATAGCTTATCCGTGGATTTTTTAGATGCTAAAACTGATTTTTACTCAAATGTAATAAAAGCGAGAAAAAAAGAGATATCCTATGATGACCTTTTGTCGCTAGTAGATAGTGATTTTACAAAATTAAGCGAAATGCAAACTACATTTAAAGGTTTATCTGTGCCTCCTGCGGCTATTACTACTTATGAATCCTTCAAACTTTTATTAGATAACCAGGAAAGCTATTTAAGGGATTTTAAACTTGCGCTAACAAGTGAGAAAGTTCAAACTTTAAGTACGGCTGTAGACACCGCCGCATTAGATGCTCTATACAATTCTTCTAATGTGCTATTTACACAAGTGGAACGTTCTTATAATGATTTTATTAAAGTCTATACTCAGCTAAAGAATAATAAATAAATACGTATATATTTTATAACTTCATTGTTTTTCGTTATAATATAAAAATTTAGCGTATTATTTTCGTACTCTTGGTCACACTATTATTAGCCGAAGTAAAAAATACGGAGGAACCAAGCATTTGGGGTGAATCACTTATTGTGTAGGTTAAACCTTTCCCGAACCCGTCAGCTAACTCCGTAGGCAAAAGGAGAGATACTATGAAAAAATTTGCTTTTTTATCTTGTATGCTAACATTATTATTAGTATTGCCTAGTTTAAGAGTAAATGGTAAAAATTTATACTCATTTGATTCAGAAATTAAAGATTTATATAACGATAAACTAGAAGCAGTCGCAGTATTTAAACAGTCAAATAGCTCAATTTACATTACTGATAACGACATTTATTTAATGTCGCAAGTTGTATACGCCGAGAGTTGTGGTGAACCTGATATCGGCAAACTCGCAGTAGCATCCGTTATACTAAATCGTGCTCGTGATGGTCATTTCCCAAAATCTATTTCTGGTGTTATAAATCAAAAAAACGCTTTTTCTTGTGTTAAAGATGGGAAAATAATTCACAATGGCAAAGCGAATGTTATTCCCGATTCTGCTTGTTACACTGCTGTATTAGATGCATTAAAAGGTAAAGATCCTACATATAATGCTGTTTTCTTTTATAACCCTGAAATATCTACTTCTCAGTGGATGATAGGTATAAAAAAAACAAATGTAAAAACTATAGGAAATCATGTTTTCTTTGTAGTTAAATAAAAAAAAACTGTAGTTATAAGCTACAGCCAGGTAGCTCACTTTAGTTAATTCTAGCTACAGCTAGTTCTAACTACAGTTAGCTACCTAATTTTATTGTTAATAACATAAAAATAAATAGTCAGCATCTATCTTATTTATTTTTATGTTCTTTATCTAAATAGGTAACTGCACTTAATGCTGCTACTAATCCTTCACCTGCAGCCTTAATATACTGATATGGCTTACCTATGCAGTCGCCTGCTGCAAAACATCCTTCTATATTGGTTTTCATACTTCTATCAACTTTTATATGTCCCTCTTCGATTTCAAGACCTGGCACCAATTGACTAGGAGACACACTATCTCTTAGCATGAAAATTCCATCTGTAGTTATCTCGCCCTTCTCTAAAATAACCTTAGTTACCACATCCTCACCAACTATTTCTAAAGGCTTATTTTTTATTATCTCCACGTTAGAATTTAAATCGTATTCCCCTTTGTACATAGGGATATAATATGTTTTTCCACTCAATTCACTTACATAATTAGTTTCTTCTTCACTTTCTTTATTATATCCGACTATAACAACTGTTTTTCCTTTATATAATGGAGCATCGCAAGTAGCACAGTACCCTACTCCTTTTCCTAAAAACTCTTCTTCTCCTTTTAATGCTTTCGTGTATTCTATCCCCGTAGCTAAAATTATTGCTTTAGCCTCATATATTTTTTCATTTACCATCAAAGCAAAATAATCCCCCATGGCATAAACATTATTTATTCTCTCATTTACAATACCTATCCCCATGGCAGCAACATGTGCTGCAAATTCATTCTTAAGGTCCTTTCCTGAAACGTTATAGAACCCTAAAAAATTGTTTACCTTTGCTGCTTTTACTAGCTTTGGACTTAATTCTTTGCTTCCAAAAATTATTATGTTTTTATTTCTAATTTTAGCACTAATAGCTGCTTCAAGGCCTGCTGGGCCTGTTCCAATTATAGCTATATCATATCTCTCACCCATAATTTCTCCTCCTTATGTTTTTATCCTAGTATCTGCCATTCTACTTATTTGTCCCTATGATAAATAAAAATTCTTCACTTAGAAAATGGAGATATTTATTTAAATTATAAAAATTTAAAATATCTATCTCCAAACATTTCTATTTAATACTTACATTACTTTATTTAACTTTATTACCATATCAATCATCATTTTTAGTGCTGTAATATTTTATATATGATTTTCTATTATTTTCTTTAAGTCTGCTTTAGGTCTGAATCCTACCATAGTTTCTTTAACTGCTTCTTTGCTAAATACCATAACTGTTGGAATACTTGAAATTTTATACTTTGATGATATCATAGGACTCTCATCTACATTTACTTTTGCAAATTTAACTTTTGTTCCCATTTCCTTTGCTAATTCTTCAATTACTGGAGTCAACATTTTACAAGGTCCACACCAAGGTGCCCAAAAATCAACTACAACTATATTATCTGAATTTCCAATTTCCTCATTAAAATTTTTATCATTAACTTCTTTAATCATATTATTACCTCCAATTATTATACCCCACCAGGGTATATTTATAGCTTAATTGTATACCTTATTATTTTACTAGTCAATAATATTTCAAACTTAAATCTGTTGAATTTAAATTTTTTTTGTATAACTGTCATTGTTGTAAAATTTCTAAATTTATATACACATTTCAGAATTAGTATACCCAAACCAAATCTTAAAAATGTCCGAAATACCTTTGTATTGTTATTTATTTTTATGTTCCTAATATCTTTTTCACTATAGCGTTATTATATTGTGTTTTTTTATTCTTACTTATACTTTGATTGTACTTATGATTAATCTAATTATATCACAGGATTTATTTTTTTTAATATAATTAGATTAATAATAATACAAAATATATTATTATTTTGTATTAAAATTTTAATTATTTCATATTATGATATTAATGCCACTAATTATAAAGAGGTTCTCTGAATAAAGAAAATCTCGTTAATCTTCTAATAATTTTACTACTTACGACCTGTTCCTAGTTAAATAAGACTATTAAAATATTATATATAGACACTATGGGAGGACCTTATGGCAAAGAAAAATTTTACTTTTATCATATATTTTTTAAGTTCTATTTTAGTATTAGTTCTTTCACTATTTGTTTATAGGTTTACTATGCATATTTGTTACCTTAATTTACATGATCAAATAACTACACCAAAATATACAGGTGAAAGAGTTTCTAAAACTTATTCTGCCCAGCTCAAAAAAATTGCAACTTTTATTAATACTACTAATGAACCATCTATTAAGGGACTTAGTAATGCAGATTTGATCCTTGAGTTTTTAAGTAAGTCTAATGGCCTTACTTATAAAGCTATGTTTAGCCAAGAAAGTGCTAAAAATGTTAGTTCAACAATTAATTTAAAAGATTATTGTAATTCATATTTACCAGTATTAAAATTTTCCAATAACGTTGAAACAAAAGCCCTTAAAGGTATCAATGCAACTTCCATTTTTATAAGTTTTAATGAAGATTCATCTTCAAATTTTTTATATCAAAATGGAGAGTATTATCATTATAGAGGCTTAAACATTGATAATGATAATAATACTCCTGTAAAGCTAACTAATGTTATTGTGCAATTTGTACACGGTAACATTGTAAATGATGAAACCTTAGCTTCATCTGAATCTTGTGGCACCGGATTATTGTTTTGTAGCGGAAAAGCTCAAGATATTAAATGGGATAGGAAGAATAATTCTAAAATAAATATTACAGACCGAAAAGGAGACCCTATTTCACTAATGCCAGGCCCTACATGGTGGACTTTTATTGATGAAACCTCTTCTATAGCCTACGATTAGCAATTAAATTATCCTTTTTAAATCTGTTCATCGTCATCTTCAAAGCTGTATTATTATGAAAATTTAATTACAAACCAAAAAGCATATTTCTAAAATAATATGCCTTTTTAGGTTACCCACATTTAAATAAGTATTATTATTCAAACTAGTCCAAACTTGCTCCATTATACTTATTTACTCTTTTGGATTACTTTTAAAAAACTCGTCTACAGATTTGCTTATGGAGTCTGCAATTTTTCTTTGATATTCATCTGACTTTAATTTTTGTTCTTCTTCATTGTTTGATAAAAATCCACATTCCACTATAACGCTTGGCATATTGTCATTCACCCTTAATAACTTGTAAGCATTTTTAGCAGGCTTCTGTATTCTCTTATTATTGGGATCCAAATCTACCCTAAGGTTTTTTTGAATTGTACTAGCTAATGTAACGCTATCTTTATAATCTGAGTACCATACTTGTGCTCCATAATATTTACTCTGTGAAAAATAATTTAAATGAACGCTAATTAACATATCACAATTACTTGATTTCTTTAAATCACATCTATTTTTTAAATCTTCATTGTAATTTGACCTTATAGTTCCACTTTTTGAATAAGATCCTGTATCTTCTTCTCTTGTCATAACTACCTCATATCCTGCTTTTTTTAAGCTCTCTTTAAGCTTTTTTGCTATACTTAAATTTATATCTTTTTCTACAGTACCATTTTGAGAGCTTGTGCCACCATCCATCCCTCCATGTCCGGCATCGATGAGTATTTTTTTATTCCCTTTACTAGCATTCATAGTTTCTTTTGAAAAGCTTAGATTTACGCCTATAAAGCCTACCATCCCTACAATGATTACTATGATAATAGCTACTAATTTGTTATTTTTATACCTCAATTCATCCACCCTTTTATTTATTAATATATGTTAACTTTATTCAACTTGCAGATGATTTATTAGTATTTTCATATTTGCTTTAGATCCTTTTTTATAAAAATCTATATACAGTATTTATATTTACAATTTAACGGAAAACAAAAAGCACCCGCTAAAAATTATAGCGACTGCTTTCTGCTTTCCTCAAGTTCTATGTAAATATATTTCACTTATATAAATTATGATTATTTGTTTATTACCACTTCTGCGATATTGGTTGCATGATCTCCTATTCTTTCAAAATTGCTAATAATATCTAGGTACATTGTCCCAACTGTAGCCCCGCATCCGCTACTATTTAATCTTCTTATATGTGATGATCTTAATTCGTTTTCTAAACTGTCAATTCTACTTTCTATTGCCATAACGGATTCTGCTTTCATAATATCATTGTTTTCAAAACTCTCAATACTAATTTCTAGGGCATTTACTATGTATTTATACATTCCATCTAACTCTTCTATAGCTTCTTTTGAGAATTTCAAATTCTTTTGAATCTTTTCACTAGTTAAATCCACTAAATTTTCAGCATGATCTCCTATACGCTCTATATCATTTACTACATTGAACATAGAAGTTACTATTTTAGTTTGTTCCTCCGATAATTGTGTTGATGAAAGCTTTACTAAATATGATGTAATTTCATCTTCAAGTAAGTTTATTAATTTTTCATTTTCATAAACAGTTCTTATATTACTTTCGTTATTGTTAGTAAAACACTCCATAGCAAGCTGTACATTTTCTTTTGCTAAGTTAGCCATTCTAACTACCTCTTGCGATGTTTGCCCAACCGCAATAACTGGTGTCTCTAGTAATCTATCATCTATATACTTAACCCCCATTATTACAACTTCATCTTCTCCAGGTATAATCTTGTTAACAAGTAAAACGAGATATCTAATAAATGGCACCATAATTATGGTATTTGTTATATTAAATATTGTATGGGCATTCGCAATTTGTCTTTTTATACCTATACTCCCACCCGGTGTTATAACTTGTACAAGTTGTATTACTGGGTTTATTAGTGGAATAAAAATTAATGTACCAAATATATTAAAAAACAGATGTATTAGAGCTGCTTTCTTTGCTGTTTTAGACGTTCCTATACTCGATAATAAAGCCGTTATACATGTGCCTATATTATTACCAAATAAAATTGGTACCGCCACTCCGAGTGGCAGTGCTGATGTAGAAGCTAATGCTACTAAAATACCCGTGGACGCAGAAGAACTTTGGAGTACTGAAGTCATAAGTACTCCTGTTAAAATTGCTAAGATAGTATTTCCTTCCAATTTCATTATTAAAGTTGCAAAAGCTGGCGAATTGGCTAGTGGAGACATAGCATTCTTCATTAATTCCATTCCTAAGAAAAGAATACCAAAGCCTAATATAATATTGCCTGTTTCCCTACCCTTTTTATCTTTTGAAAATAATATTGTTAAAGAACCTATTCCTAAAAATACTGGCATTATATTATCAAGTTTAAATGCAATTAGCTGCGCTGTTATAGTGGTTCCAACATTCGCTCCCATAATTACCGCCGCTGCCTGATATAGGTCCATAAGTCCTGCATTAACAAAACCAACTACCATTACTGTAGTTGCACTACTGCTTTGAATAACTGCTGTTATTGCAGCTCCTGTAGCTACACCTTTAATAGGATTAGATGTTATTTTATCAAATATCTTTTTGAGTTTTTCACCTGATGCATTTATTAACCCATCACCCATCATTTTCATTCCATATAAGAATAACCCGACGCCTCCAAAAAGGCCTATAACCATATTTATAGCCTGCATAAAATTCCTCCATGTCTAATGTATTATAAGTATTTTAATCATTCACACAAATAATACTATAGGTTTATACTTTATGTTAAGTAATTTACGACATATTTAACATAGACTTTAAAAAACTTAACACAAACATAACATATGAGGTATTTACTTTTAACGACATTCCAGAGGGGAAGTCTCCCACCTCTATAAGTGGTAGTTATATACCCTAACAAATAAAAACTTCAGTGGGAGTATAAAGCTCCTTCTAAAGTCGTCAATGCAGCTTCTTCAAAGCTGTTGAAGCTCCACAGGAGATGATTTAACTATCCATATAAAATAATATTATAATAAATTTCCATTACATATCATATAATTAAAATATAATGGAATAAAATATTTTATAGAGGTGATCTAATGTACAATTTAAAGCCTTACATTTTTGATTTTAAATCGGTGAATGGCTTTTCCAAGAAGCAGCTAGATGAGCATTACAAACTATATTCGGGTTACGTAAGCAAATTAAATGAAATTTGGAACATTCCCTATATACCCGGTAATTATACTGATAGCAATGCTACTTATTCCAAAATGCGCAGTTTAAAACTGGGCGAAACATATGCACTGAATGGGGTAAAGCTTCACAACCTTTATTTTGAAAACATGACTGGGGGAAGTAACACCCCTTATGGTCCCATATTTAATGCTATAATAAATCAGTTTGCGACCTATGATGATTTTATCTCCTATCTTACAAATGTAGGATTATCCATGAGAGGTTGGGTAGTTCTCTCTATTGATTCGCTTGATAGCAAATTACACATAATAGGAAGCGATTCACACGATACTGGAGCAGTATGGCAATCTTTCCCCATATTAGTAATGGATGTTTATGAGCATGCATATTTCATGGATTTTGGAACAGATAAGAAAAAATATATTTCTACGTTTATTGAAAATATAAATTGGAGTATTTTAAATGACAGATTCGAAAAATACGTTTTTTCAATGAGATCGGCGAATATGAACCAACATAGATATTATCCATATAGTCTTTTTTAATAGATAACTTTCTAAACATTTGTAAGTTATAGGTGATTTTAAATCATTTTATAAGTTTAAAAGAAATAAAATCCCCCAAACATGATTGTTTGAGGGATTTTTGACTTTATAAAGACTATCTCTTTGAGAACTGAGATGCTTTTCTTGCTTTTTTAAGGCCGTATTTCTTTCTTTCTTTCATTCTTGGATCTCTTGTTAAAAATCCTGCTTTTTTAAGCTCTGGTCTTAAAGTTTCGTCAGCTTTTAATAAAGATCTAGAAATACCGTGTCTTATTGCTCCAGCTTGACCTGTATATCCACCACCATTTACATTAACTAGAATATCAAATTTATCTTTAGTTCCAGTTAATACTAAAGGTTGGTTAACTATAAGAATTAAAGTTTCTAATCCAAAATAATTTTCTATGTTTCTTTTGTTTATAACAATTTTACCTTCGCCAGGTACAAGTCTTACTCTAGCAACTGATTTTTTTCTTCTTCCTGTTCCTATATATTGAACCTTTGCCATTATGTATCCTCCCTCCGAATCTAATTAGTATTTAAGCACTAGTGGTTCTGGATTTTGTGCTTCATTTTTATGTTCTGATCCTCTGTATACAGTTAATTTTTTAAGTGTTTGACGACCTAATGGTCCCTTTGGAAGCATTCTTCTTACTGCTTCTTCAAAAATAAACTCAGGTTTTTTAACTATTGCTATTCTATATGGAACTTCTTTTAATCCACCTGGATAAAAAGAGTGATGTCTTAACATTTTTTGGTCTAATTTCTTACCAGTTAAAACTATCTTATCAGCATTTATTACAATTACAAAGTCACCTGTATCAACATGTGGTGTAAATGTTGGTTTGTGCTTTCCTCTTAATATAGCTGCTATTTGACTAGCTGCTCTTCCTAAAACTTTTCCTTCTACATCTACAACGAACCATTTTCTTTCTACTTCTAGTGGTTTTGCTAAGTATGATTTCATTATTTTCCCTCCCTGAACTTTTAACAATTAACTTCCTATGCTAAAGATCCGGGGCTAGTGGATCTTATACACGATATTTTATACAAACATTAATAAGTATAATACATTCTACCGGGTGTGTCAATGTTTTTACACGTGCTGTTTGAATTTTATTGATTTTTATTTTAATAAAAAACTTCCTCCAAACATAATCCCCCGGGTGGAGCAGATTTTCCAGCCTTTGCTCTCTCTTTTGACTCAATTATATCTTTAATTTCATTAGGTTTAATTTTTCCTTCTCCAACCCTAATTAGCGCTCCAACTATTATTCTAACCATATTATAAAGGAATCCGTCAGCAGCAATATATATTTTTATAAGTTCTTCATCCTTTATTATATCTAGTTGCGAAATAGTTCGTACAGAAGTTTTAACCGAACTGCCCAGATTTTTGAATGCAGAAAAATCATGAGTACCTATAAAATATAACGCCCCTAGTTTCATAGCATCTACATCTAATATCTCTTTATGGTTATATATGTAATTACGTCCTACGGCAACAGACTCTCGCCTATTAAGTATAGTGTAACTGTACCGCTTCCCTTTACTATTATACCTTGAATGAAACTCATATGGAACCTCAATAGAATGTAAAATCACAATATCTAAGGGGAGCTTACTATTTATAGCTCCTGTGAATTTTTCCGCAGATATTTTACTATCAGTATAAAAGTTTCCTGTATACCCTTTTGCATGAACTCCGGCATCTGTTCTACTAGACCCCGTAATTTGAGTTTTTTCACCTGTAATCTCTTCAATAGCAAGCTCTATTTTTTCTTGAATAGTTCTAACATTATTTTGCTTTTGCCTTTGCCAACCTGAATAGTTTGTTCCATCGTATTCTATTATGAGCTTTATATTTTTCACTATTCCACGTCCTTTTCTATTTATACCTAGGATTTAATAATCCTTTGCACTTTAGTAGAATATTATGTTCTACTAACAATAGTAATAATAAACAACAGTGTAAAAGCAAAACTTGCAACATAATCTTTTTTTGTTATCTTTAGTTGTTTCATTCTAGTTCTTCCTTCTCCACCTTTGTAACATCTTGATTCCATAGCCATTGCTAATTCATCAGCCCGCCTAAAAGAACTTATAAACAAGGGTACTAAAATAGGGATTAAACTTTTTGCTCTACTTATCAAATTCCCAGACTCAAAATCAGCACCTCTTGCCATTTGTGCTTTCATAATTTTATCAGTCTCATCCATAAGAGTGGGAATAAATCTTAATGCAATAGTCATCATCATTGCTAACTCATGGGCTGGCACGCCTATTCTTTTAAATGGATTTAAAAGATTTTCTATGCCATCTGTTAACTCTATTGGGGATGTAGTTAATGTCAATATTGATGTTCCCATAATTAAAAACACAAGTCTAAGAATCATAAACGCTGCAACTATTAGACCTTCTTTATAAACATTTATAAACCCATAGTGAAAAATTAAATTTAACTCTTTCCCGCTAGTCATAAAAATGTTTAATACTGCTGTAATAAGTAATAAAACTAAAATAGGCTTTAACCCATTATAAATGTACTTAAATGACAAATTAGCTATTATTATTGTGGCTAAAAGAAATATAATTATAAATAAATAGCCTATAAAATTATTTACCAAAAATAGGTCCACAATAAACAAAAGGGATATTAGTATCTTAAATCTTGGATCTAATTTATGTACAAAAGACTCCCCTGGTATATATTGACCTATTGTAATATCTTTGATCATACAAATTCCTCCACTGTGCTGAAAGAAGCACATATTACTGCTTTATATATGATGTCTTCTTAATACAAAAAATTTATACTAATTCTTTTTTAATATTCTAAGCAATTCTTGTTTAGCTTTTTCTAAGGTAAATATATCTTGTGATAAATCGAATCCTTTATTACGTAGTTCCCTAATTAAGTATGTTGCCTGTGGCACTGCTAGACCTACACTTTCTAATAATTCTATTTCACTAAATACCTTCTGTGGCGACCCGTCTAGAATACACTTTCCTTTATCCATTACTACAATTCTATTTGCAACCTTGGCCACATCTTCCATACTATGCGATACTAAAATTATAGTCATGTCATTTTGGTTGTACAATTCAACAAGCTTGCTTAAGATATCGTCTCTTCCTTTTGGATCGAGTCCTGCAGTTGGTTCATCTAAAATTAAGACCTTTGGCTGCATAGCCACTACTCCTGCAATAGCTACTCTTCTCTTTTGACCACCACTTATTTCAAAAGGTGATTTGTCCTTATACTCTTCATAATCCAGTCCAACAATTTTCATAGCTCGCTGAACTCTTTTGTTTATTTCATCATTATCTAAGCCTAAATTTTGTGGCCCAAAAGCAATGTCTTTTTCAATAGTTTCTTCAAAAAGTTGATATTCAGGATACTGAAATACTAGTCCAACCTTTTTTCTTATGTTTGTCAATTTCACATTTTTGTTTGTTATATCTATGTCGTCTACTAATATTCTACCTGATGTTGGTTTTAACAGTCCGTTTATATGTTGTATTAGGGTAGATTTCCCTGAACCTGTATGCCCAATTAGTGCTACAAATTCCCCTTGCTTTATTTCTATAGATACATTATCTATAGCTTTTTTTTCAAAAGGAGTTTTTGGCATATATATATACGTTAAGTTTTCTATTTTAATTGACATAATGCATTCACCATCTCATTTATAGTTAATATATCTGTTTCTATATTAATACCACTTTGCTTAAGTTCATACGCTAGTTCTGTCACCATTGGAACATCTAAACCTATTTTTTTCATAACAGGTACATTTCTAAATATTTCTTTAGGTTTTCCATTCATTACGATTTTGCCACTATCCATAACTACAATTCTATCAGCTTCTACTGATTCTTCCATGTTGTGGGTTATTAAAATTATTGTTATGCCATGTTTTTTGTTTATTTCTTTAATAGTTCTAATAACTTCTTTTCTCCCAAATGGATCAAGCATAGCTGTTGGTTCATCAAAAACAATACACTTCGGCCTCATAGCAAGAATACCAGCGATAGCTACCCTTTGTTTTTGACCACCTGAAAGTAAATGTGGAGCATGTTTTGTATATTCGTACATTTTTACATTTTTTAATGATTCATCCACTCTTTGTCTAATTTCTTTAGGATCTAGGCCTAAGTTCTCTGGACCAAATGCTACATCTTCTTCTACAATCGTTGCAACAATTTGATTATCTGGATTTTGAAATACCATGCCAGCTACATTCCTAATTTTCCATAGATTAGATTCTACAGAGGTTTGCAATCCATCTACATAGATTTCCCCTTCAGTTGGTATTAAAAGTGCATTTACATGTTTAGCAAAGGTAGATTTTCCTGAGCCGTTATGACCTAATACTACTAAAAATTCACCCTTGTTAACCTCTAAATCTAATCCATCTATGGCTACTTTAGGTTGTTCATCTTCACTTCGAGGGTACTTATAAACAAGTTTATTACATATAACCATTTTTTCACCCATAAGTGTCACTCCCTACGTTTATAAATATGAATATGAAAATGGGGATTAAGTTTGTTCCCACTTAATCCCCTTTTCTCAAACTATACTAATTCTATTATGCTCATTTCTGCTGCGTCGCCTCTTCTTGGACCCATTTTCATTATCCTAGTATATCCGCCGTTTCTCTCAGCATACTTGGGTGCAATATTCTCAAATAAATCTTTAACAACGCTTTCTTCAGTAATAAATGCAAGTGCTTGCCTTCTAGCATGAAGATCTCCTCTTTTTCCAAGAGTTATCATTCTTTCAGCAAATTTTCTAGTTTCTTTTGCTCTAGTTACTGTAGTTTCAATTTTTCCATATTTCAACAAATTAGTTGCAAGACTTCTAAACATTGCAATTCTTTGATCAGTGGCGCGTCCTAATTTACGATATTGTGCCATGTGTTCTCCTCCTTACTCTTCAGTTAGTTTTAAGTTCAAACTCAAAGCTTGAAGTTTCTGTTCAACTTCTTCAAGTGATTTCTTACCTAAATTTCTAACTTTCATCATATCATCCATTGATCTTTCTGTTAGTTCTTGAACTGTATTAATTCCAGCTCTTTTTAAGCAATTATAGCTTCTAACGGAAAGGTCAAGTTCTTCAATAGTCATCTCAAGAACTTTTTCTTTCTTATCTTCTTCTTTTTCAACCATTATTTCAACATTATCAGCATGATCTGTTAATGTCATAAATAACTTAAAGTGTTCGATAAGGATTTTAGCTGATAAACCAATAGCTTCATCTGGTCTAATTGTTCCATTAGTCCAAATTTCAATAGTTAATTTATCATAATCAGTAATCTGGCCTACTCTAGTGTTTTCAACAGCAAAATTTACTCTCTTAACTGGAGTGTAAATTGAATCTACTGGTATTGTAGCTATTGGCAATTCATCTGTCTTGTTTTTACTCATAGACACATATCCTCTACCTTTGTTAACAGTTAGTTCCATGTATAATTTAGCATCATCATCTAATGTTGCTATATGTAAATCGGTATTAACGACTTCTATATCTCCATCAGTATTAATATCTGCTCCAGTAACTACTCCAGGTCCTTTAGCATCAATATAAATTGTTTTAGGACCTTCTCCCTCCATTTTAAGTGCTAAGCTTTTGATGTTTAGAATTAATTCTGTAACATCTTCTTTAACACCTTTAACAGTGGAGAATTCGTGAAGTACTGTATCAATCTTAACTGCACTTGTAGCAACTCCAGGTAATGAAGAAAGAAGAATTCTTCTTAATGCATTCCCTAAAGTTATACCATAGCCTCTTTCCAATGGTTCAATTACGAATCTACCATAAGAACCATCTTCAGCTGTTTCTACACATTCTATTTTTGGCTTTTCTATCTCTAACATAATAAACCCTCCTCTTTTTTAATTGGCAACCTATTATGAGGGCAACTGATTCTATATTAATGACTATTTGCTGTATAACTCGACGATTAACGTTTCATTAACAGGAACATCTATATCTTCCCTAGTTGGTTGTGCTAAAACTTTTCCTTCAAATTTCTCTAAGTTAGCTTCTAACCAATTTGGTAAAGCTTTAGGATTTTCAATGAAAACCTTAAACTTCTCAGTAGCTCTGCTCTTTTCACATGCAGATACTACTTCATTTGCTGTTAAACTGTAAGAAGGAATATCTACCTTTTTACCATTAACTAAGAAATGTCCGTGAGTTACTAGTTGCCTAGCTTCTTGTCTTGAATTTCCGTAACCCAATCTATAAACTACATTATCAAGTCTAACTTCTAAAAGTCTTAATAAGTTTTCACCTGTTATTCCTCTTAACTTGTCAGCTTTTTCATAGTATCTTCTAAATTGACTTTCAAGCACTCCGTATATTCTCTTAGCCTTTTGTTTTTCTCTCAATTGTAATCCATAATTAGACATTTTTTTCTTACTCTGTCCATGTTGTCCTGGTGCATAGCCTCTTCTGGCAAATGCACATTTATCTGTAAAGCATCTATCACCCTTAAGGTTTAGCTTCATGCCTTCTCTTCTACAAAGTCTACAAGTAGCTCCAGTATATCTTGCCATTCAAATTACACCTCCTATTTACTCTACTAATTAATCTACTAATTACTATATTAAGTACTATACTCTTCTTCTTTTCGGTGGTCTACATCCATTATGTGGAATTGGAGTAACGTCTTTGATTAATGTAATTTCTAATCCAGCCGCTTGAAGTGATCTAATTGCCGCTTCTCTACCTGCTCCTGGTCCTTTAACGAATACGTCAACACTCTTTAATCCGTGCTCCATAGCTGCTTTTGTAGCAGCTTCTGCTGCCATTTGAGCTGCAAATGGAGTACTCTTTCTTGATCCTCTAAAACCTAATCCACCTGCACTTGCCCAAGATAAAGCATTACCAGCTGCATCTGTAAGTGTAACGATGGAATTATTGAAAGTAGACTTTATGTGTGCACAACCGTGCTCAACATTTTTTCTTTCTTTTTTTCTTCTACTTCTTTTAACTTTTTGAGCCATTACATTCCCTCCTTACTATTTCTTCTTACCCGCCATTGTTTTCTTAGGGCCTTTTCTTGTTCTAGCATTAGTTTTAGTTTTTTGTCCTCTTACTGGAAGACCTTTTCTATGTCTTATTCCTCTATAACATCCAACTTCCATTAACCTTTTTATATCTAGTGCAACTCTTCTTCTTAAGTCACCTTCAATAATAAAGTTCTTAGTGATGTATGTTCTTAATTCATTAACTTCTTCTTCAGTTAAGTCCTTAACTCTTGTGTCAGGATTTACTCCTGTTGTTTTAAGGATTCCCTGTGATTTAGTTAAACCAATACCAAATATATATGTTAAACCTATTTCAATTCTTTTTTCCCTTGGTAGGTCAATACCTGCTATTCTTGCCATTTACTGTTTACACCTCCCACGTAATTGTTGTTATAATTTATCACATCTATAATTAAAAACGATATGATAAACATTTATTAATATATTAGCTTTGATATTTAATTCAATATCATTTGTAAATAAAACCGATTAACCTTGCTTTTGTTTATGTTTAGGATTTTCACAGATAACCATTACTCTTCCTTTTCTCTTTATAACCTTACATTTTTCACACATAGGTTTAACTGATGGCCTTACTTTCATAGCTAACCCTCCTTATTACTTGTCTCTCCAAGTTATTCTCCCACGAGTCAAATCATATGGGGAAAGTTCTACTGTAACCTTGTCTCCTGGTAATATTCTTATGAAATTCATTCTTAACTTTCCTGAAATATGAGCTAATATTTTATGCCCACTCTCAAGCTCAACTTGAAATATTGCATTGGGCAAAGTTTCTAATACCACACCTTGCATTTCAATTATATCATCTTTTGACATAAGGTAATTAAACCTCCTTACCAATATCTGCAGACTGCAAAAATATTTTAATTTTAGAATTAGTAACCTCTTTATTAGATAAAATTATATCTCTAATTTCCTCAGCTACTGTGTGAGTAAATTTTAGATGTTTAACCTTCTTTTTCTTAGGCTTCTCAATCTTTCTTAACTCTCCATCAGAAATATACACATATTCGTTATTTAGTATTCCTACCACAATAAAATTTCTATGCATATCCCTTCCCGCTTTAGAATGTACTACCTTACCTATAAGGCTATTTTTCTCCAAATCATTCACCTCTATTAGTTCAAAGTTAATATTTCAGGACCATTTTTTAAAATAGCAACAGTATTTTCATAATGTGCAGATAAACTGCCATCTCGCGTTACTACCGTCCACTTATTAGACTTTACTTTGACATAATGCTTTCCTATATTTATCATAGGTTCAATTGCAAGTACCATACCATGAACTAACTTAGGTCCTCTATTTGGAACACCATAATTAGGAATTTCTGGTTCCTCATGCATTGACTTACCAATTCCATGACCTACAAAATCCCTAACCACAGAATATCTATGGCCTTCAGCATAACACTGAATTTGCGCAGATATATCTGATAATCTATTACCGATTATAGCTTTTTCAACACCCTTAAAGAAACTGTTTTTAGTGACCTCAATGAGCATTGTAGCTTCATTGGATACTTTTCCTACTGGAAAAGTTCTAGCAGCATCTCCATGATAGCCATTTAATATGGCACCACAATCTATGCTAATTATGTCTCCTTCAAGTAAAATACGGTTAGATGGAATCCCATGAACCACTTCATCATTAACAGATGTACATATGGAAGCTGGAAATCCACAATAACCCTTAAAAGATGGTTTAGCACCTTGTTTTACTATGAACTCTTCAGCTAATTTATCCAGTTCTGCAGTGGTTATTCCAGGTTTTATTACCTGTTCAATTATTACAAGAGCTTCTGAAACCACTTTACCCGCACTTCTCATGTATTGAATTTCCATATCACTTTTTATGTTTATCATTTTTTTATTTCTTCTAAGATACCACAGATACTTTCAAACACGCTGTTAATTTCTAGCGTCCCATCAACTACTGATAGTAAGTTTTTATCATCATAGTACTTTATCAATGGTTGTGTTTGAGCCTCATATATGTCTATCCGTTCATTAACGGTTTCTTCAGTGTCATCAGCTCTTTGTACAATATCACTTCCACACAAATTACATTTTCCGTCCACTTTCGGCGGATTGAATGTAATATGATAGCTAGCACCGCATGTAAGACAAACCCTTCTACCAGTCATTCTACCTAGAATAAATTCTCTAGGCACCTTTATTAATAACGCTGTATCAAGGGTGTTACCCTTTCCGTCTAATAAAGTTTTTAAGGCTTCACCTTGATTAACAGTTCTAGGATAGCCATCTAGTAAAAATCCATTACTACAATCTTCATTATTTAACCTATCCTTGATTATATCTATAGTCAATTCATCTGGGACTAAGTGCCCCTTATCAATATGTTTCTTAGCTTCAATTCCAAGAGGGGTTTTTTCTGAAATATTCTTCCTGAATATGTCCCCTGTTGATATATGTGGTATGGAAAATTTATTACTTATGGATTTTGCTTGCGTTCCTTTTCCGGCTCCCGGAGGACCTAACAAGATTATTCTCATAGTATCATCTCCTGGTAATAATTTATTTAAGGAATCCTTGGTAATGCCGCATTACTAATTGTGATTCAAGTTGTCTTAAAGTCTCAAGAGCAACATTCACCATAATTAATAACATTGTACCTCCAAAATATATTCCCTTAAAGTGAGTATATCCCTCTATAAAAATAGGGAATATTGCTATAACAGCGGCAAAAGTTCCTCCCAGTATCGAAATCTTAGTCAATACCTTATCGATATAAGTTGCTGTATTCTCACCCGGTCTAATTCCTGGTATGAAACCTGATGATTTATGCATATTTTCAGCCATTTCATCTGGTTTAAATGTTACCTGAGTATAAAACCATGTAAAGAATACTATTAATACAAAATACACCAATGAATACTTCCAACTGTTTCTTTCAAATATGCTCCAAGGACTTCCTACAATGAACTTTGCAATTGAAGATGTCGGTTTAATCTGTGCTATTGTTTCTGGGAATGTCATTACTGACATTGCAAAAATTATACCGATAACTCCAGATGCAGTTACACCAATTGGAATATGAGTTGATTGTCCTTTAAAAACCTTGTTTCCAACAGCTTTTCCAGCATATTGAACTGGAATTCTTCTTTCACCTAAACTTGCTATTACTACTGCAACTAATAATGCTATAGCAACTACAATAAACATCATAACCTCTACAAAATTTACAGTGCCTGCCTTCTGAAGTTCAGCAATTTTATACACCGTTGAAGGTAATCCAGATACAATATTAATAAAAATTATTAATGAAATACCATTACCTATACCTTTACCTGTGATTTGTTCACCTATCCACACCAAAAATGTTGATGCAGTAGTCATCGTTAGTATCACTAAAAATATGGCTAAACTAGATGTATCTGAGAATGCTCCAGTACCTGCAATAACTGCATACATACCGAGGGCCTGTAAAGCACCCAGCACTATTGAAACATATCTAGTAAGATCTTGTATTCTCTTACGTCCTTCAAGCCCTTCTTTAGAAAGTTGCTCTAAATACGGGACTGCTATTACGAGTAACTGCATTATAATTGATGCGTTTATGTATGGACCAGCACCCATAGCAAAAATGCTAAATTTACTTAATGCACCACCTGACATCATATCATAAAAACTAATTAAAGTTCCACCATTACTAGTTAAGTCTACAAGTTTGCTAGCATCTACACCAGGAACAGGAATATAAATACCCATCCGCATAATTGCAACCATAAGTAGCGTGAATATCATACGCTTTTTTAAATCAGGAACTTTCCAGGCATTACGTAGGGTTGATAACATTTATATCACCTCAACTTTTCCTCCAGCTGTTTCAATTTTCTCAGCTGCTCCTTTAGAAAATCTTGATACTTTTACAGTTAATTTCTTTTCTAAATCACCATTTCCAAGTATCTTAACTCCGTCATATGCTTTTCTTATGACTCTTCTCTCTAATAGCAATTCTGTTGTAACTTCTGTACCATCTTCGAACATATTCAGTCTATCTACATTTATACAAGAATATTTTTTCGCAAAAATATTTGTGAACCCTCTTTTAGGTAATCTTCTGTATAAAGGCATCTGACCTCCTTCAAATCCTGGTCTTGTTCCTCCACCTGATCTAGAGTTTTGTCCATCTTGACCTCTTCCTGCAGTTTTTCCCCATCCTGAACCAGTACCTCTACCGATTCTCTTAGGAGATTTTTTGGAACCTTCCGCAGGTCTTAAATCTTGAAGTTTCATGTCAACACCTCCTCTTTTTTATACTTGCTCTACTTTTACTAGATATATAATTTTGTTTATCATACCTTTGATCTGAGGAGTTTCCTCGTGCTCAACACTATTTCTTATTTTTTTTAATCCTAAAGCATTAACTGTAGCTATGTGTTCTTTCTTTCTACCTATTAAGCTTTTAACCAATGTTATTTTAACTTTAGCCAAGGTTTTCCCCTCCTATCTTAAAATTTCTTCTACGGTCTTGCCTCTTAATTTAGCAACGTCTTCTACTGTTCTTAAACCTGCTAAACCTTCGATAGTAGCATTAACCACATTTCTTGCATTACTAGAGCCTAAAGATTTAGCTCTAACATCCTTTAATCCTGATAATTCTAGAACTGCTCTAACTGGACCACCAGCTAAAATTCCTGTACCTTCAGCACCTGGCATTATGTGTATAACCGAAGTACCAAACTTTCCATCAATAGTATGTGGAATAGTTGTTCCAACCATAGCTACATTTATTAAGTTCTTTTTAGCATCTTCTATTCCTTTTCTAATTGCTTCAGGAATTTCTACAGATTTACCCATTCCAACGCCAACGTGTCCGTTTTCGTCTCCAACAACAACTAGTGCGCTGAATCTGAAGTTTCTTCCACCTTTAACAACCTTAGCAACTCTGTTTATATTAACTACTTTTTCTTTAAGATCTAATGTGCTAGGATCTATTTTCATGTGTTTCCCTCCTTCTCTTAGAATTTAAGTCCAGCTTCTCTTGCTCCCTCAGCGAGAATTTGCACTCTACCGTGGTATACATATCCGCCTCTATCAAATACTACTTCTTCTATTCCTTTTTCAAGCGCTCTTTCAGCAATCATTTTTCCTACTAATTTAGCAGCATCTTTATTGCTTCCTATCTTTTGTTCAAAAGCTTTATCTACGCTTGAAGCAGAAACTAGTGTGATTCTTGCAACATCATCTATTACTTGAGCATATATGTTCTTTTCACTTCTATATACAGCTAATCTAGGTCTTTGTGCTGTACCAGAGATCTTTTTACGAACTCTAAGATGACGCTTAACTCTTGACTTTTGTCTATCTTCCTTCTTGAACACATCATTCACTCCTTCCTACTTTATTTACCTGTTTTACCTTCCTTACGTCTGACAACTTCGCCAGCATATCTAATTCCTTTTCCTTTGTAAGGTTCTGGTTTTCTCCAAGCTCTTATTGTTGCTGCAACAGCTCCAACTAATTGTTTATCAGTACCTTTTACTATAATTTTGTTAGCATCAGGTAATTCAAATTGGATTCCTGCAACTGCATCTATTTCAACTGGATGTGAATATCCAAGACTTAATGTTATTTTAGTGCCTTTTAACTGAGCTCTATAACCAACACCAACTAACTCAAGCGTTTTTTGGTATCCCTCTGTTACTCCAATAACCATATTGTTTATCAATGATCTTGTTAATCCATGAAGAGCTCTATGTTCTTTTACATCGCTTGGTCTTGTAACTACTACAGTATTATCTTCCATAGCTATATTCATTTTAGTACTCATGCTTTGAGTTAACTCACCTTTTGGTCCTTTTACATTTACAACATTCATTGGTGAAACTGCAACAGTCACTCCATTAGGTATAGCTACTGGAAGTCTTCCGATTCTCGACATACTTACACCTCCTGTATTCTTTTTAGACACATAACAATTATTAATTGCTACGTCTCGTATGTTCCTTTTAAATACTAACCAATTCTTAATTGTTTAGTCTCTATCTTACTTTAGGCACATAACAATTTTGTTTTTCCATGAATTATCTATTATTACTATGTACATAATAACTCAATACTGTTATGCATCAAAATTATTATATTACCAAATGTAACAAATAACTTCTCCGCCTAAACCTAATTTTCTAGCATCTCTATCTGCTACTAGACCTTTTGAAGTTGATATTATAGCAACTCCTAATCCGTTTAGTACCTTTGGAATATCCTCATTTTTAGAATATACTCTTAAACCTGGCTTAGATATTCTCTTAAGTCCAGTGATAACTCTTTCCTTGTTTTGACCATACTTCATTGCAAGTCTCATCATTGGAACAACGCCATCATTATACTCTTCAATGTTTTTAAGATATCCTTCTTGAAGCAATATATTTGCAATTTCCTTCTTTATAGTTGAAGAAGGTATTTCTACTATTTCATGTCTAACAACATTTGCATTTCTTATACGTGTTAGCAAATCTGCGATTGGGTCAGTCATAACCATTTTTCGTGCCTCCTTTCATTAGAATGTTCTAATTACCAACTTGCTTTTCTGCAACCAGGAATTTCTCCCTTGTGTGCAAGCTCTCTAAAACAGATACGGCATATACCAAATTTTTGTAAAACAGAATGTGGTCTTCCACAAAGTCTACATCTTGTATAAGCTCTAGTTGTAAATTTAGGTTCTTTTTTCCATTTTTCTATTAAAGCCTTACGTGCCATATGTTTCCCTCCCTATTATTGAGCAAATGGCATTCCAAGGAATCTTAATAACTCTCTTGCTTCCTCGTCTGTCTTTGCTGTAGTAACAAATATTATATCCATTCCTCTAATTTTATCAATTTTATCATAATCTATTTCAGGAAATATAAGTTGTTCTTTAATCCCTATAGCGTAATTCCCTCTTCCGTCAAATGCTTTAGAAGAAGCTCCTCTAAAATCTCTAACTCTAGGTAATGCAACGTTCATTAATTTATCTGCAAATTCGAACATTTGAGTTTTTCTTAATGTAACTTTACAACCTATTGGAGTATTTTCTCTTAACTTGAAGTTAGCTATTGACTTCTTCGCTCTTGTTATAATTGGTTTTTGACCCGCTATAATCTGCATATCGCTAAGAGCTGCATCTAAAACTTTAGAATTGTCTTTAGCTTCTCCAACTCCCATATTTAAAACAATTTTTTCAAGCTTTGGTACTTCCATTATATTTTTATAACCGAATTTTTCCATTAGCGCTTGAACTACTTCATTATCATATTTTTCTTGTAGTCTTGAACTCATATGTTAAACCTCCTTTCAGGAATTAAAATGTTTCTACACATTTCTTACAAACTCTTACTTTAGTTCCATCTTCTAGAATTTTGCTACTTATTCTTGTTACATTTTTGCATTTTGTACAATATAACATAACTTTTGAACTATTTATAGCTGCTTCTCTGTGAGTTATTCCACCTTGCATATTTTGTTTGCTTGGTTTTTGATGTTTTGTAATTACACTAACATCTTTCACTAAAACTTTACCAGTTTTAGGGTATACAGCTAAGACTTCGCTTATTTTGCCTTTGTCTTTACCTGATATAACCATTACTGTATCTTTTTTTCTTACGTGCATTTTTTTAACTGCCATGTTAGACACCTCCTATCTTATAGAACTTCAGGCGCTAATGATAAGATCTTACTGAAGTCTTTATCTCTTAACTCCCTTGCAACAGGTCCGAATATACGAGTTCCCTTTGGGGTTTTGTCGTCTTTTATGATAACAGCTGCATTATCATCAAATTTAACGTATGATCCATCCGCTCTTCTTAATCCTTTTACTGATCTAACTATAACTGCCTTAACTACTTCACCTTTTTTAACAACTCCACCTGGTGTTGCACTTTTTACGCTAGCAACTATTGTATCGCTGATGTTTCCCCATTTTCTCTTAGAACCACCTAATACTCTAATACACATAATTTCCTTTGCACCAGAATTATCCGCAACTTTTAATCTCGATTGCTGTTGTATCATATCAAATACCCTCCTTTCAGTTGTTAGACCGAAATACTATTTAGCTTTTTCAACTATTCCAGTAATTCTCCATCTTTTATCTTTAGACAATGGTCTAGTTTCCATAATTGTAACTTTATCATTGATTTTAGCTTCATTTTTTTCATCATGAGCTTTAAATTTTGTTGTTGTGTTAAGTATTTTTCCGTATAGTGGGTGACGAACTTTTGTTTCAATTGCAACAACTATTGTCTTATCCATTTTATCAGAAACTACTTTACCTGTTCTTGTTTTTCTATTATTTCTTTCCACAAGAGCAACCTCCTTTCAGTTTTACTGTTCAAAAGCTTTTATTTCTTCTTGCCTAAGAATGGTCTTAATTTGGGCTATAGATTTTTTCACTTGTTTAATTCTCATAGGGTTTTCTAGTTGCCCTGTAGCTAACTGAAATCTAAGGTTAAATAATTCTGCCTTTAGATCAGACATTTTCACTAGCAAATCTTGAGGATTACTTTGTCTTAATTCTTTTAATTCATTAGCCTTCAATGACTTCACCACCCATTTCCTCAAAATCTTTTCTAGATACAAACTTAGTTTTAATTGGAAGTTTGTGTGAAGCAAGTCTCATTGCTTCTCTAGCAGCTTCTTCTGTTACTCCTGCAATTTCAAATAAGACTCTACCTGGTTTAACAACTGCTACCCAATATTCTACTGATCCTTTACCAGATCCCATACGAGTTTCAGCCGGTTTTTCAGTTACTGGCTTATCAGGGAAGATTTTTATCCAAACCTTTCCGCCTCTTTTTACTTCTCTATTGATAGCAACTCTGGCAGCTTCTATTTGATTACTTTTAACCCAGCCACATTCCATAGCTTGTAATGCATACTCACCATATGCAATAAAGTTTCCTCTTGTAGCTTTTCCTCTCATTCTACCACGTTGAACCTTACGATGTTTAGATCTCTTAGGCATTAACATGTCTTATTCCTCCTTCCTTACACTTCTACGCTTTTATTTCTTCCTTAACGATTTTCTTTGTAGGAAGAACTTCGCCTCTATATACCCAAACTTTTACGCCAATTTTACCATATATTGTATCTGCTTCTGCAAATCCATAGTCTATATCAGCTCTCAAAGTTTGTAATGGTATTGTACCTTCATGATAGTGTTCAGTCCTAGCTATTTCTGCTCCGCCAAGTCTTCCTCCACATGAAATTTTAACACCTTTTACGCCAGATCTCATAGCTCTTTGAATTGTTTGTTTCATTGCTCTTCTAAAAGAAATTCTCTTTTCTAATTGCGAAGAAACATTTTCAGCCATTAATTGAGCGTTGTTTTCAGCTTGTTTTACTTCTACTATGTTAATTAAAACATTCTTATCTGTTATAATTTTTTTCATGTCTAACTTTATAACTTCAATTCCAGAGCCACCTCTACCAATAACCATTCCTGGTTTAGCAGTGTGTATGTTGATTTTAACTCTTTTAGCAGCTCTTTCAATTTCAATTTTAGAAATTCCAGCTGTGTAAAGTTTACTTTTTAAGAATTCTCTAATCTTAAAATCTTCAACAAGATTATCTGCAAAATTCTTTTTATCTGCATACCATTTAGAACTCCAGTCTTTTATTACACCAACCCTAAAGCCGTGTGGATGTACTTTTTGTCCCACGCTAAAACCCTCCTTCTTATGATCTTTCCGTAACTATAATAGTTATATGGCTAGATCTTTTTCTTATTCTATAAGCTCTTCCTTGTGCACGCGGTCTAAATCTCTTAAGTGTTGGACCCTGACATGCATAAGCCTTAGCAACGTATAGTCTATTGATATCTAAATTTAAATTGTTCTCTGCATTTGCTACAGCTGATTTTAGTACTTTAGTTACTACTTCAGCTGCATTTTTTGGAGTGTATTGTAATATAGCAAAAGCTTCATTTACATTTTTATCTCTTATTAAATCAAGAACAATCCCGATTTTCATTGAGGACGTTCTCACATATTTAGCTATAGCTTTAGCCTCCATGATTGTCTCCTCCTTCCACACTATTTTACTCTGCTTGTTTTTTCTCTAACAATGTGTCCTTTAAATGTTCTAGTTAAAGCAAATTCGCCTAATTTATGTCCTACCATATCTTCTAAAACATAAACTGGTACATGTTTTCTTCCATCATGTACTGCGATAGTATGCCCTATCATTTGCGGGAAAATAGTAGAACTTCTTGACCAAGTCTTTATTACTTTTTTCTCGCCATTTTTATTCATTTCGTTAATTCTGTTTAACAAAACTTCTTGTACATAAGGTCCTTTTTTAACTGATCTACTCATTTTTGTGGCCTCCCTTCATACACCGTAACCATTGTTTTAAAAAGAATTTAAATTCTCTTCAAACTATTTTCTATTTTTTCCCTTGACAATAAATTTGTCAGAGTATTTTTTGGTTTTCCTAGTTTTATATCCTAGTGCCGGTTTACCCCATGGAGTCATCGGACTAGCGTGACCTATAGGAGATTTACCTTCTCCACCACCATGTGGATGATCGCAAGGATTCATTACTGAACCTCTGACTGTAGGTCTAAACCCTAAGTGTCTTTTTCTTCCTGCTTTACCTATGTTAACAATACCATGAGTTACATTAGAAACCGTTCCTATAGTAGCTCTACAATTTACTCTAACATATCTTACTTCACCACTTGGAAGTCTTACTTGAGCATATTCTCCTTCTTTAGCCATAAGTTGCGCTGAAGAACCTGCTGATCTTACAAGTTGAGCACCTTTTCCAACCTGTAGTTCTATATTATGAATCGTAGAACCTGTTGGTATATTAATTATTGGAAGAGTATTCCCAACTTTTATATCAGAATCAGCACCGGATACAATTACATCTCCAACTTTTAATCCAACTGGAGCAATTATGTATCTTTTTTCACCATCAGAATATGCAACAAGAGCTATGTAAGCAGATCTATTTGGATCGTACTCAATTGTAGAAACTTTTGCTGGAATATTATCTTTAGTTCTCTTGAAATCTATTAGTCTGTAACTTTGTTTTGCTCCACCACCTCGGTGACGAACAGTTATTTTACCTTGATTATTTCTACCACCTGATCTTTTTGTGCTTACAAGAAGTGATTTTAATGGCTTATCTGTTGTTATTTCTGCGAAATCAGCCATAGTCATATTTCTTCTTGAAGGTGTGGTCGGTCTAAATTTCTTAATTCCCATGTGACTTTCCTCCTTCTTTCTCGCTTATCTGGCCTCTGCCAATACCTGCTTAATAATTACATTCCATCAAAAAACTCAATTGTCTTGCTTTCTGTTGTTAAAGTAACAATAGCTTTTTTGAAGTCAGCTCTTTTTCCAATGTGAACCCCAACTCTTTTAGTTTTACCTATATTTCTTAGTGTTCTTACATTTTCAACTTTAACTCCAAATACTTCTTCTACTGCTTTTTTAACTTGAGTTTTATTTGCATGAATATCAACTATAAAGGTGTATTTTTTTTCCGCCATTACAGCCATACTTTTTTCAGTAATTATCGGTTTTCTTATAATATCATGGCTAGTTAGCTTCATTATATATACACCTCCTCAATTTTAGATACAGCATCCTTTGTAACTATGAATTTTTCATACTTTAGTATGTCATAAACATTCAAATTATTTACTGGTGATACTTGTACTCCAGGTATGTTTCTTGCTGATTTATAGATATTTTCTTCTGACTTTTCAACAACTATTAAAGTTTTTTTAGCATCAAAAGCTTTTAAAACCTCTAACATTGCTTTAGTTTTTGGTGAGTCAAATTCTAAACTATCTATAACTATCATTTCATTTGAAGCTACCTTAGCTGATAAAGCTGATTTGAAAGCAACTCTTCTCATTGTCTTCGGTACAGACATACGGTAATCTCTTGGCTTTGGAGCAAATACTATACCACCATGTATCCATTGTGGTGCTCTTATAGAACCTTGTCTTGCTCTACCAGTTCCTTTTTGTCTCCAAGGCTTTATACCACCGCCTCGAACCTCAGCTCTAGTTTTAGCTGATTGAGTTCCTTGTCTTTTATTTGCAAGTTGTGCTACTACAACTTGATGCATAGCATCTGTGTTGACTTCAACTCCAAATATATTTTCATTTAGTTGAATATCTCCAACCTTTTGTCCTTCTTTACTAAATAAATCTAATGTAAGCATTCTGCATCCTCCTTTCTTTAAAGTTACGCTTTAACAGCATTTCTTATTACAACTGTGCCTTTGTTAGGTCCCGGTATACCACCTTTAACTAATATAATGTTCTTTTCAGGCATTACTTTAACTATTTCAAGGTTTATTACTGTTCTACTAACATTACCCATATGACCTGGCATACGTTTGTTTTTAAACGTTTTTGATGGATCGGAAGATGCTCCCATTGATCCAACTGCTCTATGGAATTTAGATCCATGACTCATTGGTCCTGTATGCTGATTCCATCTTTTAATACAACCTTGGAATCCTTTTCCCTTAGATATTCCTGATACGTCAATTTTATCTCCAGCAGCAAATATATCTGCCTTAAATTCTTGACCTACTTCATAAGCACTTATATCTTCCATTCTAAATTCTTTTACGAATCTTTTTAAAGATGTTCCTGCTTTAGCAAATTGTCCTTGCATTGGTTTGTTAACTAACTTTTCTCTTATGTCACCAAATCCAACTTTAATTGCATTGTAACCATCATTTTCGATAGTTTTCTTTTGAATAACAACACATGGACCTGCTTCAACAACTGTTACTGGAACAACTCTTTTATTTTCATCAAATATTTGAGTCATACCAAGTTTTTTACCCATTATTGCTTTTTTCATGAAAATACACCTCCTACTTATTAGCGGACCACATTAGTGATCATAACAGTTAGTAATATTAATTTAATGCTTACGTACAGTAATTATACTTATACGCTTAATCGCACTTATATGTACGCTTATAGTTTTATTTCGATATCAACACCAGCTGGTAAGTCTAATCTCATTAAGGCATCAACAGTTTTAGGTGATGGACTAATTATATCTATTAGTCTCTTATGAGTTCTTATTTCAAATTGTTCTCTTGAATCTTTATACTTGTGTGGAGCTCTCAACACTGTAATTACATCTTTTTCTGTAGGTAGCGGTACTGGACCAGCTACTTTAGCTCCTGTACTTTTAGCTGTTTGAACAATTTTCTCAGCTGATTGATCTAATATGTTGTGATCAAAAGCCTTTAATCTAATTCTGATTTTTTGTTTTATCATTATTATTTCCTCCTTTTCATCGCACGCTCTACTTCTTACGTGCAACAGCGGATGTTCTGTAAACTGCTCCGGGTGTTTCATGTAATAAATGCATGAAACAATCGTAGGAACCCCGTCGTCCGATTCAAGATCAGGACATGCTCGGTGAAGAATTACCCGGAAGTCCGGCAACCTCTTACCTCATCACTGTTACCACAATACAACTTCTAAAGTATACAACACTTCTTTTGCTTTGACAAGTATTTTTTCACTATTATTTCATAATTTTTATATTTGTGGTTCCTGCTTATATTTATACAAAAGTTTTATTGTATTTAAAAGGAGAAGAGCGTCCTCTTCTCCTTAATAATAAAAGCTTTTATTATTATTGAAATTCATCAATTGATGGTTATAAATACATTGTAAATTATTATTTAACTATTGAAGTAACAACTCCTGAACCTACTGTTCTTCCACCTTCTCTGATTGCGAATCTTAATCCCTCATCCATTGCTACTTGAGTGATTAGTTCAACATTCATGTCTATGTGATCTCCTGGCATTACCATTTCCATTCCGTCTGGTAATTTTATTGATCCAGTTACATCAGTTGTTCTGAAATAAAATTGTGGTCTATATCCGTCGAAGAATGGAGTATGTCTTCCGCCTTCTTCTTTTTTAAGTACATATACTTGACCTACAAATTTATCATGTGGATGTATTGAACCTGGCTTAGAAAGTACTTGACCTCTTTGAATATCTGTTCTTTGTACTCCTCTTAGTAATGCTCCGATGTTGTCTCCGGCCATTGCTTGATCTAAAAGTTTTCTGAACATTTCAACTCCTGTACATACAACTTTTCTTTTATCTTCGCTAAGTCCTACGATTTCTACTTCTTCTCCAACCTTAAGTATCCCAGCTTCAACTCTTCCTGTAGCAACTGTTCCTCTACCTGTGATTGTGAATACATCTTCTACTGGCATTAAGAATGCTTTATCTGTTGCTCTTGTTGGTGTTGGAATGTAGCTATCTACTGCTTCCATTAATTCAGCTATGCATTTTGATGCTTCTTCATCAGTTGGGTTTTCTAATGCTTTTAATGCTGATCCTGTTACTACTGGAATGTCGTCACCAGGGAAGTCATACTCACTTAATAATTCTCTTACTTCCATTTCAACAAGTTCTAATAATTCTGGATCATCTACCATATCTGCTTTGTTTAAGAATACTACTATATATCCTACTCCAACTCTGCTTGCTAATAGTATATGCTCTCTTGTTTGAGGCATTGGGCCATCTGCTGCACTAACAACTAGAATTGCTCCATCCATTTGTGCTGCGCCTGTGATCATGTTCTTTACATAATCTGCATGTCCTGGGCAATCAACATGTGCATAATGTCTATTATCTGTTTCATACTCAACATGTGATGTATTTATTGTAATTCCTCTTTCTCTTTCCTCAGGTGCTTTGTCAATTTGGTCAAACCTAGATACTTCTGCTAAACCTTTAGTTGCGAGTACTGCTGTTATTGCAGCTGTTAATGTTGTCTTGCCGTGATCTACGTGCCCTATTGTTCCAATGTTTACGTGTGGTTTGCTTCTTTCAAACTTTGCCTTTGCCATTTTGTATTCCTCCTTATATTTGCATATTATCTTATATTTTGCTTGTTATTTACTTCCTATAACTTGTTCTTGAATACCCTTTGGAACTGGTTCGTATGCAGCAAATTCCATACTGTATACTCCTCTACCCTGAGTTCTTGATCTAAGCGTCGTAGCATATCCAAACATTTCTGATAATGCAACCATTGCTCTAATTACTTGAGCGCCTGATTGAGCTTCCATTCCTTCTATTCTACCTCTTCTTGAATTAATGTCTCCCATAACGTCTCCCATGTACTCTTCTGGCACTGTTACTTCGACCTTCATTATTGGTTCAAGCAAAACTGGATCTGCTTTTGCCATACCGTTCTTGAATGCCATTGAACCAGCAACCTTAAATGCCATTTCGTTTGAGTCAACATCATGGTATGATCCATCAACTACTTTAACTTTAAAGTTAAGAACTGGGTATCCACCAAGAATACCATTCTTTGATGCTTCTTTAATTCCGTTCTCAATTGGAGATATAAATTCTCTTGGAATAGATCCACCAACCGTACAATTTTCAAATGAGTAAGGTTCAGTAGTTGGTATTAACTCTATCCAACAGTGACCGTATTGTCCACGTCCACCTGATTGTTTAATGTATTTACCTTCTGCTTTAACTGCTTTTCGTATTGTTTCTTTATAAGCTACTTGTGGTTTTCCTACATTACATTCAACCTTAAATTCTCTTTGAAGTCTATCAACAATAATTTCTAGATGAAGCTCGCCCATACCACCAATTATTGTTTGACCTGTTTCTTGATCAGTATAAGTTTGAAAAGTAGGATCTTCTTCAGAAAGCTTTGCAAGAGACATACCCATTCTTTCCTGACCAGCTTTTGTTTTTGGCTCAATAGCTACATGGATAACTGGATCTGGGAAGTCCATGGTTTCAAACAATATTGGATGATCTTCATCACATAAAGTTTCTCCAGTAGTTGTGTTTTTAAGTCCAATTACTGCACCTAATTCTCCTGAACGTAATTCTTCAACTTCTTCTCTGTGATTAGCATGCATTTTAACTAGTCTACCAACTCTTTCTTTTTTACCTTTGTTAGCATTTAATACATATGTACCAGTTTTCATTACGCCTGAGTAAACTCTTGTAAACGCAAGTCTGCCAACAAAGGGATCTGTAGCTATTTTAAACGCTAATGCTGCCATTGGCTCATCATCACTTGGGTGTCTTTCCATTTCTTCACCAGTATCAACATCTTGTCCTTTGGTAGCTGGTATATCAAGTGGTGACGGCATGTATTCTATAACAGCATCTATCATCATTTGAACGCCTTTATTTTTATATGAAGAACCACAAATTACAGGTACTATTTCATTCTTAATTACACCTTTTCGTAATGCTGCTTTTAATTCTTCTTCACTTATTTCTTCACCATCAAGATATTTCATCATAAGCTCTTCATCTAGTTCAGCTATTGCTTCAACCATAGCCGATCTGTATTCTTCTGCTAACTCTTTCATATCTTCTGGAATTTCTATTTCTTCTATTTGTGTTCCTAAATCATCTCTATAGACTTCTGCAACATTTCTAACTAAATCTATAATACCTAGGAATCCTTCTTCTTTACCTATTGGAAGCTGTATTGGAACTGCATTAGCATGAAGTCTTTCTCTCATCATGTCTACAACGTGATAGAAGTCTGCACCCATTATATCCATTTTGTTAACATATGCCATTCTTGGTACCTTATATTTAGTCGCTTGTCTCCATACTGTTTCTGATTGTGGTTCTACTCCGCCTTTTGCACAGAATACAGAAACTGCACCATCAAGTACTCTTAAAGATCTTTCAACTTCAACTGTGAAATCTACGTGCCCTGGTGTATCAATGATATTTATGTTATAACCCTTCCAGAAACAAGTTGTAGCCGCAGAAGTTATTGTTATACCTCTTTCCTGTTCTTGTACCATCCAGTCCATAGTAGCTCCACCATCATGAACCTCACCAATCTTGTGTGTTTTTCCTGTATAGAATAATATACGCTCAGTTGTTGTTGTTTTACCAGCATCAATATGAGCCATAATACCTATATTACGGAATTTTTCTAAAGAATATTCTCTACCCACTATTTGCGCCTCCTGTCAACGAGTGATTTTAAATTTGACAAAACTGTCTTGGCAAAGCCAAAACAGTTTTAATATTAATACCTGTAATGAGCAAAAGCCTTGTTAGCTTCAGCCATTTTATGAATATCTTCTCTCTTCTTTACTGCTGCTCCAGTATTGTTTGCAGCTTCGAGTAATTCGTTAGCAAGTTTTTCTCTTGCATACTTCTCTCCTCTATTATCTGCAGCAATAAGCAACCATCTTAGTCCTAATGTCTGTCTTCTCTCAGGTCTAACCTCGATAGGCACTTGATAATTAGCTCCACCTATTCTTCTAGCTTTTACTTCAAGTAATGGCATAACATTATTTAATGCTTCTTCAAAAACCTCTAAAGGTTCTTTGCCTGTTTTTTCTTTGATTATGTCAAAAGCCTCATAGCATATTTTTTGTGCTACTCCTCTTTTACCATCCTCCATTACATTGTTTATTAACTTTGTAACGACTTTGCTGTTGTACATAGGATCTGGTAATACATCTCTTTTTGCAATATATCCTTTTCTCGGCACTTTACTTCCCTCCTTAACAATTTTAATTAACTCATAGGTACTCGATATCTCTACCGCAAAGTACTCTGTACTCCTGCAAATGTATGTAAATATAAATTTTCATATATATAAATGCTGAAGACATTGCACCTTAATTCAAAGCATTATTTTTTTTGCTTTGGTCTCTTAGTACCGTATTTAGATCTACTTTGTAGTCTGCCCGCAACTCCAGCAGAGTCTAATGTCCCTCTGATGACGTGGTATCTAACTCCTGGTAAATCCTTAACTTTTCCACCTCTTATAAGTACAACACTATGTTCTTGTAAATTGTGGCCTACACCTGGTATATAAGCAGTAACTTCGTATCCGTTTGTAAGTCTAACTCTTGCTACTTTTCTTAATGCTGAGTTTGGCTTTTTAGGAGTTGTTGTTTTAACTACTGTACAAACTCCTCTTTTTTGCGGACAGTTCTTCAATGCTGGTGCAGCTGATTTTGTTGCTAATGTCTTTCTGCCTTTTCTTACTAATTGATTGATAGTTGGCATGATTTCACCCCCTCATTTTTGTAAGCTGTTCTTCATTTATATCAATGCAGCGTAACATAACTAAATGGCAATGTTACCGCATGGATATATCTATATTATTTAGTTGCTAGCATTAATTTAATCTTCGAAACGCAATGCTGTTGCTGATGCAACATCTATATCACAAAGATTTCCTAATTCTTTCATTGTGTCTACAAATATTATTTGTAGGGAATTAACCTTGGCTAGTTTTAGAATAGGATCAGTAATACTACTATCAGCATCTTTGGCTATATACAAAACTTTACCCCGACTATTCTTTAACGCTTTTAGGGTTTGTTTAACTCCAACGACTTTCTGACCTACAATTTTACCTACCATTTCTAACCCCCTTCACAATTATAATCAAAAGATTTACCTAATTAAGATGCATCTACTCGATTTAAATCACACACAAGGTGTATTTTATCATTTTACTATCACCCTGTCAACTAGTTACAACCTATACTTCCAAATCATTTTCAATTTCTACCTTTTCATCATCTTCAGTATTGATTTTTATTGTTCTATATCTTGTCATTCCAGTACCCGCAGGTATCAGTTTACCAATTATTACATTTTCTTTTAATCCAAGCAATGGATCAATTTTACCCTTAATAGCCGCATCAGTAAGTACTCTTGTTGTCTCCTGGAATGATGCTGCTGACAAGAATGATTCCGTTGCAAGTGCCGCTTTAGTTATACCTAATAGAGAAATTTTCCCCTGAGCAGGTACGCCACCTTCAGCTTCAATTTTTGCATTAGCATCTTCAAAAGCAAATATATCTACTAAGTTCCCTGGAAGTAGTTCAGTATCTCCAGATTCCTCAACCTTTACTTTTCTTGTCATCTGTCTCACAACAACCTCTAAATGTTTATCATTTATATCAACACCTTGAAGTCTATAAACTTTCTGTACCTCTGACGATAAATAATTTTTAACTCCGTTAACGCCTTTTATTCTTAAAATATCGTGCGGATTAACTGAACCTTCAATTATCTCATCTCCGGCCTCAATTCTATCACCATTTGCAACTTTTAATCTTGATCCAAAAGGTATATCATAACTTAGTTCTTCCCCTGCATCACCAATTACAATGACAACTCTCTTTTTCTTAGTATCTTCCATTTTAACGCTACCGCATACATCACTTACTATTGCGAGTCCCTTTGGTTTTCTAGCTTCAAATAATTCCTCAACTCTTGGAAGACCTTGGGTTATATCTGATCCTGCTACTCCACCTGTATGGAATGTTCTCATTGTAAGTTGTGTACCCGGTTCTCCTATAGATTGAGCTGCAATTATGCCTACGGCTTCGCCAATGTTAATCTTTTGAGACGTTGCCATATTCATTCCATAACATTTAGAACAAACTCCAATTTTAGCCTTACATGTAAATACCGATCTAATCATAACTTTTTTTACACCAGACTTTTGAACTTCTTCTGCTAACTTAATATCCATATACTCATTCTTAGGAACTATTACTTTGCCTGTTTTTGGATGAATAATATCTTCAGCGGAATATCTTCCAGTCAATCTTTCAACTAACTGTTCAATTACTTCACTTCCATCACGAATTTCTGAAACTTCAAAACCTTCATCCGTTCCACAATCTTCGTGTCTTACGATAACATCCTGGCATACATCAACAAGCCTTCTTGTTAAATAACCTGAGTCAGCTGTTTTAAGTGCTGTATCTGCGTTACCTTTTCTAGCTCCATGTGTTGAAATAAAGTACTCTAATACACTTAGTCCATCTCTAAAGGATGCTCTAATAGGTAACTCAATTATCTTACCAGATGGATTAGCCATAAGGCCTCTCATACCTGCTAATTGTTTGATCTGACTCTTAGACCCTCTGGCACCTGAATCTGCCATCATGAATATCGGATTGAATTTATCCAAACTATCCATTAGTGCATTTGCCACATCTTCTGTAGTTTTAGTCCATTTTTCTATTACTCTTTGGTATCTTTCTTCCTCGGATATAAATCCTCTTCGATACATCTTCTCAATTTTTTCAACAGTTTCATCCGCATCTTTTAACAATGCTTTTTTAGCCTCTGGAACCACCATGTCAGATGTAGCAACCGTAATTGCTCCAATTGTTGAGTAATGATATCCCTTAGCCTTTATTTTGTCTAGCATCTTAGAAGTTTCTGAAGGCCCATATTTTAAGTAGCATTTATCAATAATACTACCAAGATTCTTTTTACTTACCAAGAAGTCTATCTCAAATTTCAATTCATTTCCAGGAATGCTTCTATCAATAAACCCTAAATCTTGAGGTATAGTTTCATTGAAAATTAGTTTCCCAGGTGTAGTTTCTATAATTGAAGTTATACTTACACCATCAACGGTGCCAAATAACTTAACTTTAATTTTAGCATGAATATCAATATCCTTTACTTGATAAGCCATTATTACTTCATCTGGCGATGAGAATGATCTTCCCTCACCTTTAGCACCATCTTTATCAATAGTTAAATAGTAAGCTCCTAAAACCATATCTTGAGTAGGTACACAAACCGGTTTACCATCTGATGGTTTCATAATGTTATGTGCAGCAAGCATTAAGAACCTTGCTTCAGCTTGAGCTTCAACAGATAGAGGTACATGTACCGCCATTTGATCTCCATCAAAGTCAGCATTATAAGCCGTACATACAAGCGGATGTAGTTTAATAGCCCTACCTTCTACAAGTATAGGTTGGAAAGCTTGAATTCCTAGTCTATGAAGTGTAGGTGCACGATTTAATAGTACTGGGTGATCAGCTATTACTTCTTCAAGTACATCCCATACTTGAGGCATAACTCTCTCTACCATTCTCTTAGCACTCTTAATATTATGCGCTACTCCACTTCCAACTAGCTTTTTCATAACAAAAGGCTTAAATAATTCTAAAGCCATCTCTTTTGGAAGACCACATTGATACATTTGTAACTCTGGTCCAACAACTATAACTGAACGGCCTGAGTAATCAACACGTTTTCCAAGTAAATTTTGCCTGAATCTTCCTTGCTTTCCTTTTAACATGTCAGATAGAGATTTTAAAGGTCTGTTCCCTGGTCCCGTAACTGGCCTTCCTCTTCTTCCATTATCAATTAATGCATCTACAGCTTCTTGGAGCATTCTTTTTTCATTTCTAACAATTATATCTGGAGCACCTAAATCTAGAAGTTTTTTTAGCCTATTGTTACGGTTTATTACCCTTCTATACAAATCATTTAAATCAGATGTAGCAAATCTTCCTCCGTCTAATTGTACCATCGGTCTTAAATCAGGAGGTATAACTGGTATTACATCGATTATGATCCATTCAGGTTTGTTTTTAGATTTTCTAAATGATTCTGACACATCTAGTCTTCTTATACTTCTGATTCTTTTTTGTCCTGTACTCGTTTTTAGGTCTTCTTTTAATTCCTTAGATAATTCTTCTAAGTTTATATCTTGTAAAAGTACTTTCACAGATTCTGCACCCATACCAGCTACAAAACTATCATTTCCAAATTTATCAATAGCTTCTCTATACTCTTTTTCACTAAGGATTTGTTTTTTAAGTAGTGATGTTTCTTTTGGATCTAATACTACATAAGAAGCAAAATAAAGAATCTTTTCTAGAGATCTAGGTGACATATCTAAAATAAGTCCCATACGAGATGGTATTCCTTTAAAATACCAAATGTGAGATACTGGGGCAGCAAGTTCGATATGCCCCATTCTTTCACGTCTTACTTTAGATTTTGTAACTTCAACACCACATCTATCACAAACTATTCCCTTATATCTTACTCTCTTGTATTTTCCACAGTGACATTCCCAATCTTTAATTGGTCCAAATATTCTTTCACAAAACAACCCATCTCTTTCAGGTTTTAAAGTTCTATAGTTTATAGTCTCTGGTTTTTTTACTTCACCTTTTGACCATTCTCTGATCTGTTCCGGTGATGCTAATCCTATTTGAATAGCATCAAAATTATTAAATTCAAACAAGGGTTCATCCTCCCTTCATATTAATGTTCATCATTAAAATCATTTAATTCTAAGTCTTCACCAAATTCTTCTGCCGGTATTTCATCATAATTTATATCAATGTCCAGTTCTTCATCTTCATCGATAAGCTCAATGTACTCTTCCGTTGGTGCTTCAGGAATTATATCTTCTGATCCTTCTATGTTAACATTTAAATTTAATTCTTCCATTTCATCATCAACTGATTCCTTCAGTTTAATTTCTTCTAATTCATCAGTAAGAACTTTAACATTTAAACACAACGCTTGTAATTCCTTTATAAGAACTTTAAAGGATTCAGGCACACCAGGTTCTGGAATATTCTCGCCTTTTACTATTGCTTCATATGTTTTAACTCTTCCTACAACGTCATCGGATTTAACTGTTAAAATCTCTTGTAATGTATGAGCTGAACCATAAGCTTCTAATGCCCAAACTTCCATTTCTCCAAACCTTTGGCCACCAAACTGTGCTTTACCACCTAATGGTTGCTGAGTTACGAGAGAATATGGACCTGTAGATCTAGCATGTATTTTGTCATCTACTAAATGATGTAACTTTAAGATATACATATATCCAACAGTAACTCTGTTGTCAAATGCTTCTCCTGTTCTTCCATCATATAAATCAGTTTTTCCATCTGTATTATATCCTGCTTTTTCCAAGCACGCTTCAATTTCTTCTTCAAGCGCACCATCAAATACTGGCGTTGCAATATGCCAACCTAATTCACTAGCTGCCCATCCTAAGTGGACCTCTAATACCTGGCCTATATTCATACGAGAAGGAACACCTAGTGGATTTAAGCATATTTGAAGTGGCCTTCCATCAGGTAAAAACGGCATATCTTCTACTGGTAATACTCTAGATATAACCCCTTTATTACCATGTCTTCCTGCCATCTTATCGCCTACAGATATCTTTCTCTTTTGAGCTATATAACATCTAACTAGTTCATTTACACCTGGTGGAAGTTCATCACCATTTTCTCTAGTGAACACTTTAACGTCAACTATTATTCCAGCTTCGCCATGTGGCACTCTAAGTGATGTATCTCTTACTTCTCTTGCCTTTTCTCCAAATATTGCCCTTAATAATCTTTCCTCTGCGGTAAGTTCTGTTTCTCCCTTTGGAGTTACTTTTCCAACTAGAATATCTCCAGATCTTATCTCAGCACCTATTCTTATTATTCCGCCCTCATCTATATCTTTAAGTGCATCTTCGCCAACATTAGGAATATCCCTAGTTATTTCTTCTGGTCCAAGCTTTGTATCTCTTGCATCTGATTCATATTCTTCAATGTGCACCGATGTAAATATATCATCACGAACAAGTTCTTCAGATATTAACATCGCATCCTCATAGTTATAACCTTCCCAAGTTACAAACCCAATACGGATGTTCTTACCTAATGCTATTTCTCCAAGGTCAGTTGAAGGTCCATCTGCTAAAACAGTATTTACTTCAACTTTTTCGCCTTTATTAACTATAGGTTTTTGATTTATACACGTACCCTGATTAGATCTTTTAAACTTTAGAATTTTATAAACATCTAATCCACTATCTGAATCTCTTCTTACCTTAATTTCGTTAGCACTTACATACTCAACTGTGCCGGCGTTTTTAGCTTTCGGAAGTACACCAGAATCTACTGCAGCTCTATATTCTATTCCAGTAGCTACAATTGGCGATTGTGATTTAAGTAGTGGTACTGCTTGACGTTGCATGTTGGAACCCATTAGCGCACGACTAGCATCATCATTTTCAAGGAATGGAATCATTGCTGTAGCAACAGAAACTATCTGTCTTGGCGATATATCCATAAGATCTACTTCTTCTTTTGGAACAACCATTACTTCTTCTTTAGCTCTTACAGTTACTTTTTCATCTACAAAAGTACCATCTTCGCTAATTGGTTCACTTGCCTGTGCTACTAGATATGCATCTTCTTCATCCGCAGTCATATACACAATTTCGTTTGTAACTACTGATGTTTTCTTATCTACAATCCTATATGGTGTTTCAATAAACCCATATTCATTAACTTTAGCGTAACTCGCAAGTGAATTAATAAGTCCTATATTGGGTCCTTCTGGAGTTTCTATAGGGCACATTCTGCCATAATGCGAGTAATGAACATCTCTAACCTCAAACCCAGCTCTCTCCCTAGAGAGACCGCCTGGTCCTAGTGCAGATAATCTTCTTTTATTTGTAAGTTCTGATAATGGATTTGTTTGGTCCATAAACTGAGAAAGTTGTGAACTTCCAAAGAATTCCTTTATAGCTGCGGCTACAGGCCTTATGTTTATAAGCGCCTGAGGCGTTATTCCTTCTTGGTCTTGGATTGTCATTCTTTCTTTGACAACTCTTTCCATTCTAGATAAACCAATTCTAAATTGATTTTGTAAAAGTTCACCTACAGATCTAATTCTTCTGTTTCCTAAATGATCAATATCATCAATATAACCGATATCGTAAGTTAGTCCTAACTCGTAGCTCACTGTAGCATACATATCATCTTTAATTATATGTTTAGGTATTAATCTAGTTTTATTAGCTTTTATTTGTTCTTTAATTGATTCTTCATCACTAAAATTATCCAATATCTCTTTTAATGTTGGATAATGGACCATTTCCCTAATATTAAGATCAGAAATATCAAAGTTAACTACTTTATTAATGTTAACAAAGTGATTTCCTATAACTCTTAACACCTTATCCTCTACTTGAAGATCTACTACATTAATTCCTAAGTTTTGAATTTCTAGAGCAACTTCTCTATCTATCTTTTGACCTTTTTCAACTATAACTTCGCCAGTTGTAGGGTTAACAATATTTTCAGCAGCAATTTTGTTTGCAATTCTGTGATTAATTGATAACTTCTTATTAAATTTATATCTACCAACTCTTGATAAATCATATCTCTTAGCATCAAAGAATAGTGAATCAATAAGAGATACCGCACTATCCACTGTAGGTGGTTCGCCTGGCCTTAATCTCTTATATATTTCTATCAAAGCTTCTTCTCTTGTTTTAGTATTATCTTTTTCTATTGTAGCTTTTAGTCTTTCTTCTTCACCTAATAATTGATGTAAGTCTAAATCGCTACCATTATCCATCATAGCTCTGGCCAAAATACTTATAGGCAGTTTTCTTGTCTTGTCAATTCTAATATATACAATTTCATTAGAATCTGTTTCATACTCGAGCCATGCTCCTCTGTTTGGGATTACCGTTGCAGAGTAAAGTTTTTTTCCAGTTTTATCAACAGAATAATTGTAATAAACCCCTGGTGATCTAACCAATTGACTTACTATAACTCTTTCTGCTCCATTTATAACAAATGTTCCTTGTGGTGTCATCAGTGGGAAGTCTCCCATAAAGACTTCTTGTTCCTTAATTTCACCTGTTTCATTATTACGCAATCTAACCTTAACTTTTAACGGTGCTGCGTAAGTTGTATCTCTTTCCTTACATTGTTCTTCAGTATACTTAATGTTATCTGTATCAAGTTTGTATCCTACAAACTCTAGAACAAGATTCCCAGTATAGTCTTGAATAGGATTTATATCGTCAAAAACCTCTTGAAGTCCTTCTTTTAAAAACCAATTATAAGAGTCTAACTGTATCTCAATTAAATTTGGCATATCAGTTACTTCACCTATTTTTGAAAAACTCATTCTTGTTCTTTTACCTAATTGGACAGGATGTACCATCAGCTTTCACCCCTTGTATAAACTAAAATAACCAAAAACACACTTTCCCCTAGGACCTTATGCTTTTGGATTCACATATTTATTATGTTATTATAACCATTTTTGTTAATTCAATTCACATTAACCAGTAATTTCTTTTTTAACGTTAAACTACTAGTTTTAATGCATTACGCTATATTATCATAAGTATAATTCTATGTCAACATAACATTTTAAAAAAGGGCACTCTTATCTAAAAGTACCCTGTTTATGATAAAATTATTTTATTTCTGCTGCGCCGCCAACTTCTTCTATTTTAGCTTTTAATGCTTCTGCATCTTCTTTGCTTATAGCTTCTTTAATTGCCTTAGGTGCTCCATCAACTATATCTTTAGCTTCTTTTAATCCTAATCCAGTTATTTCTCTAACAACTTTAATAACTTTAATTTTGCTAGCGCCTGCACTAGTTAAAATTACGTCAAATTCAGTTTTTTCTTCAACAGCTGCTGTAGCAACTCCTGCAACTGCAACTGGTGCAGAAGCACTCACTCCAAATTCTGTTTCACACTCTTTTACTAATTCATTTAATTCTAAAACACTCATATCTTTTATAGCTTGAATAATTTCTTCTCTTGTCATTATAAATGCACCTCCGAATTTTTTTCATATAAATATTGTTTTGTACTTACCTTTTAAAAAAGGCATGATTTGAATCAATTAAAAATCGCTATGTAGTTCAGCTTAATATTTGAAATATTATTGAGCTGATTCCTTTTGCTCTTTAACTGAATTCAATAGGTATGCAAGATTTGATAATGGAGCTTTGAAGCTTCCAAGTAATTTTGCAATAAGAACATTTCTTGGTGGTATTGATGCAAGAGCATTAACCTCGGCACCATCGAATATTTTACCTTGAATTATGCCTGCTTTAAGCTCTAATTTTTTATGAGTTTTTGCAAATTCATTTAAAACTCTAGCTGCAACAGTTGCATCTTCATATCCAAATGCCATTGAAATAGATCCTTGTAGGTGAGTTTCTATACCTTCAATTCCTAATTCCCTAGCCGCTAGAATAACTAAAGTGTTTTTATAAACTTTATATTCTACCCCAACTTCTCTAAGGTTTTTTCTTAGTTGCGTATCTTCTTCTACATTTAGACCTTGATATTGACTAAATACTACACCTTGAGCTTTTGCTAATTTTTCTTTTATTTCTGCTACTTTTGCTTCTTTTACTTGTCTATTATTGCTTAACACTATATATCCACCTCCTAACAGTTTTTAACTGCTTTATAAAAAATTAAAATCTCTCCGTAGACACGAAGAGACCTAATATATGTATACAAGTATACTTATAGGAATCCTCGGTAGGCATGTTGTCTTTTACGCTTTCGCACCTACTATCTACGGAATATCATTTATTTCACTCTGGAAATTGTATCATGTTTAACCCTATTTGTCAATACTAGTCTAATACTTTAGCTTGATTGACTTTTATTCCAGGTCCCATAGTGCTTGAAACTGATACTGATTTTAAGTATTGTCCTTTAGCTGCTGATGGTTTAGCTTTAACTACTGCTTCCATTAAAGCATGAAAGTTTGCAACTAATTTGTCAGCACCAAAAGATTTTTTACCAAGCGGTACATGAATTATAGAAGTTTTATCAACTCTATACTCAACTTTACCAGCTTTTATTTCATTTATTGCTCTAGCAACATCAAATGTAACTGTTCCTGACTTTGGATTTGGCATTAATCCCTTAGGTCCAAGTACTCTACCTAATTTACCAACAACACCCATCATATCTGGAGTAGCAACAACTATATCAAATTCAAACCAATTTTCTTTTTGTATTTTTTCAACTAATTCATCAGTTCCAACGAAGTCTGCTCCTGCAAGTTCCGCTTCTTTAGCTTTCTCGCCTTTAGCAAAAACTAAAACTTTAACTGTTTTACCTGTTCCATGAGGAAGTACTACTGCACCTCTAACTTGTTGGTCTGCATGTCTTGGATCAACACCAAGGCTTACAGCGAGTTCTATAGTTTCATCGAACTTAGCTTTAGATGTTTTCACCACAAGTTCCATAGCTTCTGTTGGTGTATATAGAGCATTTTTATCTATAAGCTTAGCGCTTTCTATGTAATTTTTTCCCATAATAGTATCCTCCTTCGTGGTAATAACGGTTTTTACCTCCCACGTAATTAATTTAAAATTATTCTTCTACAACTATTCCCATACTTCTTGCTGTTCCAGCTATCATACTCATTGCAGATTCAATTGATGCTGCATTTAAATCTGGCATCTTAAGTTCTGCTATTTCTCTTACTTTAGCTTTAGAAACTGTAGCAATTTTGGTTTTGTTTGGAACACCAGAACCGCTTTCTAATCCAACTGCTTTCTTTAACAATATTGCTGCTGGTGGAGTTTTCAGTATGAAACTAAAAGATCTATCTTGATATACTGTTATTACTACTGGTATTATCATACCTGCTTGATCCGAAGTTTTCGCGTTGAATTCTTTACAGAATCCCATGATATTAACTCCGTGTTGTCCAAGTGCTGGTCCAACTGGTGGTGCTGGGGTAGCTTTTCCTGCAGGAAGTTGAAGTTTTATCATCCCTGTTATTTTCTTAGCCATGAATTTATACCTCCTATATTGTGGTAAACGGATTAAAAATCCTCCCACTTACTAAAACTTTCGTTTTATTAAGTATCTAGTCTAGTTTTTGTATTTGATTGAATTCTAGTTCAACAGGAGTTTCCCTGCCAAACATATTTATAAGTGCTTTAATTTTTTGCTTTTCCAAATGAATTTCTTGTATTAAAGCAACAAATCCTTCTAATGGTCCAAATGTCACCTGAATATTCTCACCTATTTCGTAGTCAACAACTATAGTTTTTTCTGCTATACCCATAGTTCTAACTTCATCTTCAGTAAGAGCTACCGGTTTAGAACCCGGCCCTACGAACCCAGTTACACCTCTGGTATTTCTAACTATATACCAAGATTCATCTGTCATAAGCATTTTAACCATAACATAACCTGGAAACACCTTTTTTAAAGTTATTTTCTTTTTTCCATCCTTTACTTCAACTACTTCTTCCATAGGTACTTGAATATCATGTACATATTCTTCAAGATTTCTATTTTCGATCGCTTTTTCTAGGTTGACTTTAACTTTATTTTCATAACCAGAATATGTATGTACAACATACCATTTAGCTTTATCTGCCATAGCTCAAGGGGTGGAGTATTCCGTCCCCCTACCTCCTTCCTTTACCTTATTTAAAGATTAGTTTATAGAGGTTCTTAAAACCATAATCCAACAAACCTATTAAAATCACAAAAATAAAACAAAAACTTGTCACTGCAAAAGTTGCCTTTTTAACATCTTGTTTTGAAGGCCAAGTTATTCTTTTCGCCTCTGCCTTAAGTTCATTGAAAAACTTCACTATACCTTTTTGGTTTGATTTTTCCTTTACTTTAACATTCCCAGTAACAGCCATTTTATTCACATCCCTACTGTTTTGTGTTTAATGCTGTATTATTTTGTTTCTTTATGAAGTGTATGTTTGTGGCAGAACTTACAGTATTTCTTCATTTCTATTCTGTCTGGGTTATTTTTTTTGTTTTTCATTGTATTGTAATTTCTCTGTTTGCAATCAGTACAAGCTAAAGTTACTTTTACTCTCACAATCTACACCTCCCGGTTTTCCATCTATTTAAGAAAGCTCATACTTATTAAGCGCTAAGCTATCTTTAGCATTTTTGTTATACTTAAATAAGTTATCACAATTTAATACATATGTCAATGAATTAGTTCAAGGTGTTTTTTTATTAAACAATTTTCTTTCTTCTAATTCATAATGCATTTTTTTGTTTGTATTATTTAACTATTGAAGTAACAACTCCTGAACCTACTGTTCTTCCACCTTCTCTGATTGCGAATCTTAATCCCTCATCCATTGCTACTTGAGTGATTAGTTCAACATTCATGTCTATGTGATCTCCTGGCATTACCATTTCCATTCCGTCTGGTAATTTTATTGATCCAGTTACATCAGTTGTTCTGAAATAAAATTGTGGTCTATATCCGTCGAAGAATGGAGTATGTCTTCCGCCTTCTTCTTTTTTAAGTACATATACTTGACCTACAAATTTATCATGTGGATGTATTGAACCTGGCTTAGAAAGTACTTGACCTCTTTGAATATCTGTTCTTTGTACTCCTCTTAGTAATGCTCCGATGTTGTCTCCGGCCATTGCTTGATCTAAAAGTTTTCTGAACATTTCAACTCCTGTACATACAACTTTTCTTTTATCTTCGCTAAGTCCTACGATTTCTACTTCTTCTCCAACCTTAAGTATCCCAGCTTCAACTCTTCCTGTAGCAACTGTTCCTCTACCTGTGATTGTGAATACATCTTCTACTGGCATTAAGAATGCTTTATCTGTTGCTCTTGTTGGTGTTGGAATGTAGCTATCTACTGCTTCCATTAATTCAGCTATGCATTTTGATGCTTCTTCATCAGTTGGGTTTTCTAATGCTTTTAATGCTGATCCTGTTACTACTGGAATGTCGTCACCAGGGAAGTCATACTCACTTAATAATTCTCTTACTTCCATTTCAACAAGTTCTAATAATTCTGGATCATCTACCATATCTGCTTTGTTTAAGAATACTACTATATATCCTACTCCAACTCTGCTTGCTAATAGTATATGCTCTCTTGTTTGAGGCATTGGGCCATCTGCTGCACTAACAACTAGAATTGCTCCATCCATTTGTGCTGCGCCTGTGATCATGTTCTTTACATAATCTGCATGTCCTGGGCAATCAACATGTGCATAATGTCTATTATCTGTTTCATACTCAACATGTGATGTATTTATTGTAATTCCTCTTTCTCTTTCCTCAGGTGCTTTGTCAATTTGGTCAAACCTAGATACTTCTGCTAAACCTTTAGTTGCGAGTACTGCTGTTATTGCAGCTGTTAATGTTGTCTTGCCGTGATCTACGTGCCCTATTGTTCCAATGTTTACGTGTGGTTTGCTTCTTTCAAACTTTGCCTTTGCCATTTTGTATTCCTCCTCAATATAAATAATTACACTTTTGTGCAAGTAAACTCATCCTAGTGTATTGTACGGATTTAATAGTTATGGAGCCCATAACCGGAATTGAACCGGTGACCTCCACCTTACCAAGGTGACGCTCTGCCGACTGAGCTATATGGGCATTAAATTTTGGAGCGGGAAACGGGTATCGAACCCGCGACACCCAGCTTGGGAAGCTGGTGCTCTACCACTGAGCTACTCCCGCCGACGTACAACTTAAAGCTATACACCAATTATTGATTATACTACTGTTTATTTTTTTGTCAATGTATTTTCACCTTTTGCTTAGACATTTTTCTAATTTTCTTTTTACTCTTTGTAGCGCATTATCAATAGACTTTGCATGCCTATCTAAATCACAAGCAATCTCTTGATAAGATTTACCATCTAAGTATGACATCAACACTTCCATCTCTAGTTCTGAAAGAACTTCCCCAATTTCATTTTGAATGCTTATTACTTCTTCACGGCTTATAACTAGCTCTTCGGGATCAGTAATTTTAGCACCTGATAACACATCCAATAATGTTCTGTCTGATTCCTCGTCATATATTGGCTTATTTAAAGATATATATGTATTAAGGGGAATGTGTTTTTGGCGAGTAGCTGTTTTTATTGCTGTAATTATCTGTCTTGTAACACAAATTTCTGCGAAAGCCCTAAAAGAAGATAATCTATCTGCCTTAAAATCTCTAATGGCCTTATAGAGACCTATCATTCCTTCTTGATAAATATCTTCTTTATCAGCCCCAATCAAAAAATACGACTTAGCCTTGGCTTTAATAAAATTCCTGTATTTATTAATTAAATATTCTTGTGCTCTAACATTTCCATTTTGTGCTTCAATGACTACTTCTTCATCCAATCTTTCTTCAAAGCATGAAGTATCCATACTAGCTCTAATGATTTTTTCCAACAAATATCCCCTCCACACCAAACATGTGTCATATAGATGATTATACCTTAGTGCAATTTCTATAGTCAAGAAAATTCAATGGCTCCTGCGTATTTTTTCAAGTTTTTTTAATGTTTTTTCATCTATTCTCTCTTCTAACCAATTTCTTTTTCCTAAATGCTTTTTTTCGATATTTATTTGAATCTCTTTTTGTGTACTAATTACTTCGTGATAAAATTCAATGGAAGACATTCGAGTGGCCCCTCTTTGAAAGGTAACTTGCTGCTCTAGCGAGTCTGACGTGACAACGCAGACTTCGGATTTTCGTCCTATATTATTGACCATTCTCTCAATATAATCATCTGCCGTTTCGCCCTCTTTTGTAAAAATCACAACTAAATTTCCTTGTCTTTCTTTTTTTTGAAGGCTACCTTTAACCATTTGTGCATCAAAAACTATAAATATTTTATACCCTTTAAATCCCGAGTGATTTTGAAGAGTGTCAATAAGCTGCAGGCGTGAAGATTCGTAACTAAAATCTTTAATCTTTTTAAGATTTGGCCAGCTATTTATAACATTATACCCATCAACAAAAACTGTTTTCACTTTTTACCTCATTTAATCTTTTGCTTCATAATTTCATACATTATTATACCACCTGCAACCGATGCATTTAAAGATGTTATTTTCCCTGCCATGGGTATTTTTACTAGAACATCACATTTTTCTTTTGTAAGTTTAGAAATGCCTCTACCCTCACTTCCAATAACAAGGGCTACCGCACCAGTTAAATCAGTATTAAAAACATAATTTTCGGCATCCATATCCGCACCATAAACCCATACTCCGAGTCCTTTTATTTCTTCAATAGTTGCATTTATATTAGTTACTTTTACTATTTTCATATGTTCAATTGCACCAGCTGATGTTTTATACACTGTTGGTGTAACTCCCACATTTTTTCTCTTAGGTATAATTATTCCGTGAGCTCCGCATACCTCTGCAGTTCTTATGATAGACCCAAAGTTATGTGGATCTTCAATTTCATCTAGTATAATTATAAAAGGCTTTTCTCCTCTTTCTCGCGCATATTCAAATATGTCATTTAATTGAAAATATTTGTAAGGTGTTACTATAGCAATAACTCCTTGATGTGATGAAGTTTGTGATATTTCATCTAGTTTTCTTCTATCTACTTCTTTCGTAACAATTCCTTTTTCTTTGGCTAATGCTAGTACCACGCTTATAGATCCTACCATATCACCTTTGGCAATAAGAATGTACTCTATGGTTCTATCTGATTTTAGCGCTTCTATAACTGCATTTCTTCCTTCAACTAAATCCTCTCTAATGATTTTAGTCTCAACTTCTTTATTAACATTGCTATTCTTAGGGCTTATTTCAGTTCTTTCCCTAGCAAATTTTTTGTTTTCTGGTGCATTCTCTTCACTTTGTTTGTTTCTTTTATTACCTACTCTGCCTTTATCTTCTCTACTTTCTTTTGTACCCTGCTCGTCACCTCTAAATCTTCTGGAAGACGCTCCACCTTTATCATATTTACTACTTGAAAACCCTCTACTTTCTTTCGCACCTTTTTCGCTCGTCCTAACCCTTTTAGACCCTGTTCCAGTTTTCTCTTCCCTACTACTTCCAAATCCACTATTTCCTTGATATTTTTTATTATCGCTCATTTCAAATACCTCTCTCTTTATCTATTTAACTTCATATTCTTTTCTTATTTCCATCATTTTTCCACAACTCATACCGCCTTCAGGGCATGGTCCACTAACACAACTTGGCCCTGCATATTTAAAAAGTACAGGTGCTACACTCCTCGCTTGCATCAGCATTGTTTTTGCCATTTGACGTATTTCCCATTGAGCTCTAGTACAACATCTCTGATTAAAGAAATGAATTAATTCTCTAGCATTCATAGTAACTATCATTTTAGTTTCACAAGCATTTGGAAATACATATCTCGCATCTTCGATAGCCTTTTTCTCAGCTTTGCCCTTAATAATTGTATATTGTTTTTTCTCAATTTCTTCAGTATTTATTAATTTTTCATCCTTTAAATATTCTTTTAAAAGATTAGCCAATTCATTTCTACACAATATCTCTACTAACTGATTATACTCCTCTTGAATGCGCTTCATAGATTCTATGAATATTATTTTTGCTTCTTCATCTTTTTCAATATTGGGAGGAATTATATATTCAAATTGTTCAAGCTTTACATATCTCTGACTCTGTTGAGAATATGATGCCACCCTATGTCTCACTAATTGATGGGTCAAACTTCTAGATATGCCCTCAATTGCAAAAGTAAAGCTCACATGTTCTATTGGCGAATGATGGCCATAAGTCATTAACATGTCTAACAACTTTTGTGTTTTTTGTTCATTCAAATCTTCTAGTATTTCATCAACCCCAACTTGACTATAACAAAGTTTAGCTGCCGCTGCTATAATTTTTTCTGGATTAGGCGTATGTTCAATTAATTTAACCTTAAGCACAATTACTCAGCCCCCAAATCGTGGTTTATAATCTTCTCGAAAATATAGTTTAGTCTTTCATTCTTTTCACTTAAATATAGAAATCCCACTAAAGCTTCAAACCCCGTAGCCCATTTATATTCATTTAAATCTCCATTTTTAGGTGTTGTGCCACTTTTAGAGTTTCTAGCTCTTTTAAATATACTGAGCTCTTCTTCATTTAAATTTTCTATAAAGAATTTCATATACTCACTTTGCGCATGTGCTTTTACATGTTCAACTGTTTTAATATGAATTTTATGAACATTCATATTTCTATTTTTTTCCACAAGATAGGTTCTAATAAATACCTCATAAACTGCATCTCCAACTAATGCAAGCACTAGTGGATTTATCTGTTTAACTTGTTCTACTGTAAATTTACCCTTTAGCATATTAAATTCCATGCTTATTCTCCTTTTTAATTATTAGACATTTCTATGATAAAAGGTAGTAGCCATTGTATGGTGGCTTATAACACGGCTACTACTTTTTATCGTTATAGGTATTTCTATATCAATGTACTTACTAAGGTCCTGCCCATCTTTACCGCTTATATCTTTTATCCTTGAATTTATTATTTACATGATACACATTTAAAATAAAAAACATCAAAAAAATGATAAAGCTCACCCTGTTTTAGGGCGAGCTTTATCACGGTACCACCTAAATTTGTACTCATTTTTTAACGGTTATGCTACCGGTAGTTTTGCTACAGCTCCGAAACGGGTTAAAAACTTTGAAAGTCTCTCAACCTACTATTTAATTTAGATTTAATATTTTTTATAGTTATTAATCAATATACACATTAAATATGCTACTGTCAATAGTAAAACCATCATCTAAGTTGTCACTAATAGCTTATAACATATTCGTTTATAAATGTTCTAGACCCATCATTAATAAGTACAATAGCATCGTTTTTACTTATAAAAAAGTTACTCACACAATATGACTAACTTTTTACCAAAGAATCCTTATTTTTAGCAAAAATCATTCTACCTGCTGCCGTCTGAAGTACTGATGTTACAATAACAACTATATTTTCACCAATATATCGTCTTCCACCTTCAACAACAATCATTGTGCCATCATCTAAATAAGCTATCCCTTGGCCCGATTCTTTTCCATCTTTCATCACTTGAATTTTCATTTCTTCCCCTGGTAGAACTACTGGCTTTACTGCATTTGCAAGTTCATTAATATTTAAAACTGGAACTCCTTGGAATTCAGCTACCTTGTTAAGATTAAAATCGTTAGTAATTACTTTACCATTCAAAACTTGAGCTAACTTAAGAAGTTTGCTATCTACTTCTGCAATATTGGGAAAGTCTTTCTCCCAAATTTCAACTTCTATATTTAATTCCTTTTGAATTTTGTTTAGTATATCTAATCCTCTTCTGCCTCTATTCCTTTTAAGCCCATCTGATGAATCAGCTATATGCCTAAGCTCCTCCAATACGAAAGTTGGTATTACTAGTGGCCCTTCAACAAAACCCGTTTGACAAATATCAAATATTCTACCATCAATTATTACTGATGTATCTAGCACCTTAGGATTTTCATTAGTAAATCCTTTGATTTTCTTATCTTTGAATCCATCTTTCCTTTTAATGCTTGTAAAGAAGGATAATATTTCATCTCTTTTTCTAGCGCAAATATCTGCTCCTAAAGCTGCCATTATAACAGTAAAAATAACTGCAATAATATTCCATATAAGAGATTGGTACTTAAATAATCCCGCAAACAAAGATGCTATTACAAGCCCTATTATTGCCCCTCCTGTACCAAAAATAATTTGAGAAGTCGGCATTTTTTGTGTGCTTTTCTCCACATGATCCATAAACTTCATTATAAAAGATACGATTATAGGAGATATTAGAAATAAAATAACTCCAAAAATTAAAGTAGAAAAAATAATGAATATTATTCCTTGAATTGTACCATTTTTTAAATAATTAAGCCCACCTAAATAGCTTGTGCTTAGAAGCATATCTCCTATTAAGTACCCCAAAATTAGTCCTATGATTGTAAAAAGTCCTCTTAAAATTTTTTTTAACAAAAAATTTCACCTCCTTCTAAATTATTAACACTTATTTGGATTTATATCCTGTTATTATCTAATATATACTATAAAGTTGTGCATTTCAATAAAATGCACCCTATAATTAACAATTTGTTAAATGAAATCCCTTATTTTGTTTAATGCTTGTTCCATATTAAGTTCAAACACTAACATTATTTCACTGGCTACCATCCCTTCAACTCTTTCTAGAATCTTTAACTCACCCGGTGGAAGCATATCTTTCTTCTTTAAATAATATAAATCCCTAAGTACCTCGCACATTTTTAGAGCATTACCACTTTGGATTTTTTTCTTGTTAAATCTATATCTATTATTCCAATTACTTTCTATACAATTGGACCTATTTGATATTGTATTTAAAACTGTTTCTAATTCTACTTTATTTGAAATGTTTCTTATTTTATGTTTCTCTATTTTATCTATCGGAATCATAAAATTCATATTATCTAATAAAAGATATATATTTATATATTTACATTTTATATTATACAATTCTTCACTGTTTATATTCTGTACATACCCAGCACCATAATATGCTACAAATATTTTTTGGCCAATATTTAACATAACACGCCCCCTATTAATAAAACTCCTGTTGCTTTATTATATATTCATAAGGTTAAATGCGTACTTAATTTATTGACAAAAACGTAATGTAAATCCTATAATAAAGATAGTATAGCTACTTAAATGATTAAAAGGAGTTGAACTTAATGAAAGATTGTATTTTTGATAATTTTCAAAACTCTGTGGATGAGTCCCTATTACGACACAAAAGTATTTTGGATATAATCACCAAACTTCAAGAGTCTCAGGCTAGAGTTAACAGAGCTGTTGCAAAGTCTGTTACCAATTGTGGTTGTATTGGCGTGGAAGCAAAGAAGCAATACACTCCTGCTGATATAGATGATTTAGATTTGGATACTCTTAGTGCTTCACTTGATACCCACATGCTAGGTAATCTTTGTGAAAACTGTAGAGAAGTCTTAGAAAAAGAATTAGGAAACAACCTTTTTTATATTGCTTCTTTATGTAATCTTGTAGACTTAAACTTATATGATATTCTTTTAAAAGAGTATAACAAAATAAGTACCTTAGGTAAATATACTATGCGTTAGTAAATATAGCATAAAATAAGTTAAAACTTATTTTATGCTATATTTGCTTATCTAACATAAATTGCTCTTTTAACCTTCTTAACCCATTTTTAATAGCTTTAGCCCTTGCTTCCCCAATACCTTCTACGCTATCAAGTTGTTGATAAGAAGCTTCCATTGTAGTTTTTAATTCTCTAAAGTGCTTAACTAAATTTTCTATAACATTTACAGGTATTCTAGGTATCTTACCAAGCATTCTATATCCTCTTGGAGAAATTAGAGTATCTACTAACGGAACACCTATATATCCAATAATCCTAGAAATAAAATCTAAATCCATGAGCTCTTCAGAACTCATATTTTCTATTTGGCTATATATTTGCGTATAATCCATACCACTTTGACAATAATCCCTTATTAAGAGTATCCCATCCTCCTCAACACTTCTAATTAACTCATTTAGTTGCATTGAAATTAGTCTACCCTCATTCCCTAGTTCACATATATGCCTTTCAATTTCACCAACTATCCTCATAACCATTTCTGTTCTTTGTATTGCTGATATTACATCAAACAAGGTTGCTAAATCTTGAAATTCTAAAAGATTTAGATTACTTACTACTCGCTCAAGAACTGAAACATACTTTTCTAATGTCTGAATAGCTTGATTTGCCTTCGCTAAAATAATACTACTATCTCTTAAAACATATTTTATATCATCTTTGTATACAGTTATGATGGTTCTTCTTTGTGATATTGCAACAACAGCATACCCAGTCTGCTTAGCTATTCTTTGAGCTGTCCTATGCCTTGTCCCTGTTTCAAAAGTGGGTATTGTAGGGCTTGGCATGAGCTGAGTATTAGCATATAATATTTTTTTCAAATCACTGCTTATTACTATGGCTCCATCCATCTTTGCTAGTTCATATACATAAGCAGGGCTATAGTCCGCATTTATTCGAAATCCGCCATCTACGATGTCTAATATTTCCTTACTGTCTCCTAAAACAATAAGCCCTCCCGTTTTAGCTCTTAAGATATTTTCAAGTCCTTCCCTAAGCGTCGTTCCAGGGGCCATTCTTTTTAATATATTCATAAGTTCCTTGCTTTTTTCTTCTCTCATCTTTTTCTCCCTACTTAATAAATAGTGCCATTAAAAAATCTTATAATATCTTTTAATGAAGCCGTCCCTATAATATTAATATCCTTAGCATTAATTTTCTTTTCGCACTTATACAATAATTGTTTGTCGAGCTTTATTTCCTTACTTTTCACGCTAGACAATACCAAGCCCTAACTCTCCAGAAGTCCCATCTAAATTTAGTCGCCCTACTACATTAACATAAATATCACAATTATAAAAAGTAACCCTTTATTTTTTTCTAAACTAGTCTCTTAAATAAAAAAACTAGAAGCATTTAATATTTGAGTAGGCCTTCTTGTCTCATTATAATATTATACAAGATTAAATAAATTCTTACAAATAAAATAAATTATATTATTTATATTTGCATAAGGTTGTACACCCTATAAAACCGAAATAATAAAATAGTTTTAACGAAAAAATATTCTTGATTATTAAAGATAAGAATGGTATTATAAATATAATATTTTTTTAAGGAGAGATTAATTATGAAAAACTTATTAAATCAAAAAATACAATTTGTCTTTAGTCGCCAATTTACATAGGATTTGTACCTAAAAATTAAACATAGGTACAGGTCCATTGATGCTTGCATCAAATGATTTGTATCTATGTTGACTATGATTATAAGTTTTTCATAAGTTATATGAAAAAAGTCACATAGATATTCTATGTGGCTTTTTTTTGTATTTTAAATATCTTTTCTTAATTTTACAAAGGAGGATTTTGATGGAAGTCGCAACAGGAATATTAGTACAAAGCTTAATTTTATCAATCATGGTATTGGGGGTGTATATAAGCTATAAAATTTTGGACTTTCCGGACTTATCTGCTGATGGAAGTTTTTCCTTAGGGGCAGCAATAATAGCTGTAACCTTAAAAAGTGGAATTTCTCCTATTTTAGGCTCAGTGCTTGCGCTAGCTTCTGGGTGTATAGCGGGGTTATTAACGGGAATACTCCATGTTAAATTTAAAATATCAAACTTACTTTCAGGCATTCTAGTAATGGGGATTTTATATTCTCTAAACCTACGGATTATGGGAAAGGCAAACATTGCCCTCTTTAATGATGAAAATATTTTTTATGATTTCAACCCTTTAATTGTAGCTTTAATCTTAGTTGTAATATTTAAAGTTGCTATCGATATGTTTTTAAAAACAGGATTAGGATATGCATTGAAAGGTGTGGGCGATAACCCACAAATGATTAAATCTTTAGGCGTAGAAATAGGTAAAATAAAAATATTAGGACTTATGATATCTAATGGACTTATAGCTTTTTCTGGAAGTATGATGGCTCAATATCAAGGATTTTCGGATATATCTATGGGCATAGGTACATTAATTTTAGGTATAGCTTCTATAATCATTGGATCATCTATTATTAAAAACGGCAAGTTTATAAAACAGACAAGTAGTGTAATTATAGGCACTCTAATCTACCAAATTACCATATATTTAGCTATGAATTTTGGACTTACACCTGTGGATTTAAAAATGGTCACATCTTTTGTAATAATTTTATTTATAACAGTTGGTGGTAGAAGTAATAGTGAAAGTAACAAATCTATACGGGGGTGGTTATTAAATGTTAAAAATACAAGATTTATCAAAAATTTTTTATAATTCTTATTTAGGTGAAAATGTGTTATTTAAGGGCATTAATTTAGACATTAACGAAGGGGATTTTATAAGCATAATTGGTAGCAATGGAACAGGTAAGTCCACATTATTAAATATAATTTCTGGATTAGTTAAAGAAAGCTCAGGTAATATTTTTCTTGAAGGAAATGATTTAACTAAAATGCCTGAACATAAAGTAACAAGAATTGTAAGCAGGGTTTTTCAAAACCCATCCTTAGGAACATGTCCATCCATGACCGTTAGAGAAAATTTATCTCTGGCTTTAAATAAGGGTAAATTAATTAATTTTAAATATTGCCTTAGATATAAAACTAAAGAACTGGAAGCTCTTTTAAATGGAATATCATTAGATCTAAAGAAGCTTTTAGATGTGAATGTAAATTATTTATCAGGGGGACAAAGACAAGCTCTATCATTGATAATGGCAAGCCTATCTGCTCCTAAGTTACTGTTGTTAGATGAACATACTGCAGCATTAGATCCAAAGACATCTAATGAGATAATGGAGTTAACTCAAAAGATTGTAAAAGAAAAAAATATTACTACATTAATGATAACTCATAATTTAAAGGATGCACTTCAGTATGGTAATAGGCTAATAATGCTACATAAAGGTGAAGTTATTTTAGATTTAAATGAATCCGAAAAGAAAAAATTAACAATAGAAAGTATATTGAAAAAATTTGAATACGCGGTATAAAGGAGGTATTATTGTGAAAAAAATGTTAGCTACTACACTAATAATTACATGCATATTAACCGGATGTACAAAAACGAATGAAAAGAAGAAAGTTATAAAAATAGGTATAAGTCAAATAGTAGAGTATGTTGCACTAGATCAAAGTAGAGAAGGATTTATAAAAGCACTAGAGGATAATGGTTATAAGGAGGGAGACAATATAGATATTGATTATCAAAACGCCCAAGGAGATATAACTACGACCCAAACTATCGGCAAAAAGTTTGCATCTGGAAAGAAGGATTTAATTTATGCAATAGCTACCCCTTCAGCACAGGGGTCATATAATGCTACAAAAAAAATTCCAATAATAATTACGGCCGTTACTGATCCTGTGCAAGCTGGAATAATAAAGTCTTTAGATAAGCCAGAAACTAATGTTTCTGGGACTTCAGATTATTTACCAGTGAAAAAACAATTGGAGTTAATAAAGGAATTGATGCCCAATGCTAAAAGAATAGGAATTTTATATAATACAAGTGAAGTAAATTCACAAGTACAGGTAAATGAGCTAAAAAAAGCAGCTAAAGGTTATGAAATTGTTACTTCCGGAGTAACAAGCACTAATGAAGTTAATAGTGCCATAAGTAGCTTACTTACGAAAATAGACGTTTTATATGTACCAACTGATCAGTTAATAGTGTCATCCATGCCTATAATAGTAAAAAATACATTGGAGGCAAAAATACCTGTTATAGCATCGGAAAAAGGCTCCGTAGAATCTGGAGCATTAGCTACTGTAGGAATAGATTATTATAAGTTAGGATATGAAGCAGGTAACATGGCAGTTGATGTACTAAAGGGTAATGATATATCTAATATGCCAATTAAAATCTCTGAAGAAACAGAAGTGTATATAAATAAAGATACATTAAAATCATTGAATATATCTATGCCAGAGATTAAAAATGTTAAATATATAGATAATAAATAAGCATTTTTATATAAAATATTAATGTGCCTATGTTGTTTATGAAAAATCTTTTATTATTTAAATTGTAGAATTACATTACCATAATCCAATAGTTAGCGATACAACTGATTCACATGTTGTGTATAACAGAATATAATTGCATATCCTGAATAAAACTAAGAAAAACCGTATACCTCTTGTGTGCAGTTTTCCTTAGTTTTATTTATTTGTAAGTTTAGTTATAAACTGAAAGTAAAAAAAATTATGTTTTTTAAGCATATCCTACACATAAACAACATTAAATATGTAAAGTCTTAAAAATCAATTCACTATTTTTCATAAGAACACTTACATTATCACCTTTATTAATATTACCCTTAAGTATTTCTTCAGAAAGCTTATCTTCCACAGTATTAGTTATTTCTCGCCTTAGTGGTCTAGCTCCATAAGTAGTATTAAGTCCCGCCTTAGCTAAATGCTTCTTAGTTTCCTCATCAAAAGTAATATTAATTTCAAGATCTTTAAGACGCTCTTTTACTACCTTAAGCATTAATCCTACTATTTTATATAAATCTTCATGTTCTAGCGAATGAAATACGATAATTTCATCTATTCTATTTAAAAATTCAGGTCTAAATGAATGTTTTAGCTCTTCCATTATATTTTCTTTCATCTTTTCATATTTAGAGCTTGCTTCATTATCCTTTATATCGAAACCTAGAGACCTCTGTTTTTTTATACTAGACGCGCCTACATTTGATGTCATTATAATTACTGTATTTTTAAAATCTACTGTTTTCCCTTTTCCGTCTGTTAGCCTTCCATCCTCTAATATCTGTAACAAAATATTAACTACGTCTGGATGAGCTTTTTCAATTTCATCAAAAAGTATAACTGAATAAGGGTTCCTCCTCACCTTTTCCGTTAATTGACCACCTTCATCAAAACCTACATATCCTGGTGGCGAACCCATAAGCCTTGAAACAGTGTGCTTATCCATATATTCTGACATATCTATTCTTATCATGTTATTTTCATCACCAAACATGGCATCTGCTAAAGCTTTAGACAATTCTGTTTTTCCTACACCAGTGGGACCTAAAAATATAAAAGATCCTATAGGTCTCTTTGGATCCTTTAACCCTACCCTTGCACGTCTTACAGCTCTTGAAATAGATTTCACTGCCTCACCTTGTCCTATTACTCTCGTGTGGAGTACCTCTTCTAACTTTAGTAGCCGTTCCGATTCTTTTTCAGTCAATTTTTCTATAGGTATATTAATCCACCTTGATACCACATTAGCAATTTCAAGCTCTGTAACTATTAGCTCATCCGCTTGATTTTGAGTTTTCCAATTGTTTTTTGAATTATACAATTTATCCTTTAATTGTTTTTCGATATCTCTAATCTTAGCTGCTTTTTCAAAGTCCTGCACTGATATAGCATCAGCTTTCTCTTTACAAATTCCATCTATTTTTTCTTCTAAATTTTTCAAATTTTCTGGAGCAGTTAAATTTTGAATTCTTACTTTTGCACCAGCCTCGTCTATAAGATCTATTGCTTTATCAGGTAAGTATCTATCTGATATATATCTATGTGATAAGCTAACAGCTGCTTCTATTGCACTATCCGTAATCTTTACTCTATGATGTGCTTCATACTTATCTCTTAATCCTTTTAATATTTCAACAGCTTCATTTTTGCTTGGTTCTCCTACAATTATAGGTTGAAATCTCCTCTCGAGTGCTGCATCTTTTTCAAAATGCCTTTTGTATTCATCTATAGTTGTTGCCCCTATGCATTGAAGTTCTCCTCGAGCGAGGGCCGGTTTTAATATATTAGATGCATCAATAGCTCCTTCAGCTCCTCCTGCCCCAATGATAGTATGAATTTCATCTATAAATATAATAACATTTCCTGCGACGACTATCTCTTGCATAACCTTTTTAAGCCTTTCCTCAAACTCTCCCCTGTATTTAGAACCTGCCACCATTGAGGATATATCCAAAGTTATAACCCTTTTGTCTTTTAAAATTTCAGGAATGCTACCGGAAGCTATTCTTTGTGCTAGTCCCTCTGCTATAGCTGTTTTCCCTACGCCTGGTTCTCCTATAAGGCATGGATTATTCTTCATTCTTCTGCATAAAATTTCTAAAAGTCTTTGAGTTTCATTACCTCTACCTATAACAGGATCAAGTTTACCTTGTCTTGCCATCTCAGTTAAGTCTTTACCAAAACGTTCTAAGTTTGGAGTACCCTGTTTTTGCTTTTCTTTTGATAAACTACCTTTTGGAGTATCTTCAGAACACCAATTATTTAGTATACCATTTCTAAGTTTATTAAAGTCCGCTCCTAAATTAGCCAAAATTGTATATGCAACACCTTCTTCTTCTCTAATCAAGGCTAACAAAATATGCTCTGGACTAATATAATTATGATTCAAATTTCTAGCTTCCAGAAGACTTAGTTCTAGTAGCCTTTTTGTTCTTGGAGTTAGAGGTATCTCGCTACTTCGCATTTCTATGTCTCCTTCTCCCTCATACTCCATTACTAATTTCTTTACTCCCTCAGACGAAATTTTCATATCATCCAATGATTTTTTACATACTCCGTCTTCATCCTTTAGAATTCCTAGCAATATATGCTCTGTCCCTACATAACCATGCTTTAATTGCTTTGCCTCCTCTTGAGCATATACTAAAATCTTTTGTGATCTTTCTGTAAATTTATTAAACATCATGTTAAAACACCTCACTTGCAATGGATTTACTTCTTCCTTTAATTATGACCAATTGCACCCAGTTTTATCCTAAAAATACCAATATCGAAGTGAGTTTCATACTTTACTATCTATAAGAATAAAAAATAAGCATAAATAACACAGTACTCTATTTAATAACTCCTATAAAATCAAAAACAAATTTCGGAAAGTTTTATTTCCTAATTTGTTTTTTTAAAATATTCAAACATTAATAGTGATGGCCTTCTTAAATATATTATGCAAATAGCTCACTTACATAATTGCTCTTAATTTCCTCTTTACCTTCCCTTTTGTGATGTGATGTAATATTTGCCATTTTCTTTATCTCCTTGTGTTACAACGGTAAAAGAATTATTTTCCAACATTTCACATAATATTTTCATTTCATCAGCATTTTTCATTTTTGAAATAATTGTGAACTTATCATTTCGCTCTATTATGCCCATATAATCATGAATGCTGCTGTAATCACTTAAGTTAATTTCTCCAGGAATGTCTAATTTATATTCAGACATTTAATTCTCCCCTCTTTACTATATTTCACATTAGGTTTTGTAATTTTGAGCAAAATATGCGCATTTATTATAATTTACTTTTATTCTTTTTCTATACCTAAAAATTCATAATTAAATCATCTCCTGCGGAGCTGCACAGCTTCGAAGAAGATGAATTGACGACTTCAGAAGGAGATTTATACCCTCACTTATATGAGTTGGGAGACTTTCCTTCTGAAATGTCGTTAAAACAAAGAAATAAAACCGTAGCTACCTATGGTTTTATTTCTTTATTTTATTTCTATTCCAGGTTCTTGCTAGCTTCAATTATTTTATCAATTCCATCCTGAGGCACTTCTTCATATCTTTCAAACTTGACTCTAAAATTTGCCCTAGCACCAGTCATTGAGCGTAAATCTGTTGCATAATCAAATAATTCTGATTGAGGTACTTCTCCTATGACTTTCTGACCTCTTTCAACAGACTCCATCCCCAAAATTCTACCTCTTTTCTTGCTTATATCCGTAATAATATCGCCCATATAGTCCTCTGGACATGTGACCTCCACATGCATAATTGGTTCTAATAAAACAGGATCTGATTCCTTAAGGCCCTTCTTGTAAGCTAACGACGCTGCCATTTTAAATGCCATTTCAGAAGAATCTACAGCATGATACGAACCATCATGTAACGTTGTTTTAAGTCTTATAACTGGGAATCCTCCAAGTACACCATGCCTAATGCATTCCCTTAACCCTTTTTCAACAGCAGGTATATACTGCCTTGGAACTGTTCCACCAACCACCGCATCAATAAATTCTAAATCATCTGCACCGTCTATTCTAGGCTCAAATTTAATCTTTACATCACCATACTGGCCATGTCCTCCGGATTGCTTTTTATGTTTTCCTTGGACATCAGAAGTTCTTTTAATTGTTTCTCTATAAGCAATCTTTGGAATTTCTAATGATACTTCAACTCCAAATTTATTTTTCAATTTACTAACTATAACCTGCAAGTGGGTAGATCCTAATCCTGAGATTATAGTTTGTGCATTTTCTGCGCTCCTAGATATTGAGAATGTAGGATCTTCTTCTAACAATTTTGTTAATCCATTAGATATTTTATCTTCATCACCTTTAGCTTTAGTTACAATAGCTCTTGAAAAAACTGGTTGTGGGAACTCCATAGTATCAAACATTATTAGTTTCGCTCTATCACAGAGAGTATCTCCAGTAGTCGTGCATTGAAGTTTTGCAACTGCACCTATATCCCCTGCCGCAATTTCTCGAGTTTGAAATTGTTGTTTTCCTTTTAAAAAATACATAGCACCTATTTTTTCTTCTTTATTTTTATTAGTATTATATACTATTGTGTCACTTTTAGCTTTTCCAGTAATAACACGGAACATAGATAATTTACCTACAAAAGGATCTGCAATAGTTTTAAATACTAATGCTGAGAATGGACCCATATCATCAATTTTGACTTGCGTATATTTATTGTTTTTCATACCTTTTGCAATGTACATAGTTGTTTCAATTGGAGAAGGGAAGCATTCAACCATATCTTCTAGCAACGTATTCATTCCTATACCAAGTAAAGCAGATCCACACATTATAGGTGTAATTTCTCCCATAGAAGCTCCTTTTATAAGACCTTGATATATTTCTTTTTCACTTATAGAACCCTCATTGAAATATTTTTCTAATAGAACTTCATCTGTTTCAGCAACTGCTTCCATAACCATCTGTTTACACTCATCCACTTTATCTATTAATTCTTCTGGAATATCACTATCTTCCATCCCATGTGTTTTAGGATTAAATATTTGAGCCTTTCTAGATATGACATTTATTACGCCGCTAAAATTTTCTTCACTACCTATAGGATATTGAATTGGTACTGCGGATATTCCAAATGTTTCTTTTATCTGTTGCAAAGCAACTTGAAAATTACTATTTTCCCTATCTAGCTTATTAATAAAAAATGCTCTAGGTAGCTTATGATCATTGATATATTCCCAAGCCTTCTCAGTTCCAACTTCTACACCTGATACCCCACAAACAGTTATCATTGCCATATCTACAGCTCTTAGCCCCTCAATCATTTCTCCTTCATAATCAAAATATCCAGGCATATCTACTAAATTTAATTTTATATTTCCCCATTCACTTAAAGCCACTGATGTAGAAATAGACGTTTTTCTTTTCTTTTCTTCAATATCGTAATCACTAATTGTAGTACCATCATTAACTTTTCCGAATCTATCTATAGCTTTAGTGTAATATAATATTGATTCCATTAATGTGGTTTTTCCTGAACCACTATGTCCAACAATTCCTATATTTCTTAGATTTTTGCTTATATATTCTTTCATATACGATACCTCCTAGCTTTTCGTTAGATATATATTCATATATTCTACCTTTAAATAAAAAGCCTTTGTATATAGCTGAATTTTATAATTATTACTTTCTAAAAAAGATAAAAGTATCAATAAAATAAATTTATTGATACTTAATTATATATTTAAACTAAATATAAGTTATTACTAAAGCTCATATCTATTTTTTAAAATTTGTATATTATTTATTATAATTTTTCAAAAAATAAAAAAAAGCTAATAATTAGCTTTGTATACTTTAAATAAAAATGGCTCCGCGAAAAGGATTTGAACCTTCAACCTATCGGTTAACAGCCGAGTGCTCCACCGTTGAGCTATCGCGGAACATTACCTAGCGACAACCTACTCTTCCACAAGGTCACCCCTGCAGTACCATCGGCGCATTGAAGCTTAACCTTCGTGTTCGGTATGGGAACGGGTGTTACCTTCATGCCATAATCACTAGATTGAGAAAATAAATATTCTCTCAAAATTGCACAGTGAACTAGTCTTCTCGCTTACGCTTGAAGTATCGCTTTATTTCTAATTATATATTTAGGTCAAGCCCTCGACTTATTAGTATTAGTCAGCTGAACATGTTACCATGCTTACACCTCTAACCTATCAACCTGGTGGTCTTCCAGGAGTCTTACTAACACCGCACTTACGTGCGAGTTATGGGAAATCTCATCTCAGGGTGGGCTTCACGCTTAGATGCTTTCAGCGTTTATCCCTTCCAAACATAGCTACCCAGCGATGCCACTGGCGTGACAACTGGTGCACCAGAGGTTTGTCCATCCCGGTCCTCTCGTACTAAGGACAGCTCCCTTCAAATTTCCTACGCCCGCGACGGATAGGGACCGAACTGTCTCACGACGTTCTGAACCCAGCTCGCGTGCCGCTTTAATGGGCGAACAGCCCAACCCTTGGGACCTACTTCAGCCCCAGGATGCGACGAGCCGACATCGAGGTGCCAAACCTCCCCGTCGATGTGGACTCTTGGGGGAGATCAGCCTGTTATCCCCGAGGTAGCTTTTATCCGTTGAGCGATGGCCCTCCCACGAGGTACCACCGGATCACTAAGCCCGACTTTCGTCCCTGCTCCACTTGTAAGTGTCGCAGTCAGGCTCCCTTCTGCCTTTGCACTCTTCGCGCGATTTCCAACCGCGCTGAGGGAACCTTTGGGCGCCTCCGTTACTTTTTTGGAGGCGACCGCCCCAGTCAAACTGCCCACCTAACAATGTCCTGTGACCAGATTCATGGCCTCCAGTTAGAACCTCAGTACTGTCAGGGTGGTATCCCAAGGATGACTCCACACAGGCTGACGCCCATGTTTCTCAGTCTCCCACCTATCCTGTACAGACAATACCGAAATTCAATGCTAAGCTACAGTAAAGCTCTACGGGGTCTTTCCGTCCAATCGCGGGTAGCAAGCATCTTCACTTGCACTACAATTTCGCCGGATGTGTTGTTGAGACAGTGCCCAAATCATTACGCCATTCGTGCGGGTCGGAACTTACCCGACAAGGAATTTCGCTACCTTAGGACCGTTATAGTTACGGCCGCCGTTTACTGGGGCTTAAGTTCATACCTTCGCTTGCGCTAAGTAATCCCCTTAACCTTCCAGCACCGGGCAGGCGTCAGCCCCTATACATCAGCTTTCGCTTTAGCAGAGACCTGTGTTTTTGCTAAACAGTTGCTTGGGCCTATTCTCTGCGACCTACTTACGTAGGCACCCCTTCTCCCGAAGTTACGGGGTCAATTTGCCGAGTTCCTTAACAACAATTCTTCCGATGGTCTTAGGATTCTCTCCTCACCTACCTGTGTCGGTTTGCGGTACGGGCACCAATATCCTCGATAGAGACTTTTCTTGGCAGCGTGGAATCAGATACTTCGGGAATAAATTCCCTTCCCCATCACATCTCAGCGTTAAGAGCAAACGGATTTGCCTGCTTGCTCCGCCTAAATGCTTAGACACACATCCAATAGTGTGCACATCTTATCCTCCTGCGTCATCCCATTTCTAATAACGTCCATTGGTGGTATCGGAATATCAACCGATTGTCCATCACCTACGCCTTTCGGCCTCGGCTTAGGTCCCGACTAACCCTGAGAGGACGAGCCTTCCTCAGGAAACCTTAGGTTTTCGACCGTTAAGATTCTCACTTAACTCTCGCTACTCATGCCAACATTCTCACTTCTGTACCGTCCACCACTCCTTACGGTATGACTTCAGCCAGTACAGAAAGCTCCTCTACCGCGTACACAATTGTGTACACCCATAGCTTCGGTGGTAAGTTTTAGCCCCGGACATCTTCGGCGCAGGATCTCTTGACTAGTGAGCTATTACGCACTCTTTAAATGAGTGGCTGCTTCTGAGCCAACATCCTAGTTGTCTTAGAAATCCCACATCCTTTTCCACTTAACTTACACTTTGGGACCTTAGCTGATGGTCTGGGCTGTTTCCCTTTTGACTACGGATCTTATCATTCGCAGTCTGACTGCCGAAATAAAAGTATATGGCATTCGGAGTTTGATAGGGTTCAGTAACTGTTGTCAGCCCCTAGCCCATTCAGTGCTCTACCTCCATTACTCAATTAATCGACGCTAGCCCTAAAGCTATTTCGAGGAGAACCAGCTATCTCCGAGTTCGATTGGAATTTCTCCGCTATCCACAGCTCATCCCATGGTTTTTCAACACCAACGTGGTTCGGACCTCCACGGAATTTTACTTCCGCTTCATCCTGGCCATGGATAGGTCACCCGGTTTCGGGTCTACGACATGCAACTATGCGCCCTATTCAGACTTGGTTTCCCTTCGGCTCCGTACCTTAAGTACTTAACCTTGCTACATATCGTAACTCGTTGGCTCGTTCTACAAAAAGCACGCCGTCACACATATAAAGTGCTTCGACCGGTTGTAGGCACACGGTTTCAGGTTCTATTTCACTCCCCTTCCGGGGTTCTTTTCACCTTTCCCTCACGGTACTTCTTCACTATCGGTCACTAGGTAGTATTTAGCCTTGGGAGGTGGTCCTCCCAGCTTCCCACAAGGTTTCACGTGTCTCGTGGTACTCTGGATTAGATCTGACTGTTTTTCCTTTTCATTTACAGGCCTATTACCTTCTGCGGAGCAGCTTTCCAGCTATCTTCAATTAAGGAATTGCAGTATTTATGATCTATCCTCAACCCCCAGATCAAAGACCTGGGTTTGGGCTCTTTCCCTTTCGCTCGCCGCTACTTAGGAAATCGATGTTTCTTTCTCTTCCTCCGGGTACTTAGATGTTTCAGTTCCCCGGGTCTACCTCTGCATACCTATTTATTCAGTATGCAGTACATAGTTGTTACTATGTGGGTTCCCCCATTCGGAAATCTTTGGATCACAGGCTATTTGCGCCTACCCAAAGCTTATCGCAGCTTAACGCGTCCTTCTTCGGCTCCTAGTGCCAAGGCATTCGCCATGCGCCCTTTGTAGCTTGACCTTGATTCTGTCTATTTACATAGACGGTTATATTAATTTTGCGAAATTGTATTAAATCAATTTATAAACTACTTGCGTAGTTTTAATTTTTTTAAAACAACTTTTTTCACTGTGCAATTTTCAAAGAACATTTTAAGAAAAACTATTTATTATCTAACTCCTAAGAGTTAGATAAAATTAGTCTCTCAAAATTAAACAGAGAACTAGGTACGATTAATTACAATAGATATTTTTGAAGAATAAATTAATATTCTTCTATTGCATCGACCGAAGTCAATACATCTACTCCCTAGAAAGGAGGTGATCCAGCCGCAGGTTCTCCTACGGCTACCTTGTTACGACTTCACCCCAATCATCAATCCCACCTTCGGCCGCTGGCTCCTTACGGTTACCTCACGGACTTCGGGTGTTACCAACTCTCATGGTGTGACGGGCGGTGTGTACAAGGCCCGGGAACGTATTCACCGCGACATGCTGATTCGCGATTACTAGCAACTCCGGCTTCATGTAGGCGAGTTGCAGCCTACAATCCGAACTGGGATGAGTTTTTGAGTTTGGCTCCACCTTGCGGTCTTGCATCTCTTTGTACTCACCATTGTAGCACGTGTGTAGCCCTAGACATAAGGGGCATGATGATTTGACGTCATCCCCACCTTCCTCCCGGTTAACCCGGGCAGTCTCACTAGAGTGCTCAACTTAATGGTAGCAACTAATGATAAGGGTTGCGCTCGTTGCGGGACTTAACCCAACATCTCACGACACGAGCTGACGACAACCATGCACCACCTGTCACCCTGTCCCGAAGGACTTCGCCCATCTCTGGGTTATGCAGGGGATGTCAAGTCTAGGTAAGGTTCTTCGCGTTGCTTCGAATTAAACCACATGCTCCGCTGCTTGTGCGGGCCCCCGTCAATTCCTTTGAGTTTTAATCTTGCGATCGTACTCCCCAGGCGGAATACTTAATGTGTTAACGGCGGCACCGAGGTTCGACCCCCGACACCTAGTATTCATCGTTTACGGCGTGGACTACCAGGGTATCTAATCCTGTTTGCTCCCCACGCTTTCATGCCTCAGCGTCAGTTACAGTCCAGTAAGTCGCCTTCGCCACTGGTGTTCTTCCTAATCTCTACGCATTTCACCGCTACACTAGGAATTCCACTTACCTCTCCTGCACTCTAGACACCCAGTTTCAAATGCAGCACCCAAGTTAAGCTCGGGTATTTCACATCTGACTTAAATGTCCGCCTACGCATCCTTTACGCCCAGTAAATCCGGACAACGCTTGCCACCTACGTATTACCGCGGCTGCTGGCACGTAGTTAGCCGTGGCTTCCTCCTCTGGTACCGTCATTATCGTCCCAGAAGACAGAACTTTACAACCCGAAGGCCTTCATCATTCACGCGGCGTTGCTGCGTCAGGGTTTCCCCCATTGCGCAATATTCCCCACTGCTGCCTCCCGTAGGAGTCTGGACCGTGTCTCAGTTCCAATGTGGCCGATCACCCTCTCAGGTCGGCTACGCATCGTCGCCTTGGTGAGCCGTTACCTCACCAACTAGCTAATGCGCCGCGGGTCCATCTCAAAGTGGAATTTTCCGAAGAAAAATCCTTTGATGTTTCGATCATGCGACCAAAACATATTATGCGGTATTAATCTCCCTTTCGGGAGGCTATTCCCCTCTTTGAGGCAGGTTACCCACGTGTTACTCACCCGTCCGCCGCTAATCCACCCCGAAAGGTTTCATCGCTCGACTTGCATGTGTTAGGCACGCCGCCAGCGTTCGTCCTGAGCCAGGATCAAACTCTCAATTTAAAAGTTTACACTTTTTTAGTTGAAATGATTAATCTGCGACAACTGTTAAGTTGTTACGCAAGCTCATTACATACTTTTAGTCTTACGACTAAATTTTACTTTATACTAAAGTAATTAACTGGTTTAGCGAAATATTATTTCGCTATCTTTACCTATTTCTCTGTTTAATTTTCAAAGACCAATTTGCTTTGTCATCATGTGACGACTTCTACTATTCTACTAGGTATTTCTTGTTTTGTCAACAACTTTTTAAAAATTATTTTCATTTGAAAATATATTAAATAGTTATCAACAGTTAGCTTATCGTGCCACTTGTTTGTGACGACAAGGAATATTGTATCATAATAATAAAGTTGTATATTTGTTTTTTTTGTTATATATCCACGTTATTCTCCATTTACTCATTCTTTCATTATAATCCTTTGTTTTATATATATTGACACGCATGGTCAAGTATATAAGAAATTGTTTGTATTTAAGCATTTTATTTATTTATTTATAAACGTTATTAAGAATTTTTATATTATAGAATTTCTAACAACATTAATAATCCACTTAAATCATCTCCTGCGGAGCTGCAATCTTGGAATAAAATCAACCGCTGCACAGGAGATGATTTAACCCAGTTTTTTTACTAACAACTTATTTATCTCCACAAAAAAAACAGCCCATATTGGACTGTTCTTTGGTGGAGATAAAGGGAATCGAACCCTTGACCCCCTGCGTGCAAGGCAGGTGCTCTCCCAGCTGAGCTATATCCCCACATATGGTGGACCTTCAGGGACTCGAACCCCGGACCGACCGGTTATGAGCCGGTAGCTCTAACCAGCTGAGCTAAAGATCCATATTTACCTGGCGACAACCTACTCTTCCACAAGGTCACCCCTGCAGTACCATCGGCGCATTGAAGCTTAACCTTCGTGTTCGGTATGGGAACGGGTGTTACCTTCATGCCATAATCACCAGATTTATTAATATCCGTCATATGTTATTATATTTTAAAAAATGGCTCCGCGAAAAGGATTTGAACCTTCAACCTATCGGTTAACAGCCGAGTGCTCCACCGTTGAGCTATCGCGGAACATTACCTAGCGACAACCTACTCTTCCACAAGGTCACCCCTGCAGTACCATCGGCGCATTGAAGCTTAACCTTCGTGTTCGGTATGGGAACGGGTGTTACCTTCATGCCATAATCACTAGATTGAGAAAATAAATATTCTCTCAAAATTGCACAGTGAACTAGTCTTCTCGCTTACGCTTGAAGTATCGCTTTATTTCTAATTATATATTTAGGTCAAGCCCTCGACTTATTAGTATTAGTCAGCTGAACATGTTACCATGCTTACACCTCTAACCTATCAACCTGGTGGTCTTCCAGGAGTCTTACTAACACCGCACTTACGTGCGAGTTATGGGAAATCTCATCTCAGGGTGGGCTTCACGCTTAGATGCTTTCAGCGTTTATCCCTTCCAAACATAGCTACCCAGCGATGCCACTGGCGTGACAACTGGTGCACCAGAGGTTTGTCCATCCCGGTCCTCTCGTACTAAGGACAGCTCCCTTCAAATTTCCTACGCCCGCGACGGATAGGGACCGAACTGTCTCACGACGTTCTGAACCCAGCTCGCGTGCCGCTTTAATGGGCGAACAGCCCAACCCTTGGGACCTACTTCAGCCCCAGGATGCGACGAGCCGACATCGAGGTGCCAAACCTCCCCGTCGATGTGGACTCTTGGGGGAGATCAGCCTGTTATCCCCGAGGTAGCTTTTATCCGTTGAGCGATGGCCCTCCCACGAGGTACCACCGGATCACTAAGCCCGACTTTCGTCCCTGCTCCACTTGTAAGTGTCGCAGTCAGGCTCCCTTCTGCCTTTGCACTCTTCGCGCGATTTCCAACCGCGCTGAGGGAACCTTTGGGCGCCTCCGTTACTTTTTTGGAGGCGACCGCCCCAGTCAAACTGCCCACCTAACAATGTCCTGTGACCAGATTCATGGCCTCCAGTTAGAACCTCAGTACTGTCAGGGTGGTATCCCAAGGATGACTCCACACAGGCTGACGCCCATGTTTCTCAGTCTCCCACCTATCCTGTACAGACAATACCGAAATTCAATGCTAAGCTACAGTAAAGCTCTACGGGGTCTTTCCGTCCAATCGCGGGTAGCAAGCATCTTCACTTGCACTACAATTTCGCCGGATGTGTTGTTGAGACAGTGCCCAAATCATTACGCCATTCGTGCGGGTCGGAACTTACCCGACAAGGAATTTCGCTACCTTAGGACCGTTATAGTTACGGCCGCCGTTTACTGGGGCTTAAGTTCATACCTTCGCTTGCGCTAAGTAATCCCCTTAACCTTCCAGCACCGGGCAGGCGTCAGCCCCTATACATCAGCTTTCGCTTTAGCAGAGACCTGTGTTTTTGCTAAACAGTTGCTTGGGCCTATTCTCTGCGACCTACTTACGTAGGCACCCCTTCTCCCGAAGTTACGGGGTCAATTTGCCGAGTTCCTTAACAACAATTCTTCCGATGGTCTTAGGATTCTCTCCTCACCTACCTGTGTCGGTTTGCGGTACGGGCACCAATATCCTCGATAGAGACTTTTCTTGGCAGCGTGGAATCAGATACTTCGGGAATAAATTCCCTTCCCCATCACATCTCAGCGTTAAGAGCAAACGGATTTGCCTGCTTGCTCCGCCTAAATGCTTAGACACACATCCAATAGTGTGCACATCTTATCCTCCTGCGTCATCCCATTTCTAATAACGTCCATTGGTGGTATCGGAATATCAACCGATTGTCCATCACCTACGCCTTTCGGCCTCGGCTTAGGTCCCGACTAACCCTGAGAGGACGAGCCTTCCTCAGGAAACCTTAGGTTTTCGACCGTTAAGATTCTCACTTAACTCTCGCTACTCATGCCAACATTCTCACTTCTGTACCGTCCACCACTCCTTACGGTATGACTTCAGCCAGTACAGAAAGCTCCTCTACCGCGTACACAATTGTGTACACCCATAGCTTCGGTGGTAAGTTTTAGCCCCGGACATCTTCGGCGCAGGATCTCTTGACTAGTGAGCTATTACGCACTCTTTAAATGAGTGGCTGCTTCTGAGCCAACATCCTAGTTGTCTTAGAAATCCCACATCCTTTTCCACTTAACTTACACTTTGGGACCTTAGCTGATGGTCTGGGCTGTTTCCCTTTTGACTACGGATCTTATCATTCGCAGTCTGACTGCCGAAATAAAAGTATATGGCATTCGGAGTTTGATAGGGTTCAGTAACTGTTGTCAGCCCCTAGCCCATTCAGTGCTCTACCTCCATTACTCAATTAATCGACGCTAGCCCTAAAGCTATTTCGAGGAGAACCAGCTATCTCCGAGTTCGATTGGAATTTCTCCGCTATCCACAGCTCATCCCATGGTTTTTCAACACCAACGTGGTTCGGACCTCCACGGAATTTTACTTCCGCTTCATCCTGGCCATGGATAGGTCACCCGGTTTCGGGTCTACGACATGCAACTATGCGCCCTATTCAGACTTGGTTTCCCTTCGGCTCCGTA
>NZ_CM143652.1:2722500-2997500 GCF_055081135.1 Clostridium sp. CM036 | reverse complement strand
GGTTACCCACGTGTTACTCACCCGTCCGCCGCTAATCCACCCCGAAAGGTTTCATCGCTCGACTTGCATGTGTTAGGCACGCCGCCAGCGTTCGTCCTGAGCCAGGATCAAACTCTCAATTTAAAAGTTTACACTTTTTTAGTTGAAATGATTAATCTGCGACAACTGTTAAGTTGTTACGCAAGCTCATTACATACTTTTTAGTCTTACGACTAAATTTTACTTTATACTAAAGTAATTAACTGGTTTAACGAAATATTATTTCGCTATCTTTACCTATTTCTCTGTTTAATTTTCAAAGACCAACTTGCTTCGTCATCATGTGATGACTTTTACTATTATAATTCTTTTTTTCATCATTGTCAACTACTTTAAAAAATATTTGATAATGAATTTTTCTTTCATCACTGTGCACTTAAAGTTAATTTATAACTGTATGTTCCAGCGACAATTAATATAATATCATATGTATAACTCACCATTTGTTTATAATCCTCTATTATATCAATCTATTTCCATATATATGTTTATATATACCATATAATCCGTTTTGCTCATAATGATACGCTTGGAACATTTGTTACGCATTTAGCACCTATAGCCTATAAAAATAAAAACCCCAGTAAAAATAATCTTTTTTACCAGAGCTCCTATTTAATGAACATGAAAATGTCTTTTATTATAATGTCATTACTATTTCCTTGTATTTATTACCTCTTACTTCAAAATTTTGAAACATATCAAAACTTGCACATGCTGGTGACAACGTCACTATATCACCCGGTTTAGCAACTAATTTAGCTGTAAAAATTGCTTCATTAAAATTTTCAGCAAGTATAATCTGTAAAGGTATTTTATTTTCTTTAGACATACGCTCAAAAACTTCTTTTATTTTATATTTAGTGTCCCCTACTAATATTAGTGTTTTAATATTTGTGTAGCCTTCTTCTGCTAAAGGTTCAAAAGGTATTTTTTTATCATATCCTCCTGCAATTAGTATAACAGGCTTTCCAAAAGCTTTGAGACTTGCTATAGTTCTAGTTGGCGTAGATGCTATTGAATCATTGTAATATTTAACTCCATCTACTTCCCTCACGAATTCGCCCCTATGAGGTACCCCCATAAAAGTGGTAGCCACTTCTCTCATGCTCGCAACTGTTGCTTCATCTTGAGTTGCACAAAAGGCAGTTAATAGGTTTTGCACATTATGCATCCCTTTTAGCTTTACTTCCTCAAGATTACACACTACCTTGTTCATAATGAATAATTTATCATTTTGAAAATATGCACCATCTTCTAGTTTCTCGCATACACTAAAATACTTAACTTTTCCCTTAACCTCTTTTCTTAATTCATAAGTTAACGCGTTATCCTTATTTAATACAATCAGATCACCGTCACGTTGATATTTAAACACATTTTTCTTTGCATTTATATATTCCTCCATATCCTTATGAATATCTAGATGATTCACACTCAGATTTGTTACTACTGCTACATCTGTAGAAACCGTCATAGTCATAAGCTGAAAGCTCGACAATTCCAATACTACTTTATCGTCTTTGGTTATTTCTTCAATATTTGCGAACAGTGGTGTACCAATATTGCCTCCAACCCAAGTTTTATATCCTTCTTTTTTTAATATATTATATATTATTGTAGTTGTAGTTGTTTTTCCATCGCTACCAGTTACGCCGTAAGTTTTAGCCGGGCAATATTTTATGAACTCTTCCATTTCGGAAGTTATATATGTTCCTTCTTTTTTTGCTTTCAAAAGAGCAGGGTTATCTACTCTCATAGATGGTGTTTTAAAAATAACATCAAACCCCGTTAGATCATCTAAGTAATCTTCCCCTAATACCAGCTTCACGCCCTCTTCTTCGAAATCTATTGCTACCTGTCCCAGTAAACTATAATTTTTTTTATCAAAAGCTGTAACAACTGCCTTAAGCTTCACTAGAAAATGTATTAAAGGAATATTGCTAACTCCTATACCTACAACTCCAACTTTTTTTCCTTTTATAAATTCCTTAAATTCATTGAAATCCTTTTTCATATAACCCTCCATGTAATCTCCATATACTTTATATTATATTATATTATTTATTTTACAAATTTATTTTATAATTTTTTAGATTTATTCTATAAAAAAACAACGCATAGTATAACCACAGCCTACTCAAGCCTCATTATATACTACACGCCATTCTCTAAACCAAACTAACTATTCCAATTTAAAATTTAAAATTGTAGTTTTTCTTCTATAAACTTTTCTAAATCATCTATACTTACCCTTATTTGATCCATTGTGTCTCTGTCTCTAATTGTTACAGTATTATCTTCTAACGTATCAAAATCTACGGTTATGCAGTATGGAGTTCCTATTTCGTCTTCTCTTCTATACCTTTTTCCTATACTTCCGGTTTCATCGTAGTCTACGTTAAATTTTTTACCTAGCATAGCAAAAACTTCGAGCGATTTCTCTGATAATTTTTTACTTAAAGGTAGAATAGCCGCCTTAAATGGTGCAAGTGCTGGATGTAAATGAAGCACTGTTCTTACGTCTCCGCCTTCAAGTTCTTCTTCATCATATGCATTAACTAAGAATGCAAGAACAACTCTATCTGCACCCAGAGAAGGTTCTATACAATATGGTACATATTTTTCATTAGTAATAGGATCTAGATAACTTAAATCATTCCCTGAATGTTCCATATGCTTCTTTAAGTCATAATCAGTTCTATCGGCAACGCCCCATAATTCTCCCCATCCAAAAGGGAACAAGAATTCTATGTCACAAGTAGCATTACTATAGAAAGATAATTCCTCTTCTCCATGGTCTCTAAATCTTAAATTTTCCTTTTCCATTCCCAAATTATATAAGAAATTAGCACAATACTCTTTCCAATATGCAAACCATTCTAAATCTGTACCTGGTTTACAGAAAAATTCCAATTCCATTTGCTCAAATTCCCTAGTTCTAAAAATAAAGTTCCCTGGTGTTATTTCATTTCTGAAAGCCTTTCCTACTTGGCCTATTCCAAATGGAACTTTTTTTCTTGAAGCTCTTTGAACATTTTTAAAGTTTACAAAGATACCCTGAGCCGTTTCTGGTCTTAAATATATCTCTGATTTTCCATCTTCTGTTATCCCCTGGGAAGTCTTAAACATTAAATTAAATTTTCTAATATCAGTAAAGTCTTTCTTTCCACATTTAGGACATACTATTTCATTTTTTGCTATATATTCTTTTAACTCTTCATTTGACCATCCATCAGCACTAGCTACTTCTACTCCCTGATTCGTCATATGGTCTTCCACTAACTTATCCGCTCTAAATCTAGCTTTGCAATCTTTGCAATCCATTAGTGGATCTGAAAATCCTCCAACGTGACCCGTCGCAACCCATACTTCTGGGTTCATAAGTATAGCGCAGTCAACGCCTACATTATATGGACTTTCTTGAACAAATTTTTTCCACCAAGCTTTTTTAACATTGTTTTTAAATTCAACTCCCAGAGGACCATAATCCCACGAATTAGCGAGCCCTCCATATATATCGGATCCCGGGAATACGAACCCTCTGTTTTTGCATAACGCAACTATTTTATCCATACTTTTTTCAAATGTCATATTAATCCCTCCTATTTTTTTATAATCTAATGATATCTCGTTTTATATACTTCTCAATGGTCATTACAAATATATTAATATTACATCTTGTATCCTTTCCTATTTGGCCTAAATATAACCAATTCAATCCATCACACCCGCATAAAGGCATGCTCTTTTATTTTACGTACAAAAAAAAGACTATACCCCAAGGGACGAAAATTATTTCCGCGGTTCCACCCTTATTGGCACATGCCCTACTTTAAGTTCTATACACTCAAAAGTTCCTTTCACAATAATACTTTGATTGTTTACACCAGCCACAACCTCTCTTATGAAGTACTACTACTACTCTTCTTTATCACAGTGAATTATTTTATTATACATTAGATTTCTTATAATATTGAGTTCCAAAAATAAAAAATGGCTCCGCGAAAAGGATTTGAACCTTCAACCTATCGGTTAACAGCCGAGTGCTCCACCGTTGAGCTATCGCGGATTATTATTGCTTACAACAACATTATAACATATACTATTAAAAATTCAATAGTTTTTTCTTTTTTATTTAAATTTCATGATTTTAAGCACTGATGATTACGCTTAAGAAGTAAAAAGGATATTTTAGATTAACTAAAATACCCCTTTGATTCTTTTAAACTACTGGATTGGTTTCATTGTAGGGAATAGGATAACATCTCTTATTGAATAAGAATCCGTTAAGAACATTACCATTCTATCAATTCCTATACCCAGTCCTCCTGTTGGTGGCATTCCTGTTTCTAATGCGCTCATAAATTCTTCATCTATTAAATAAGCCTCATCATCACCCAATTCTCTTTCTTTTGCTTGTTGCATAAATCTCTCTCTCTGAACTACTGGATCATTTAACTCTGAGTATGCATTACACACTTCTCTTCCAAACACAAAGCCTTCAAATCTCTCTGTAAACTCTTCATTCCCTCTCTTCTTCTTTGTAAGAGGTGATATTTCTACAGGGTAATCACATAAGAATGTTGGTTGAATTAGTTTCTCTTCCACATATACTTCAAATAATTCATTTAATATATCTGCTTTTGAGCAATTTTCTAATTCTTTTTTAAATTGTAAATGCTTTTCTTTAGCTATAACCCTAGCTTCTTCATTAGTAGCTATTTTATCAAAGTCCACACCTGAATATTCTCTTACTGCATCTACCATAGTAATTCTTCTCCATGGTGGTGTAAAATCTATCTCAGTTCCTTGATAATTTACTTTCATAGTTCCATGAACCTTTTCACAAACGTAAGCTATCATATTTTCCGTAATTTCCATCATATCATTATAATCTGCATAAGCTTCATATAATTCTATCATTGTAAACTCTGGATTATGTCTTATATCTGTTCCTTCGTTTCTAAAGTTTTTACCCATGTCATATACCTTTTCAAAACCAGCAACAATAAGTCTTTTTAAATATAGCTCTGTTGCAATTCTAAGATACATCTCAATATCAAGCGCATTATGATGAGTACTAAATGGTCTTGCTGCGGCTCCTCCTGCTACTGTGGATAAAATCGGAGTTTCAACTTCTAAAAATCCTTTGTTATCTAAGTATTCTCGGATATATTTAATTATTGATATTCTCTTCATAAACGTATCTCTTACTTGTGGGTTCATTATTATATCTACTTCTCTTTGTCTAAATCTTAAATCAGGATCTTTTAATCCGTGCCATTTTTCTGGAAGTGGTTTTAGAGCCTTCGCTACAAGCTGAAAATCTACTATATGTAGTGATATCTCACCAGTTTTTGTAACAAAAGGTGTACCAGTTATGCTTACAAAATCTCCTATGTCAAAACTTTTATATTCTTTTAATTTTTCTTCGCCTACATCATCTATTTTTATGTATAGTTGTATTTTACCATATCTATCATGAATATCAGAAAAACCTGCCTTACCATGAACTCTTTTAGACATGAGTCTACCTGCTACAATAACCTGAGCGCCTTCTAATTTCTCAAAATTTTCTTTAACTTCTTGTGATGTATGAGTTCTTTCAACTTTGTACACATCAAATGGATCTTTGCCTTCTTCTTTTAAAGCAGATAATTTTCGTCGTCTTATGGTTACCTGTTCATTATATTTAGATTCAAGTTCATGCAAGTTTTTCTCTTCACTTTTTTCTTCATTGTTTTTTTCGTTCGACATTAATATCCCTCCTGTTTTTCCCAGGTCAGAAAATAATTACTAATCATTTATTCTGCCATATTTCTTCTATGTATATATTTCTTTAGGGCACCTACCAATTATAAATTGTTAAGTACCCCTATGTTCTATAAAAATTAAATAATTTTTAAACAATTACCCACGTCGCACTTCCAATACTTCATACCTACCAACACCATCTGGAACTGCAACTTCTATAATTGCTCCTGATTTCTTACCAACGAGTGCACATCCAACTGGTGATTCATTCGATATTTTATTTATCATTGGATCTGCTTCTGCTGAACCCACTATATAAAATTCAACTTCTTCATCAAACTCATAATCCTTAACCTTAACTATAGATCCTATACTTACTACATCTATTTCAATATCGTTTTCATCTATAACACTTGCATTTCTAAGCATATTTTCCAATTGTATTATTCTACCTTCAACAAATGCTTGTTCATTTTTAGCTTCATCGTACTCTGAGTTTTCGGTTAAGTCCCCATACCCAAGTGCTACCTTTATTTTTTCAGTAATATCTTTTCTCTTGACAGTCTTAAGAAATTCTAATTCTCCCTCTAATTTCGTAATTCCCTCATAGGTCATTACATATTGTTTTGGTACGCTCATTTATTTCTCCCCTTTTTAATTTTTATTAAATAAATTAGTAAATATCCATAAAATTCACTATCAACTAACAATACCCTAGCATATTACACCCCAACTACAATACTGTTTTCCTCGAAATATAGCAATTTCATATAATTTATATAATATAAGACTATTAGTTCAAATTGATAAATTATCGATTCTAAGATTTATTCTTAGAATAACAATACATGTAACCATTTAGCCATTATAAATCAGAGCGTTACTATTGTCAATATGTTACGAGCAAAATAGTCTAATATATTACATTATTGTTGAATTTTATTTTTTTAAGATATATACCATTATACTTAAGAGCTTTTTCAATGTCACTTTCTTGCATTTGACATAATATCGATCCTAAAAGTTCGATAGAAAAATCTCCTTTAAAAGTTTTCCAAGGCACATTATAACTTACATCATTTACAGCTATAATATTTTTTGGCGTGCTTATACTATTATCTAAGAACCAGACTAATTTCCCATCACCGAATTCATAGTCTTTAGATGAAACAATAAAATCGGCTATTTTAACAGCATATAGTTCATCATCTGTAACAATAGGAGATACACCAAAATTAGCGATAATATAATCTGCAAGCTTTCTAGCTTTTACCAAATCAGGCGATAAAAATACAATATACTTGCAATGCTTTGCTAATTCCACAATAATATTATAGTTTATTATTTCTACAGCATCATATATAACAATGCAGCAATTTTTCAAACTTTTGTTTCTCATTCTAATCATAAGTTGTATACTTTTTATAACACTAAAAGCTAAGAATCGCTTTTGAAATTCATTAAAATAATTATAATCCATAGGCCTCAGTGTTTTTGGCGATAATTGCACTTCATTACATTTACATATTTTTTTAGCATAAGTTAAATTGTTTAAATATGCTTTTCTATTAAAATTAGGTGGCATCCTTACACTCGTAACTTTAATATCTAATTCTTTAATGTATTCATTACTTATTACTTTCATCTTTAGTTTATCTTTAATTTTACTTAAAAATCCAAATTCATTATATAAATTATCTATATTTGAAGTTATACATAAAATTGGCTTCATACATCTGCACCTTATACATTAATGTACTATTATCTTATTCAGTGTTAATTATATAAATTCCCGTTTTAATTTTTAAATTATGCTTCTATGGTCTTCAAATAATTTTTATAAACCAAAAGTACCTGCTTTACCTCATCATAAGTATTTTTAGTATTAATTTCATTCTTAATCTCAGCACAGTTGTTAAGCCCTTTGATATACCAGGCTGTATGTTTCCTCATTTCTCTAACAGCCTTAATTTCTTCATAATATTTTACAGCTAAATTTAAATGCCTTATACACATATCTATTTTTTCTTCAGGAGTAGGGTATATAACTTTTTCTCCGTTTATTGCCTGCTTAATCTCTCTAAAAATCCATGGGTTACCCCTAGACCCTCTTGCAATCATTATAGCATCACAATTAGTGATTTCCTTTATTTTGACAGCATCCTCTACGGAAAATATGTCCCCATTACCTATTACCGGCACTTTAACATTTTCTTTTACAGCCCTTATAATATCCCAATCAGCCTTGCCTTCATACATTTGTTCGCGAGTCCTGCCATGCACTGCAATAGCATCTATCCCCGCATCCTCCATATATTTAGCAAATTCTACAGCATTAACATTATTTGAATCAAATCCCTTTCTAAACTTCACTGTCACAGGCTTTGTTGAAACCTTTTTCATTTCTTTTATTATTTGCGCTGCTAGTTTAGGATTCTTCATCAAAGCTGATCCCTCTCCATTTTTCACTATTTTATGAACAGGGCACCCCATATTTACATCAACCATACATATATCGCTTCTTGCATTGAAAATTTCACAGGAACTAGCCATAATCTTAGGATCATTACCAAATATCTGAACGGCTACAGGTTTCTCTTGACCCGAAATTCGCATAAGAGATTCTGTATTGTCACTTCCATAATATAACCCTTTAGCACTTACCATTTCAGTATATAGTAGACCACACCCTAATTCTTTGCACAACCCTCTAAAAGCAATATCTGTAATTCCTGCCATAGGGGCCAAAAAAACATCGTTTTCAAAGTTAATATTTGATATTTTCATTAAATCACCTATTCCCTATTCTTCTCATAAATCATTCTAAGGCCTTCTAAGGTTAAATTCGGATGAAACTCATCAATAGCAGAAGACTCTTTGGTTATTAGTTTTGAAAGTCCACCTGTGGCTACTACAAAAGGCTCTTCTTCTCCCATACTAATCATTTCACTTTTCATTTTATTAACAATATAATCTACTTGACCAATATATCCATATATTATTCCAGACTGCATGCTTTCAACAGTATTTTTACATATAACTGTTTCTGGTTTTACAAGCTCTACCCGAGGTAGCTTTGCCGCTCTCTCAAATAGTGCTTCAGAAGCTATTTTAATACCAGGACATATAGTTCCACCTAAGTAATTAGCCTCTTTGCTTATAGCACAGAAGGTTGTAGCTGTACCAAAATCTATTAGTATTAATGATCTTTTATAAATTTCATGAGCTGAAACAGCATTAACAATTCTATCCGCACCTACTTCTTTAGGATTATCATATTTTACATTTATTCCAGTCTTAATCCCCGGGCCTACTACCATTGGTTTCAAATCGAAATATTTTCTTATCATATGTTCTAGTGAATACATACTATTGGGAACAACCGAGGAAATTATTACGCCTTTAATATGTTCTGTTCTTATGTTTCGCTGATTAAATAATTGCATTGCTTGAATTCCGTACTCGTCAGCGGTTTTTTTTGCATCAGTTGATATTCTCCACTCTACAATTAACTCCTTTTCCTTAAAAACTCCTAAAACAGTATTAGTATTTCCAACATCTAAAACTAAAATCACTTTATACACCACCTATATAATTTAAAACAACTTGCAAGTCGTTTTATATTTTTGCCATTATAAAAACACAAAATAATGTATCCAATATTATAAATATTAATTTCAACCGTTCCTAATTTAACAATATAATTTTAACAATTTGAACAAATTTGTCAAGTTAAATCTTTATAAGAAGTTTTGTTTAATTAAATCATCTCCTAGGTCGCTGCAATATTAACGGTTACAGTGAAAGTTACACCTATAAAGCTAATTCTATATATTATACCACAATCCTCATCAAATGTTGGTATATAATTACAGTAAGTTTCTTAGTAAATCGCACTAATATAAAGTTTCTGTTAGAATGGACTCTCTTTACTGGTTAAATGATATAAAAAAAGACATACAGCTAACTCACTGTATGTCTTTTACCAAGTTAAATCTTTGTTAAATCAATCTCACCTGAATCTGTTTTAGCCATTATAGCCTCAAAATCCACGCCTTCGAGTTTTTCTTTTAACAACAGTTCTTGAGCCACTGCATGAAGTTTACTTGCATTTTCAGCAAGAATTTTTTCAGCTTTTCCATAAGCTTCATCAATAAGCATCTTAACTTCTGAATCTATTTTATTAGCTATTTCTTCACTAAAGTTTCTACTTTTGCCTAAATCTCTTCCAAGGAATACTTCATTATGATCATTACCAAAAGATATTGGTCCGAGTTCATCACTCATACCATATTCCATAACCATCTTTCTTGCAATAGCCGATGCTCTATCAATATCATTCTTAGCACCTGTGCTAATATCTTTTAATACTAATTTTTCAGCAACTCTACCGCCTAATAACCCGACCATTTCATCTTTAAGTTTTAGTTTTGAAGTATAAGCAGTATCCTCTTCAGGTAGATGCATTGTGTACCCACCTGCCATTCCTCTTGGTATAATACTTATTTGATGAATTGGATCAGATAATGGAGAATATTTCATTACTACAGCATGCCCTGCTTCATGATATGCTGTTAATTTTCTATCTTTTTCACTGATAACTTTACTCTTCTTTTCCGGTCCAGCAATAACTCTAGTTACTGCTTCATCAAGCTCTTTCATTTCTATAACTGTTTTTTTATTTCTAACTGTAAGCAGTGCAGCTTCGTTCATTAAATTCTCAAGGTCTGCACCAGTGAACCCAGGTGTCCTTTTAGCTAATACATCAAGTTTTACTTCTTCTGCTAAATGTTTACCTTTGGAATGTACCTTTAGAATTTCTTCTCTTCCTTTAACATCAGGCGCACCCACTAATATATGTCTATCAAATCTGCCTGGTCTCAAAAGAGCAGGATCAAGTATGTCTGGTCTATTTGTTGCGGCTATCATAATTATGCCTTCATTTACACCAAATCCATCCATCTCAACTAATAGCTGATTTAGAGTTTGCTCTCTTTCATCATGACCACCGCCAACGCCAGCTCCTCTTTGTCTACCTACTGCATCAATTTCATCAATAAATATTATACAAGGAGCACTTTTTTTCGCTTGTTCAAATAAATCTCTTACTCTTGAAGCTCCAACACCTACAAACATCTCTACAAATTCCGAACCTGATATACTATAGAATGGAACTCCTGCTTCTCCTGATACTGCTCTCGCAAGTAACGTCTTACCTGTACCCGGTGGTCCTATAAGAAGAATACCTTTAGGAATTCTTGCACCTGCTTCTAGGTATCTTTTAGGTTGTTTTAAGAAATCTACAACTTCTGCAAGTTCTTCCTTTTCTTCATCTTCACCAGCTACATCATCAAATGTAACTTTCTTCTTATCTGGCGTTGCTATTTTGGCTCTACTTTTACCAAAATTCATTACACCTCTATTACCGCCACCGCCGCCACCTTGCGATTGCTGCATATACATAAACCAAAAGGCCACTAACATTAAAATTATAAGGAGTGTTGGCAAGACATTTAACCACATTGGCATACTAGCTGGCTTTAAGTATGTTTCTGTAACGCTTGCATTTGGGTTTTGGTCCATAACTTGAAGCAATCTCGTCAATGGGACTATAGTTTCATATCGTGTTCCGTTCTTTAGTTCTCCTGATACTGTTTTATCTTCTTTTACCTGAACAGTTTTAATATCCTTTTTAATCCAATATTCTTGGAATTTATTAACGCTGATTTGACTAACATCTTTGCTACTATCAAGTACGGTTAGTGCTGCATAAATCACAAGTACAAACACTACGATCCAGATTGATGCACTAGAAATTTTCTTCATTAGAAACCCCCCTCTCTTTTTATTCACTTTAAAATTTTATCACATTAAAAAGCAGTTGACAATAATATATATATTATTTTATACACATTTACTTATAAATTTCTTCCTTAAGTATTCCTATAAATGGTAAATTTCTATATTTCTCTGCATAGTCCAGGCCAAATCCTACAAGGAAGTAATCTGGTACATCGTAACCTAAATATTTAACATCTATATTGGCCGTTCTTCTTTCTGGTTTATTCAGTAAGCATATAATTTCTAAACTATTAGGTTTCCTTGCAGATAGTAACTTCATTAGATATTTAAGTGTAACTCCAGAATCTATAATATCCTCTACTATCAATACATCCTTTCCCTCAATTTCAAAGTCTAAATCCTTTAAGATCTTTACAACCCCTGAAGTTTTAGTGGAATTCCCATAGCTTGTAACTGCCATAAAATCCATTTTGCATGGAATCGTAATTTGCTTTACTAAATCTGACATAAATATGACTGATCCTTTTAAAATACCAATGAGTATAAGCTCTTTGCCTAAATAATCCTTACTTATTCTTGCGCCCATTTGCCTAATTTTATCTCTTAATTGATCTTCGCTGTATACTACCTCTTTAATATCATTGTTCATTCTTATTCCTCTCTTCCAATTCTAATCTGCAATATATTTTTAGTATCCTTTGTAACCTTGAATTTTTCGCTAACCCTATATCCAACTACCCAACCTATATCATCCCCAAAACATATTAACGGTATTGCATTTCTTTGGGCTTTAGGTATTTTTAAATCTATAAACAAATCCTTTATCTTTTTACTACCCTTCATACCTAGTGGAATGAATCTATCCCCATCTTTTCTATACCTAAATATTATTGGTTTCTTAATTTTATCATAGTCAAAATACTTAATACAATCATTTTCTTTAAATTCTGTAAATTGTAGCTTAGGATTAACATCAATTTTTACTACTTTATTTAAAGAATGAATAAAGTTTTCCTGATTTATATTTAGAGAGTACTGATTGTTATTAGCTTCAGTAGCTTTTACACAAATATATATATGTATATTCCCATAACAGTTTTCAACTATTATATTCTGAGGTAGCATTATACTTTTACCTGTTTCATGTCTTTGAAGTTCTATAATACTATATATATGAACTTTTTCAAAATTATATAAATTATGATTCACCGCAAGCAAAGCACTCCTAATAATCCTACTTAAAATTGCTTCATGCTCCGCAAAAGCCGCCTTATTTATTATAACCCTTTGCTGACCTATCTCACAATGTTTTTTATACTCTTTTTCAGAAATATTTTCCAAATAATCATTGTCTTTTTTTACAATATCTGATAATCGGTTTAATGTTTTAATTATATCTTTATTAAAATTTTGTTCCATATATGGAATCAATTCTAATCTTACCTTATTTCTCGCATAAATATTTTCTAAATTTGATTTATCTATTCTTGGATTGATATTATTATTTAAACAATATTTCTCTATTTTTTTTCTACTAAGACGAAGTATGGGTCTTACATATATTTTGTCGCGAACAGGTCTTATTCCTACTATTCCCTCGATACCCGTTCCTCTCATTATCCTCATTAAAATAGTTTCAGCTTGATCATTAGCATTATGTGCCAAAGCGACTTTATTAGCATTTAATTTAACCATAAGTTGCTCAAAAAATTCATATCTAGCTTCTCGTCCTGCCATTTCACAAGATAAATTCTTTTCCTTTGAAATTCTATGTACATCCACTTTTTCACTATAAAAATCTATATTCAAACTCTCACAAATTTCTTTTGCATATTCCTGATCTTTATCAGACTCATCTCCTCTAAGACAATGGTTTAGATGTGCACCAATAAGTGTAATCCCAAGTTCTTCCTTAAAGTTGTTTAAAATATAGAGCAAACACGTGGAGTCAGGTCCACCAGAAAATGCAACTATAACCTTATCTCCCTTATCAAACATTGAATTCTCTTTTATAAAGTCCATAACTGTTTCTGACAAAATTTTCACTTCCCAAATTTATTTTTAAAATGTTTTCTGTTTTTTGCAGGTTTATATTTTTTAATACCATATCACTATATCATATTACTATATCATTTAGTAATATATATTTTCCATTTTTTTAGACACACCTTTAAATCGTCTCTTGGGTCGCTGCAATATTAACGACTTAGAAGGAGATTTAAACTCCCACCGAAGTTTTCAATTTGTTAGGGCATGTAACTCCCACTTATAGAAATGAGAGACTTTCCTTCTGAAATGCCGTTAAAAATGGGAAAAATGAAGAATGTAAAAGAGGTTCTTACCCCCATAAATACTTTCTCCATTTTTTAATCTCTTTTATTATATATTCCCTGATTTTTCTCTCAATTTACAGGGCATTAAAATATCTCTTTTATAAAATACATTTAGTATAGACTATATATCTTTGAAACAAGAACTGTCATATCATCTTTTACTCTATTGCCACTTAATTTTTTTGCTTCTGAGAGCAACCCTTCAGCTAAATCCTTGGGATTGTTGCAATTGTTTTTACCTAAATAATCAACTACCCAATCCACCCTCCCTACATTTTCATCATTGTAATCTAATACCCCATCACTAAGCATAACCATAATATCTCCATTTTTTAATTCCATTTGCTGTATATCTATATCTGCTTTATCTAAAACACCGATAGGAAGAGATTTTGATTTTATAATTTCTAAACTTTCACCTGATTTTAGAAAAGTTGCAACTGCCCCCACTTTTAAGAAATCAATTTCCCCAGTGTATAAGTCTATGCTGCTTAAATCTATAGTTGAAAATTTTTCTTCTTCGGAAAATCTCAATGTCATTATTGAATTCACAGTGTTTATAGCCGTAATTTTACTAAAACCTGCTGATGTAAACTTTTCTATTAATTCAACCGCAGCCTCGCTCTCTCTACCCGCTTGGGGTCCCGATCCCATGCCATCACTAATAACTGACATATAACTTCCATCAGGAAGCTTACCAAAGCTATAGCTATCTCCATTGGACTTTTCACCATCTTTACACTGCCTAGCCACATTAGATACCACATGAAACTTAGGTGTTTCTTCAATAGTTACCTTACATATATTGGTCTTCGGATTTATATTACACCCTTCATCACTAACACACATGCACTTGCCTGTGACCCCATTTATAATCGGCAATAAATCCTTTACACACATTTGCCTTCCACTGCAAGCGTTAAGTGACAATTTAATACTCAATCGTCCGAGCTTATCATTCAAACACATAAGATCATTGTGCTTAACTCTATTTTTATCTAAGGCTCTACATATAAGTTTTTCCATAGAAGTATCTATTTGAATTTCAGAATTAAAATCTTCAACAATTTCTCCTACAGAACCCGCCATATTACTAATCTGATTTGCTAAAAGCTCTCTGCCTTCACTAAGCCTCGTTCTCCACATTTCATTTATAATGTGCTTATTAACAATATCTTCTGTATTTTTAAGTATGGCGGTTCTCTTTATACATTTTCTTTCAATTTCTTCCGGTACGCTATTATTCTTCCTCTCAAAATTTTGAATTAATTCTTCAAATGCTGCATATGTATAATGTAATTCCCTTTTCCAACACATAGACTTCATATTACAATTACTACACACCCTGTCCGCAAGATTTTCAACCAACGCGCTGCTTTTACCTTTCATCGCCAATTTTTCATTATCCACTAAGTTATTTAATATATCTGACATATTAGAAAGTACATCTGAAAAATTATTTAGCCTTCCTACAAATGTATCTTTAATTTTATTTATATACCCCTGTTCTACATTTTGCTTTTTTTTATCGGAATTAAATTCTGTGGATAATTCGCTATAAACTTTTTGTGGTATTAGCAAAAATATTACAGCAGCTACAAAAGCTTCAAATATCATAAAATCAGATCCCGTAATACAATATATTTTTATTATTGAAAAAGCCACTAAATAAGATGTTGCACTTAATATCTTTCCAGTTTCTTTAAAAACACCCGTTATTAAGCCACAAACACCATACATTCCTATAAACACAATCATATTTTCAGAAGACATTCCTACAATAATACCCATGGCAATTCCTGATGCAGCACCAGCTCCACTTCCGTTAATGTAAGCTATTATTATAACAAATGCCAGGCCTAAAATATTCGTAATTGATATGGCAAATATACTTAGTCCCCAAGTACCTGCTATAATTAAAGAGCTTATAATTGACATACTTATTATTTCTTCATTCGAAAATATATGTTTTGTTTTAATCTCCTTAAAGCATAAAAGACTATAGTCCAGAATAAAATATAATGGGAAGATACATAAAACTAGAAAAAATGAATTTAAAAAAGCCATTAACCCACTTACCCGGGTTATGAAGAAATTATAGGTAAACAACTCAAATATAATAATAGCAAACATGCTAGCTAAAACTTTAGTTTTTGATTTTATTTTGTTGAAAACATGACTCAAAAAAGCAATTGTAACTATTACTAGTAAATATGATGGTATATTCTTTGCACTACCATTTAAAGTAATATAACCTAAAAATGTACCACTGGCTGTAATTATTGAAATTCTATGATTATTTACAAATATTGTAGCTATTAAGAAAGCTATACCAAATGGGGCAGTATTATTAAGAAGCAAGACCCTACTTATTAATAAGCTTATAACAAAATAAACAATTCCTGTAATAATTAAATTAGTATTTAATGCATTTTTCTTTTTTACTTCATCTTTTATCTTTCTAAGTCTTTCATATGGAAATATATCAATCCCGTATTGCATATTAAAAATCACCCACCCTTTAATCATTAGGACTCCATTATAGCAACGTCTCTTGGAAATAAATGTCATAAGATGGGGCGCTCATATATTTTTTATGAGACAATAATTTGTATATTTTTTACATTAGATTTTTACAATTCCCTATAATATAAAAAAACCTACCATATTAATATAGTAGGTTTTAAAATATTAAATGAAGCATGTCACTTCATGGCATTGTATATTCGAGAAATTTATACTTATATGTTTTTGCACATTATAGTTTAAGTTTTATAGTTTTCCAGCAAATAAAAAATAACTCACAATATAAATTGTGAGTTATGGTAGCGGAAATAGGACTTGAACCTACGACCCTTCGGGTATGAACCGAATGCTCTAGCCAGCTGAGCTATTCCGCCATAGTTGGTTGCGGGAGTAGGACTTGAACCTACGACCTTCGGGTTATGAGCCCGACGAGCTACCAACTGCTCCATCCCGCGATATTTGGTGCTGAAGACCGGAATCGAACCGGTACGGTGTTTAACCACCGCAGGATTTTAAGTCCTGTGCGTCTGCCAGTTCCGCCACTCCAGCTTACTTACTTGTAGTATACTTGTTATGAAGTTTTATTTTACTTACGTTCTAAATAATCTAAAACTTATTGGTTGCGGGAGTAGGACTTGAACCTACGACCTTTGGGTTATGAGCCCAACGAGCTACCAACTGCTCCATCCCGCGATATTTGGTGCTGAAGACCGGAATCGAACCGGTACGGTGTTTAACCACCGCAGGATTTTAAGTCCTGTGCGTCTGCCAGTTCCGCCACTCCAGCTTACTTACTTGCAGTATACTTGCTTTTAACTTACCTATTATGAAATCTTATTTAACTTACGTATTAAGTAATTTAAAACTTATTGGTTGCGGGAGTAGGACTTGAACCTACGACCTTTGGGTTATGAGCCCAACGAGCTACCAACTGCTCCATCCCGCGATATTGTATTTAAGAATAAATTTGAATTAATACGGCACTTGTTTGCTTTTAGCTAATTATATTTAGAATCTTATTTAACTGAAATAATGAGTGATTTAAACTTATTGGTTGCGGGAGTAGGACTTGAACCTACGACCTTCGGGTTATGAGCCCGACGAGCTACCAACTGCTCCATCCCGCGATATTAATGCTAAAGCCTAAACTTTAATTGATACAATATTTAACTATCATATTATTTTAAGCTCTATGTGTCTATTTATTTTTTCATACCAGCTTACTATTACTGTTAAATAAGTTTCTTAAAATCATTTTAATGTTATACTAATTTGCTACATATGTCAATAGTTTTTTATAAAAAACATATTATGTTTTTAAACTCATCATATGCCAAAGTGGTAGCGGAAATAGGACTTGAACCTACGACCCTTCGGGTATGAACCGAATGCTCTAGCCAGCTGAGCTATTCCGCCATAGTTGGTTGCGGGAGTAGGACTTGAACCTACGACCTTCGGGTTATGAGCCCGACGAGCTACCAACTGCTCCATCCCGCGATATTTGGTGCTGAAGACCGGAATCGAACCGGTACGGTGTTTAACCACCGCAGGATTTTAAGTCCTGTGCGTCTGCCAGTTCCGCCACTCCAGCTTACTTACTTGCAGTATACTTACTTGTAGCTTAGAAAATGCTACCTCTTGGCAACATGTTTTATTATATATGATGTATAAACCGTTGTCAATAACTTTTTTTTGTTAAAATAGGAACTAAATACTTAGTTCCTACAGATTTACTAATAGCTTGAAGTTTTTTTACTATAACCTCTTCCTTTTCCTTCTTGATGTTTTTTAACATCTTGAAATCTTTCTTCACTATCTTTTAGAAATTTAGTCATTATATCTTCAAATCCACTTGCATTTGCTTTGCTTTTTTCCTTTTCCCAATCTATTTCCATAGGTTTAATAGATTTTTTAGGCGCTCCAGCTTGTTTTATTGATAAACTGATTTTCCCATTATCATCTACAGAGATTACTTTAACTTTTACTATATCATTTTCTTTTAGATGATCATTAACATTTTTAACGAATGTATCTGAAACCTCAGATATATGCACTAATCCTGTCTTACCCTCCACTTCTACAAACGCACCAAAATTGGTGATATTTACTACTTTACCTTCTACAATACTTCCAGCCATTAAGGTCATATTAAAAATACTCCTCCTTAAAAATTATGTTTTTATTTTATATATTAATTTAATAATAAGCGTAACAATAATTATAGCATTTAGTTTTTATTATCCATAACAGGAGTTTCACCTTCTTTAACAAGACCTAATATTTCTCTTGCTAATTTTTCTATATATTTGTCAGTTTTAGATAACTCTACTTCATCCTGTAATACTTTTTTTTGTTCTTTTTTCTTTTGTAATTCAACATTATACTTTTGCAGCTCTTTCTTTTGTCTGCTCATAATTGATTGTTGCTGAATTAAAAGATAACATACATACATCATAGCAAAAACTAATACGGCACTTTTAATACTAAATTTTTTTTTCATATCCCATACCCTTTTCCTTTCAATGGAATGAGTATTGTTTACGCTTCATAAACCTATTCTAATTTGTATTCCACATTTCTTCAAGCTATTTCTTTATAATTTATCTTTTTTTTTTATTTTGAGCTTATAAACTAACAAATTTGCTGGGTATAAAATAGCATTCCATACAACCCTAAATACTTTCCCATTGAATATTATTAATTTATATTGTACCCTTATAAATACTCCACTTAATAGTTTCAAATATAAGTATACTCCTAATATTAAACATACATACACATAAAAGTTTATGTACCCTTTATTAGTATACATCAAAAATATAAAAACCACTATAGAAGTTAATGTCCAAAATAACAAATCCTGTATTATAGTCAGCACCTTGTTAGGATTTTCAAATCCCCTTATCAATCTATATATATCAAAAAATACTCCAGTTATTATTCCTGCTAGCAAACTGAAAATTATAAGATTAACTTGGCCTATCAAAGAAATTATCATAATTCTTCTACCTAAACAATCTTGATATTATGCTATCTTTTTTTTCTTTACTTTTGTCGCTAGTATACACAAAAGAATCCACTTGCCCAGTTATTATAACATCCCCATTTTGAACATCTAACTTGTTCATCTTTAATTCTCGTCCTTTTACTATCATTGTTCCAACATCTGTATTCAATAATATTTGGCTTTCATTAAAATTTATAACCTCTACAACTCCGTTAACAGTTAATTTTTTTCTGTTTTCAAGCATTAAACTGCTTTTCTTATCTTCTATTTTTATTTCTTTCTTCACTTCCATAATATCCCCCTTATTAGTTTTGCTCTAAAAAATTGGGAATTAAGAAGCTAATCTTATTCTCAATTCTTAATTAATGACATACAATTGTATTCCTATAAAATATATATGCTTATTAAACTTAATTAAGAATTGTATTTAGCAACATTTATTCTTTGTCTTCTCTTCCTGAAATTATTTCATACATTTCTTTTGCACTCTCTTTTGTCACATGCTCTGCAATATTTATAATTTTAGCTTTTAAAATTTGATTTGCAAATTTAATTTCTATAATATCACTCTCGCCTACTACAGTTCCTGCTTTTGCCACTTTATCATTTATAGAAACTCTGCCACTCTCGCAAGCTTCTTTTGCAATGGTTCTTCTCTTTATAATTCTTGACACTTTTAAATATTTATCTAATCTCATTTATACTTCCCCTTTTTAATGTTCTTTACCCATTCAATAATTCAACCAAAGTTTTTAAAATAAAAAACCTAGATATACATCCAGGTTTTTCACATCATAATAATATTATTTGTTAACTATATCTTTAAATTCTTTACCAGCTTTAAATACTGGAACTGTTGATGCTGCAATTTGAATTTCTTCCTTTGTTCTTGGGTTTCTACCCATTCTAGCTGCTCTTGCTCTTGTTTCAAAAGTTCCGAATCCAACCAATTGGACTTTTTCACCTTTTTCTAATGTTTCTTCAATACTTTCTATAATACCTTTTAGAGCTGCTTCTGCATCTTTTTTTGTTAAATTAGATTTTTCTGATATGCTTGTTATTAATTCTGATTTATTCACTTTTGTTGCCTCCTTGTTATTGAGTACATTACTTAGTAGTGATTATACTATTAAATAGCATATTCTTCACTGATTTTGAAATTCCTTCTTTTAGTCTAATTTTTATTTACAAATAAATTTATCGTCTTTTAGATTCGTTCCATAATTCGTCCATCGCAGTAAGTGTCATGTTCTTTAAATCTAAATCCTTATTCCTTGCACTTTCTTCTATGTACGCAAAGCGATTGATAAATTTATCTATAGTATAATTTACTGCAAATTCAGGGTCTATGTCAAGTAGTCTAGCAACATTTACAGTAGAAAACACCAAATCTCCCACTTCTTCTACTATTTTTACCCTATTATTACCTTTATATACATCTCTCACTTCCTGTAATTCTTCTAGAATCTTTCCCATAGCAAGTTCAACGCAGTCAAAGTCAAAACCTACTTTTGCTGCTTTTTGTTGAACCTTCTCTGCTCTCATTAACCCTGGCAGGTTTTTCGGAACATGCTTTAGCGTATCCGTATAACTCTTAAACCCTTTTTCTTCACTCTTAATATTTTCCCAACTTTCTAAAACTTCGTTACTATTTTTACCTTCTGAAACTTTAAAAATATGAGGATGCCTGTTTATCATCTTATTTGTGATGCCGCAAATAACATCATTTATATTAAAATATCCCTCTTCTTTTCCTATTTGTGCATGAAGTACAACCTGTAGTAATACATCACCTAGTTCCTCAATAATATTATCTTCATCATTGTCTTCTATGGCTTCTATAACCTCATAACATTCCTCAATAAGATATTTTTTCAAAGATTCATGCGTTTGCTGTCTATCCCATGCACATCCATTTTCAGCTCTCAATGTGTCCATAACTTGAATTAAATCGTGAAAATCTTTTGTAGCCTCTAATTCTTTTGGTATATAAATTGAGGTTAGATAGTCTATATCCTTTTGTCTATCTAATTCATATAAGTTAATTTTCCTTATACTTTCTAACCCTTTTATACCTGCAGCTCTAACAAAACAAATCTCCATATCATCTTTGTAATACTCAAGCAAAGCAAGTTTTACGTCCGAAGCTATAGAAACGTTATAAACTTGAGTTATTAAAAGTCCTACCCTTTTATCTAAAACTTGATTTTTTATATCAAAGGCATCTATTATTTTTAGTCCTTCAATAGGATCTAGTTTTAAGCTTTGAATCACTGCATCTATAAAGCTAACCGCGGGAAGAATTTCTATATCTATTTTGTTTTTTTCACAAAGCTTTATTAAAAGTTTAACAGAAGTTTCTGCCACAAGCGGGTGACCTGGAACTCCATATACGATGTCCCCATATATTTCGTGTTTCTTAATAAGATCTTCTGCAATAGCCCTATACACATCATCAAAACTATTATATTTTTCATATCTATCATCATAGGTTTCAAATTTTATACATATCGATTTTAGGTAATCCACAGTAGGGTGCTTTTCTGTTCTTAAATAAATCTTTTTACCACCTTTAAGAATTTCAAGTGTTCCTACAGTTAGTGATTCTACTGACCCAGGACCCAATCCCACTATTTTAATCATTAGCTTCCACTCCTTTATTTTTGCTTTAAAACTTTCTTTTTAATTTCCTCATATTCAAATATTCTAAGCAAAAAAATAAATATTAAATAAACAATAACGCCTATTAATATGGATATTAAACAAGATAATCCACTGCTCCTTGTATAATTATAGACATTAGCGTTACTAAATACAACTGCAACTATCATTATAATAGCAGCAATAGCTGGTTTTACAAAAGAGTCTACACTGTTGATTTTTATATTTAAATTTCTCTTTAGATCGTGCATATTTAATAAACAACTTGTAACATATCCTAAAATGGTTCCTATAACTGCCCCATAGATATTTACAAATGGAAGCGAGACTAATACGTACGTTATAATAACCTTTACGATGCACCCTAATGCCAAATTGTATACAGGCTTCATATAATTGCCTACGCCTTGAAGTATCGCAGTGCTGGTTTGCGTTAAAATTACAAAAGGTATGCATATTGATATATATTGTAGTATTTCATATCCGGCCGCATCTTTCATAAAAACCAAATTCATTATAGGATAAGCCATAAAAAACATCCCTAAAGAAGACGGCAGCGAGATAACATTAGACAATTTCACAGCCATATCTACTCTTTTAATAAGTTCCCCACTTCTTCCTAAATAAAACGCTTCAGCAATTATAGGCACTAGAGATGTGCACAGAGCCATTGAAAGAGCCAAAGGTACATTCATCAATGTAAATACCTTCCCAGTCAGCTGACCATACATTACGGCGGATTGTGTTTGCGAAAATCCAGCTTTTAGAAGTTGCTGCGGTACTAACATAGAATCTATCAGTGCCATAACCGTACCCACTGCAGCACCCAAAGATATTGGTAATGCAGCCTTACTTAAATCAGCTAAAATATGCTTGTGCTTTGTTTTTTTCCTTACTGACTGCCCTTTTTTCATTTTAGTATAAGTTAAAAATAAGTATATACTTCCCATAATTGCACCAACAAGGGTTCCAAGGGCCGCTCCTGCAGCCGCATATTCAATCCCCTTTGGAAACAATAAATATGCAAATAAAACTCCAGCGACAACTCTTCCAAACTGTTCTACTATTTGCGAAACAGCAGTAGGTCTAACATTTTGTAGCCCTTGAAAGAAGCCTTTAAAAGTACACATAACGGAAACAAAAATTGGAGCTATAGCAATTACCAAAAAAGAGTAATATGATTTAGGATCCCATTTAAGCATTGATATAATAGGCCTTGCAAACATTAACATAAGTGTAGTAGCTGCTCCGCCTAATATAATCATTAAAACAAGTGTTTGTCTTAAGACTTGGTGCGCTCCCTCCTGATCATTTTTAGCGGTCATCTCCGCAATAATCTTAGACATAGCAATGGGCACACCTGAAGCTACTGCTACAAACATCATATACAATGGATAAGACATCTGGTAGTATCCCATCCCCTCATCTTTTATAAGTGCTTGTATTGGAATTCTAAAAAACAACCCTAAAAATCTAGCAAATATTCCTGCCATCCCAAGTATAATAGTCCCCTTTATCAATGAATGTTTCTTCATAATAACCTCCTTATATTCCCGTGGTGTATGTAAGAATTACATTCTCTAATTATGAATATTTGATTTAAGGGCTTATTATTACTAATACTTCAAAAAACAAAAGTATATATTACCGCAAATATGTTTCACTTCGCTGAGTAATATATACTTTTAGGTTTATTGTTCCATTTGTTTTCCTAGAAAAGAGGCTGCAGTTTCAGCTAGCTTTAATTCTAAATTTCCAAATTTAGCTTCTAGCTCTGTAGATATTATTATTACTGCTCCAATTGCGTCCCCTTCTGCTATTATAGGCGCAATTACTTGAGCATGGTATTTATTTTCCATTTCATCATCATACAGTGATATAACTTTTTCTGAACCTTCACCTAATACAGCAGCCTTTCTATTTTCCATTACTTTTTCTAATTCATTACTAATTTTTTTATCTACATACTCTTTTTTAGGACAACCACTTACAGATATTATGTTGTCTTTATCGCATATAATTATTATGTTTCCTATATTTTGTTGTAATGAATCAGCATATTCTCTAGAAAATTCACTTAATTCACCTATAGGTGAATATTTCTTTAAAATAACTCCACCTTCTCTATCAGTAAATATTTCTAGTGGGTCTCCTTCTCGTATTCTCAGTGTTCTTCTTATTTCTTTAGGTATAACAACCCTTCCCAAATCATCTATACGTCTTACTATTCCGGTTGCTTTCATTTAAATAATTCCCTCCTTATATAAAGTTTTATATAATATACTAGCTTTATTATTATCTTTCTAAACTTGAATTTTTATGCACATTTGCAAATGTTTAAATAAAAATAAAGAATACCTCCATATTAAAGGTATTCTTTATACATTAAATCGTCTCCTGCGGAGCTGCAATTTTAACGACTCCAGAAGTAGATTTATACTCCCACTTATAGAAGTGGGGGACTTTCCTTCTGAAATGTCATTAAAATGCTATAGATTTTTCGGATATTGCTTTATATTCGCTTCTTTTTTCCATTTTGTCATAGCCTCTGTCCATGCACTTTCTTTTCCCTGTGTTATAAGCGTTTTTTCTACTTCTGCCTTAACAGCTGTAAATTTCTTTACAGGGTATTCTTTTTTTTCTATAGTCTTTATTATATGCCATCCATATTGAGTTTTAACAGGTGCTGAGATTTTACCTTTTGGCAAAGCAATAGCTGCTGCCATAAAGGTTTTATCCATTTGAGCATCATTATACTCTACATCTCCTAAATCTCCACCATTGTCCTTAGTTCCATCTGTACCTTTTTCTTTTGCGACTTTCGCAAAATCTTCACCAGCGTCTAAACGTTTCTTAATGGCTATAGCTTCCGGTTCTGTTGCTACTAAAATATGAGCTGCATGAATTGTATTCGGTTTTTCTGTAAACTGGTTTGGATTAGCATCGTAATATGCTTTTTCCTGTGCCTCAGTAACTTTAACATTTTTTGTAACTTCAGTGAATAGTGCATCTTGAATAATACTTGGCTTTATTCTTGCTTTTAGAGATTCTTCTGTAAGGCTTGTTTGTGCTAAAGCCTCTTTATATTTCGCATCTGTTCCCAAACTTTTCTTAATTTCTGCTAATTGCTTATTTGTTTCTTCATTTAATTTAGCTTCGGTAGGCATTAATTTTAACTCTTTCGCCTTATAATCCACAATTTTTTCAGTAATCATACCTTCTACTACTTGCTGTTTTTGCTTTGTTAATTCTGCCATAGCCTCAGCATTAGTTTTATAATTTGCTCCATACTGCGTTTCAAATTGTTTAATAACACCTACTAATTGTTCGTCAACCTGTCCTTTAGTTATTTTAGCATCGAAAGCCTTCGCAACTACACTTTTAGCAATGCCCTTAGGTGTTTTTTCAATCATATTACAACCATTTAATGATGTAGCTAATATAGTTATTAAAGCCGCGCCAATTATTTTTTTTACGTTTTTCATTATATTTCCCCCATTCTATATGTAATATCGCCGTGTAAAGCTCTGTTACGATACCCATTAATTTTAACACAATTTTACTTTATTTCAACTATACTTTTTATATGATTCACAATCTCTATGAGATTTGCAATCACCTCTTCTTTGTTTAAATTTTTAATCTTGTATGCAAAGGCAGGCTTATTCCCTAATTTAAATACAATACTTCTATTATATTTACTAATCAAGGCTTTAACTAATTTTTGATTTATTCTTTCGCTACTATCAAATTGTAATATTATCTCCTCCTTTACCTCTTTGATTTCTATTATCCCCACCTTGCTTGATATACACCTAAGATAAGCGATATTCATAAGACTTACAACACTTGATGGTATGTCTGAAAACCTATCTTCTATTTCCTCTTGTATATCTACCATATCCTCGTTACAATCAATAGCCGCAATTTTCTTGTAAATTTCAATTTTCTGCGACTCATCTTCAATATAAGTACTAGGAATATACGCATCTATTTTAATTTCAACAGAAGTTTCAATAGGCTCCATTTCTATATCGCCTCTTATTTTTTTCACTGTGTCTTCGAGCATCCTACAGTATAAATCATAGCCTACCGCAGCCATATGACCATGTTGGGCACCGCCCATCATATTTCCAGCACCCCGAATTTCCAGATCTCTCATTGCGATTTTAAAACCTGACCCTAGCTCCGTAAAATCCTTAATTGCTTTAAGTCTTTTTTCAGCAACCTCTGTTAACACCTTATCTTTTTTATAAGCAAGATATGCATAAGCTATTCTATTTGATCGACCAACCCTACCTCTTAATTGGTAAAGCTGAGAAAGTCCCATCTTATCTGCGTCGTAAATTATAATTGTATTTGTATTTTGAATATCTATTCCCGTCTCAATAATAGTTGTACACATCAATATATCATACTTGTTCTCCATAAAATCTATCATAATAGATTCTAATTCTCTTTCTGTCATTTGCCCATGCGCAATACACACTCTAGCTTCAGGAACTAGCTTCCCTATAAATGCTGCCATTTCTTTGATAGTTTCTACTCTATTGTACACAAAGAAAACTTGCCCCTTTCTATTTAGTTCTCGCAGCATCGCATCCCTTATTAATTGATCGTTAAATTCTACCACATAGGTTTGTATTGGATACCGCTCCTCTGGTGGCGTTTCAATTACACTTATGTCGCGCACTCCAGTAAGCGACATATGCAATGTTCTTGGAATTGGAGTAGCTGTTAGCGTAATCACGTCTATATTTTTTCTTAGACTTTTTATTTTTTCCTTATGAGTAACCCCAAATCGTTGTTCCTCATCTATAATCAATACCCCTAGGTCTTTAAATTTTACATCTTGCTGAATTATTCTGTGCGTTCCTATTAATATATCTACGTTTCCTTCTTTTGTCGCCTTAATGACAACTTTTTGCTCAGCAGGTGTCCTAAATCTACTTACCATTTCAACCTTTACTGGAAAGTCTGAAAATCTTTTGGTAAGATTTTTATAATGTTGCTCAGCGAGTATTGTAGTTGGTACTAAGAACGCTACTTGCTTTCCATCCATAACCGCTTTAAATGCCGCTCTAACGGCTACTTCTGTTTTTCCATACCCAACGTCACCACATATCAATCTATCCATTGGTTTATCCGACTCCATATCTTTTTTGATTTCTTCAATTGCTATTATTTGATCTGGAGTTTCTTCAAATGGGAATTCTTCTTCAAACTGTTTTTGCCATACAGTATCCTTGCTATATCTGTGGCCCTTAAGTGTAGCCCTTGCTGCATAAAGTTTTACCAAATCCTCTGCAATATCTGCAATAGAGTTTTTAACTTTATTCTTAGCCTTAACCCATTCTAGCCCACCTAATTTGCTAATCTTTGGAGCTTTGCCTTCACTTCCAATATATTTTTGTACTAAATCTAATTGTTCTACCGGAACATAGAGGTTATCACAACCATTATAACTCAGTTGCAAGTAATCTCTTTTATGTCCATGAACTTCCAATTGCTTAATTCCTTTGTATACGCCTATTCCATGATTTACGTGAACAACGTAGTCTCCCAATTTAAGTTCTGTAAAGCTTTTAAGTTTACTTACTCCCTTTTTACTAGAACGACTAGTAGCTTTTCTTTTTGATCCACCAAAAACCTCTTTATCGGAAATAACACATAATTTCAGCTGCGGATACTCAAAGCCCTTTAATTGATTACCAAAGGTTACAACCACTTCTCCAAACTCAATTTGAGAAATGCTGTCTTTATAGACACTTTCAATGCCTCTATCCCTAAGTATATCTATTAATTTCTCCCCTCTAGTTCTTGTACCAGAAAGAATTACGATCTTGTATCCTTTACTTTTTTTGTCCTTTATATCCTCAATAAGCATGTCTAATTGGCCATGGTAATCATAATTGGTAATTTGAGAAAAAGATACTATGTCCCTTGGCTTAAGCACTGTTGTGCTTTTAGCAATAGCGTTTATTGTAATAACTTCTACGTTCTCTAACTCTTCATATATATATTGCTTATCAATTAAAATTTCTGCTTGTTTAGGCAGTATACTTCCTCGTCTTAAAAAATTCTCGTAATTTTCTTCAAATTCGAAATACACGCTATCTAGTTTACCTAGGCACCTTTGTGAATCATCAACCACTATAAATGATCCCTTCATATAATCTAAAAAAGAAGATACATTATCATAAAAGTAAGGCATATAGCTATCAACATCTTTAAAACTCCACGTTTCTTTAAGTGATTCCAAATTAATATCAACTAATGAAGTTATTTTTTTTATAATTTCTTTATCTTTTTTCTTGTTAAAGCTACCTACCACATTGATTAGGTCTTCCTTTATTTTGTTATATCCTTTTTCCCTAATTTCCTGGGTTAATATCATTTCCTTTGCTGGAAATATATCTATTTCGGATACCTTATCAATACTCCTCTGAGTTTCACTATTGAATGTCCTTATAGAATCTATTTCGTCGTCATAGAGTTCTATCCTAAAAGGTAACGCAGAAATAGGGGGATATAAATCTATAATTCCTCCCCTTATTGAAAATTGACCTTTTGTGTCTACTCTTTCTACCCTTTCATACCCACATTCAATTAATTCTTCCGAAAACGCATTTAAATTTAAATTGCCCCCTACAGCTAATTTGAAAATATATTTTCGGAGCAAATCTATAGGCATATAAGTCGCTGCCAAAGCCTCAATACAAGTAATTATTATTTTTTTACCGCTTTCAGTAATTTTTTTCATTACTTTAAGTCTTTCCCATCTCAAGTCGCCAGATACAGCATCCGCATTATAAAATCCCATTTCTCTAGTTGGAAAATAGTACACATCATTTACATAAAAAGATAAGTCTTCGTAAATATTTTTAGCCTCTACATCACTATGCGTTAAAATCAATATAGATTTATCTAATTGCTCGTACACACCATTCACTAAATAGTTCTTAGCTGATTCCGAAAGTCCATATACGCCAATTGGATATATTTTCTCTTCTATATTGCTTAGTATACTTTTAAATTGATTACTCTCTTTCAAAGGCTTCATAAGCCCACTCAGTCTCATGTTAACACCTCTCACTCACTCCATAAATATAGATAATCTTCCAATAATATTTTTATTTAAGCATTAAATCCATTAAACTGATTCATAGCCTCCGTATATCCTTTTGCTATTATCGTTTGAACAGCTTTTATACTAGCCTCAAAAGTCTTTTCTACAAGCACCCGGTCTTCTTTAGAAAATCGCCCTAAAACATGAGGTATTAGCGCCTTTTCCGGTTGTCCTACCCCTATTTTTATTCTTAGAAATATGTCGGACGACATGTTAGCTATAATACTTTTTATCCCGTTATGTCCACCAGCACTACCCTTACTTCGTATTCTTAATTTACCTGCATCCAAACTAATATCATCATACATTATGATGATATTTTCATTTGGAATCTTATAAAAAGAAGCTGCTTCGCGCACACTTTCTCCACTTAAATTCATATATGTACTAGGTTTTAAAAGAATAACTTTTTCCCCTGATATGATAATTTCTCCACATACTCCTTTAAATTTTATCCTATTAATTGAAGTATTATACTTCTCTGCCATTAAATTTATTACATCAAATCCTACATTATGTCTTGTATACCTATATTCATTTCCTGGGTTTCCTAGTCCAACTACCAAATACATTATTACCCCCAAATATTATTATGTTTAAACCTTATGTCTACCACATAATTATTTTTTCATATGCCTTATTTATAATATTATACTAAAAAAGTATTTTAATCCACAACTTTACATAAAAATTACCATATAATTTATTCTTTTGTTATGATTTATCTTTAAAAATAACTAGTAGTCTGCTATGCCTAACCTATATAACTGCTAAGATTATATTATTAACCTTAATTAAGCTATTTTAGTGGTCTAATAACTTTACCATGAGTCATCAAATCATTAATAACTTCTTTAGCTTCATTTATATTAATAGCAAACCCCATTCCGTAAGTTTCACTGGATGAATCAATTTTCAAACTATTTATACCAATAACTTCTCCATAGATATTGCATAACGCTCCACCACTATTCCCTGGATTTATATCTGCATCAGTTTGTATTACTTTATAGATAGTTTGTTCACCTGTTTTTTTATCAACAATATTAATTCTTTTATCCAATGCGCTTATAATACCCGCAGTAACCGTTCCTAAAAACTGTTTTCCTAGTGGATTACCAATCGCAATAGCTATATCACCAATTTTAACCTTTGATGAATCGCCAAATTTTGCAATAGGCAAGTTACTAGCTTCAACTTTTATAACCGCCAAATCAGATATAACATCCGTGCCTACAACTGTTGCTTTCAAAATATTATCATTGCTCAGTTTCACTTTTATTTTTGTCGCACCTTTAATTACATGATAATTAGTAATAATATATCCATCACTTTTAAATATAATCCCTGAACCATTGCCTTCTGGTGTATCCCACAATTCTTCTGCTTTACTACTAATGCCAACTACTGATGGTGCTACCTTTTGTGCAACTTGTGAAATAGGATTATCATCTGCCTCTTGAATATTATCGTTTTCTCTTACACCTGAATTTAAATTGCTACTAGTCACTTTTGGTACTTTCCCCTTATTAATTATATACTGGGCTGTAATCCCCCCAGATAGGGCTGCTATCAGCATAAAACTAATTACTTTTAAAAATGTCTTGAAATAATTTTTCTTGTTGTTTTTTCTAAATTTAATTTCGCTAAAGATGTCCTTGCCAAAATCTGCATTCTTCCACAAAGCATCTCTTACTTCATTACAAGATTCATAGTTATCCTTATTATCCATAGCATCATCCCCTCCCTACTGGTCATATCTATATTATATAAATTTTATTTCATTATATATTATTCACTTTCGTTAATGTAAAAGTAAAATAAACACCATTGTCCTTATTTTCAACCCATATATCACCCTGTAATTGAGTTATTATATTTCTAACTATAGATAATCCAAGTCCAGTACTATCTTTTGCTGTTCTTGATTTATCCGCTTTATAAAATCTATCCCAAATATGCAATAAATCTTCCTCAGCTATTTGCGGACCAGCATTGAACACAGATATTAATGCATTTCTTCCTTTAGATTTTGAACTAATCTTTATTTTCCCACCATCACTTACATATTTTATTGCATTGTCCAATAGATTTGTAATCACTTGTACTAATCTATCTTTGTCTCCTGCTACAAATAAATTATCTTCATCAAAGCATACATCTACAGAGACCTTTTTCTCTTTAATTTTTGTTTCATTTTTTATAACTGTAAGTCTAATGATTTCATTAATATCCACTTCCATAATCTTCAAACTAAACTCCCCAGCTTCAATTGCAGACATATCTAATAAGTCATTTACAAGCCTTGTTAGTCTTTGAATTTCCTCATAGGCAATAGATAAGTAGTATTTTTCCTTTTCCTCTGGAATTACCCCATCTAGTATCCCACCAATAAACCCCTTAATTGATGTTATAGGAGATCTAATCTCGTGCGATACATTGGATATGAATTCGCGTCTATTTTTCTCGTTTTTTTCTACAGAATCAGCCATAAAATTAAATGATTGAGCGAGTTCTCCTATTTCATCATTAGATTTTAAATAAACCCTCTTATAAACATCCCCATTAGATATCTTCTTAGCTACTGAATTAATCTCTGCTAAAGGCTTTATAATTATTTTTTGAGAAAAATAATATATAACTATACAAGAGAATATTATTGCAAAAATTGCAGATATCCAAATTATTTCATAAACACGTTTTAAAGATTGGCTTAATTCTTCAATTGAGTTGCATAATATTATAGCTCCCTTAAAAGTGCCCGCCTCAGTTCTTATTGGCGTACCGTAAACTCTTACCGTGTTATCAAATATTCCAGCATAAGGGCCTGTAATCTCAAACGTATGCCCAAGCCTAAGCTGATCTAGTTGCTCAGCAAAAACCTGTTTTCCCATAAACTCCTTATGCTCTTTATTAGATACCAAATAAACACAACCGTAGCTATCTGTAAGCCAAATATCGGATTTTATATACTCAGCAATGATTGTCATTACGTCATTTAATTTTTCCGAAGTAGCATCCCCAGCCATATATTTCATAGCAAGCCCTTGTATCATATATGACTTATCCAAAAATTGTTCTTTTCTTTGCTCGAAAAAATAATTTTGGAACCAATAAGACAAAAAAGAGGCAATAATTATTAAACTCATTGAAATTATAATAGTATAGGTGGCTAACATCTTAAAAAACAGCCCTCTTTTAAACATCTATTTCACCTCAAATTTGTATCCCACTCCCCAAACAGTCTCAATTTGCCAATTTGGACCTCCTTGAAGCTTTTCTCTTACCCTTTTAACATGCACATCCACTGTTCTAGAGTCTCCTGGATAATCGTATCCCCAAACCTCACATAAGAGTTGTTGCCTTGTGAAAACTCTATTCTTATTAAGAGCTAAATAATGTACTAGTTCAAATTCTTTAGGTGGCATTTTTACCTCTGAGCCTTTATATGTAACATTATAAGAATTAATATCAATTTCTAGATCCTCAAAATTTAAAACCTCTTTACCACCTTTATCTAAGTTATAACGCCTAAGCACAGCTTTCACTCTTGCAATTATTTCTTTTGGCTCAAAAGGCTTAACTACATAGTCATCCGCTCCAAGTTCTAGCCCCAATACCTTATCAAATGTTTCCCCTTTGGCAGTAAGCATAATAACCGGTGTTTCGTTCTCTTTTCTTATCCATTTCAAAACATCGATTCCATCAATATACGGTAACATTATGTCTAAAAGCACCAAATCTGGTTTATAACTTAAAAATGCCTCCTGTGCGGCCCTGCCATCATATGCTACTTTTGTTGCATATCCTGAATTCTCAAGATACATTTTAATTACCTCAGCAATATTTTTATCATCATCAACTATTAGTATTTTCCCTATAGTTCCTTCCATATCAGTACCTCCAAATTATTTCCTCTATTTTTTCCCTCTATTTTTTTCTATCATTCATCTTTGAAAAATAACTAGTCAACATGCTAATTTATCTTATTAATAATTTATCATACTTTAATGATAAGTTATTAGTTTTTATTAAATGTTACAAATTATTCACCACTTCCGATAATAATTTAAACATTCTACATAAGTACTGAGTCTATATAGTATACTTACTATCCCATTATTATGTAAATCCAGATTATAAAAAAATAGCGATGCCCAATTATAAAAATAATAGAGCATCACTATTTTAAAATATGTATTATAAACTGGAATCTTCCTCGAATAATTTACTTACCGAAACATCCTCATATATTCGCTTTATAGCCTCCGCCAAAATTGGCGCTACAGATAATGTAGTGAATTTTTCGCATTGTTTACCTTCTGGCATATCAATTGTATTTAATATTATCAATTCTTTTATTACCGAATCATTTATTCTTTGAATAGCAGGCCCTGATAATACGCCATGACTGCAACAAGCATAAACATCTTTTGCTCCGAGTTTAACTAAAGCATTCGCTCCATTAGTTATTGTTCCCGCAGTGTCTATCATGTCATCCATCATGATACAAGTTTTCCCCTTAATGTCACCTATAACATTCATAATTTCTGCAACATTAGCTTTTGGTCTTCTCTTATCAATTATCGCTATTGATGCATGTAGCTTATCTGCAAATTTTCTTGACCTAGCAACGCTTCCAAGATCTGGTGCAACTACAACTACATCGTCCCTATCTTTAAATCCGTTCTTGATGTAGTATTTTGCAAGTATAGGTGTCCCAGTCATATTATCAACAGGAATATTAAAATATCCTTGTATTTGAGCTGCGTGTAAATCCATAGTCAGTACTCTATCTGCTCCTGCGGTTGTTATAATATCTGCCACAAGTTTTGCTGTAATTGGATCTCTAGCTTTTGCTTTTCTATCCTGCCTTGCATACCCATAATATGGTATAACCGCAGTTATTCTTCCTGCTGAAGCTCTCTTAAATGCATCAATCATAATAAGTAATTCCATTAAATTATCGTTTACTGGTGCATTAGTCGATTGAACAACAAATACATCTGCGCCCCTGACAGTTTCATGTATATTAACAGATATTTCTCCATCACTAAAAGTTCCTACTTCTGAAGCTCCAATTGGTAATCCTAGTATGTCAGCTATATCTGCGGCTAATTTAGGATTTGAGTTGCCCGTAAAAATTTTAATATTCTTTCCGTGGTTTATCATATGTAGTTCTGATTCCTAAAATCATAACAAATCATATTTTAATACAATTCATATAAATTTTCATTCTATACACTAAATAGAACGTCAGCATCACGAGACTCAACTACTAGGGTTAATACTCTCACATTAAAATCTTACATACCATTCAATGCGCGTTTAGTAGTTTTTATATACACATTCTGCTGAAAAAATCAGTTTTACACCTCCCTTTATAATTTACTTATTGATTGTATGCTTGTTATTTTATTTGCTGTGTCCTGATTTCACTACCCAATTTTCAATATTTTTTTGCCTTGCTCTAGCTATTGCCAAAGCATTTTTAGGCACCTCATTTGTAATTGTAGAACCAGCCGCAATGTACGCGTTATCATTAACCTTTACAGGTGCTACTAGGTTAGTGTTGCATCCTATAAACGTATTATTGCCTATTATAGTTTTGTATTTTGCTTTTCCATCATAATTTACAACTACAGTTCCGCAGCCAAAATTACATCCACTTCCTACCTCTGCATCACCAATATAAGTAAGATGAGATACCTTTGTATTATCTCCAATAGTTGATTTTTTAATTTCAACAAAATCTCCTATTCTAGCATGTTTACCTATATTGCTTTCTGGTCTAATGTACGCAAAAGGTCCAACAGTAGTTTGATCGCCTATCTGGCTTTCAATTACAACAGAACTTTGAACTGAAACTCCGTTTCCTATAATGCTATCCGCAATTCTATTATTAGGGTAAAGAACACACTCTTCTTTAAGAATAGTCTTACCCTGCAAAATATTCCCTGGATATATAGTAGTATCTTTTCCTATTATAACTTCTGAACCTATGTATGTATTATTAGGGTCAATTATTGTAACTCCATTTTCCATATGTTTTCTATTTATTCTTTTTCTCATAATGGCCTCTGCATCTGCAAGCTCTACCTTTGAATTAACTGCAGTAATTTCTTCAACTGGCACATCAAAAGCTCCAACCTTAAACCCTTGCTCCTTTAATATACTAATAACATCTGTTAAATAGTATTCCTCTTGAGCATTATTATTATTTAATCTATCTAAACTATTAAGTAATTCTTTTATGCTAAAGCAATACATTCCAGAATTTACTTCTTTAACTAATACTTCTTCTTTTGTACAATCTTTAAACTCAACAATTTTTTTAACCTCACCATTTTCATCCCTAATTATTCTACCATACTTTGCAGGCTCAGCCATACTTGAAGTTAATATAGTAGCTTTAAAATCACCTTTTTCATGATAATCTAATAGTCTCCTAACTGTACATTCAGTAATTAGTGGACCATCTCCAACAAATATTGCTACCGTACCTTCATTCCCACTTAGGAACTCTTTAGCACACATTACTGCATGTCCTGTGCCTAACTGATCTTCTTGGACGGAGTAATTAATTTTTCTATCTTCTGATACTTTTTTAACCTGCGCGGCTCCTTTTCCAATTACCACATCAACCATTTCAATATCTGCCTTTCTCATAATGTCAATAACATGGTTTATCATTTCTTTACCACAAACCTTATGTACAACCTTAGGCATATTAGAATTCATTCTTTTTCCTTGACCTGCAGCTAATATTATAGCGCATTTATACAAATTAAACACCTCTTTATATATTAATTCGACATATTCACACATTTTATTTTATCTTTTCTTCAATTAAAACACTTCTTATATTATATTTTATATAACATTTAATTGCAACCAACCTTGGCCGTTTTTAATATTTTCTTTATAAAATAAAAAGGGGTAACCCCCTTTTTTATACTTCTAAATTTTCTTCTACCTCTTCTACTGGTTTTTCATTTTTTACTTTTTCATACTCATCCAATATAGCTGATTGAATCTTCTCTCTTGTTTGAGTATTTATTGGGTGTGCTATGTCCTTGAATTCCCCATCTGGAGTTTTCCTACTTGGCATAGCAATAAAAAGTCCACTTTGCCCTTCTATCACTTTAATATCATGAACAACAAATTCATTGTCAAAAGTTATTGATATAATCGCCTTCATTTTCCCCTCTGTAGCTATTTTCCTAATTCTAACGTCTGTGATTTCCATACACTCCACCTCCAAGTTGCGTTATAGTTATACTATTTCTCTATAACTTGGGTTTTTCCTTCTTAAATTGCAAATAAAAATTAAATCTTTTGAATATTACACTTTTTCAAAGTTTTTTGATGGAGTTAACTCAGAGTTACCTTCCTCGTTTATTCCTTTAAACTGAATAATCGATATGTATTCTGCTATTAATTTATGACCGCTTTGAATATTATCAACAAGAACTCCAATACCTAAAAGTTTACTTTCGAATTCTTTAAGCAAATTAATTATACCTGTTGCAGTTCCTCCAGCTTTCATAAAGTCATCTATAAAAATACATTTGCTCTGTTTTTTTATAGACTTTCTTGAAAGAGACATAGTTTGAATTCTGTTACTAGATCCAGATACATAGTTGATACTAACAGTACTGCCCTCAGTAACCTTCGGATCATGCCTTACAATAACTAATTGAACGCCAAGCATTTTTGCCACTTCATACGCAAGTGGTATCCCTTTAGTCTCGACTGTTACAACATAGTCTATGTCTAACTCACTAAAAGCAGATGCAAGGATTACTCCTGCTTTGTGCACTATTTCTGGATTATACATAATATCAGTCATATATATAAAATTTCCTGGTATCACCCTGTCCTTCTGTGTTAAAATTTCACATAATTTTTCTGCAAATGTTATACCTTCTTGCCTTGAGACCCCGCAAATATATTTCACTCCACCAGCTGCGCCTGCCACCGATTCCACTCTTCCCATAGATAACTCACTTAAAGTTTCACGGACAATAACAATATCTTCGCTAATTGTGGATTTAGCTGCATTAAATAATTCCGTAAACATCTTTAGATTAATTGTCTTATTAGGATTTTCTGTTAATATTTTAGTAATACCTGTAACTCTTTGATTTCTACTATATTTATTCATAATATCTCACCCATATCTTTATTTTACGAATTTTACTTTGTAAAATTCTTACTATCATTCGTATTTTAATTGTAAATCTTTTTTATCTTTATTACAATGCCTAATAGCTAATTTCAAGAGATTTAGTTACTTTACGTGCAAAAACTTGTTGACAGCTTTTAAGCTTTATAATTTGATGCAAGGCATTTTCAAAAAATATTATTCTATAATGTGTTTAGTTTTTTTGTATTTTTGTATATAATTAAGACGTACATATATACATTTATTTGTTATAATCAATACTAATGCGATTTGCATATACTAAATAGTCATAATCATTTTTAAGGAGTTGATATAATGTCTTTTGATTTTATAAGAGATAAAAACAAAAAAGTTCATTTCATAGGAATCGGTGGTATAAGTATGAGTGGTCTTGCTGAAATACTCATAAAAAACAACTATACAGTCTCTGGGTCTGATATGAATTCATCACATATCACAAGCAAACTTAAAGAAAAAGGTGTTCAAATTTATATAGGCCATAATGGTGATAACATAAATACTGCAGACTTAGTAGTTTACACTGCTGCTATTTCTCCTGAAAATCCAGAATACATTAAGGCTAAAGAGTTAAACATTCCTTTAATAGATAGGGCTGAATTTTTAGGTCAAATTATGAAAGGTCACAAATATAATGTTGCAGTAGCGGGTACACATGGTAAGACTACTACCACTTCAATGCTTGCCCACATCATTTTAAAAGAGGATGTAGACCCTACAATACTCGTGGGTGGAGAATTAGATGCTATCGGAGGTAATGTTTTAGCTGGAAATAGCGACTATTTTATTACAGAAGCCTGTGAGTATAAAGCATCATTCTTAAAGTTTTTTCCCTATATAGGAACAATATTAAACATAGATGCGGATCACCTAGATTACTATAAAGACATAAATCACATTAAAGATACCTTCATAAAATTCATTAATATTATACCAAAAGAAGGTTATTTAGTTGCGAATGTGGAAGATGAAAATGTTAAAACTATCCTCCATAATCATAATTACAACTGTAGCATACTTACTTACGGAATAAATAACGGAATGCTTAAGGCAAAAGATATTAGTTATAATGAATTAGGTTGTGCCACCTTTGATGTATACAAAGAGGGTCACAGATTATTTCAAATAAATCTTAATGTACCTGGGCAGCATAATGTTCTAAATGCTCTTGCAAGTATAGGCACCGCACTAATCCTTAATTTTTCTGAAAACTCAATTACGCGCGGCCTTTCTAGTTTCAAGGGTACACATAGGAGATTTGAGTTAAAGGGGATTAAAAATGGCGTAACTGTTATTGACGATTATGCCCACCATCCTACAGAAATTAAAGCAACTTTAAGTGCTACAAAAAATTATCCTCATAATAAAATTTATTGTGTTTTCCAACCCCATACTTATTCAAGAACATTAAGCTTATTTGAAGATTTTTCAGATTCTTTTTATGATATGGATAATTTAATACTAGCAGATATTTATGCTGCCAGGGAAAAAGATACTGGAGTAATAAGTTCAAGTATGCTTGGAGATAGAATAAGAGAGAAAGGTGTAAATTGCATAAATCTTCATAGCTTTGATGAAATTGTTGATCATCTTAACAATAATTTAAAAGAAGGAGATATTCTTCTTACAATGGGTGCAGGAGACATCGTTAAAATAGGAGAAATGTACCTAAAATAATTGTTTATATTTATCTAAAGTATTTTTATGAAATTATAAAATAATCCATAATACTTAAGGCTTAAGTCTACGTCTTTCAGATGTAGGCTTATTTTTTATTTATGTGTTTGTCTACAACCACTATATTAGGAGTGTAATCCTGAAAATTTATTTAAAATTAACCTTAGAAAGGAATGTGTTCTTTATGAAAAAAGTTATTTACCAAGTAAATGCCTTCTCAGATCTGCCCTTCGGTGGTAATCCAGCCGGTGTAGTACCTAACGCTATTGGATTAAATTATACCGATATGTTAAATATCGCCCGAGAAATGAATTTATCGGAAACTGCCTTTGTTTTTCCTATGAAAGATGAGGAAGCAGATTATGAGGTAAGATTTTTTACACCTACCCAAGAAGTAGACTTATGTGGTCATGCTACAATTGGTTCTTTTTTTTCTTTAGCTTCAAAAGGTATTATTACTGGAACTGATAATGTTAAAATTGTAAAACAAAAAACAAAGGCCGGTATTTTACCAGTTGAACTTTATTTTAAAGATAATAAAATCGATAGTGTAATGATGACTCAAGCTAAACCCAAATTTGTTTTTGATGTTGCAAATACATATGAACTTGCACAAATCATGGGTATCAATGCACGTGACATAGGAATATCCGGGTATAGCCTCATTCCTCAAGCTGTATCTACCGGCCTTACAGACATTATGCTTCCGGTCAAAAGTTTGTCTGCATTAAAATCCCTAAATCCAAACTATACCAGATTAACTGAATATAGTAATAATCTAAATATTATTGGGGTACATGCCTTTACGCTTGAAACTGAAGAAGACTCCTCCACTCTATCTTGTAGAAACTTTGGTCCCGCTGCTGGCATAAATGAAGAATCTGCCACAGGAACTTCTAATGGGGCACTTGGTGCCTATCTAGTAAAAAATGATGTGCTTAAATTTGAAGATAATATAACTATAATCTGTGAACAAGGCTACTATATGAATAGACCTAGTAAAATAATCGTAAGATTAGAAGGAAGCAAAGAAAACTTAACAGTAAAGGTTGGGGGTAAATCGGTCATTGTTATGGAGGGGCTTATTTAATCTGCATAAATTAAAAAAATTAAAGCTCATATCCTTATACTAAAATAAGGATATGAGCTTTTTTACTTTCTATTATATCTCATGAAAAGCTGTTCTACTACCTTAACGCTTTCAGGTTCAATATGTTGAAGAAGGATATTATATGGCTTTTTACCTACTTTTATTGCAATATATTTTTTTGTTATTGCAACCTTACTTATATCATTAAACATAATAGTCTTCCCCTTTGACGCAAAGTTACTATTAAGTTCAAATCTATCCTTTTCAAATTTTAAATAATTTAAATTTTCTAGTTTTCTAAGTTTTATAATAAAAGATATTGAAAATCCTATAGATACAAATGTCACCATTAGAAATATTCCCGCAATTCCGGTTCTTCCACGAACAAATGATCCTATGACTCCTATTAATAATGCAAAGCTCATTAAAATGCTGAATGCACCTTGCTTCATAGCCATTTTTTTTGTTACTCTACTAAATTTAATTTCTTTCAATTGCTTCCCTCCTAAGATACTATTTGTGTATTTTCAGCTCCACGAAAAATTCTTTATCTGTTACTTCAATATATATTTCACTATAATCTATTTCAAAATTTGCCATAGTGGAATGGATTCCACTATCACTTAAAAAATGCACTGTACATATATTATTATCTTCTATATTACAAAATCTAATAAATATACTTTTAACAGATGGAAATTGTATTCTAGACTTTATGTACTTAGGCAGATTTTCAAAATATAAATTTACGCACCGATACTCCACTTCGATTATTAAATCAACGTTATATTCATCCTTTTGTATTTCCTTTACTGCGAAATCGCCTATTATTTTCAAATTGCTTTTTTCATAAATCATATGGCACCTCCAATAAAAGATATTAGTATTAGGCTATTCCATAAGTATCTTTATCAATTATATATTCTCTACCGGTCACAATATTACCTTTATCTAATAATCCTAAAACCATCTATATATTTCAAAAAACTATTTCTGTAATTTTCAACATAATATCCCTCATTGTATTTTTCATTTTTTTACATTTTAAAGCAACTAAATTTTGTACTACCAAAATTATCTACTAATGTAAACACTCATATTTAAATTTCAATATTTATAATTATATTGCGTATAAACATTAGTCTTTGGTAACACTAGATATGAAAAAATGTTTTGGAGGTATATATAATGAAAAATTTTCTAGTTTCAGCTATAGTAGATGTCGTAATAATCTTTGCTTCATATTTTCTATTTAGAAGTATTATAAGTGGGCCAACTCGTCACCGATTGTATGAGAAATTCATGAGTTCTTTCGCAAAATTCGTAATTATTATTTTTGTATCTACCGCACTAGTAACATCTCTCATAGCTCTAGTTTTATACAAAACACGATATATAGTATATATTAACATACTAGCTCCTGCCTTATTATCAATCCTTGTAGGTTTTGTTATGTCTACTGTACCTACTAGAGGCGCCGGTGATAAAGAAAAAAATGGCAAAAATAAATAAATAAATAAATATAAAGCAGCTTTTAGGATAATATTGTTTTTATATCATCCTAAAAGCCGCTCTCTTCTTTTACACATTCCCTAAATAATTAATTTAACAAAAGAATATGCTAATTTAAATCCATATAATATTATGACTATACCACATACTAAGTTTATTATTTTAATAACTTTAATGTTAAACTTCCCTTTAAATAGCGAAATAATAGTTGCTAATGAGGTAAACCAAATGAAGGACGCTAAGCATACTCCTATAATAAAGTAGCTTGACATGTTTACTGGAAGTGAAGCTCTCATCCCACCCAATAATAAGGAACCATCAACTAGAGCCTGGGGATTTAGCCAGGTTACTGCAAAACATGTCCATACTATTTTTATAAATGATTTATTCACATCCACAGTTTCTCCCGATTCAACTTCTGGAACTTGCCTGACGAGACCTACTCCAATGTAGATTACTGCTACACTACCTAGTAAAAGAATAAGTATCTTTAAAAGTTTAAACCTTTCCATAAGCGCCCCTACACCTAAAAAGCATGAAAGCGCAAGTGATATATCAAAAAATATAGTAATAAATGCAACTTGATATGCCCTTAGTCTACTTTTGCGTATAGCCGTATTTATTACAAATATGTTTTGTGTACCAATGGGTGCTACGTATGCGAAACCTAAGAGTAAGCCTTGTATTATATATTTATACATTCCGGTCCCCCTAACTCATATATATCCTTATCACTTAAAAATTACCTCTTTATCTGCACCTCTATTTATGTGAGATTATTAATTTTTATAGATTACAATTTGAACTTAATTGTAATCTATAAAAATTTTAAATGCAATAATGTTTTCAGAAAATTGTGGCAAGATCCAGTTATATAAAACAAAAATAAACTGTTGACATTTATGCATTTGTTTTATATAATAACTAGTGTTGTCAGCAAGTAGAATTTATAACTTACATATTTCATGTTTTATATTTTCAAAAATATTTACCAATTTTGTTGACATTTATGCATTTGTTTTGTATAATTAAGTTGTCTTCGGGGTGTAGCGCAGCTGGGAGCGCGCGTGGTTTGGGACCATGAGGTCGCAGGTTCAATCCCTGTCACCCCGACCAAAAAGAGTTGTCTAATGACAACTCTTTTTTTATTATAAATTTTTATTCGTTAGTATGTATAAAACTCGTCATTTTTGACAAAATAGATAATAGCCTACTATTTTATTATTTTTTGTAGATAATATGCTAAAGTCATTACATATCTAATAACAACTTAGGAGTGATTATTTTGAATAAAATGTATAATGAAATTTTTAAATCCCTAGCCAAATCCTATTATGAAGATAATTTTGAAAACAAAGTACAGGAATTACTGTCTAAGGATAATATTAATAAAACTGAGTTAAGCTCCGTAATTTCCTCACTTTGCGGAGTTGAAGTAGACTTTTCTCATAATTACATAGATGATTTAAATAAAGCTATCCTTTCTTATGAATCAAATTATAAAATTGTAAATAAAATCAAAGGCTGCACTATGGATTGTACAGATAAGCCTGGAAAGACAAAATGTCAAGCTTCCTGCCCTTTTGATGCCATATTAATAGATAATAAAAGTAATACTACTTATATTGACAATGATAAATGCACAGACTGTGGTTTTTGCGTAGAAGCATGTCCGAATGGTGCCTTAATGGACAAGGTAGAGTTTATTCCTCTTTTAAATTTATTAAGAGGAGATTCGAAAGTAATAGCAGCTGTAGCCCCTGCCATTACTGGTCAATTTGGAGAAAATGTTAATATAAATAATCTTAGAACCGCTTTTAAAAAAATGGGGTTTACAGATATGGTTGAAGTTGCTTTTTTTGCGGATATGCTTACATTGAAAGAATCCGTAGAATTTGATGAGCACATTAAAACAAAAGAAGATTTAATGATCACCTCCTGCTGTTGTCCTATGTGGGTAGGGATGGTAAAAAAGATTTACCACGATTTAGTGAAGTATGTATCTCCCTCTGTATCTCCTATGATTGCCTGCGGTAGAATTTTGAAGAAATTAAACCCTAACTGCAAAGTAGTCTTTATAGGTCCCTGCATTGCAAAAAAGGGTGAAGCTAAGGAAAAAGACCTTTTAGGTGATATTGATTTTGTTCTTACATTCTCAGAACTTAAGGATATTTTTGATATATTAAACATCAACCCAGAAAAACTTCCACAAGCTGTATCCAGTGAGTATGCTTCCAGAGGCGGCAGGCTTTACGCTAGGACAGGAGGAGTATCTATAGCAATTGGAGACGTTATAGAAAAATTATTTCCTGAAAAATATCATTTATTAAATGCTATTCAAGGAAACGGTGTAAAAGAATGTAAAAAACTACTTACTAAAGCTCAAAATGTAGAGGTTAATGCAAATTTTATAGAAGGTATGGGTTGTGTTGGTGGTTGTGTTGGAGGGCCTAAAGCTTTGATTGACGCAAGCTGCGGAAAACGTAGAGTGGATAAGTTTGCAGAAAGTTCAAAAATTAAAACTTCCTTAGATAGTGATTGTATGAACGAAATTCTAAGTAGAATTGGAATTAATACTGTTGATGATTTTAAAGATAAAAACAAAACCAAAATATTCAACAGAGAATTTTAGATAATATTTTGCAATATAAATGCAAATTAAAATATGGTATAATACTCAGTAATTAATATATTTTTTTGCATTCAAAGGGGGGTTTTATGAAAGGATTACTTGAATATATAAGCGATAAAGATATTAGCCTGCTTAGAATTATAAATAATTCTTGGAAGTGTAGGTTTTTAGATATTATAATGCCAATTATGACTTACTTAGGTTCTTTTTCTTTTATGTTTATATTCTGTACCCTTGCTTTTCTATTTAATAGTACTATTGTTCACACCATAGCTATTAAAGCTATGATTTCTATAACAATCAGCACTGGCATTGGTAAGATTCTCAAAGTAAGCGTTACTAGATTAAGACCTTTTATAACAGTTCCAAACTTGAACATAAAAAAAATAGGCATAGATAAATACTCCTTTCCGTCAGGTCATACTACTGGTGCATTTTCATTAGCTATAATAATAGCTTTATATTTCCCTATATTTGGGTTTATAACTATACCCATAGCTTGTTGTGTAGGAATTTCTAGAATTTACATAGGCGTTCATTATCCTACCGATGTTATTATGGGTATTTTTATCGGAAGTACTTGTTCTTTTCTTACTTACAGATTTTTTTAATTTTAAATCCTAGTATTTAATTACATTTCGACCTGTTATACTTATATAAGAGGTGATTAAATGCTAAAAAATATTAAAGCTGCAATTTTCGATTTAGACGGAACCCTAATAGACTCTATGTGGGTTTGGGATAGAATAGATAAAAATTATTTTAGAAGCAGAAATATAGATTTACCTAAAAATCTAAAAACCCAAATAGAGCACCTTAGCTTCAATGAGACTGCGGCATATTTTAAAAATAATTTCGGTATATTAGATACTATAGACGAAATTAAAAATGAATGGAACGATTATGCCCATGAGGAGTATCTTAATAATGTAAAACTAAAGCCCGGTGTAGTTGAGTTTTTATCTTTACTTAAAACCCTGAATATAAAAATCGGTCTCGCTACAAGTAATAGTAAATTTTTGTTAGAAGCTGCACTACATGCTAATAATATATACCATTATTTTGACTGCATAACTCTAACTGATGAAGTATCTCGCGGGAAAGACTTTCCCGATGTATATTTACTTGCCGCTGAAAAATTAGGCGTAATCCCAGAGGAATGCATTGTATTTGAAGATATACTTCCTGCAGTTAAAGGTGCAAAATCCGCCGGAATGAGAGTAGTCGGTGTCTATGATGATTTCTCCAAAGAACAAAGGGACGATATTGTTAATCATGCAGATATGTATATAATAGGATATAACGAGTTAACTACAGCGATTTAAGACTCATGTGTATACATGAGTTTTTTTGTGAATGTTTTTGTTTTCTATCGAATAGAATATACTAAGAATAAATATAACTATTTAACATATGCACAAACTTGCCGATTAAACTCTATCATATTAATATATCATTATCTAAAAGAAGTAATTTACAAGGAGAGATACTATTGCTCATTTTTCTTTTTTCTATTCTTTTGATATGCTTTGGTATTTATTGTTATATTATGGACCAAAAATTATCAACTCAAAAAACCCAGCTAAAGGTTATCTCTAGGCAAAATAGAGAACTCAAATCAAAAATTGAAACTTCACGTTGTGCTGAGGGTCCTATTGTAATAAAATACAAACTACCTCTTTTTAAAAGCGGAACTATAAAAGAGAGTTGTAGTTTGTATTTAAGTCCTATTGAAATTTCACCTGTTCTATCTAATATAGTTAAAAGTACGACCGTAGAGATTCAAGATTCCGCTGATATTTTTGATATTTCATGGTATGAAGTATCTATAAACTCTCAGACCAACATTAATAATAAAGGATGGATAAAAAAAGATAACATAATTACCCTGGACGACACTGTTAGTCACCAAGAGGAGATTCCTACTTAAAAAACAAAAGGCATATATCCATAAAATATATGCCTTTTAAAATTAATCTTTATTTCCATCAGTAATTAGTTTTTTCATTTTCAGAATGCTAATTATGTTATAATTTATAAATCAAACTAACAATCTTGTTAGAACTAAAGGGGTTTAATATGAGAATAATATCTAAAAGCAACCTATGTACAAATAGACCATATATAAATTTAAAAAAACTTTCAATAAAAAGTTCATTGAGAGTTGGTGAAATTACTGAAGCTGGTTTTAAAAGTACTTATATAATAAATCAACATACACAAAGCTTATCTACTAATGAGAATTACATTCTACAATTTAGTAAAGGAATTCAGAAAATAACACTTGATACAGAGCTACTCCATGAACTCTTATTAGTTGAAGTTAATTATTCATCTAAAAGTAGTAATAAATCTGCTAAATTCAAAGTCTACCTTGTCTTAGATAATATAAAATATTCCTTACCATTTAGTTCATTTCAAGATATTTATGATAACTGTATGGATATCCTAGCTAGAGAACTTGATGGAAAAGAAGAATTAACTTACATAAAAGAAAGCTTTAACAATTTAGAAAATGATGAAATCTCAGTAGATATAGAGTTGAATTTAGAAAGATTACAAGAATTTAAAAATAAGGTAAACTACAAACGAAATATTTATTACTTTGTTATAAATAACATTGCTTCAACTACTTCAAAGTATGATATTAACACTAAACCTAAAGAGATACTAATAAGTGATACTTTAAAAGTTCTAAGATACAACCCTTCTACAAGGCTTTATATCATACTAGAACCTATTGATGAAACAACTAAAATAAAATTAAACGAAAGTGATATTATTTGTAACCTCGGTGAAATTGATTTTCCTACTGTTAGCATATGCACGGGTTATGGGCTTGGAAAATTATTAGATGTTAAAAATAATGTTATTCCAAATACTAATACATTATCATTATTTGCAAATATTCTAGACCTAGGATTAGAAGTTTTAAAAAAGTGATATATATAAAAAGAGCTAGAAATTATTCTAGCTCTTTTTGTTGTAAATTATACGATTTTAGTTGTCCATTCTTCACAGTTCCATACATCTGTTACTACGTCTTGATAGAATTCTGGTTCATGACAAACTATAAGTATACTTCCTGTATATTCTTTTAGGGCCCTCTTGAGCTCTTCTTTAGCATCTACATCTAAATGATTGGTAGGCTCATCTAAGATCAATATATTAGTTTCCCTGTTTAGGAGTTTCGCAAGTCTTACCTTTGCTTGCTCTCCACCACTAAGCACAGTAATTCTACTTTCAATATGCTTTGTAGTAAGTCCACACTTAGCAAGCGCAGATCTTACCTGACCCTGAGTGAAGCTAGGGAATTCTTGCCAAAATTCTTCAATACAATTATTTCGGTTGACTCTCTTTATTTCTTGCTCATAGTATCCTATATATTGATAATCTCCTACGTTTGTATGCCCTGAAACAGCTTTTATATCACCCATAAGACTCTTCAACAATGTTGTTTTTCCAACACCATTAGCCCCAACTAAAGCAATCTTTTGTCCTCTTTCCATATATAAATTTAATGGTTTGGATAATGGACTATCATATCCAGTAACTAAATCCACAGTTTTAAATAATATCTTCCCTGAAGCTCTTGCAGATTTAAAATCAAATTGCGGCTTTGGTTTATCTTTTGTAATTTCCATTTTATCAATTTTATCTAATTTCTTTTGTCTTGATTTTGCCATACCACTTGTAGATGCCCTTGATTTATTTTTAGCAACAAAAATCTCTAGTTTGGTAATTTCTTTTTGTTGTCTTTCATAATCAGCTTCCATTTGCTTCTTTTTAGCATCATGAACTCTCAAAAATTCGTTATATGAACCTATATATCTAGTTAGTTTTTTATTTTCCACATGATATATTATATTAATTACGCCGTCTAGAAATTCAATATCATGAGATATTAAGATAAATGCATTTTCATAATTTTGAAGATATCTCTTAAGCCACTCTACATGCTGCTCATCCAAAAAGTTAGTAGGCTCATCCAGTAGTAGAACATCTGGAGCTTCTAATAAAAGTTTTGCAAGAAGAATTTTCGTCCTTTGTCCTCCGCTTAAATCTGCAACATCATTTTCAAGGCCAACATCTTTAAGTCCAATTCCTACAGCTACCTCATCTATCTTAGAATCAATACCATAAAATCCATTATTATCGAGCTGATCTTGTATTGTTCCCATTCTATCTAGTAACTTTTCTAGTTCCTCAGGTGATGCCTCGCCCATTTTTTCTGTTACACTAAGCATTTCATCTTCTAAGTCAAAAAGATATTTAAAAGCATCCCTTAAAACTTCTCTAATAGTTCTTCCCTTTTCCAAAACCGTATGCTGATCCATGTATCCCACTCTTACGCTACTTGACCATTCAACATCGCCCTCATCTGGCATAAGCGAACCTGTAATAATATTCATAAATGTTGATTTACCCTCTCCGTTAGCACCTATAAGTGCTATGTGCTCCCCTTTAAGTAATCTAAAAGATACATCTTCAAATATTACTCTATCACCAAATCCATGGCTCATATTTTTTACTACCAATCTACTCATTTGTATTTCTCCTTACTATAGTATGATTTTATATATTTATAATTTTAAAACTATTTCTAGTTATATATCTATTTGTTCTTAATAATTAGATGTTGTATATAGATTCCCATGCAAAGAAAATACGTCCAATTTTATCTAAATATGCTTAATTCGAGTGTGCATTGAAAAATGACACATATACTAGTGTAATTTATAATTGTCTTTATGTCAAAACAATTTTATGGATCTTATATTACTGTAGATTGCAATATAAAATGTCCGAAATTTTCAAGAAAAATATAATGTTAAGTTGTAATGGTTTTCTGTTCCATCATATTGGCAGATAAACCGTTGAAAATCCTTCTTGGATAATTGTTGATCCAGTGCTGTATTCGCATAATTTGTTTTTTAGAGAATGCTGAAATATCCACACCTTTTGGGATAAATCGTCGTATCATTTTATTGATATTTTCGTTTGTGCCTCGCTCCCATGAACTATATGGGTGAGCATAATACACTTTAGTTCTCTTTCGTTTATTTCTTACTGAGTTCTCAATACCCTCGAAATCAAGGTTCTCACAGCCGTTATCACAGGTGATTGTTTTAAATGTTTTCGAGAATAACATTCCCATTTTACGCTCCAATTTGTCCAATTCTTTCACGACAGCCGCCTGTGATTTAGATGGTATTTTAAAGACTAACTCCTTACGAGTTACTCTTTCACTTAACACCATCAAGACAGTTTTTGTACCCTGTTTGCCAACTACAGTGTCCATTTCCCAGTGGCCTATCTCATCACGTGCAGCTACCGCTGCAGGTCTCTCCGATATGCTAGTTCCTTTGGTATTGTTATACGCTGATCTTATTTTTTTATAGTTTCTCTTTTTAGCATTCTTTTTAACAGGCAGATCTTTGTTACTTATATTTAAAAACAAATTATTATCCAAATAGTTATACACAGTTTTGAAGCAAATAGTTGTTTCAAATTGTAGATCTTTATTTGTGATATTTTGAATAGCTGCATACGGAGATTCGCCATCTATACCAATAGCTTTTTCTAAGTACTTCACCAATTTATGATCTTTTCCTATTTTTAATGCAGGACCTTTAGCGGTACCTTGTTTGTCATGCTCTGACTGCCCAATTTCTGCGCTATATTCCATGCGAGTGGTTAAGTCACTATTCAATAGTTCTACAATTCCTTTAGCAATTTCACGCCTTATTGTACGTTCTGAACGCCCACCTATTTGCTCCGCAATACGAGTTGAATTAAGTCCCATTTTGTGTAAAGCTTCTAACTTTATGCGTTCCTCGTATGTTATGTGTTTACCTTTTCTGCTCTGTGTGATAAAATCTAATTGACTCATTTGAAATCCTCCCGTATATGTTGGTTTAGTCACTTAACATTATACAAGAGTATTTCTCTTGAGTCTTTATTTTTTGTTACTCTTCGGTCATTTCATTATACAACTTACCGGATCTTATATTACAAATTAATTCAGTGTGGTATACTACTATAGATAAATAGCTTAATATTTTATTAAAGATTGTTTTAACTATAAAAAATATAAGAGACATAATAATTATAAATTGTTATGTCTCCTTAAATAACACAGGAGGAATTTAAAATGGCTTGCAAATTTTACTTATATAAAGGTAAAGGCAGAAATTCAGAAAATGGACACCTTTGGATATATGCAAATGAAATCGAAAACTTTGATGGTGAATATGAAAATGGAGATATAATTGAGGTGTACAATTTTAGACAGGAGTTTATAGGGAAAGGTTTCATAAATGACGTTTCTAAAATTGCCATAAGAATAATGACAAGAGATATTCACGAAGAAATAGATGAAGAGTTTTTCAGAAAAAAACTTGCCGCTGCATGGAAATATAGACAAACCGTTATAGATACTTCTAGCTGTAGATTCTTGTTTGGAGAAGCAGATTTTGTACCTGGAATGATTATAGATAAGTATGAAGACTATTATGTTATTCAATCTTTAGCACTAGGAATCGACAAATATAAAGATATAGTTGTTAAGTTACTAATGCAGGAATACAGTGCAAAGGGTGTCTATGAAAGAAGTGACGCTAGAGTTCGCGAGCTTGAAGGAATGGAGAAAACAACAGGATTCTTAACCGAACCCTTCGATACCGATATAGAAATTATTGAAAATGGAGTTAAGTATTATGTAGATATTGCAAATGGTCAAAAAACCGGATTTTTCCTAGATCAAAAGGAAAACAGAGCAGCTATCCACAGATTATGCAAAGATGCTGATGTTTTGGATTGTTTTACCCACACAGGTTCCTTTGCGCTTAATGCAGGTATAGCTGGGGCTAAAAGTGTACTTGGAGTAGATATTTCTGAATATGCAGTAGATTGTTGCAGAAAAAATGCAGAGCTTAACGGACTTTCAGGTACTGTTAAATTTGAATGCCATAATGCCTTTGATGTATTAAGAGAATGGTCAAGAGAAAAAAGACAATATGACGTAGTAATACTTGATCCCCCAGCCTTTTCAAAGTCACGTTCTACTATAGACGGCGCAACACGCGGATATAAGGAAATTAACCTACGTGGTATTAAATTGGTTAAACCGGGCGGATATTTTGTAACTTGCTCTTGCTCTCATTTTATGTACCCTGATATATTTAGAGATACAATAGCCGATGCAGCATTAGATGCTAAAAGAACACTTAGACAAGTTGAGTTTAGAACTCAAGCATCAGACCATCCAATACTATGGAATTCTGATGAATCCTACTACTTGAAATTCTACATATTCCAAGTAGTTTAAAAAAATAAGAGTTTGCCCTATGAACTTTCTCCTGTGTGGCTTGCAATATGAGCTTGAAACATGAAATTTCATTAAGAAATTCTAATCTTTTCTGCTCTTCTTATTGCAAAGCACCCTGGTGCAAGGCACCCTGGTGCAAGGCACCCTGGTGCAAGGTCACTATGGAGAAATCCATACTAATATTTAATATTCATATCAAAAATAAAACTTGAAACTTTAGGATTAAATATGTTTTTTAACTCTTTGGAATTTATATTATAACTAAATATAGCCGTTGGATAGCAGAGTATTTCACTTATCATTACTTCTTTGTTATTTTTAGGCACTCCTGTAAAATATACAAGGCTGTCATCTTTGGACATTTCTACTAAAGCAGGATATGCAATTTTACTTACAATTGAATTGTTATCATTCGCTAAAGTGCTATCTGTTAATATAGTAGTTAAATGCCCTGTATCTAAAGACAACTCATATATACCAACCCCAGGATTTTCATTTATATCAGAACCACCGATAAGAACCTTTTTATAATTAGAATTATATGAAAGCGAATCTACTAGTGAAGCTTTTATCGTAGCAATTTTGCTTAATTTATTTCCATTTGAATTTACTTTAAAAATAGTATGAATCAATGGTTTTAGTTGTCCTTCATTTTTTTTCCAACTATTTAATCTTAAGCTATTCGAACAGGTTGATATAAGCAAATTATTATGTTTAATGCTAAAAGTATCTACTTCTCTATCTGAATCAGTATTGTCAATTATGTCATATGATTTTGTTTCAATTTTTATTTTAGCAACCTTAACTATTCCATGAGGAGCATTTAAAAAAAATATTGAATTATCATCCGAAACTCTGGGATGAGCTTTTCCAGACTTATTATCTGTAACTTGGAAATTTTTATTATCCTTTAAATTATGCAAATAAATTTGCCAAGGATCATAATCATTTAAAGCATCTACATAGACTATTTTAGAACTATCCTTATATAAATCACCAGTAATACATACCTGTCTATCAGTTATAAGATATTTCTCAATTTTACTTTTAACATCCAACGATAATATACTACCTTTATTATCCATGGAAAAAGCAGATATAATTAGTTTATCTTGTGATGATTCACATGGCTCATTTTTTTTAGCAGTAATTTTATTGATTAGAATATATCCAACTAACATAACTACCAATAAACTAAAAATCACAATTTTATAACTATTTTTCACCAACCAATTGCCCCCTAAATTCTTGATAACATTTTCTTAAACTATAATCCCATCCTTATATTCTGGAACAATATCTATAATATCTTTTTTGCAACAGTATTCTAAATCTGCTTCTAATCCTAACTGTGTGATCCTTTTATAATGACTTGCATATTTTATAAAACCATGAATATCTTCATTATTCTTATAAATATAATGTGAAGTTACAGCAATATCCGAAAGTTCTACTTCTATTTCTTTTAACACACAATCAATTATGTACCCACTGCATAAAAAATCATCTATAGAAAATTCACCGTAAGTTCCAGCATTGACTATTACTACATCATTATTTAAAGATACTATTCTATTTGCAGTAGCCTTAGCATTAATCATTGCCCCTATTAAGATGTTGCTTGCACCCACGCAGCCTTTTATAGCTTTAGTACCATTAGTTGTAGTCATAACAAGAGTTTTGCCTTCTATAGTGTCTCTAGTGTATTCTAATGGAGAATTTGAATAGTGAAATCCTTCTATTTTCAATGCGTTCCTCTCTCCACCAAGCATAAACTCTTCTTTGCTATTTCTCACAATCTCAGCTGCCGCGTCAACTGTTAAAACAGGAATTACGCCTTTGCATCCGTTGTTCATCGCAGTAGTTATTACACTAGTTGCCCTAAGCATATCTATTACTACCACTGTTTTATTTGCTATTTTCTCTTTTTTTATATCATCCGCAGAAATTATCATATCTATTTTCATATGTTTTTCCTCCCCTAATAATTCTTTTTGTCTTATGTGTCGCTAATATAATTATAGTACATATTACTATTTTATATAACAGTTTAGGATTATATAACTAATAGTGCTAACAATATAACCACACAAATTGTCCCGATTAATGCAATAATATTAAGAATTTTATTTGTTTTAAAATCTGTTTTGAATAATCTACGAAGAACAAGATAAATTACAATTCCAATAATTCCTCCAAGAGTATTTCCTATAAGGTCAGTTATATCAGTCGCACCTATTTCAAATATAAACTGCAATACCTCATAGAATAAACTCACACTTGCTATCGGAGCAACTTTTTTTAAGAAAGACCAGTTGCTTTTCAACATACTAACGTAAAGTCCAAAAGGAATAAATACAATTATGTTTTTATATATTTCTGAAAATTCAATCTTGTTATTCACTATTACCGATTCATGAAATGGAATTAAGTTAATGCCATGGAAACGGTCTAATTCCTGAATTGAAAATTGCATTTTAAATACTATAATCCAAGTTAATATGAGCAAATACACTATCAATAAGCAAGTTGTTAATAACTCTTGTTTCGTTCTTTTATTTTCCATTTATAACCTCCGCAACGTTTTTTATAAAGATTATTATTTATATTCCAGTGAATTATATCGCTTTTTTACATAACATTATTTTTCTTAATTGATACATACTTTTAAACAACCTTGAAGCAACCGCTATAAATATATCACCATTGTTTCCCATGCAATTATATGCTTTTATAATCACAAGTTCTATCTCAATAACTTAGATATTACTTACAATAAAATCACCTTTAATTATTACTTTACCTGTACCTCCAACTCTCACCATAATATCATCATTCTCTCTATAGGCATATATATCAATTGCACACGGAACTTTTACTATATATCCCTGTTCAGCTTTTATTGATATACTTCTTCTATCAGTATAATGATTCTTTAACAAATACGCACCTAATGCTGCATTTCCAATACCGCATGCCGGATCTTCAATCCCCTCTCTTGCACATATATTTCTTGTATGAATATTAAATGCGTCATCTTTAGTTTCAAAACAAAACACTTGCACCTCTCTTACACCAATAAAATCACATAGATCTTTTAATTGACTTATGTTCCTTTTAACATTCATTAATCCATCTAAAGATTTTATTGGTACAACTAAGTGGCCTAATCCAGTATTTATACATTGTAGTGGTAAATTATCCATTATGTCATCATCATTAATTCCTAAAACTTTAGCTATTTTATACTTTTCCTCAATAATTAGTCCAAATTCAACAGTTTCTTGTTTCAATTTAACAACCATGTCATTATACTGCTCTTCAATATTAACTTCTTTTATTCCATCTTTTGTCTTGATTAAATATTTTTCTTTTATTATTGGACTTAATTTTCCTGCTTTTTCAAGTGCAATAAATGCAGCTACCGTAGGGTGACCTGCAATTTTGACTTCATTATCTGGAGTAAAATATCTAATATCAAAATCTATTCCATCTTCATCACTTTCGGTAATATACACCGTTTCGACTAAATTAAGTTGACGAGCAATATTTTGCATAACATAATCTTCTAACTCACCTTGATGAATAAATACAGCTGCGGCATTCCCACCTCGTCCATTATATGTAAAGCTATTTATGACGCAAAATTTTTTTATTACATCCATTTATGTTTTACCCCCCTACTCTTAATCAACTTAATGTTTTAGAATACCTAGATTTAATCGTTATCCCTCACTCATCTTACCCTTATACTCTTTAGTAAATAGAAATGGTAGGAATACAATAGCACAAAATATTAAACCTAATACTAAATATTTTGCTGTTATTACTGTGTCATAGGCACTACTCTCATTAATAATCATACTATTATTAATTAAATGAATAATTATAACTGACCAAATGTTTCTAGTTTTCATATAGACAAACCCAAGGAAAATACCAAGAAGAATACAATAGAAAATATGAGATATTACACAGTAAATAGGGGTTGATGGGCTATATAACATAAAGCAAAGTGGTAAATGCCATATTCCCCATATAAATCCTAATATAATAACGCCAAGTTTTTTACCAAATAAAACTTGAAGTTTTGGCTGTAAGTATTCTCTCCATCCCAGTTCTTCTCCAAAAAATATTATAAAAGATGAAACAACACCAATTGGTACAATAATAGTAAGTAAAGCAATACGCATCATAGTCTTTTTTAGTATTTCAGATAAATTACCATCAACAAGTCCACCAAACATAACTATAATTAATTTAAGTACAATATACAATAAACCTAATAGTATAACAGTCTTAAAGTTCTTTTTAAAAACCATACTAATTTTTTCAAAACGATTATCTTTGTTAATCATTATTATAGTAAAAGCAAATATACTAGCTATAATTACTAGTGTATTTATAACAATTGATACATGTCCCGGAAAAGCAAAAACTCCAACAACTAAAATAATGATACATAAAACACTAAAAATAATATAGAACGTAAAGAAATCCATCAATCCCTTAGAAATACTATTTTTTTCATAATAAATTCTTATCCCAATAGCCGCTAACGCAGGATAAAGCATCTGTACTATAGCAAATGCTTGGACACCACTCGCATCAATATGTTTATAAACAAAAAACATTATTAGACCCATACCAAATGTAATTGAAAAAGTAGCTAATAAGAATGCTAATATTTCATTTTTAATTTTAGTCAAATTTGTGTCCATAAAATCTCCCCCTTCAATAAACTATTTTTAAATAATTAGCTTTTATTCCCACCAAACTGCTACAAACATTATACCACTATTTACCATAGCAAAAAAAGAAAACTTCAGTGGAGTATAAATCTCCTTCTGAAGTCTTTATATGATAATTTAATCTTTCTTTTAAAACTTATAATTACAGCGCTTTTGCTCTTTTTGAGATAAGCTCTTTTTTCTTAGAAAATGCTAACGAAAGTATATATTACGCAGAATGCGTTTGAACAAGCCTTAGTAATTCACAATTTATTTTATTTTTAGCATATGCAAATAAAATAAATTTTAGAAGTACTTAGCGATGTGAACGCATTCCAGTAATATATACTTTTCGTTATAGCATACTCTAAGAAAAAAATTCCCCATGCCCTATTCCTTATTTTCTTTCCATATTAAAAAGGCTATAAGAAATACAGATGCATCTTTAAAGTTCCTAATATCAAAATTTGTTTCTTTCTTAATCTTATCCAATCTATAGATCAGGGTATTCCTATGAACATATAGTTTCCTAGCAGCATCACTAATATTAAGACCACAATTTACAAATTGCTCAATAGTTGATATCATTTCACTATCGAAAGCATCGAATTTGTCTTTTAACATATATAAAAGTTCCTGCTTAATTTTTATGTCTATGTTATAGACGATTTTCTCAAACAACATTTTATTATAACTAAATATATGATCTTTTATATCAAATTTTTTCCCTAGCTGCATACATTGAACAGCATCATTATAAGCTTTTTTAAACTCGTTTATATCATAAGCTCTATCTCCATAACTTAGATAACATTTACAATACAAATCTGATGATATGGATTCCTTTATACTTTCTGTATGTTCTTGTATTTCAGCAAAGTCACCAATTACAATAATACTATCATTATATATTAAACTTACAACTGGTTCTTTATCATATATTTGTTTTATTATGTTGAGAGATTCATAATTACTTCCATCTGAACTTATTAATATGATATAACACCCATTTTTGAGAAAAGGTAAATTGTAATTAATATTATCAATAGAAATTTCTCTATTCTCTAAAATATCAATAACTGCTTGTTCTTTAGTTAAAAAATGCTGGGTATATTTATTTTCAATAACATATTTAAGTAAGAATGTACAATTTTCATACTTCTTCTCTAAACTTATTATGCCTTTAACTCGTCCAAGCATAATAGTAAAGTTAGTTATATTTGAATTTTCAATATTTAAGTCACTAATATATAAAGCAATCCCATCTTCGGTAACTATATCAAATGGTATGTTTGAAGAGTGACTTAAATCCTTCAGGAATTCAGTAAAATTGTACATAGTACGTTTCCCCCTATATTATCGTGTTCTCCGTTTCTTTATCAAATATATGAATTTTATTAGTATCTAAAGCAATCTTAATTTTTTCTCCAACTATAGCTTTGGACGATCCATTTACTCTAGCTACAATACTTGTATTTCCTTTTGACAAATAAATATTAGTCTCCGCACCCATAAGCTCCGTAACGTCAACTTTGGCTTCTATAACTGAATTTTTATTTTTTTCAATAAAGTCAATACCGTCATCAATATCTTCTGGTCTAATTCCCATTATAACAATTTTGCCTATATAGTCTTTTTCTTTTACAGCTTCTGCCTTATCCTTCGGTAATATTATAGTTTCATTATCGAAAGAAAGCACAACTTCACCATCTTTTTCTAAAACCTTAGCTTCCATAAAGTTCATTTGAGGACTTCCTATAAACCCAGCAACAAACATATTAACTGGATGTTCATATATGTTATGAGGAGTATCTACTTGTTGCACTAATCCATCTTTCATTACAACTATTCTTGTCCCCATAGTCATAGCTTCTGTTTGATCATGCGTTACGTATACAAAAGTTGTTTGAAGTTTATGATGGAGTTTTGCTATTTCTGTTCTCATTTGAACTCTAAGTTTAGCATCTAAATTCGATAGTGGCTCGTCCATTAAGAATACCTTTGGACTTCTTACTATAGCTCGTCCAAGCGCTACTCTTTGCCTTTGTCCACCTGACAATGCCTTTGGTTTTCTATCAAGCAAATGTTCTATATCAAGGGTTTTAGCTACATCAGTAACCTTTTGTTTTATTTGATCCTTTGGCATTTTTCTTAATTTTAATCCAAATGCCATGTTATCATATACAGTCATATGAGGGTACAATGCATAGTTTTGGAAAACCATTGCTATATCTCTATCTTTGGGTGCCACATCATTTACTAATTTATCTCCAATATATATTTCCCCTTGTGATATCTCTTCAAGACCTGCTATCATTCTCAAAGTTGTTGATTTACCACAACCAGATGGTCCTACAAAAACTATAAATTCTTTATCTTTTATTTCAAGATTAAAATCTTTAACCGCTGTTACATTCCCTGTATAAACCTTGTATATGTGTCTTAATGATAAATTTGACATAATATATCCCCCCCTATATGTTTCTATATATATATATTAAACCTTTAAAAGCTATTTATCTATTTGCAAAACACACAAAAATTGTAAAGTTAATTTGTAGAAAGACACAACTGACCCTTTATTAAATTATCACCTGCGGTGCTGCAACATCTTCACAGAAGATACATTGACGACTTCAGAAGGAGATTTATACTCCCACTGAAGTTTCTCTTTGTTATTGTATGTAACTCCCACTCATAAAAGTGGGAGACTTTCCTTCTGAAATGTCGTCAAAACCTAATCCTTAAAATTTTTCCCTTGATATAAATCTAATTCCTTTAATCTGTTATCTATTCCATTTAAAACTTCCCATTTTTTCAAACTCCACATAGGGCCTATTAGTAACTCCCTTGGTGCGTCGCCTGTTAATCTATGAATAACCATATTAGGTGGAAGCATAGTAATTGACGTACAAATTATATCTATATACTCATCTTGCTGCAAAAACTTCAGCTTTTCTTGTTTGTAAAGGCTAACCATAGGGGTATCTTCCATAAGATGAAGTAGATGCATTTTTATACCCTTTATATTTTTATGTGCCACGTAGTCTATGGTTTTTAGCATGTCCTCCCTACTCTCTCCAGGAAGTCCAAAAATGGTATGCACCACCACATCAATGTTTCTCTTATTAAGCTCACTTAGAGCCTCCTCAAATCTCACTAATTTATATCCCCGATTAATAATTTTTGCGCTTTCATCACTACTAGTTTGAAGCCCTAGTTCTACCCATGTGTATACTCTATTAGAATATTCCTCTATAAGATCTAATACCGCATCGTCTAAACAATCAGGCCTTGTAGCTATAGCAAGAGCCACCACTCCTTCTTGTGATACTGCCTCCTCATATTTTTCTCTTAATACATCGATATTTGCATAAGTATTTGTATAAGCCTGAAAATAAGCAATGTATTTCCCTGTTTTCCATTTTTTATTCATCATAACCTTTATATCTTCAAATTGCTTTGTAATAGAAAAATCCCTATTCCCAGCAAAATCTCCTGAGCCCCTTTCGCTACAAAACAAACACCCTCCACTACTAATAGTCCCATCTCTATTTGGACAAGAAAATCCAGCGTCCAAAGCAATTTTAAAAACCTTATTACCGAACTTGTCCCTTAAAAAATAATTTAAACTGTGATATCTTTTGTCACTCCATATTTTCTGCACTAATATCATCCTTTCTTTATTTAAAGACCATTTAAATAAACTAACTAGTCGTAAGACTAGTTAGTTATTTGAAGATTCAAACCCTATATCAATTATACCTTATAGTCTGTGAACAGTGCATTATTTATAATTTATCTACGGTAAAAGTCTTTAAATCAAGTTTCCATTTACCAATTATATCTGCTTCCGAACTGTTAACATTTGGTTTAGGCATTACTTCATAAGTCATAGTATCCTCACCAAAAGAAGAAAATACAATTTGAACTTTTTCTACAGGATAGTCTTTTTCAAAATTAACAGGAATCATATCTCCATTATCTACATTATAAACCCTAATATATTTGCCCGTTTTTTCCTTATTATACTGTACAAGCAAAAATTTTTCATCTAAGGAGAAGGTCATAAATTCTACTTTACAATCAAGCAATAAATCTATTGAAATTAATTCCTTTCCAATTGGTTTTTCCTTAGCTACTTCACCCGATCCTCCACCTTGCGGGGACTCCTCAGTTGGATTTGTAGCACTTCCCTGAACTGCTAGAGATTGATCAATGTTAACAATACCAATAAATGAGTTTTTGTTATAAGTACTAACTGCAAGTTTATCTCCTTCATAACTAAAATTTATAGAGCTGAATTCTTTTGTAGGCACCACTACTTTATATAATCGCGCTCCATCATCTTTCGAATATACATATTTAGGAAACCCCGCTTTATCAATAATTAAATTGGTTTTTACATTTTTTTTATCTCTAAATCTAATACCCATGTCCTCCACAAAAGCTTCATTTTGTGGTGTATTGGTTATTTCGCTTATTTTATATTCAGCCCCATCTTTAATAATTCTGATAGAATATTCATCAAGGCATGACTGAGAGCTATCCATCGATGTTCTTGTAACTCTAACCTTAAAAACCCCACTTCTACCAACTTCATTACTTTCTGTAACTTTATAACCTTTTATCTTCATATCACTAATTGGCATATTAGAAACTTTTTCAGATAATTCCTTACTATATAGTTTTTTACCATTTTCATAATCTTCCTTCATTATAAAATTCATATAGCTCTCAACTACATTAGTTGCAGTTTTAATTTCAAAAGCATTAACTTTTGGCTTTTCTTTATTCTCTTTTTTTGAACATGATGTAAAAGACAAAATACAACACGCTATTAATAAACAACTTAAAATTTTTTTCAATTTTTCACTCCCTTTAATCCAATTTTAATTTAATTATGGAAATTATAATTACTTTTATACTTAGGATTTATAAAATCAAATTCATTATGCTAATTATAGTTTCCCTCTAAATAAATTTTTAATTTATAAAATCATCATTTATTATTAAACAATGCACATATATTTAGAAAGACAAGCATCTTATTTAAGTATGACTATTAATTTAATAATTTTGTGGGGGAGATTTTTTGAAAAAAACAATTGGTCAAATGTTTCAAATTTCAGCTGTATTTATCGGAACAATAGTCGGTGCAGGCCTTGCTTCCGGTCAGGAAATAACTCAATTTTTCAGTACTTATGGGTATATGAGCTTCTGGGGAATCCTCATATGTGGTTTAATCTATATTTTAATAAGTTCTATTATAATTTCTATTAGCCTAAAACATAAATTAAGCTCCTATACTGAGCTTATAACCCTTATAAGCCCCGGTTTTTTTGGTGTAATTACCGATGTTTTTACAAGTTTTTTCTTAATTAGTGGAGCCTCCATAATATTAGCTGGAAGTGGTGCGCTTCTTCATCAATATTTTGGTGTTTCAAAATGGGTAGGAATTTTACTTATGTCTGTAATCTCTTTATATACCTTACTTAAAGATACCAAAGGATTAATAACAATAAATTCCTTTATAGTACCTGCTCTTACTACAATCATTGTAACTATATTTGTATTGTATTTAGTATTCTACAAAGATATAGTAAGCGCTTCCTATATAAAACAAATCCCCTCTTATAAAACCCAAATTGTCCCTGTCCAATGGTTTTTTTCAGCCGTGCTCTATGCCAGTTATAACATGCTATCCTGTAGTGGTGTTCTAGTCCCAATAAGTCAAGAAATAAAGCATAAACGTATTCTTATTCCCGGAGTTATAATAGGCGCTATAGTTTTAACCATATTATGCTATTTTGTTAATGTGATGCTTTTATTAAACATTCCTCAAATTTTTAAATATGAAATTCCACTTCTATATATTACAAACCGTTTTGGCACACTAATGCAGATTCTTCTGCTTTGTGTAATTTTTTGTGAAATGTTTTCAACTGAAGTTTCTAATATATATAGCGTAGGCAAGACCCTTGAGAAAAAGTTTAATATTTCTTATAAAAAAGCGGTCATATTAATACTTATTATATCTTTGCCTATTTCTCAAATTGGCTTTAAAAATTTAATTAAAGTCCTTTATCCTGGCTTCGGTGCAATAAGTTTTATTTTTTTGATTCAATGTATTCTATTTTATAGAAAAACTTCTAAAAATCAGAATTGACATTATATATATTGCGCTGTACAGTTCTTATATATTCTAAAGATTTAAATTATAAAACAAGGAGATAAAGATGATTAATAAAGGCACTAGAGAATTAGATAGTTCATATTTTTTAAAATTGTTAAAAAAATGCAATTTATGTCCTAGGAAATGTTTTGTTAATAGATTAGGTGGAGAATTAGGCTTTTGTAGAGCTTCTAAGGATGTAAAAATAGCTAAAGCTTCCCTGCATCACTGGGAAGAGCCCTGTATTTCTGGCGTAAATGGCTCTGGAACTGTATTCTTTTCCAATTGTAATCTGAAATGTGTATTTTGTCAGAATAATAAGATAAGCCATGAAGATGCTGGGAAAACGATATCTATCTATCGCCTTAGTGAAATTTTTTTGGAGCAGCAGGAAAGAGGGGCCCTTAATATAAATTTAGTTACCCCTACTCACTATGTACCCCAAATAATAGAAGCCTTGAAACTTGCTAAAAATAAAGGCCTTAATATTCCTATTCTCTATAATTCAAGTGGCTATGAAAATATAGATACCATTAAAATGCTTCGAGGGTTTATTGATGTTTATTTACCAGACTTAAAATATTGTAGCAATAAATATGCTATTAAATATTCAAAAGCGCCTAATTATTTTATTGTAGCTTCTGCCGCTATTACTGAAATGGTTTCGCAAGTAGGAGAAGTCAAATTTGATGCTGATGGTATAATTCAAAAGGGAGTAATCATTAGGCACCTTATGCTACCAGGCTTATTATTTGATTCTAAGAAAATAATAGATTTTATATATAACACCTTTAATGATTCAGTATATATCAGCTTAATGAATCAATATACCCCTATGCAAGTCGCAATTAATTATCCTGAAATAGACAAGAAAGTAAACCCTAATCATTATGAAGCTCTAATTGAGTACTGCTTAAACCTAGGCATCACCAAGTGCTTTATTCAAGAAAGCGAAAGCTCATCTTCGACTTTCGTACCTGACTTTGATTTAAGCGGAGTATAATGCTAAAAGGTCCCCATGATTTTAATCATGGGGACCTTTTAGCATATAATCATTCCATATAGGTTGCGCTTTGATCTTTATGAATCATCTCCTGCGGAGCTGGATTAATGACTTCAGAAGGAGATTTATACTCCCACTGAAGTTCTTTCTTTATTACAGTATAGGACTCCCCCCTATAGAAGTGGGAGACTTTCCTTCTGAAATGTCATTAAAATCAAACTTTATATTCTTAAAAGAAAAATACAATACACAAGCGAATATTATGCCTGCAAGCACATCTACAAAATAATGTTGCTTTATAAACATAGTAGATAGAATTATAAAAACAGCTGCAGTAACACAGATCATTTTAATAGATTTACAAACCTTTTCCGATTCATAAATATATAAAGCTACTAACACTGAATTTAAAACATGAATGCTTGGGAAACAGTTATAAGGATTATCAGCCATGTATAAGCTTAAAACCAAATTACTGAAGAAATCCGTTCCTGTTATCATGGGCCTTGGAACACAGGTTGGATAAAAATAATATATTATATAACATGTAATCATACCTATATTTAAAGTTATAAGTAGCTTTAGATACCTTCCTTTATCTACTATACATAGGATAGTCGCAAAAATTGCTATAAATATATACCAAGATATATAAGGTAATATAAAAAATTTATTAAAGGGGATGAGCTTATCTACAAAAGTAAATAGGTCGTTAGTATCTCCTCTATATTGATTTAACATTGGATATGTCATACTTATTAATGGTATACTTAGTCCCAGTAGGCCTCTTTTAATAATATCCTTCCATTCTTGTAGCGCTACCTTCTTTTGTAGTTGTTCCATTTTATCTCCTCCTTCCCTCCTTAATAAAAGCTATATTTTATACCTTAAACTCTACTCTATCTAACCTTGCAATTATCTTTATATCATTATGTTTAACTGTATCAGTTCTTAATGAAACTCTATTGCTTATTAACAATATTTTATTACTATCTAATTTTTTTATTTGTCTTAACACTCTTTCTCCATTGTAATCCACTAGCGAAATAGCATTATTTTCTATTTCATGTGTCAAATGAGCAAAAGCAATGTCCCCACTACAAATTCTAAACCCAAGCATATCGTCATTCTCTATTTCTAAAAACAATACTTTATCTTGAGCATATCCTTCTACTTTATTTGATATTATTGGCATTTGTTTTACACCTATTGCTTTAGCTAAATCATATTTATAAATAGAAACATCTTTTAACACTGAGCTAAACGCATCATTCCATACCTCGTTTACTTTTCCCACGCTAGGTCTTTCGAGCTTTGGTTTTCTTTCTTCTACATACTCAGCGGCTTGAAATGATACAGATGTATCTTCAATTTCTTCCCCTAAGATTTTAGAGATTTTTTCTAAAAATTTCTCATTTATAATCTTTTTTCCCATTTCAACTTCATTAATAAAATTTTCAGAAACTCCGATTTTTTTACCTAATTGTTTTTGACTTATCGCTTTTGATTCTCTTACCTCTTTAATTCTATCTCCTACTCTGCTCATAATTCTCCACCTTTCCAGTTGAATAATTTTCCGTAAAATATAAATCTCCTGCTATCTTGCAGAAGATTTATATTTTGTGCCACATGCCTTATTCCATTTTTCTATAGGCTTCTCTTTCTTCAATTAGATGTTGCATAAGATAATTAACCGTCCAGTTTATAGATGTTGGTGTTACAGCGGCTAGTATTGTATTACTGCTTTTAATTTGCCTTATACTATCAATTAAATCATACAGTTCCTTATCTTTATAACTATTAAATAGAAGTAATTTTTCGTGGGGTAGCTCGATTTTATTTTTTTCACTTTCTATATTCTCTAATACTTCTTTAATTGTTACATTGCCCATATTTTTCTCAATTACTTTGCAAGGTAACATATTTTGTTTTGATAGTAAACTATTAAGTTTTTCTTCTTCATCCTCGTTTAGTCCATATGCAAGGATAAGTTTTTCATTAATAAGCTCCACAATATATACCCCCTACAATTTAATATTTTTATTACATTTTTTCTGGCTGATCGTACTCAATTCCTAAAGTATCAACGCTCATGCTTTTTATTCTTTGCACCTTACGTGGCATATCTCTAAAATCTCTTTCTACCTTAGCTATTTCTAAAGCATGCTCCATACCCTCAGTTACTTTTCCAAAAGCTGCATAACTTCCATCTAAATGATAAGAGTTAGCTACCATAACAAAAAACTGGCTTCCTGCTGAATCTGAATCATTAGATCTAGCCATTGATAGAACACCAACTGAATGCTTTAAATCATTTTTAAATTTATTAGAAGAAAACTCACCTTTTATTGAATAATCTGGTCCACCAACACCTGTTCCCTCAGGGCAGCCACCTTGAATCATAAATCCTGGAATTACCCTATGAAAAGTAAGTCCGTTATAAAATCCCTTGTTTATAAGACTTATAAAATTATTTACCGTGTTAGGTGCAACTTCTGGGAACAATTCAGCCTTTATTACTTTTCCATTTTCCATATTAATTGTTACTATTGGATTCATATATTTATCTCTCCTTCTATTATGTATTCATTATAAATTATATCACATTTTATGTTATTTACTAATTTTTATATATAAGCCGTATATTTAGTAATCTAAAAAAATAACTAGTAACTTCCCTAGTTATTTTTTTAGATGATGCGCCTTGCAAAAAGTTAAATAACTTGATGACCGACACTTATTTGCAAAATCATTTTTTCTTGAGGGTTCTCTAATTTTATATGAATGTTACCTCCAGGAAGTATTATTAGAAAATGTTCATCTAGCATGTCTACCTCTCGATTTTTTTCAATATTTACTGTATCTATTTCTAAGTTTCCGTAAGCCTCCGCTATATTGTATTCATATCCAATGTTTAAACTACCAAAGTTAGTTATATTTTCTAACTGTTTATCCTCATTTGCAATGATTAAATGTGCGATATTTTTATTTTCTTCGGATTTACATACTAGATGATTTATAATACATAAACAATCACTTTGAACTGGATTATTGATAATTATACAATTAATTTTTTTTGCTTCTTCAATTTCCATATTAAATATATCCTGACCTATATGGTGTTCATTATTATTTTTTAATTGAAATACTCTGATTTTATCACCTTATTTCTGTTGTTCTTTGTATAGTTTAGTCTATTCTTATAGTCATGATATTGCTATACTTAATTAAAATAAAATATGTAACATCTTCATGTTTTTTAGTCACAAATACACATTATATTAAATAATATATTATTAAGTCTATGCATTAAATTCAGACTGCCCCATAAAAAGGAGGAATATTATGCCTTCCGCACCCAATTTGGACAAAATTAAAGATTCAATAAGCAATAGTTTAGATATTATATCAAACAAGTCTGAATATTTTATTGAAATATCAAAACTTAAATATAAAATCCATTCTGAAGAGAACAGTATGGAAGATCTCTACAAAGATATAGGAAAAGAACTGTACGCAATTTTTAAAACTAATAATCACATTGATGACTCCCTTTTAGATTATTGTAAGACATTAAAAAAAATAGAAGCCCGAATAAAAAATCTAGAAAAAAAGCTCAATAAAATTGATAATAAAAAATAAATAAAAAAGTATATATTACTATTAATGCATTCATTTCGCTATGAACTACTAATTTCAATGCATTATACGTAATATATACTTTGTTTTGCGCATGAAAATATTTGTTATTTATTTTAACGTACCCTGTTATGTAATTACATCCATGCCTTCAGCATGTAGTTTATTTAAATGTCTTATCTCTACAAAAATAAACACGGCTGTTATAATTGAAGCTAATGCATCTGAACTAGGTCCCGATAACCATACACCATCTAATCCAAAGAACCTTGGCAGAATAAATAGTAATGGTATGAGGAGTATTACTTGTCTGCTTAATCCTAAAAATATGGATATTTTAGCTTTACCTATAGCTTGGAAGTAGTTCGAACTAACTATTTGAAATCCTATTATAGGGAGCATAAACAGGTATATTCTAATGCCATGGCTACCTATTACTATTAGTTCTGGATCTTTATTAAACAAACTTATAATTTGTTTTGGAAATACCTGTATAATTATAAATCCAGTTGTAGTAATAGTTGTAGCTGCGATTATTGCTAATCTTAGGGCATGTTTTACTCGTCCATAGTTTTTTGATCCATAATTGTATCCGATAATTGGTTGACACCCTTGGTTAATTCCAAAAGTAGGCATTAACACCATCATCACCACACTCATAATAACTCCCATGGCTCCGAGTGCCATGTCCCCACCATATTTAACTAAACTTCTATTAGAAATAATAGACACTATACTTGCAGCAAGTTGCATTGAAAATGGCGACATACCTATAGCAAAAATGCTTTTTACAACCTTAGCATCTAATTTTAAATTTTTATAGCGTATTTTTAGCACACTATTCCCACCAAAGAAATAGGATAATACCCATATCATACTTACAGCCTGAGAAAGAATAGTTGCAATAGCTGCACCTCTAGTTCCCATATGAAAAACAAAAATGAAAATTGGATCTAAAATTGTATTTAATACTCCCCCAATCAACATTGTAACCATAGCTGCTCGCGGGTTACCCTCAGACCTTATTATATTATTCAGTCCAAATCCTACACTTTGAAATATTCCGCCTATAAGTATTATTGTTATGTATTCCTTAGCATATGGCAATATATCTTTACTCGCTCCAATTTTAAGTAACAGGGGTTCTAAAAATATAAGCCCTAAAATAGTTACTACAATTGAAAGTATAATAAGAAGAGTAAAGGCATTTCCTAAGATATGTTCTGCCTCTTCTTTTTTTTGTTGTCCAAGTTTAATAGATATAAGTGCGGCACTTCCAATTCCCACAAGCATCGCAAACGCCATAATCATAATAGCAATAGGAAATGTAACTGTAACTCCTGATAGTGCAAGTTTTCCTATTCCTCTTCCTATAAATATTCTATCTACAACATTATATAAACCATTAACTAGCATCCCTATAATGGCAGGAATTGAAAACTTCATAAGTAATTTACCTATATTTTCCTCTCCTAATTGTTTTGAGCTATCCAAAAAATCTCCTCCTCGTATGTATAATTATATCATCTTATCACAAAAGCTATCATTAATACAAAAAAGTATATAATATTACAAATTAGTTTAACGATATTTTAGAATAAAAGTCCTCCTCTTCTATAAGATGGAGTTACGGACTATAACAAATAAAAAACTTCAGAAGGAGTATAAATCTCCTTCTGAAGTCGTCGATGCATTATCTCCGTACCCCTTTAATTTAATTTAATTTAATTATAAATTTGCAACCTTTATCTATATCGCGCCCTAAATATATACTTCCTCCATGCTTTTCAATTATTGCCTTTGATATTGCAAGTCCAAGTCCTGTACCACCATTTTTAGAGTTTCTTGTAGCGTCTACCCTAACAAAAGGCTCAAAAATATCTCCTTCAAATTCCTTAGATATTCCTACTCCATCATCTTCAATAATAATTACAGCCGTGCCATCATCTATTAACAGCTTGATACTAATAGTAATCCCTGGACCATTGTATTTAATACTATTTAGTATAATGTTACTTATAGCTCTATCTAAATTTTTTCTATCAAACGGTATTTCAACTTCATCTTCGGTAATATCAAATTCATATTGAACACCTTTTTGCTCCATCATTGGTACATACCCGGCAATAAGTTCTCTTAAAAACTCGCCTACATCATGATTTCCTATATCTAATTTATATTCCGTACTTTCAACACGAGAAAATTCAAAAAGATCTTGAATTAAGTCATTTGCTCGTCTACTATTATTATTAATAACTTTTAATAACTTATTTTTATCTTCTGATGAGATATCCTCATTTTCTAATAAGAATTCTGAATACCCCAATATACTTGTTAATGGATTTTTTAAATCATGAGATATATCAAGAATCATCCTCTTCCTGTTATGTTCCGCTTTTTTCTTTAGTAGCTTTTCTTGCTGTATTTTTTCAGCCATTAGATTAAAAGCATCTTTTAGTTGACCTATTTCATTCAAAGAATTAATTTCAACTCTCGCTGAATATTCTCCATTTTTTATAGTATTAACCCCTTGTAATAGTTTTTTTAATGGTTTAACAAAAATCCTTGATGTGAGTTTAGAATAAAGTACCATTGTAGATATTAAAAATATAAATATTATAAAGGGAAATATATTTAAAAAAATATGTCTTGTGTTTTTAGGTTTAGCGGCTTCTTCTATTTGATCTTTATGTTCAAGCCCCCAGGTATATGCGTCAAAAATACTGTCAGGCATAGCAGTTATTAAAATAAAGTCTTTATTTTCTCCATATTTACTAGAATAAAAATAACCATCTTTTAAATTATTAGTAATCATATCATTATAATAATCTAGTGAGTACTTAAATCCTGCTTTATGGTTACTTCCATTTTCCATCACAATAACTAGGTTTTTATCAAGCACTTCAACATATCCCTTATGTTTTATAAAATTCGTTACATTAATATCCTTATAATTTTGTTTTATCATATACTGTGCTGTAGCCTTATCCGTTGATGGATCAACATAATCAATAGAAATGTAAAAAAATAAAGCACCCATGGCTAGCATAAATATTGCAATTATAATAACCAAAAATAAAATGTAATTTTTAAATAATTGAGTTTCCATCTTCTTACTTTTAAAATATGTTGCTATCTTTTTTAATTTATTTCTATTAATCATGGTTCTTCTCCATTTTATATCCTATACCTCTTATTGTTTTTAAATATTTAGGATTTTTAGGATCGTCTTCAATTTTCTCTCTAATATGGCTTATATGTACCATAATAGTATTAGAATCTCCATAATATGTATTCCCCCAAACTATTTCATATAACTGTTTTTTGGTATATACCTTTCCTGGATTCTCTAAAATAAACCCAAGCAGCCTATATTCCTTTGGATTTAAAACTATCTCTATATTGTTTTTATAAATAATACAACTTTCCTTGTCTAGCATCAACTCTCCAATTATTATTCCAGTTTTATAAGTTTTATTAGAATATTTATAATACCGTCGTAGCTGAGCCTTAACTCGTGCAATTATTTCAATGGGACTAAAAGGTTTTAATACATAATCATCAGCCCCTAGTCCAAGGCCAAGGATTTTATCCGACTCTTCTTCTCTTGCAGTAATAAAAATCACCGGTATTTCGCTAGTTTCCCTAATCTTTTTTAAAACCTTAAATCCATCAATTTTCGGAATCATAACATCAAGTAGTGCAATATCTATATCTTTATTTTCAAATATATTTAAAGCTTGCATACCATCTTCTGCTGTGAATATTTGATATCCTTCTTTTGATAAATGAATCTCTAGCAATTCTCTAATATCCTGTTCATCTTCTACAATTAGAATATTCATCATATATCTCCCCCCAGCTTATATACATTGTACCTCTAAACTGCACTTTAACTCAAATAAAAAAAGAAAAAAGTATATATTACTGGTGCTTGCTCAAATGCATTTTCCATAATATATACCTTTCTCAGCCTGCTAAAATAATGTAAATCATATAATTTCTAATGAAAAAAGAATAGAGGGTATTCCCCCTCTATTCTTTACTTTATTAAATCATCTCCTGCGGAGCTGCAATATTAACGACTTCAGAAGGAGATTTATACTCCCACTGAAGTTTTCTATTTGTTAGGGTATGTAACTCCCACTTATATATGTGGGAGACTTTCCTTCTGAAATGTCGTTAAAATCTTGTCGTACCGTCTTTCGTAACAATACCTTTGATTAATGACTTAGCTATTATTTTTTCTTGTACTATTTCATACGCATCTAATACCATTTTTACAGATAATTTTTGTTTTTCAACACTACTTGCATAAACAGTTGCAATAGCCTCACCCTTGTTTACAAAATCTCCGATTTTCTTATGAAGAACAATTCCCACTGATAAATCTATTTTGCTTTCTTTAGTTTCACGCCCAGCCCCTAAAACTAAAGCAGCCTTTCCTATGTCGTCAGCTTTTATTCCTTTCACATAGCCTTCATGGATTGATATAATGGGCTCTATAATAGCTGGCACTGGGAATATAGATGGATCGTCTACGTAAGCTGGATTTCCACCTTGTGATACTACAAGTTCTCTTAATTTCTGGATACCTTTTCCTGATTTTATAATATCCACAAGCACTTTTCTCGCCTGCTGCGCGTCCGTTGCTTTTCCTCCTAATACAAGCATATGTGCTCCTAAGGTTAAACAAAGTTCTGTAAGATCTTCTGGACCTTCACCTTTTAATGTATCTATAGCTTCTTTTACTTCTAAAGCATTACCAACTGCGTACCCTAATGGTTGGTCCATATCAGTTATTACACCAATAGTATTTCTACCTACATTAGTTCCTATATCAACCATCTCTCTTGCAAGTTCAAAGGCATCATCCTCATTTTTCATAAATGCACCACTACCTGTTTTTACATCGAGTACTATGGCATCTGCTCCAGAAGCTATTTTTTTACTCATTATACTTCCTGCAATTAAAGACATATTATCAACAGTCCCGGTAACATCACGAAGTGCATATATTTTCTTGTCTGCTGGTGCTAAATCAGCAGTTTGACCACCTATAGCAATTTTGGCTTTGTTTACATTTTGCATAAACTTTTCAATTGACATGGCAACTGAGAAGCCTTCAAAAGATTCTAGCTTGTCAATAGTTCCACCAGTATGTCCGAGTCCTCTTCCTGACATCTTAGCAACTGGCACGCCTGCTGCTGCAACAATAGGCCCAAGAATTAAAGTAGTTGTATCACCTACACCACCAGTACTATGCTTATCAACCTTTACACCTTCAATAGACGATAAATCAATAGTTTCACCACTATTCACCATTGCCATTGTTAAATCTTTAGTTTCTCTCTTATTCATTTTTTGAAAGTATATAGCCATAAGCAATGCTGAAACTTGATAATCCGGGATAGTTCCATCTGTATATCCACCAACAAAAAAATTAATTTCTTCTGTAGTAAGTTCGTTGCCATTTCTTTTTTTTATTATTAAATCATTCATTCTCATACTAATCACCCCTAATTATTCATTTTAAATATATTTATATGTCTTCAAATTTAATAATTATAATTTGACTATTTAAATCCCTGGACTATTGCTATAGAACTACTAGCTCCTACTCTACTAGCGCCTGCTTCAATAACAGCTTTTGCATCTTCAGCTGTCCTTACTGCTCCAGACGCTTTAACTCCCATTTCTGGTCCTACAGTCTCTCTCATTAATTTTACATCATGAATTGTTGCTCCACCTGTTGAAAATCCTGTTGAAGTTTTTACGAAGTCCGTTCCAGCTTCTTTAGCTATTTGACATACCCTAACTTTTTGTGCATCTGTTAAAAGACAAGTTTCTATTATTACCTTTACTAGTGCGTATCCTTTACAAGCACCAACTACTGCTTTAATTTCATCTTTTACTACATCAAACTTGTTTGATTTTATAGCACCAACATTAACTACCATATCTATTTCCTGCGCACCATTTTCAATTGCTTGTTTTGCTTCAAATGCTTTAACTTCTTTTGTTGTAGCTCCCAGTGGAAAACCAACAACGATACAAGTTTTTACGTTACTTCCTTCTAATTCTTTTCTTACAAGTGATGCGTAATATGCATTAGCACATACTGAAGCAAATCCGTATTCTTTAGCTTCAGAACAAACTTTTATAATTTGGTCCTCGCAGGCTTCTTGTTTTAATAGTGTATGGTCTATATATTGTTCTATTTTCATATTAATCTTCTCCTTTATTTTTTATAAAATTATTTCCTATATACTTTTCTGATCCTTTTAAGAGAATCTCTGGCAAAATAGTTACTCTTTTAATTTCGGTAGGCTTGTTACTATTTAAATTTTCTAATAACATTCTCATACCAATTCTGCCAAGTTCAATAGATGGCCCATTAATAAAACTAATGTCCATCCCTATTATATTTAACATATCAAGCTTATCAAACCCAATAATCGCCATATCACGCGGTACATCTATTTTTTCTTCATAAAAAGCTTTTATGCATCCCAAAATCATGGTATTACTACTTACAAAAATAGCAGTAGGTCTATTATCCATTTTCAATATTTGCTTTGTGATTTCATAAGCAGTTTCATATTTGTAGTCACCATAAAAAATATATTCCTTTGCTACAGGAATATTATTAGCTTCTAATGCTTTTTCATATCCTAGCAATCGTTCTTTTGCAGGTCTAGAATTCATATTTCCTGTAATTATAGCAATTTTTGTGTGACCTGCTTCTATTAAAGTAGTTGTTCCAGCATAAGCCCCTTTTATATGATCTATAAAAACTCCACTAAAATCAAGATACTCAACATGCCCATCAATTAAAATTATTGGAATTTCTAAGCTTTTAAGAGCATTTAAGTTTTCACTATTACCTGAATCTTTGTAGAACGTTGGAGTTATAAGGAGTCCTTGAATCCTTTGCTGCTTAAGAACATTAATAGCTTTTAGTTCCTTATCTTTATTCTCATCAGTATCACAAAGAATTATATTTAGATTATGTTCATCCGCAATTTCAGTTACACCTTTAATAATCTCCCCAAAAAACAAATTGTTTATATCAGGAACTATAACTCCAATAGTATTAGTTTTACTTTTGGATAGGCTTCTAGCTATAGCACTAGGTGTATAATTTAGATCTTTTATTACCTTTTGAACTTTTTTTCTTGTTTCATCTTTTACATAACCTGAATTGTTTAACACTCTTGACACTGTTGCATGTGATACTTTAGACTTTTGCGCAATATCACTTATTGTCACTGTCATTTTAGCCATCCTCACTTTCAGGAAAACGATTGTAAAATTCTAAATAAATACCCTTAAGACTCAATTTTCTGAAATATGTTACCGCTTTCACATTTAGTATACTGCAAGGTTATGTAAATTTCAATAGGATTTATTCGACATTTTTATGAATTTTATAACTCTATGTTTGTCTTTCAAAACATGTAGTCACCATTTGAAATATGTCAGAAATAAATAAGATGTACTTTTGGTACACAAAACAAACGCCTAAGGACTATTTCAAAAAGTATACTTTATGAAATAGTCCTTAATACACCTTTTGGATGCTGCATGTAAAAATATAACAGGCATGCCAGTATTAAATAATATGATGGAAAGGAATAGGCAATAAAGAAATTCAGAATCTCATTCTCACCATGAATAAATAATATAATATACAAGGTAATCCGATGGCAGATAGTATTGTGATTGCAGTATGTACTTTTTTCTCATCTCGTAATATACACAATAAAAACTTATACCCTAAAATACCAATCAATCCACCCAAACAATTTAGAAATATATCATCAATGTCTGATGCTCCAATGCCTAAAAGCCCCTGAATGATTTCAACAAACAAACTCACTATAAATATAAACAACAAATTGGTTATTACTCTTTTATCATTTTTGAATAATGACAAATATGTACCAAGTGGAATAAAAATAACTATATTGCCACCCACATTACCAAAAGCAAATGCTTTTATATTCGCAGAACTGCCAGATATATATTGCATTATACTATAAAAAGGAATGAGATTGATTGACCTATGCTCCAAATGCGAAATTCTTGATAACAACAATATTTTACTTAATAAAAGTATGTAACAAATGAAAACACCATATAAAAAGACTGTTTTAATTCTCTCTCGTTTATTCATAATACCTCCATTTATTCCTCTATTGATTTATTTAATGGTGCATGGAAGCTAATCGATATGATGTTCTGTACACTAAAATAAGCGAACTATTAGATATTAAAAAAGCTACGGAAGATTAATAATTTTTCTTAGCTTTTTTTTAGCTACTAAATGAATTTTAGCCCTATTTCAATGTTCTAAATTCATATCCTTTTTCTTTTAAATACCTTATGATTCTAGGTAATGCTTTAGCCGTTTCTTCCTTACCATATGTATCATGCATCAAAAGGACTACCTTTTCAGTAGTTCCTATAGATGCTTTTGTTAACTCGAATATTTCATCTGCAGTTTTCTTTTTCCCCTCTGAATCGAAATCATAGGCATTCCAATCAATCTCATACATATTGTTTTCCTTTAATCTAGTACTAAACTCATCCAAATTAGGGTCATTATAGTGTTTTCTAGACATATATCCACCTGGCATTCTCAGAACTCTTGTATGAAAATCTTGTCCAATAATTCCTCTTATTACCTCATTGGTTTCATTAACTTCATTCATGTAGGTTCCTATATCAATCTTATTCCCAGGATATATCTTTTTTAAATCGTGGCTATATGTATGATTTCCTAAGGCATGACCATCTTCAAAAGCTCTTTTTACTATCTGCTTACTTTTTTCATCAGCTTCTACGCTTTTCCCAATTAAAAAGAAAGTTGCTTTCACTTCTTCTTCATTTAATACATCCAATATTTTAGAAGTCACCGTGACAGATGGCCCATCATCAAAAGTAAGAAAAACCATTTTTTTACCATCTTTCTTATTACTCATTAAACCCTTTAATTTTGAAATATCATAGGTATACTTATCCCCTTTTTCGTTCACATTTGACCCCTTGATAAGACCTCTATCCGTTGTACTACCTTCATTTTTAGGTTTAGTTTCTTCAACATCCTTAACTATTTCTACCCTACTAGCTTGTCCATCTTTATTATAAAAATGATTATATACCTTATAACCCCCAGAAAAACTTCCAATAATTAAGGATAATATTAAAATATTCTTTATTGTTACAAGGCCTTTGTTTTTTCGCCTATTTCTTCTTATCATTTGTGTTATTTGCATTATTTTTTCTCCTCATATAATCTAGTTATGAATTTTATCGCTTTAGTTCTCACAGGGACAATTAAAATGGCCGCCCAAAGCTTCCCATTCCCATACAGAATATCAATAACGGCTCGGGCTTCTTCTCAGCATTTCCCTATTATTTCATAGGTTCAAATTCTGGTTCAGAAGTAAAATTATTTTCATGATCAATAAATGTTATGCATACATTATTATTTTCTAAGTGTACTGAAACTGCTTAGCCATTTTGATCCTTGCTTTGTTTATAACGTACATTTATATACTATTCCTTTTTTTTAATAATTATATTAATTTCAATTGTAATTACTTGTAAATTTTTGCAGATTCATAAAATTACCCTTTTCAACCGACCTCCTAAACGACTTAGCAGTTCACTGGCAATTGTCCCAGCATTTTTAGCTAATTGTTGTGCTGTAATTTTCTCTGGGCCATCACAACCAATCAATGTAGCAATTTCATTTTTACGAGCATCAGGAATATCGGTGACATCAACCATGAGTTGATCCATACAAATCCGGCCAATTGTTGGTGCAAAGCAGCCGTGAATCAAGACATAACCCACTCCACAGGAAAGGCTTCTCGGCAGGCCATCTGCAAAACCTATAGGAAGAATGGCAACGCGTGTCTCCCTTTGTGCAATAAATTGACGGCCATAGCTGACACTTTCTCCTGTATAAATTGTTTTTACGAGTACAATTCTCGCTTTTAAAGCCAGAACAGGTTGCAAATTTATCTGCATTCTTGTTTTATTATCGGGCGAACTTAATGCACCGTATAGTGCATCTCCGATTCTGACATAATCGCATTGGAGTTCTGGATAGTTCAAGACTCCATAACTGCTTTGAATGTGAATTTTAGGTAATGTATGCCCAAGTTTCTCAAGCCGATGCAACAGTGCATAAAAACTATGAAATTGATTTATGGTAAATTCAGTATCATCTGCTTTTGTGCTATCTGCGACGCATAGATGAGTGAAAATTCCACAAACCTTCAAATTCTCGCATCCCAGGATTTTATCAATCTCCATCGTGTTGTTGCAGCGTTCACCCAAACGATGCATACCAGTATCAATTTTGATGTGAACCTGTATAAGTTTTCCGAACACATTAAGCTGTTTTGCGTGGTCATAATCGGTTATCGTCTGCATCAAATTGTAACAAAGCATTTCTCTAGACCTCTTCGGTGAGGTATAACCTAAAATCAGTATATTGCCTTCAATTCCGTGCATCCGCAAATGGATAGCCTCGTCTATTGTGGCAACGGCGAAAGATTTAACGCCCAATTGGTTTAGATTGGCTGCTACCTCCACATCGCCGTGCCCATAGGCATTGGCTTTCACAACAGCCATCAATTCGCATCCATCTGAAAGAACCTCACTTAAGGCTTTCACATTATGTTTTAAGTTGGTTAAATTGATTTCAATCCACGCTCTGTCCATATGTGTTTGTTTTGAATTAAATTCCATTCTTTTCGTTTTTTTTAAAATCATACTGCTAAGGTTCGCAGTATCTTTAGGGTCTAATGTTAGTGTCCTCATCGTCTCATCTCCAGCATTATTAGGGAATCTACAATTTTATCAAAAGTCATACCAATTCCTTTAAGCATATTGGGATAGCGGCTATGAGAAGTAAACCCGGGAATGGTATTGACTTCATTAAAAATGATATCTCTATCCGGTGTTAAAAATAGGTCTACCCGTGCAAATCCGGAACATCGCAGCGCCTGATAAATTATGACAGATGTCCGCTTGATCCGCACAGCCATATCTGCGTCAATGCGGGCAGGCATATGAATTTGGGAGGTTTTCGGGGTGTATTTTTCGATATAATCATTAAACCCATTCGACAGTTCTATCTCATCCACCTCTCCAATAGTAAGTGAATCATTGCCAAGGACAGCGCAACCAACTTCGAATCCATTGATTGCTTCCTCTATGAGGATCTTATTGTCATACTGAAAGGCGACAGCGATCGCACCTTGAAGTTCGCTCTCTTGCGAAACCTTTGTGATGCCAAGAGAGGACCCTCCACTTACGGGTTTAACAAACATTGGAAATTTTAAGGGAACAATCCGCTCCATCAGTTCTGCATCGGAAATCTTAGATCTAAGCAAAATTGATGGGGGCGTTTTTACTCCAGCCAAATGAACGATTTTATGGGCAATGTCTTTGTCCATGCACATTGCCGAGCTCAACGTGTCGCATCCTACAAAAGGGATACCAGCCATCGTCAATAAACCTTGTACTGTTCCGTCCTCACCGTTTTTTCCATGAAGGACGGGAAAAACCACATCAATTCTGGTCGCAATTATCTTATCATCATAAAACTCAAGCATCCCATGAATATGCCGATCAGGTGAAATAATAGCCGGAACACAGGCCCCAATATCCATCCATGTATTGTCACGAATTTGCTCCGGTGAACCATCATATCTCATCCAAACTCCCCACCGCGTAATACCGATTAGGATTACATCGTAATATTCCAGGTTAAGGCTTATAATAACAGAATAAGCAGATTGTAAGGAAACCTCATATTCGCTAGAACATCCCCCAAATATGATTGCAATTGTTTTCTTTTTCATTGTATTATTCTCCTTTTTCTATAATTTCTATATCATCATGCAACTGATATCCTATTTCACATATATTGTTATAAAGAAGACTATCGTAAAACTGTTGTAATTTTTCATCTGACTTTCTTTGATAAATAGATACATGCTGAAATACATTGCACCCTTTTCTATAATAGGATATATCTCGATCAAATATTTCGTACGTGAAATCTAGCTCTTTATTTGTCAAAATACAACCTTGCATATAGCTGTCATCGAATGTAATCTTTATTTGGAATATGGAATTTGTCTCATTTTTAACCTTTAAATCCAACCATCCCTCGCTGACAGTAGCATCCGTAGCTTCGGGAATATCACTTGCTTCTGATGAAAATATTTTAATATCGTGGGTATGTCGCTCTACAATTGTAAGTGGGGTGTGGATCAGCAACCAAAAAACTAAATTACTTAATTGACAAAGTCCACCACCATACTCCCCTACTATTTTTCCATCCTGTAAGACTAATCCATCTTTATAATTTTCATAACGGTCGGCTGATTTGACAAGTTGCCAAAAGGAAAAGGTTTCTCCAGGTTGTATTAAAATATTGTTAACTGTTTTGGCAGCAAGTTTTAGGTTATATACTTTATTAATTTGATATTGTAAATCAAATCCACTGTTGTCGTTTATCAACAAAGACCCTGCTTCGAATACCTTGTAGGGTAATTCATTATCTTCTTTCGTTTTCGCATAGCTGTTTTTATCAAAATACATATGTATGTAGAAGAAATTTTTTCTTTGCATTTTTCTAAGTGGCAATAAAAATGGGAATATCTGTGTAATTCTCTTCCGTGTCATATAATCTATCCTTCCATCTATTTATTTGTAATATCTTTTCCTTACTCTCTAATATTACAAGAATTAGTTTAAGAAAATTGTAATTAAATCTTAAGATTTCTTAAGATTACAATTTATTAAGCAATATAATTAAACAATAGTTTTAATTTTTTTTTGCAGCATTTTTATTGATTTTATCATTTGCATCATATGGAGATATATTCATTATTGAAAACAAATCTGAAAATAGCTTACGTACTGCTGTCTGCCCCGCATAATATTTCATTGAGTTTGGTTCCTCTATAGTAACTATTAAGCTTACCTTTGGATTACTTGAAGGGGCCATACCTACAGTTGAATTTACAGTAATTATATTTAAATACAACAATACAGTATTCTGCATTTATCATATTATAAATTAGGTAATCATTATACGAGTAGTGTTGTTAATAAGTTTTTATGGGAAGCTTATTTTTTCCCTAAGCTGTTGTACACTGTTAATGCATCGGTAATATTGTACTGCTCAGATTTGTGATTTCCCTTAGCACCGACTGTAATCAAAATATATTCTTTCCCGCCTACTTTAGCGAGACTTGCGAGGCATAGACCAGCCTTATCGGTATACCCAGTTTTTCCTCCTAAAATTTTTCCGCCACCAATATTTGAACCGTTAAGTTTTTCAAACATTGTACTGTTAAATGTTATCCCATCAGGGTGCTTATTCGTGGATTGGGTTGAATAGCTGGAAGAAGTGAAAATCTTACGGAATGTATCATTTTTAAGTGCATAGCTAAGAATTATAGTCATATCCTTAACCGTTGTATAGTGATTTTTATTGTCAAGTCCAGTCACATTGTCAAAATGGGTGTTATTCATACCGAGCTCTGCCGCCTTTTGGTTCATCATCTTTACAAAGTTCTGCTCTGAACCAGCAATTTTGTCGGCAAGCCCAATAGAACACTCCCCACCACTTGGTAGCAGCGCCCCGTATAGCAGGTCAATTGCACTGACTTGCTCATTCGGTAAGAAGCCGGCCATTGAAGCATCTGCATTGTACAGCTTTTTAAACATAGAATTAGGGAGTTCTATTTTTTCCTGCAAATTTGACAAATTTTCTATTGCAACAATTGCGGTAATTATTTTGGTCAAGGACGCAGGATTAATTTTTTCTTCACTCTTTTTCTGCATCATGATAGTGTGATCATTTAAGCAGACCAGAATCGCATGAGGACTATTCAGATTATTTGAAGATATAGAACTAGATGGGTCAGATGCTACCATTACCGAGGGCCTCAGCGTGGTTTTATTATCGCCACTCTTATCATGTAAAGATCGGCCTCCAACGATAGTAATAGATTTATATACGAGAAGGACAATGACAACCATCAATAATAATGACAAAAAAATTACTTTTGTTTTCTTCTTAGGTTTTTTAAGCATAATAAAACATCTCCTTATTTTGTGCTGGTTTTGTTTAATCACAGAAGATTGCACTTTTCTTCTCTTATGTATTATTTATTCATCACGTTTTACAGGAGTAAAATTATAAACTCCTTAATTTAATATTTTTAAAACTCATCCTTTTAACCATTTAAAGGATTGCTATTTTAATAACCTGTTTATTTTATGGTATTTACATATCTCGCCTTACCCTCAAAATATATATCTCACCTGGATGTTACCTTTCCATATCTCTGCACCTAGTTTATTATCATGTTCAAAACATATTTACTCTTCAAAGCTTGTACATTACCTTCTTCACTATCTTATTTCTAATATTACCAAAAGGAGTTTAAGAAAATTGTAATTAATTCTTAAGATTTCTTAAGATTACAATTTATTAAGAAATATTATTACAAAGCTTTGGTCCCAATTCTCATATTATAAACAACCGCTCCATAAAAAAAATAAAAAGGCTACATTCCTTTAAATTATCTTAAAGGGAATGTAGCCTTTTTATTTGGATATTTATTCTGAAGTCATAAATTGACTTTATTAAGAATTTTGCGGTAACTTCTAAATTTTTTTACCATTTTATATACCCAAAATCCTAAAATTGATCCTAAAACATTTAATATAATATCATCAATATCCAAGAACCTAAACTAAAAACTAACTGTATTATTTCAATTGATAAACTTACTGCAATTGTATAAAGAAGATATTTTTCAACTTGTTATATTCATTAAATACCTGTAGCCTAAGATGCTTTTATATTAATAGCTACAGATGTGAATTAACCTATACCATCCTTAGGTAATTCACTTTATTACTCTTATATCAGCTATTTATGGAAGCTTATTACCCGCCGCCCTATATATCTCATACCACTCAATCCTTGTTAGTTTAACCTGCGAGGCCTTACAAATATCCTTTAAACGCTTTTGGTTTGTTGTACCCACTAATGGCTGGATTTTAGCAGGATGCCTTAGAATCCAAGTAATTGCAATTGCTGTATTTGATACACCTCTAGTAGCTGCAATTTCGTTTATTTTATTGTTTAGCTCTGGGAATTTATCACCTTATTAACTATCCAAGGGCAATTTAATTATAAAAGCAGTTCTCTCATAATTGCTTTCAACAAAAATTTCACCTTCATGAAGCTCTATTATACTTTTGGTTATAGCGAGACCTAATCCTGAACCTCCAGTAAATCCTGAACGTGATTTTTCAACTCTATAGAACCTTTCAAAAATAAAAGGTACATCTATACTTGGTATTGGCTCACCATAATTAATTATCTCTATAACCGCACTATTATTTTCTTTCCTAGTACATATGTCAATATACTCAGTCCCACTACCATAGTTCATGCCATTAGAAATTAGATTTTCAAATGCCCTAGCCATTTTAACTGCATCAGCCACTATTAAGAGTTTATCCTCCGAAAAATATGTCCTACACTCTATATCTACTTTTCTAAACTCTAGCCTAAATTCCAATACCATTTGATTTATTAGTTCAATTACGTTTATTAATTCTTTATTTAATTTTAAAGTACTATTCCTCATTATAGTATACTGAAATAAATCATTGATTAAATTATTCAATCGTTTTGATTTTTCATAGGCAATATTTACATAATATCTAAGTTCAACTTCATCTTTATATTTATCCTTATCTATGAGTTCAAGATATCCTAGTATTGATGTTAATGGAGTTCGTAAATCATGAGATACATTTGTTATTAATTCATACTTTGTTTGTTCGGATCTCCGCTCTTCCTCTATTGATTTATTTAATTTTTCTATTATTTCATTCATATTTTTAGCTATTTTCCCTAGCTCTGCTTTCGATTGTTCTGGTATCTTTTTATCTATCCTACCCTCTGCTATAGCTTTTATATGTTCATCGACTTCTACAAAGTACTTAATCTTCTTGTAAAGCAATAAATGGGAATAACTTATAAAAATTATTATCCATAGTGCAATTGCTATCTTTATAAAATCGTAATGTAGCCTTGCCCTATAAATTCTATCTAAAACTTGTTGTGAATAGATTACACCTATTTCCAAAAAAAACTTCCACATAATATACATTACTGCCATTGTTAATGCTGATAATAGAAAAGCAAGTAATATATTAAAAACTACTTTTAACTCTAATTTATATATAAGTTTTCTTTTCAATTTTATACCCTACTCCCCATATAGTATGAATAAGTTTCTCACCATCTAAAACCTCATCAAGCTTATCTCTTAATTTACTCATGTGAGTCATAACTGTATTATTAGATTGATAATATTTTTCCTTCCAAACCCTTTGAAATATTTCTTCTGCACTAAAAACTCTCCCTGGATTATTAGCTAAGACGTGTAATATTTCGAACTCTGTAGAAGTTAAAGCAATAATCTTATTATATACTTCTACCCGATGAGTGGATTTTTTAATTTTAAGTGGTCCTATAACTATAATATCTCTATCTTTTAATTCGTTGCTATTTTTATCGAATTCGTAAATTCTTCTAAATATAGACTTAACTCTAACCATAAGCTCTAAAGGATTAAATGGTTTTACCATATAATCATCAGCTCCTGACAATAGCCCTTTTATTTTATCTGAATCTTGATTTTTAGCACTTAACATAATTATAGGTATATTAAGCTTCTCGCGAACTTTGTTACACACTTCTATACCATCAATTTTAGGCATCATTATATCTAGTATTATAAGATTTATATTATAATTATCTATAACCTGCAAAGCTTGTTCCCCATCATATGCTTTGTAAATATTATGTCCTTCATTGGTTAAATATATTTCAATTAAATTAACTATTTCTTTATCATCATCTACAACTAATATATTTTTACCCATATAATCACTCCATTTATTTGTTCAGATAGCATTTTGTTCAATATATAACTTCTAAGCGTACTTAAGGTTGAAACTTATACATTTTTAATAAGTATATAACTTAAAAATATATTTGTCGAACATAAATATAGAAACACAAAATATGGAGGATTTATTCCAAGTTCATTTACTAAAAACACAGGTAATATCATACCAAACATACTTTGATTATATGCTTTGATTGTTTAAGATCCTAAAAACTCCTCCAAAGTAATATCTTTTGAGTAAATTTTCTCTGAATTCTCGACACCTACATACCTTACATGCCAAGGTTCATAATTATAACCTGTAATATCTTCTTTTCCTTTTCCATATCTTATTATAAATCCAAATTTATAAGCATTCTCTTGAAGCCATTTACCTTCTTTAGTGTTTTCAAAACCTGTACTCTTTTCAGCATTAGTTATATCCATTGCTAACCCTGATTGATGCTCACTTTTACCTACCGTTGCCACATACTTATATGTATACCCTTTCCCTCTTATTTTAATACTATTTTCATATAACTCTTTTTGAGTTGCATAAGACCTATAACCAGATAATGCATAAAGTATAATTCCTTCCTCCTCACCTTTATCAAATAGTCTTTTAAGTGCATCTACTGCATTCCCTTCCATTTGCATTTCTTCATTTGACACGTTAGGATAAATTTTAACCTTTGCCACTTTTAAATTATGTGGAACATAATCCTTATCCAGAGTATTTTTTCTATTCACTAACATTAACTCTCCATCATCTACATTGCTATTGTCATTAGACATATCTTTAATAGATTCAATATAAGCATTCCTTTCAATTACATCCCCTATAACTTTTATACTACCATATTTGCTGTTTATATACATTAAGCATACAATTCCTAAAATCAAAATCACTCCGATTTTCTTCTTCACCTTAAACTCCTCCTTATTTACTTTTAAAACTTAATTTCAAGTAAATAACACATTTATTTTATTTGAAATTTTTCAACAAAGTAAAATGTATATTCCTTACTTTCTTATATTACAAAAAGGAGTTTAAGAAAATTGTAATTAAACCTTAAGATTTCTTAAGATTACGGTATGATTATCTTTATGTAGAATACAGCTACACCTTCAAGCTTCATTATTATGTATAAGTAAACAATAAAAAATGGTTAATTTAAACATTTTAGTATTTATTGAATCAATCATTACATACAAATCTTTAGGATAATATATTTCTTTAAAGGACAATATATTAATGAATTAAAATTATTAATATATGGAGGTATTATATATGAGCATACTTGATGGATTTTTTGAAAAAGGTGATTCCGCTGTCAAAAAAACTACTGATGATACCGCAAACCTTAGTCTGCGCAAAGAAGAGCTTGATATTTCGAAAAGCAGAGTACAAAAAGGTGATGTAGAAATTAGTAAGGAAATTTTAGAAGAACATAAAAAAGTTGAAGTACCCGTAATACGTGAAGAAGTAGTAATTGAAAGAAGAACCTTAAACAATGAAGCAAGTGATTCCCCTATTACTAGTGAAGAAACCATTAACATTCCTGTAAGTGAGGAGAAAGTTAATGTAGGTAAACATACAGTAATAACAGGTGAAATTTCAGCTCATAAACACGAAATTGAAAATACAGTGCATATAGATGAGACCCTTAAACGAGAAGAAGCTCGAATAAATAAAATTGGTGATGTCAATATAATTGACAATGGAACCGATCAAAAACAATAAATTAGAAAACACCTCACTAATGGCTCGTGAGGTGTTTTTCAAGATAAGTGGAGGGAAAAAGCATGGCAATGGATTCCACAGAAAACAAAAACGGTAAATATATGCCAAAAGCAGCTGCTTTGAAACAAAGCATATGTGACCCTAATAAAAATGTTACCCTTAAAATTAAAGAAGAACAACTTGATATCTCTAAAGAGTGGATGCAAACAGGAGATGTTAAGATTTATAGAGAGTCTTCTACGCTACAAAAAAGTTTTACTGTGCCTGTTGAACTCGTAGATCTTGTAATAGAACATACAATTCCTGCAGATATTACTACAAAACACAAAGATATGCATACAGAAGTAATACGCATCCCTCTTAGTGAAGAAAGTATCGAATTTACAAGGCACAAAGTTACTTTAGAAGATGTATCCATATATAAACAGAAGATACAAGATATAAAAATCATTGAAGCAACATTAAAAAGAGAAGAAGCTAAAGTTAAGATATCTGGCTCCCTAAGAATTAAAGACTAATTAAGTTTAAAGCGCTTTTAATTTCTAAATTTTATGTTACTTTTTCAAAGATTGAAAATATCCACATAAGTATATTAGGATGAATAGCTCTAGAATCTAGAAATTAAACCATCACCGTGTTATTGAAAACTCACTGTGATGGTTATTCCCATATCTTTCAATACAATACCTTATTTAATCGCATCTATATGTTCTATATTCCTTATAGATAGATACGCAATAAATCCTCCTATAATAGAAAGTGCTATTGATATTGAAATAATATTACTTAATGAGACCCCCCCCATATCGGAGCATACAATAGATACTATTAATATTGAAGATACTATCGTAGTAGGTACCGATTTTTTTCTCATCCCAAAATATAGAGGGATTAGTCCCATACCGGTAGAAGCTAAAGCATTAATACCAATAGTCATAAAACTCCTTATTATTGTGGAACTGGTTAATTTATCAGGCGTAAAATTGTAAAAGTTATTAATAATGCATAAAACAAGATCTATAAAAATATTAGATAAAACTGTAGATATAAAGGTGAATAATACAACAACAAGTAATTTAGCCATAATCAATTTTTTTCTACTTATAGGATACATAAACAATACCGTAATTGTATTGCTTTTATATTCTTCAATTATGAACCTAGCAATAAGCACTGAAGCAAATATTGTGAAATTAGCTTTTACCATTCTATCAACCATAGAAAAAGTAAAAAGAATGCTAGTAAACTCTATTTCCCCTTCATGTTTGGATACAAAAATTATTGCTACTAACATAGCTATTATAATTATGTTTGCGATTATCGCTCCTTTTATATACCCCCCCATCTTAACCTTCTTCATTTCTAATTTCATTAATTTAAACATCCATGTCATCTCCATGTAATAAATTTCAAAAGTGTATTTCCTATTTTTTATACCTCTAAATCTACTTGTAGTTCCTTAATCAAGTTCCTTCTAACAACCTGCACTCATTACTGTACTTACCCTTACCATCATTGATAAATGCAAGAGGTTTCAACTTCATTTATTCCTCTCCTAATATACAAATTTGCTAAATATTATTTAATCAAATCTATATGTTCTATATTCCTTATAGTTAGATACGCAATAAATACTCCTACAATAGAAAGTGCTATTGGTATTGCAATAATATCACTTAATGAGTACCCTCCATTATTAGAACATACAATAGATACTATTAATATTGAAGATATTATTGTAGTAGGTACCGATTTTTTTCTCATCCCAAAATATATAGGAATTAGTCCCATACCGCTAGATGCTAAAGCATTAATACCAATAGTCATAAAACTCCTTATTATTGTGGAACTGGTTAATTTATCAGACGTAAAATTGTAAAAGTTATTAATAATGCATAAAACAAAATCTATAAAGATATTAGATAAAACTGTAGATATAAAAGTGAATAACACCACAATGAGCAGTTTAGCTATGATCAACTTTTTTCTACTTATAGGATACATAAACAATACCGTAATTGTATTGCTCTTATATTCTTCAATTATGAACCTGGCAATAAGCACTGAAGCAAATATTATAAAAGTAGCTTTTACCGTGGTATCAACCATTGAAAAAGTAAAAGGAAGGCTAGTAAAGTCTATGTCCCCTACATTTTTTGATACAACAATTGTCATTGCGAATATAGCTATTATAACTATATTTGCGATTATGGCTCCTTTTATATATCCCCCCATCTTAACCTTTTTCATTTCTAATTTCATTAATTTAAACATCCATGTCACCTCCATTTAACAAGTTTAAGAAGTGTTCTTCTAATGAACTGTTTTTCTTAGTTATTTCTTCAATGAGAACATCATTTAAAACTAAGGTTTTAGATATAATGCTTTGTGGTACTGTAGCTTCATATATCCTTATTACACCAATATCCAGAACTTTAAAATTGGATATATTAAGATTGTTTGATAAAATATACGACGCTTTTTTGTAATCTTTAGTAACCAGTTCTATATATTCTGTATTACTTTCTCTGATGCTTTGCATAGAAACTTCCTCTATTAATCTACCACTATTTATAACTCCTATGGTATCCGCTATTTGCTCAATTTCTCCTAAACTATGACTAGATAACAATATAGTTATTCCGTACTCCTTACTCAACATTTTAAATAAATTTCTTAAATCCTTAATGCCTATTGGGTCAAGTCCATTGATAGGTTCGTCTAGTATTAATAATTCTGGCTTGGTTGTGATTGCTCTTGCAATTCCAAGCCTTTGCTTCATACCAAGAGAAAAATCTTTAACTAGTTTATTATCAATATTTTTTAGATTTACAAGATCTATCGCTTTATCAATTGCTCCCTTATCGTGGTAACCCATGTACCCACAGTGAAGCTCCAAATTTTCTCTGGCTGTAAGCCTTTCATAAAACACGGGATATTCAATGATAGAACCAAGTCTTTTTAAAACCTCATAAGAGGTATCTGTAAGCTTTTCGCCGAAAATTTCAACTTCACCACTTGTAGGCTTAACTAGATTTGTCATTATCTTCATAATTGTTGTTTTCCCTGCACCATTTGGTCCTAGAAATCCATAAATTTCACCCTTTTTAATATTCATATTCACATTTGCTACCACTTCTTTGCCATTATATGTTTTAGTCAAATTACTAGTTTTTAGTATATATTCCATTTTGTCTCCCCCTTCAACCACTTTCCATATTTATATTATAGCAATTGAACTTCTCTTTTTTATTACTTAAATCTTACAAAATTCTTAAGTCTTTTCTAAAAAAAGGTGCCCTATCTTTATAGTGGTACTATAGACAGGTCACCTTGCTTTTCATAATCATTAATAGGTTATTCTTTTTAATTTAAAAATAAATGACGTTTTCTCATAAGGTTTGCTCTCGAGGATTATCTCTCCCTCTAATTTTTCTACAAGTCTTTTAGTTATTGTAAGACCAAGACCACTGCCCTGATACAGTTTATTTCTTGAATCCTCAAGGGTGTACATTCTTTCAAATACCCTATCTTTATGTGTTTCACTAATGCCTTTCCCCTTATCCCAAACCTCTACATATACATACTCCTCATCACTTCTAAGTGTTAATCCTAAAACCATTCCATCGTTTCCATATTTAATGGCATTTGAAATGAAATTATTTATAATTCTATCTAACGCCTCTTCATTTCCTAGACAATAAATGTTGTTTTTTGGAATATCAATAATAACCTCAAAGCCTTTATTAGTTAAAATATCATAAAAAGCTAATATGTTTTTTTTGCAAACCTCATTAATATTAATTCTTGTTAGTGGGATATCCGTGTCCCCTGACTCTAGCTTTGATAAGTCAAAGAACTTATTAATGAGCTTCATCACTTCTTTTGTTTTATTTTCAACCTTTGATAATAAGAAATTTCTTTCTTCGCTGCTTATATCGCTGTCCAGTTTTATTGTTTCAATATACCCAAGCACCACTGTAAGTGGTGTTTTTAAATCATGAGAGATATTTGAAAGCATTTTCTTCATTGTTATTTCAGCCTTCAAATAATCTGCTAGTATTTTTTGATTATGGTCTAAAACCCTGTTAATCTCTATTAAAATAGGTATAATTTCTTTATCGTCAGTAAAGACTAAAAGCTTTTCACTGGTGTTGCTTTTTATAATATTGTTTAACTTTTCATGAATGTACTTTAAATTGTCACTTCTATGTTTTTTGGATTTATGCTGAATGTAAATGATACCTAATAAAATAACTATTACTATTAATAAAAAAATAATCATTTTAAAATTCTCCTAATTTGTAGCCTATGCCCCATAAGGTTTTAAGATATTTAGGCTCTGAAGGATTGTCCTCTATTTTCTCTCTTAATCTTCTCATATGTACATTTATAACATTCTCATCTCCAAAATATTCATCATTCCAAACAACACTGTAGATTTGTGCTTTAGTAAAAACTCTATTTGGATTCGAAATGAATAGTCTTAAAATATCAAATTCTTTTGAAGTCAGCTGTAGATTTACACCCTTTTTAGTAACTGAATAGTTTTTCAAATTAACAGTAAGGTGGTTAACATTAATAATAGTCACTTCTTCTTTCTTATCGTTTTTAGCATATTGATTGGCACGTCTTATCCCTGCCTTAATCCTTGCACAAAGCTCTATCATTGAAAAAGGCTTTGTGATATAGTCATCAGCACCGAGTCCCAGTCCTACAGCCGTGTCTACATCACTGTCCTTTGCTGACATAATTAAAATAGGTATTAAGCTTGTTTCTCTTACAATTTTCATAACTTCCATTCCATCAAGCCTCGGCATCATTATATCAAGAACAATTAAATCAAAGGAATTATTTAAAAACTTACCTACTCCTTCTTCCCCATTGAAAGCAGTAGTTATGTTAAAACCCTCTTTTATTAGGTAATTCTCAACCATTTCACTAATAGCTATATCATCTTCAACAAGTAGAATTCTATTTTCCATAAAAGTGACACCTCTTTTTTTATAAATATTTATAACTTTATTATAACTTAGTTATCAGTGTAAATAAATACCTGTAAATTTACACATTCATTGTTCTCTCTTTCAATAGAAAATACAATGACTAACACCTAATTTGATTATGCAAAATATTTATTTTTCTATAATATATCTTTCAAAAAATTCATTTACATTCATCCCTGTTTCTTCTTCCATCTTTTTATTTAGTTCATCATTCATTTTTATCATGTTTTCCATATATTTTTTATAATCTTCATTAAGAATAGTCAAATATTCACTAAATTTCGTGTGAAAACGCCCAAATTCTTTAGAATAATCATCGCAAAATGAACCGAATTCGTTCACTTGTTCCTTTTCTTTTTCATCTTCTTTTAACAATAGGTAACTGTCCTTAATCCTTTTTATATACCCTTTAATGTATGCTTTATCATAATTTATTATATTTTTAATGCCGGACAAATGTCTTCTCTTATCTTCTTCTGAAATACCTTCATTTTCAAGCTTATTTTCAAGTTCCTTAAAATAGTTATTATCCAAAAAAAATTCTTCGGTATTTATTTCATCCAATTCCTCCACAAGTTTTAACCACACTCTTCTTTTTCCCTCGTTATCAATAACAATATTCAAAAATGGTTCAAAGTTCATAATAAGACTTTCACCAAATATTCCTGGGAATATTCTACTAAGAGCATTTGAAATATATTCTTTCTTTTCACCTATGGACAATTCTAATGTTTCCCTAAGCAGCTTTATATGTTCTCCCGCAGCGTCATAATCAGTTAAATTTTTCTCTATAATATTTAAAATAATTAGTCTACTTTTCTCTAAATTTTCAATATCTTTATCTATTCTAGAAAGCGCTTGCGCCATAACTTCGGGAATACTTTTGTTACCAGAAGTCACAGTTTTGATTTGTGCAATGGGAATACCCAACGTTCTAAGCGCTCCTATTAAATTAAGCTTTATGACATCTTGACAAGTGTACTCTCTATAGTTATTTTGAATATTTTTTAAAGGCATAATTAACCCTTCACTTTCGTAATACTTTATTGCCCTTTTGGTTAATCCAGTTTTTTCAGCAGCATCTTTTATGTTCATGCGTCACCCCTCCCTTATAATAATTCAATTTTAAACCTGACAGTGAGGTACATGTCAATTCTTTTTATAGTATTGTTAAATAATCTAGAGATTTACCCTCATTATTATTAATGTTACAATTATACTAAACAAGGCAAATTTTACTGGAAATTTTCAGATTTCTATTATATATAATATTAGGCGAAACTAACCATTGATGTTTCACCTTATTTTAGGGGTGTAAAAAATGTATAAGATAATGATAGTTGAAGATGATAAACCACTGTGCACTAACATGAATGAAATGTTGATAAAGTGGGGGTTTGATGCAATGCCTGTGGATAACTTTGAGAACATAACTGCAGAGTTTGCTCGCAACAATCCAGATTTGGTTATTATGGATGTAAATCTACCTTGCTTTGATGGATTTTACTGGTGTAATAAGCTTCGCGAAGTATCAAAGGTGCCTATAATATTCGTTTCTTCAAGGGATACGAATATGGATATTATCATGGCCATGAATACCGGTGGTGATGAATATATAACCAAGCCTTTTTCAATGGATATTTTAATTGCTAAAATAAATGCATTGCTTAGAAGAGCCTATTCTTATGGTGAGCAAACTTCTGATTTAGTAGAATGTGATGGAGTAATCCTAAACTTAATTGAAAATACTCTAATGCATAAAGAAGCGAAAATTGAGCTGACAAAAAATGAATTCAAAGTAATGCTACTTCTTATGAAAAACAGGGGTAAGACCATATCTCGCGAGAGGATAATGAGGGCACTTTGGGATGATGATAATTTTATTAATGACAATACTCTTACAGTAAACATTAACAGGCTCCGCGAGAAACTTTGCGGTATTGGCCTCAATGATTTTATAGTTACTAAAAAAGGATATGGGTACATGATACTATGACTATAATGACATATATTAAAAATTCAGCCTTAAAAATATTATATTTCATCTGTATTTTGTTTACTATAAATCTAATCCTATTAAGCAGCAATCCTATTGATGCACAATTTACCGATATAGCATACATGGATTTTTTGCTCCTTTTTATATCATTAATCTTTACATTTATTGATTATAAAAGGTGGGCATACAGTTACAAAGGGATTTGCGAAGCTATAAATAATAAAGATAAAGTAGATACAAGATTACCAAGTAGCAGTTACTATTTTGAAGTTCAGCTTATAAAAGATATAGTCAAACTCAAAAATGTTGAAATGGAAGAAAAAGTTCAAGAAGTAAAGTCAGACCTTGATGAAATGAATGATTATATAACAAAGTGGGTTCATGAAATAAAAATACCTGTTTCGGTATGTGAGCTCATCGCTGGTAAAATAGAGGAAATAACTATGTCAGAGCAGCTTATACTCGAATTTAATCGAATAAATTTCCTTATTAACCAGGTCCTTTATACAAGTAGATCATCTAGCTATTCGGAAGATTTACAAATCAATGAAATTAACATTGAAACTCTGATAAAAAAAGTCGTTAGAAGAAATGCTACACTTTTCATATCAAAAAACATAAGTTTAGAACTTGGGAATCTAAACTACACTGTTACGACAGATGAAAAATGGCTCTCATATATTGTTGATCAGCTTATTAATAATGCCTGCAAATATGTACCTAATGATGGTAAACTAACTATTTGTGTTAATGAAGAATCGAAAGTTATTGTACTTCATGTTAAAGATAATGGTATTGGAATAAAAGAAAAAGACATAAAAAGAATATTTGACAGGGGTTTTACAGGAGAAAACGGAAGAATCTTAGCAAAATCCACAGGCATGGGTTTATATTTATCTAAAAAAATGGCTCATAAATTAAATCATGATATATATGTTAAATCTGAGGAAGAAAAGGGTACAGAGTTTAGTGTGTTTTTTTTATAAACTATCAGATTACGCAAAGGTTACATAAATGTAACCTTAAAACATTAAATGTAACTTAAATTCGATGGCAGGAAGCGAGGTCAATAGGTAGAATAAAGGTAAGCTTTTATTTTATGAGGAGGATTTTTATGAGTATTGTTATTGAAACTAAAAATTTAAAGAAAGTTTATGGCTTAAAAGGTATGGCGTCTAACGCTTTAGACGGACTTGATTTGCAAGTTGAAAAGGGTGAATTTCTAGGCATAATGGGACCTTCCGGGTCAGGTAAAACCACTCTTTTAAATATTATTTCTACCATTGATGAACCTACTAGTGGGAGCTATTTCTTTGAAGAAAATGACATGAAAAGAATTAAGGGACGTGACCTTGCAACTTTTAGAAAAAACAAGATAGGCTTTATATTTCAGGATTTTAACCTCTTAGACACAATGTCTGTTCAGGATAATATAGCCCTTCCTCTTGCCCTTAGTAAAGTAAATCATGATGAAATAATAAAAAAGGTAAATGAGATTGCTGGCTTTTTAGGCCTAAAGGATCATCTAAGCAAATATCCATATCAGCTTTCTGGCGGTCAAAAGCAAAGAACCGCTGCAGCTAGGGCTCTTATAACTTCACCTTCGGTTATATTTGCAGACGAACCTACAGGGGCCTTGGATTCGAAATCGGCAGCAGAACTTCTGCAATGCCTTACAGACCTAAATGAGAAATTTAAAACTACTATAATAATGGTGACTCATGATGCGTTTGCTGCAAGCTATTGCAGACGAATAATGTTTATAAAAGATGGAAAGATTCATGCAAAACTTGATAAAAATCAAGGAAGAAAAGAGTTTTTTAAGCGAATTATGGACATGGGTGCATCAATGAGTGGCGATACAGATTATTACGGACAAAGGGAAGAAAATAGGAGGGCTTTTTAATGAATTCCTTCAGCATAGCTTTCGATAATTTTAAGAGAAACATAAAAGTCTACAGTCTATATATAATGTCTATGATTTTTTCAGTGCTTGTTTTCTACAATTTTGTAGCACTGAAATATAATCCAGATTTTCAAAAAGCTAATGAAACTAGTTATTATATTAAAGACGTATCAAGTTCAGTTTCTTGGTTGCTACTTTTATTTATTATATTTTTCATCTGGTTTTCAAGTTCTTTCTTTTTAAATCAAAGAAAAAAAGAAATAGGAATTTATGCTTTTATGGGCGTCTCCAATTCTCAAATAGCACTTATTTATTCTATAGAACTTATTTTTATGGGAATAACTGCAACAGCAGTTGGGCTTTTACTTGGAATTATCTTTTGTAAGCTGTTTCTAATGATGCTGGCTAAAGTAGCTCTATTAAACATGAAAATAGGTTTTTTCATATCTACTAAAGCAATAATTCAAACTTCCATCACATTTTTTGTAATCTTCTTTTTAAATGCAGTTTTAGGTTATATAAACATATCTAGAAGTAAGTTAATTGACTTGTTTAATGCAACTAAACGAGAAGAAAAACTTCCAAGGGCTAATTATGTAAAAGGTTTGTTGTCTATAATATTCATATTTACGGGATATTACTTTGCAAGAAATGCTATTGGTATGAAATTTACTGCAAACCTACCTCCTGCCATTATATTTGTAGTAATAGGTACCTGTTGGTTTTTTGGCTCTGTGTATTCTATAATAATGAAATTTATAATAAACAGAAAGAAAATATTATATAATGGAGTAAATATAGTATGCATGTCTAACATTGCCTTTAGGATAAAAAATAACTATCGAACTTTAGCGGCAGTTGCCATATTAGCTACAATTACTTTAACTTCTTATGGAACAGTAGCATCTCTTAAGTATTTTATTGGAATAAGAGATTATATACAATCTCCTTATGAAATTTCCTATGTTTCTTCTGAAAAAACAGTTAAGCAGCAGGTAAGAGACAAGTTAAAGGAATATAAAAAAGATATAATCCTTGAAGAAAACACTGAATTTCTTATTATAAAACCTCACGTTTATGTAGAAACCAAATTGAAGGATTCAGAAACAGTAGCCTTAAAATATTCAGATTTTATAAAAATAAGTTCTGACCTAGAAGCAAAGAACATTAATGATTTTAAAAAAGAGACCTTGTCCAGTGGCGAAACAATATATGTAGCACCACCTACTGTAGTAATGAGTCTTTATGATTATAAAAATGAAAAAGCTTCTATAAATAATAAGGACTATACTATAAAGAATACACTTAAAACTCCTGTTTTTGGTATTGGCATACCCACATCATGTCTTATATTAAATGATGAAGACTATGATTTCCTTAAGGCTACTTCTGACACATATCAGTTTAATGGGATAAAAATAAATAATACAGACAATATGAAATTGCTAAAACAGGAATTATACAAGATTAATTCACCTAAAGAGCCTTCGCGTGAAAATGTGAGTGAGAACATATCTTCTTTCCGTGAATTATTCACAACTAATTCAATTAAAGATTCTTTACGTGTAAATGCCAGCAAGGATACATCTTCTTACAATATTTTTGGAATAATTTATTTCCTTGGAGCTTTTCTTTCACTAGTTTTCATAATTGCAACAGGAAGCATAATATATTTCAAAATTGTAAGTGAAGCCTATTTAGATAAAAATAAATATGTTTTATTAAAAAGGCTTGGAATGACAGAGAAAGAAATTTTCAAAGCTACTGCAATACAAATAGGAATGTCCTATCTGTTGCCTTTAGTTGTTGGCATAATCCACAGCTGCGTTGCAATGTCTGTTTTAAGCAAACTTATGAATTATAACATAATAGTACCCGCTATCAGTAGCATTATTATTTTTGTAGCTGTATATATTGTTTACTTTATTGCTACTACAAGGAAGTATATGAAGATAGTTATGTAAATGGTTTTTTTATTATGGACATGAAAATAGATTAGCACATTGACTTGTTATTTATTTAAATGCCCTCTCATTTTTAAAATAAATAGAAGTAGGGAGTCATTCATCCTGTAATCACTTTACAGCTTCTTGACCCCCATACTTCTATTTATTTAGTCTACTTTTCCCCAAGCTGTCCATGGTGTTTCTGGGTTTGTTGTTCCACCCGCTCCAGCACCTTAGTATAAAGTAACTCTACCGAATTCTGGACCATTTGCATGCATTCTTTGAGTCATTTCAATACTTACTATTCCGTCTAATCCATTTAATACTTTATCAGTTCTTAAATTAAACTTCATTGAAGCCCCTGGCTTTATAAGTTTTTGTTCTGACCCATCAAATGAAAGAACATAGTATCCATTTTCTTCTTTAACTGCTGGTGCTGGATATTCTCCTCCAGTAATTTTAACTCCATTAGTTTTTATATATAATTTAGTATGCTTTAAAGTCTTTGCAGCTGTTTCTGTAAGTTGTATAGTTTGGCCGCTTGTTTCTATTTTACAATCATTTTTTAAATCAATAGATAAAGCACCTCCATTTCCCCATGCTGGTTTGCTTGAAGTAACTGAAGCTTTTGCATATACTTTTGGTTGAACTATTTTATAAGTAGGTAATGCATCTTTCCCAAATAAACCTTCTTTAGTTGCTTTTGTTAACTCATCTCTCTTAGTTGAATCTGTTTGCTTATCTTGAGATGCCATCCATGCAATCATCCCACCTAAGTTATTATCCTTAACATACTTAGTTTTTTCTGCAATTGATCTTGGGTTATCATAAGTGAAGAACGCTCCTGTCTTTTCATTGTACATGTATGGTGCTTTTGCAGTATCATCCCAATATTCTTTTATTCCTGGATATTTAGCTTTTAACTCATCTTGATTTCTCCATCCCCAAACTCCACTGTTACGACCACCGTCTCCCGATTTTACCGGAGCATAATTGGTAGCCCCATAAGAGAGTGTTCCATCTGAATCCTTTTTTATTTGAGTTGCTTTTCCAAATAAACCTGGAAGATTTTTATCTGGCACATCATTTGAAACTTTTTCCCAGCCTCTAGTGTAATATGCAGCACCTATAACTAACTTTTCTGATGGTGCCCCAAGTTCAATATATTTCTTAATACTTGAATCAACTGTGAATCCCTTTCCTGCAAACGGATCATTAGGATTATCATAAAGAGCAGTTTGATGACCACTTGTATCTGACCATGCACCTGCTGCATCATAAGTCATAATGTTACCAAAATTTAATACTTTAAACATTTCATTAACATTAATACCAACATTAGTTTTTTCATGTGCCATTGGTAACGCTGCTGACATCTCATATTTCTTATCTAATATTTTTTCCTTTGCATCTAATGCTACTCTAAATTCTTTAAGCATCGTTATATAATTTTCTTTATCTGCCGGAATTGAATCGGGATTACCCATATCATTTTTGTTATCAACCTTGTCTGCCGCCCTAACTTCGCCTGGATATTCCCAATCAAAATCTACGAAATCTAAATTAGCATACTCCATAAAATCTAATACATTTTTAATAAACTTAGCTCTAGTTTGTGGATTTCTAGCTACCCATGTAAAATTATTTGATTTAGACCATCCACCTAAAGATGTACCAATTTTTAAATTCGGATTTTTCTCTCTTAAAGATTGGTATTCATTTATGATACCACCATTAATATCTCCATACGTAACACCTGCATTTCCTAGCGGATGTCCAATATTAGCGTCCTTATCACAAAATACCAATTCACCATCTTTAGTAAAGTCCATGAATGCAAGATTCAAATGTGTTAGTTTATCTACCGGTATATCTTTAGGAAAAAAGTTTCCTTCTCCTCCCCAAATTGACCAATCTCCATAATACATAACATTACGAAGTTTAGAAGTAGATGCTTTTTGCTCGACCTCCTGTGGTGGTGGTGCTGCTAAATTATTAACTGTAGCTGCTGGTACAACACTTGTCATTGTTAACGTGGCAATTGCAGCTAATGCTACTACTGATTTGATATTTTTAAATAATTTCTCTTTTGACATGATTTTTCTCCCCCTTAATAATTTTTTTCATTTAATTACATATCTTTTCCTACTATAACTAAGTCATATATATCAATGATATTATCACCATCTGCATTACTTTACAGCGATAAATCAACAATAACTTTGTAATGTGACACACTCGTTGGTAATGTTCCAGCAGGTGTCCACCACGAAATATTTTCATAAATCTTACCTTCATATACTACCTTTTGTCCATTTGTATATAAAGTTCCGGCATCCCAAATAGCTGCATTTGAATGAGCTTTAGGAATAACATATATTTTTGCATCTTTTTTATCTACCATTCCACCCTTATCTGTAATACTATATTTTACTGTATAAGTTCCAACCTTTTTTGTATCAACTTCACCTGATACAGCTATACTACTAGTTATATCTCCATCTTCTACATCATTTGCAAAAATACCATTCATAATATTAAAAGGTGACCCTTCTACTATAACTTGATCTTTAACACCTTTAAGTGTAGGAAGATGATTACCATTAACAGGTTGACTAGCAGGAATCTTCCCATTAATCTTTATATTTCTAACTCCCGAGAAACATAACTTCATCTTAGCCTTAACTGATGCGGTCCCACCATTTGGAATATCAGTCCAACCAGATGTTTTTAAGTTTACTCTATAGAAATCGCCAACTTCTGTAACAGTTCCAGTTCCTCCTTCCGCTCCAACATATAAAGCAGATTTAGGTATATCAAATTGAATCTCCCATCCCTTAGGAATCGTTGCTCCAGTATTGTTAATTACTGTGAATACGGTTTCTCCATTTGGATGATCATATTTAGTAATAGTATCAACTTTAACATCGATTGCTTGAGCATCTCCAATATCTTCTTTTGTTTCTTTACAATTTCCCATTTTATCTAATCCACTTTTCAGATTTTTAGTTAATGTATCCCCGAAAGTATATTTACCTTCATTTGTCTTATCTGAACCTTTAACATAGTTAGGATTAACACCATAGTCACCATTCATAACCCAGATTAAAGCTCCACCTAAGTTTTTATCTTCAATGTACTTAACTCTTTCATCTATTGATTGTTCGTTTTCGAAAGATAAAAATACTTTTTTATCTCCTTGCCACACATATGGCACCTTACCAACATCGTCCCAGTGAATTCTCAAGTTAGGATCTTTTTCCATAAGGTTTAATACATGCCATAATGGATTAGTGCCAGCGGGGTCCGGAGTTCCATCTTTATTATCATCATCTCCCCAAAGGTTGTACTTTCCTGCGGCAGGTGTTTTACTTTTACCATGTAAACCTGAGCCATTTCCACCTTGTACATTTTCCCACCCTCTTGTATAGTATGGAATTCCCATTAAAATCTTTTCTGGAGGAAGCACCCCTCTATAGAACTTGTATGCCCAATCCATATTAAGAGTTGGCATCGCCATTCCAGTAGTTTCATTATCAGCTGCATCTGGGTATATATTTGCTAAGTTTTCAACATTTCCATTCCATCCACCATGAAAATCATATGACATTATACTTAGAAAATCTAAATAACTTGCATATCTATTATCTTGAACTCCACCAAGCACCCAAGATGAAGCAGTAACTGCTGCAGTTAATAAATATTTTTCATTATCTGCTTTTGAAGCTGCATCTAATTTTTCTCTTAACGTTTTCATTAAAACGTTGTATCTTTCATTTAATACAGCTCTTCTTGGTTCTGATAAATCTGCATCCGCAGGATTCCCAGATGTAGCTACTGATGATGGATATTCGAAATCAATATCCACGCCATCAAACCCATATTTTCTAATAAAGTCAACACAAGAATCAGCAAATGTGTTAATCCCAGAATCTGTATCTATCATTTTATAAAAACCTCTAGTTCCTGTCCATCCACCTACAGATATTAATAAATCTACATCTGGATATTGTTTTTTCATTTGTTGTAATACATTAAAGTGACCTTTATATGGTAGATTTGGATCCAACTTTACCTCCTTCCCATTATGCTCTAATTTATGATCTGCGAAATCCTCTTCAATAGCTGCTTTTTTATCTCCAAATCCAATTTTATTGTCTTCTCCAACCATTGCAAATGAATATTGGATATGTGTTAAAGAATCCCATTGTAAATCAGCTACATCGAAATTACCTTGAACTTCACTTTTGTAAGCCCATTCTGGAAAATATCCAACAACCTTTCTTTCTAAGTCTTTCGTCTTTTCATCGCTCGTAACTGCCTTTGCCGGTGTTGCAAATGTACTAACTGCAAAAACAGATACCATAATTGCTGCCATCGCCTTTTTAAATTTGATTACTTTCACTTATTACGCCTCCTTATTTTTTATATAATTTACACTAACAGAAAAGTTATTGATTTACAGTTTTATTTAAATAAACTGGATTTTTATAATATTTTTGCGCTTTTGTAATCCACCAATAATCTTCAGTAGGTGGTGATCCAACTGCATCAGTACTAGAATTAACACCAGCACCAAACAACATTGATACTACTCCCGCATCTCTAGCTTCACCCATATGACTTCCCCAAGTAATAGTGTCTCCTTGCCTTTTTATATCAGGATCATTAGCCCCATTTGAAGCAAAATAATCTACTCTATCAGAATTTCCAGCTTTAAATGTATCTCCAAAGAAGAATGATGGTGCTGAATCTTCACCTGTCGTATCCTTGTTAGTTAAAGTTTCAAATGGTTTTCCAGTATATGGACTGTTTTCAACAGTTCCATTAATATGTCCCACAGGAATCTGCCATAATATAACCGGCTTTTTTGTAGTTTCATGAAGAGTTTTTGTATATAACAAGTAATTATTCCAAAGGTCTGCATTCCAAAACCATTTAGAAGATTTCGGATTTACAGCTGCTCCTGTTTCGCAAACACCTCCATCTAATCCATACTTATCTATAGAAATAAATTCTGCATCATAGCTTGTAATTCCAGCTGCTAAATAATATTCAGCAGTTTCTTTCGCCACTGCTTCAATTTGTTGTCTTCCCGCTGCCCATCCATCTCTTTCAGTTAAATGCATTAAGCCTTGTCCTGGTATTTCTCCGTTTTCATAAGCCCATGTATTAAATTGCCATCCATTATATGCTTTAGGATAATATTTATTAACAGTATAGTTTATAGAAGTAACAAGGCCTTCCACCGTATTATTAAACTCTGGGTCTACACCCTTTTGTAGCACACCCGATGAATAAGCGGCTTCAACTAAAGCTGATATTTCATTTGGTTTTTTCTTAGATTGTTGCATCATATATCCTAAGAAATCTGGTTCAAATACCATTCCTATAGTTTCGCCTTGTCCATATTCAACACATATATCTAAAAAGAATTTTAAATTTCTGAAATAAGCTTCCATATATTCCTTACTATTGATATGGGCTAAATCTAATTCATAGTTTTCTCCGCTATCCGGAATGTTATAGTAAACAAAGAATGGAATTATTCCAAGCTTTAAACTTTCTTTAATATAATTCTTAGCCCTATCTCCATCAACAGTTGTCCACTCTCTCCACCCATTAGCTAGAGGTCCCCCATTTATATATATATATCTAACATCCATTCTCTTATTTGTATTATCTATATCTATATCTTTCCAAAAATCTAAATCTCCTTTTTTATCTTCTGAGACTTGTCCTAAAGATAAATACTTAGGCATACCTGGTAAGTCACCATTAGCCTCTTTAATTTTTACTCCTATGTATCTAGTTTCATTTGTGCTTGCTTCATGGATTTGAAGTCCACTTCTTCCAGCCGCAAGTCCTTCTAATGTTAAATTACCATCATTGTCTATAGTCGCTTTAAGTACTGATGAATTACTTATTTTCACGCTATATTGTGGCTCCTTTGTATTATTATTAACTACTTTATATTTATTTGTACCCTGTGTAATTACTGCTTGAAGCGCTTGAGAATCTCCATCAATGCCCTCAATTAGTATTTTACTTTCATTCGCCGTTCCAACGGAAACTTCAATTACATTACTTTTTGATTTCCCAAAACTATTAATTAATTCAACATAATAAAAATATGTTGCAGGAATTGTTCTTCCTTTAATACTAATCGCTTTAGATTGTGCTGCTGGTGTGTTATCAGTTAAATCCCCCTCGTCAACCACCTTAAATTCACTTAATCCTCCTATCTTTTCATAAAGTTTGTAGCTTGTCCCATTATTGCCATGCCACATACTTAATGTAATATTGTAATTACCATCTAAATCACCTGACCATTGATCATGAGATAATGATGCTACCCCTGGTGCATCTGCTGCTGACGCAAAAGTAATTTTTGCTGGAATCATAGTAATAAAAAACAACATTACTATAATTACTGATAGGCATGAGTTTTTATTAATTCCTCTTTTCATTTTTTTCTCCCTTATATATGTATTTATTACCATTATTATGTCATGATAGCAGGTCAGGTTTCAACCAAAATCACTCCCTTTTTTCGGTCATTTTTAATTATTTTCCAATTTTCTTCTAGGATTTAATACTTAAAACGATGTTTTCTTTGAATTAATGGTCAATAATGGTTTAAACATGAAGTATAGTGGAACAAATCTTTTGAAAAATTTACACAAACAAATTTGAAAAATGCCTTTAGATCCATTTACATTAACTTTAATATCCCGCCAGGAGCAGTTTTCCCACTAGGTTTTAACTTTTATTCAAAAAAAATTAAAAGTAGAGTATCATCCATCCTGTAAACACCTTACAGATTCCTGACACCTACTTCTAACTTTAGTTATTTATTAGTTTATTTAATCACCCTTTAACAAGATTTACTTCTACCCTTAACGTTCCTCTTAAATGTATAATATGTTGCAAGAAAATAGCATATATAGATAATTAAAATTATTGCCAATGATATACCTATGTTAAACACAAATGCGCTATCCCCTATAAAGACGCTTATTACTTTACTGTTTATGCCTTCAAAATTATACATACATATTATGAATCCTATTATGGCTACCGATATTGGCATAATAAAGTACAATACTATTTGTTTTAATATTATCTTATTGATTTCATTATTGTCTATTCCTAATTTCTTTAGCGTTTTAAATCTTTCCTTATGCTCAATGGAGTCTGATAACTGTTGCAAAGCAAGAACTGTCAAACTAATCATTAATAAGACTGTTCCTAGGTACATTCCTAGTATTCTCATTGCTAGTGTAGCATTTAATATCTCACTAACTTCAGCTACTTTTATGTTAGTAAAAATCGGATAAAAAGCTCGAATTTTATATTCACTTAGTACCTTACTATAGTTTTCCTCAAACCATTGTGGTACATACTGTTTTTCAAAGCCTAATGCCTTATCATAACTAATCTTCTTTTTTGTATTTGCGAAAAGATCAGTGCCGGCTAATATTAATTTTTTACACCATTTATCAGGAACTACTATCAGAGCATTTGTATTTCCGCTATAGATACCTTCTCCAATAGATTCTTTATAGTATGAATTTGAGCTAATCTTTAAGTTATTACTATTTATGTTAATAGTTGAATTTTCTTTTATATAATTTTCAATATCAGTATCTTCTATCATTTTCGCCCATTGCATGGTAAACTCATTATTATTTAGCGTTACTTTCTCATATCCTCGCATTTTCCTTAGCTTATTATAATCACTTAAGCTAATTACTAACATAGGCTTTTTTCTTTTATCTCTTGCCTTAAAATCATCGACATTTAAGAAATATTTCTCTGCCTGACAGTAATCATCCATATTATAGTCATCATTATTTAGATGTTCTATTATTTTCTTATAATCTATTTTAAGTAAATTACTTTTTTTAGATATATCACTTCTATCTGAAATTATAGAATAATCATTGTTTATGATTATATCGTAAGGCACTCTATAATCTAGAAATCCTAAAGTCCATTGTGACATCAGTAAAGTTAGTGAAAAGCTTAATGCAGCGCCTAAAAATGTTATTGAAATTGTGGCCATTAAAATAGGCGCTGTCTTTATTTTTGAAACTATAGCCCCTATTAAAAATAAGTTTGTATATTCATATTTAAAATTTGTCCACTTATCCTTAACATCAATAATTATATACGCTAATGAATAAAACAATGCATATGTTCCTATAATGTATCCTATTAATCCTACTGCTATACAAATTGCCTTATCACCTTCTGTAACTGTAGTTTTTAAAATCTCATAAGAACAATATCCACAAACACTATATAGAACTATTGCCACAATAAATATGCTTACATATACAAACTTACTTCTTTTAAACTGAAACTCTGTTTTCTTTTGTGCATTTATCATATCAATAATCTTAACTTTCCCTAAAGCTTTCATATTGAAAAATCCAATAATACAAAACATAACTATAAAAAATATGAACGTTATAATTACAGTATCCATATATAATTTAAAAGAGAAATTTATGCTCTGCTTTGCAGTCATAAGAACTATTGCAGTAACTACTTGTGAAAATAATGTGCCTATAAAAATCCCTAATATAATTGAAGCAATTCCGATTATTAGCATTTCTATAAAAAACATTAATGCGACGCTTTTCTGCTCAGTTCCTAGCAATATATATGTAGCAAATTCATTCTGCCGTCTTTTTATCATATATTTGTTTACATATCCTATAAGTAATACTAATAAAGCTGTAACTATATATGTGGAATATTTCAATATTTGCTTTAATAGTTCAAGGTTAATAGAATCCTCTGTTATTAATTCATAGCTTGAGCTTGACATTGATGTAAACGCATAGAACAAGCTTACACATAATGTTATTGTTATAAAGTAAATTAAATAATCCTTAATAGACTTTTTTGCATTGTTAATTGCTAGCCTAACGTACATCTCTTATGTCACCTCCTAGCAGTGCAACCACATCTAAGATTTGATTTAAAAATTGTTTACGTGTATTTTCTCCCTTAACGAGTTCCGTGAAAATCTTACCGTCTTTAATAAATAGAATCCTCTCACAATAACTTGCTGTAAATGAATCATGCGTTACCATTAAAATAGTTGCTCCTAATTCCTCATTTAAATGTGAAATCATTTCTATTAGCATCTGAGACGCTCTTGAATCTAATGCTCCCGTTGGTTCATCTGCTAAAATAAGTTTAGGATTTGTTATCAACGCTCTTGCACATGCAGAGCGTTGCTTTTGGCCTCCCGATACCTCATATGGGTACTTTAAGAGTATATCTTCTATACCTAATTCTCTAGCAACTTTACTTACTTTTCCATCTATTTCATTCTTTTTACATCTATTAATTGTTAATGCTAAAGCTATGTTCTCATGAATAGTCAAAGTATCTAATAAGTTGAAATCCTGAAATATAAACCCTAGATTCTCTCTCCTAAACTTTGCAATATCCTTCTTACTTATCTCTGTTAAATCCTTATTATCTATATAGATGAATCCTGAACTAACTTCATCAATAGTTGCTATAATATTTAATAGTGTGGTTTTTCCGGACCCAGAAGGCCCCATAACCCCAACAAATTCTTCTCTAAAAACATCAAAACTAATATCATCAATCGCCTTTACTACATTCCCCTTGTTACCATAATACTTTTCAACATTTTTCAAACTTAATATCTTATCCATTACTCTCACCCCAATACCATTGTACATTATTTATATTACACCTAATTCGATTAAACCTTACTTTTATGTTACAACTTTGTCACCAAAAAAATTCCTACACCTTATGGTGTAGGATTAAATTTGAGTTACTAAAACTTCCCTTTGGGAAAGCAATTATTACTCTGGTATATAAATTTTCATTTGATTCTAATGTTATTAATAAACCTAATTTGTCACATAATTTTTTACAAATATATAATCCTATCCCTGTAGATTTATTATTAAGCCTTCCTTTGGTTCCTGTGAATCCTTTTTCAAACACACGATTAATTTCATTCGATGGTATTCCTATACCGTTGTCTTCAATACTTAACTGAACACCATTTTTAATATCATCTGTATATATTTTAACCTTTGGAAAATTCTTTGTTCTATACTTTACTGAATTAACTATTATTTGATTTAATATAAACTCTAACCATTTGCTATCACAATAAATGCTTTTATCTAGGCTTATTAACTCAATATCTATACCGCTAGAAATGAATATTTGTTTATTTCTTATTAGAACATGACTTACACATTTCTCTAGCGAAATCTCTTTTATAAGATAATCCTTTTCAACTTCCTCACTTCTAGCATAAAATAAAGCCTGTTCAACAAATCTATCTATATTCTCTAATTCTTCTAAAACTACTCTAGAAGTATTCGTCTTATTATTTTCTTCTATTAACTTAATCGATGATATTGGTGTTTTTACTTCGTGAATCCACTGCTCAATATACTCTTTATAATCTTTACGTTGGACTTTGCTCTTATATATTTCTTCACGCATAGATTTACTAGCCTTTTTCATCATAATATAGTATGGTACTGAATCACTATATGGTGGTACTTCTATCACTTCACTAATAAGATACTTCTTATCCAATCTATCAATAGTATTTAGGATATCATTAAAATATAATTTTCTTTTTCTATACTCATATGTAAAAAATGTTATAACCACTGTAATCCAAATTACTACTATAACTTTTATGGTATCAAAAGTATCTCCTACACTAAAGAGAAATATGACTAAGGTACCAAGTGATATAATATTTAGTAGTATCACATTAATTATTCCTTTAAAATAATCACTTAAACTCATATTATATACCCTTGTCCTCTTTTAGTTTTTATAAAGTCCTTAACTCCAATATCTTCAAATTTATTTCTTATTCTAGTAATGTTTACAGTAAGGGTATTATCATTTACAAATAATGAACTATCCCATAAATACTCCATAATATCTACTCTAGATACTATCGTGCCTCTGTTATTTAATAAGTAATGAAGTATTTTCAGCTCATTTTTAGTAAGATCAACTTCATTACCATTGTGCTCTATGGTGCTAGATAATATATTTAACCTTATGCCATTATACTCAACCACATCCATTGTTTTTTCATTAGGGTAGGCTCTTTTTAAAAGCGAATTTATCCTAGCTAATAAAATTTGAGTATTATATGGTTTTGTAATAAAATCATCTCCACCTAATGTTATACTCATAAGCTCGTCAATGTTAGTATTTCTGCTTGTAACAAATATAATTGGTACTGTTGAAAAACTACGTATTTCTGTACATATCTTAAACCCATCATCATAAGGTAAATAAATATCTAACAAAATTAGATTAGGACTGCTCTCCTTAACCAATTTAGGAATATTATTAAATTCATTAGCTTTTATAACAGAATATCCATTGCATATCAAAAGACTTGCTATTTCATTTTTTAATTGTTCATTATCCTCAACTATCATTATGTTAAACATCTATTACCCCCTATTCTTAGATTAACTTCTATACTTTATTATAAGACTACATGTATTTGAAAGACGACGTAAAAATGCCGTAAAATCCAATCTTGAATAATACGGTGTTTTAAATAATTATTCGGTTTTTATTGTTGTGACGTTAAATTAAGAATATTGTCATATGCTATTATTGGGTTGTATAAATAAGTAAAAGTTTTTTAAAACTGTGATGTAAAATAAAAAAAATAAACATTTTAATCCCTTCATTGAGTTACCACAATTAAATTCTAATAATTCATTACTGTTAACAATGAAGTTTGATTTATTACTTCTACACCAATCAATTTTTAGGTAAATTGAATGTTCTCCATTCTCAATATCCAATTCTTTAATTTCACCATCTTTTATATCACCACAATATATATCATCAATATATATTTTATAACTTCTTAAAGAATCAAAATATCTTGGTTGTCTTGATATTCTTATCATAAAATATCCATTCCTTTCTCCGTGAAAATTTACAATTTTGACTTAATTATTGGTAATTATACCATATAATTCACTATTATTTTTAGATAACTAAAGGTTTTAATTTTATTTTTTCACCGTATTATTCAATTTTCAAAGACCATTGTTCGTGCTTTCAATTTCAATAGTTGCATCGTGTAATAATCAAAGGTTGAAATAACTATTTGCGCCTATTATCCAAACCCGTTCTTACTTATCTAATCCCCCTTTGCTATAAATGTAAACAACCCCCCCCTGCAGCGATTACTATCCAAGCCAAAATTACAAATAGGCCATAGGACGATTCAGCACCTATGGCCTATTTGACCTTTAAATACCTTTTCCAGTTCTTCTTTGAGAATAATTCAAATTTTTTATTTTCATATTTCCAATGTCTAAAAGACCCAATTTTAACATTATCTCTTTATAATCTACTTTTAAGCCTAGAAGATTAGAGAAAAACTTCATATAATCCTCTATAGTCATCCTCTCATAAAAATCCTCTTCTCTTAATACAACTCCAACACTACCAATATTAGGTTTAATATACTGGTCGTTTCTTACGTCTTCTATATATATTTCACCTTTGGCTGGTGTTTCGTTTCCTAAAATCAAATTCACCAGCAAATCACTTACTTCATTGCTACACTCTATACTTATGGAACTACCTTTGTTTAAATTAATATCTATATCTCTTATCACATTATTCTTTTGTTCTTTGTATAAACCTTTAATTCTAAGCATATAAAACATCCTTCCTAATTTTATATCCTAATATTATCACATAAATACATAATACGTTAATTTTTAGATTACTAATAGGCTCCTTGGTGATATATATTATTTCAAAAATATAGAAAACATGTTACAATTTTATTGTTGGTTTTGTATATTCTAAAAACACCATACATACAGCATTGTAGAAAATGGTAAAGTAACTTTATTTATATAATATTTCTCTAAAATATAAAAGCCCTATTGACACTCCCTTTAGAGGATACTGTAATCTAACTTCACAAGGAAAGGAGATGTGTATATGTTTCGAATAGGCGACTTTTCCAAACTTACGAAAACTACAGTAAAACCATTAAGGTATTATGATGAAATTGATTTATTAAAACCTGAATTTGTGGATGAGGAAACAAACTATCGTTTTTATACAACGAAACAGTTGATAAAGCTTCACAAAATTCAATCTTTTCGCCAAATCGGTTTATCAATTAATGAAATCAAGCTGATCATGTCCGGACACTGTATAGAATTAATTTTGGAAAAACGAAAAAGTGAAATTGAAGATACTATCGCTGAAAGTAATTCACAGCTCTCTCGAATTGAATTTATATTACAAGGGAAAGGGGAGGAGTTAATCATGAATTATCAAGCGATTTTAAAGGAACTACCAGAGTGTATCGTCTATTCAAAGAGGATTACAGTACCAAGTTATGACTCATATTTTGAGATCATACCGGCAATCGGAGAAGAGGTTACTGCAGCAAATCCTGAATTAAAATGTACTGTTCCTGAGTACTGCTTCATCAAGTATATTGACAATGAATACAAAGATAAAGATATTAACATTGAATTCTGCGAAGCGGTAGACAAAATGGGTAAAGAAACTGGCGATATTAAATTTAAGAAGATTGAAAGTGTATCTGCAGTTTCCATTATGCACAAGGGTGCATATGCTGGGCTTGCAAAGGCGTATGCATTTGCTTTTAAGTGGACTGAAGATAATGGATATATAGTTGTTTACAGTCCTCGAGAAAACTATATCGATGGTATTTGGAATAAAGAAAGCGAAGATGAATGGCTTACCGAGTTACAAATACCTTTGATAAAGAAATAAACTGGGGGATTATTAGCATAATCTTTGAGCTATTTATGTCGCATCCTTCATAAATAGCTCAACAATCATAAATATACGATTGCTGAACAATCGTTAAGTATGCCATTATCTGATTGGTTTGCGACACCAACACTATTAATTGCAAGCGCTTTAATGATCATTGGCGGTCTTAAAACAAAATGATAATATTCTTTTAAACTACTTTATAATGGGAGCCTTTAACTTTTAAAAGATAATACTTCTCCATCTTCGGGTATAGATACATTAATACTAATACTATTAGCACTTAAATAACACTTCAAGCCCTTTCTTGATAATCTGCAATGATTCCATGCCTCCATGTGTACAGCAACAATCTTTATATTTTCATATCTACGGCATAATTCATGTAAATCTTTTGTTGTCATAGTAATAGGTTTTCCATATTTAAATTGTGCACCACCACAATTGCAAACAACTATTCCAGGTTTAAAGTTTTCTATAGACTTTTCAACTTCCGTGCACCATACTGTATCCCCCGCAATATAGACAGGAATTTCGCCTTTTAAAGAAATAACAAAACCAGATACTGGTGCCATTTTCATAGCAAGAACACCGTGACCATGTTTTCCTTTAGTTCTATTAAAAATTATATTATTCCAAGTATAATTATCCTGAATTGCGTATACATCAGTAAACCCATAGGATTTCAATTTCATTTCATCTTCTGGTTGGCAGAATATTGGAATGCTTTTAGGAAGTAATTTTGCTGCCGCATCATCAAAGTGGTCCCTATGAGTATGAGTAACAAGTACAGCATCACAATTAGTAATATCATCGATACTTATAGGTAATTCTACTAAGGGATTATATTTTTGATTTGGTACATTCCCAATAGGAGCTATAGATCCTGCTTCGCTTAATACAGGATCTACAAGTATTCTCTTATTATTTACAGATAATATTAAGGTAGCATGACGAATTAATTGAATTTTCACTGTTCATTCCTCCTGTTGTTTTATATACATTTATTATATAATAGAAATTACTTGATTAGAGAAAGTAAAAGAGTGAAAATAATTTCGTCATGAAAGGATTTTATATATTATGCTTGATCAAACAGATATTCAAATTTTAAATATTCTTACAAAAAATTCACGTATGCAATGGCAGGAAATTGGCCAAGAAGTTCATTTAACTGGACAAGCAGTTAGAAACAGAATAACTAAAATGGAAAATTTAGGTGTTGTTGAATGCTATACTATAAAAATTAATTCTGCGTTAATTGGTAAGCCCTTAACTGGTTTCATAACTGTTTTTATGAAAACAACTGACCATTTAGCATTTCAAACATATATACATAATAATTCTATAATAACTGAAGCCAACAGAATAAGCGGAGAAGGCTGCTATATGTTAAAAGTAACTGCATCTTCTCAAGAAGAAATAGTACAACTGTTAGATGAAATTTTAAAATATGGAAATTATAAATTAAATTTATCCATAGAGAATATAAAATAGTAATGCAGCTCCAGTCACCACCCCCATAACATTATACGTTCCTTTTCTCCCACCTACATCACTTTACATATAACATTGACATATATTTTATATTATGCTATTCTATCATTAGAATAGCAAAGGAGGAAAAAAATGACACAGATTGAAGTCATACTTTTATCACTTTTATGTGACAAAAATTATTATGGATATGAATTTGAAACTGTAATAGAGCAAAGAAATATGAGAGGTTGGACCAATATAGGCTTTTCCTCAATCTATAATTCTTTAACCAAACTTGAAAAAAACGGTCATATAGTTTCAAAATACGAAAAAGAATACGGTTCACCTAAGAGGAAAGTATATTCAATCAAGAATGAAACAAAAATAATTATTAAAGAGCATATTATCAAGATGATAAGTGAATATAACAGTGATCCAAGTGAATTTGATATAGGTATGCTGTTTTCTTATTTAATAATAAAAGAAAAATTAAAGGAAGCTTTAACTACTCATAAAGAAAATTTAGTTAAGAGGAAAGAATTTTTACTTAAAAGATATGACCAGCATCCTACAGCACGACAAAGACCACATATAAAAGCATTATTTGAAAGGCCATTAGCATTTGTAGATACTGAAATTTCATGGCTTGAAGATTTTATAAGTGATAATTTTAAAAAACACAATTAAATAGAGATAAAATCACAGTTTCGGTTGGTAGTCCGAACCTATCTTCTTTTTATAGATAGCAGTATCCTTCCCTCCTGGGGTCGTCCCTTCTCTTTATCAAATTCTACTAAACAGGAGGAATTATGAAATGGAAATTAGCATTAGTTTAAATGTATTTTTTGAGGGTACATTTTGGGTAGGGGTATTTGAGAAGGCTTATGATGGGAAATATGAAGTATCTAAAATTGTCTTTGGGGCTGAACCAAAGGACTATGAAGTGTTTGATTTTATATTAAGCACCTTTTATAATTTAAAGTTTACTAATCCCTTACGTACTGAATCCGTTGAAAAAAGAAAGATAAACCCTAAAAGATACCAAAGAGAAATAAAGAAATCAATGGAAAACAAAGGTACAGGTACGAAAGCTCAACTTGCTATGCAACTACAGCATGAGCTAACTAAAACAGAAAGAAAAATAGTTTCAAAAGAAGAAAAAGAAGAAGAAAGGCAACTAAAATATAAATTAAGACAACAAAATAAGAAAGATAAACATCGGGGCCACTAATTAGTGAAAAATTAATAATAAGGGTGTGATTTCATGAGACTTCACAGGCTGCTCGGAATTATTATGTTGCTTAATACACGAGGAATAATGAAAGCCGGAAATTTATCAAAAATACTTGAAACCTCAGAAAGAACTATATACAGAGATATGGATATATTGTGCGAATCAGGTATTCCTATTTTATCAATTCCAGGTCCCAGTGGAGGTTTTTCTTTTGTTGAGGGATATAAAATCAATTCTAATAACCTAGCGAGCGGAGATGTAGTTAATCTATTGCTTTCAGGTATGGGTATACACTCAGAAAAAAATACTGAAATGTCGCAGCAACTAAAACTTGCCGTCATTAAGCTTGAAAATAGTGTATCAAAGGAACATAGAGAAGAAATTATTAAAGCTAAGGAAAGGTTTTTTATTGATTCGCAACCTTGGTGGGGCACGCGAATACAAAATCAGAATGTAGATATAATAAAAAAATCAGTGCTTAATTTAAAAAAGTTAAAAGTTCACTATAAAAAATTTGACGGAGAAGTATCCGAAAGGATTATAAGACCTTATGGTGCTGTGGTAAAAGATTCTCAGTGGTATGTGGTAGCGTTTTGTGAATTAAAAAACGAGATTAGAATTTTTAAATGTAGCAGAATTGAAAGTATTGAAGTGCTAGATGAAAGCTTCAGCATGGATGAGAACTTTAACCTGGGAAAGTTTTGGGAGGATGGCGACATATTAATTTTATTGGTCGTATAACTTTGATGATAGTTCTGATTACAATTTAATAAATAATATTAGACCTTTGAGGGCGATGTTACAATAATTTGTAAAATTTATAAAAATTACGACGCGAGTGTTATATAGACGTTGAAACAAACGCTGTATATGATATAATTAGAAAGTAAAAATTATTTAAATTTTTCTAATATGAGGTAAATAAATATGATATATACACATGAAGATAAGCGTAATAAAGAATTACGAGTTGACTGCGAAAAATGTTTCGGCCTATGCTGTGTAGCATTATACTTTTCAGCTTCGGAAGGTTTTCCAACGAATAAAGATGCAGGTAAGCCTTGCATAAACTTACAATCAGGATTTACTTGCTCTGTTCACAAAAATCTTAGGAATAAGGGTCTTAAGGGTTGTATTGCTTATGACTGTTTTGGTGCTGGCCAAAAGGTTGCTCAAGTTACTTATAACGGACAAGACTGGCGACAAGCCCCCGAATCTGCTAAGCAAATGTTTGAAGTGTTCCTGATTATGAGGCAGCTGCATGAAATGCTATGGTATCTTGCACAATCATTTATCCTGCAAACGGATCACGGCATTAAAGAGGATATAAGTTCATTGCTGGACAAGACTGAACGCCTTACCATTCTTGATGTTGAGTCTCTATTAGCACTGGATGTGGTAGCTCATCGAACCAATGTTAATATGCTACTTAAAAATACCAGCGAACTGGTACGTACTAAAGCCCGCAGTGAAAAGACCTCTCCTTCAAGAAATCGGAACGCCAATTCTCGGCGATTAGATTATTTTGGCGCAGACCTGAGAAAAACTAATCTTAGAGGTGCAGACTTGAGGGGCGCGTGTCTTATTGCGGCAAACCTCAGAGGAGTCGATTTGAGTATGGCTGATCTCATCGGGGCTGATTTGCGAGATGCCGATATTAGTGGAGCTAATCTCACAAATAGCATCTTTCTTACCCAAGCCCAGATCAACACAGCTAAAGGTGATTCCCTTACAAAGCTACCCATAATGCTAGTTCGCCCAACCTATTGGTCAAATTAATTAACTGATTGACCAACTCAAATCCTAACTTTTTAATTTTGAAGGAATATATTTAAAATATATTTTAAAGTAATTAAAACACCGATATATTCAAAGAGTTTTTTGAATATATCGGTGTTTTAGTAATATATGTCTTAACGTATAAAATGCGCGTTTTGCGATTACTACCCCCTATAGAACTTAGGACGTACATAATTAGAAAAATAAATATAATTTGAAATTTATTTCCTGACATACTGTTGGCAATGATTCCTTGATATAATTGTGATATCAAATAAATGGATGGAGGTATAACAAAAGCTGCTCAAATAATAGGTGTAACGCCTAAAACTATGAGAGTATTTATACCTGCTACCCTAGCTAAAATATTGATTTTAAGATAATCAGAACTTCTTATATCTACTAAATATATTTCACTTTTTGCTCCCTAAAATTAAATTGTATTCTTAATTTCCCATCCTTGTAACCGGCTTTAATGATTTCCTTTGATTGTAATTTTTGTGGAAGTACAAAATTTCGTTTTTCATTTTTAATGGAAATACTAATTTCATCTCCATTTTGAAGTAAATTTAATTCATTTTTATCTACAAAAGGCATATTGATATTTAAATAATAGCTTTCATCTGTACTTGATTTTTCAATTTCAAAAATTTTGTCTTTAAAGAGCACTTTGTCTGCAGAAACTTCTTTAAATATACTTTCTCCCATATTTAATAGGACCTCATAATTCCTAACCTCGCTATGCATTAACTCAGTTTTGAAAATTGGTACCGGGCTAAAACTTTCACTTATCTCCTTAAGATTTTCACTTTGAAGCTTCATCCATTTTTCGAAATATCCTTTCCCTCCCTCTTCTGAAATTATTTTATTTACAATAATTGCGTCTACATTAAAATCATAGAGATGCAAATAAGAAAAATTTCTTTTAGCTTCCTTGATAACAATCTTTTCTGGAGTAGTAACTATTCTAAGGCTTACCTTATCCTTTTGGAGCATTAACTTATGGAGTTCATCAATTTTCTTATATAGCATTTCTATTTCATCAAAAGTTCTCTCATCAGGAAGCGGAATCTTTACTGTATGCTCAATTATTGGCTTTGCAATTTTTGCCATCTTTCTTTTCATAGGAAAAATTTTGTCCATCCACCACTTGAAAAGCTCTGGAAACTTCAAAAGCGACATAGTTTCGCCAGTAGGAGCACAATCAACTATTAACACCTCATAGTTATTTTCATCATTAATCTGTTTAATTTTAAGTAAGGAGATCAGATCCTCGAACCCTGGGAAAACCAGCAATTCTTCAACCTCAATGGTTTTTGCATTTTTTAAAAGCATCAATTTTTCTATATAGCCTTTGATATTCCCCCAAATAGCTTCATTTTCAATAAGAGCATCCACCTCTATAGCTTCTAAATTTTCTGAAATTTGGGTAGGTGTATTCGATAGCTTTGCACCGAAGGCATCGGAAAGACTATGAGCCTGATCAGTGCTCATTATAAGCACCTTTTTCCCCTGCTTTGCAATCTGGCAGGCTGTGGCTGATGCGACACTAGTTTTTCCAACTCCACCTTTTCCTGTATATAAAATAATTCTCATTTTAATCCCTCCAATTCAATTATAAAAAATCTACTTTAACCTTTTTAATCTCTTGGTTTGCTTCCTCTTCCGCTTTTTCACAACCCTCGTTAATAAGATCCAATCCAATATCCTTAATAAGGATAATTGCTTCCTTCTCAAAGTTATTGATCTTGTGCAAGATTTTTTCTGGCAAAACATCTTTTATAACCTCATATTTAAGTTTTTCTATTCTTATCAATTTTTTAATTATTTCACCATTCATCTAATCCACCTTCTCATCAAAATAAATAGATAGATAATCCTCATTAAAATCAGCTTTACTTATTGAGTATTTTCTCAGTGAATTTGGACAAGGAATATTCCTCTTAAAATTGCCTATTTTTATGGATATATCAGAACCAGTTTCATACAGTTCTAAGTCTTTCTTATCTCCAAAGGGCACATAAACTTGAAGCTTATAACCACCCTCAACCTTTTCAAATTTCTCGTTAAAGGTTATTTTTTGAACCTTAAATATATCCTTAACATTCAGAGAATCCACAACTATCCTTTCTAAGCCGCAAATTCCATTAATATCTACCTCATACCATTTAATTTTGAACCTCGTCAAATTCAAAAATACTGAATCTATTTCTTCCATGTACTTTCTTTGAATACATTTCCACTCATCAAAAAATTTATTTCCTATATCCTGGGGTATTATCCTATTAATATATATTGCATCTACATTAAAATTATAAAGATTTAAATACATGTAATTTCTCTTGGTCTCTTCAATAACCATTTTTTCAGGAATTGTAACCAATCTTATACTGCAACTCTCTCTATCCTTAAATAAGTTTTGAAGATCTGTTAGCATTATATAAAGTTTTTCAATATCATTCACAGCTTGCTTATCAGGCATTTCTATCTTAAATGCTATTTTAGAGATAGGTCTGAGCACTTTCATTGCAACCTTTCCAATGGGAAATAATTTCTCCATGTACCAACTCATAAGCTCTGGAAATTTTAAAAGGGATATGGTCTCTCCTGTAGGTGCACTATCTACAATTATTAGGTCATAAGTACCTTTGTCATATAAATCTTTAATTTTCAAAAGACAAAATAACTCTTCCATTCCTGGAAACACAACAATATCCTCAAAACTTTCTGCTTGCTCTTCATCTTTAAAAACCATCATTTTTTTTAAAGCAGCTTGAATACTCCCGTAATAATTCTCCATTTCATAATTAGGATCAATTTCAAGCCCCCATAAATTTTTCCGTATTTCTGTAGGGTCATTCTTTATTTGTTGCATAAAAATATCACTCAAGTTATGTGCCATATCAGTGCTAACAATTAAAGTTTTTATTCCCTCTATTGAAGCCTTAAGTGCATGAGCTGCTGCGGTGCTTGTTTTACCAACTCCACCTTTTCCAGTAAAAATAATTATTCTTTTCATATCATCCCTCCTAATTTTAATTCTTTAATTGAATAGTTCTTTCAACGAAGTATTTCTTCTTAAAATAACTCAGGTTTACTGAGCTATTCAATAATTATTTTTCTTAATTTTTTAACAGGAATCTCTTCTTTAACTGGATTCTTAATTCCCTTAAAAACTCCCAGTACTTTGTTATAAATACTTAGAGCTGAAGAAATTTCCTCGTCGGTAAGCTTTCCGTAAATCTCAATAAAATATTTAACAATCATAGCCTTTTCCTTCTCAATCACTGCATTAGCAATCTCTGTAAGGGTTATTAAAACTATTCTTCTATCCTCTGCACTTCTTATTCTTTCTACCATTAGCTTTTTTTCTAATCTAGCGATAACCCCTGTGGCAGTATTTAATGGAGCATTTATGTACTCTGCTATTTCCGTCATATTAGCATTCTTTTTTCGATGCAAGAATAATAATGCTAATATTTCATTCTTAGAAAAATCTAAGAATATATCACTCCACTGTTCTGGAAAAAACAAAACCTTAAACTCATCAATATGATTAAAAATAATTTGCTCTATTTTGTTTATATCCATAAACTTCCTCCGAATTAGTTCTTGTTACGAATTATATTTTAATTCTATCACCGAAGTATTTTCTTGTCAATAAAATTGCATGAAAAAGTATTACATGTACCCTTCTGTGCTTAATTGCTTCCCGCTAAGTATCCTGTAGAAAATGCCATTTGAAGATTATATCCACCTGTCTCAGCATCAATATCCATAACTTCTCCTGCAAAATAAAGATTTTTTATAAGTTTTGATTCCATAGTTGAAGCATTTATTTCTTTAACTTTAACTCCACCTGAAGTTACTTGAGCTGCTTTAATCGATAAAGTTTCTCTAACTGTTAGTTTCATTTCCTTCATATAAGTAATTATCTTATTCTCATCAGTCTTCTTTAAGTCATTAATCTTAACCTCTGTTACTCCTAACATATCAAATATTTCTTTCAAGTAATTTTGTGGAAGAATGCCTTTTAAATTATTAAGTACAGTCTTATTTGGATTGCTCCACATAATCTCTGATATTTCCTCCTTAGACTTATTTCTTAAAAAATCTAAAGTAACTTGTACTTCTCCCTCTCCTAAAGCTTTGCTTATATAAGATGAAAGCTTTAACACTGCTGGTCCTGATATTCCAAAATGAGTGAATATCATATCACCAAACTTTTCTATACTCTTCTTTTTAATCTTAGCTGAAACTACAACATCCTTCATTGCAACGCCTTGTAAACTCTTAACAAACTCTTCCTTTATAACTAATGGGATTAATGCTGCGTATAAAGGTGTTATAGTGTGTCCACATTTACTTAATACTTCAAACATAGAACCATCTGAACCAGAACCTGGGTAGCTCTTTCCTCCTGTTGTAACAATTACCTTTTCGCCTAAAATCCGCTTGCCATCACCCGTTACTACACCTTTAATTTGTCCATCTTCAACTATCAACCCTTGAACCTTACTGTTATACATAATCTTAACATTATTTCTTTCTAAATCATTTTTCAGTAATTCTATAACTTCATCGGCCCTATTACTTTTGGTATATATCTTTTGGTCAAGCTCCTCCTTATATTCTAATCCAATTCCTTTAAAGTATTCTAAAAGTTGATTATTTGAAAATGTATAAAGAGCGCTATATAGAAATTTCTTATTACTTACTATCTTATCAAAAAATTCCTCTATATCTCTATTATTTGTAATATTGCATCTGCCTCCACCCGTAAGTTTTAGCTTTGCACCAATTTCTTTGTTTCTTTCTATTAATATAACTTCACTATTTTTTGCTGCACTGATAGCTGCCATGATACCAGCAGGTCCTCCTCCAACAACAATAACTTTTAGCATAAACACACCTCACTAATTTTCATTTTTTAGTCCTTTAATACACTTTTTTAAAATCCTCATAATATTTTTATCGCAAGTTTCACCCTGAAAAATAATGCTTAATACGCTACCTTCTAAAATGCCTTTTAATAATTGTGACTCATCTATAATAATCCCTCCCTTCTATTCTATTTATAGTAGTAATTATACTAATAATAAATCCTAGAATTCAAATGAAGCTAGGATTTATTATTATATCATTTTACGTGCATCAATTATTGTTTGATATAAAGCTATTAGAATACAATCAATAATCTGATCTTTTTTCTCCCCTGTAGTTTTCTCAGAGTAACAAATGATTTTTAGCTTCTCTATGCACTTATCTATTTTAGACTGATGTTCTTGCGATATTTTTTCAATATATTTAATTGGAATTTTCTCTTCTACCCATCTCTTATTCGTATCGTTAATGCCTAACTCTACTAATGATAGTATCTTACAAAACAAAATATCTGGATTATCCTGAATAGTTTCATTTATAAGCATGATTTGATTAATAATAGACTTCCATACATCATATTTAATTTCTAAAAACATCCTCATATATTTATCCTCAAAAGTAGGAATTTGATAATTTACTATATCATCAATATCATCAATAGCAGAGGATTCTTCCTTGTTGTGTTTCGAATCTTCCAACAAATTATTTAATCCTGGTATCTTTAAGGTCTTAATCAATAAAGGTAAAAAATTAGAAGGTATAGGCACTCCGACTAATGTTAGATTTTCTAAAATACTTATACTCTCTGTAATTGCTAGAAAAGCTATAACAGTTTGAGATAACATGCTTGTATTTACTATTGGAACTATAATATTCTCTAACAATTTAACTGTAATTATGGAAAGTGTATAAGTGCTAACTTTTTTAGTGAATTTACGTAGTCCCACACTTGAAAACCTTTTATATTTTATAGCAGTATATATTCCTGTAATAGTATCTAAGCTAATAAGCACCAAAAGTATAGTATATGAAGTTTGTATGCTTGTGAATATTTTAGAAAGGATGCCCAATATTCCAGATATTCCATATATTTTTAAAAAAATGTTGTTCTTGTCCATTTTCTCATCTCCATTAATACTAGACAACTATAAACATGGTACAAATAATTAAAACAAATTATTTGTTCCATATAATATATGCAGCATTTAAGAGTACTGGCATAGATATATTTATCCATATTCTAAATAATATTAGTTGGAGATGACAAATGACTGTATACTAATATGAATAAAATGTTGATAAAGTGGAGGTTTCATACTATGGTTGTGGATAACTTTAAGAATACATCTAGCAAGTTCGATAAGCTCGTATTAAGCAAGGTGAACTTCCACAAATAAATTCTCTGTTACTTATGGTACGGTTCCCCACTTATTATTCTAAACCCTCTATAAACCTGTTCCAATAGCATTACTCTAAATAATTGATGTGGAAAAGTCATCTTTGAAAAGCATAATTTATAATTAGCTCTTTCTAAAACAGCCTTAGATAGTCCCAATGAACCTCCAATAACAAAAGCTATATTACTGTCACCTCTTATACCTAAATCCCTTATATAATTGGACAACTCCACTGAGGATAACGTCTTTCCATTTAGCTCTAGAGCAATTACAAACACATTATCCTTTATGCTTCTAACTATTGCCTCTCCTTCTTTGTCCTTTATTATAACCTCTTCCTTTTCAGAGGCATTATCAGGAGTTTTTTCATCACTTAATTCAATTATATTAAGTTTACAATATCTAGATAATCTTTTTGTATATTCATCTATAGCACTTTTTAAATACTTTTCTTTTATTTTTCCTACACAAATTATAGTTATATTCATTTTTAGCTCTCCTTTATTTCACTTATATTACATTTTTCATAAATATAATATAAGATTGCATGACATATTTCAAAATTACAAACCAAATCATTACCTGCGCAGCTATCCATCTTCTTATTCTCATTAAATCATCTCCTGCGGAGCTGGAATGTCGTTAAAAACAAATAACATGGATAAACCCCCATGTTATAACTAAAATTCGAATGGCATTCTATATGCTCAAGTCTCTTTTCTTATAAAACACATATGTGATGCTTATGGTTGCTGAAATAATTATAATTGATAAAACTACAAAACTCAATTGAAAACCACCACCATTAATCAAATTCTTAGCTTCATAATATTTGAATGGTGTAAAGTATTTAAGATTTTTAAATTTACCGCTTAAGTCTATTGCCATAGATAATATATACGTTATTAAAAGAACTGCTGTAGATATTGATGTTGCAGTCTTTGGATTTTCGCTTATTGCAGCTATGGCCGTGCCAATAAACATAAATATAAGCTGCAAAACAAACATTCCGCTCATTAAGATTACTATCTCTGTGGTTACTGCTTCCCCTTTACTGTATTTCCCTACCACAATGATCGAAGAAACCAAAGTAATAATATTAAATATTAAAACATTCACAAAGGCTGCCAATAGTTTTGATGTTATGATTTTATTTCTTGAAATAGGTTTTGAAAGTAGAAACTCTGCTGTTTTATCTCTCTCTTCTTTTGAAATTATATCAGCCCCAAGCATAGCAGCATGAATAGTTGCCATAAGCGCTAAATATAAAAAGAGCATTCCATAATAACCACTAGCCTTTGACAAATCAAAACTACCTATACCAAAGATTGTTTGCATAGATTTTGGCATTTGATCAAATAAATCATTCATTGACTGACCTGAGGCTGATAATGCAACATATTTGCCCATACCAGCAATAACCATAAATAAAATACCAAAAGCCCATATAATAAGCCCTTTTCTATGGGCCCTCATCTCTACAATAAATACATTCATAAACTAACCCCCTCGTATCATTCATTAATAAATATTAAGTGTTAACATATCTAAGCAGCATGAACATCTTTTTTAGAATATATAAAATAGCTGGCAGTAATTGCAAAAGCAATAAATCCTATTCCTATTATAATAAATGAAACCTCATAACTTGAATTTTTGATGATGTAATTTGCGTCAAAATACTTAAAAGGAGTAACGTAACGCATGGCAGCATCTCCCGATGTAGCTGCAAACATACCAATAATGAAAAATGTAAATACAGTACCAAGGGAAATAGGTAGCACCGATTTAATCTTTGGCATCACAACTGAAATTATAATCCCCAAAGCAAGAAACATAATCTGAACGAAAAACAATGTAATAGAAATCATAAAAAATAGCTTGTAACTATAGTCTTTTTTTGAAACAATGGACACCATAATGCTAGAAGCTAACAAGTAGATTATATTAGTAATTACAAGACAGGTTAATGCAGCCATTAGCTTTGATGTCATAATCGCCCTGCGAGTAACAGGCCTAGTTAAAAGAAAATCTGCTGTTTTTGCGCCAACTTCCTTTGATACAATGGAGGTTCCTAGATTCATAGCTTGAATGGCACCACAAAGTGTTGTATATAAAAACATATAGGAGTAAAACCCTAAAATAGAAGACATACTATCTACAGAGAATCCCATTGCTTTTCTTACTGGCTCTGGAAATCCTTTCATTATTTCTTTAAATGCCTCAGCTTCCTTTGAAAAAGCGGGGAACATTGATAAGAAAAGAATAACAAGTGTTATTAAAGAACAAGTCCATATAATAGTGGATTTCCTATAAGTCTTTAATTCATGAAGAAACATATTCATAGCTTTTAGTCCTCCTTTTCATAGTAATGCATAAAGATCTCTTCGAGGTCTGGCTCTTCAATCCAAAGATTACTTATTTCTATTTCCGAAATCTTTTTCATAATAAAATTAATATTACCACTAAACAAAAAGCTTACTACATTATCCTTTATATCTAAATTGGCGACTCCACTGATTTTAAAATAATTATCATCTATTTTTGATTTTACCTCAATTTTAATTTTTTTATGGTTACTTTCTTGTAATGTACTAATCTTATCAACCTTTATTATTTTCCCCTCTTTAATAATTGCAACACGATTACATAGCCTCTGGACCTCACTTAAAATATGAGAAGAAAGTAAAATTGTTGCACCTTTTTTGTTCTCCTCCTCAAGAAGCTCAAAGAATTTTTGTTGCATAAGCGGGTCAAGTCCACTAGTGGGCTCATCAAGTATAATAAGTTTAGGTGAGTGTAGCAGGCCTTGAACAATACCCACTTTCTTTTTATTCCCAAAAGATAAATCATCAATTTTCTTATTGAGGTCAAGATCCATTATCTCAGCTAGTTCTGTAATTCTTTTGCTACAATCTTTCTTGTAAAAACTAGCAGAATACTTTAGTAAATCAATAACTTTCATATTATCATAATAAAAAATTTCTGACGGTAAATATCCTATTTCCTTCCTTATCTCAGGACCAAATTCTATACAGTCTTTACCGAAAATTGTAGCACTACCACTAGTAGGATAAATCAGAGATAATAACGTTCTTATCGTTGTTGATTTACCTGCACCGTTAGGTCCAATAAAACCAAAGATTTCTCCTTGTTCAACATTAAAACTTACATTTGTAATACCTCTTGCTTTACCATAACTTTTAGTCAAATTTTTGATTTCAATAGCATTCATTAATAATCCCCCCTGTAATCTTGATACAATTATATTGTTTATTATAGATATTCCTCCTTGTATACTGCATTTTTATAAAAATCATAAATATCAAGTGCCTGTTCATACATTTCGCTCATACTTGAATGATTTTTAACACCTTCGTTCCAGATTCCTTCTGAACACCATCCAATCATTTTATTTAGCTTTTCAATATCCGTGCCATCTTTGAACTTATTTAAATCGATTTTTTCAAACATTTGCTTATACATTTTTTCTTCGATTTTATCATTGATTTCTTTCATTGAGTCAGCAATCTCTGGCATTTTTTCGCAACTCGCTTTAATCACAAATTTATACATATAAGGATATTTTTCTAAAAGAACCATTGTAAAATTCAGACTTTGCGTAAGCATTTTAAAATAATCTTTCTCATCAAAATTAAACTTTTCGTACACTTTTTTCTCCAAAATCTTCATAGCATATTCATATAAAAAAATAAATAATGACTTTTTGTTCTTAAAATATTGAAATAATGAACCTTTGGAAATTTTAGCCTCCGCTGCAATATCGTCTGTTGATGCATGTTTATAGTCCTTTATAGAAAATATATTCGTCCCTGCATTAATAATTCTATTTTGTTTTTCTTCATCCAATTTATAAAAGATCTGATACATAAAAAACTCCTTTCTGATTAGTATAGTCATAATATTACCCCGATGACTGAAAAAAACAACCCCCACAGGAAATATATTGTTATTTTACCAACAATATCTTCGTTAATTAATATATTTATCCTTTTATTAGAATAGCATCTAATTGATTAAATTATAAAAAAATGCAAAAAAAATAAATAAAACTTACCACAAAAGTGCAAAGTTTTATTTACTACAATTCATATATTGTTTTACATAATTATACTATATTATTTCCCACAGCATTTTTTGTATTTTTTCCCACTCCCGCAGGGGCAAGTGTCATTTCTTCCGATTTTGTCGTTATTGACCACCATTTTGGAATCTCTATAAGCTATTTGAATTTCTCTTCTTTTTTCTTTTGAAAAAATCCCTTCCCATTGTGGAAGTTCATATAAATAATCTGCTTTTGCGTCTAGCATATTGAAATAAAGTTTTTCAAAATCTATTTTGAAATCTACTTTTGTATCACTTTCAGTTTCTTCTAGTTTTATAGGGTCTAAAAGACTATCGTTTATCCCATCAGCAAATCCCATAAAATATATGTTAGATACATCAAAGTATTTTGCAAGCTCGTCCATTGTACCCTTAACTTCATCTTTATGGTTTGATAATAATTTTGTATAGACACGTTTTTCTATTTCCCCATAATCATGCCAAAATGCAGGTTCTCCTTTACGTTTAACATAATCAACTACCATATCTGTCCACTCTTTATATAAACTCATTCTCTATTCTCCTCCGAATCATACTATATTTTGTTATATTACATTATTTTAATAAATATTTCGCTAGCATTCAACATAAAATTGTTAAATCGAATATACTTTCAGAATTTCTTACAACTAACCTATTATTTTTTAATTGGAATTAGGTCCTCTTTACTAAAAGGCTTTGATATATCAAAATTTCCACCTATAGTATCAATATTCCTATTTTCCACTGTTATCTTTACTTTCTTTACAGATGACAATTGAGTTAATGACGCCGATATCCCTTTTAGACAGCTTTTTTCTTTTGTTTCTGTCATATCTATTTTAGCTTCTTTACTTAAATTAACATAAGCAATATTATCTTTAATAGAAAAACTTAATATCCTAGTCTCTTTAGGAAGTATTGGTTTTAGCTCACTTTTTACAGTAGGCCCTTTTACAAGTTCTTGCATAATAGTTTCCCCGATAAGTTCTTCTTTATTAATAAGTCTCTCATCTTTAACTACTCCTACATCAGAACCCTCTTTAGTGCCATCAAAATAAACACCCAATTGGATGAATCCATCTTTTTCTAGGGGCAGGTTTAGATTTTGAAGCTTTTCTTTATTTGTGACACTTTTCTCATCTTTTTTTTCGCACCCATAAAATGACATTGTTGAGCCAACTAGCAATGAACATAATAATATTTTGATTGCTTTTTTCATATTTGACCTCCCTTTAATAATCCACTAAAGTGGCCTAATTAACGACTTCAAAAGGAGATTTATGGCACTCACTAAAGTTTATATTCGTTATATTATGTAACACCTGCTTATAGACGTAAGTGACTTTCCTTCTGAAATGTTGTTAAAAGTTGATTACATCACTTGGCATATCTCTTCTAGCTAAATTCAAAGAAATATCCCTACCTATTTCAATATGATTTTCTTTGAGTATATTGACCACTGTTTGATAGGCTAAATCAGGATAATTATTAGTTTTACTCAAATGTCCCAAAAAAATATGTTTTTGCTTATCATTCATTATTTCTACTATAGCTTTCCCACATGCATCATTGGATAGATGTCCCATATTACTTAATATTCTTCTTTTCAACGGATACGGATATGGACCAAATTTCACCATTTCCACATCATGATTACTCTCGAGTAGAATTACATCTGCATCTTTTATCATATTCTTTACTTCATCAGAGAAATATCCTAAATCTGTAGCTATGCATGCCTTCTTATTACCACTATATAAAGCATATCCTATAGGCGCTGCCGCATCATGTGATATATTATAATTTATTATATGCATGTCTTTTATATCCACAGAATTATTATTGATGATTTTTATATTATTTTCTTTTATCTTACCTATCTTGATTTTCATAGCTTCCCAAGTATTCTCATTGGCATATATCGGTATATTATATCTTCTAGAAATAATTCCTGCACCCTTTATGTGGTCAGAATGTTCATGAGTAATAAAAATGCCATCAATATCATTAGGATCTTGGTTTATTTCTTTAAGTGCGCTTTCAATGCTTTTACCTGGCATACCAGCGTCAACTAAAATTTTTGTATTTTCTGACGCTACAAATATGCTATTTCCGCTACTTCCACTATATAATGGACAGAATATCATAATTGTCTCCTTTAATTTCAAATTGTTACATAGTAACTCTTTTTATATCCGCCCCTATGCTTCTAAATTTTTCTTCAATATTTGGATATCCTCTATCAATATGCTCTATGCCTAAAATTTCTGTAGTACCTTCTGCTATAAGCCCCGCTATAACCAAAGCTGCTCCCGCTCTTAAATCTGATGCAATAACTACTTTCCCTATAAGTTTATCTACGCCATCTACCGTAGCGACACTTCCTTCAACCTTTATATTAGCGCCCATTTTTTTAAGCTCGTCCACATGCTTAAATCTAGCTTCCCAAATGCTTTCATTTATTATGCTTCTACCCTCTGAAACAGATAACAATGTGTTCATTGGTTGTTGGACATCCGTTGGAAATCCAGGATAAGGCAAAGTCTTAATATTTACAGCCTTCAGTCTTCCTTCAGATTTAACAGTAACACTATCTCCACCTTCATGTACATCTGCTCCCATTTCCATAAGCTTTGCTGAAATTGATTCAAGATGTTTTGGAATAACATTATTTATAGTTACTTCCCCACCACAAGCAGCAGCTGCTATCATAAAAGTACCTGCCTCAATTTGATCTGGAATTACACTATAGTTGCATCCTGTTAATTCTTTTACACCTATAATTCTTATAACATCCGTACCTGCCCCTTTAATATTAGCTCCCATAGAGTTTAAAAAGTTAGCTACGTCAACAACATGTGGTTCTTTTGCAGAATTTTCTAAAATAGTTGTACCTTCTGCAAGCGTTGAAGCGGCCATTACATTTATTGTTGCACCTACACTAACAACATCAAAATAAATACTAGTTCCAATTAGTTTATCTGCCTGAATGTTTACAGCACCATTCTCAATAACTACTGTTGCTCCAAGTGCTTCAAACCCTTTTATATGTTGATCTATAGGTCTTACACCTATAGGGCACCCCCCCGGAAGCTCTACCCTAGCCTTTTTAAACCTAGCTAAAAGCGCACCAATCAAATAATAGGAAGCTCTCATTCTTCTTACATCTTCTGTGTTAGCATCAATGCTAGTTATATTTGTACTATCTATAGAAACTGAATTTTTTTCTCTTTTAATTTCACAGCCTAAATTTTCCAATATTCTTTCTATACAATTTACATCTTCTATATTAGGAATATTTTCAATGATACATTTACCCTTACTTGCTATTATAGCTACTGGTAAAATTGCTACTGCTGCATTTTTTGCACCACTTATTTCTACCTGACCAAAAATACGTCGGCCTCCGTTAATTACCAATTTATCCATATTTGTATCATCCTCACTATGCATTATATATTAATTACTTTCATTTTTATACATACAATTGAATTATACCATAATAACATTATATTTTAACATTTTTTTTAAATGTTAGACGATATTATTTTATTAAACACAGAATTTCTTACAATATTTATACTTTGCAAAAAAAATAACGTAAAAAATCACCCGTGCTTCCACGAGTGATCTTTACATTGTTTAACTTTATTATATTGTTTTAAAACTTCCGCAGTCTGTACATTCTGGTGTTTTAGCAACACTTTCATGTTTTACAACTTCAATTTTGTTTAAAGTGCAGTAATTATCATCTTTACAATGGTATTCACATTCATTTACGGTACAACCTATACTGTCATTATGTTTCATAAGAAAAGCACCTCCCTTTATTAATTATAAAACTATTGTTAGCATAATCAAAAATAATTATGCTAACAATACAAAAATATTTGAATTATAACATCTTCATTTTTTCCCCTTAATAAGTTACAAACAAATCTTCATACATAAATTTACACAGGAAATACAAAACCTAAAAATTATGTTATAATACACTTATAATTTACTCAAAATAATGTTAACCAACATTGGTTATTAATTTTGCTTGGAGGAAACATATGAAATATTTTTTAGTTGCGTTATTTGATGATTTATCTAATTCTACAGTTCAAAATATTCAAAGAAATATCTGTAGAAAATATAAACTATATAAGAGTTCTCCTAATCTTTTTATACCTATAGTTTCAATAATTAATCCTGATTTAGAAAAATTAGATGTTGTTGTTTCTAAAATTCTATCTCCTTATAAAAAATTTAAAGTGGGCATAAATAATAGTATTAGTTTAAACGAAAATTTAAGTCAAGTTAATCTTGATGTTGAAGATAAAGGATATATTTCTCGATTAGCAAGAAATATTACAGACACTTTAGATTTACATAGTTTTAACGTTAAAAGTGATGATTATAATATTGATTTAAATATTCTATTAGCTAATGCCAATCACATCATTAAAAAGTCATATAACGGAAGTACAATTTCTATTAATGACGCTTTAGATAAGGATGATTTCTTGCAGTTTGTAAAGGTTTCTAAACTTGAATTGTGGAAACAGGTTAGTACTAAAAAGGAAATGCTAGTTAAAAGTTATGCGCTAAGGGAATACTAAAAACATAAAGTTATATTTTAGGTTTGAGGGGGATGACAATGATTTACTACTTGGTTGGCTTATTTGATAAAGTTTCTTATAAATATATAGAATCTATGCAAAAGGCAATCTGTGAAAAGTATAACCTATACAAGTCTGATGCTAATTTACCTATGCTTCATGTAACTCTAGAAATAATAACTAATCCCAATCTTTACGATTTGGATACTGCTTTAAAAAACATTCTTAAGAATTATACTAAATTTGAAGTTGAATTGAATGGTGTGATATGTTTTGACCCTCCCTATAAGTCTGTAAATTTAAATATTGGTAATGAAGGCACTATATATCAATTATCTAAAGATATAAATTCAATTTTAAATTTACATGGCTTTAAGGTTAGAGATGATATTGAAACTTGGAATTTGCATATCTCACTAGCTAACACAACTTTTGCTGATAGAGAATGGTCTAATAGTGAATATTTAGCAGCTTGTGCTTCAGCCAAGGATGAAAATTTCTCAAGAACTATCACAGTGGATACTGTCGAACTTTGGAAACCTATAAATAACAATGATGAAATGGTGACTAAGAAATATATTCTATAAAATATATCATTCGATTTTCTTGCACCTTAATATCGATTAAAATGAATATACATAATTCAGTAAAAAGGCGGTTTCAAATATGAATTTACAAAAATTATTCCAGATGCAAAATACTTTAGACCATAGAATTCAAGTGCAACATAACCTTGAAGGAGTACCCTTATTACAAAAAAAAATACTTTCCCTTCAAGTGGAACTAGGCGAACTCGCGAATGAAACTCGTTGTTTTAAATTTTGGAGTACAAAGAAACCTTCAAGTAACGATGTAATTCTTGAAGAATATGTTGATTGTATACACTTTATTTTAAGCCTCGGAATAGAAAAAAACTTTCAAGATATTACTTTGAATACTAAATGTATTACCTCTGAATTATCTCAGCAGTTTTTAACTGTGTATACAAATATTTCAGATTTTATAATTTGTTCTTCTCTTGATAACTATTTAAATATTTTTCAAAACTTTTTGAGTTTAGGTCAAAATCTAGGATTTTCAGAAGAAGATATTGAAAATGCATATTTCTATAAAAATAAAATTAATCATGAAAGACAGGATAATGGATACTAATTCATATTCAAATATAGTGAAAACCTTTCTTCTGAAAGGTTTTCACTATATTTTTTTAATATTATAACACATTCTGGGTAAACTACTCTAGAGGAGTGTGATTGTAATTGGGATTAATATTTTCTATAGTCGCAGGCATCTGTATGAGTCTTCAAGGTGTTTTTAATACAAGGGTAAGTGAAAAAGTTGGGCTTTGGGAAACTAACGTATTCGTTCAAGGAACTGGATTCATCGTGACCTTAATAATACTCCTTATAGTTGGCAATGGTAATATCAAAGCTATAAAAGAAGTAAATAAATTATATTTACTAGGAGGATTCTTAGGGGCTATAATTATATTTTCTGTTATGCAGGGAATATCAATAATGGGACCGACCTGCTCCATTGCAATTATATTAGTTGCTCAACTACTAGCCGCCGGTGTAATTGATAGATTTGGAATGTTCGGAGCTCAGCAAATTAAATTTGCTTTATCTAAGTTTATAGGTATTGGCATAATGATTGTAGGTATAATAATTTTTAAATGGAAATGTTAATAATCTTTTTTATTAACATTTTCAAAAAATTTGCATATACTATAATAATGTAACAATACATTTAGGAGGCATACATGTTTTCCTTCAAAAATAAGTTAGGTCCCAACTTAAGGTGCGCTTTACTTAGTAACCTATATGAAAACTATAGGGTAATAATACATTGCAAATCCCTTGAGACTAAGACCGTTAATAAAATTAAATCTTTAAAATGTGATATTCTGCGCCATATCCCCTCAATAAATTGTATTTGTGCTATTTTAACTTCCAGTGCTATATATAGATTACTAGAATATCCCCAAGTAGCATATATAACTTTTGATTCTTATGCACATTTATGTGGTAATAGTATACTCGCGTCTAATGGCGTATCCTTTCAAAATGACTATAGCCTTACTGGAAAGGGCATTGGCGTTGGAATAATTGATAGCGGTGTGTATCCCCATCCTGACTTATTAAATCCTTGTAATAAAATCAGAAAGTTTGTAGACGTTGTTAATAATTTAAACTATCCTTATGATGATAATGGTCACGGCACCTTTATGAGCGGATTAATTTGTGGTAGTGGTTATGGATCTAAGGGTATGTATAAAGGTGTCGCCAAAAATAGCCATATATACATGATTAAAGCCTTTAATAAACTAGGAAAGGGTTTTGTATCTGATATTTTGTTTTCATTAGAAACCCTATTGAGCGAAGATAATGACTTTAACCTTAAAATCATTTGCCTTCCTTTTGAAACTTTTGAAACTAATGAATTTGTCCTTTCTTTATTCTCAAAGCTTTTCGACCTTGCAATCTCAAAGGGCATAGTAGTAATCGTTCCTAGTGGTAGCAATAAAAATGTTAAAAGTTCTGTGCGGGGCATAGCTACTCTTAAAAATTGTATAACGGTAGGTGGGTATGATAGCATAGGAAGCCCAAAAATATATGAATATTCTTCCTGTGGTCCTTTCCAAAAGCTTGATAAGCCAAATTTGATAGCTGCCTGTGTTAATATTTGCTCTTTGATTTCTGATGCACAATTTATCTCTGAAAAAAATGGTGTGAAGCTTTATCCTACTCGCATCACTAATCTGTATACGACCTACACTGGAACTTCATGCTCTGCGGCTTTTATAAGTGGATTATGTGCACTGCTGTATGAGAACAATATAAATTTATGTTATAAGGATACATTGGCTTTATTAAAGACATCTTCAAGCCTAATAAATTCCCCAAAATATATGCAAGGTTCTGGAATTGTAAACTTAGAAAAATTATTACCTTAAAACATCACCTGCGGAGCTGAAACATTAACGACTTCAGAAGGAGATTTATACTCCCACTGAAGTTTTCTATTTGTTAGGGTATGTAACTCCCGCTTATAAAAGTGGGAGATCTTCCTTCTGAAATGTTTAATGTAATTATATTTTAAAGCCTAATTCCTAATATATATGGCATGTTAGCACAATAACTATACATTCGCTGTATAATTATTGTTTAATAAAAACACATTTGGTGTATAATATAGATATCGTTTAATATTTATAATTAAGTAAAAACAATTATCAACGTCAAACAATAATATTATACTATTGTAAATTTACATTTCCAAGGTCATAATCATTGTTTTAGACCAGAGGAATATGAGGAGGATTATTATGATAAGCGAAAGATTGTTCAATGAACTAAACAAGCAAATGAACTTTGAATTTTATTCTGCACACCTTTATTTAGCTATGTCAGCTTATTGCGCAGCAGAAGATTTTGATGGTTTTTCTAATTTCTTTAAAGTACAAGCTGAAGAAGAAAAATTCCATGCTATGAAATTTTATAATTATATAAATGAAATGAACGGACGCTTAACTTTAGAAGGAATGAGTGAACCTCAAAACGATTATGAAACACTTCTTGATGTTTTTAACATAGCATATGCTCATGAAAAAGTTGTAACTAGTAATATTTATAATCTTACTGACATTGCTACTGAAGAAAAAGAACATGCTACTATAAGCTTACTTAAGTGGTTTATTGATGAGCAAGTTGAGGAAGAATCTAATTTTAATGGCCTTATAAAAAGGCTTGCGAGAATCAACGCTGATCCTACAAGTATTTATATGCTGGATAACGAACTCGCAACTAGGGTTTTTGTACCACCTGTTACTAAATAAAATAGATAAATTCATAAAAGTAACATATATGTTTTAAATAGATTTTTAAAGGCACATATCAATATTGATATGCGCCTTTATTAGTTCCATTATACAATACTATAAATTTTTTTATTTAATGACTTTTTATAAGTGCAAGTTAACTACAATAGCTCTCTCCTAACTAAATCAAGTAACTCCATAGTTGCACTCTCACGTATTTTCTGCCTGTTACCAGATAATTTAAGCATCTTAGTTTTAACTTCACCATTAATATATAACCCAACATATACAAGTCCCACTGGTTTTTCTGCACTTCCACCATCTGGGCCCGCAATTCCCGTAGTTGAAAGGCCAATACTAGTGCCTGCAGTTTTTGCTATACCTTGCGCCATTTCTGCTGCTACTTCACTACTTACTGCACCATACTTATCTAATGTTTCTCTCGCAACTCCTAATCTATTAATTTTAGCCTCATTGCTATATGTAATTGCCCCCTCTATAAACGCAGAAGATATCCCTGGGTAATTTATAAGCTTTGCAGCTACCATTCCTCCTGTGCAAGATTCTGCTGTGGATATAGTTAACTTCTTATTTATAAGCATTTCTCCAAGTACATTTTCTAAGGTTGTATTCCCTTCGCCATAAATGTTATTTCCTAGTCTTCTACGTATTTCATCTTCCATAGGCGCAATCAGTCTTGTGCCTTCTTCCTGTGTATTAGCCTTCGCTGTAATTCTAAATGTCATTTCCCCTGCTTTAGCATAAGGTGCCACAGTTGGATTAGTTTGATTATTCAATATATCTTCTATCATTTCTTCCGCACTGCTCTCTCCCACTCCAATAACTCTGAGCACCTTTGAAACTAATACACCTTGGGCAAACTTTTTAAGATAAGGAATAACAGCCTCCTCAAACATAGGTTTCATTTCCCAAGGTGGACCAGGTAAAAGCGCAATTATCTTTCCATTTTTTTCTATTATACATCCTGGCGCTGTGCCATTATTATTAGGAATCACTACCGCATCTACTGGAAAATACGCTTGTTTCTTATTGCTTTTCGTCATTGGTCTGTTCATATCTTTAAAATAATCCTCAATAATTTTTAAAGAAGCTTCATGAACAACGCTACGCTTGCCAAAATATTCAAAAGCTACTTCCTTGGTTAAATCATCCTTTGTAGGTCCAAGTCCCCCACTAGTTATAACTAAATCAGCTCTACTAAATGCTAATCTATATGATTCTAAAAGTCTTTCTGGATTATCTCCAACTACGCACTGATGATAAACTGATATACCTAAATCTGCAAGTCTCTTAGCAATATATTGTGCATTTGTATTAACAATATCGCCGAGTAATATTTCCGTACCTACTGATAATATTTCTGCTTTCATAATAACTTCCTCCCTTAGATGCCACTTACGTAGCAAGTGGTATTTACATATTTACATTAAAGAGTAATTTCGCTTAAATTTTACTCTTTATAATTCTTTCATTGGTTCTATGAATAATTTCTTCTGGATATCCCATAAATTCAAGTACTTTTATTGCATTTCTGGTAGAAGATACCCCTTTTCTTATTTTATAATCAAACTCTAATCCATGCTCCCCTACACTCTCAGTAAAATAATAGCATTCATATAAGTCTCCTACCATTTTAGTTATTTCAAGATCATGTGTAGCTACTGCAACCAAAGAATTGTGAATAGACAAATAAGCTAAAATTTCAGCAGAAGCATTAACCCTCTCAATAGGGTTAGTTCCCCTAAAAATTTCATCAATAAGACATAGGTTTGTTACTTCCTCATTGCAAACATTAATTATTCTAAATATTGCCTCTGCCTCACTTAAATAATAACTTTTCCCACCAGTTATATTATCACTTACAGTCATCGAAGATACTATATTGAAATATCCACCTTCATAGCTTGTAGCAAGGCAGGTAAAAATAGTTTGTGCAAATAGTGCATTTAAGCCCACAGCCCTTAAAAAAGTAGATTTACCTGACATGTTTGAACCCGTTATAATAACACCCTTTTCTATAGTTAAAGAATTACCTACAGCAGCTTCTATTAATGGATGTTTTATATTCTCACCTTTTATCTCTTTAAGTCCTTTTGTTAATTTAGGCTCCGTATATTCTAAAAGCCCATCCCTATAGGACGCTACAGATATTAATGCATCAATTTCTCCTAAAATTAAATAAATTCCTCTTATTTCTCCAATATATGCTTTAACCTCATCTATTATTCTATAAAAGCCTCTAGCTTCTTTTAAAAAAAACATATTAAAGTATTCAAAAATAACATCTGCACCTTCTATTCTTCCTATTCCAATGGAGGTAGCTTTTTTCATTATCACCTTGCAACCCTTTGCTTTTTCTTTAAGCTTTAAGGTATATTCCTTTATCTCTTCATCCTCTACTCTTCCCATAACTTCAGCTAACGTAATTATCTTTCCTAAATATCCCATAGCTTCAATTTCTGCCCCAACCTGTTTTTTAATCTTAACATTAATAAACCCATTAGCTAAAAACATTATAAATAAAAAATAAAAGGCTTTAGATATTCCAATAAAAGCTATTGAAACTAAAGAACCATAAGCTAGTAATGTTAAAAGATATAGCAATGGCTTCATTGAAGTTTTATATAAGATCTCATTCCATAAAAACGATGTTACAGTATTATTACGCTGTCTTCCCAGCTTTAATAAACTAACTTGTATTTTTTCTCTTGTTTCCTTATTTTTTTGAAAAAAACTAATAGTCTTATTTCTATTAATTAGTTTTTCTTCTTTTAAAATTGGATTTCTTAAAATATGGTATAAGTACTGTTCCCCTGGAGATGACAATGTTCTGTCTACCTTTTCAAAAACCTGGTTCATATTTAAATCTAAGTAAGTTTGATCATCAACATATATTTCCTGCGGGTTTTTATACTTTAATACATCAAATAATAATTTAATATCTTCAAATTTCCTCTCTCGCTTATTTTCCACACCATAGTTTTCTCTAACCTGTTTTAATTTCTTATAAAATATTGCTTTGCTTCTTGCTACTAGACCTAGCATCACTAAAACTAAAGAGATAATAATTCCCCACAAATATATCTCTTTTGCATTTTTCCCTAAAATAATTGTTATGTAAGTTATGATTGCAGCCATAACCATGCTTGTTATAAATAAGTTGCTAAATTTTTTATCCTTGTCCACTTACCTTATCCCCCTTAAAAATCACTAACTCCTTTTTATAAATAATCTAATACCCTCTTTTTAAATCTACTACATTTACTAGTTCTTCCCCTTGTACATATTTTTTCATATTCTTATATATAAGGTTAAATCTTCGCTGGTTTCTCATCTCTGAAATCCAGGAATTATGAGAAGTTAATATAACATTATTTAGATTCCATAATGGATTATCCACTTTTAAAGGTTCTTCTTCATATACGTCTATTGCGGCTCCTGCTAGTTTACCATTTTTCAAATTTTTAATTAAAGAAGCTTCATCCACAATACTCCCTCTAGCTACATTTATGAAAAAAACTCCATTTTTCATTGCAATAAATCTATCTTCATTAATTAAATGATGGGTAGCTTTGGTATATGGCACTGTACACACAATCACATCACATAACTTAATCATTTGGTCTAATTTACTCATAGCATAGCATGTATTAAAATATTCAACATCTCTACCATCTGTATTTACACCTATTAAGTTTACGCCGAACCCTTGAAGTCGTTTAGCTGCCTCCGCAGCTATTGTGCCTGTCCCTATAAATCCTATAGTTTTACCATATATCTCCCGAATACTTGTATCCGTTTTCCATTTTTTATTAGCTTGATTTTCATATAGCCCCTTACTATTCTTAAAGAGCTCTAGAATTTTTAATACAATCCATTCCCCCATTGGTATACTATAGCCACCTTTATTATTCGTAATTATAATAGAAGTGTTTTTAACATACTCTGTTGGCAATTGGTCAATACCTATGCTAGATAATTGAATCCATTTTAGCTTTTTCATTTTCTCTATGGCGAGTGTTTTAAATGGATCATAACAAATTAAAACCTCTATGTCCTCAAGCTTTTCACTATAAATTAAATCTTGCTCTTTAGCTACCTTTATATCATACCCAAAATCTTCTATACCTTTCATTTTTTCTTCGCCATAATTATATGTAAAGAGTGCTTTAATAGCCATGCAAATCCTCCTTCGAAAAAAAGGTGCCATAAGGCACCTTATTTAAATACATTTACCAAATTAGTAAATATTTCTTTATTATCTTTAAGTTTAGTTTCATTTCCCAGTACACAAAAGTAGTTTTCCTTTATAACATCATTTAATAGTGCTTTAAAAGACTTAATGTCCGCAGGATTTGTACTTAATACTTCTTCTCTCTCCTTTTGTCTTTGCTCCTCAGTAATACCTCTTATATAATATGCTGTCGCCCGCTCACCTTTCATAGAAGGTGTTAATGGTGAGTCAAGCTCACTGATTGTTCCAATAATGTATTTTGTCATTTCTCTTTCTGAGGCTTCAAAGCTTCCTATATAATCGCATATTCCATCGTAAGCTTTTAAAGTCTCTTGGACATTAGGATCACGATAAGATACAAAGACTATATTCCCACTTCTAGCTATATTTGCAAAACCACCATAGGCGCCACCTTGCACACGCACTCTATTCCATAGGTAATCGAGACTTGCTATAGTTTTAAGTACTAGCATTTTACCTGAATATGAATATCCCTTCTTAATGAAGTTATATCCTTTAGCTACATACTGAACATCTGATGAGGTTAATAATCCTTCATTATTTTTATTTAGATCAAAATTATACAATGCATCTGGCAATTTTTCTTCTCCTAAGACGCTTATAATCTTAGGTAGCTCTGTAGTAAATGCAGTATATATGTCTTCTTCTCCTGTAACACTTATTATAAGATTATTTTTGTTAAATATAAGCTTTGATACCTTGTTTAAGTTTTCAATGATCTCTTCTGCTTTGTTATCAAAATCTCTTTCAATCTCATCAATAAATTTATAAAAAGCTATTCCTGTAGTTTTTTCTATATAAGCTGAAGCTGGCGAGAAGTAAGATGTAAGTCTTCCAGCTGATACCATATGTCCTCTATCAAGAATCTTCATTTCATGCCTTGATTTTAATTGTTGAATTAGCTCCTTCAAACGTTTCTTTTCATCAAATTTAGTATTGCTAATTATATCTGCCATAATATCAAATAATTTAGGAAGCTTTTCAGTTAAAGCTTTAGTCTTTACTACTAACTTGGGGCTATATTTTTCAAAATTTCCACTTTCGCCAAATACCTCTGTGGTAAAATGAATTCCGCCTGTATGAATATTAACCTCATTAGATAAATCAGAATAACTAGTATTCTGCGTACTTACCCTTCCTAAAATAGTTGATAATAATGTTACATAAGGTAGTAACTTTATATCTACTTTTTTAGAATCAAATAATACATTTATATAGGCAATTTTATTAGTGAATATATTATGAGATAATACTTTTACTCCTTGCTCATCCTTTTCTTTTAAAGGTAAATGTTCTACTTGTTTCTCAATATCCGTTAGTTCAAGTAAAGGAATAGTTTCTAGCACTTCCACAGCATCTGGCGTCATTTGTCTTTCTTTAAGAGCTTTCCCCTGCTTAACTATTTCCTCTATTTGTTTTTCTGAAAGACTTTCCTTATACTTAGCTAGTTTTTCTTCTACTGCCTTGGACTTTTGTTCTGCTAGGCCCTTTTTACCATTCAATATAACCATAGAACTATGGGTATTATTTATTAGGTACTTTTCTATAAGTTTTTCAAAATAATTAGTAGTTAATGCAGCTTTTATTTTGATCAAATAACTTTCATACTCTAAATGCATAGTTGGATCTTTATCATAAAGCCAGCTGTCCATACTAGTTATATAGTAATATAATCCCTTTGGAAAACCACCTAAGTCAGCTTCCCTTAATTTAAATTCAGTACTATTTATACAAGCTTCTATTAATTTTTTATCTATTCCTTCTTTAACTAAATCCTTTAAAGTTGTAAATACAACTTCCTTAAATCTTTCTTTTTCACTTTCATTAGAGTTTTTTACTACTATACTAAACACCGGTTGTAATATGCTATTATCAAAACCTCCAAATACATCTTTACCTATCTCGGCGTCTATAAGTGCTTTCTTCAAAGGTGCTGCAGCGCTTTCTAGTAATAAATACTCTAAAATTTCAAAGGCTAAATGCATTTCTGGATGGCTAATATTATCACCTGATACAAAGTTCATACTTAAGAATGTTTTGCCATTCTCATCGTCATCACATGAAATAGGATAATCCATCTTAACTTCTTCCATTTTGCTAAATGGTTTCTGTAAGCTAATAGATGACTCTACTGTAATTTTATCAAAATTATTTAAATACTCTTCACTAATAAATTGTAACTGTTTATCAATATCTCCATCTCCATATAGGAATATATAACTATTTGATGGATGATAATATTTTTTATGAAACTCTATGAATTCTTTCTGCGATAATTCTGGTATACATTCTGGATCTCCACCAGATTCTACGCCATATGATGTGTCCGGAAATAAGGACTCTTGAACCTTGCGCATGAGGCACCCTTCTGGAGATGAAAATGCACCTTTCATTTCATTATAAACTACACCTTTATAAGTTAGTTTATCTTCCTTGTTTTCTAATTCATAATGCCAGCCCTCTTGCATTAATATTTCAGGTTGTGAGTATATATTCGGATAGAAAACTGCATCTAAATACACATCCATAAGATTAAAAAAATCTTTATCATTTTTACTAGCTAGAGGATATATCGTTTTGTCAGAAAAAGTCATAGCATTTAAAAATGTATTTAAAGATCCCTTTATTAATTCAACAAAAGGCTCCTTTGTTGGAAACTTTCTAGAGCCACAAAGCACTGAATGTTCCAGTATATGTGGAAGCCCATTACTACTTTTCGGTGGTGTTCTAAATCCTATAGAAAACACCTTGTTATCATCATCATTTTCTAAATGCAACAGTCTAGCCCCACTTTTAATGTGTTCAAACAACCTTGTAACAGAATTTAGCTCTCCTATATTTTTCTCTTCAATTAACTTAAATCCGTGATATATACCGCCAATCGTAAACTTCATTTCTGTCCTCCTCGTACTTTTTTTAAAAGTTTAAATACTTATTAAGTGTTTCATATCCTAAAACCTTGCCCCATGTAAATTACACCTGTCAATATCAATATTTACCTATTATATTCATTATACAACATTTTATTCCGCGCTACCATCAACATAAATTATAGATTTATCTTTCCTCATTTTTATTTTGTCTATACTACACCTAAACAACAAAATCATATAATGCTATTTTATCTTCGCTTTCTCCATTTATGTTCATAAGCTTAATTAATCCTATTTATAAAATTTAACGACATTTACAATACCATTGGTACATAAATAAAAATAGAATAGTCACTTATAAAACATTATATATAAAAATACCTCCATTTCTGGGGGTATTTTTACATATAATGTAGTCTTATGTTAGTATCTCATATCCTGTTTTAGTAACAAGTATTGTATGTTCCCACTGAGATGACAATGAACCATCTACTGTAACCGCTGTCCAATCATCTTCAAGTACATCTGTTTCAGGACTACCCATATTAATCATAGGCTCAATAGTAAAAATCATATTAGGTAGTAATATTGACCCCTCTCCTTTTTTGCCTATATGAGGTACAAATGGTTCTTCATGAAACTCCAATCCAACGCCATGACCACCATAATCGTATACTACCGAATATCCAAAACCTTCTGCATGCTCTTGAATAGCACACCCTATATCTCCAAGGGTATTGAAGGGTTTTACCTGCTCTATACCCCTTTCTAAACACTCTTTCGATACACGCACCAAATCTAACGCTTCCTTAGACATTTCTCCAATTGTATACATTCTACTAGCATCACCATAATATCCATCTAATATGCAAGACACATCTACATTAATTATATCACCATCTTTTAGAACTGTATCATCGGGTATACCATGACATATTACATCATTTATAGATGTACATACACTCTTAGGAAAGTCCCCATAGCCGAGTGGTGCTGGATATGCATTATGCTGCACAGTATATTCATGTACCCAAGTATTAATTTCATTTGTGGTTACTCCAACTTTTATTCTCTCCCCAACAATATCGAGTATATCATGAGTTAACTTGCAACTTTTCCTTATACCCTCTATTTGTTCCTCTGTTTTCATTATATCTCTAGGTATTTTATAACCTACTTTTTCCTCTATATTCCCTATAAATATATCCTGATCCATGTGACATTTTTTATATTTCTTACCACTGCCACACCAACAAATATCATTTCGCGATAGTTTATTCATTATATTTCCTCCCAATTGAAATTATTCAAACCGTCAATTACAACCACAGTTTAGTTGTAAGTATATTCTATATTGATGATTTCATCTTTAATTATAGTTCATAATCCCAAGTATTCAACCGTTTCGCAAAAACTTTTTGTGATTGTGTCAATGTATTCATTGAAAATTCAAAATACATAGTGGTATTAATGCGCATTTATGTTAACCCTATTTCAGATGTTGATAGTTTAAAATACTCATATTTATTAACTCCTGCTTTGGCCACTAGATTATTATTAGCTATTTCTGAAGCTTCTTCTATATTTTTAGCCTTAAACATTATAGTTCCACCATTTCTATTATACCTTCCTCCACAAATTAAATACTTAGAAGAATGATTATCCTTATTTATATTAGTAGTATACGTTATTGCTAAACTCTCATTACCCTCTTGCGAATAATTAATCTTAACCAATAAACCCTCTGTTTCCATTTGCTTTCCCTCCAGTTAAATCATCTCCTGCCGAGCTGAAATGTCGTTAAACTATCTGCTAAAGTGGTGCTTTAGGGATGCAAATTGCTCAAACCCTTAATAAATGTATATGTTTTTCATGTAATTTTATTACAAATATTTTCCGGGGTAATTCTTTGTTGCACAATAAAAAAGGTACAGGATTAGAGCATATTTTATACCCTAATCCTGTACCTAGTCACCAAACAGTTTCATTCTATTGAGATTCATATGTAATTGCCTCTATTTTTTGAAAATCTTATTTTTCACCCATTTTAATTGCCTTTTCTGTACAACTCTCCATAGCTGAAATTACTGATCCTCTAAAATTATTCTTTTCTAAGGTGTATACGGCCGCTATAGTAGTTCCACCTGGTGAGCATACATCGTCTTTAAGTTTTCCTGGGTGTTCTCCTGTTTCAAGTACCATTTTAGCTGCCCCTAGCACTGCTTGCGCTGCCATTTTATAAGCCTTTTCTCTTGGCATTCCTTGAAGTACCGCCCCATCACCTAAAGCTTCAATAAACATATAAACATAAGCAGGAGATGAGCCACTTACCGCCGGAACTACATCAATAAGCTTTTCCTCTAATATCTCTATCTTACCAAAACTTTCAAAAATATTTACTACGTCTTGCAATTCTTCTTTAGTTATATTTTTATTAGAACAAAGTGCACTCATACCCGCGCCAACAAACGCTGGAGTATTTGGCATAGTTCTTATAACCTTTGCAGCGCCTCCGAGTGTATTACTCATATATTCTAAAGTTACCCCTGCAGCTATAGTTACTATAACTACCGTCGGCTTTAAATATGGTTTTATTTCATCGATAACCTCAGAGTATTTATAGGGTTTTACAGCTAAAATTAATATATCAGAAAATTCAGCAACTTCCTTGTTGTCATTAGTTACTAGAATATTATATTGTTCTTTTACCTTATTTAAACTCTTATCTGATGGATTACTTGCTATCACTTGTTGGCTAGAAACTAAATTTGATTTTACTATTCCACTTATCATAGCCTTTGCCATATTACCACAGCCTATAAATCCTATCTTTTTATTCATATAATTATTTCCTCCTATATAATTTTTTTTAATAATACTAATTATATCACATACATTTCATGAACTTGGTTATACTAATATTGAAATATTTATTATAAAGGAGCAAAGCAATTAATAGTTATTTGTGCTCTAAGTAATATAAGGAGGATCTTGAAATGTCACATAAAAACAATAAAAATAGTAAAGATAATAAAAAGGCTAATCCAAAAACGAAAAAAGAATTAGATAAAATGAGAATGGAAACTGCCAACGAAATAGGTGTTTCTAAAGAATCTAAGAAATTAGGAAATGAAACAGAATAGTTCTTCTCTATATTAGTAAAAGAAAGATATCTTACCCTGTCTTTCTTTTACTTCATAAATTAATTTTTAATTTATGATATTATATAAATTGCAATTCCATTTATCATAATACGCCTTAACCATTATCTTTCATCACCCATAAAATATAATCCTAATATTTCTGGTCCTGTATGGGACCCTATTGCTGTACCCACATAATTTAAAATAACATCTTTAACATTTCCATTTTCTCTAACCAAAGCCTCTAAAGCTAATGCATCTTCAATACAATCTCCATGACTTATAGCAATAACTTGCTCTTTATTTGGGTCTGTTCTTTCCTTAAATTTTTCAACTAAGGTATTTATTGCCTTTTTTCTACCTCTACACTTAGAAAAAGGAGTAAGTCTTCCTTCATTATCCACAAACAAAACTGGTTTTATATTTAACAAGGTGCCAACAGCTGCAGCGGAACTTGAAATTCTTCCACCTCTTTTTAAATGGTTTAAATCATTAACTGTAAACCAGTGGTTAATCTTAAGTTTATTTTCCTCAAGCCAGGTAACTATCTCTCCTTTTGAATTTCCTTTCTTTAACATTTCATAAGCATAATGCACTAACAGTCCTTGTCCAAGGCTTGCGCATTTACTATCAACTATACTTATATCCGCCTCTGGGAACTCTTCAAGTATAGTCTCTATTGCTATATTTGCACTGTTTATAGTTCCTGTTAATGCAGAAGACAAAGCAATATATATTATAGATTTTTCTTCCTTCACATACTTTCTAAAAACCTCTACATATCTTTGACTATTTATTTGTGATGTAGTAGGCATCTCTCCCTGCCTTAAAGCATCATAAAAGTCCTTACGAATAATATTTTTCCCAAAATCATCCTCTATTGCTTGACCTTTAAAATTACATATTATTCCTATCGGTACTATGTTTTCTTGTTTAATATAATCTAAAGATAGATCGCATCCTGAATCTATCACTAAAATCGTCCCACTGTGTGTTCTACTCATAACTTAATTCCCCTTTGCCATTATCTTAAATATTATTCTCACCTTCTATTATGTATGATTTATATAAACACTTCAATACAAAAAAAAAGAAAAGTATATATACTTTTCTTAACATCACTAAAATTAAAATTATTCCACTACCTTACCAATCTTTCTAAATTTATAATATCTCTTAGTAAGTAAAGATTCTATAGGTTCCCGCATTAATCTAACAATTGACTCCTCTAAATTACGTTTAATACTTGCCGCCATCTCATCTAAATTAGTGTGCGCCCCACCTAAAGGCTCTTTTATAATTCTATCTATTATTCCAAAATCAATTAAATCCTGAGCTGTTATTTTCATTGCAGTAGCCGCTTCTTTAGCAAGACTTGCATCTTTATATAATATGCTAGCAAAACCTTCCGGTGACAAAATAGAATAAATTGCATGTTCTAGCATCCAAACCTCATCTGCTACCGCCATAGCTAAAGCTCCACCACTTCCGCCTTCTCCTATAACTATTGAAATTACTGGTGTTTTTAATGTTGCCATTTCCATAAGATTTCTAGCAATTGCCTCACCTTGACCTCTTTCTTCTGCACCTAGTCCACAATATGCTCCCGGAGTATCTACAAGACAAATAATAGGCCTTTTAAATTTTTCTGCCTGTTTCATAAGTCTTAAAACTTTTCTATACCCCTCTGGATTTGGCATACCAAAGTTTCTCTTTATGTTTTCCTTGGTGTTATTTCCCTTTTGCTGGGCTATAACAGTTATAGGAATACCATTAAACTCTGCTATTCCACCTACAATAGCAGAATCATCTCCATAATACCTATCACCATGTAGCTCCATAAAGGAATCAAAAATCAGATTTATATAATCAAGAGCAGTAGGACGTTCCACAAGCCTCGCAATACTTACTTTATCCCAGGCAGTTAAGTTTTTATAGGCTTCCTTTTTCATATTGTAGAGCTTAATTTCCATCTGTCTTATTTCTTTTTCTAAATCCATATTTTGATCTATTGCTAAATTCTTTAGTTCATCTATTTTACTTTTAAGTTCATACATGTGCTTTTCAAAAGGTAAAGTTACCATAAAATTCCACTCCCTACCGTTACTTTTGTCTTTCTCTTAATGCTATGAATGAATTTTCAATATTTGCGTTAAAGTATCCTTCATAGCTTTTCTATCCACTACTTTATCTATAAAACCCTTTTGGAGCAGAAATTCAGCCCTTTGAAAACCATCAGGTAATTGTTGCTTTAATGTTTGTTCAATAACTCTTTTACCTGCAAACCCTATTAATGCATTAGGTTCAGAGATTATTATATCTCCCAGCATAGCAAAACTTGCTGTAACTCCACCTGTAGTTGGGTCTGTAAGAACAGTTATATAAAGACAACCTTTTTCATTATGCCTTGCAATAGCAGCACTAGTTTTGGCCATTTGCATTAGCGAAAATATGCCTTCCTGCATCCTAGCTCCCCCTGAGGCAGTGAATATAATAATTGGTTTTTTAGCTTCTGTTGCTCTTTCAATGACCCTTGTAATTTTCTCTCCGACAACGCAGCCCATGCTTCCCATCATAAAATTGCTATCCATTACTGCAATTAACGTATCCTGTCCATTTATCTTTCCTTCTCCAGTTATTACAGCTTCTTTTAATAAGGTTTTATCATGCAAACTTTGGAGTTTATCTTTATATCCCTCAAAATCTATAGGGTCATCTGAGATCATATCTTTATCGTATTCTATAAAAGTCCCTTCATCTATAGTATAATTTATTCTTTCTCTAGACCCAATTCTGAAATGGGTTCTACAATTATCACATGTCATTATGCTACTCTCTAAATCCTTATTATAAAGGATTTTGCCACATGTTTCGCATTTAACCCACATTCCTGTAGGGATATTAGGTTTTTTCTCACCATATTCATCTTCTAAACTTTTAACCTCAATATATTTACTTTTTTTAAATATACGTTTAAACTCAAACATATAGCTACCCCTTTCTAAAAACATACCTACACTATAATTTATAGCATACCAAATAGATACCACTCTCATAGTATAAAACTTTTATGCAATAAATTCCAGTATGTGTTTAGCTACTTGTTAAATTCTTTACTAATAAAACTAGTATCAAATTTTCCTTTTATAAAATTACTATTATTTATTATTTTAAATTGAAAATCTATATTAGTATCCACACCCTCTATTATAAACTCCCCTAATACTCTTCTCATTTTACGTATTGCTTCATCTCTATCTTTTCCGTGGACAATGAGTTTTCCTATCATGGAGTCATATGTGGGTGGAATCTTGTATCCTTGATATGCCGCACTATCAATCCTTACTCCATATCCTCCTGGAATATGTAGTGATTTTATAACGCCAGGACAAGGCATAAAATTTTTAGAAGGATTTTCTGCATTTATTCTACATTCAATAGCATGGCCCTCAATTTTTATATCCTCCTGTTTATAAGGAAGTATTTGGCCTGCAGCAATTCTTATCTGCGCTTTAACTAAATCTACTCTAGTGATCATTTCTGTTATTGGATGCTCTACCTGTATACGTGTATTCATCTCCATAAAGTAATATTTTTCATGTTTATCTAATAAAAACTCTATAGTTCCAGCATTTTTATAATTAATAGACTTAGCCGCTTTAACTGCAACCTCACCCATCTGTTTTCTAAGTTCTCCTGTCATTCGGACTCCTGGTGCCTCTTCTATTACCTTCTGATTACGCCTTTGAATAGAACAGTCTCTCTCACCAAGATGAACAACATTTCCATGCTCATCTGCAAGTATTTGAAACTCTATATGTCTTGGCTCTTCTATGAATTTTTCCATATACATTGTATCATCACCGAAAGCAGTTTTCGCCTCAGCTTTTGCAGTGTTGTACGCAGGTATAAGATCTTCTATTTTACTAACGACTCTAATTCCTCGTCCCCCGCCTCCTGCTGAGGCCTTTATCATTACAGGATATCCTATTTTTTCAGCTTCCGTTAAAGCATCTGCTTCAGAGTCAATCGCTCCGCCCGAACCAGGGACTACTGGTATCCCAGCATTTATCATAATTTCTCTTGCCTTTAATTTATTTCCCATATTATCAATGTTTTGTGAATTTGGGCCTATATATTTTATATTACACTCCTCACACATCTGTGCAAACTTACTATTTTCTGATAAGAACCCATACCCCGGATGAATTGCCTCTGCGCCCGTAAGCACCGTGGCACTCAAAATATTTTGCATATTTAAATAACTATCCTTAGATTTACTAGGTCCAATACATACAGCCTCATCTGCCATTTGAGTATGAAGAGCATCTTTATCTACCTCAGAATATACTGCAACAGTTTGAATACCCATTTCATTACACGCCCTGATTATTCTTACCGCAATCTCGCCTCTATTTGCAATCAATATCTTCTTAAACATATTATTACCTTCCCCACACTAAAAATTATTAACAAAAGTGTTTTTAATGTTTATTTCCCTACCGCAAATGTAATTTCAGCTTGTGCCACTTTAACTCCATTTACTGTAGCTATGCCTAGACCTATCCCAACAGGTCCCTTCATTTTGATTATTTCTACCTCTAGCTTTAACACATCTCCCGGAACAACTTTCTTTCTAAATTTAGCTTTATTAATACCACCAAAGTAAGCTATTTTACCTTTATAGCTCTCCATACTTAAAAGTGCCACTGCCCCAACCTGCGCTAAAGCCTCAATAATTATTACTCCCGGAAGTATAGGTTCTTCTGGAAAATGCCCCTGAAAGAAATACTCATTCATAGTAACATTCTTATACCCAACAGCTCTTTTGCCTGGTTCTAGTTCCTCTACTTTATCCACAAATAAAAATGGATATCTATGAGGAATAATTTCTTGTATTTGTTTTATATCTAAAGTAGTACCTTTTATATCTTCCATATTAATGATTCCACCTTTCATGCAATTACACCAGTCACCATATGACAGTTTTAAGCTGTCTTTTCGCCACTAGTTTTCAATTATTTTGAACAATGGCTGTCCGTACTCTACCATATCTTCATTTGAAACCAATACTTCTACAACTTCTCCATCTACTTCGCTTTCAATTTCATTCATAAGCTTCATAGCTTCTAAAATACAAAGTGTGTCTCCAACTTTAACCTTAGTCCCAACCTTTACAAAATTCTTTGATTCAGCACTTGGAGAAGAATACATAGTTCCAACAATAGGTGATTTAACTACAAATAGGTTTTCCTTGGGTATTGCCTTTTCTGCATTTTCTGTAGTTATAGCTATATCCTTTTCTAGTTTTTCTAAATACACTTCTTTAGAAGCTACATCTTCCCTAGTAAGGATTTCCTTAGCAACTCGCTCTAAAGGTGCAGCATTTAAAGGTGTTTTTTCTATTACCACCTGTTGTTCTTTTTTCTCCATCATTATTCTGATACCTTCTGTCTCAATTTCAAAAGAAGTAAGAATCGATTCACTAACGGTTTTTATTAACTCTTGAATATTTTTATAATCCATAATTATCTACCGTCCCATTTTTTTAATATAATAGTAGCATTATGACCACCAAAGCCTAATGAATTTGACAATGCATATTTAAGTTGCTGTTTTCTTCCTACGTTTGGAACGTAATCTAAATCACAATCTTCATCTGGCACTTTATATCCTATAGTCGCTGGCACAAAACCTTCTTCTAATGCTTTTGCACATACTATAGCTTCTATAGCCCCTGATGCTCCTAAGAGATGACCTGTCATGGACTTTGTTGAACTTACAGGTATTTTATATGCATATTCGCCAAAAGCAGATTTTATAGCTATAGTTTCAAACTTATCATTATATGGAGTACTTGTTCCATGTGCATTAATGTAAGATATTTCTTCTGCCTTAACATCTGCGTCTTTAAGCGCTATTATCATTGATCTTGCTGCTCCTTCTCCATCTGGAGATGGTGAAGTTATATGGTAGGCATCACAAGTTGATCCATAACCCTTAACCTCTGAATATATTTTTGCATTTCTTTTTTCTGCATGCTCTAAAGATTCAAGTATAACTATACCTGCACCATCGCCCATAATAAAACCATCCCTCTCTTTATCAAAAGGAATCGATGCTCTTAAAGGATCTTCACTTTTGCTTAAAGCTGTTAGTTGTGCAAACCCTGCTAAAGCTAGCGGGCTTATTGAAGCCTCTGCACCTCCAGCTATTATTATGTCCGCTCTTCCATCTTGAATCATGTGAAAAGCATCTCCTATTGCATTAGTTCCTGTAGCACAAGCCGTAACAACGCTCGAGCACATACCTTTAGCACCATATTTTATTGCAATATTCCCGGCCGCCATATTACCTATTATCATAGGTATTAAGTAAGGGGTAATTCTGCTTGCTCCCTTTTCCATAAGCTTTGCATGCTCGTTCTCAATAGTACCAATTCCGCCTATTCCTGAACCAACTATTACTGCTAATCTTTCACTATCTATAGTTTTTAAATCTAATCCTGAAATTTTAATTGCTTCATCTGCTGCAACCATTGCATACTGACAATATTTATCCATTTTTCTAGCTTCTCTTTTGTCGAGTGCAACCGTTACGTCAAAATCCTTAACCTCTGCAGCAAGCTTACATTTAAATTTAGAAATATCGAAAGCCTTAATTACATCTATGCCACAAGTACCTTTTTTTATATTATCCCAAAAACTATTTACATCATTTCCTATAGGAGTAACTGCTCCCATGCCTGTTATAACAACTCTATTTTTCATAAAGTAAACCCTCCTTTAATCATCAACTAAGTTACATTACCATTCCACCATCTACATTTATAACTTGACCTGTTATGTATGAAGCTTCCTCTGAGGCTAGAAATGCTACTACATTTGCCACATCTTCTGGCGTTCCAAGTCTCCTTAGCGGAATAGTGCTCATTATAGTATCCTTTACCTTCTCGGTCAAACCACGTGTCATATCTGTTTGAACATATCCTGGGGCTACTGCATTACAAGTAACTCCGCGGCCCCCAAATTCTCTAGCCACAGCCTTAGTCATACCTATTATACCTGCCTTTGCGGAGGAATAATTCACTTGGCCTGCATTTCCTGTAAGCCCAGACACTGAAGATATATTTATTACTCTTCCACTTCTCTGTTTAAGCATTATGGCTGATACATGTTTTGTGCAATTAAAAGCACCCTTCAGGTTAATATCTATAACACTGTCAAAATCAGCTTCCTTCATTCTCATTAAAAGACCATCTTTTGTTATGCCAGCATTATTAACTAGAATATCTAAGCTTCCGAACTCTTCAACACTTTTTTTCATCATATTTTCCACATCACTATAACTGCTAATATCACATTGAATTGCTAACACCTTAACTCCTAAATCTTCTATTTCTTTAACTACTTCGCGCACTGCGTCTTCACTATTTCTATAGTTAACAACTACATTTGCTCCAAGCTTTGCTAGCTTTACGGCTATTGCTCTTCCAATACCCCGACTAGCTCCTGTAACTACTGCTGTTTTCCCTTTTAACATAAATTCATGCTCCTTTACATCTTTCATAGGATTCCACTTTTTAATCAATTCTATTGTTTAAGCAATTCTATCGCTTACTTAAAGATGCAACAGCTTTGTCCAAAGATGCCATATCTTCTACATTAACTACTGTAAGTTTTCTATCTATTTTCTTGATAAATCCACACAGGACCTTACCTGGACCTATTTCTACGAAAGTATCGACACCGTCTTTTATCATATTTCTTATAATTGTTTCCCATAAAACGGAACTCATAACTTGAAGTTTTAAATTACCTTTAATATCATCCTTGCCTTTTACATAATCACCATTTACATTTGTCATTACTGGAATAGTAATGTCTTTAAGGTTTATATTTTCAAGTTCAATTTCTAACTTCTCCGCTGCTGGTTTTAACATAGAAGTATGAAATGGTGCGCTTACAGGTAAATTAATAGCCCGTTTTGCGCCTTTTTTCACAGCTCTTTCGCAGGCAAGTTCTACCGCCGCTATTTCCCCGGCAATTACTATTTGTCCTGGGCAGTTTAAATTAGCGATTTCTACTATCCCAGAGGTTCTAGCCTCACTACAAGCTTCTTCAACTAAGTTAACTGCAAGGCCTAAAATAGCTGCCATAGTTCCTATCCCTACAGGCACTGCTTCCTGCATAAATCGTCCACGCTTTTTAACAATCTTTACCGCATCTTTGAAATCCATAGCTCCACTACAAACCAGTGCTGAGTACTCTCCAAGACTAAGTCCTGCAGTTACATCACATTTTATGCCATGTTCTTTTAATGCCATAAGGGCTGCTATACTAGTAGTTAAAATAGCTGGTTGAGTATTCTCTGTGATATCTAGCTCATCTTCTGTGCCCTCAAAACAAAGTTTGCTTAGCTCAAATTTAAGCTCCTTATCTGCTATATTAAATATATTTTTGCAAACCTCTATATTTTCAAATAATTCCTTACCCATACCAATATATTGGGCTCCCTGTCCAGGAAAAATAAAAGCAATTTTACTCATATTTCCCTCCTTAAATAATAATATTCTTTTTTATCTAAATTTTATAATACCTTCTTCTGCCTCTGCAAACATTTCTTCTATAATTTCTCTGCAGCTTTGTTCTTTCTTTACAAGACCTGCGATTTGACCTGCCACAACAGATCCCATCTCAATATCGCCTTCTTTTACTGCCCTTTGTAGACATCCTCGTCCGAGGGCCTCTAGCTCCTCTACTGGAGCATTTTCCTTTTCAAGCTTTTGAAATTGTCTTGATAACCTATTTTTTAAAGCCCTAACAGGGTGCCCTGTAGGTCTTCCTGTAACTACAGAGTCTATATCCTTTGCAGCCAATACCTTCTTTTTGTACTTTTCATGTATTGTGCATTCATCCGCCACTAAAAATCTTGTTCCTACTTGAACTCCCTGGGCTCCAAGCATAAATGCTGCCGCAATACCACGCCCATCACCTACACCCCCTGCTGCAATCACCGGAATACTAACTCCATCGACAACTTGTGGAACCAGAGCCATAGTTGTAAGTTCACCGATATGTCCTCCAGATTCACAACCTTCTGCGATAACTGCATCTGCGCCTGCCCTCTCCATGCGTTTAGCCAGTGCCACTGATGGTACCACTGGTATCACCTTAATTCCATGTGACTTCCAAAGTTCCATATACTTACCTGGATTGCCTGCACCCGTAGTAACAACTTTAATACCTTCTTCACATACAAGCTGTGCAATTTCTTCTGCATTATCACTTAAAAGCATTATATTAACGCCAAATGGTTTATCTGTTAACTTCTTTGCTTTTCTAATTTCATTTCTTATATAATCAACTGGTGCATTAGCCGCTGCTATAATACCTAAGCCCCCTGCATTAGATACTGCAGATGCTAAGCTACTGTCTGCAACCCAAGCCATACCACCTTGTATTATCGGATATTTCACACCTAAATCTTCAAAAAATACGGAATTAAACATTTTATCCCTCCTTTGTTCCTTAAAAGTATATAGTTAAATCATCTCCCGCGGAGTTGCAATATAACAACCCAAGAAGGAGATTTATACTCCCACTGAAGTTTCTTCTTCGTTATAGTATGGAACTCCCACTTATAAAAGTGGGAGATTTCCCTTTTGAAATGCCGTTAAAGTCAGATAATTATAGAAAAAAAGCATATATTACGTGGACTACATTTCATGTAATATATACTCTTTTATCATACTGAAATAAACTAAATTTTAATATGATTAGTATCTCAGTTCTCTAATCACCTAACCCATTAATTCCAATTATTTTAACTTTTCTTCTATATAGTTAACAATTCCCTTTACATCTTTAATGTTTTCTATATCTTCATTCGGTATTTCAATTTCAAAGGCCTCTTCGAGTGACATTACAATTTCAAATATTTCAAGAGAATCTATTCCTAAATCATCTGTGAAATTCGCCTCCATTTTAACCTCTGCTTCGTCTATCCCTAATTGTTCAACTATTACATTTTTAACTTTTTCAAATACCATTACTAATTCCTCCTAATATTTTATTTATTGATTGTCCATTCTATTAATGAAGCTCCGTAGGTTAATCCACCGCCAAAGCCTACAAGTATAATCTTATCTCCAGCTTTTAATAAATTCTTCTTATTCATCTCATCTATTGCTATAGCTATGCTTGCCGCTGAAGTGTTCCCATAACGATCTAAGTTCACAAAGAATTTATCTTTATCAGCCTTCAATTTTCTAACTACAAAATCTATTATTCTGTAGTTTGCTTGATGGCAAACTACATATTTAACATCCTCTAAGGTATAATTATTTTGATTTAAGATTTCGTTTATACTGCTTGCAATAGTTTTTACTGCAAATTTAAAAATCTCTTTGCCATCCATACTTATTTTCGCATTAAAATTTTCATTTCCTTCTATAAAAGTGTTTTTTACATCTACAGTAGGACAAGTTAAAACTCCACCTTTTTCACCCTCTGAAGCTGAATTTATAGAAATAATTCCTTTTTTACTGCCTGCCTCAAGAACTGCTGCTCCTGCTCCATCACCAAAGAGTATACAAGTTTTTCTATCTGTCCAATCAACAATCTTTGATAGAACCTCTGCACCTATTATTAAGGCTCGTTTACGCTCTCCTGTTTTAAGAAATTGCATTGCTATATCAAGGGCAAATATAAACCCCGTACATGCTGCTGATATGTCAAAGGCCATAGCATTAACTGCTCCAATATTCCCTTGAACTATGCATGCAGTGGCCGGTACAAATTGATCAGGCGATGTACTTGCAAGAATTATCAAATCTATATCTTCCGCTTTAACTTGTGCATCCTTTAATGCCTCAAAGGCTGCTTTTGTTGCTAAGTCTGAAGTGTTTTCACCTTGTGATATATGTCTCTCTTTGATACCCGTCATAGAAACTATCCATTCATCAGAAGTGTCTACAATCTCTGCCAATTGATGATTAGTCATTATGTTTAGAGGAGCATAACTTCCTGTACCAATTATTTGTACTTCATTCATTCCTTAATCGATCCTTTCATTAACTTTCTAATCTATATTTTTTTTTGAAGAAATCATTTAATTTTTCTAGAGATTTTATTAGTACATCTTCTTCTTCTGCATTTAGACCATCTATAGTTGCGTGCACCATATCAGAATGAAATTTTTCATGTATTCTATAGGCGAGTTTCCCTTTTCTAGTAAGCGCAATCATTACTGATCTTCTATCTTCTTCTCCTCTTTTCCTATTTACATATCCTTTTTTAAGAAGCTTATCGATAGCCGTTGTAAGCGTACCTACAGTAATTTTAATATCTTGAGCTGCTTCTGACATAGTTCTGTACTCATACATCCCTATTGCATCAATAGTATGTATTTCCGTTATAGATAGGTCTTTAAGTATACCCTCTTTAAGTGCCCTCTGTTCTATCTGTAATATATCGTTAAAGGTCTCTACTAAAAGTTCATTTATAACACCAACAGATTTGCTCATATTTATCACCATTTCCCATACTTTGATTTTCATGTACTTTACTTTTCATATACTTTGACAATCAAAGTATATCGATGTAATGATTATTTGTCAATATACTTACCATAAATATGCAAATTTTCTTTTTTAATTTATATTTGTAATAAAATTAAAAATCGTGTTCTGCCTCTACTACTAGTTCACTCATAAGTTCTTTAACCGATATAATTTTATCTACTTTGTAAGCATTACTTCCAACGAAAATAAGTCCCTTATCTAAATTACCTTTTACTGATTGTATTAACGCTTCCGTAATACAATAAGGAGTTTTTTGAGGATTACAGTCCTTTATGCATAAATAACATTTATCCACTTTGCAACCACTTTCCTGAGTGAGCTTCATAAACTTATTGTTAATAGCCCTCCCTGGCATACCTACAGGACTTTTTACTATCTTTATATCTTCTTCTTTTAAATTAACATAAGCCATTTTAAAAGCTAAACTAGCATCACACTCCTGCGTAGCCACAAATCTAGTAGCCATTTGTACCCCTGCTGCTCCAAGTTTCATGATTTCTGCAATGTCTGCGCCAGTATAAATCCCACCAGCAGCTACTACAGGAATTTTTTTATTATACTTTTCTTCAAAAGGCTTGATTGCCTCAATAACTTCTTTAACTATATCCTTTAAGTCTTGGGTTTTCTTTTCTAGTAATGATTCCATAGAGAAACCAAGATGTCCACCAGCTTCAGAACCTTCAACAATAATTAAATCTGCAGCACAATTGTTTTTTTTATCCCACATTTTTGATATAACTGTAGCTGCCTTTGCTGATGATACTATTGGTGCAAGCTTTGTATTAAACCCCTTAGCCATTTTAGGCAAATTAAGTGCAAGTCCTGCACCAGATATTATTAAATCTATTCCTTCTTCTAAAGCAGTTGCTGTAAGTTCTTCATAATTATTCATAGCTACCATAATATTTATCCCAATAATACCCTTAGGACTTAATTCTCTAGCTCTTCTGATTTCACTTCTTAATGCTCTTATGTTTGCTTCCTTTGCATTGGTTCCAAAGTCTTTTTCATTATATCCAATTTGAGCAGTAGATATTATCCCAATCCCGCCTTCATTTGCAACCGCTGATGCTAGACTCGAAAGAGACACTCCCACTCCCATACCGCCTTGAATTATAGGAATACCTGCTATTAATTCTCCAATTTTTAAAGGAGGTAACTTCATAATTATCCGCTCCCTTTACTTTGATTTTGAATTAGTTTGATAGTCAAAGTATATATATCTTTATATTCTATGTCAAGACAAAAGTATCTTATAACTTTTTTGAGTATTTTTTTGATAATACCGTTTTACATTACATACTTCTTAGTATTTACTATGTTTTGAAAATTATTTATTAATTTAATATTTTAATTGCCTTTAGCATATATTGTATTATAATGAATTAGCACTATCCGTTATTATTATGGGGGGCAAATATGAAAAAGTTTATTAGGCAAAATAAAAAATAGTGGTAATTGCAAGTATTTTGAATATATTGTCATCGTTGTTATTGGTATTAACAGCGTTAATGTTAGCAAATCTCTTGAATGTTATTATTGCAGGTGATGTACATGCCTTAATAAAACAAATTATTTTTATGATTTTGATGTGGACTATATCTATCATTATGGATTATGAAAGTAAAATAAATACAGCAAAAGCCGTTGCAAAAATGAATTTCACTTTAAGATATCAAATTACAGATAAATTAACACAAATGGACTATGAGCAATTTTATAAAAACGAGACCGGAAGCTATGTTTCTTGGTTAACTAACGATGTAACTCAGATTGAAAGTACAACATTCAACCAATTTTTCGTATTAATTTCACAATTATCTATGATTATATTTTCATTATGTGGATTAGTATATATTCACTTGTGGGTCGCAATGCTTGCAATTGTTTTATGTGTTTTAATGATAATTCCCCCAAAGCTTATGAACAAAACTGTTGAAAAAGATTCAAAAGCTATGTCTGATCAACAAGAAGAATTTGTAAAAGTTACAAAGGAAACTATGATGGGACATGAGGTATTATATAGTTATAATTTATTGTCACGATTCAAATCCAGCATTTTAGAAAATTCTAAGATTTTAGAATTAATGAAGTATACATTTAAGAAGACACAGATAGTAGTTAACACCTTAATTAGTTTATCAAATATAATTTCTCAAATTGCAATGACTTTTATTACTGGATATTTGTCAATTAAGGGATTAACATCTGTAGGTTCAATTTTACCAGCTGCAAATTTAGCTGGTTCATTTTTCGGTTCATTTGCTACTTTATTAAATTGTGTTACAACAATAAGGTCTTCTAAACCTGTTTTGCAGAAATTTGATACCGATTCTAATCAATTTACAACTTTAGAAATGTGCCCACCTTTTTCTAGCTCCATCGAACTTAAAAATGTAAGTTTCGGTTATAAAAATGAAGATGTTTTTAAAAATATTTCACTTATCTTTGAAAACGGAAAAAAATATGCAATCATTGGGAAAAGCGGAAGTGGTAAAACCACATTGATTAAATTGATTTTAGGTCATTTAAATAATTATGAAGGAAACATATATATTGATAATGTTGATATAAAACAATATAGTCAAGAAAGTATTAGGGATAATTTTGCATATATTAGTCAAAATGTATATATATTTAGTGGGACTATAAAAGATAATATAACATTGTGCGAAAACTTTACTGAAGAGGAATTAGATAATTCATTAAAAGAAAGCTGTCTAAGTGATTTTGTTTTATCTTTAGATCAAAATTTAAATACTTTTTTAGGCGAAGAAGGGAATAACATTTCAGGTGGCCAAAAACAACGCCTTTCTATAGCCAGAGCTTTGATCCGTCATAAACCAATCATCATTATTGATGAAGGAACTTCAGCATTAGATAAAAAAAATGCATTTGAAGTCGAGTCAATGTTATTAAAAAATCCTAATTTCACTATTATTCTCATCACACATCGTTTAAGCGAGGAATTGATAGATAATTTCGACAAAATAATTGAGTTATAATCACTTAAAAGATTAAACCGGCATTAGAGAGGGTATAGCCGACATACGTACAAAGACCGTCCACATGGTGGAATGAATATCCATTATGTGGCTTTTTAAGCGTTATACTTTATTAGATCATGAATTTAAGTGCTGTTATGCTCCCTATTATCCACTGGTAGTTGAATAGATTTTTAGGGTTAGCCACGTTGATAATAGTATTTTATGGTAGTATAATGAACTAAATATAAATGAAATATTAAAAGGATTTAGGAGGCATTATGAATTGGATTTATAAAGTAAAACAAATAACAAGTCTATATGATAGTTGTAATACATGTGGGTTACCAATTATAAATTGCCTTTGTGATAAAGCACCTAAAATAAAAACTAATGCAAATATTTGGATTCTATCTACAGAAAAAGAATTTTACAGACCCTCTAATACTGCAAGAATATTAAAGATAGTTAATCCACATTCAACAGAAATTTTTCTTTGGGAAAGAACGAAGATACCTGAAAAATTAGTAGCAAATATAAATAATGAAATATATGAGCCATTCTTACTTTTCCCTATAGAAAATTGTGAGGCTGCGCTCCGAAAAGTTGAATATAAAAGGACTGGTAAAATCCCTGTATTTATTATCATAGACGGTACATGGAAGGAAGCACGAAAAATAGTTAGGAGAAGTGCCTATCTAGAGAAACTTCCAATTATTTCATTGAATCCAAGTTTTAAGTCTAAATATGATTTAAGACGAGGTGCGGTCGATGGTAATTTATGCACAATAGAAGCCGCGATCGAAGTATTAAAACTAAATAGAGAGATCGAAAGTGCACAAGTAGTAAATACATTTTACAATCTATTTTTAAAAAGCTATAAGGCAGGTTCAAGTGGACATGAACTTTCACCTTCTAATAAAAATTGAAAATGCCACCCAAAAGGCGGCAAAAATTCTACATCGGTTGCTGGAAATTTTGAGACTGCTGATCTTTAATTTTCTGTTTACCATCCTCCATAAATTGAGAATCCTTTGGTGATAACATATACAAAACCTCTTGAAGCTCCCCAACGTGCCTTCTTTCTTCATCTGAAATGTGATTTAAAACCTTTTTAACTATTTCATGAGATGTTGACATTGCATGAGCTTCATAAGCTATGATAGCCTCAAGTTCACCAGCAATGTCCACACGAATTGCTTGCGCCAGCTCTTCATTTGACATTTGTCTTGGTACATTTGCAACGAATGGATTTCCTAATAACGCCATAGTTTCTTCCTCCCTTTCAATCTTAAATTTATTTTTAGCATCATACTGAATTATTATTCATTTATAAATGCTACTTCTAAAGTCTTCTCTTTGTTATAGTGTATACCCCCCTCTTATAGAATAGAGAACCTTTCCTTCTGAAATGTCGTTAAAACGAAAAGGTGTGTTATCATAGTTTAAAACTTTTCTATGCTGCAACATGTATACCTATCTATAAATATATATATATATATATATTTATAACTACAAATGTATGTAATCTTTTCTGCTGAATTTATGAGCAGACCTTTAGCAAAATATTACACCAAATAAAACCTCATACGGATTATATATATTAAAAAATAAAAAGAGAGGGTGAAACAAAATAGAAATTAATTTCTATTTTGTTTCACCCCCTTTTCTAATCCAGGTTATATTAATATTCTATTTCAACTACTTTTTCTACTGCTGCTAATAACTTTCCGCTCTTAACGAGTTCAGTAACTTTATCTAGATCTTTATACATAACTATATCATATTCAATAAAGTCTACAGATTTTCTAACTAAATCGTAAGCTTCTTGAGTTGCTATGCCAAGTTTGAATCCAGATTCTTTTCTGAAATCTATAGCTTGACATGCAGCTAATATTTCTGTTGAAACTACTCTAGATGCATTATCAACTATATCCCTAGCTTTTCTTGCTGCTATTGTTCCCATACTAACTAAGTCTTCTTGATTAGCTGAAGAAGGTATTGAGTCTACTGATGCAGGATGAGCTAATATTTTATTCTCAGATACTAAGGCTGCTGCTGCATATTGTGTAATCATAAATCCTGAGTTTAATCCACCATGTTTAGCTAAGAACGCTGGTAAATCGTTTAATTGAGGGTTGATCAATCTTTCTAATCTTCGCTCAGATACACTAGCAATTTCAGCTGATCCAATTCCTAAGAAGTCAAAGCTTAATGCCATAGGTTCTCCGTGGAAATTACCTCCTGAAATTACGTCTCCCTCTTCAGTTACTATAGGGTTATCTGTTACTGAATTTATTTCTCTTTCAACTTGAGCTTTTACATAGTTTATAGCGTCTTTACTTGCACCATGAATTTGAGGCACACATCTTAATGAATAAGCATCTTGTACTCTTACTTCACCTTGTCTTGTTACATAAGTACTACCTTCAACTAGTTTTAATATGTTTCTGGCTGTTGCTAATTGTCCTGGCTGTGGTCTTAGCACATGAATTCTTGGATCAAAAGCATCTGTAATTCCTCTTAAAGCCTCCATTGTCAAAGCTGCTGCTATATCACTAGTTTTTAATAACTTTATAGCATCATAAGTAGCTAACGCTCCTGTTGCAGTTAAAACTTGCGTACCATTTATAAGCGCTAAACCTTCTTTAGCATCAAGTTCTATTATAGGAATTCCTGCTTTTTCCATAGCAACTTTACCTGGTAATATTTCACCTTTATACTCTGCTTCACCTTCACCAATCATAGGTAAAACCATATGTGCAAGTGGAGCTAAATCTCCTGACGCTCCTAAAGATCCTTTTTCAGGAATTGTTGGGTAAACACCTTTATTAATCATTTCAATTAATGTTTGCAAAGTTCCAGGTCTTATACCTGAAAATCCTTTTGATAGTGCATTAGCTCTTAAAAGCATTATTGCTCGTACGACATCAGTTGGAAATTTAGGACCATATCCACAAGCATGTGAGCAAATTAAGTTTCTTTGAAGTGTTTTGCAATCTTCTTTAGAAATACTAACATTACAAAATTCACCAAACCCTGTAGTTACACCATAAACAGCTCTTTCATTTTCAACTATATCATCAATTATTGCTCTTGATTTTATAACTCTTTCTATAGCACTCTCTTTTATAGAAACCCTGCAACCATCTCTAGCTATAGATACCATTTCCTCTAAAGTTAAATCATTTCCTGTCAAAAGTATTTCTTTCATTTTTATTCCTCCTAAAATTTATTAGTAATTTATTTAGACTAGAATATCATAGATCCTATAATCCCAAATATCATAAGTGGTATAGTATAATGTAAGAATGTCGGTACACATGTATCCCAAATATGATCATGTTGACCATCTACACTAAGTCCTGATGTTGGTCCAAGTGTACTATCTGATGCTGGTGAACCTGCATCTCCAAGCGCTGATGCAACACCTATTAGAAGTATAGTAGCTAGTGGAGAATATCCAAGTTTCATTGCAAGTGGGCAGTAAATTGCAGCCACTATAGGAATAGTACCAAATGAACTCCCTATACCCATCGTTACTAATAAACCGACAAGTAACATTAAAACTGCACCTGCCAGTTTACTTCCATTAACCATTCCTGCAAGAGATGTAACTAAAGCTTCCACTGCTCCAGTTTTCCTTAAAACATCCCCATAACCTGATGCAACGAGCATTATAAATGCTATTAACCCCATTATTTTAATTCCACCATCAAGTAATCCATTAACATCCTCAAACTTAACTGCTCCTGAAACAAATATTATAATTAATGCTCCCAACGCTCCAAGAGGAAGCGATCCTGTAAGAACTTGAATTACAAATGCAGACACAGCTCCAATTAGAACACGCCAATGTTTTGAATTCATTTTAAGGTCTCCATCTTTAATTTCATCCAGCCCTTCTATTTGAATATCCTTGTATTCTCTTGGCTTTCTATAAGTATAAAATACAGCTATAAGAAGACCTATAACCATTCCAATCCCTGGAAGCCATAGCACTTTAGCTACATCAGCTGTCATAACAGGTATACCATTTTTAGTCATTTCAGAACTTATAATCCCATGAAATATTAGACCAAACCCTACTGGTAAAACAATATACGGAGCCTTTAATCCAAATGTAAGAGCACAAGCTACTGCTCTCCTGTCTATTTTAAGTTTATTCATTAATAAAAGTAGCGGCGGTATTAATATTGGAATATATGCTATATGAACTGGTATAAGGTTTTGAGAAAAACAACCTAAAAAGGCTAATAACATTATAAATACATATTTCTTTTGTCCAACAATTTTAGATATTTTCTTAGCCAAAATCCCTGCTAGTCCAGTTTTATTTACTGCAACTGCTAATGCGCCAAGTAATATATAGCTTAATGCAGTTTCAGCATTTCCTCCCATTCCTCCAATGAGTGTCCTCATAGTATCTCCCAACGACATACCAGAAACTAAGCCTGCTGTCATGGCTGCAATTAATATAGACAGTAGCACATTAAGTTTAAAAAGACATAAAACTATCATTACAATAACTGATACAACAACTGGATTAAATAATAACATATATTCCCTCCTCGTGGCTAATTGTTATAGATAAGCTTCACCTTCAGCAACAATTTTCACCTTACCTTTTAAGTAAAATATCTACGCTTCTCTCTTGTTTTTGAGTTAATTCTCCCGCTAAAGCGGATGTGCCTGAAGCACAACTTCTTTCCCAAAATAAACTATCTGTTCCCTTTACTATCTACTATTAAATGAATTATTCCTGGAAACTCTACCATCGCACTTGTAAACGATTCCATTGTGATTAACATAAAAATCTTTAGTCTCTTTAACCAAAGGCATAACAATTTTAGATTTATATTCGTTGCTATTTTTTAAATGCTCTACCTCACAATTTATTACTCCGTTAAATCCTGATACTTCTAAAGAACAATAAGTTTTTCATTTTCCTTTTTCACACAAGGATACTCCTTGTCCACTAAAACTGCCACTAACGACTTTGTCGCATTTCCACAAAACTCGCCTCCCATCATCTGAAGCCTAGGACAGTACTATCTTTTCCTTCTTCTGTACAAGGTTTTTCTATGAATTCAACCTGTTCAGCATGGGGGCTTCCATACTCCATAATTTTATTAGCAACATTGATATGAAATTGTCTCGATGCAGACTCTAAAATAAAAACGGTCATATTTTCTACTGGATTTACTTTAATGAAATGTAACTTTATTGTTATAACTTCCTTTTTGTTTTTATTATAAATCAATTTTAACATCCAAACGTCAAATAAGTGTCTATTATGAATTATCAATTAAATTTGATAAAAATTTTAAGTATATACTGCACATTATTAGTTCACTGTTTTTTTTACCATAAAAATACATTTTCCCCCTTGTCATAGTACTATTTTGCCTTTTTACAGTTGCATTTATATTACATTTTACTATTTACGTCTATATTACATCTATTAATCCAGAATTTCCACATAAAAGGTTCAGCTATAATCTTATTTTGGCATTTTATTTATATTGTAGTATAATTTACATAAGAAATTTTATGGCATTATACGGGAGTGATTCGATGGATTATATATATTGTAAAATGTTTGGTAATTTTTGCGTAACTGTCAATGAAAAAGAAATATTCTTACCATTCAGTAAAGCTCAAGGCCTATTTTGTTATTTACTACTAAATAAACAAGATAACAGAGAACATCTCTCAGAACTTTTTTGGGCTAACCAAGAAGAAGGCAATGCTAAAAAGAATCTAAGAAATGCTATCTATAAAATAAATAAATGCTCTAATGTTCCGGTATTGGTATCCCCTCAAAAATCAATAATTATGCTCAATCCAGATATAAAAATAGACGTAGATATATATACTTTTATGAGTGATGAAAGTGAAATAGATGTCTTTAAAGGAGAATTTCTACAAGGATTTTGCCCTAAAAATGCAGAAAATTTTGAAATTTGGCTATTAGAAATGCGTGAAAGTTTTGAATGTATGTATATTGATAAATTGAATAAAAAAATAGAAAAGGAATTACAAAATAATAATTATGATATTGTTGAAAAATATTCAAAGCTATTGATAAAAATAGATGAATTCAATGAAAATGCTTATATATATCTACTGGAAAGTTACAAAAATCAAGGTAAATATAACCAAGCAATTGAAACATATAATGATGTTAAGAAATTATTTAAAGATGAATTATCCATTTCTCTTAATGATAAAATATTAAATGTAGTTAATGAAGTAATAGATATTATGAATACAGTTAAAAGCAGTAAAAACGCTGATGATTTTTTCTATGGAAGATATAATGAATTGAGGATATTACAAAACAATTACAATAACTTCATGAAAAACGAATCTTCGAAATCCGTATTTTTGGTAGGCGAAGCTGGTATAGGAAAAACAAGATTGAAAGATAAATTTCTAGAAGTAGTAGATGAGGATACAACTTATATTTTAGAAACTTATTGTTTTCAATTTGAAAAGGATTGTATTTTAAAACCATGGACCATAATATTATCCAAGCTCTCCGAAATTATGAAAAATAAAAATATAAAAATCCCAACTTTATGGGAAGATATTTTAGAAAATTGTTTTTCTGAGATTGATGAATTAGATAATAAAGAACGAAGCCTTAAGGTTATAGAGAGTAACTATACATTAAAATATGAAGTCATTGGGAATGTAATTACTAATATACTTACTAAAATAGCATACGAAAAGAAAATAATGCTTATTTTTGAAGATATACAGTGGATTGATTATGGTAGTTTAACCTTTTTAAGCAGTATAATTTTACATGGTCATGCTAACATTTTGTGTTTCATGACATATAGAAATGAATACAACATCGAAATAGATAAATTCTTAGCTTCAGCAAATAAACACAATAAGATTTTAAGGATGGATTTATTAAGATTTAATAATGATGAAGTCGAAAATTTCATTAAAATTGGTCTTCCAAAAAATCATTTCAATAAAGATATAGTAAATAAAATATACAACGAAACTGAAGGAAATGCATTTTTTTTAACAGAATATATTAATACTATAAAATCTAATAGTAGTATAAATATTATGTCTTCTAAAATGCAAGATGTAATGAAAAGCAGGCTTTTAGATATTTCTGAAGGGTGCAAAAACATTTTAAGAATTTCATCTTTATTTTTTGATGAAATACCTTTGTATATTTTACATGAACTTACAGGAGAAGATGAACTTAAGATAATTGACTCAATAGAAGAACTTCAAAATAAATTTATATTAAAAGAAACAAATAACAATAATATAATAAGCTTTATGTTTACTCATCAAAAGTTAAGAGAATTTATTTACATTAATCAATCCTTGGCAAGAAGAAGAATTCTTCATAATAATATAGGCTACATTATTGAAAAGGGTTTAACAAATAATAGAAGTGATATAACCATTTACAATAAACTTGTTTATCATTTTTCAAACGCAAATAATAATTTAGCAACATTAAAGTATAGTATAAAAAGTTTAAACGTATATTTAAATTTTAGTCATGAACTTTATCCAGTACTATATTATAAGGATGTTAATTTTTATAACAATCTATATTTTAGTAACAATAAAACCATTAAAAGCATAAAGAAGATAGAAATTCTACTATTAAAAATAAAAAATGACTGTAGAAACTCTAAAGAAGTTTTAAGATTAGAGATCGAATTTTTACATATTAAAGGAAGATATCTTATAAGAGAAGGAAGCTATGAAAAAGGCGTTGAATTCATAAATGAAATGATAGAAAAAGCTAATGAGATTGAAGATTCAGATTACTCTATAGAAGGGTACAAGCAGATGATATATTATTGTATACAAACTAATAATATTGATGATATGATAAAATATGTAAACATCGGTTTAGATAAAGCAGCAGATTGTAATTATCATATGGAAATAGGCGTATTTCTACGATTTAAAGCCTTATATAAAAAAATGCAGGGAAAATACAGTGAAGCAGAAAGACTCTTTAATGAATCTATAAATATCTTTAATGTAACTAAAAGTGTAGCTGATAAATACGCCTTGAGTATAGCGGCCGCTTATAACTATATAGGCGATATAAGAAGACAAAGCATGAAATTTCAAGAAGCTTTAGATTTTTTTAATAGAGCAATAAAAATATGCGAAGAAAAAAATGTATTCCCCAGTCTTTCTATTTTCAACATAAATGCGGGTGAAACATGTTTCAATATGGGATCATATCCTGAGGCAAAAAAATATTTCGAAAGGGCCATGGATATCTATAAACAATTCGATTTAATGTGGGAAAAGTCTATTGTAGAAGCCTTTATGTCAAGAATACTAATTAGTGAAGGAAATTATGAAAGTGCCTTAAAATATTTAAAAAATTCAGATGTGCATTCAAGGTTGCTAAAAAACCCTCATGAAATTGGAATTGTATATATGGTAAAAGCTCAAATTAAAAGTGAAATGAAAAATAATGAAAAGTTAAATAAAATTTTTAATATGTACTTAAATGAAAATTTACAATTCTATTGTGGAAATAGTATTAATTTTTTAACTACCTCAAAGGATAATTATGAAATAGATTTGCTAAATACCTTAATAAAGGAAAATAGTTATGAGTGCCCCAAAAAATAGACATTTTAATGACGACATAGTATTAGAATGTGATTATAAAGAGGGGAGTGATCAGTAATGATTAATAATATTGATATAAAAAATGCAATGACAGTTTCTTTAGATGATTGTTTACCTACTATGCCTGAATTTATTGAGGGAATAAGGAGAGCTCCAGATAGAGGCTTCCACCTTTCAAAATCACAGACAGAAATATCACTTAAAAACGCACTTCGTTACATTCCAGAAAAGTATCATGAGGAGCTTATCCCAGAATTTATGGAGGAGCTTACTACAAGAGGCAGAATATATGGATACAGGTTTCGTCCCGAAGGCAGAATATATGGAAAATCAATAGATGAATATAAAGGAAACTGTATTGAAGGTAAAGCTTTTCAGCTTATGATTGATAATAATCTTGATTCTGAAGTGGCTTTATATCCTTATGAGCTTGTTACTTACGGTGAAACAGGAAGTGTATGTCCAAATTGGATGCAATATAGACTTATAAAGAAATATCTAGAAATAATGACTCAAGATCAAACATTGGTTTTAGAATCAGGACACCCTCTTGGGCTTTTCAAATCAAAACCCGATTCACCAAGAGTAATAATTACAAATGCACTAATGATAGGCATGTTCGATAATCAAAAAGATTGGGAAATAGCAGAGGAAATGGGTGTTGCAAACTATGGACAGATGACTGCCGGAGGATGGATGTATATAGGACCTCAGGGCATAGTTCACGGTACTTACAATACTTTATTAAATGCAGGTAGAATGAAGCTTGGAATCCCAAATGATGGTGATTTAAGAGGACATATATTTGTAACATCAGGTTTAGGCGGTATGAGCGGTGCTCAGCCAAAGGCAATCGAAATCGCAAATAGTGTAGGCATCGTAGCTGAGGTTGATGAATCAAGAATTAGTACAAGACTTGAGCAAGGGTGGGTTATGAAGCAATCATCAGATCTTGATGAGGTATTCAAAATTGCTGACGAATACTTGGAAAAGAAAGAGCCAATGTCAATTGCATATCACGGAAATATAGTTGATTTGCTTGAGTATGCAGTAAAAAACAACAAAAAAATTGATTTATTATCTGACCAAACATCTTGCCATGCGGCATACGAAGGTGGATATTGCCCTAAGGGAGTAACTTTTGAGGAAAGAACAAGTCTTCTTGCAAAAGACAGAACTAATTTTTGCCAATTGGTTGACAAAAGTTTAAAACGTCATTTTGAACTTATAAAAACATTAGTTGAAAGAGGGACATACTTCTTTGATTATGGCAATTCATTTATGAAAGCAATTTATGATGCCGGTGTTAAGGAAATATCTAAAAATGGAACAGACGAAAAAGATGGCTTTATATTTCCATCTTACGTAGAAGATATAATGGGACCACAGCTATTTGACTATGGATATGGACCATTCAGATGGGTATGTTTAAGTGGAAAGAATGAAGATTTAATAAAAACAGATCATGCTGCAATGGGATGCATAGACCCAAATAGAAGATACCAGGATAGAGATAACTATAACTGGATAAGGGATGCAGAAAAAAACAATCTTGTTGTTGGTACAAAAGCAAGAATACTTTATCAGGATGCTACAGGAAGAATAAACATAGCTCTTAAGTTCAATGAAATGGTAAGAAATGGAGAGATAGGACCTGTTATGATGGGTAGAGATCATCATGATGTAAGTGGTACTGATTCACCATTTAGAGAAACTTCCAACATAAAAGATGGAAGTAATGTTATGGCAGATATGGCTGTACAGTGCTATGCCGGGAATGCAGCAAGAGGTATGAGTCTTGTAGCACTTCATAACGGTGGCGGTGTAGGAATCGGGAAATCAATAAATGGAGGATTCGGTCTTGTACTTGATGGAAGTTATAGAGTAGACGAGATAATCAAATCCGCTCTTTCATGGGATGTTATGAATGGAGTTGCAAGACGTTCATGGGCAAGAAATGAACATTCTATAGAAACAGTCATAGAATTTAACAATACACATAAAGGTACAGACCATGTTACTATTCCTTATTTAACAAACGAAAAACTTGTAAGGGATACTGTTAGCAAGTATTTTGATAAATAATATATTTAAGGGGATGTATTTATGAAAAAAGGAAATTTGCTTATAAAAAACTCCTCGGAACTTGTTACCTGCAGTGGTAGCAATGCAAAATACGGTGAGGAAATGAAAAACATTCATATCATAAAAAATGGAGCCGTTGTCATTGAAGATGGCATAATTAAAGCTGTTAATACTACAGAAGAAATATTGAAAATTTACAATGAAGCAGATTATGAAGTTATAGACGCATCTAATAAATGCGTCCTTCCAGGATTTGTAGACTCTCACACTCATTTTGTATTTGGTGGCTACAGGGCAGATGAATTTGCTTGGAGACTCCGCGGAGACAGCTATATGGATATAATGGAGAGAGGCGGCGGAATACAAAATACAGTAAACGCAACAAGGAATGCTTCAGATGAAGAACTTTATAATATTGGATTTGAAAGGCTTAATGAGATGCTTAAACTTGGAGTAACAACTGTAGAAGGTAAAAGCGGTTATGGCCTTGATTTTGATACAGAAATAAAGCAACTTAGTGTTATGAAGAAACTTAATGAAGATCATGCTATGGACCTCGCAATTACCTTTTTAGGTGCACATTCTGTTCCACCCGAATACAAAGGTAAAAATGATGAATATATTGACTTCATTATAGATAAAGTTCTCCCTGTGGTTAAATCAGAGAATCTTGCAGAGTTTTGCGATGTTTTTTGCGAAGACAAAGTTTTTTCTGTAGATGAATCACGAAAACTTCTTTTGAAAGCAAAGGAAATGGGTTTTAAACTTAAACTTCATGCGGATGAAATAGTAACCCTTGGAGGATCAGAGCTCGCAGCAGAAGTTGGCGCAATATCAGCCGACCATCTATTACATGCTTCAGATGATGGAATAAAAGCCATGGCAGATAAAAAGGTAATTTCTACCCTCCTTCCCTGTACTGCATTTTGCCTAAAAGAACCATATGCAAGGGCAAGGGAAATGATTGATAAGGGCTGCGCTGTAGCACTGGCATCGGATTTTAATCCAGGAAGCTGCTTTACATATTCAATACCTCTGGTATTCGCAGTGGCAGCTATATATATGAATATGAGCACGGAAGAAGCTATAACAGCACTTACAATAAATGGTGCTGCTGCTGTCGGTAGAGCAGATTCCATTGGAAGTATCGACCCTGGTAAAAAAGGTGATATTGTTATTTTGAAATATCCTTCTTATAATTTTATACCATATCATACGGGTATAAACATTGTAGAAAAAGTAATTAAAGCTGGGAATGTAGTTGTTAATATATAATTAATCTTAAATAGTAAAGGAGAGAATATTATGTTAAAATTAGTAGAATGCGTTCCAAATTTTAGTGAAGGCAGAAACAAACAAATAATTGAAAGCATAGTTGACGAGATAAGAAATACAGAAAACGTAAAATTACTTGACTATTCTTCCGATAAAGACCATAACAGGACAGTTGTTACATTTGTTGCTTCACCTGAAGATGCTAAAAAAGCAGCTTTTAAGCTAATTAAAAGAGCATCAGAGCTTATAGATATGAGGACTCAAGAAGGTGCTCATCCAAGAATGGGAGCTACAGATGTGGTTCCATTTATTCCAATTCAGGATATTACTACAGAAGAATGTGTTGAAATGGCTAAAGAACTTGGCAAGAAAGTTGGAGAAGAATTAAATATTCCTGTTTATCTTTATGAAGATGCAGCTACTTGTGAAGCACGAAGAAATCTTGCTAAAATTAGAAAAGGTCAGTACGAGGGATTCTTTGAAAAAATAAAACTTCCAGAATGGAAACCTGATTTTGGTCCATGTGAAATGAATGAAAAAAGTGGCTGTATAGTTATAGGTGCCAGATTTCCACTTGTAGCATACAATGTAAACTTAGGCACAGACAATATGGAAATAGCAACTGCTATTGCTAAAAAAGTAAGATTTATAGGTGGAGGGCTTAGATTTGTAAAGGCTATGGGCGTTAAACTTTGTGAGAGAAACATAGTTCAGATTTCTATGAATCTTGTAAATTATGAAAAAACCGCCGTATACAGAGCCCACGAAATGGTTAAAATGGAAGCTTTACGATATGGAGTACCCGTTGTTGGCAGTGAAGTTATTGGATTGGTTCCTTTGAAAGCATTAATAGACTGTGCTGAATATTATCTTCAAATAGAAAACTTTGATATAAGTCAAATACTTGAAAAGAAACTTTCAGAATAAAAACTTAAAAAGCTTTCAGGGTAAGGAACCAAGAAAATATAATTAATTATGATGAGGAGTCGAATTATATGAGTATTGTTCCGAGTGATATTGAAATAGCTCAAAAGGCTAAAATGCTACCCATTGCAAACATTGCTGAAAATTTAGGAATTGAAGATGATGAATTAGAAGTTTATGGTAAATACAAGGCAAAAGTTTCTTTAAGTATTTTTGATAGATTAAAGGATAAAAAGGATGGAAAGCTAATCCTTGTAACAGCAATTACTCCAACTCCTGCAGGTGAAGGAAAATCAACTACTGCTATTGGTCTTGGAGATGCCTTGAATAGAATAGGTAAGAAGACATGTATAGCATTAAGAGAGCCCTCTTTAGGACCCGTATTTGGTATGAAGGGAGGAGCAGCCGGCGGCGGATATGCCCAAGTAGTTCCTATGGAAGATATTAACCTTCACTTTACAGGAGACATGCATGCTATAACTGCATCAAATAATTTACTTACTGCAGCAATTGATAACCATGTTCATCAAGGGAATAGCCTTAAGATAGATATTAGGCAGATTGTATTTAAAAGAGTTATGGATATGAATGACAGATCTCTTAGAAATATAGTTGTTGGTCTCGGTGGAAAGGTGTGTGGTTTCCCACGAGAAGATGGTTTCATGATTACCGTCGCATCAGAGGTTATGGCTATTCTTTGTCTTTCTAAAGATTTAATGGATCTTAAAGAGAGGCTCGGTAAAATAATAGTAGCTTATAACATGGATGGTAATCCAGTAACTGCAAAAGATCTTAAAATTAATGGAGCGATGACCCTTTTGATGAAGGATGCTATAAAGCCGAATATAGTTCAGACATTAGAAAATTCGCCAGCAATAATTCATGGCGGACCATTTGCTAATATAGCTCATGGTTGCAATAGCCTCATAGCTACAAAGCTTGGTCTTAAACTTTGTGATTACTTAGTAACTGAAGCAGGTTTCGGTGCTGACCTTGGTGGAGAGAAGTTCTTTGATATAAAATGTAGATATGGAGAATTGAAACCATCCGCTACAGTTATAGTTGCTACTATAAGGGCACTGAAAATGCATGGTGGAGTATCTAAATCAGATTTAGGCATAGAAAATCTTGAAGCCCTTGGTAGTGGGTTTGAGAACTTAAAAAAACAAGTTGAAAATATAAGAAAATTTAATGTACCTGTAATGGTTGCTGTAAATAGATTCAGTAACGATACAGAAAAAGAAATAGAACTTCTTATATCAAAATGTAAAGAGTTCGGAGTTGACATAGCCCTTAATGAAGTATGGTCTAAAGGCTCCGAAGGCGGAGTTGATATGGCCCGAAAGCTTATAAAACTTGTTGAAACAGAGGAGTCAAACTTTAAACCTATTTATGATGTAAGCAGTTCTATAAACGAAAAAATCAACACAATTGTTAGGGAAATATACGGTGGAGATACAGTAGTGTTTGAAGCAGCTGCTAAAAATCAGATGAAAAAACTTGAAGAATTAGGCCTTGATAAGATGCCCCTATGCATTGCTAAAACTCAATACTCCCTATCTGATGACAATAAACTTCTTGGAGCTCCAAAAGGTTTTAAAATTACAATAAAAACTGTAAGAGTCTCTGCAGGTGCAGGATTTATTGTATGCGAAGCTGGCACCATAATGACCATGCCAGGACTTCCTAAGGTTAGCGCCGCAGAAAAGATGGATATAGATGGAAGTGGAGTTATAACAGGATTATTTTAGACATATGCTCATATTATGTTGAAAAGATAGAGAAAGGAGTACATTATTATGTTATTAGTTGATAAAAGCGTTAGAGAATTCATTGACCAAACCTCCCAAAATTGCCCCGTACCAGGAGGGGGAAGCATTGCCGCACTATCAGCTGCATCTGCTGCAGCACTTGTTTCAATGGTTGCAAGTTTGACTATTGGTAAAAAAGGTTATGAAGATAGTGAAGTCATGATGAAAGAAGTTTATGAACAAGCCAACAAATATAAAGAAAGATTTATAGAGTATATAGATGCAGACTCTGAATCTTTTCATGGAGTAATGGATGCCTTCAAATTGCCAAAAAACAGTGATGAAGAGAAATCTGCAAGAAAAGAAACTATTCAAAATGCATTAAAGCATGCATCAGAGACTCCATATAAGATAGCAGAAGATGCGTATGCACTTATGGATTACTCAGAAAAAGCAATAAAACACGGAAATAAAAATGCAGTAACTGATGGTGCTGTATCAGCTATGATGGCAAGAAGTGCAGTTCTATCAGCTCTTTACAATGTAAAAATAAATCTATCCTCAATCAATGATAGTGAGTTCGTAGCTCGATTTGAAAAAAAAGTATCTACTCTTGAAAAAAATGTAGTTGAAAGAGAAAAACAACTACTAAGCAAAGTAGTTTTATAATAGGGATAGATCCCCATAGCCATCAACCTAAGGTAAATCATAATTTGCCTTAGGTTGTTTTTTAATATGTTTAAACATACTTAATATGCTTATCATACTGAAAACTATATTTAAAATAATGATAGTGATGTAATTATAAATACATAAATAATTTGGGAGGCTAAATACAATGTTTGATAAAAATTATAAAATAACGGATAAAACAGTTTGGCAGGGACGCACTGATAGTGAAACCAACTATGATGCTTTTAGATGGCATCAATGTGTAAAGATAATAGATTTAAAAAGAGATGATTTAATTTCCTACACCGGTAAACTGGGATTTGCTTTTATTGGTTTTTGTTGTGATGAAGGTGTAAGGCTTAATAGTGGCAGAGTAGGGGCATCAAAGGGTCCTAAAAGTATAAGAAAAGAATTATCTAACCTTCCATGCAATTTTTCACAAGAAGTTAAACTTTTTGATGTAGGAGATATATTATGTGAAAACTGTACCCTTGATGAAAGCCAAGCTCTTCTATCAAAAGCAATCGAAAAGATTTTAAATTTAAATCTTTTTCCTATTATTTTGGGCGGTGGTCACGAAGTTGCTTTTGGAAGTTATATGGGTACATTAAATTACTTATCACAAAAAAGCCAAGAACCTAATATCGGGATAATAAATTTTGATGCTCATTTTGATTTAAGACCTTATACAAAAGTGACCAGTTCCGGAACAATGTTTAGACAAATAGCAGATATTTGTAGTGATAGGGATCTTCAATATTCTTATTTGTGCATCGGAGTTCAAAAGCACAGTAACACCATAGATCTTTTTAAAACAGCTGATAGACTTGGAGTTAAATACATGCTTGCGAAAGATATAATAGATAGTGACAGTTGGCCGCTTATGGAGGAAATAGATAATTTCATAAAATTTAAAGATTATCTATATGTAACTATATGCTCCGATGTATTTTCTACAGCTTTTGCACCAGGAGTAAGTTCGTCACAACCACTTGGTCTCGATCCTGAACGTGTATTAAAGTTTCTTAAATACATTTTAAGGTCAAATAAAGTAGTAAGTTTTGATATAGCTGAGGTTTCGCCAAGATTTGACCAAGACGACGTTACAGCAAACTTAGCAGCTGTATTGATTTTTTCTGTTATCAATACACTTTGTGAAACAAATAGTTTGTCTATCTAAAACTTGTTACATATTAATAATAAATTTGAGTTTACCAAGTCCGTGAATCAGTTTTTTATTGGTGGTGCAGGAGCTATGAGAATTAGCATTGATGTATTTTCTATATTCTTCCTGAAATTATTTTCGGACCAATTTATGGGGCACTTGCTGGTGGTCTTGTGGATATTCTTGCATATATTATAAGACCTCTGGGACCTTATATTCCACTATTTACTTTAACAACAACGCTTGCAGGCTTTATTCCAGGACTAATATGGAAACACACAAAATTTACTAAAGTTGCAAAACAAGTTAAATACTATATTACTTGTTTTGCAACTTTAGGATTAATAGGAATTGTTAATACTATTGTAATATTGCTATTTCCAAAATCAAATTTAGGCAAACTTATATTTTCGCTTGGAAAGAAAACTCAATTTATTGGTATTGGACTCGAGATTATAGCACTGCTTGGTTTTGTAATTTTGGTTATTAATAATGTGATTAAAAGAAACAATAGTGAAAATAAACTATATGATAATTATATTAAAATGATTTTAGCAATAGGATTGCCTGCAATTGTAATTTCATCTATTAACACTTATTTTCTAATATTATTTATACCAGGGCTTTCTAGTGTAGGTTTTATGGTTTTATGGCTTCCTAGAATTGCAGAAACATGTCTAATGATAATAATTCAGTCGTATATAATATCTATCCTTTTAAATGTTTATGAATTGGTCTTTAGAATAGATCTTAAATGTTAATTTAGTAATAATCATTGATGATTATATTAAAAAACCACACTCCTAATAATATAGGAATGTGGTTTACAAATATCTAAATTTTTTAATACGTTGTTACTTTATACTATGCAGTTATATTTGTTGCTTCATCTCTTTTATCTTGTATCAATTTTTGCACTTTATCTGCATGCCCCTTCATTGATATAGATATGAATAAGAATACAACTAACATTGCAGCAAGGACTATTATATCTTTTGTAAATACGCCATAATCAATACCTGATATTACTTCTCTTAACCCAGATACTGCATAAGTAAATGGCATAAATGGATTTAAAACCTTAAACAAATTAGGTACAACTTCTATTGGGAATGTACCTGCACATGAAGTAAGTTGAAGAATTAATAATACAATTGATATTAATCTTCCTGCTTGCCCAAGTAAGAATACCATGCATTGAATAATCGCTATAAACACATTTGATAAGAAAATATTAAACAAGAAATACAGTAGTATATTACTTGGTCTAAGACCTAATAACATTACAGCTCCACTTGCAAGTACCGCTTGCATAGCTCCTATAGCTCCATATGATAAGAACTTACCTGCTACTACAGAAGCTGGGCTTGCTGCAATATCTGCATCTACCTTATCTGTAATTACAAAGAACATCATTAAAGCTCCTACCCATAATGATAGTGGAATGAAATATGGAGTAAATCCTTCACCATAAGTTTTAACAGGATTTATTGGCTTTTGATCCATAACTACTGGCTCCGAGAATGTCTCTCCCATAGTTTTACTATCATTTTTCAAGCTACTACTAAGGTCCTTATGGCCATCTGCAAGCTTTTTGTTAAGTTCTTTAGAACCATCTGCTAACTCTGTCATGCCACCATCTAATTTATTAGTACCATCATCTAACTTGCTTACCCCATCTTTTAGCTCAGGTAATTTGCCATTTAAAGTACTAATTCCTTTTGTAAGCTCTGCTGAACCTGCATTTAGTTTCGCCGTTCCATCTGCTAAAGCTGGCATCTTTTGACTAAATTGTGCTAGCCCTCCTGATAAAGCTCCTGAACCTACAGCTAACTTCTGCACGCCTCCAGTTAAAGTTGGAATTTTATCATTAAGCTCTGAAATTCCTCCTGATAAAGCTCCTGAACCTGCAACTAACTTTTGCACGCCTCCAGTTAAATCTGGCATTTTACCATTAAGTTCTGAAAGTCCATTCCCAAAATCACTATTCATACCATCATACAGCTGATTTAAACCTCCACTGATTTTAGCTGCACCGCCCGCTGCTGCACCTGTTTTTTCTGCGAACTCTCCAGCTCCTTTTGAAAACTCATCTGCACCTTGTGCAAATTTTTGTGTACCATTTACAAAATCTGAAGATTTCTCTTGTAATAGCTTAGATCCTTCTGCTACTCCATGAGCACCCTTTTGAAGTCCATTCATCATCGCTACGTTGTTTTCATCTGTAGCATTTTTATTTAATGCATTTAATGTAGCTGAAACGCCTTGCATATTTGCATTATCCTTTGCTTCTGGATGATCTTTAAAATATGCTTCCAGTTTCTCATTTGCTTGTTGCAATGCCACTTGAGATTTTTTACTATTATCTACTAAACCATCTACTCCGCCAGCAACTTTTGCACTGCCCACGCTAAGATCACTCATGCTATCTTTCATTTTATCATATCCACCACTAAGCTCTTTTGATCCACCATTTAACCTAGTTGATGCATCATTTAACTTAGTTGATCCATCTTTAGTTCCTGCAAGCCCTGAAGCAAGAGTTGATGCTCCTTCTTTAAGTTCTTTAGTTGGAGGTATTATTTTTTTTGTATATCCCTCATTAAGCTGTTGTACCCCTGTTACCATAATTGATACTTTCTTGTTAAGCTCCAATAATCCATTATTCAATTGGACTGCACCACCATGAAGTTTTTGTACCCCTGTTCCCATAGTTGGTACTTGGTTGTTAAGCTCTGATAATCCATTATTCAATTGGTCTGCACCACCATGAAGCTGATTTACCCCACTGACCATTGTAGGCACTTGAGCTTTAAGCTCCCCTAGCTTACTAGTTAATGTATTAGAACCCACTAGTAATTTCCCTACTCCATCCATCATTTGTGGAACATTGCTTTTAAGTTTCCCAGTTCCATCTTTTAACTGGTGCGTACCATCTTTTGCGGTAACTACACCGTCAGCGAGTTTTTTGCTTCCATCAGAAGCTTTTTTCATACCATCTTTAAGTTCATATAAACTATCAAACACTGCTGTTGCGTATTCTTTTGACATACTTTTGGTTAGTTCTGATTTAAGCTGATCTAAAACTTTACCATTGATTTGTGCTGCTAAAAAATTTCTCTTTTCATTTGCACTATATAATATAGTAGCCTGTTCTGGTTTACCTTTAGTCGAACTTAAAGCATTTTGCGAAAAATCTTCAGGAATTACGAACATGGCATAATAATCCTTTCCCTTGACTCCATCTTCAGCTTGCTCTTTTGTAACAAACCTCCAGCCTACTGCTTCCTTATCTTTAAGATTATTTACTAAATCTTGACCGTAGTTAACTTTTTTTCCGTCCTTTAAGCTTCCTCTATCTTGGTTTACCACAGCCACTGGCATATCCTTAATTCTAGCATATGGATCCCAAAAAGCATCAAGATAAAGTAAACTATACAAAAGTGGAACTATAATAATTGCTACTACCGATACTCGTATGAATCTATTTTTAAATATACTTGAGATATCTCTCCAAGCTACCTTTAAAAAGTTCATGTTATCACCTCATCCTTTATATATATAATTATTTTCTACAACAGTTTTAACAACATTAATTTATGAACTGACTGGTCAGTCATATATGTATATTTTACATTTTTTTTTCATAAAGTCAATGTATTTTTTGTTAACAAAAGAAGTAAACGTGCTCATTAATTTTATAGTTTCATTTGAAATAAAAAACAGTAAGATATCCTATTATCTAGAATTATCTTACTGTGTATTTTTACTTTATTCCATTTAGTAGGTGCTCCATAAAATTATCTGTAATTTCATCTAATTTCATACTATCATTTTTAATAACATTATAAACGGCTACTGATACTAAGTTTCCAAAATACATATATGTTAAAAAAGAGGATTCACATTTTTTTATAGCTCCCTCAGCCATAGCACTTGCTAAGAATTTTTCAATATCTTCCATATACGCCTTTAGCATTCCTCTAAGCTCAGAATGTCTTATTTTCCCGCCCCATGCTTGGCTCATTATAACCTTAAATAAATCCCTATTTTCATATGCCAATTTTAACTGATCCTTGGTTAGTTCTCTTAATTTACAGGTATAGTCTCCCTTCCCTGTAGTAATTTTTTCTATTTGTTGCCTAAGTAAGCTTACTCCCTCTGTAATTATGTATTTAAAAACCTCATCCTTACTTTTAAAATAATAGTACACCGTACCTTTAGCTACTCCAGCATTTGCTGAAATCTCATCCATAGTGGCTCCGTCATATCCATTAGTAGAAAAAGTTTTAATTGCAGACTGAAATATAGCTCTTTTTGTTTTATTCATTAACTCACCTCAACTTATCAATAAATTTATCTTATATAGTTATTTTAGTATTAAGGAACATTAAATCTTATTTCAAATATCTTAATCGATATTTCAATAATACTATACTATATCCCTATAAATTGAAAGTATTTTTATACATTATCTAAAATTAACTTTTCAACTTTTAGTTTTCCTAAAGTATTAAAATATACAGTATGTCATTAAATCATCTTCTGCAAAGCTGCAATTTCAACGACTTCAGAAGGAGATTTACAATTTCGCTGAAGCTTTTTTTACTGTACTAACTACCCACACTTATAGAAGTTGGGGGACTTTCCTTCTGAAATTTCGTTAACCATTCATTTCTATTTTTACTATTTATGTAATATATATTTCTGTTAAAATCAAATATTAATTTAAAAATTCAATAAATTAGATTGTTTAATTGTAAATATAATGGATTAATATATTAATAATGGATATACTATGATTTATAAGTTATAAAAATTCATAATTAAAGGGTGATAATATGAGAATACCAAACCACATAGGAGTAATTCCCGATGGAAATAGAAGATGGTCGGTAGATAATGGTTTATCAAAAGACAAAGGGTATTCCTTTGGACTAGATCCTGGTCTGTCTTTGTATAAACTTTGCAAAGCTGTGGGCGTAAAAGAAATAACTTATTATGGGTTTACTACTGATAATACAAAAAGACCACCCTTGCAGAGAGAAGCTTTTGCTAAAGCTTGTGTAGATGCAGTAAAACTTTTAAGTACACAGGATGCTGATTTATTAGTAGTAGGAAATAGTGCCTCACCTATGTTTCCTAAAGAACTACTTCCTTTCACCTCACGTAGAACCTTTGGTAAAGGTGGTATGAAGCTAAACTTTCTCGTAAACTATGGCTGGGAATGGGATCTAAGTAACCTAGATCAAAACAAAAGTAGCAAGAGAAGTAATATATTTAATTGCATAAAAACTAATGATATCTCTAGAGTAGATTTAATTATTCGTTGGGGTGGAAGAAGGCGTCTTAGTGGATTTTTGCCTTTACAATCCATATATTCTGACTTTTACGTTATAGATGACTTTTGGCCTGACTTTAAACCGGAGCATTTATCAAATGCTTTACATTGGTATGATGATCAAGATGTAACACTTGGTGGTTGATATATATAAAAAAATAACTAAGTCACCTATTTTGAAATAGATATAAGTTTTTAATAGACTATATCTATTTTTTTATATGGTAAAAATGATTATTAGATTAAATCACCGATATATTTATTATCTAAAATAAAGCATACAACTAAACATTATAAGTGGCAGCTCTAGTTATATGCTCTGTGAGTCCCTGAAATACTAATCTGTAAATCTTTTATTTTGCTCAACTACCTCATATGCGTAGGCTTCATTTTTTTCTTGTCTTATGCTTCCATTATTATTAATTCCTGTAACTATTGTAGGTATGTTTACTAACTTGATGTCTGTGCCTTCAATCTCAACATACCTTTCTAATCCATCTTTAGATGATTTTTTATTACTTATTTCTCTTGACTTCATACTCCCCACATTTCATCTCTCCTTTCAAATATTATGCTATCCATTAACAAATGCTTATATACTTAATAATTTCTAAAATATTTTATTTGCTATGCGATATTTTAATAAAAGGAGATGCTATTATTTTTGACAAAAATAAAAACGCTTATTATGCGTTTTTATTCAATGGACTTATTAATCATCACCTGCTGTGCTGCAATAACGACTTTAGAAGGATATCCGCTTTAAATTTTTCTAGTCCTATTCGTTGAATGAAATCTCCTAGTTTTTCTCCCATATTTCCATTAACCTTGTAATATTCCATTAAAATATCAACCACAATCAATACCTTTTCTTCTGTTAATTTATCTGCAATAATATCAGCTACCCTAGGGTTAAATCCACCACTACCACCTGCGACTATCATGTATCCTTCCTTGTCACCTATTATGCCTAAATCCCTAGCGTACACACTAGTGCAAGCATTCCTACAACCAGCTACTCCAATCTTTGTTCTACAAGGCATCTCCATTCTATGGTAACGCTTATCTAAAAGCATTCCAATTTTCAAGGAATTTTGTTTCGCTCTTTTGCAAAATGCTGCAGGGCACATATGAACATTTTTTACAGAGTTTAGGGATTTAACTCCTGGCTGCATACCTAATTCTTCCCACACTTTTGCAACATCTTCAGATTCTAGTCCTAATATTGCAATTCTCTGCCCTGAGGTCATTTTTAAGATTCCTTTATATTTTTCAGCTACTTCAGCTATTTTTGATAGCTGTTTTGAGGTTATAAATCCCCCCGGGATATGAGGCGTTACACCATAAGTTCTTTTTCCATCTCTTACTTTTTGAAGTACAGCATATTTAGGTTCCATTTAATTTCCTCCTATTCCATGGGGATCGTAACAACCATTAATTATTATATTGCTCTTTATGTTACTTTCTTGTGATTTGATTTGTTCCTATTATACCATTATATTCTAAACCTTTAATGAAATTATAAGTATATTCCTCATTAGAATTTTCAATAAACGCTTTAATCCATACATGTCTAAGCATGTAAAATATATTTACATTTCCATTTACCATTTCCCAATAATTTTTATGAATACAGCTTGTAGTTTCCCATTCAAATATGTCATTTTCAGATTTTATAACCCTCATTACTCTATCACAAGGCATACCTTCTAACAAATTATTATTGAGGGCGTTAAATACTTCTTCTGGCCTTCCTTGCATTTCTTTTACTTTTAAAGTTTCTCCAACAGTTTTACCTTGCTTTGCAAAACATGCTTTGGCGATAACTTCTGCTTCTTCTCCATAATTTTTAATCATTTCTGTTATTATAAATGCTGTTCTAGTTTCCACTTTTCCGATTTTATCCTGTAACCAGCCATGAATATTAGATACATCAATTATATCTTCTATATTTTTCGTGGTATCTATTGGACTTCCGTAAGCCGCTGATTTTTGGGCAACATCTTTTGCATTGTCACCGTATTCATCTATATAAACTTTTCTTAAATTTGTCTCTAAATCCTCTGCCAATAAAATTTTACTAAATAACCATGTGTGAATAGGTGCTAAAAAAGCGCTCATTATTATTCCTCCAATATCTATTTATTCTTTTATATCATCTCCTGCGGAGCTGCATTAACGACTTCAGAAGTAGATTTATACTCCCCCTTATAGCATTGGGAGACTTTCCTTGTGAAATGTCGTTAACTTATAGTCTAATAATACTATATTCAGCCAATACTTACGGTAACTTATGTTACCATAAACATATCCCTATAAATTAATTACTATTTCAGAAATGGTTAATTATATTTTAAAAAAATAAAAAGAGCATTAAAGCTCTCTTTACTAAATTAGTTTTATTATTCTTCAGCTCTTATTGCTGATTTGCGTTTTGCCTTCTTCATATCAGATGCTTCTATAGTCTGTGGTTTTTTAGGCTTATTATCTTTTTCTTTTGCTGGTGTCTTCATTTCTTTATATGGCATAAAATCACTCCTTCATAAAGTATTTTTTACTTTTAGTACAATTTTATTCATATATTTATTTTTATTTAATGTATTTTTGAGGATTTTTAGGCTCACCCTTCTCTCTTACCTCAAAATGCAGATGAGGTCCTGTGCTATTCCCGGTACTTCCTACTTCTCCTATTTTCATACCACCCTTAACTACTTCACCTTCTTTTACAGTAATGACACTACAATGTGCATATGTAGTTTCTATTCCTCCGCCATGGTTGATTTTTATCACATTACCATACCCATCCTGCCAAGCTGCATAAGTGACACTACCATCTAATGCCGCACTTATTGTTGCACCAAAACTCGCTGCTATATCAACTCCTTTATGCATTTTTCCCCAGCGCGCACCAAATCTTGAACTTATACTACCTCTTGATGGACTATTTATAGCTTCCAATCGAGGTGTTATTGGGTTATTAGTTCCTACCAATATTTCTTTGCTTTGCGCTGGCGTTATAGTATCTTCTTTTAAGACCTTTTCAGATATGATATTATTGTTAATGGCTATTACTTCGGTAGTAACCTTTTTCATTCCATCACTACCTTCACGACCTACCTTTTTAACACCATTCATTAGTTTACTTGAAGATTTTATAATTGTAGTAGGGTATATCGCTTGTTCTTTAATTATATTTCCTACTATCTTTACTGTAATTAATGGAACTTGTGCTTTATTGTTATATTTAATTAATTCCTTAATAATTTCATTATTTTCATATAAGTTTCCTGTTTTAACCTTAACCGGTTCATAACTAATTTTATTCTCTATATCTGTTTTTATTATGCTATTTAGCTTCGAACCCTCAGAATAATAATCTTTTACAGAGTTCAAAATTTCTTTCCCTTGATTTTCATTTGTTACATATGCCATTTTTCTATTATCTGATTTCATTAAAAATACGTCCACTACTACATTGGATTTTTTTAACATTACTTTTTTAAGGCTATCTCCACTTATAAACATAGCATCATCATTTACCTTTACTTTACCTAAAGTTAAACCTTTTATTGTAATTACATTCCCATATTTGGATTTAATTTCGGATTGCAATTCCTTATATGTTTTATTAAATTCATTCTTATTTTTTACAAATGTTATGGTACTGCTCCCTATACAAACTTTATAACCATAAAACCTATATACATTTAAATACACCATAGTAGCGGTAATCATAAGTGTTATAATTACCACACCTATATTCATTTTATTTCGTTTTAGAGCATTCAATATTCTACCTCCCGTAATACTTACTTAATATTACCTTTTATTACAAATAATATACATTCTTGAAACATCTTTTTTATTTGTATCTTTCACTGTATGGTATACTATATGTTGAATAATAAAATCCCTATAGATTAATACATTATATAAATAACCAGCAATTTTGTATTTTAAAATTATATTTCTATAATTTTAAAAGAAAGGTAGTGACTTTATGAGTACTTTCATGTTTAAGAATGAAAACTATAAATATACTCCTGTGAGTAATATCTTTATAGATAAGTTTATGCCTAGAGCTAGAGGAGAATTTGTTAAAGTTTATCTTCTTGGGCTAAAATATTGTACAACTGGAGAAATAGGTGCTACCTCTTCAGTTATAGCAAATACGCTTGGACTTCTAGAAACAGATGTTGTAAATGCTTGGAACTATTGGAATGATGAGAACCTAATTAAAATGACCCCCATTGATAATATGGGTAACTTTAATGTTGAATTCTTGGATTTATTAGATGTTCCAAGTGACAATATCCAAAACATAAATTTGCTTGAGGAATTAACCAATTCTTCAATAAAAGGTATGCTCCAAGATATTGAAAAACTATTAGCCAAACCTCTTTCACCGAAAGAAATGACCATGTACCTAAGTTGGCAAAAAGATTATAATTTCCCCCCAGAACTAATCCTTTTATTAATTCAATATTGTGTATCAAAAGGTAAAGTTGACTATAGATACATTGAAACCATTGCAATTGCATGGCATGATGCTAATATTCAAAATATTGAAGGTGCTCAATCCTATATAAAAAAACATGAGGATAAATGGATAAACATCAGAAAAATCTTAAATTACCTAGGAATAAAAGCTCCAGAAATAATGAAACCTCAAGAACAAATATTAGATAAATGGATAAATGTTTATAAATTTTCTCTAGAAATTATATATAAAGCTTGCGATATTTGTTTTGATAGGCTTAGCCGCGCTGATTTTAAATATATCGATGGGATTCTAAATAGTTGGTTTAAAGACGGCATAAACTCTTTAGAGGATATAGAGAAAAAAGATAAAAAACGTTTAGTTACTAATAAAAAAACTACTGCCGGTGGAAAGCCTGCTAAGGGAAGTTTCAATGATTATGAACAAAGAGCTTATAACTTTGATGAACTAGAAAAAAAATTACTAGGATGGGATAATAATGATTAAAGGATATCAAACCAAAATATTAGCTATATATGATCGAATAAGGCAAGAAGAAGAGGCTGACTTTAGAAAAAGAAAAGTTCACATAGAAAAGACTCACCCTGAGATTATTGAACTAGATCACAAAATAGGTAAGCTATGTATAGAATTATCCATTAGTGCTTTGAAAAGTATCAACAATAGAGATGAATATTTACATTCTTTGAAAGAAAAAATAATAGATCTAAGAATGAAAAAATCTGAGCTATTAGTCTCTAATGGTTTTGATATGGAATACTTGAATTTGCATTATAGATGCACAAAATGTCGCGATACAGGTTTTATTGGAAATACTAAATGCCCTTGCTTTAAGCAAAAGGTTATAGATGTTTATTATACTAGTTCTGAACTTCAAGGTATGTTAAATACCAATAACTTTGATAATTTCAAATTAGACTACTATCCTTCTAGAAAAAGTGAACTTGAATCAGAATCTCCTAAAAAGAACATTGAAAAGATTTTATCTAGGTCTATGAGCTTTTTAAAGAATTTCAATACCACTGATGAAAATTTATTATTCTATGGAAGTTCTGGTACAGGAAAAACCTTTCTGTCTCATTGCATTACAAAGGAATTACTCGACAAAGGTTCTTTTGTAGTATATAGAACAGCCGAACAATTGATAAAGGCTTTAAAAGAAATTCGATTTAATGGCGACACCTCTTTAGAGGAACTACTAATAAATTGTGATTTACTTATTATAGACGATTTGGGAACTGAGCAAATTTCAGATTTTACTAAAACAGAAATGTTCAATCTACTTAATACCAAATTATTAAAACAAAAAAAAATGCTAGTATCTACTAATTTAACTCTTGAAAATTTATTAAATACCTATACTGAGAGAATAACCTCTAGATTAATTGGAAATTTTACACTTTGCAAATTCTTTGGAGACGACATAAGAATTAAGAAAAATTTGAGTAAATCAAAATAATATAAAAATATGCACATTAATAAAAAGCACATATTACTATAAATGCGTTTGTCCTCATGAATTACTTCTAAGACCCTCAAATGCATTTTAAGTACTATGTGCTTTTGCTATCATATTTCTTTATCTTCTATTTTGATATATAAATGAATCATATAAGAATATTATTCATTTATAATTTTCCAGCTACCTTCTCAATCTTGTCCTTCAATTTTAAAAGCTCCCTTCTTATCTCCTTAAAGTTCCCAGAAACCAATTCCTTATTTCTAACTACAATCTTCCCATTAACTATTACCGTATCCACATTCCCTGCATTAGCTGAATATACCACCGCTGAATAGTAATCATATATTGGTTGCATATTTACTGATTTAGTTTCTATTAATGTTATATCAGCTTTTTTACCGACTTCAATGGATCCCACTTTATTTTCTAAACCTAATACCTTTGATCCTCCCATTGTTGCCATTTCTACTAATTCCACTGCGGGGAATAAGCTTCTATCGTTATTATATAATTTTTGTATTTTTCCAACTAGACTCATTTGGGTGATTATGTCCATGGTGTTTCCGCTCATTGGACCATCACTTCCTAGTCCTACATCTATACCTTTTTCTCTCATTTTTAATATGGGAGCCACTCCCTTTGCTCCTTTAGCATTTGCCCCTATATTATGACTTACCTTAACATTATGCTTTTTAAGTATATCTATGTCTTGTTCCTCTAAAGTTACAGCATGTGCTGCTATAAAGTTAGAATCCAGTATTCCTAAGCTTTCTACATACTCCACTGGGGTTAGCCCTAATTCTTCCTTATATTTTTCAAATTCGAAGTCCATTTCTGCTAAATGCATAGTAAAAGGCACCTCATATTTTTTAGATATTTCATAGGCCATTTTTAAACTTTCATCACTATTGGTATAGGGTGCATGGGGTGCTATTCCTGGTGTTATTAATTCATGCCCCTTCCATTTTTCAATAAATTCTATAGAGTAATCTAATCCACCAAAGGGTTCCTCAGCATCTGGTGCTTGGAAATTTATAATACTATTACATAGTATTCCCCTCATATTTAACTCTGATGTTGCCTTTGCCACTTCATCTTCAAAGTAATACATATCACAATAGGTAGTTACTCCACCAAGCAACATTTCCGCCACTGCATATTTCGCTCCAATATAAACCAATTCCTTATTCACCAACATATTCTCTAATGGGAATAAATATCTTTTTAATCTATCCTTGCAGTCATCCGCTAAGCTTCTAAACGGAACCATAGAACCGTGGCAATGACAATTAATCATTCCTGGCATTAATATTCCATCTTCACCATCTATTATGTTATATCCTTGAAACTTATTTTCTAAATCAGCTCCACCAACTGCCTTTATTTCATCTCCCTCTATTACGAGCGTACCATTTTCTATAACTTCTTTATCCTTATTCATAGTAATTATATTTACATTCTTTATTAAAATTCTATTATCTTCTATTCCTTTTTTCATATGCTAATACCGCCAATTTTTTTATTTTATCTTTCACTACTTTCTTTAAACAATGAAACAATCTCCTGTTTTTTAACATCTATTAATCCTTTATCAGTTATCTTTAAAGCTGGACTAACTGGTAGTGATAATGTACTAAATGACATTATTTCATTCTTATGGTCATATCCCAATTCCTTCATAGCGTTTCTTATTTCTTTTAACTGCGATGCTAAAACCTCTATAGGAACATCACTTACTATTCCACCAATTGGTAATGGTGCTGAACCTAGAATGTGACCTTTATTTGCCACCGCATATCCACCTTTGCAGTTTATAACTTCATTAGCTGCCGCTATCATATCCTTAACATTTCTTCCCATGACCATAAGATTATGATGGTCATGGGCCCAAGTAGTAGCCACAGCTCCTTCTTTTATTATATTACCATCTACTATCCCAAATGCTTTACCCTTAGTTTTTCCGTATCTTTCAAAGACTACTATCAATGCACAACCCTTTATTTCCCATTGAAGTTCCCCATTTAATGATTTAATTATAACTTCTCCCTCTTCAGTGAATGTTGTATCTTGCTCCACCTTCATTGTTCTACAAATAAGTTCTCCATTTAATATAGGAGTTTCCACCTTAAAATCCTCTTCATTTAAAGAATTTAACTTTATGCTATTATAAAATTTCCTAGGAAATCCTTCTTTTTTATTTTCTTTCACCTTTACAGTTTCTTTTATGTTTATACCTTCTTTTGAATTTATTTGCGAATAACTATTCCCTTCACACTCTTCCTTATTATATATCACTTTTCCATTTTTATATACCGAGTGTATCTTAAACTCTTTAACATCTTCTAATAATATAAAGTCTGCCATCTTTCCTGGGGCAATAACTCCTCTATCTAAAAGTCCCATTCTTCTAGCAGGAGTATATGTAGATACATATATAGCGTTTTCTTCACTAATTCCCATATCCATAGCTTTCTTCACTAATTTATTTAAATGTCCACTTGTTAGCTCGTCAGCCATTACATCATCTGTAACCAAACAAAAGTGCTCATATAAATTATTATCCCTTAAATAATTCATATTTTCTTGACTCATAGATTTCTCTTGTATTTCTAAAAACATTCCACCACTTATTTTTTCTTCTATAGATTTTAAACTCTGCTGAGTATGATCTCCATCCACCCCCCTATATATGTACATAGCTAAATCTAACCCTTCAATCTTAGGACAATGACCTTCTATTGGAAAATTATTCTTTTCTCTCTTGATTAGATTTATAATCCTATTTATATTAGAATCATCCTCTTCTATTAAATCCTTAAAATTCATTACCTCTCCTAAACAAATAACCTTCGGGTATGCTAAAAGCTCACCAACTTCTTTATCACTTATAAATCCCCCTGTGGTTTCAAACTCCTTTGATGTTGATGGTACTGAGCTTGGTATTCCATAAAATATATCTATTTTTTCCTCTTTACTTATAAAAGCTATTATCCCCTCCACACCAAAAACATTAGCAATCTCATGTGGATCAGCCACCACCGTAGTTACTCCATGTGGTATAACAGCCTTAGAAAACTCACTGGGAATAGTCATCGAACTCTCTATATGCATATGAATGTCAATAAGGCCAGGGATCATATAATTCCCATGTCCATCTACAACTTCTTTACCACTTAATTTACCTTCATATTCTTTGCCTATATATATAAATTTTTCATCCATTATTGCTACATCTGCATTAATGAATTTCTTAAAATAACTATTATACACTCTGATATTTTTAACTATTAATTCAACTTCCATAATACACCTCTTTAATATATATTTATCTATTCAAATTATGCAGGCTTATTTTTTACTTTTATACCTGAATTTAAAAAATAACTAGTCTCAATCATAAAGATTTTGACTAGTTATTTATTTAATCTATATAATTAGTTCATAATTCTATTCCAAGTATCTATCCATTCACTCATTAATGGATTAACCACTTTATAATCTATAGTTTTAGCATTTTTTACTGTTGGTCCATAGGTTAAATTTTTACTTTCCTCTTCAGTCAAAGAAACCTTTTTATTTACTGGTGATTCACTTAAATTCTTAGCACCTTTATATTGAATCTCTTCACTTAAAACATAATTTATAAACTCATAAGCTAAATCTTTATTATCTGAATTCTTATTTATGTTTATTGAATTAAGGTTTAAATATCTTCCTGACTCTGGAGTTATAAGCTTTATTTCTGGTGATGCATTAGTAATCATTTCATAAGCAAAGTCAGCTGTTACCGCTACTGTTATTTCTCCACTAGCAAACATATTAGATAGGTCTGAAGATTTACTATAAGTTTTAACTACATTAGGCTTTAATTTTTGTAATTCTTTAAATGCAGCTACACCCTTGTCTTTAGATACATCTACTCCTGCTTTTTCTGCTGCTATATAAAGCATAGCTGGACCAAAGGTTGTTGTTATATCTGGTATAGCTATTTTACCCTTTAGTTCAGGCTTCCATAAATCTTCCCAAGAAGTTATTTCAAACTCTACTTCCTTTGGATTAACAGCTATTCCTATGCTGTTTAATGCATATGCTGGTCCAAATCCATCTTTTATTGTTCCTTTGCCCTTATCTACTACATTTTCACTATTAGGAATTTTACTGTAGTCAAGCTTTTCAAATACCCCTGCCTTTATTCCTTGCTCAGCATAGCTCTCAGCTAAGTATATTAAGTCTACTGTTGACTTTGGGTTGTTTTTAAGTTTTGTTAATCTATCAGAGTTATTACCTGTTTCTAATACTATTTTAACTCCATGCTTTTCTTCGAAAGGTTTAAGTACATTTTCTGTTAGCTTGTCTTCATTTAACCCAAAAGTTGAAATTACAAGTTTCTTTTTTTTACCCGAGGCTGAAGATCCACCACTACATCCAACAAATACAGTTGCTAGCAATCCTAACGCTACCGTTACTACCAAATATTTTTTTAACATATCCATTCCTCCTAATTTGCTCAAATTAATAATATCCATTTCAGCTTATACTAATACTATTTTATTTTCAGGTAAGTAAAGATTTATTTTATCTCCTTGAGAATAAACTACATCATTTTGGCTATTTACAACTAAATTTCCCACAGTGGTATTTACATTATACTGATATGATTTCCCTAAGAATGTTCTTATTTCTACAGTTCCCTCTATAGTATTTGACGCTTCTATTGATGCTATAACTATATCATCTGGTCTTATTGTACCTTTAACTTCTGCCTTGTCTATTTTAGGATTTTCCACACTAAACTTTAATCCTTTATTACTTTCATATAATCCATCTTCTACCTTTGTTAAATCTATAAAGTTTTCAAATCCGACAAATCTAGCAACAAACTCTGTGGAAGGATTTGAGTAAATATTTTCTGGAGTATCAAATTGCTCTATTACACCTTTGTTCATTACCGCCACTTTATCTGATATAGAGAAACACTCCTCTTGGTCATGGGTAACAAATAAAGTAGTAATGCCTAAGCTTTGTTGAAGCTTTCTTATTTCAACTCTCATCTTCAATCTAAGCTTCGCATCTAAGTTGCTTAAAGGTTCATCTAAAAGTAATAGACTTGGCTCTATTACTAACGCTCTAGCTGTTGCAACTCTCTGTCTTTGTCCTCCCGAAAGCTCCTTTGGATATCTTTTAGCATATTGATTCATATCTACTACTTCTAATATATCTTTTACCTTTTTCTTTATTTCATCCCTTGATATCTTCTTCATTTTTAAACCAAATGCTACATTTTCTTCTACTGTTAAGTGCGGAAATAATGCGTAGCTTTGAAATACTAATCCGAAATTTCTATTATGAACAGGTATTTTTGTATAATCCTTGCCTCCTAGCATAAACGTTCCATTGTTTGGCTCTATAAATCCAGCAATTACTCTTAATGTTGTAGTTTTACCACATCCACTAGGTCCTAAAAGAGATACAAGCTCCCCTTTTTTAATGCTTAAATTAAAATTTTGTAATATATTGTCTTTTCCATCATATGATACTGCTATATTTTTCAAGTTTATTAAATTCATGTGTTACCCCCACGTTTATTAGCATTATTTAAGGCCTATTACGAACATATTTCGCCTAAGAAAGACTATCTAATCCTAAAGTTTTTTCTACTATAAACATTATTCCAATTGTTATTAACATTAATATAACTGATAATGCTGATACGGTTGGATCATAGTTATACTCTACATAACTCATCATACTAATTGGCAAAGTACTTACTCCTGGCCCTGTTAAAAATATTGATACAGGCACATTGTTAAAGGAGTTTATAAATGCTAACATAACCGCTGCTATAATTCCTGAAGTTATATTTGGCATAACTACCTTAAAAAAAGTATTTATTTTTGTATAGCCAAGACTCATTGCAGCCTCTTCTATTGAATAATCAAATACCTCTAAACTTGAACCAACAACTCTAATTATGTAAGGTACTATTACCAATGTATGACCTATAAATAAACTCATGTATACTGAAAATTCTAATTTTATTACTAAAAACTGAAATAATGCAAAACCAACAACCACTCCTGGTATTATTAATGGTGAAAAGAAAAAACTCTTTAAAACACCCTTTCCTTTGAAATCAAATCTGCTTAATCCGTAAGCTGCCGGTATTCCAATTAACAGTGCTAATACTGTAGACCCACAGGATACTAAAAAACTTACAAACATTGTATTCATAAACATATCTGATTGAAATACATTTGCATACCACTTAATGCTAAACCCCTTTGGTGGGAATGCAATATAACTTTCTGTTCCTATACTTGTTAACGCTATAATTACTAATGGTGCTAGTAAAAATATATATACTAATGCTACGAATATAGTAAGTAATTTGCTTTTTTTGCCTTTCATGTTATAATCCCCTCTTATCTAATCTAGACGCTAATAAGTTTATTCCTTTTATAACCAATAATGTTGTAACTATCATTATTGTTGCAACAACAGACGCCGCTTGCCAGTCACTTAAGGTCATCGCTTCTTGATAAATTAATGTGGCTAACACTGTATTTTTATTACCACCTAATAACTGTGGTGTAGTATAAGCAGTAAGTGCTCCTGTAAATACAAGGACTGTTCCAACTATTAATCCCGGTAAACTCAGTGGGAATATAACCTTAAAGAAGGCCTTCACTTTATTAGCTCCTAAACTTTCCGCTGCTTCTAATAAGTCATTATCTATATTTTCTAAAACTCCTACTAAAGAAATAATCATTAGCGGTGAAAATAAATAAACTGTACCAACTATGATTGCGCCTTCAGTATACATCATAGTTAAAGATTCATTAATAACGCCTAAGCTAAGTAACACTTTATTTATAACTCCATTTTTACCTAAAATACTCATCCAAGCAAAAGAACGAACAATTGAATTTGTAAGAATAGGGAATATGGTTAATGCCATGAATAACCCTCTAATCTTCTTTGAGGTTCTAGACACAAAATATGCTGTTGGAACTCCAATAACCACGCATATTGCAGATGATATTAAAGCAATTCTTAATGTTCTATAAAATATCTGCAGCGTATACTTATCTCCAAAGAAATTTAAATAATGATCTAAACTAAAGCTTCCATTAATACTAAAAGTAGGAATTATAGTACTAACTAAAGGTACTATAAGAAAATAAGCTAGTAATATTAAACACGGTACAAATAATACGTAAGTCCATTTTTTCTTCATAGGTTTAACTCTCCTAAAATTTTATCTTAATGATATTTTTGTTCGGTATATATAATTTATATTTATTTCACAAAACCAATAATGTGGCAAAATATTGATATTCGTCCAGAAAATACGAACATTAATTTATTTTAATTGCTTATTATATGTGTTTATGCTACTATAACGATCGAATGTTGTCAATATTTTTATTTTTTCAAGACAAAAAATCAAATCACTCTAAATACATTTTGAATCTTAATTTTCCATCAAATATGCTGGACGTAAAAAAAGTCCTAAACAAATGTTTAGGACTTTTTTGGAGCTGGCAATAGGAATTGAACCTACAACCTGCTGATTACAAGTCAGCTGCTCTACCGTTGAGCCATGCCAGCAAAAATGGCGACTCAAAAGGGATTCGAACCCTCGACCTCCGCCGTGACAGGGCGGCACTCTAACCAACTGAGCTATTGAGCCATATATGGTGGGAACAACAGGGTTCGAACCTGTGACCCTCTGCTTGTAAGGCAGATGCTCTCCCAGCTGAGCTATGCTCCCATATATGTTTTAATGGTGACTCCTAGGGGAATTGAACCCCTGTTACCACCGTGAAAGGGTGGTGTCTTAACCGCTTGACCAAGGAGCCTTATTATTTTTCAATGATTCTTTTGATAAGAATCAAACTTATAAATTAGATGTTCTTTTATTAAACTATAACAGTTTAGTAAAAATGGCGACTCAAAAGGGACTCGGACCCTCGACCTCCGCCGTGACAGGGCGGCACTCTAACCAACTGAGCTATTGAGCCATATATGGTGGGAACAACAGGGTTCGAACCTGTGACCCTCTGCTTGTAAGGCAGATGCTCTCCCAGCTGAGCTATGCTCCCATGTATGTTTATGGTGACTCCTAGGGGAATTGAACCCCTGTTACCACCGTGAAAGGGTGGTGTCTTAACCGCTTGACCAAGGAGCCATACTAATTTGTCACTTTATTTATTATGGGCTTACGTCTTGCAACCCGACATAAACTATAATACCTAATTTTTCTTAAAGTGTCAACATATTTTCTTATTCTTTTTATTATTTTTTTTCGCAAAACACTCAAATCCAGTTAAATCAACGGTTCCCCTTATAGAATTTTTTTTATGTTTTTTTGAAAATAACTACTTTTACTAAACAATCACAAACAAATTCTATGGTTACTTATAAAACAAAATAAAAATTCATTTTCATCCTACTGATTTTAGGGTAAGATTATATGTAACCACTTTATAATCTAAAAATATTTTTTCTCGAAAGGAGAGATTTTCTTGAAACATTCTCTTATAATAATTGGCGGAGGTGCCTCTGGTTTAACCTCTGCTTTAATAGCAAAAGATTTTGGTATAGATGTAGCAATAATTGAAGGAACCGACAGAGTAGGTAAAAAAATACTAACTACCGGTAACGGTAGGTGTAATATCAGTAATGTACATATAAATAATGATAGATATCACAGTGAAAATCCAAATTTCGCAGGTTATACGCTAGATTCTTTTACCATAAAGGATACTATAAATTTTTTCGAGTGTTTAGGAATACCTTTAGTTACAAAAGATGGTGGTAAAATGTTTCCTATGTCATTGCAAGCCTCATCAGTACTTGATATACTACGCTTTGCTATAGACGAAAAAAAAATTCCACTATATACAAATACCAAAGCTAAGGAGATTATTAAAACAAATAAGGGTTTTAAAGTTTATAGCACAGATAATTCTACATATGAATGTGAAAGGTTGATTATTGCGACCGGTGGTAAATCAGCTCCTAAAACGGGTTCTGACGGTTCCGGATATTCATTGGCTAGGCAATTAGGTCATAGTATAATCTCTCCTGTACCAGCCCTTGTACAGCTTAAATTAAACTATAATAAACTAAAGGCTCTATCTGGAGTAAAGTTTGATGGCTTTGCGGAAATATTTATAAACGATAAATATGTTCATAAGGAATTCGGAGAAATACTTTTCACAGATTACGGCATTTCTGGTCCTCCTATTCTTCAGCTTAGTAGAACTGCATCTTATGGTTTATCTAAAAATAGCAAGGTTTCTTTAAGTATTGATATGCTACCAAATATTAGCTACGAAGATCTAAAAGCATTTTTAAATAATCATTGGTCAGTATTCCCAAGTCGCTGCGTTCATGATTCATTCATCGGAATAATCAACAAGAAGATCATTCCAATAATTTTAAAAGAAGCAAATATAGATGACATTCATAAGCCTTGTTGCGATTTGGCCTCAAACGAAAAAAATGCTCTATATACTTTGCTAAAGCGATATCAATTTGATGTTTCAGGTACTAATTCTTTTGCAAATGCTCAGATAACTGCAGGAGGCATTAATACAAAAGAAATTAATCCCGAAACCCTAGAATCTAATATTACTAAGAATTTATTCTTTGCGGGAGAAATATTAGATGTAGATGGCGATTGCGGTGGTTTTAACCTTCAATGGGCATGGAGTTCTGGTGCTATTGCCGGCATCAACGCCTCCAAATAAAAAATAAGAGTGCGATCAGCATGAAGTTTCTCCTGCGTGAATTGAAATAAGAGTTTGAAACGTGAAAGTTGATTAAGAGATTCTAATATTTTGTAAATGTAAAATGCTCTAATGCTCACATTCGGCATACTGCCGGTTTGCTGGCCTTCCTTCCAGGAAGTCTCACGAGAATTTTATATTTACAAAACAAGAATTTCTAAATCAACTTTCAATGTTTCTGCACTTCTTATTTCAATTCACGTCCAGAGAAATTTCATACTATATCGTACATACTAAGATGTATCTAAGAGGTATGTCGAATAATACAAAAACTACTTGTGATTAACGATTTTCTTATATCCAAGTACTTTCTAAGAGAGTCAGCTCAGTTCCCTCTTCATTTATAATTTTATGTCTACATATTATCTTATCTTCTTCTCTTATAACCTGCGTGCTTACCTTTATGGTCTCTCCGTATGTTGTTTCCTTGATGTAAGTTACCTTAATATTCCTTAGTTCGTAGTTTAATACTATATCCTTAGGAACTGTTTCTAAAGCCCAAGCAACATATTTAACATTATTTACGTGCATATTCGTGTCAATATCACTATACCTAACTTGAAAGTTTTTCTCGCTATGCACTGTAGTTATTGGTACTATATCCTCAATGTCTATGGGTGTATTATTGCTATCATCTATACCATAAGCCTCATACATATCTTTCGTAATCCTTATTGGTCTTCTTCTGTCTGTATTTATTAAAATCCACACAGAACTCGCATGTCCTATTTTATTCCCTTTCATATCAATAATTTCATATTTCCTGTATGCATAAAATTTATTGAAAGAATGTGCAAAAGTTCTAATCTTTATAGTTTCATTTAATAAAGGATACGACTCCATTGTTATGTCCCATTTATATAACACCCAAGCTGATTTATTCTCTTTAAGATGTTCTATGCCAACTCCAAGCACTTCACTTTGATACATTGCCATATCACCAAGATAATCTATAATGCTTGTCATCAAAGCTCTTTTATGAATATCTACTTCATAATAATGAATATTATAATCTCTATCTGTAACCTCTGGCATTTTGCCCATAATACCCCTCCTATATTTCTCATGAGTACATAATATAATAACTATTAATTTCTACGCTTCTTAGTTTTCTTCATACTTAAAATAATACCAAACTAAACCAACACAGTAAACATTAACTGTATAGTATTAACATAAAGTTTGTTAAATTTTTATTTATCTATGTAATTATTATCAAAATAGTGTTAAAATATTGTTGTCAGTATTCATTATGAAACTGAACTATAAATAAGGATTATGAATAGGACGACTTATATCCTTATGGAATAAGAGCGGGGGGAACACATGATTAATAATAATTCTATTAAACTTAGAAGAATAAAAACAAGTGAACTTACAACTATTGGTATGCTATCAGCTATTTGCATCGTACTTGGTTTAACTGGATATGGCTTTATTCCACTTCCTGGTGCCAAAGCTACTATCATGCACATTCCCGTTATTATAGGATCAATAATAGGTGGCCCTATGGTAGGAATGACTATTGGTTTAATATTTGGGATGTTTAGTATTATGCAAAACATAACAACTCCCAATTTACTCTCTTTTGCTTTTATAAATCCTTTAGTATCTGTATTACCAAGGGTTCTTATTGGTCTTACTTCTTACTATGTTTATAAACTAATCCACGTTAAAAATGATAGCCTAAGGATTGGACTCGCGACCGTTGTTGGTTCGCTAACTAACACTTTTGGGGTTCTTACTATGATATATGTTTTTTATGCGGCTAAATTCGCTGCTTCTAAGGGCATAGATCCATCTATTGCTGCAAAGACTATTTATGGTATAGGTATAATAAATGGTGTTCCAGAGGCCATCATAGCTACTGTAATTACAATACCTGTTATCCTCGCCATTAAGAAAATAAAGAAAAGATAAAAAGATAAAAAAATAAAAAAACAAGACACTTAGCAAATGCTAAGTGTCTTAATTTTTTTATGCATTTAATGCAGTCATTAATTCTTCCAAATTAAGACCATGAACCATTGCTGCTTCTTCTAATGTTTCAGCTTGCGCTGAAGGACATCCTACACAACCCATTCCAAAGCTCATTAATACTTCAACTGATTCTGGATTTTGTCTTACAACTTCACCTATTGTCATATCTTTAGTAATTTTCATATTATATACCTCACTTTATGTTAATTTAACCCTAATTCTCATTATATTTTATATGCTTAAATTTTACTAGTACGCACTTTTTTAATCTATAGTATGCACTTGTATACCTTAATATATATTTCCTACAATAATTATAATTCCCTATAATATAAAAACCATACATATAAAAAAAATATCTTTTGTATAATATGCATGTCTATATGCTATATTTCAGTTAACACCATTGTTTGATCTCTTTTAGGTCCTACTGAAACTATGGAAACTTTAACTCCTGTAAATTCTTCAATTTTCTTTAAGTATATTTTTGCATTTTCAGGAAGTTCTTCATAGCTTCTTGCATCAGCTATCTTTTCATCCCAACCATCAAACTCTTCATATACTGGCACGCATTTAGCTAAATCCTCTAAACTTGCTGGGAAATAATCTATAACACTACCTTCAAATTTATATCCTACACAAATTTTAATTTTTTCAAGTCCTGCTAAGGTATCTATTTTAGTTACAGCAAAGCTAGTAAGTCCCGAAACTCTTGCTGCAGTTTTTAATATAACAAGGTCAAGCCATCCACATCTTCTTGCTCTACCTGTTGTTACTCCAAATTCAAAACCTTTTTCGCGAATCCAGTCTCCTACTTCATCATCAAGCTCTGTTGGGAATGGTCCTTTTCCTACTCTTGTAGTATAAGCTTTCGCTACTCCTACAGCATTTGTTATCATAGTAGGTCCTATTCCTGCCCCAACACAAACTCCACCTGCAATAGTGTTTGATGAGGTTACAAAAGGATATGAACCATAATCTATATCAAGCAACGTTCCTTGTGCTCCTTCAAATAAAACATTTTTTCCAGACTTTATTGAATCGTAAACTTTAACTGATATATCTTTTACAAAAGGTCTCATTCTTTCTGCATACTCTAGGTACTCCGTATATATTTTATCAAAATCTAAAGCTTTTCCACCCAAAACTTTTGTTATTATATCATTTTTCATTGATAAACTAATTTTAAGCTTCTCTTTAAAAACATCTTTTTTCATTAAGTCACAAACTCTGATTCCACTTCTTTCAAACTTGTCAGTGTAACAAGGTCCTATACCTTTTTTTGTAGTTCCGATGTCATTTTTACCTCTAGCTATTTCATATAAATTATCTAACTCTTTATGATATGGCATTATAACCTGTGACCTATCACTAATTATTAATCTTTCTGGAGTTATTTTTTCGCCTAGTGCTTCTAAGTAGTCAATTTCTGTAAATAACGCTTCTGGGTCTACAACCACGCCATTACCTATTACATTCAATTTATCTTTATATAATATTCCTGATGGTATTAAGTGAAGTTTATATTCCTTTTCTCCTACAACTACTGTATGACCTGCATTGTTTCCACCTTGGAACCTGACTACTACGTTAGCTCCCTCAGCAAGATAATCTGTCATCTTACCTTTACCTTCATCTCCCCATTGGGCTCCTAAAACTATAAATGCTGACATATAAATTCCTCGCTTTCTTTCAGTTCACAATAAAATTTCTTAACTACTACCGTTAAGAACTTTTATTGTCTTCTATGTTTACTTCATGTTGAATTATACACTTTTAATATTCATATAACCAATTATTTAGATTAAATTCTTAGTCTTCTTTCTGAGCTATGTCTCTTGCTACTACAACTCCTGTTGTAGATGCTTGCATTAGACCTCTAGTTATTCCCGCTCCATCCCCTATTGTATATAAATTTCTAACAGATGTTTCAAACTTATCATCTGTACTAATCTTACTAGAATAAAACTTCACCTCAACTCCATATAGCAATGTGTTTTTGCTATATAAACCTGGTGCTATCTTGTCAAAAGCCTTTAATGCTTCCACAATAGACGTTAAGTGCCTTTGTGGTAATACAAAGCTTAAGTCACCTGGTACTGCTGATTTTAAAGTAGGCGTCGTAGTTGATTTACCTAATCTGTCATAATCTGTTCTTCTTCCTTTTAGTAAATCCCCGAGTCTTTGAACCATTATCCCTCCACCAGTTAACATATTACCTAGCTGAGCTATATATTTTCCATAACCTATAGGTTGATTAAATGGCTCAGTGAAAGTAGTAGATACAAGCATCGCAAAATTTGTATTAGTTGTTCTAAGCTTTTGGTCGGAGTAACTATGACCATTTACAACTGCAATCGTGTTGCCATCATAATATTCCGCTGACACTACTCCCCCCGGGTTCATGCAAAAGGTCCTAACCTTGTTATCAAATGTATCAGAATAATATACTAATTTTGCTTCATATAAGTCCTTTGTTAGATGATCCATAACAGAATTAGGTACCTCAACTCTTACTCCAATATCTACTGCATTATTAGTAACCTTAATATTATGTTTTTTAGCTTCATTTGAAGCCCATTCCGCTCCACCTCTACCCGGCGCCGCTACAACATACTTTGCATTAACCTTAAACACACCATCTTTATTCTTTAATAATACTCCAGTAGCCTTATTATCTTCTATTAATATTTCTTCCACTTCACTAAGTTCTATAAATTCTGTATTTGTATTATCAACTAAATGATGGTACATAGATTTTAAAACTTCATAGGCAAGTTCTGTTCCTAAATGCCTTACTGGACATTCAACAAGACGAATATTGTGCTTACTTGCTTCATATTTAACTTCGTCAACTTTGTCACTATTAATCCCATATACCTTCTCATTTGCTCCAAATTTTATATATATATCATCGCAATACTTTATTAATTTTTTTGAATCGTCTTCAGAAAAATATTCAAGAAGTCTTCCCCCCACCTCAGGGCTTAGAGAAAGCTTACCATCTGAAAAAGCTCCAGCACCTGCCCAACCAAACGTTATCCCACAAGGATTACATTTAACACACTTTCCTGTGTCTCTAGCTGGACATTTTCTTTTTTCTATATTTCTTCCCTTATCAACTATAAGTACACTAAGTTCGGGTTTTTTATTAGAAATTTCTAGTGCCGTAAATATGCCCGCTGGTCCAGCTCCTACAATAACTACATCATAAAAATTTTTCATTTCATATTCCTCCTTGTATTACTCTGTAGGAAATAAAAACTATTAATGGTTACCATACTACTTAATGATATCAGAGCAGTATAAACCAGTCAATATAAAGTGCGAATATTAATAAATTATTTTAAGTAATAGTTCGTATATACATTGTTTATCTAAAATAAAAAATACACTTACCCATATTGAATAACTGTATTTTTCTGTTAAATAATTTTCCTTAAGACTATTTATTAACAAAACTTTTATAAACATTTATATTATCTAGAGACCTTATTCTTTCTGAAAATTTGCCTTCCTTTGTATCCCCTAAAGCCTTATTCATATCATACATTCTTGCATCCATTATATCTAAATGATGTAGCATTTCCGCTTCTGGTATCATAGGTTTTTTAGGGCTCCCATATTCTGCTTCATAATGATGAGCTAGCACCATATGCTGTAACAACATAGATACTTCAGTATCTGCTTTAACCTCAAGACTCGCCGTTTCTATCATTTTAATTCCTTGAACTATATGACCTAAAAGTTGACCCTCTACTGAATACTCGCTTACAATTCCAAGTTCACTAGCATTCATTTCATATATTTTGCCAATATCATGAAGTATTATACCTGCATATAGCAAATCCGTATTTAGAAAGGTGTAAATTTCGCTTAATTTTTCTCCTGCCTTAAGCATGGTGGTTGTGTGATATAACAGACCCGATCTTATAGAGTGATGGTTAGACTTAGCAGCTGGATAATGCATTAGCTTTTCCTCATTATGCCCTAAAATATTGGTAACTATATTTTGAATATCTATATTTTTGATTTTAGATAAATAATTTAAAATATCATCATACATTTTTTCTGGTGAATACGGTGCCACTGCAACATAATCACAAATGCTTACTCCATCTTTTTCCTCAGTTAGTCTTATCGCTTCAACTTTTAATTGAAGCTTTCCTCTCCACTCATTTACCGTGCCCTTAATTTTCACTAAGAAGCTTTGTTTAAATGTATTTTCTAATTTTTCATTCCATTCCCAAAGTTTTGCATTTATATCACCGGTGGCATCCCCTAAATTAAAATCCAAATATTTATTTGTGTTACTGTTGTTGGAAACCTTGCTATCTACAGATTTTATAACATAAAAACCTTCAATCCTATCACCTTTCTTCATTCCACTTATCTTCTTCATTTCCATATTTATCTCCTTATATTGTAATAAACTTATTATATCTAATACATTATGCCGATACAAGTGCTTAATATCTCTATGTCAATCAATTAAATTACATAACTTTAATATACCTTTTAATTATACATCAATATTGTTTGTAAAATTTAGAAATCCTTAAGTTAAGAAATATTTTTAATTCTTTTTTAATTATGATAAATTGGATATAAAAAATGAATGTATGATTTAATAAAAATCATACATTCATTTTTTATATTAATTATTCCTGGTTTATATTAAATATACTTATTTTACTACTCTTTTTCCTATTATAAAATTACTTTTATAATATCCAGTTAATTCAGATATTTTTACAACATCACCAGTTTTGGGAGATTGTACAAATTTATTATTACCAATATATATTCCCCCGTGAGATGCTTGGGAAGGCGATGCTGGATTTGTCCTAAAGAATACTAAATCACCTTTTTGGAGACTATTTATATTAACTGAGGTACCTATATTTATTTGGTCCATAGTCGTTCTAGGTAAATTTATACCTATGTTTTTATAAGCATATTGTATAAGACCTGAACAATCAAAACCCCCACTTACATATTTGCCATTAGAATTAAACTTCGCTGGTGTTGTACCACCCCATAAGTATGGCATTCCTAAAAACGTGTTTAACTGCGAGATTAAACTCTCTATGTTTTTTGTTGCAGTACCTTGTTGTCCATTTGAGTCATTTTCTATGACATCACCTCTACTTGGAGTGTCATTACCTAGGCTTACGTATGTTTTAGCTATATATCCCCATTGTCCATTATACTTGATTTTATAAAAATCATTTTGTGTTCCATACAAATCCACTTTTGCATTTATTTTTATTGTGCCCATGATATTATTACCCATAGACGCCGTTTTTCTTACATTTAAACTTGATGCTGTAATATTACCAATTCCAGTAATCACACTGCTTGTACTATCTGTGTTTGAATCCTGTGCTGTTGTAGCTTTCACATATTGCTCACTTACATAACCTGTTTTGCCACCATAATTTATCTTACAAAAACCATTTGATTTTTCATACATTGTCACTTTAGTTCCGCGTGTAATAACATTAGCAACAGAATAATTTATCCCGAATCCTGTTCTTACATTTAAATAATCTGTTGTTACTGTTCCTGACGTCCCCGCTCCATTTGTTGTACTCGTAGAACCAGACGTATTTGCCGATATTTTTATATATGAGCTATGTACATATCCAGTTTGTCCTTTATAATTTATTTTATAGAATTCCCCTTCTTTACCAAGTGTCTCTACCTTCGCATTTCTCGCAAGAGAAGATATAATTGATGATGAAATTGATGATTTTTGCCTGACATATAATGAACTTGCAGTCACCGTTCCATTATCAGCGAACACAACATGTGAACCCGCCATAGTTAATAACATTGCTATAAAAGCTACTCTTTTTTTCATATGCTTACCTCCTATATTTTAAATGAATATGAATTATCGAAATATGTAAATTATTTCTAATGTAAATGTTTTATTTTTTTCTCCTAGAGTTTTACTTGCATTTTTAGTCTCTGCAATATTTTCCAGGAAATATTTTGAGAATTTAGCTTGTCTACTTATTATAACTAGTACTATTCATATTTTTACATCAATCTTCCCCTTTAATTTAAGACTAATACCAATGTCACAAATTTTTCCTTTTTTTTGTACAATACCATTGTAACAGAAAGTAATAATTTTTTATATACATATAATTTATAAAAAACCACTGATTTTCATGACTTTTACCTGTATTCCACTTATTAAATCAAATAAAACGAGGATATAATTATACAAATAATCTTTATATTTCTCAATTCAATTACGTGGTAATATTTGTTAAAATGTATTATAATTATTATTGTGTTACAACATTCTATTTAGCATCTATGAGCTTATTTTATGTAACACGAATCTTGCGAGGTGATAATTATGCCCAGAGGAAGAAAGAAAATTGAAAATTCTAAAAGTGAATTGATTCATGTGAGAATAAGTGAAGAACTATCAAATGCCCTAAAAAGTTTTTGCAAGGCAAGTAATATAAATAAAAGTGAAGGAATAAGACTCCTCCTTGAAAGTATTCTGAAATAAATGCTACACTAAAAAAGTAGTTAAGATATAACTCTCAACTACTTTTTTACTATCCTTTTAAATTATAATCCTCGGTGCTTCAACAGCTCCGAAGGAGCTGCATTAACGACTTCAGAAGTAAATTTATACTCCCGCTGAAGTTTTCTCTTTGTCATGGTAATCAACTCCCATTTATGGGAATATGAGAATTTTCTTCTGAAATATCGTTAAAAGTTCTTGCCACAAGCAACAATTCGTTTGTTACCTTTTATTAATTTACTTTTATCTACTCCAACTTTCACTTTTATCTTTTTCATTTATATTCAACCTCACCTTATATATAATTACACTTCTAGTGCTAATAAAACACGATTGTTTCCTCTTATTTGTTCTGTCTATCAGTATTATTACCCAATATATGTAATATTAATCAATCCGTTAAATATAAAAGCCTGGAGATAGATTTCTTTACCCCCAAGCTACGTTTTACTATATTTCTATTCATACTATGCCACTTTATAACTCACCGTCTGTCTACTTTTGCTCTGCTGAACGTACAAAAAAGCACCAGCAGTTATGCCAGTGCTAAAAAATATTTGTTTCCATATTACAAACTTGGAGCTGAAAAAGGGGATCGAACCCTCGACCTACGCGTTACGAGTGCGTTACTCTACCAACTGAGCTATTTCAGCATATACAAAACAATTTAAACTAATACCTATACATGTTTTTATTTAGTTGCAACCCATTTATATCTTTAAATGAATTAGTAGCAATCAAAATAATATCAACTAACACCCATATTCCAAAACCACCAAAGGTTAAAATCATTAAAATTCCCGTACCTATTTTACCTACATAAAATCTATGAATACCAAATGCCCCAACAAAAATACACAGCAATAAAGCAACTAACCAGTTTTTTTCACTAATAATCCGTTCACCAGTCGTATTAGGTTGAATTAATAAATTAATCCCACATATTTTACAAAAATTAGAGCTATCTTCGTTTTGAGATCCACAACTAGGACAGAACATTAGATCACCCTTTTTAGCTTATTTTGAATGCCTTTCTTATATTTTATCATATATGGTATCATTTTACTATATGTATGGGCTAAGTGTTTTTAAAATAATTATGATTCTTAAAGTAAAAAGGAGTGACGAAAACGCCACTCCAAGCTATAACGACATATCTTTCACACAATTAAGTTTTTTCATATACTCACTTTCAACAGAATCTATATCCCTCTCATTTGATTTTTTGACAATAACTTCATCGTTAATTTGTGGAATTGAATTTGGCATAGCACCTTTAAAAAGCTCTCCAACTATATTACCTATATAATTTTTAACTTCAGGGTTATCTAAAATATTTGCAATATCTACTGTATCTAGCTTCTTAACTTTGTTGCCGTAGTCCCTGTAAAATCTCAGAGCCTGCTTTATAAGTTTAGAATTATTAATACCTTTCTTCTCCATATTGCTCACATAATTAATTAAGTCTTTATCTGTTTCCTCTCCTAGATTTGATGATACAGTTTTACGGAGTGCTCCCATAATTATTGACCTGCTACTGTAGTTGCAGCAACTTCTTTATTTCCATCTAAGTATTCAAGTACTAGCAATTCTTTATATCTTTCAGCGAACAGTATAGAATTTGCACATTGAGGGTTTTTATTATCTATGAGCTTTGGCTCAGTTTTTATGAACTCTGTTTGTAAATATTCTAGTAGTAACTTTGCAGGTCCACCTATTATTCTTATATCTTTACAAGTATTTGGTTTAAAAGAGCTATTAATTGAACTTATTGCTTTCTCCACATATGGTTTTAATACTAAATCTTTAATGTCTTTTAATACATTTGCTTCCCCAAAAGGTAGTTCGTCATCTTCTAAATATTCGATAGCATCTGATATATCATAATTACCATCAGATCCGTCAGCAGAGTTGAACTTAGTGAGTAATGCTTCTATTGTTGGCTCAAACCCATGTTGTGCAAAACTACTAGCCTTAGTCATCCCAAGCACCTTGTTACCAAATTCATCTTTCTCATATTTCCAATGAGATACATCTAAAGTACCACCACCAAAGTCAAGTAATAACATTGGATAAGTAAATGTTTCCATGGTTTCAGCACTTAATGTACCTCCTTGTTTAAATACTTGTACATCTATTATTTCTATATCATATGTTATATTATTTATTGTTATAGATTGTTTTTCCATCTTCTTTATTTCATTTTTAAGTGGAATACTATGGTCTATATAATATTCTGCGGGAAGTCCCACAGCGAGTCTTACCTTTATTTTAGTTTCCCCCTTAAAACTTAGTGCAATAGCGTTAAGCAGGTTTAACTTATAATGATCGGACATGTATTTGTTAGATTCCATGTTAAGCTTGCCTTCTTTATTACCTACGGTGTATAACTTTCCATTCCAAGTGATGTTACTTATTCCAGTAGCCCTAGAACCATGCTTGCTTACGGCAGACACCCTACTAGCAAAAGTTACATTGGTACTTGTTTTTGTAAATGTATTTCCTATGTCAACAGTTAGTACAGATTCTAACGCTTTCTTTAATATAGGATATTTTTTTGATATCTCTGTTAAGTTCATTTATTTTCCCTCCTAAATTTTTCTAATTGTTCCTTATCGGTATATATTCTATATTATGTATTAATATCCTTCTTTTGTAATGAAATATTTATAAATATATTTATTAACCTATTTATAGATGTTTATCTACATACTTGTAAATATATAGATATATATATTTATATATCTACAAATGTAAACATATATATATCTACATTAAAGAAATGTCCTTAATAGCTCACTAGTCATATCAACGTCTCCCACACTATATATACATAAATAAAAATAGGATAACAAAATTTTATAAATTTTGTTATCCTATCATAATTTATCTAGATTAATAGATAAATCTACTTTAGTGTATTCTTACTCTCTATGAATTACATCAAGTCTTGCAAATTTACTGAATTGGCCTATCCATGCAAGTTTTACTGTGCCTATAGGACCATTTCTTTGTTTTGCTATTATAAGCTCTGCTACATTTTTATCTTCCGTTTCCTCATTATAATACTCATCTCTGTATAAGAACATAACAAGGTCAGCATCCTGCTCAATAGACCCTGACTCTCTAAGATCAGATAACATAGGCCTATGGTCAGTTCTTTGCTCTGGAGCACGTGATAGCTGTGATAATGCTATAACAGGGCACTGCATCTCCTTTGCAAGAGCTTTAATAGATCTTGATATTTCTGATACTTCTTGCTGTCTGCTTTCTGTATTGCTACCAGTCATAAGTTGAAGATAATCTATAACTATCAGATCTATGCCATGCTCCATTTTTAATTTTCTACATTTTGAACGCATATCCATAACAGAAGTTCCTGCTGTATCATCAATGAATATTTTAGCAGCAGCAAGCGGTCCGGATGCTTTCGCTATGTTTTCCCAGTCCCTATCTTCCAAATCACCATGTCTGAGCTTTGACATGTCAACATTTGCTTCTGAACAAAGCAGTTTATAAGAAAGTTGTTCCTTAGACATTTCCAGGGAGAATACAGCTACACTTTTCCCTTGCCTAAGAGCTGCATACTCTGCTAAATTTAGTGCAAAGGTAGTTTTGCCCATAGACGGCCTTGCAGCGATAAGAATCATATCACCCTTTTGAAATCCAGCGGTTTTATCATCAAGTTCTGGGAACCCACTAGATATTCCTGTTGTTTCCCCTTTATTATTAAATATTCTTTCTATTTCTAAGAACCCTCGCTCTAGAACCGTGTTCATTGGTTCAAAGTCACCCGCATTTTTTTTCTGTGATATGTTAAATACTTTTTGCTCTGCAAGATCCATTACAGCTTCTACATCATCTTGCTTATTATAACAATTTTCCATAATCTCAGTAGAAGCTCTAATAAGTTTTCTTAAAGTAGATTTATCTTCTACAATCTTTATGTACGAACTTAAATTAGCTGTGGAGGGTATTGAGTTACTTATCTCTGAAATATAAGTAATTCCCCCTGATGCTTCTAACTTTTCAGAAGAACGTAAATGCTCGAGTAAAGTAATCATGTCAATAGGCGTGTCTTTTTGATATAAATCAAAAATAGCGCTAAATATACCTTTATGGGAATCTCTGTAAAAATCATCACTTTTTAAAACTTCTACTACTCGTGATATCGCGGTTTTATCTATAAGCATTGATCCAATAACTGATTGTTCTGCTTCTAAATTATAGGGTAAACTTCTAAGAGGTGTATCCATTTTTTTATCTCCCCTAAAGTAATGTTTTATGCCCTGCTAAAAATACATCACCGCAGGTGATGATTTAACAGGGCCATTAATTATAGTTAATTTATTTTATTTCAAACACTAATTTCATTAGCTCTTCAATGTTTGATGATGTTTTTATTTCAATATCTTTAAGGTCAATAGGAACTTCCTTTTCATTATCACTCGGAACTATAACTAGCTTAATTCCCTTTCTTCTTGCCCCGTAAATTTTTTCAAATATGCCACCTACTGGTTTTATGATACCCCGAAGGGATATCTCTCCAGTTACTGCAACATCCTGTCTTACAGGTTTGTCTAAAAGAGAACTGATTATACATACAGTTATAGCGGCTCCAGCCGATGGTCCATCAATTTTACCTCCACCTACTATATTTACATGTATGTCATAATCCTTAATATCTTTATTTGTTGTTTTTCTTATTACGGATGCAGCATTAAACACTGAGTCCTTAGCCATGCTTCCAGCAGTATCATTAAATCTTACTTGACCTTTACCTTTTTCCTTGGCTTCAAATACTGATGTTTCTATTTCTATAGTTGATCCTATATATCCCGATACCCCAAGTCCATATATGTGGCCAACTTCAGATTTAACTTCTTTATCTAATTCCTCATAGGGAGATAGTCTACTTATAGATATAATATCTAACAAGTCCTTAACCTCAATTTCAACTTGAGACGCATCCACTGATTTTCTATTATGCAGTACAAATCCATAAGCATCTGCTAAAATGTTTATAGCTTTTCTTCCTTCAATAGTATATCTACCAATAGTTTTCGCAACGCCATCTCCTATTTTAACTCCTAATTTATTCGCAGCATTTACCACTATATTTTCTATATCCATAGCAGTTAATGGTTCAAAATAAACTTCAGTACATCTTGATCTTAATGCCGGATTTATTTCTGATGGTTCCTTGGTAGTAGCTCCTATTAAAACAAAATCTGCTGGAGCACCTTTATCAAATAAATATTTTATATATTTAGGTGTGTTTTCGTCTTCAGGATCATAATAAGATGATGAAAACTCAACTCTTTTATCCTCTAACACTTTAAGTAATTTATTTTGAAGTATACTATCGAGTTCACCTATTTCATCAATAAATAGTACTCCGCCATGAGCCTCTGTTACAAGACCTGTTTTTGGCTCTGGAATCCCACCCTCAGCTAGATCTCTTTTACTTCCCTGATATATCGGGTCATGTACAGATCCTAAAAGTGGATTTGTTATTTCTCTTGGATCCCACCGTAGTGTTGTACCATCCACTTCTACAAATTTAGCATCTTTATGGTAAATTGTATAACTTAGCTTTTTAGCTTCCTCAAGAGCAAGCCTCGCCGCAGTAGTCTTTCCAACTCCTGGTGGCCCATAAAGAATAATGTGTTGAGGATATGGCGATGCCATTTTAGATAACAGAGATTTTATAGCTCTTTCCTGACCAACTATTTCACTAAAACTCTCTGGCCTTAACATAGCTTGTATATTTTTAGTAAGTTTTCTACTATCAAGTTCTTCTAAATCCGCATATTTTTTAAGTGTTTTAGCATTTTCAGGCCCTTTTTGTTTCTTAATTATTCCAAGTCTTACTTCATCAATATACTTATCTTGCTTTTCCATTAGATTTTTTTCTACTTCAGCTTCAATCTTATTTTGCACATATCTTTTAGCTATTTCATCAGTCAACCATTCATTAGTATCATCTAGTGCTTCTTGTATATTTTTTTCATTAGGCACTATCTCTATACCCTTACCATTGCTGATAATTTTATTTAAAGCGAATAACCTTCTATAGATACTTTCACTTTTAATGTGCTTCTGAAGTTTAAATTTTATAGTTTTAGACTTTATAGTGCCTTCATCTAGTACATTCCTCATTATTTCATATAAAACGTCTATTTGTGTGTCCAGAGGTAATGCATCTCTTTCAACCTGTTCTCCAATTTGATTAACTAATAATGTCTTCAAACGTAATCCGCTTTAATAAATATGATTATCATTTATTTACTAAAGCGTTTCCTCCCTTCGGTTTATATAATTATTCCTCACAAACAAGAACTTTTATCTTAGTAGATATTTCTGGATATATTTTAATTTCTACTTCATAAGTTCCTAATAATTTTATTGTATCTGTTACTATTTTCTTTTTATCAATATCTAAATTGCATTGTTTATTTAACGCTATTGCTATATCTTTAGTTGTAATCGCACCAAAAAGTTTTCCATTCTCTCCAGCTTTACCAATTATTTTTATAACTTTATCTTTAAGTTCATTAGCTGATTTCTGTGCATCCTCAATTTCAGATGTTTTCTTTTTTCTTTCAATATCATTTTTTTTATTTAATATGTGCATATTTGAGTCTGTAGCCTCTTTAGCTAATTGCCTAGGAAATAAAAAATTCCTCGCATATCCATCTGCAGCGTTTATCACGTCGCCCTTTTTACCTGTGCCTTTAATATCCTTTAATAATATAACCTTCATTATTTTTCGCCCTCCTTTAAATATTCATCTATAGCTTCATTTAATTTCACCACTACTTCTTCAAGTTTCAGTGAAGTAAATTTCGTACCAGCCATAGTCATATGTCCGCCTCCCCCTAATGTCTCGAGTATTAACTGTACATTTATTTTCCCAAGAGACCTTCCACTAATAAATACTTCATCTCCTGTCTTTACAATAACAAACGACGCTTCGATACCAGTAATATTTAGAAGTTCATCCGCAACTTGGGCAGCTAATACAGTATCCTCTATTAGTTCTGGACAAACGGCTACAGCAATTTCATTTTTAACTTTCGCTGATCTTATAATATCAGCTCTTTTCAAATAAATACTCAAATCATCAGAAAACATTTTTTTAACATCCATAGTATCTGCACCATGACGCCTTAAAAAAGCTGCTGCTTCAAATGTCCTAACTCCCGTTTTAAAAGAGAAATTTTTTGTATCCACACATATTCCTGCCAAAAGACTTACCGCTTCTATATGTTTAAGTTTAGGCTTGTCAACCATATATTGAATCATCTCAGTAACTAATTCAGCAGTAGATGATGCGTAAGTTTCCATATAACTCAGGACTGCCCCTTGTATAAAATCTTGTGACTTTCTATGATGGTCAATTATAACTACTTTTTCTACCTCTTTAACTATTTCTAAATTTTGAACATGACTTTCATTGTGCACATCCACTAATATGATTAGGCTATTTGAATTTTTAACACTTTTAAATTTTTCACTTGTTATAAAAGTATTTTTGTATTCTTCATCTGCAAGTATTATATCCATCATGCTTTTTATACCGCTATTTATTCCTTCGAGAATAATATAGCATTCTTTGTTTGATTTTTTAATAATACTATATAGACCTATAGCCGAGCCTAGACAATCAGGATCAGCATTTTTGTGTCCCATAAGGAAAATTGTGTTACTCTCATTTACTAAATCCATTAATGCATGAGCTATAACTCTTGCGCGAACCTTAGTCCTTTTCTCAACTTCCTTTGTTTTCCCCCCAAAGAAAGATAATTTTTCACCTTTTTTCACAACTGCTTGATCACCACCCCTGCCTAAGGCAAGTTCCTTAGCTGATGTAGCAAATTCATAGTTTTTAAGTGGTGTATCTTCTCCCCTACCAACGCCCACACTTAAAGTAACTGCGAGTTTATTACCATTACTTATTTCGCGAACACTATCTAGTATATCAAATTTCTTTTCTATTTCTTTTTCAATATACTTATCTTGGACTATAATAACATATTTATTCGATGTATACTTTTTTACCACCGCATTTACACTCTGTCCATAGCTGTTTATTGTTCTCTCAATCTCTGCTACAAGTAAAGGCGCCTTATCTTCTTCTGTAGTTTTAACAACATCATCAAGGTTATCAACTTCCACTAGCATAACGCTTTCCCTATTACCGTTAATGCCTTTTATTACACTGGTTTTTTCCGTTATATCATAAAAATATAAAAGCATAATCTTATCTTTAACATTTTTATTCTCGTTTGTATCAACAATATTTGTGTAGATTTCATACCATTTATCTTTTATTTTAATATTTGGAAATATATTCTTTTTACCCTCTAAAACTTGCTTTAGATTTAGTTCCTTAATTATATCTCTAATATTTTTATTTAAAAGATCTTCCCCTTCAAGCATTGTAGTTACACTTTGATTATACCATAATATATTTCCCATATACCCTATTATTATTAGTGGAAAAGGAAGTTTTACTAAGGTGCTTGTGGTTGCTATATCCAGTTTAGATGAAAAATTTTCAATGAATTTTTTCCACTCATTTTTTTTAACCTTAGAGTTGTAGATATTATACACTACTAGTATCGCGTATAGTCCCAGTGTTAAAATTCCCACTTCAAGGTGTCCGTAATAAAATATTATACATATGAGTAGGGCCATGGTCACCATATATATTTTATTATTAACACTAAAATAATTGTATTTATTCTCCATAATCAGCCCCCAATTATTTTCTTTTAATTCTATATGGATCGAGCTTTCTAAAATCAAAAGCCATCTCCATGAGTCCTATTGAAAAGTAAATACTACCTAGACGCGAAAATGATGTTAACACTAAAATTAGTGCTACTACTGGTTTAGATAAATTTTTTTTAACTCTTAGAAAATATGTAGCTGCCGCAAGTCCATTTATCATAAATACAATTTGCACAAGTAATTGGGAGGAATTTAGTATAAAATCCCCACCTGCTATTTTTTTTGATGAAAGTATTATGCCTATACATACTATACCTATTAATACAGCTCCTAGTATGTTAGTAACGTAAACTTTGCTGAAAGGTAATACTTTATCCATTTTGTAGTTTAGCTTCTCTAATATGGCTCTAGACACTATGTAATTCAAATAAGCTGATATAAATGAAGTTATTAAAATAATTGCAGGTATTACTACCAAAACTATCGTAACATCCATTTTGTTTATCATTTCAAAGTTTTCATTTAAAAGTTTCAACTGCTTTGGAGTTATTCCTTGTTGTAAATAAACCATTTTTAATTGATCCAAGGATACCTTCATATTTTGCTTAAAAAATTCTAAGTTTTTGGAAATAAAATTCATAAAACTTACTTTTTCTATAAATGCCATAGAAAAAGCTATGGTTAGTATATTAGATATTACAGAACTAATACCTAAAAATAATAACGTTATAGATGACTTTTTATTTTTCTTAACACAATAACCAAGCGCAATTCCAACAATGCTATAAGTTATAGCTGAATATATCGCCATTATTGGATTATACACTAAGGATGTTAGAATTATACTCAAAAATATAGCAGTGATTGTTATTTTTCTATTATGCCTTATATAGAGTATTGCAACCGGAATTGGCAATATTAAAGCACCTATAAATGACATAATTGGCAAATATCCCGTTATAATCATTGTTACTGAAATTATAACAGCTATAAGTGAAGCCTCTACAATTGCCTTTGTACTATAATTTTTATTCTCCATTTTTTCCTCCATTACTTATCTTTCCTTTATATGCGAATATAGTTTACTTAGATCTTTTCCATCTTTTTCTATATTATCTCCTTCAACTATTCCCACCTTTAGTTTCTTTTTCATACTCTCATCCACGGCTACATTTGAATATCCTAGCCTTTCGCCTAATATATATAAAAGTATTATTGCCCCCGAAATGCAATCTAGTATGGCGTCTTGAGCAACATTGCTTCCTTTACTTAGCAACTTGAAGAAATCACCTATTATACATAATAGCTCAGCCTTCAAACTTTCAACTATCTTAACATTAGACATTATATTAAAATCTTGTTTCTTCATAGTATATCATCTCCCCTTGTAGGCTTATGCTTATAACTCCATTTTAGTTAGTTTTCTAAATTTATGCAACTAAAGTTTATTTCTATATAGACAATTTGCAGTTTAATATCTAATATTTTCTATGTTTACATTTTATGGGTTACAACTACAAGTATACTACAAATCGTACTGCATAATATATACTTTTATATTTATATTTTGATTATTGAGTATAATATTTATTTTTATTTGTAAAAAAATAAAAGCAGCTACCTTAAGGCGCTGCTTTCAGTCATTTACTATTCAGTAGTAAATGGTAATAATGCTATGTTTCTTGCTCTTTTTATAGATACAGTAAGCATCCTTTGATGTTTTGCACAGTTTCCAGAAATTCTTCTTGGAAGAATCTTTCCTCTTTCTGTAACATATTTTCTCAATTTATTTATATCTTTATAGTCGATTGCAGTTGCTTTATCCATACAGAAAGCACAAACTTTTCTTTTCATTCTCTTTCTGTTTCCGCCAGCACCGCCGCCGCTTCTTTTATGTTCGTTCATAGCCATTGTTGTTTTTCCTCCTTACCTAATATTAGAATGGAATATCTCCATCATCAATTGGTGTTATATCACTATCACTGCTAAAACCATGAGATCCAGCATTTGATTCGCTATTATTTCCACCTTGATTAGTATTCGTACCTGATGTTTTATTTCCTCCCCATTCAAGGAAGTCAACTTCATCAGCAATTACTTCAGTAACATATCTCCTAGTACCATCTTTAGCCTCATAATTTCTAGTTTGAATGTTTCCAGATACGCTTAAAAGCTTGCCTTTACTCATGTAATTAGCAGTAGCTTCCGCTTGCTTTCCAAATACCACTACTGGTATAAAGTCTGCTTCTGGTTGACCTTCTCTTTTAAATCTTCTATTGACGGCTACAGTGAAAGTGGCTACAGCTGTTCCTGTCCCTTGAGCAAACTTTAACTCAGGGTCTTTTGTTAATCTACCAACTAAAACAACTTTATTCATAAATGCACCACCTATTTTTCTGGATTTATTATGATATGTCTTATAACACTGTCAGTAATTCTGAATACTCTATCTAATTCTTTCGGTAATTCAGGTTTTGCATTGAAATTGATTAATGTATAGTGACCTTCACCAACTTTTTGTATTTCATAAGCTAGTTTTCTTTTGCCCCACGCATCAACATTTTCAATTTCTCCACCATTATTTTCTATTACACCTTTAAATTTTTCAACGTTAGCTTTAACAGCTTCTTCGTCTAATGAAGGATGTAATATGAATATAGTTTCATATTTTCTCATTAATTTCACCTCCTCCCCTCGGACTAACGGCCATGCATTGCACGGCAGGGATTACAATAATAGATTATATCATTTAATTATGCATTAATCAAGTAATTATTTTTTTATAGGTGCTTTTTCTTTATTTAGTACATTTTCTTTTATAATTTTCTTTACACCCGAATCAAATTTTATTCTTGGAAGCATTACTATCCGATCGCAACCTAAACATTTTATTTTTATATCCGCACCTAACCTAATGATTTCCCAATTCTTGCTGCCACAAGGGTGAGTTTTTTTCATTTCAACAATATCTCCTAAATTGAACACCTTCATTAAACATCCCACCTTTAATTTATTTTTACTATATTGTCATAACTTTTACACTTTCTTTATCTCGTACAAAAATTTCTTTTACCTTTATCTTTTCTAACTTAATTAGCTCAATTATACTTCGAATATTCTCATCCTCTATTTTTAAACTAATCCCACAACTTTTAGTTATATATGTAGGCGTAGGAACAACTACTACCTTAACCTGTTGTCGCAGTGCTTCTCTTTCCGCTTTCATGGCTTCATGTGTATTTTGAAATGTTACTATATAATATTTATTCAATGTTTTTCACCCTACTTCCATGCCATAATATTAATCACTTCATATACATTTACATAACTTTAGATTATAATATTGTATAATATATTAATTTAAAGTTTTGTATTTATAATGCAACATTGTATATTATTTCATAATTAGAATTTAAAATTCTAATTTCTAAAATATTCTTATAAAAAGTGTATTTTATTATTTATCTAATTTTATTATAAACTATTTATAGTCTTAATTGTATGAAAACAAAATTTAACTTGTTATACATAATATTAATAGCCTCTATATTTTTTATAGAATATACTAATAAATCATTGTGTAATATTGGAGGAAATCATGAAAATATATTTAGATAATGCAGCCACTACCTTTCCTAAACCACCCGCAGTGTATAATTCAATGATGAATTATATGATGAATATAGGTTCAAACCCAGGAAGGGGTGTATCTACAACTTCACTTGCCGGAAATAGAGTTATTTTAAATTGTAGGTATGCTTTAATGGATTTTTTTCACTTTGATAAAGTTGAGAATGTGATTTTTACATCAAATATTACCACTTCTTTAAATATACTTATAAAATCTACATGCCAAAAAGGCTGGCATGTAATAACTTCTTCAATGGATCATAACGCTACTTTAAGACCATTAAACTCCCTTTGCGAAAAAGGCGTTATAGAATTAGGCATTGTCCCTTGCTCAAAAGAAGGCTTAATCAATGTAGACGATTTTGTAAATACACTTAAACCTAATACAAAATTGGTGGTTCTCTCACATGCTTCTAACATTATTGGAAGTATTCAGCCTTTAGAATCTATTGGTAGGATATGTAAAGAAAAGGGCATTTATTTTGTTATAGATACTGCGCCAACTGCAGGAATATTACCAATAGATTTCTATAAATTAAATTGTAATGCCCTAGCTTTTACAGGCCATAAAAGTTTACTAGGACCTCAAGGTACCGGTGGATTTTTAATTGATGATAATTTAAATGAAAGATGCTCTGCATTTATAGAGGGTGGGACTGGTAGTCTTTCATCTAGTATTGTTCAACCAGATTTTTTGCCTGATAAATTTGAAAGCGGGACTCTAAATGCTCCAGGTATAGCTGGCCTTTTAGAAGGTATTAATTTTATTAATGACCAGGGTTTAGACTCTATTCGCGGAAGCGAAGAATATTTGTGCAAAAATTTTATAGAGGGGCTTCTAAATATATCCTCTGTTAATGTCTATGGTCTCACCGATAGTTCTAAAAGAACCGCTACTATCTCTGTTAATTCAACAAAAATTGACAATTCCGAGTTAGGGTTTATTCTAGATAGTGAATATGGAATTACAACAAGAACTGGACTTCACTGTGCTCCACTAGCTCATAAAAACATTGGAACATATCCATCTGGTACTTTAAGATTTGGCATTGGCCCTTTTAATGATATTAAAGACATCAATTATACCCTTAACGCCCTCAATACTATTATTAGAAAGGTGTGATTTTATTTACATGGAAAATATTCTAAAAAAAATTGATAAACTAGCTATATTTTTTGTTTTGTATACCTTTGTTTTTGTAATCTTTTTTGGAACTATTGGGTTCACCCTTCCCTTTGTATTTGCTTTTATTTTAGCTTCACTACTTAAGATACCAACAAAATTTTTGATGAAAAAATTCAAACTTCAAAACACTATAGCTTCATTATTTACTACCACCATATTTTTCACTGTAATTGTTGTATTATTATCTTTAATCATCACTACTTTAACTTCAGAATCGATACTACTCGGAAAAAACATCCAATCATATATAACTTTAAACAAAGACATTGTAATTAATATTTTCAGTAACTTACAAAATTATTATAAAACTTTAGATCCAAACGTGGTTAGTAATATTGAGTCAAATATTACTAATTATATAAGCAAGACTATAAATATTAGCATGAATGCATCCACAAAAATTTTTTCTCAAACTCTAGATTTTGTATCTACTATACCTTATATTTTAATGGTTTTATTATTTACTTTACTTACTACTTATTTCTTCACAAAAGATTTGTCATCTTCAAGCAAAAAAAAGTTTGATTTAATTCCCCGCAAAAATGAAGATAGATTACATTCCATATTTGATGAATCAAAAAAGATGCTTAAGAATTATTTACTTTCTTACTTACTGATAATCACTATAACATTTTTAGAAACATTAATTGTTTTTATAGTTTTCAAAGTTAAGTATGCTGTAACTCTGAGTGTATTATGTGGATTATTTGATTTACTCCCTATTTTCGGTATAGGAGCTATATACCTTCCCGTAATAATAATATTTTTTATATCTAATAATTATGTAGCTGCTTTAGGCCTCTTGATATCTTATATAATTATCACTATAGTAAGACAAATTATAGAACCCAAGATTGTGTCTTCATCACTAGGCATTCACCCCGTAGCAGTTCTCGCTTCTATATTTATAGGATTAAGAGCAAATGGTATTGTTGGGATGCTATTCTGTATGTTTTTTTTAGTTTTTTATAATATATTGAAAAAAGTTGAAGTTTTATAGAATAGAAAACCTCCTAAATGGCTAATATCCCAATAGGAGGTTTTTTTATGGTAGATAAAGTTATTTTAGATTCTATGTCCAGAGATTGCACTTTTAAATTAAGAGATATTATAAGTCAATATATTTTTCCCATAGCAAAATGCTCACGCCCTATTGTTATTTTATGTATTGGCACCGACAGATCTACTGGTGATAGCTTAGGACCCCTGGTTGGAAACAAGCTTAAATTTTTAGTTAGAAATAGACTTCATGTTTACGGTAGTCTTGAATGTCCAGTCCATGCAAAAAATTTATGTGAAACAATTGATGAAATTAACTATTCCTATACTAATCCTTACATTATTGCAATAGATGCTTGCCTCGGAAGTTTGCAAAATGTAGGAAAAATCATTATTGAGGAAAAACCATTAAGTCCTGGTGCTGCTATGAATAAAGATTTACCTAAGGTGGGTGATTTAAGCATAACGGGCATTGTAAATATATCTGGAGCCTTTGAATTTATGGTTCTTCAAAATACAAGATTATATACAGTAATGATGCTTGCCGATACTATATCCACTGGTTTATACCATTCAATACTCAAAATCGCAGGCGAAAAAAAATTAAATTCCATTTATGATGATTTCAACATTAAAGACGTTGAAGGTTGATTTTTATGCAAAAAAAGTATATATTGCGCATAATACATTGAAGCGAGCTTTAGAACTTCTTAGTTATTTTTAATTAAGATGGGTTAGGAAAAACATACGTTTGAGCTACAGCGAGTTTATGATTTTCACCAGATTAATGAAAAATAAAATTAGTAGTTCTTAACGAAGTAAATGCATAATCGCAATATATACTTTTTTATTTTTTTAAATTTATAGCTTGCTCTAAAACTTTACTTTCTTCCTGAGATAGCTCATACCTAGATATTCCTTTATCTATTGGTTTAGCATAAGTAGTACTCTCATTTCTACCATAGATACTTGTTAATATAGCACCATTACCATTCCCATCAATCAATGTTATAGAGAAACTTAAATCACTTCCCATATCATCAAATGCTTTATATCTTATCATTGAAGTTTTTTGCACACAAGTTTTCAGTTCCCCATTTATCTGTTCATACCTTTGTTTTATAACTTCATTTTCATCTTTAACTTCGTCGATTTTGTCTAAATAAGATATAACCACTTCTTCTAAATTTTTATTATTTACACCTCTCATTAATTTTCTGTATCTTCTCTCTAGTTTATTTAAAAATGCATAGGTTATTATAATTATTACTATTAGCATAAATACAATAATCATAAGAGCTATTATTATATAAATCTGTTCATTCTTTATAAAATTAATGATACTTTTCATTCTGAATTACATCCTCTCTATTAGTTTCACGTGAAACATTATATATTAAAAACCTCTAAAATTCTTTCAAAATCTTCTTCTGAATAATACTCAATTTCTATTTTACCCTTGTTCTTATTCTTAGAATTTATAAGAACTTTAGTACCAAAACGATTTTCTAATCTATTCATTATATCTTTATAATATATATCATTTTCATTTTTTACTACTTTTTGTGGCTTTTCATTTCCAAAGTTTTTCACTAATCTTTCTGTTTCTCTCACGTTGAGATTATCATCTATAACCATTTGAGCAATTTGATACTGAAGCTGTCTATCACTTATACCGAGTATTGCCCTTCCATGTCCCTCGGAAATTACTCCATCTATTATGTAATCTTGAACTCTTTCATCTAAGTTTAATAATCTCATGCAATTTGTTATAGCTGTTCTTGATTTCGAAACCTTTTTACTTATTTCTTCCTGCGTAAGATTAAACTCCGTTAATAGTTTTTTGTAAGCTATAGCTTCCTCAATTGGGTTTAAATCTTCTCTTTGAATGTTTTCTATTAATGATATTTCTAGTACTTCTTTGTTGTTTATATTCATAATGATTGCAGGTATTTCTGCGAGGCCAATACTTTTCGCTGCTCTGAATCTTCTTTCACCTGCTACTACTATATATACATCATCTTCTTTATTCAAAATAATAGGTTGAATAACTCCATGTTCTTTTATTGATTGTGCTAATTCAGATATTTTTTCAGGATCAAAGTTTTTCCTTGGCTGATCTTTATTAGCTTTAATCAAATTCATAGATATTTTAAAAACATTGGAACTATCTTCTGTACTTTCTTCTTCAGGTATTAAAGCTCCCAACCCTTTACCTAATCCAAATTTTTTATTCAATATTTAACATCCCCTTTGTCTATTTAAAAATTCATTTGCTAATTTTTCGTACGCTTCTGCTCCCTTGCACTTATCATCATACAACATAATTGGTAATCCAAAACTTGGAGATTCAGCCAGACGAACATTTCTAGGTATTGTTGTTTTATACACTTTATCATTGAAATATTTTTTCACTTCTGATACAACCTCATTACAAAGTTTTGTTCTATTATCATACATACTAAGAATTATACCCTCAATTTCTAATTCTTTATTTAAAGATTTTTTAACTAATTGGATTGTATTTACTAATTGCCCCACACCCTCTAAAGCATAAAATTCACATTGAATAGGTGTAAGCACGCTACTTGCGGCTGTAAGCGCATTTATGGTTAAAATACCCAAAGAAGGTGGACAATCTATAAAAACATAGTCAAATTCACCCTCAATTTCTTTAAGCTTTTCTTTTAGCTTATTTTCACGATTATCTATACTAATCAATTCTACTTCCGCCCCTGCAAGTTCCATTGTAGAAGGTACTAAATACAAATTATTAACTAACTCGCATTCTTTTATAGTATCCCTAATTGAAATATCCGATGTTAATAAATCATATATTGATAAATTTATTTGCTTTTTATCAAATCCTAATCCACTTGTAGTGTTTCCTTGAGGATCAATATCTATTGTTAATATTTTTTTCCCTTGCATAGCTAAATAAGAACATAGATTTATATTTGTAGTAGTTTTGCCTACTCCTCCCTTTTGATTAAAGATACATATGGTTTTCATGGCTACACTTACCCTTCATAATATTATTTGTGTTTCTATAGTTTATAAATTGTATAAACCCCAATAACTTACAATTTATATAGGTTACAGGTAATATAAACTATACTTTATAATTCATAACTTATACTTTAATTTTTCTATATAGTTCATTATATATTTATGTTAAATATTTTAATAGTACTTTTTTGAATTTTCCAAAAAAACATTAAAAAACAGAATGTTTCACGTGAAACATTCTGTTTTTAATGTCTATTTTTTAGGTATTCTTATTGTCACTTCTATACTATCTTCTAATTCTTTAGACTTGTATTCTGCATTTATTCCATACTTATCAAAAACTTGTTTTATAGTATTTATATATACTCTAGGCGCGAAAATTCCTTTGATTCTTTTCTTACCACTAACAATCACTCCATCTCTGCATAACTTCAATAGTTCTTTTTCAATAAGTTCTTCTGTATTTTTAACATTAAGCGATTTATCAACAATTATTTTAAGTACTTTCTTTTGAATGTTTATATCAGTTAATCTTAACAAAGCTCTAGCATGTCTTTCAGTAAGCTTATTTTCTACTAAGATACTTGTTATTTGATTATCCAATTTTAGTAATCTTAATTTGTTTGCAATAGTTGATTGTTTTTTCCCTATCATTTGTGCTAACTGTTCTTGTGTGTAAGAATGATCTTGAATAAGATTATGATAAGCTATAGCTTCTTCTAAAAAATTTAGATCTTCTCTTTGCAAATTTTCTAATAACGCAATTGCTGCGGAATCTTTATCTGTAATATCTATAATAATTACTGGGACTTGTTCAAGCCCTATTTTTTTTGCTGCTCTTAGTCTTCTTTCTCCCGCTACTAGTTCATACCCGTTTTCCCCAATTTTTCTAACTGTTAGCGGTTGGATTATTCCATAAGCCTTTATTGACTGTGATAGTTCTTCAATAGTTTCTTCATTAAAATGCTTTCTAGGCTGATAAACATTTGGAGAAATTAATTCTATAGATACGTGATTTACATTATTTTTCATAATATACCATCCCTCAATTTTTCCTTTTTTTTACCTTTTATTAACAATTCTCCATTTTTATCTTATTTCCTTCTTCTTTTTTATTCTTTCGTACGACAAATTATAACATTACTTATCCCCTGTTTGGTGCACTCATCACTTGTGGTGCTGTCGTTAAATCATCTCCTGCGGAGCTGCATATTAACGACTTCAGAAGTAGCTTTATACTCCCACTGAAGTTTTCTATTTGTTAGGGCAAGTAACTCCTACTTATAGTAGGTACTCCCACTTATAGAAATAGGAGACCTTCCTTCTGAAATGTCGTTAAAATAAAGGCTCTTTAGTAACCATCCCTGCTTTTCTAGGATATTTCCTATGTGTTTGCGATATTTTACTTATTATTACCAGGTTATGATTTAAATCACTATCTTCAATTTGTACCTTTTCTATATGTTCGATTCGTCCACCCAGCATCCTAATTGCATTTTTAGATTGCTTAATTTCCTCTTCAACTGCAGGCCCCTTCATTGCAACAAAATATCCTCCAACCTTTACATAAGGTATACAATATTCACTCAAGACTGTTAAATTAGCAACTGCCCTTGATACTGCAACATCAAACTTTTCTCTATATTGTATTTCTTGTGCAAAATCTTCTGCTCTACCGTGAATAGCTTTAATACTTTCTAGTTGAAGAGAATTAATTACTTCATTTAAAAATTTAACTCTCTTATTCAGTGAATCTAATAAAACTATATTTACTTCAGGCTTTATTATTTTCATAGGAATACCTGGAAACCCTCCTCCAGTACCTATATCTATAACATTCTTTGCATTCTTTAACTGATCAAACTTAAAAACCTTCATAGAATCAATAAAGTGCTTCTTTACTATTTCTTCATCTTCTTTTATAGCAGTCAAATTTACTTTTTCATTCCATTCCTTTATAAGGTCTTTATATTTCATAAATTGCTCGTATTTTTTTTCGCTAAATTCAAGTCCTTCATTACTGCTAGCCTTATTTAATATATCAAAGTATTTCATATTTCAACTCCATGTTTTTTTATTGTTGGTTAATGTTAAGTCTTTTCTGTTGCTCAAGATATATCATTAGAACAGACATATCCGCAGGCGAAACACCTGATATTCTAGAAGCTTGACCTATACTTTCTGGTTTTATTTTACCTAGTTTTTGCATAGCTTCTATCCTTAGTCCCTTTATATTGTCATAATTTATATCTTTTGATATGATTTTGTTTTCAAACTTTTTAAATTGCTTAATTTGATCTAATTGTTTCTGGATATACCCTTCATATTTTGAAACAATATTAACTTGCTGCTGTATATATTTATTTAATTTAGGTCTATCTGCATCCAGTCTTTCAACTATATAGTAATCAAGTTCAGGTCTTTTTATAAGTTCGTATAAACTAATAGGCTTTTTCAGTGGAGTAGAATTACAAGAAATTAAAAATTCCTCAATTTCTTTTTTATTTGTGATCTGCAAATGTTTTATTCTCTCAATTTCCTCTTCAATTTGCATCTTCTTTTTCTTAAATATTTCATATCTATCTTCTTTAACAAGGCCTACTCCATACCCTATTTCAGTTAACCTTAAATCAGCGTTGTCTTGCCTTAGCAATAATCTATACTCTGCTCTTGAGGTCATCATCCTATATGGTTCATTAGTGCCTTTAGTAACTAAATCGTCAATTAAAACCCCTATATATCCATCAGATCTTTTTAATATTAATGGATCCTTATTTTGAATAGTAAGTGCAGCATTGATCCCTGCAATAATCCCCTGCGAAGCAGCTTCTTCATATCCTGAGCTACCATTTATTTGCCCCGCTGAGAATAAACCTTGAATATTTTTAAATTCTAGTGAAAGTTTTAACTCGGTTGAATCTATACAGTCATATTCTATGGCATAAGCCGTTCTCATAATTTCTACATTTTCAAGTCCAGGTACTGTTTTTAGCATTTCCACCTGAATTTCCTCAGGAAGTGAGCTAGACATACCTTGAACATACATTTCCTGCGTATTCTCACCTTCAGGTTCTATGAATATTTGGTGCCTTTCTTTATCTGTAAATCTCATTACTTTATCTTCGATAGACGGGCAATATCTAGGCCCAGTACTCTTAATTGATCCATTATATAGCGGTGATCTATGAATGTTTTTTCTAATTACATTATGAGTATTTTCATTTGTATAAGTTAAATAGCAACATAGCTGATTTCTACTAATATCTTCGCTAATAAATGAAAATGGAACTACCTCTTCATCACCAACTTGCTCATCCATTTTAGAAAAGTCTACTGACCGTTTGTTTATTCTAGCTGGAGTTCCTGTTTTAAATCTTCTTAAAGTTATACACATATCATCTAAAGATTTAGAAAGTTCATTAGCTGGAAGTAATCCACTAGGTCCTTCATTATAAGAACAATCTCCGATAATAACCTTTGATTTTAAATAAGTTCCAGAAGCTATAATAACAGCCTTAGTAGTAAAATATGCGCCATTTTTCGTGCATACACCCTTTATTTTCCCTTTTGGTGCATCTATAGATACTACTTCTAATTGTTTTAATTGCAAATTTTCTTGATTTTCTATTACATGTTTCATCCTTTGTCCATATGCTTTTTTATCCGCTTGAGCTCTTAACGAGAATACAGCTGGTCCTTTTGATTTGTTTAGCATTCTTGATTGTATATATGTATTATCAATATTTATTCCCATTTCACCACCAAGAGCATCTATTTCCCTTACTAAATGCCCTTTAGCCGTTCCACCGATATTGGGGTTACATGGCATCAAAGCCACACTATCTAAATTTATAGCACAAATTAAAGTCTTGCACCCTATTCTTGCAGCTGCAAGTGCTGCTTCGCAACCTGCATGACCAGCTCCAATAACTATAACATCATAATTTCCTGCATCATATTTCATATTTATCCCTACTTTCCTAAACAAAATTCTGAGAATATCTTATGTATAATATCTTCTTCTAAAATCTCTCCTGTAATCTCACCTAAACTTATCCATGCATTTCGTATATCAATTGATGCTAAATCTATAGCTAATGTATATTCTAGTGCATTTAATGAAGATTCTAAGTTTTCCTTTGCTCTTATTAAAGATTCCTTATGTCTATTATTTGTAACAAATATTCCTTCAGTTTTAATCTCACCCTTAAAGAATAAATCTTTTATATATTCTTTAACATGATTTAATCCTTCACCTGTTTTTACTGAAACATTAGTTATGTACTTTGATTTTAGACTTTGTAATTCTTCTATCTCTATTTTACCACCTAAATCGCTTTTGTTTAATAGTACAATGTATTTTTTGTTTTTAATATATTTAATAATTTCTCTATCTTCATGACTTAATTTCTTACTTGAATCTAATATTAAGATAACTAAATCCGCCTCATCAATTTTTTCCTTTGATTTTTCTACTCCAATTTTCTCAACTATATCTTCAGTTTCGCGAATTCCTGCAGTATCTACTATTTTAACTGGTATACCTTCAATGTTTATATACTCTTCTATTGCATCCCTTGTAGTACCGGGTACATCTGTAACAATAGCTCTTTTTTCTTTAACAAGGGCATTAAGAAGTGATGATTTCCCTACATTTGGCTTCCCAACTATAACAGTGCTTAGGCCTTCTCTTAGAATTTTCCCTTCATCAGCCGTACTTAAAAGTGTATCTATCTCACTAATTATATCAATAACATCTTCATTAACTTTTTCTGCAGTTACTTCTTCAATATCCTCTTCAGGGTAATCAACTGTAACCTCTATACTTGCAATTACACTAAGTAATTTATTTCTTATATTTTTTATTTCCCTGGAAATTGAACCTTCTGATTGCATAAGAGCTGACTTCATACTTAGATCTGTCTTTGCTCTTATTATATCTATAACTGCCTCTGCCTGGCTTAAGTCAATTCTACCATTCAGAAATGCTCTTTTAGTAAATTCACCAGGTTCTGCCATTCTTGCTCCAGCAAGAATAACCTCTTGTAAAATTCTATTAGTTCCAACTACTCCACCATGACAATTTATCTCAATAGTGTCTTCTGCAGTAAAGCTTTTAGGGCCTTTCATATAGGAAATAATAACTTCATCAAGTCTACTACCATTTTTATCAATAATATGTCCATATCTCATAGTATAAGATTTTAAATCATGAAGTTTTCTATTATTTTTGCCTATAAATATACTATTGACTATATCTATCGACATATCACCAGATACTCTAATTATAGATATACCACCTTCTCCTATACTAGTTGCTATTGCAGCTATAGTATCAAATTCTTTCATTAAATATGACCTCCTAATTTTATAATTAATATTAAACTTAGTTTCATAAATTTAAAAAAAAAGCCCTTAGGCTTTCTTCAAATCAACTACAACTCTTCTATAGGGCTCTTCACCTTCACTATAAGTATAAATATATGAATCATTTTGAAGTGTAGAGTGTATTATTCTTCTCTCATAAGGATTCATAGGCTCAAGTTTTAATATTCTACCACTAATCCTTACCTTATAGGCAATTTTTGATGCAAGTCTTTTTAAAGTTTCTTCTCTTTTTGCTCTATAATTTTCAGTATCTAATGTTACTCTTTTATACTCTTCATCATGATTTTTGTTTACAACTAAACTTATAAGATATTGAAGTGAATCTAAAGTCTCGCCTCTATATCCTATTAATAGTCCCATATTAGGTCCGATTAATTCAATCTTTATTTCATTGTTTTCATATTTAAGGTTTACTTCAGCTTTCATACTCATAGACTGCAATACTTCCATTAAAAAAGTTTTAGCTTCATTTAAACTATCTCTTTTAACTGTAACTCTTATTTTAGCAGGTTTTACCCCTATGATATTTAAAAACCCTTTGCTACCTTCATCAAGTGTTTCCACTTTTACTTTATCTCTTGTAACTTTTAACTGCATCAATGCATTATTAATTGCATCTTCTACATTTTTACCCATAATTTCTATATTATTCATACCACACTTCACCCGCCTTTCTAAATATCAAAATTAGGCACTTGTGTTAAATCATCATCTTCGATGCTGTAACATTAACGACTTCAGAAGGAAATTTAGACTCCCACCTATAAAATTGGGAGGCTATCATTTTAAAAGTCGTTAACTTTCTTTTTTTGGAAGTTCCATTTTATTTATAACTAAAGTTTGAACAACTTGTAATAAGTTATTTATTACCCAATATAATACTAATGCACCTTTAAATTTAAGACTCATAAATCCCATAAAAATAGCCATTGCTGTATTCATTGTTGAAGTCTGTTTAGATTTAGCAGCGTCTCCTGGTGGTTGCATAAGTTTTGATGAAAAGTATGTTGTAACGGTAGACAATATTGGTAATATATATAGAGGGTCAGGTTTTGTTAAATCATTCATCCATAAGAACCCAGCACCCTGCATATCTAAGTTGTTAAACACATAAAACAAAGCAAATAAAATAGGCATTTGAACAAGCATTGGTAAACATCCACCCATTGGATTTACTCCATTTTCTTTATATAGCTTCATTACTTCTTGCTGAGATTTTTGTGGATCTTTTTTATATTTTTCTTGAACTTTCTTCATTTCTGGCTGAATTGCACCCATTTTAGCAGTTGATTTAGTTTGTTTAATACTTAATGGCAATAATATTACTCTTATTATAACTGTAAATATAATTATTGTTAATCCAAATGATATATCATTATTTGGTATAAGCGTATTCACTCCATTATGTATCAAGAAAAAGAACTTTGAAAGTGGATCACTTAAAAACTGTAATTTCAAATACAAAACCTCCCAAGTGGTTATTTAACTGGATCAAAGCCGCCCTTATTATAAGGATGACATCTAAGTATTCTCTTTATTCCCATAATAGATCCTTTTATTGCTCCGTGTTTTTCAATAGCTTCTAAAGTATACTGAGAACATGTAGGGTAAAATATACAACAAGGCCTCTTAAACGGTGATATATATTTTCTATAACATTTAATTCCCAGTATAAGTATTTTTTTCATTATTAATTAAACCAGCTTTCTTAAGTAGTTTAGTCAAAGCACTCTCTATTTCTTTATAATTTTTAGAGTTAGAAGGGTTCCTTGCAATAAACACTAAATCATATCCTGTTTTTAATCCTACATTATTAAGCCTATAGTTTTCGCTTATTAATCTTTTAACTCTACCGCGAATTACACTGTTTCCTACCTTTTTACTAACGGATATTCCACATCTATTAATATCTTTACCATTTCTATAAATATATAATACTAATAATTGGTTAGAAAAAGATTTTCCTCTTCTATATACTGTTCTAAATTCAGTATTCTTTCTAATTCTATATTTCTTAACATTAATATTAATATTAGCCGCCCTCTTTTCCGCAAATTGCAGAAAAAGGCCACATTAGCGGCCTTTATGCTGTCAATTTTTTTCTACCTTTTTGTCTTCTTTTTTGAAGAATGTTTCTGCCAGAAGCGGTTTTCATTCTCTTTCTAAATCCGTGTTCTTTTTTTCTTTGTCTTTTCTTAGGTTGGTAAGTCATGAACATATCTACTACACCTCCTTCTTTAAACCATACATTATAGCAATCATCTTACAATCGCATTTTTACAGTTTTACTATTAGATTATATAGTCACATCATCTTAATGTCAAGATAAGCATTTTTATTACTATTGTTAATATTTTTTATATTTATATGTTTTTTTGTGGATAACTTCTTGAACACCTTGTTATTTTTTGATATTATATAAGAAAGAACTGTGAATAACCTGTTTATTGATAAAGTTATTCACAACTTGTGGACAAAACTGTTAATAACTACTACAATATTGTATTAAACTTCTTTTGCTTAGCTATATAAGCAGATTTATTTCTTAATTTAATATGTTAATAGTTTTTTTTTGTATTGTTAACAATTTAAGTCCTGTTAAAAATATAAGCATAGTTATTAACATGTGTATATTTTTAATGCTATTTATCAACAACCTACAATGTATTAATTTATTGCTTATAACTTTGTTTATAATGTTGTTTATATATTGTTTGTTTTTACATAAAATTTTTTTATTTGAACTGGAGGGTAGGAAATGAGCACCCAAATTAAAGATATCTGGGAAAAAACTTTAAGTATAATAAAAGGTGAACTTACAGAGGTGAGTTTTAATACTTGGATTAAAAGTATAGAACCTATGGCCTTAGATAATAATACTTTTAAATTAGGTGTTCCTAATAATTTTACCAAAGACATTCTTGAAAATAGATATAAGGATTTAATAATGAATGCTGTTAAATTGATTACTTCTAAAACATATAAAATAGAATTCTTTATATTATCTGAGGACGTAGCCGAAATTGAAACACCTAAAGCGAAACGAGAAGCTAATAGGAATAATATAATATTTAATGATGAAATGTCTGCAACACTAAACCCAAAATATACCTTTGATTCTTATGTAATTGGCAATAGTAATCGATTTGCTCACGCTGCATCACTTGCTGTAGCTGAATCCCCTGCGAAAGCTTATAATCCACTATTTATTTATGGAGGGGTTGGTCTTGGAAAAACGCATTTAATGCATGCTATTGGTCATTATATATTAGCAAACAACCCAAAGTCTAAGGTTGTTTACGTTTCTTCTGAAAAGTTTACAAACGAACTTATCAATTCTATTAAAGACGACAAAAACGTAGAATTTAGAAACAAGTACAGAAATGTGGACGTACTTCTAATTGATGATATTCAATTTATTGCAGGTAAAGAACGTACGCAAGAAGAGTTCTTCCATACATTTAATGATCTTCATGAAGCAAATAAGCAAATTATTTTATCTAGTGATAGACCACCTAAAGAAATACCTACTCTAGAGGATAGATTGAGGTCTAGATTTGAATGGGGTCTTATAGCTGATATACAACCACCGGATTTTGAAACTAGAATAGCTATTTTGAAGAAAAAAGCAGATATAGAGAATTTAAATATTCCAAACGAAGTATTGGTGTATATTGCTACTAAAATAAAATCTAACATAAGAGAGCTAGAAGGCGCTCTTATTCGAATTGTAGCTTTTTCTTCACTAACTAATAAAGAAATTGGTATAGATTTGGCATCAGAAGCACTTAAAGATATTATTTCTAGTAGAAATTCAAAACAAGTAACTATTGAGCTAATACAAGATATAGTTTCTAGCTATTTCAATTTAAAAATTGAGGATTTTAAATCTTCGAGGCGAACTAGGAACATAACATTTCCTAGACAAATCGCAATGTATTTGTGCAGAAAGCTTACTGATATGTCTCTCCCTAAAATAGGTGAAGAATTTGGAGGTAGGGATCATACAACTGTAATCCACGCATGTGAGAAAATATCTAATGGTCTTAAAGAAGATGAAAATTTACAAGATAACATAGCAGAACTAACTAAAAAAATAAGTCAAAAATAGTATAATCCCGATATTAACAGGTGTTGATACTATATATATATAATCCTGTGTATAAAATAATACATAAAACGTAGCTGTTGATATTGTGGATAACTGTGATTTTTTTTTGCATACTTATCCACAATCATTTCTACCTAGCATTGTTGCAGCTTATAGTCTAAGATAGGTTCTTAACATATCAACAGCCCCTACTACTATTACTACTAATAATTTATTATTATCTTACCTATCTTTAATAAATTTCCCATGTGGATAAGGAGGTCTTTATTATATGAAATTTATATGTGAAAAAAGTATATTACAAGAAGCAATTTCAAACGTTCAAAAAGCTATTACAGGAAAATCAACTTTACCCGTATTACAAGGTATATTAATAACTGCTAAGAACGGAGAAGTAACTCTTATAGGATCTGATGTTGATTTAAGCATTGAGGCCAAAATTAATGCAGAGGTTATGGAAGATGGAAGTGTAGTTTTAGATTCTAAGCTTTTTGGTGAAATCATAAGAAAATTACCCAATAGTGCAATAGAGATAGCAACAGATGAAAATAACTCTATTAAAATCGTTTGCCAAAAATCATATGCAACTATAATACATATGAATAGTGATGATTATCCCAATTTACCAAATATAATAGAGAACATGATCTTTTCAATTTCTCAGAAAGTATTAAAAAACATGATGAAAGGTACTATTTTTGCAGTTGCGCAAGATGAGACTAGACCAATTCTTACAGGAGTCTTATTTGAAATAAAAGATAAAAACCTTAATCTTGTAGCTTTAGATGGTTATAGGGTTGCATTTAGAAGTGAACCAGTAGATAACGATTTTAATATAAATGCTGTAATTCCAGGTAAGACATTAAGTGAAGTATCAAAAATACTAGAAGAAACAGATGAGAACGTTAATATAACATTCACACCAAATCATATTTTATTTAATATTGGAAAAACGAAGGTTATATCAAGGTTACTCGAAGGTGAATTCATAAAATATAGCTCAATAATACCTGAGGAATATAATCTAAAAATTACAGCTAAAAGACATGAATTATTAAGCTGTATAGAACGGGCTTCTCTTATGGCAAAAGAGGGAAATACCAATTTAGTTAAATTCAACATAGAAGAAGATAACATGATAATCACTTCTAATTCTCAATTGGGAAAGGCCAGAGAAGAAATAAATATAATTTTGCAAGGTGAGTCTCTTCAAATTGCATTTAACTCAAAATACCTAATAGAACTTCTAAAAATAATGGAAGAAGAAGAGATAATTATGGAGTTTTCTAGTGGAGTTAATCCTTGTGTTGTAAAAAACAAAGAAAAAAATAATTGTACGTATATGGTATTGCCGGTAAGAATAAGAGCTAATAATTAATTTAAAATATATTTTTAATAATATTTGGAAAAGAAGGTTTTGAAATGAATGAAATAAAAATAGAAACAGATATAATAAAATTAGATTCTTTTCTAAAATGGGCTGGGATAGCTTGTTTAGGTTCAGAAGCAAAATTTTATATCAAAAATGAGGATATTAAAGTCAATGGAGAAATAGAAACTCAAAGAGGTAAGAAATTATCTAAAGGCGATATAATTGAGTTTAACAGCGAAACTTATAAAATAATTTAAATTATATGAATGCACCGGAAAATTTTAAAATAATCTCCGGTGCACAATTTATGTCTATAATAATAAAATTTATAAGAAGTTATTTATATATATAAAATAATAAACTTATATATATATGTTATAATCATAATAGGTGATTGTATGCATATAAAATATTTACAACTTGAAAATTTCAGGAATTATAATAAATTATTTATAGAATTAAATAAAGGTACTAACGTATTTGTAGGGGATAATGCACAAGGAAAAACAAATATTTTGGAAGCTATTTATTATTGTAGTTTAGCTAAGTCTCACAGAACCAATAGGGATAAGGAATTGATAAATTGGAACGGCACAGAAGCATATATAAAGCTTTATGTGTGTAAAACTAGATTAGATAAAAAAATAGAAATAAAGATTTTTAAAGAAGGTAGAAAAGGAGTTAATATAAATTCTATAAAAGTTCAAAAACTCTCCGAGTTAGTAGGAAGTTTCAATGTGATTATGTTTTCACCCGAAGATTTAAATATTGTTAAAGAATCTGCATCATACAGGAGAAAATTCTTAGATATAGAGCTTTGTAAGTTAAGCCGTCGTTACTACTATAGTTTATCGCAATATAAAAAAGTTTTGAATGAGAGAAACTTGACTATAAAAAAATGGAATACAAATAGTGATATTATAGATGTATATGATAAGCAACTTAGTGAATTCGGTGCAATTATAATAAAAGATAGAATAACTTATATAGAGAAATTAAACAAAATATCAAAAACAATACATAGCAATATAACATCCAAAAGTGAAGTAATAGATATTAAATATCTAACGCCTATTAAGGAGTTAGATAATATACGAGAAAATTTTTACTTGCTTTTATGTAAAAATAGGAAAAGAGATATAGAAACTAAAACTACATCAATAGGCCCACATAGGGATGATTTTTCCATAGACCTTAATGGTATCAATGCTAGAATATTTGGATCCCAAGGTCAACAGAGAACTTCAGTTTTAACAATTAAGTTTGGAGCTCTAGCGATAATAAAAGAACTAACTGGAGAATACCCAGTATTATTACTTGATGATGTTTTGTCTGAATTAGATACAAAAAGGCAAGAATATATATTAAAATCTATAAAAGAAGTTCAAACATTAATTACATGCAACGGGATTAATGATATAAGAAAATATTTAAACTCAGGAAGTAAGATATTTGAAGTTATGTCAGGCGAAGTAAAAGTAATGACATAGATTCAAATAAAGTAGAATGTATTATCAAGGAGGATATTATATGTTTTTACATTTAGGGGAAAATGTAGTAGTGCCTATAAAAGACATTATAGGTATATTTGACATGGAAACTACTATGTATAGCTCGGACACTATCCAATTTTTAAGAATGGCCGAAGAAGATGGTTTTGTAGAGCGGATAACAAAAAATATTGCTAAATCTTTTGTAATTGCAGAGGTAGATAAAAAAAGTAAAATATATATATCACCAATATCATCTTCAACTTTATGCAAAAGAACAGAAACTGTATATTATGCGCTTTAGAGTAAGTTAGGAGGATATACATGGAAAATAATAATATTTATGACGAAAGTCAAATACAAGTACTTGAAGGATTAGAAGCAGTAAGAAAAAGACCTGGTATGTATATAGGTAGCACTAGCATTAGGGGTCTTCATCACTTAGTTTATGAAATTGTAGATAATAGTATTGACGAGGCCTTAGCAGGCTTTTGTAAGAATATTAATGTAATTATACACAAAGACAACTCTATAACTGTTATAGATGACGGTCGTGGTATGCCCGTAGGAATGCATCATAAAATGAAAATACCTACTGTAGAAGTTATAATGACTGTACTACATGCAGGTGGTAAATTTGGTGGTGGAGCATATAAAGTATCCGGTGGTCTTCATGGTGTTGGTTCATCTGTAGTTAATGCATTGTCTGTGATTTGTGAAGTAGAGGTTAAAGTTGATGGTGATATATGGAAACAAACTTTTTCAAAGGGTAAAACTACTAGTACACTTGTAAATATAGGAACAACGCAGGAACATGGAACAAAAGTGTTCTTTACCCCTGATCCAGAAATTTTTGAAGAAATTGATTTTGATTTTGAAACTTTGTCTCAAAGACTTAGAGAGTTGGCCTTTTTAAATAAAGGTTTAAGAATAACCCTTGAAGATGAACGAGAAGAGAAAAAGCAAGATTTCTTGTATGAGGGAGGAATAAAATCTTTTGTAGATTATTTGAATAGAAATAAAGGAACAATTCATGAAACCATATACATGGAAGGAAATAAGGATGATTATGTTGTTGAAATAGCATTACAATACAACGATACATATACAGAAAATATATTTTCATTTGCTAACAATATAGATACTGTGGAAGGTGGAACACACCTAGTTGGTTTTAAGTCGGCATTAACAAGAGTAGTAAATGATTATGCTAAAAAATTTGGGTTTTTAAAGGAAAATGATAAAAACCTATCAGGTGAAGATGTAAGGGAAGGTCTTACAGCAGTAATATCTATAAAGCTTACTGATCCTCAATTTGAAGGGCAAACAAAAACTAAACTTGGTAATAGTGAAGTAAGGGGCATAGTTGATAGTATAGTTGGTGAGTCTATCAGTAATGTTCTAGAGGAAGATCCACAACTAGGTAAAAACATAATTGATAAAGCATTAAATGCAGCAAGAGCTCGCGAAGCAGCAAAAAAAGCAAGAGAATTTACAAGACGAAAGTCTGTACTAGAAAGTACTACACTTCCAGGTAAATTATCAGATTGTGCTTCAAAAGATCCTATGGAATGTGAGATATATCTGGTGGAGGGTGATTCAGCGGGTGGTTCAGCAAAACAGGGTAGAGACAGAAGATTCCAAGCTATACTTCCTCTTAAAGGAAAAATAATGAATGTTGAAAAGCAAAGAATTGATAAAATGCTCGCATCTCTAGAGATTAGGGCTATGATAACCGCTTTTGGTGCTGGTATAGGAAAGGATTTTGATGTAAAAAAAATAAGGTACGATCGTATTATTATTATGACAGATGCGGACGTAGATGGAGCACATATTAGAACTTTATTACTAACATTTTTCTATAGATACATGAAAGAATTAGTAGAGCAAGGACACGTATATGTAGCTCAACCTCCACTATATAAAGTTTCTAAAGCCAAAAAAGAGCATTATGTATATACTGACAAGGAATTAAAAGCTTTGCTTTTAGAAATAGGCGGAAAAGATAATAACACCGATATACAAAGATACAAAGGTCTTGGGGAAATGGATGCACACCAACTTTGGGATACGACAATGAACCCTGAAGAGCGTATACTCCTTCAGGTACAGGTTGAGGATGCAATGGCAGCGGATGAAATATTCACTATTCTTATGGGCGATAAAGTAGAACCTCGTAGAGAGTTTATACAAGAAAATGCTAAAGGTGTGCTTAACTTAGATATATAGCTTGATAATGCATTCAAGCAGATCAATCTACTACTACGAAGGTTAATCCATTAAGGTAATTACCGTCACCCATGGAGTATGATGAAATTGCTTTCTAGAGTGGCATTAAAATATTTTGTTTAAAGAGGTGTAACATGATTAATAATCAGGGAAAAATTTTACCTATTGATATAAGACGTGAAATGAAAAAATCTTATATAGATTACGCTATGAGTGTTATTGTAAGCCGTGCGCTTCCAGATGTACGAGATGGGCTTAAACCTGTCCATAGAAGAATATTATTCTCTATGCATGAATTAGGATTAACACCAGAGAAAGGATACAGAAAATGTGCCAGAATTGTAGGGGATGTTTTAGGTAAATATCACCCACATGGGGATACTGCAGTGTATGGTGCATTAGTTAGAATGGCTCAAGATTTTTCACAAAGATGTACGTTGGTAGATGGGCATGGAAATTTTGGGTCTGTAGACGGTGATTCAGCGGCGGCAATGAGATATACAGAAGCTAAAATGAGCAAAATTACAACGCAAATGCTTAGAGATATTAATAAAGAGACAGTAGATTTCATTCCTAATTTTGATGGAGAAGAAAAGGAACCATCAGTGCTACCATCAAGATTTCCTAATCTTTTAGTTAATGGATCAACAGGAATTGCTGTAGGGATGGCAACCAATATACCTCCACATAACCTAATAGAAGTTATAGACGGAGTACTTATGGTTATTGATGAACCAGAAGTTGCTATAAGTGAATTAATGACAAAAATAAAAGGTCCAGATTTTCCTACGGGAGGAATTATCCTAGGAAGAGCAGGAATAAAAAGTGCCTATGAAACAGGAAGAGGAAGAATCCTCGTAAGGGCTAAAACTGATATTGAAGAGAACAAAGGCAGAAATACGATAATAGTAACAGAATTACCTTATCAAGTTAATAAAGCAAAACTTATAGAAGGTATTGCAGATTTAGTAAAAGATAAGAAGATAGATGGAATATCAGATTTAAGAGATGAATCAGATAGAGAAGGTATGAGAATTGTTATAGAACTAAAAAGAGATGCAAACCCTAATATAGTATTAAATAGGCTATTTAAACATACGAGGATGCAAGATACTTTTGGGGTTATAATGATAGCACTTGTAAATGGTGAGCCTCAAACTTTAAATTTAAAACAAGTTTTAGTTCATTATTTAGACCATCAAAAAGATGTAATAAGAAGAAGGACTCAATTTGATCTTGATAAAGCATTAGCTAGAGCTCATATTTTAGAAGGTATGAAAATTGCGCTAGACCATATTGATGAAGTAATTCGTTTAATAAGATCATCTAAAAATATTAGTGAAGCTAAAGAAAGTTTAATTAATGCTTTTGATTTATCAGAAAAACAAGCAACTGCTATTGTTGAAATGAGACTTGGGAGACTTACAGGTCTTGAAAGAGATAAAATAGAAGCTGAGTATAACGAAATAATGAAGACAGTTAATTATTTAAAAGGAATCTTAGCAGATGAGATAGTATTATTGAACATAATTAAAGACGAACTTATAGAAGTTAGAAATAAATATGGTGATACTAGAAGATCGTCAATAGAAAAAAACCCATACAGTATAGATGAGGAAGATTTAATTCAAGAGCAAGATATTGTAATAACGCTAACTCATGCAGGGTATATAAAGAGGCTTCCAGCTGATACTTATAGTGCTCAAAAAAGAGGGGGTAGGGGGATACAAGGTGTTACTACAAAAGAAGATGATTTTGTGGAACATATTTTTACAACTACCACTCATAATAATATTTTATTCTTCACAAACAAAGGAAAATCATTTAAATTAAAAGCATATGAGATTCCAGAAGGTGGAAGAACAGCTAAGGGAACAAACTTGATAAATATTATACCTTTAGATAGCGATGAAAAGATTCAAGCAGTTATATGTCTTAAGGAATTCTTAGAGGATAATTATCTTGTAATGGGAACAAAACATGGCTTAATTAAGAAAACATCACTTGATAAATATGCTGCTATAAGAAAGAATGGTTTAAATGCAATAAATTTAAGAGAAGATGATGAACTAATTGGAGCTGCAATAACTACTGGAGATAGCGAAATGCTGTTTGTTACAAGAAATGGTTATTCTATAAGATTTAGTGAAAAAGATGTAAGAGGTATGGGAAGAACTGCAACTGGAGTTAAGTCTTTAACTTTAAGACAAGGCGATATTGTAGTGTCTATGAATATAGTTAAGCCTGAAGAAGAACTTTTAGTTATAAGTGAAAATGGATTTGGAAAGAGAACCTTGGTTTCAGAATACTCACTCCAACGTAGAGGTGGTAAGGGCGTAATAACTTATAAGGTGTCAGATAAAACAGGAAAACTTGTAGGGGCTAGAATAGTAAAAGATGGAGACGAAATGATACTTATAAACAGTAATGGTGTTGTTATAAGATTAAATGTAGATGGAATATCAACTACAAGTAGGAATACCATGGGAGTTACTTTAATGAGGAATGGAGAAGGAGATAATATAGTTGCTATAGCTAAAATAAATTGTAGTGATGAAATTAATACAGATGAGAATTCTTTGCAAGAAGAAACAAATTCTGTACAAGAAAAAGCTGACTCTGTTCAAGAGAACATTAAAGAAACTTCTGATAATGAGGAACATGAATTAGAAACAACTAGTGAAGTAAATGATAAAATAGAATATTAAAATATTAAAGTACTTATTTGGAGTTATTTCAAATAAGTACTTTTTTTAATCTGTGGTTATGTATTATAACTAACCTAGTGTATCTCAAGCAGTAAATCAGAGAAAAACAAAGATATATATATAAGGATTAGTATAATCTATGTAGGAATAGAACTATTGTAAATACAGTAATAAATAGATTTGATACAATATTCCTTGTCGTTACGAATTAGTAACAATAGCAGTTTAATTTTAAAGATCAAATAATTTTCTAAACTCAAAATAATATTTGAAAAAATAGAAAAATATATTGACAATTTTAAAATTAAATAGTAAAATAGTAGAAGTCGTCACATGATGACAAAATAAATTGGTCTTTGAAAATTAAACAGAGAAATAGGTAAAGATAGCGAAATAATATTTCGTTAAACCAGTTAATTACTTTAGTATAAAGTGAAATTTAGTCGTAAGATTAAAAGTATGTAATGAGCTTGCGTAACAACTTAACAGTTGTCGCAGATTAATCATTTCAACTAAAAAAGTGTAAACTTTTAAATTGAGAGTTTGATCCTGGCTCAGGACGAACGCTGGCGGCGTGCCTAACACATGCAAGTCGAGCGATGAAACCTTTCGGGGTGGATTAGCGGCGGACGGGTGAGTAACACGTGGGTAACCTGCCTCAAAGAGGGGAATAGCCTCCCGAAAGGGAGATTAATACCGCATAATATGTTTTGGTCGCATGATCGAAACATCAAAGGATTTTTCTTCGGAAAATTCCACTTTGAGATGGACCCGCGGCGCATTAGCTAGTTGGTGAGGTAACGGCTCACCAAGGCGACGATGCGTAGCCGACCTGAGAGGGTGATCGGCCACATTGGAACTGAGACACGGTCCAGACTCCTACGGGAGGCAGCAGTGGGGAATATTGCGCAATGGGGGAAACCCTGACGCAGCAACGCCGCGTGAATGATGAAGGCCTTCGGGTTGTAAAGTTCTGTCTTCTGGGACGATAATGACGGTACCAGAGGAGGAAGCCACGGCTAACTACGTGCCAGCAGCCGCGGTAATACGTAGGTGGCAAGCGTTGTCCGGATTTACTGGGCGTAAAGGATGCGTAGGCGGACATTTAAGTCAGATGTGAAATACCCGAGCTTAACTTGGGTGCTGCATTTGAAACTGGGTGTCTAGAGTGCAGGAGAGGTAAGTGGAATTCCTAGTGTAGCGGTGAAATGCGTAGAGATTAGGAAGAACACCAGTGGCGAAGGCGACTTACTGGACTGTAACTGACGCTGAGGCATGAAAGCGTGGGGAGCAAACAGGATTAGATACCCTGGTAGTCCACGCCGTAAACGATGAATACTAGGTGTCGGGGGTCGAACCTCGGTGCCGCCGTTAACACATTAAGTATTCCGCCTGGGGAGTACGATCGCAAGATTAAAACTCAAAGGAATTGACGGGGGCCCGCACAAGCAGCGGAGCATGTGGTTTAATTCGAAGCAACGCGAAGAACCTTACCTAGACTTGACATCCCCTGCATAACCCAGAGATGGGCGAAGTCCTTCGGGACAGGGTGACAGGTGGTGCATGGTTGTCGTCAGCTCGTGTCGTGAGATGTTGGGTTAAGTCCCGCAACGAGCGCAACCCTTATCATTAGTTGCTACCATTAAGTTGAGCACTCTAGTGAGACTGCCCGGGTTAACCGGGAGGAAGGTGGGGATGACGTCAAATCATCATGCCCCTTATGTCTAGGGCTACACACGTGCTACAATGGTGAGTACAAAGAGATGCAAGACCGCAAGGTGGAGCCAAACTCAAAAACTCATCCCAGTTCGGATTGTAGGCTGCAACTCGCCTACATGAAGCCGGAGTTGCTAGTAATCGCGAATCAGCATGTCGCGGTGAATACGTTCCCGGGCCTTGTACACACCGCCCGTCACACCATGAGAGTTGGTAACACCCGAAGTCCGTGAGGTAACCGTAAGGAGCCAGCGGCCGAAGGTGGGATTGATGATTGGGGTGAAGTCGTAACAAGGTAGCCGTAGGAGAACCTGCGGCTGGATCACCTCCTTTCTAGGGAGTAGATGTATTGACTTCGGTCGATGCAATAGAAGAATATTAATTTGTTCTTCAAAAATATCTATTGTAATTAATCGTACCTAGTTCTCTGTTTAATTTTGAGAGACTAATTTTATCTAACTCTTAGGAGTTAGATAATGAATAGTTTTTCTTAAAATGTTCTTTGAAAATTGCACAGTGAAAAAAGTTGTTTTAAAAAAATTAAAACTACGCAAGTAGTTTATAAATTAATTTAATACAATTTCGCAAAATTAATATAACCGTCTATGTAAATAGACAGAATCAAGGTCAAGCTACAAAGGGCGCATGGCGAATGCCTTGGCACTAGGAGCCGAAGAAGGACGCGTTAAGCTGCGATAAGCTTTGGGTAGGCGCAAATAGCCTGTGATCCAAAGATTTCCGAATGGGGGAACCCACATAGTAACAACTATGTACTGCATACTGAATAAATAGGTATGCAGAGGTAGACCCGGGGAACTGAAACATCTAAGTACCCGGAGGAAGAGAAAGAAACATCGATTTCCTAAGTAGCGGCGAGCGAAAGGGAAAGAGCCCAAACCCAGGTCTTTGATCTGGGGGTTGAGGATAGATCATAAATACTGCAATTCCTTAATTGAAGATAGCTGGAAAGCTGCTCCGCAGAAGGTAATAGGCCTGTAAATGAAAAGGAAAAACAGTCAGATCTAATCCAGAGTACCACGAGACACGTGAAACCTTGTGGGAAGCTGGGAGGACCACCTCCCAAGGCTAAATACTACCTAGTGACCGATAGTGAAGAAGTACCGTGAGGGAAAGGTGAAAAGAACCCCGGAAGGGGAGTGAAATAGAACCTGAAACCGTGTGCCTACAACCGGTCGAAGCACTTTATATGTGTGACGGCGTGCTTTTTGTAGAACGAGCCAACGAGTTACGATATGTAGCAAGGTTAAGTACTTAAGGTACGGAGCCGAAGGGAAACCAAGTCTGAATAGGGCGCATAGTTGCATGTCGTAGACCCGAAACCGGGTGACCTATCCATGGCCAGGATGAAGCGGAAGTAAAATTCCGTGGAGGTCCGAACCACGTTGGTGTTGAAAAACCATGGGATGAGCTGTGGATAGCGGAGAAATTCCAATCGAACTCGGAGATAGCTGGTTCTCCTCGAAATAGCTTTAGGGCTAGCGTCGATTAATTGAGTAATGGAGGTAGAGCACTGAATGGGCTAGGGGCTGACAACAGTTACTGAACCCTATCAAACTCCGAATGCCATATACTTTTATTTCGGCAGTCAGACTGCGAATGATAAGATCCGTAGTCAAAAGGGAAACAGCCCAGACCATCAGCTAAGGTCCCAAAGTGTAAGTTAAGTGGAAAAGGATGTGGGATTTCTAAGACAACTAGGATGTTGGCTCAGAAGCAGCCACTCATTTAAAGAGTGCGTAATAGCTCACTAGTCAAGAGATCCTGCGCCGAAGATGTCCGGGGCTAAAACTTACCACCGAAGCTATGGGTGTACACAATTGTGTACGCGGTAGAGGAGCTTTCTGTACTGGCTGAAGTCATACCGTAAGGAGTGGTGGACGGTACAGAAGTGAGAATGTTGGCATGAGTAGCGAGAGTTAAGTGAGAATCTTAACGGTCGAAAACCTAAGGTTTCCTGAGGAAGGCTCGTCCTCTCAGGGTTAGTCGGGACCTAAGCCGAGGCCGAAAGGCGTAGGTGATGGACAATCGGTTGATATTCCGATACCACCAATGGACGTTATTAGAAATGGGATGACGCAGGAGGATAAGATGTGCACACTATTGGATGTGTGTCTAAGCATTTAGGCGGAGCAGACAGGCAAATCCGTTTGCTCTTAACGCTGAGATGTGATGGGGAAGGGAATTTATTCCTGAAGTATCTGATTCCACGCTGCCAAGAAAAGTCTCTATCGAGGATATTGGTGCCCGTACCGCAAACCGACACAGGTAGGTGAGGAGAGAATCCTAAGACCATCGGAAGAATTGTTGTTAAGGAACTCGGCAAATTGACCCCGTAACTTCGGGAGAAGGGGTGCCTACGTAAGTAGGTCGCAGAGAATAGGCCCAAGCAACTGTTTAGCAAAAACACAGGTCTCTGCTAAAGCGAAAGCTGATGTATAGGGGCTGACGCCTGCCCGGTGCTGGAAGGTTAAGGGGATTACTTAGCGCAAGCGAAGGTATGAACTTAAGCCCCAGTAAACGGCGGCCGTAACTATAACGGTCCTAAGGTAGCGAAATTCCTTGTCGGGTAAGTTCCGACCCGCACGAATGGCGTAATGATTTGGGCACTGTCTCAACAACACATCCGGCGAAATTGTAGTGCAAGTGAAGATGCTTGCTACCCGCGATTGGACGGAAAGACCCCGTAGAGCTTTACTGTAGCTTAGCATTGAATTTCGGTATTGTCTGTACAGGATAGGTGGGAGACTGAGAAACATGGGCGTCAGCCTGTGTGGAGTCATCCTTGGGATACCACCCTGACAGTACTGAGGTTCTAACTGGAGGCCATGAATCTGGTCACAGGACATTGTTAGGTGGGCAGTTTGACTGGGGCGGTCGCCTCCAAAAAAGTAACGGAGGCGCCCAAAGGTTCCCTCAGCGCGGTTGGAAATCGCGCGAAGAGTGCAAAGGCAGAAGGGAGCCTGACTGCGACACTTACAAGTGGAGCAGGGACGAAAGTCGGGCTTAGTGATCCGGTGGTACCTCGTGGGAGGGCCATCGCTCAACGGATAAAAGCTACCTCGGGGATAACAGGCTGATCTCCCCCAAGAGTCCACATCGACGGGGAGGTTTGGCACCTCGATGTCGGCTCGTCGCATCCTGGGGCTGAAGTAGGTCCCAAGGGTTGGGCTGTTCGCCCATTAAAGCGGCACGCGAGCTGGGTTCAGAACGTCGTGAGACAGTTCGGTCCCTATCCGTCGCGGGCGTAGGAAATTTGAAGGGAGCTGTCCTTAGTACGAGAGGACCGGGATGGACAAACCTCTGGTGCACCAGTTGTCACGCCAGTGGCATCGCTGGGTAGCTATGTTTGGAAGGGATAAACGCTGAAAGCATCTAAGCGTGAAGCCCACCCTGAGATGAGATTTCCCATAACTCGCACGTAAGTGCGATGTTAGTAAGACTCCTGGAAGACCACCAGGTTGATAGGTTAGAGGTGTAAGCATGGTAACATGTTCAGCTGACTAATACTAATAAGTCGAGGGCTTGACCTAAATATATAATTAAAAGTAATGCGATATACTTCTTCTGCAGGAACCATTTCTTTCGTAAGAAAGAAACTAAGCTTCTGACAAAGGAAGAAGATTAATTCACTGTGCAATTTTGAGAGAATATCTCATAAAGTATATTGACAAGTTAACAATAGCTTGGTATACTTTAATTGTAAGGTTAATGCCTTATAAATCTGGTGATTATGGCATGAAGGTAACACCCGTTCCCATACCGAACACGAAGGTTAAGCTTCAATGCGCCGATGGTACTGCAGGGGTGACCTTGTGGAAGAGTAGGTTGTCGCCAGGTCAATACATGGATCTTTAGCTCAGCTGGTTAGAGCTACCGGCTCATAACCGGTCGGTCCGGGGTTCGAGTCCCTGAAGGTCCACCATATGTGGGGATATAGCTCAGCTGGGAGAGCACCTGCCTTGCACGCAGGGGGTCAAGGGTTCGATTCCCTTTATCTCCACCAAAAAACAGTCCAAATATGGGCTGTTTTTTATTTCGTTAAAAATTAGTCCTTAACGACATTTCAAAAGGAAATGATTTAATTATAGATTTATTAGGTAAGATGTATTACAATATAAAAGCAATAATATGAAATATGAAAGGAACTTTATGATGTCACTATATAGAGTAAAGCAGTTTTACAGGTCAATGGTTTCGAAGATTAATGATGAAGATTTAGAGTTTCTTAAAATGCATTTAGAAACTTATGAATTACAATTATTAAACCAATTACCTACTTATGAGCAAAAACACTGTATAAATGTAGCTAGGGATGTAAAATTAACTTGTAATCAAAGAAAGTTAGAATCAAATGATTTGATAAAGGTTGCATTGCTTCATGATATAGGTAAAATATATAATAGTATGAATCCAATAGATAAAGCTATAATGGTTATAATTAACAAGGTGACAAATGGAAAAATTAGAACATATAAGAAAAATAAAAATGTTAATATTTATTATAATCATGGATATATAGGATATAGTTTATTAAGGAAGTATGGTTACAACGATAGAATTTTATTTTTAGTGAAAAATCATCATAATAATAATATAACAGGTGATATAGAATTAGATTTATTAAAAGAATGTGATGATAGAAATTAAGAAACTAATATATAGTTTCTTTTTTTGATTTATCACAGTAAAAGTATATATTAGATAAATATACTTATAAAAAAGGATGCTTTTAATTTAAAATCATTTATATGTTATAAAGTATTTCTAATAATACATAAAGAGTGATAGAATATAATTAAATACAAATATTGGGAGGAAAGAATGGATTCAAAGGAAAGAAGAGGATATATTAAAAACAAATTATTTAAAGACAATATTACATGTAAAGGTAACTTTTTAGCAGAGAAACTAGGGGTTACAAGACAAGTTATAGTAAAAGATATTGCAATTATAAGGGCAGAAGGTGTAAATATAATTGCGACTTCAGAAGGTTATTTAATACCTAAAGAAGAAAGTAATTATGTAAGGCGGGTAATTGCAGTTTCACACACAAGAGACGATATATATAATGAGCTTGAATGCATTGTAAAATTTGGGGGTATAGTAGAGGATGTAACAGTAGAACACTCTTTATACGGTGAAATAAGAGCAATGCTCATGATAAAGACAATTATGGATATTGAGAAATTCACAAGAAAGTTTAAAGAATTTAGTGCCAAGCCATTATCCTCGTTAACTAAAGGAATACACTTACATACTATAAAAGCGGATAATGAAGAGATTATAGAGTGTATTATAAAAGAATTAAAAAATAAGAATTACTTAATTTGTGAGTAATTTAATTATTAAAGGAGAAAGTATTATGGAAAATGTTGCACTTTTAAAATGTACGGAATATGATGTCGATTTAGTAGAAAAAAAGTTGCGAGAGGGATTTGAATTATTGGGTGGACACCAATTTTTGAAACAATTAATACCAAAAAACAGTAAAGTACTTTTAAAGCCTAATATGTTAAGTGTTGAGAGTAAAGGATCGCCAGTAGTAACTCATTATGCTGTTTTTGAAGCAGTAATTAGAGTTATTAGGGAATATTCTAGTTACATTAGCTTTGGTGATTCGCCTGGCTTCGGAGATTCAAGAAAAGCAGCAGAAAAATCTGGTCTTATGGAGGTTGCTGATAAATACGGAGTTACTTTTGAGGATTTTAAAGAGTCAGTACATATTAAATTAGATAATTCTGTTTTATGTAAATCTTGGAATATCTCTAAAGCTGCTTATGAGGCAGACGTTGTTATATCACTGCCAAAACTTAAAACACATGCTATGGCCTATTATACAGGAGCTGTAAAAAATCAATTTGGTTGTATACCAGGAGCGCAAAAAGCAACTTGGCATACAAGAATGCCTGATGCAAATAATTTTTGCAAGATGCTTTTGGATTTGAATACGGCCGTTGGGACTAATTTTGCTATTTTAGACGGTATAATTGCTATGGAAGGTAATGGACCTAAAAGTGGACAGCCATATAAAATGAATACTTTAATTATGGGACAGAGCTTAACAGCTGTGGATTCCACTGCCGTTAGACTTATAGGTTACGATGATCCTTTGGATACACCTGTTTTAAAAGAAGCATATGATAGCAAATGGGGAGTAGTACTTTCAAAGGATATAAACATACTTGGTGAAGACTTAGAATCTATGAAAGCAAAAGATTTTAAACTATGTAGGAAGGGAGGTAACTTTTATTTTATAAACCCAGGGGTAACTAATTTTCTAAGAGAAATGATAGCACCAAACCCAACCCTAATTAAAGAAAAATGCATAGGGTGTGGAAGGTGTGCTGAGGTATGTCCAGAGAAGCCTGCGGCGATTGAGATGGTACTAAAAGGAGACATATTAAATCCTAAATGGAATATGCATGAATGTATTAGATGTTTTTGTTGTCAGGAATTATGCCCAGTTGGTGCAATTGAAACAAAATATTCAAAGTTAGCTAAATTACTAAAATTAGATAAGAGGTGATTTTTTACGAAAAGAAAAAAGACCGTAGCTATCATTATAGCAATAATAGTAATACTTTTAGCTTTCTTAGGTAACATAATTAATTTTGCTATAAACATACAGTGGTTTAAGGAAGTAGGATATTTATCAGTATATTTTACTAAATTAACATCAATTTTAAAGTTAATGATACCAGTGTTTATGGTGAGTTATATTGCAATATGGATGTATTATAAAACATTTAAAAGTAGTATTTTAAGATGGAAAAAGGTTGTTGAAGTGAATAAAAATAAAGAAAGATTAAAACGCAAAATTATTATATTTATAAATGTTATAATCTCTTTTATAGTTTCGATTACCTTTGCTTCTAACTATTGGTATACAATACTGCAGTTCGCGAATGCTACAAGTTTTAATACTGTAGACCCATTATTTAAAAAAGATATTTCATTTTTTATATTCAAACTTCCATTAATTGAATCACTATATCGAATGTTCATAACTTTGCTAGTAGTATTAGTAATTATTACTATAGTAATATACATTACATTAACTGCTAAGGATCATATATTACATTCCAATAAAGAAAATATATTTTCTAAACTTAAAAACTTTAAGAGTGGAATAACTAAATTTGCAGGAAGGCAGCTTTCCATAGTGTCTTCACTAATATTTATGCTGGTAGCTCTTGGATACTTAGTAAAAGCTTGGAATCTAGTATACTCGCCAAGAGGAATAGTATTTGGAGCAGGATATACAGATATACATGTAACCTTAAGGTTTTACCAAACAATAGCGGTGGTATCTTTAATTGCAGCCATAATTACATTTATAAGTATACTAAAATATAAAACAAAGCCTGTGATTATATCTGTTATTGTGGTTGTTGCATTAATTTTTGGGGAACATATAACAGCAAATCTAGTTCAAAAGTTTCAAGTTCAATCGAATGAAAAAACTTTAGAAAAACCATATATTCAATATAATATAGACAATACGAGAAAAGCTTTTAATTTAGCCACCATAGGAGAAGTTCCATTTGAAATAAAAAATGATTTAACGAAAGAGGATATTAATTTTAATAAAGATACTATTGATAATATAAAAATAAACTCTTTTAAACCAGCATTAGAATTTTATAATCAATTTCAATATATGAGGTTTTATTATGGATTTAATGATTTAGATATTGATAGATATAATATAAATGGGAAATACAATCAAGTATTTATTGCACCAAGAGAAATTGAGTTAGAGTCATTAAAAGACAATTCAAATACTTGGCAAAATAGACATCTAGTTTATACTCATGGATACGGTGTGGCTATGAGTAAGGTAAACTCTGTAACAAGTGAAGGTCAGCCGGATTTTGTGATTAATAATATACCTTTAGAAAATAAAACAAGTATAAAAACAGATAATCCTAGAATATATTTTGGTGAAAGTACCAATGATTATAGTATAGTCAATACAAAAATTGGAGAGTTAGATTATCCTAAGGGTGGAGAAAACCAAATTAATAACTATGATGGAAAGGCTGGAATAAAGATGAGCGTCGCAAATAGAATTTTATTTGCAATAAATAAAAAAAGTACTCAGTTTTTATTATCCAACGATATAACTTCTAATAGTAAAATATTAATTGATAGAAATATAGTTCAAAGAGTAAAAAAAATTGCTCCATTTTTAACATATGATAGTGATCCATACATTGTAATTAACGAAGGAAGATTATACTGGATTATAGATGCATATACAACCTCCGATAGATATCCGTTTTCACAGCCACAAAATGGTGTGAATTATATGAGGAATTCAATTAAAGTTGTCATTGACGCAGTAGATGGAATACCTGAATTTTATATAGTTGATAAAAAGGATCCTATAGCAAATAATTATTCAAAGATATTTACAAAACTATTTAAGCATTCAGAGACAGTTCCTAGTGGTATAAAAGAACATCTTAGATATCCAGAAGTCTTATTTAATTTACAATGTAATGTACTTGGTAAATACCACATAACTGATCCTGGAGTATTTTATAACGGAGATGATGTGTGGTCTATAGCAACTAACAAAGAGAAGGTTGAGGGTAAAAATGAAAAAAACAAAGCTTCTTATGTAATAATGAAACTACCGAATGAAAGCACAGAAGAAATGATCTTACTTGAATACTTCAACACTAAAGGGCGAGATAACATGGTATCGTTATTGGCAGCAAGGATGGATGGGGACAATTATGGGAAAATGGTTTTATATAAATTCCCACCGAAGCAAACAGTATATAGCCCTGTACTATTTAAACAAAAGATGAATCAGGACACTATAATATCAAAAGAATTATCACTTTGGAATACACAAGGTTCACAAGTCCAATTTGGAGAAACATTAATTATACCAATTAAAAATTCTTTGATTTATGTAGAGCCTATGTATTTGAGAGCTAAAGGCGAGAAAAGCATACCAGAGATGAAAAAGGTTATAGTGTCTTATGGTGATAAAATAGTTTTAGCTGATAATATAGAGTTAGCGCTTGAACAAATATTTGATTATACAGACAAAAATAATATATCCCAAACTAAAGAAAAATCAAATTTAGATGAAAAATCATTGGAAAATATAAAAATTGCTAAAGAAATTTATAACAAGGCGTTGGAAGCTCAAAAAAATGGTAAGTGGGCTGAATATGGGATATTTATAAAACAATTAGGTGATACATTAAATAAAATAAGTGAGTAAAATATATTTAAATATAGTTAACATAATCAATCATATTAAAACCTCCTCAGTTTTAAATAGGATTATGTTACATTGTATTATCATGGAATGTTATCTTAGGACATATATTGTTGTATGTCCTTACTTTTATAGTATAATTTGTTTTGCGTTATGTAAAAATATATAGAGTGAGATAAATATTGTATAAAACAAAGGAATTTGAAATAAAATGTCGAATAAGTTTATATATATAAGAGTGTAAGGGGTATGGGGGTTATGTTATGAAATATACAAATAATAATTTGTATAAGGCTGGTAAAAATTCATTGTGTATAGGTACAGATTCTTTAAATATTAATAATTTACCTAAAGTAATAATAAAAAATATTTCAGATGCTCTTATAAACGGAGAAAAAATAATATTTTTTACAGATGATATATTCTATAAAAATATTGAAAAAAACTTTGATGGTGATGAAGACTTCATAAGGCATAATATAAATGAAGGTATCTTTAAAATAAAAACGTATAATATTGATACTTTTGATTATGACTATAGAGAGTTTTTAGATATTATTTTTGTTGTTAGACAAAAATTGAGAATAGTATGGGATTTTAAAAATGTAATTAGAAGAGTTGGAAAAGTAGATGTTTTAATTAAATGTGTTCAAAAAATAATAGAGTGTTCAAAAGATAATATTTCTAATATGATATACATTAACAATAATGTATATAACTTCAATGAATTGCATAGATTTAGCAATTTATTTCAAACATTAATTATTATAGATAGAAATAAAGAAATGGAATTTAAAAATAAGGGTGAAATAGAAAAAGCAATTTGGATGCTTCAGTCTAATTCACAACTAAAATATCAGAATAAAAATTTAGTTTTATTTAATGATATTTTTTCAGATATACCCCAAAATACAGATGAAAATGAATTCAGAGAAATCGTAATGAATAAAATTAAGGCTGTATGTGATGTAGATTTTTGTATTTTACATAGTTCAGTTAAAGAGCAAAAAAATGCGATAGAATTGGGTAATTATTATGGGATCACTAAAAAACATAAATATTATTTGATTAAGGATATAAAAACGATCCATTATATTAATAGCTTCAATGAAATGGTATTAAATAGTAATGGAGATTCATTATTAAATTTAAGTGAAATAGAGGACTCAGAATTAGTAGAAAAATTCAAGTTATTAGGCATAGTAAGCTATATGGCTATTAATGTAGAATATTATGATAGTTCTAAGGGTGTAATATGTATAGGAAGATATAAAAATAATAGAGAGCTATCTAAAAATAACATAGAACATTTAAAATCAATATGTAAAACTGCATTTTATTTAATACAGGATCAAAAAAGATTTTCTGATATGCGAAATAGACTAATACAAAACGAAAAACTGAGAGCTATGGGAGAAATGGCTGCGGGAATAACTCATGATATAAATAATATACTTACACCAATTGTAGGCTCTGTTCAACTTTTAAAGGATAAAACTAAGGAAAAAGAAAATTTGAAGTTGATTAGCATTATAGAAATATGTGCGTATGATGGAATCAATATTACTAATAAGGTTAAAAAATTAACCCAAAAATGTAATGGAAAAGATAATGATTTTGAAATTTTTAGTGTAGATAATGTAATTTCAGATGCAATAGATTTAACTAAAAGTAAATGGCTAACAGGAAGTAGTTTTAAAGGAATAAAAATAAGCATAATTAAATCATTAAAATCTAATGAGGAGATGCAAGGAAATATAACAGAAATAAGAGAGGTATTTATAAATATAATAGTAAATGCTATAGATGCTATGCCAAAAGGTGGTAAAATAGAATTCATTACTAAAAATAAAGCTAATATGGCTATTATAGAAATAAGAGATAGTGGAATGGGAATGAAAAAAGAGATTCAAAAAAGAATATTTGAACCGTTTTTTACAACAAAAGGTAATGATGGCTCAGGGCTTGGATTAAGTATCTCTTATAATATAATACTTTCACATAAAGGGAGCATGGAAATTGAAAGCAAACAAAATGTAGGAACTTCTTTTATTATTAAATTACCCCTATGTGAAAAAATAACTAAAAGTGATGACGTAGGATTAAGGGATGTAATTGATTTTGAAGGCAACATTCTTGTTATCGATGATCAGGAGCAAATAAGAAATGTTGTTGCTAGTATGATAAAATCAATTGTTAAATGTAAAACAAAGGCTTGTGGATGTGAAAATTTAGACTCAGAGTTACAAAGGAGAAAATATGATATAATTGTATGTGATTTTACCATGCCGAGTATTAATGGGTTTCAAGTTGCTGAAAAAGTTAAAAAAATAAACAATCAGACATATTTTTGCTTAATGACAGGTTGGGTGGGATCTTTTGAAGGTCAAGATATGAATAATGTTGATTTCATTTTAAATAAACCTATAAATAAAGAAAGTTTAAAAAAAATGCTTTCTTGTTATAGTATAAGAGATTGAATATCCATCAAATAACAATTACGTCTAAAATACGGGCGAAAAGAAGAATGGATGACTGTTCTTCTTTTTTAGTGAAATTAGGAAAAAATTTAACATATTGAGTCACATGTTTAAAAAAGGATATAATAATAATGTAAATTAAAACAGTTTTGTTTTATGCTGGAGGGTTACGATGGACTATGATGTACTTATTTTGGGCGGAGGAATAATTGGATGTGCAGTTGCTTATGAGATCTCAAAATATAATCTTAATATAGCTGTTATTGAAAAAGACTATGATATAGCGGATGATGTAGCATTAATAAACACTGCTATGATATATAATGGTATTGAAAGTGAAGATGTTTTAACTGCAAAGCTTGAACGTATGGGTAATAAAATGATGGATACTATAAGTGCTAAATTTAATGTTCCCTTTAAAAGGTGCGGTTCCTTAATAATTGCTCAAACTGATGAAGAGGTTGAAATAATCAAAAAAATATATAATAGAGCAATAGAGCGAGGCACGAAGGACGTATTTATTTTAGACCCAGAATACATATATGAAATGGAACAAAACTTAAATATAGATGTTAAAAAAGCGTTATATTCTAAAAATACGGGGGTAATTTGTCCATTTGATTTAGCATTATCTTATGGCGAAGTGGCATTTGATAATGGTGTAAAATTTAAATTAGAAGAAGAAGTAATAGATATTCAAGAAATATCAAAAGGATTTAGAGTTGTTACTAATAAAAATAAATTCACTTGCAAAATGGTAATAAATACAACACCTTCAGAAAATTACAGTATAGTAAATGAAAAAAAACTTCATGTAAATAATAATGAAGGAATATCAAAGTATATACTTTTAGACAATGATAAAAAAGCAAGATTTTCGCATGCATTATTTATGATTAATGTTAAAGGGGAAAGTATGTATACAATTCCAACTATGGAGGGCGATACTGTAGCTGCTTTTGATACAAAAAAGAATGTCAGTTATGATGAAATAGTAAATAGGGTATCCAAGATAACAAATGGTCTAGACGATATGGATGTTAAAATGTTTTTAGAATGGCCCTTTTTCGAAGAGCCTATGATAATTGATGATAGCGGTATAGATGATGGACTTATTCAGATTAAAGGAAAGCACTACGGTCAAGTTACTATGACACCTGCTATAGCAAGCATTGTATGTGAGAGTGTAGTGAGCAAGATGGAATGCAAGCTCAAAAAAGATTTCAATGATAAAAGGCGTGAGTACTATAAGTTTAGAGAATTGTGTGACGAGGAAAGAAAAAGTATTATTAAGATAGATAAAAAATATGGTAATATAATATGCGGATGTGAAAAAGTAACTGAAGGTGAAATAGTGGATGCTATAAGGAGACCTTTAGGTGCACGGACGGTAGAAGGAGTTAAAAGAAGAACCGGTGCTGCATTTGGAAATTGTCAAGGATCACATTGTTTAAACAAGATTGTTTCTATTTTAGCAAGAGAAACCAATAATAAAATGACAGAGATAGTTAAGGACTCAAAAAATTCTAATATTGTGTTATATAGAATAAAAGAATTTGATAGTATGTAGGAGATGATTTTATTTGAGCGAAAAAACTGATTGCAAATTTAATGAAACTAAAGCAATATTAACAACTTTAGTTAGAATAAAAGGATCTAAATTACGAAATGTAGTTCCAGTAAAAAGTAGTAAACCTATTAGTAAGAAGTTATGGATCGAATGCTCAAAAGCATTAAGCAGGATACATGTAGGTCCTCCTATAAAAATAGGGGATATAGTATGTAAAAACGTACTTAATACTGGAGTTGATATTATTTGCACAAAAAATATTGAAAGAAATACTTAATTAAAATTTTACAAGAATAAATAATTAATAATATTTAAGGAGGAATAGTCATGTTAGATTTGAAAAGAATAAGAAATAATCCAGAAGAAATAAAAAAATTAATGAAAAATAGAGGGGAAAATTTTGATTTATCAGTAATTGATGAAGTGGTATCTCTTGATAAAGCAAGAAGGGATATATTAGTTGAGGTTGAAGAATTAAAAAATAATAGGAACACTCAATCTGCGCTTATACCAAAGCTTAAGAAAAGTGGAGAAAATGTAGAAGAAATTATGTCCCAAATGAAAAAACTTTCAGATGAAATTAAAAATTTTGATATTGAGCTATATGAAGTAAATGAAAAAATTAAAAATATTATGTTAAGTATCCCAAACATACCGAGTGTAAATGTGCCAGAAGGGGATACCGAGGAAGATAATGTTGAAGTGAAAAAATGGGGAGAGCCTAAACATTTCAGCTATGCAGCTAAAGCGCATTGGGATTTGGGAACAGACAATGATATTTTAGATTTTGAAAGAGGCGCAAAGATTACGGGTTCAAGATTTACAGTATATAAAGGCCTCGGAGCAAGGCTTGAAAGAGCACTAATAAGTTATTTTTTAGATCTTCATGTGGATAACAATGGGTATACAGAAATACTGCCTCCATATATGGTTAATAGACAAAGTATGATCGGTACGGGTCAATTACCTAAGTTTGAAGAAGATGCTTTTAAAGTGGCTAATACAGACTATTTCTTAATACCGACAGCAGAGGTACCTGTTACAAATATTTATAGAGATGAGATATTAAGTGGTCAAGATCTTCCTATAAAGCATGTTGCGTATAGTGCTTGTTTTAGACAAGAAGCAGGTTCAGCAGGAAGGGATAGTAGAGGACTTATAAGGCAACATCAATTTAATAAAGTAGAACTTCTTAAATTCACAAAGCCTGAGGATTCATATGCAGAGCTTGAAAAGTTACTTATGGATGCAGAGTCAGTATTACAAGGACTTGAATTACCTTATAGAATAGTTAAGATATGTAAAGGCGATTTAGGATTTACAGCATCATTTAAATATGATATCGAGGTTTGGATGCCAAGCTACAACAAGTATGTTGAAATATCAAGCTGTAGTAATTTCGAGGATTTCCAAGCAAGGCGTGCCAACATTAAGTATAAAGATGATAAAAAGGATAAAGCTAATTATATTCATACACTAAATGGATCAGGGGTAGCTATTGGAAGAGCATTAGCTGCAGTACTTGAAAACTACCAGAATGAAGATGGATCAGTAACTATTCCAAATGTTTTAGTGAAGTATATGGGACAAAAAACATTAATTTCAAAATAAGTATTTAAATTATTAATTTATATCATAATAATAAATGAGCAACTTAAGTATTTAATATTAAGTTGTTTATTTATTATAGTATATGAAATTGAAGTTTATGGCATGAAATATAAATGTGTTGACAGGTGATGTTTATGCTGATATAATAAATCTTGTCGTTAAGATATGGAGGGATGGTCGAGTTGGTTTAAGGCACCGGTCTTGAAAACCGACGTACGTGAAAGCGTACCGTGGGTTCGAATCCCACTTCCTCCACCATTTTTTAACGACATAAAATTAAGCTATGGAGAAATACTCAAGTGGCTAAAGAGGTGCCCCTGCTAAGGGTATAGACTGGGAAACTGGTGCGAGGGTTCAAATCCCTCTTTCTCCACCAGCAACATCTAACGTTTGTTAGATGTTTTTTATTTTCACATAATATATTATGTTGGTAAATGTTTTCAAAAAAATATTGACAGGATATCAACATGCTGATATAATTAACCTTGTCGTTAAGATATGGAGGGATGGTCGAGTTGGTTTAAGGCACCGGTCTTGAAAACCGACGTACGTGAAAGCGTACCGTGGGTTCGAATCCCACTTCCTCCACCATTTTTTAACGACATAAAATTAAGCCATGGAGAAATACTCAAGTGGCTAAAGAGGTGCCCCTGCTAAGGGTATAGACTGGGAAACTGGTGCGAGGGTTCAAATCCCTCTTTCTCCACCAAAAGTATCTAACAATTGTTAGATACTTTTTTTACTTTATTGAATAACTACAAGGTGAATTATACGCCCACTAAAAAATCGTTATATTACAAAATAAGTAATTTGATTATTGAATTAAAAGTAAATAAAAGGTATAATTATAGTATTAAAATAATAAAGAAGGCTAAAATATGTTAAAAGGTAATAAAATATTATTGAGATGTGTAGAGAGACGAGATTTGAATATATTTTATGATATTTGGGCTGATGAAGAGGTTAGGAGACTTGATGGTAATTTTAGATTGCCTCCATCTAAAGAGGATATATTAAATAATTTTAATAAGTTTATTAATCTTGATAAGAAATATCTTAGCATTATAAATGGAAAAGGCGTAGTTGTAGGATATATAACGTTTAGAGAAATTAGTGAAAGTAAAAATGTATATGTATTAGGTATAACTGTAGGTCAAAACTTTTGGAATAGAGGATATGGGCAAGATTCTGTAAAGGTTTTGTTAAAATATTTATTCATGGATATTGCTGCGCATAGAGTAGAGCTCGAAGTACTAGATTTTAATTTAAGAGCAATTCAATGTTATAAAAAATGTGGGTTTATAGAAGAAGGAAAGAAGAGAAAGACTTGCTTTTCCTATGGGAATTATAGGGATGTAATTATTATGGGAATTCTTAGAGAAGATTTTGTAAATAAAAGTTTGTAAATAAATCTTTACTCTTAGCATATAATATGGTAATATAGTAATGATATATATGCGTTGGTAGCTCAGTTGGATAGAGTAGCTGGCTACGAACCAGTTGGTCGCAGGTTCGACTCCTGTCCGACGCACCATAAGAACCCAGTAACTGTAATAGTTACTGGGTTCTGTCGTTTTTTTTGAAGGTTGTATAAAATATAAAAATGAAGAATAATTCCATATGTGAACAGAGATGCTGCAAATGGTGTACCGTACACCCTTTGTTAATGGCTATATGGCACCAAAGAAAAAACTGCACCAGTTCCAATGACTAAGGATCTAAATGTGAAAAATCTAAATTTAAAGTTAAGAACTAATTATGCATAAAAAAATAGGACTGAAAAGTTATTTCAGTCCTATTTCTTCTCCCATTAATACAGAAGTTTCAAAACCTAATTGTGTTTGGTTTAGTAAATCCTCATGAATTTTTACGACATCTTTTTTTAAAAACAGGATTACAGTGGAACCACCGAATTTGAAGTACCCTTTTTCCTCTCCTTTTGTAATTTTGGCATCTGTACTATAACTTTGAAGAATTGAACCTACGCAAGTAGCACCAACCTCCATGCAAATAACATCACCAAAGTTATCTGAGTGAAAAATGCTCCATTCTCTTTTATTTTGACAAAATAATTTTTTTATATTTTTTAATGCTATAGGGTTTACAGAATAATAATGACCTTTGATTCTAGTTGTATCGCTACAGACACCATCATCAATAAAATGAAAGCGATGATAATCAGTTGGGCATAATCTAAAGATTAAGCAGGTACCTCCATCGTACAAATTGTATACTTCATTATCTTGGAGTAGTTCTTTAAGCGAATAAGTAAAGCCTTTTACTTGGACTAAATCATTCAAGTTAATATTATCGTAAGCCAAAATTTTGCCGTCACAAGGCGAGATTAAAGCATTATTATTTTTATCAATTATTCGGGCACTTGTATTTAAAGGTCTTATAAAAAAATCATTAAAAGACGAATACTCATTATAAGTCTTAGTGTATAAAGACATATCAATATCAAAATCTTTAATAAAATCTTTGATTTTTCTAGAACTTATTTTTGTGTCGCAGTAATAACCATATAATTTTGAAAATAGCTTTTTCTTAAGTAATAACTCAACTAGTCCTTTTCCAGAAGGAGAGGAATAAGACCAATTTAAATACTTTTCACCAGCGACCTTTTCAATTTCATATTTATTTTGTTTTCTATTGTAATACTTAATCATAAAAATACCTCGTTTTTATAGTTTATGTTATAATTTGCCGGATTTTATTATAGAGATTAATAACCAAAAGCCCATAAATGCCGCAGCCAAAAAACCAGTTATACCAATAAGTGATATGTTATATATTTTAGGCCCTATATTAGAATTTAAAATTGTACAAGATCCTATAATCATTGAAGAAATAATAAGGCCAAAAACTAATCGGTTTATACCTTTATTTAATTCATTTATAGGAGCGTTTAAATTTTTATGTTCTAATTGAAGTTTAGCTCTTCCCGTTATTAGACTTTCAGATAATTCTATAATTTTTGATGGAAGTTTAAATGAATCTTTTATAAATGAATATGTATAAATAAGTAAAGTATTAGAATCTAGATTTTTTAATAAAGAAAATTTATTATTATCCTTTACATAAGGGATAGCTATATCTATTATTTTTATATCAGGAGCGATACTTGCTATTACACCTTCTAAAATTACAAGAGCTCTTATTAGAAGTGTAAAATCACGAGGTAGACGAATATTGTTTTGTTTAGCTATATTAAAGATTTCAGAGAGCATAACGGAAATCTGAATGTTGTTTAAAGAAACTGAAAGATAATTTACAATTAGATAATCTAAGTCTTCATATAGTTTATTTCTATCTACATAGCCCTTTTTTATTCCTATAGATAAAAGAGATGAAATCATTTTATTTATGTCATTAAGAACAACAGCTGATATCATATCATTTAGTGTTGATTTCAATGAATTCGAGAGACTCCCCATAATTCCAAAGTCAATAAAACAAATTTTACCTTCGCATATAAATATATTTCCGGGGTGTGGATCTCCGTGAAAAAAGCCATCTTGTAGAACTTGTTTTAAGTAAGATAAAGCTAATTTCTTACCTAAATCATCAAGATCATAATGAAAAGTTAGGAGCTTTTTCATATCATCTACTTTAAAGCCATAAATTCTTTCCATAGTTAAAACCCTAGTACTAGATAAATCTTGAACCACGTAAGGTACATATAAAAATGCAACATCTTTGTTGAGATTTTTAAAGTTATTTATATTTTTAACTTCATTGTTAAAATCAAGCTCAAGTTCAGTTGCTAAAAGTATTTCATGTAAGGCTTCTTCAGGGTCGATTGGTGAATCAGAGAATTTTGTTTTTGTGAATTTTATTATACGAACGAGTATAGAAATATCTAATTTCATCTTTTTTGCAATATCTGGTCTTTGTATTTTAACTACTACATCCCTACCATCCTTTAAGGTAGCCTTATGCACTTGAGAAATAGATGCAGAGGCTAAAGGTTCTTCGTAAAACTTTTGAAAACACTCAGTTGTTGATTTTCCAAATTGATCAAAGAATACTTTTTTTATGGTTTCAATGTTTTCTGGAAGTACGCTATCTTGGAGCTTTGACAGTTCTACTATATAAGCTGAGGGTAATAAATCTGGTCTAGTACTCAATATTTGGCCAATCTTTATAAAAGTAGGGCCAAGCTCTTCAAAGGCTTTCCTTAAATTTTCAGGGAGTTTATTTTGTTTGTTAAATTTAGAGTCTATAATATATCCAAAGCCATAAGAGCCAAGAACTTTAATAATTGTTCTAAATCGATTAACAGAATTACGTCGCATTTTATACCTCACTTAAAAATAAAAGACCTGAAAGAATAGCAGGACTTTCATTTGACTTTCATTTGTGAATTTATGGCTGAAGGGTTTCTAAATTTGATAATCTTTTATTCAAAGTTTCAATATCTTCTTTAGTTGCAAAGCTCATTTCTGAAAGGAGTAATAACATATCTTCTTTTGTCAAAGGCTTTTCTTCTTCTGTAAAAACTTTAGATTCTTCTTTTTTTCCTTTTACGGTTCTTTTTAGTTCTTCAGATAAATTCTTACCCTCTTCTAAGGTTAATTTACCCTTTTGTACAAAATCATCTATTAGATTTGTAGCTTTTTCATAAGTATATGCTGCAGATCCTAGTCCAGCGAGGAAAAAATTTTTTATATCATTATTCAATTAGAACACCTCCAGTTAATAGTATATAGTATACAGTATATACTATTAACTGTATTAAAATTCTAATAATAAATAAACACTATAAGATTTTTAATAATTAATATAAAATTTGTGTTTTAATTTATCTATAGGTTGACATACTTATAAAAGTGTAATATTATGGTTAGGTAGAAATAAAATATGCACCCGTAGCTCAGCTGGATAGAGCGTCCCCCTCCTAAGGGGAAGGTCGGAGGTTCGACTCCTCTCGTGTGCACCAAAAACTAGTAAAGTAATACTTTGCTAGTTTTTTTATTTACCGGGAAATAAAAATTATTAAAAATAATTATTTATATAACAAAGGGGTTTAAATGAAAAAACATTTTATTAATGAATCATTAAAAGAAGCCAAAAGATCATTATTATTAGGGGAAGTACCTGTAGGTGCAGTTATAGTTAAAGACAATGTAATAATTGCTAGGGCGCACAACCTCAGAGAAACGCTTCAAGATGCTACGGCCCATGCAGAAGTTTTAGCTATAAAAAAAGCCTGTGAAGTAATAGGAAGTTGGAGATTAACTGGATGTGATATGTATGTAACGTTAGAACCATGCCCTATGTGTGCAGGTGCTATATTACAGTCTAGGATAAGCAAATTATATATAGGCATCTTTGATCCTAGCGTAGGGGCTTGTGGGTCAGTTATAAATGTTCTTCAAAATGATGATTTAAATCACTGGACAGAAATAAATTGGTTATACACCGAGGAATGTGGTAATTTATTGACTGATTTTTTTAAAGATAAAAGATAGTGGAAAAGGAGGAAAACATCATGGAACAGAATATAAACAATGAAATAATGGATAAAATTACAAAAACATGTTTATGTAAGGCAATACCGAGGTCTACAATAAAAAAAGCTATACAAAATGGTGCAAGAACTGTAGAGGAAGTTCAAAAAGCTACAGGGGCGGGAACAGGCGGATGCAATGGGCATAGATGTACTCCTAAAATTGAGGAGATACTAAAACAAGAATTAGAGAAAGAACAAAATAACGCATAATAGGCGAAAAACTATATAGCTCGATATAATGAAAGCGAAGCCAAAGGGTTTCGTTTTTGTTTTTGAAGGATATTTTTATTCATAGTCTAGAATTATAAAATTTAAATTTAAAATAGTTTATATAGCTTGACAACGTTATCATAATATATTAAAATGAACACAAGCGAAAGCAAATGAAACAAATACGAATACAAACGTACATTGTTATCCCAAATATGATAAAAGGAAGATTGAAATTATGTTTGCTGAAGAAAGAAAATCAAAAATATTAGATAGTTTAAATAAGTATGGAAAAGTAAAAGTATGCGATTTATCGCAGCTATATGAAGTGTCAGAAGTTACAATTAGACGTGATCTTCAAGAATTGGAAGAAGATGAACTTATAAAAAGAGTACATGGGGGGGCTATACTAAACCGCAATACTAAATTTGAACCCACTTTTTCAGAAAAAGTAGATAAGTTTTATGATGAAAAAGAATCTGTTGGAAAGATTGCTGCATCAATGATAGTAGATGGAGATACAATAGCAATAGATGCAGGGACGACTACTCTTAGTATTGCTAAGTATATAACAGCTAAAGATATAACGGTTTTAACAAATTCTGTAGATGTAGCCTATGAACTTTCTAAAAAGCGAGATGTAGAGGTGATTGTTACTGGAGGTACATTGCGATGGGAAACGAGAGCTATGGTAGGACCAGTATCAGATAATACACTTAAAAATTTCAGAGTAGATAAAGCATTTATGGGGTCTAATGGTGTATGCATTATTAATGGGCTAACTACTCCCAATATTATTGAAGCGAGCACAAAACAAGAAATGATAAAAATTGCAAAGCAAACTATATTATTATGTGACCATACTAAATTTGGTACAGTTTATTTTGCCAAAATCGTTGATTTAGATAGTGTTGATATAATAATAACGGATAATCAATTAGATAATGAATTATTAGAAAAGTTTGAAGAAAAAGGTGTACAAATTATGACAGCAAAATAAATGGCGGTGAAAAAATGATAATAACAGTGACTCTAAACCCAGCAATAGACAAAACTATTGAAATAGATGAATTTAAAATTGGTAGTGTTAATAGAATTGTGTCTACAAGAATTGATGCTGGAGGTAAAGGTATCAATGTATCTAAAGTTATTAAGGAATTACAACATAAAAGCTTAGCTTTAGGTTTTTTAGGTGGGAACAGTGGAAATCAAATAAAAGATTATTTAGATGATTTAAATATTAAAAATGAATTTTTATCTGTTAAAGGTGAAACTAGGACTAATTTAAAGATTTTTGATAAGATTAATAATACACATACAGATATAAACGAAAGTGGTCCTAGTTTAGTAGAAGAAGATATTACTAATGTAAAACAGAAAATCGTGGGATATTGCCAGGGAAATTTTCTAGTAGTTCTTTCAGGTAGCGTTCCAAGTGGAGTGCGCGGTGATATATACGGTGAAATAATTAAAGATATAAAAAGCAAGGGTGGCAAGGTTATATTGGACGCAGATGGCGATGTGTTAATGCAGGGAATTAAAGCTGGTCCATATATGGTAAAGCCAAATATTGATGAACTTGAAAAAGCTTTTGGTGTCAGCATTAATAGCGAAGATGAAATTATTGAAACTGCTAAAAAAATATTAGAGTATGGAGTAAAATATGTAGTGATCTCGAAAGGCTCAGAAGGATCTATATTCATAAGTCGTGATAAAGTTGCAAAAGTAAATGGTTTAAAGGTAGAAGTTAAAAGTACAGTAGGGGCTGGAGATTCTATGGTCGCAGCAATGGCTGTAGCAATTGAGAATAATTATAGCTTTGAAGAAACTATAAAGCTAGCATGTGCAACAAGTACAGCTAATGTAATGACTGAGGGAACACAAACAGGAAGATTTGCTGACATAGAGAAACTAAAAAAGCAAGTAACTATAAATTACCTATAGAAAGGATGATTATTAATGAATATAACTGAATTATTAAGTGTTAATCTAATTAAACTTGAACTTACTAGTAAAACAAAAGAGGCTGTAATAAATGAGATGGTAAAAATTTTAGATGAAAATGGTAAGTTACTAGATAAAGATAAATATCTACAAGCTGTAATAGATAGAGAAAAAGAATTTTCAACAGGTATAGGTATGGGAATAGCAATTCCCCATGGTAAAAGTAGTGGAGTTAAAGAGCCGGCATTGGTATTTGGACGAAGCACAGGCGGCATTGACTATAAGTCTATGGATGATGAGCTAGCTCATGTATTCTTTTTAATAGCTGTACCAGAAGAATCAAGTAATGAGCATTTAAAGATATTAAGCCAAATTTCTAGAAAATTGATGCATAAAGAATTAAGAGATAGTTTGATGAACGCTAGTAGCCCTGAAGAAATAATTACTTTACTAGAAAAATAAACATTAGCCAACAATTTAAAAGGAGGAGAGTTCATGAAATATGTAGCTATAACTTCGTGTCCAACAGGAATAGCGCACACCTATATGGCGGCTGAAGCTCTAAAAATGGCAGGAGAGGAAATGGGCATAGAGATTAAGGTGGAAACTCAAGGCTCGGTAGGTGCAGAAGACCAGTTGACGCAGGAAGATATAAAGGAAGCTAGAGTAGTAATAATTGCAGCAGATACTAACGTTTCAAAGGAACGTTTTTCAGGGAAAAGTATAATTGAAGTTGGGGTAAAAGATGCAATTAAAGACCCAAAGGGGCTTATACAAAGAGCGATAGATATAAAAGTAGAAAATAAAAAAGATTCAGAAAAAGTCAGTGATATTAAAGAAGAAAAAACTACTGAGAAAAAAGGTCCTTATAAGCACCTTATGACAGGGGTTTCTTATATGATTCCTTTCGTAGTAGCGGGGGGAATTCTAATTGCAATTTCATTTGCTTTTGGAATACTAGCGTTTAAAGAAGAAGGTAGTATTGCAGCAGCTTTAATGCAAATTGGTGGAGATTCAGCCATGGCACTTATGATTCCAATATTGGCAGGGTTTATAGCGTTCTCAATAGCGGATAGACCAGGTCTTGTACCAGGTATGGTTGGCGGTATGATTGCACTATCTTCAGGTGCAGGCTTTTTAGGGGGGATTATAGCAGGTTTCCTAGCGGGTTATACTATTGTTTTCTTAAAGAAAACAATAAAACTACCAAAATCATTAGCGGGCTTAATGCCGGTTTTAGTATTACCGGTTTTATCTTCATTGGTAGTAGGACTTGTAATGATATATGTTATAGGAAAACCTGTAGGTATAATAAATACCGGAATGGCTAGTTGGTTAAGTAATTTAAGTGGAGCAAACTCAGCTTTACTCGGAATTATTATTGGCTTAATGATGGCTATTGATATGGGTGGACCAATTAATAAGGCCGCTTATGCTTTTGGAGCAGGAACTATAGTTGCGGGCCAAACTTCTATGGTAATGGCAGCAGTAATGGCGGCAGGGATGACTCCTCCGCTAGGAATAGCTCTTGCAACAGTTATAGCAAAAAGAAAATTCACATTACAAGAAAGAGAAGCGGGGAAAGCTGCTTGGGCACTAGGGGCTGCATTTATAACAGAGGGTGCGATACCATTTGCTGCAGCAGACCCATTTAAAATGATACCGTCATTAATGGTGGGTTCAGCAACTACTGGATTACTATCTATGCTATTTAAAGCAGGGTTAGCAGTTCCTCATGGTGGAATATTCGTATTATTTATTCCTAATGCAGTTTCTAATCTAGGTGGATATATAGTATCCATAGTAGTTGGTACAATGGTAACAGCTCTTATGATTTTTTTATTAAAGAAGGATGCTGTTAAATAATTCAAAGTATTAATGGATTAAATCATTGTATTTATATGGGATATAGGGTAGCGTGTAAATTATAAAAATAAGTAAAATAAAAATTAAAAAGGGGATGTTTTTATGTACGAAGTTGAAATTGTGTTGATGAACGAGCAAGGGTTGCATGCTAGACCAGCGAGCATTGTTGCTAAAAAAGCATCAAAGTTTACTTCACATATAACTTTAATTAAGGATGAAGAAAAGTATAATGCAAAAAGTATAATAAATATATTAAGCATGGCAGCTACAAAAGGCGATAAACTCAAAATTGTTGCTAATGGAGACGATGAAGTTAAGGCTGTAGAGGAATTAAGAATAGTAATTGAAAAAGAAATTATAAACCTTTAAAAAAATCATATATAAAGTTAAATTCACTCCTAAGATAGTAAAGTATTTAAGATTGCTATAAGGAGTGAATTTAACTTATTAGGAGGTTATTTAATGAAAGGCATTGGAGTTTCGCCTGGAATAGTAATAGGAAAAGTAATATTAAAAGAAGAAAAGAAAATGATTATAGAGAAGAAAGAGATTTGGAGTTATGAAGAAGAAATTAAAAGATTTAAGACTGCTATGGAAAATAGTAAGAGTGAAATTCAGAATATATATAATAACGTATTGAAAAAATTAGGTGAAAAGGAAGCTAACATATTTGAAGCTCATTTAATGATATTAGAAGATCCAGAAATGCTTGACCAGATTGAGAAAAAAATTGAAGATGATAAAGTTAATGCTGAGTGGGCACTAAAAGAGGTTTCAGAAATGTTCATTTCTATGTTTGAAAATATGGATAATACATATATGAAAGAAAGAGCAGCAGACATCAAGGATGTAACAAGTAGACTTATGAAAAAATTGATGAACATTGAAGAGGTTAACTTTGAAGAATTAGCTAATGAGGTTATAATTGTAGCTCATGATTTAACTCCTTCAGACACATCACAGATAGATAAAAACAAGGTTTTAGGGTTTATAACGGAAATTGGTGGAGGAACTTCACACTCTGCTATAATGGCTAAGACTTTAGAAATACCAGCTATAGTAGCGGTAAAAGATATAACTAAGAAAGTAAAAAATGGAGATTTAATTGTTTTTGATGGCGAAGAGGGATTGATATATGTTAATCCAGAAGAAAAAATAGTTAATATTTATAAAGAGAAAAAAGCTGAATATAATAAAAATAAAGAAGAGTTAAACCTACTAATAGGGAAAAAAAGCATAACTACAGATGGAGTAAGAGTAGAATTGGCTGCTAATATAGGAACCCCAAAAGATTTAGAAAGTGTTATCAATAATGATTGTGAAGGGGTAGGCTTATTTAGATCTGAGTTTTTATATATGGATAGGGATTCAGCACCTACTGAAGAAGAACAATATGCAGTATACAAAGAAGTTGCAGAAAAAATGCAAAATAAACCTGTGGTTATTAGAACTTTAGATGTTGGTGGAGATAAGGAATTAGATTATTTGAAGTTACCGAAGGAAATGAATCCGTTCTTAGGATATAGAGCTATAAGAGTTTGCTTAGATAAGGTAGATATATTTAAAACGCAATTAAGAGCTATATTAAGAGCTAGTACCTTTGGAAATATTAAAATAATGTTTCCTATGATTTCTAGTATTGAAGAATTAAGAGCAGCAAAGGGTATTTTACAAGGAGTAAAAAATGATCTACAAAAGGAAAATATAGCATTTAATGAAAATTTAGAAGTTGGAATTATGATAGAGATACCTGCAGCAGCGATTATCTCTGATTTATTAGCTAAAGAGGTAGACTTTTTTAGTATAGGAACTAATGATCTTATTCAATATACAACTGCGGTAGATAGAATGAATGAAAAAATATCACATTTATATACTCCATTTCATCCAGCTTTACTAAGGCTCGTAAAAATGGTTATAGATAATGCTCATAAAGAAAATAAATGGGTTGGTATGTGTGGCGAAGTAGCAGGGAATCCTAAATTAGTACCTATTCTAATTGGAATGGGATTAGATGAATTTAGCATGAGTCCTATATCTATTTTAAGAGCAAGAGGAATTATTAGAAATATATCTCAAGGCGAAATGAGAAGTTTAGCGGAGCAAGTTGTTAACTTGCCAACAGCTGAAGAAGTTGAAGAATTCATAGAAAAAAGCATAAATGTAAAATAGTAAAACACGGCATATGAAAAAAATGGGTTAGTATAATGAGTTGTTATTTATTCTCATGTACTAGGATGTTTTTAAAATAAATAGAGAATTCTATAATATAGAGTTCTCTATTTATTTAAATTTTAAATATTTATCTTTACTTTTTTATCATAGTCATACACAATTGTTATGAGACTTATATAGAGAGTCAAGTTCAATTTAAAACTTGATTTTTTATTATCTGTATTAGTGGTTTTATGAACAAATGACGAAATATTAATATAAAAGGAGAGGTTACTTATGGAACCAATAGCTTTTAATATATTTGGACTCACAATTAGATGGTACGGTATTCTTATTTCGATAGGAATGATGGTTGGAATTATATTGGCAAATTACACTTGTAAGTTAAAAGATGTTGATTATGATGAATTTCTAAATATTGTACTAATATCTTTCCCGATAGCGATTATTGGAGCTAGAGCTTATTATGTTATTTTTGAATTTAATCAATATAAAGATAATTTAATAGAAGTGTTCAATACACGTCAAGGTGGGCTTGCTATCCATGGCGGGATTATATTTGGTATGATAGCAGCGTTAATATATACAAGATATAAAAAAGAGAATCTTTTAGAATTTGTAGATGTAGCAGCACCATCTATAATTATTGCACAGGCTATAGGCAGATGGGGGAATTTCTTTAATAGTGAAGCTCATGGTGGGCCGGTTACTCAAGGCTTTATAAGCAAATTCCCGGATTTTATACAAAATGGAATGTTAATAGAAGGAGTTTATTATCACCCAACGTTTCTTTATGAATCAGTATGGAATGTTATGGTAGGGTTATTGCTGATTTATTTATTAACAAAAACACTTAAGAGAGGAACGGTGTTTTTTAGCTATATAGGATTATATTCCTTAGGAAGATTCTTTATAGAAGGATTAAGAACTGATAGTTTAATGTTTGGAGATCTAAGGGTAGCACAGCTAATAAGCTTAGTAGGAATTGCTTTATGGGTTATATTTCTTGCTATAAACTGTAAGAGAAGGGATTCATGCCACTAATTTATAATAATCATTATAAATTATACAAATAATTATTTAAATATGTATATATATAAGTAGATTGAGAAATATAAGATAATACAATATTAATGATTAGAAAAAAATTCGAAAAATATTTTAGCAATTAACTATTGAAATTACTATTTATTAATAGTATAATTATTTATGTTGCACTACTTATGTGTATACAAAGATTAAAACAATTTATGGAGAGATGTCCGAGTGGCTTAAGGAGCATGCCTGGAAAGCGTGTGTAGGGGCGACTCTACCGAGGGTTCGAATCCCTCTTTTTCCACCAGTTTATATTTCCGTACTAGCCGGGGAGTTAGCGGTGCCCTGTAACCTGCAATCCGCTACAGCAGGGGTGAATTCCTCGCATAGGTTATAAAATGTGTGGTCTGCCCTATATAAGTGGTGTTGAGAACTTGGTCCCACGCAATGGAAATTCATGAACCCCGTGAGATCCGGAAGGAAGCAGCGGTAAGTGAAACCTTCCATGTGCCGTGGAGCAACCTGGTTTGAGCTAACTGTATAGGTAACGCGCATAGTTTATATATCGAAGCGAGGTGTACGGTTTACATAAAAAATATAAGATGCCTATAAAGGCATCTTTTTTATTGTGCGCCCGGCATGGGCGCAATCTAATGGGTGAAAGTCCCTAGCACGGGTTAATAGTGCCAAGTGCATAGCTTAAGACAAGGGTGTCCATCGTGAGATGGAATCTGAAGGAAGTTGGCGGCCAAACTCCGGTCTGACGAACAGAAACTACATATAAGGCATATGCTTGTGGGTAAGTTTGCAATACAAAACGAAGCCCAAAACTATTCGAAACAAGTGGTGTAAATGTAGCAGATAGATGGAGTGAAAGATTGCGTTCTTACCCGGGGAGATCTGATAGGTAAGTTGTGGATATGAATTTAGAAATAACAACCCATACAGTGATGTATGGCTGAACTATCAGAAGTCAGCAGACGTCATAGTACCATGCAAAACGCGTTAGCGTGGGAAGGACTGAACAATAGGAGGTTTTGGAATTTTGAAGGATACGAGAAAATATGATAAAAGCAGACAACTTCATAAAGAAGGCTCTCTACGAGAGAATAGAGTGGAACTCGAAGGTAATGTAGAAGTGCATAGTATTTCCTCTATGTCAGAAGAAGGAAGAAACGATGTGAATGAATATGATAATGGTTTACTCGAGCAGATATTATCGAGAGATAATATGAATAAAGCATATAAAAGAGTAAAAGCCAATAAAGGAAGTCATGGGATTGATGGTTTGACAGTAGATGAACTTCTACATTATCTAAAAGAGCATGGACAAGAATTAAGGCAATCATTATTAGAAAGTAGATATAGACCTCTAGCCGTAAGAAGGGTAGAAATACCAAAACCTGACGGTGGAATTAGGCTACTTGGAATACCTACTGTATTAGATAGAGTTATTCAACAAGCGATATCACAAACTCTAATACCAATATATGAAAAGAAATTTTCTGATAATAGTTACGGTTTTAGACCTTTAAGAAGTGGAAAACAAGCTGTTGAAAAATGTAGGGGATATATTAATGCTGGACATACATGGACGGTGAATATAGACCTTTCTAAATACTTTGATACGATAAATCATGATAAATTAATAAGGATACTATCGGAAGATATTAAAGATAGTAGAGTAATTTCTCTGATACGAAAGTATCTACAAAGTGGAGTGATGATAAATGGGGTATTTATGAATACAGAAGAAGGAGCACCTCAAGGCGGGCCTTTGTCCCCATTATTAAGTAACGTAATGTTACATGAACTCGATGTAGAACTAACAAAACGAGGACTAAACTTTTGTAGATATGCTGATGATGCGAATATATACGTCAAAAGTGAGAAATCAGCAAATAGAGTAATGAAGAGTATTACGAGATTTATTGAGGAAAAGTTAAAGCTTAGAGTGAATAAAGAAAAGAGTACAGTAGATAGACCTTGGAAACTTAAATTTTTAGGATTTTCATTTTACCGAGCAAAAGGTGAATACAGAATGAGAGTTCCTCAAAAACCTATAATCAAATTCAAAGCAAAGCTAAAAGAATTAACTTCAAGAAGTAATGCGATGAGCATGAAATATAGGTTTATGAAACTTAAGCAAGTGATAGTTGGATGGATAAATTATTTTGCTATTGCAGACATTAAAAGTATTCTTAAAACACTTGATGAATGGTTAAGGCGAAGAATTAGAATGTGTTTTTGGAAACAATGGAAAAAGATTAAAACAAAATATGGGAACCTTGTTAAATTAGGAATACCAAACAATAAAGCTTTGCAATATGCAAATACAAGGAAAGGCTATTGGAGAACATCCAATAGCCCTATATTAAACAAAACATTGACCAATAAATACCTTAAAAATATAGGATTAGTTTCTATATCTGAGACATATTTATTAAAACATTAATTTCTATTGAACCGCCGTGTACCGAACGGTATGCACGGTGGTGTGAGAGGTCGCTAAATAAATTAATTATTTAGCTCCTACTCGATTGTTTGAGAATTATAAATAAAATTTAAATTAATTGTTAAATATAAATTAGTCATGTGGAATATGATTTTATTTTTTATATAAATATAAACTAATATTTTGATTTAAATGATATAATTATTTAAATAAGAGAATACGGGATTTTAATAGTTAAGTTTACAAATCAATAAGGAATTGCGATAAAAACAAATACCATACTTAAAAGAGGTGAAATTTGTGGCGTATAAAGCTTTATATAGAGAATGGAGACCAAAAACTTTTCAAGATGTAGTAGGTCAGGAGCATGTGACTATAACTTTAAAAAATCAAATAAATAGCGAGCGGATAGCTCACGCATATCTTTTATGTGGCACAAGAGGAACGGGAAAAACTTCAACAGCTAAGATACTAGCGAAAGCGGTTAATTGCTTAAATTCGGATCATGGAGAGCCTTGCAATGAATGTGAAATGTGTAAGAAGATAAATGCAGGAACAGCGATAGATGTTACTGAGCTAGACGCAGCATCACACAATGGAGTAGATAATATTCGCGATATAATTGAGGATGTTCAGTATCCACCACAGGAAGCTAGGTATAAAGTTTATATTATAGATGAGGTTCATATGTTATCCATAGGGGCAGTTAATGCATTCTTAAAAACACTAGAGGAACCGCCGAGCCACATAATATTTATATTAGCCACAACTGATCCTCAAAAATTACCAATAACAATACTATCAAGATGCCAGAGATTTGACTTTAAAAGAATAAAAAGTGCAGATATATTTGAAAGACTTCGAAAAATTGTTGAGCAGCAAGGCATTTTTGTCGACGATAATAGTTTAAAATTAATATCAAGAATTTCTGATGGAGCAATGAGAGACGCCCTAAGCGTTCTAGACCAAGCCATATCAATGAATGACGGCAGGGTAGAATATGATAATGTTATAGATATGTTAGGACTTGTAACGTCTGAGAGTCTTATAAAACTTTCGGAAAGTGTAATAGATAGGAATATTGAAGGGGCAATAAAGGTCATAAATGAAATAGTTATTAGTGGTAAGGATATATATGTATTTATAAAAGATATGACCACTCATATGAGAAATCTTTTGATGGCTAAAGTAAGTGAAAATGTAGAGGATATTTTAGATATGTCCAGTGAAAATATATATATTTTAAAAAGGCAAGCAGCTAAAATTAGAGTAGAAGAGATTATGAGAAATATAAAGATACTTCAAGATGCGCAGGAACAAGCTAAATGGAGTAAGCAAAATAGAATTTATTTAGAGCTTGCAGTTATTAAAATGTGCAAAATAGAGTATGACACATCAAAAGAAGTACTATTATCTAGAATAAACAAATTAGAGGAAATAATTAAACAAGGAAAGATAACTGTAGCATGTGAAAGTGTAACTCCTAGAGTTTCCGAAAAGAGTAGTCCCTTAAAAGGTAAAACAAATAAAAAAACAGAAATAAGACCAGTACAAAAGCATAATGCTAACTCTAATTTAACCGTCGACATTGTAAAAAAATCTTTTAAGGATATTTTAGATATGTTTAAAGCACGAAGACATATGGTTATATATGCGTCTTTAATGACAGGAGAAATTGTGTCATGCGATGGAGGTGTAATAGAACTAGGTTACGAAAAGCAATATGCCTTTAATAAAATTAGATTAGAGAAAGAGGATAATAGGAATATAATAGAAGAAATATTTTCTGAATCACTAAAAGAACCAGTAAAAATAAAATATACTATAGAATCTGATGAAATACAGGCTAGATCACCTGAGGATATACTAAAAGAAACATTTGGAGAAGATCTTGTGGAAGTACTAGATGAATAAAGTCTAGGATCCTAGAATAAATGCATATTATTAATAAAAAATATTTATTTATTTAATGGAAATTATTATAGGTATTAGTATATAATAATATAGAAAGTTATAATGGATTAGCAATATGTTTCCTTTTAGATTATAAACTTTTAAATTAAATTTTAGTAGTTGCAAATCTAGAGGAGATAAATATTATAATATTAACTTGAATAACTAATATATAGGAGGTAACTATTATGGCAAAAGGTGGATTTCCAGGTATGGGTGGAAATATGAATAGTTTAATGAAGCAAGCTCAAAAATTTCAAAAACAAATGGAAGATATGCAAAAAGACTTAGGAGACAAGAAATTTGAATCATCTGTTGGCGGTGGAGCGGTAACCGCGATAGCTAACGGAAAGAGACAACTTGTTGAAGTGAAGATAAAACCAGAAGTAGTAGATCCAGATGATATTGAAATGCTAGAAGATTTAATTATGAGTGCTTGTAATGAAGCTCTAAAGAAAGCAGAAGATGAATCAAGTAATGAAATGGGTAAATTAACAGGTGGAATGAACATGCCAGGAATGTTCTAATAAACAGTAGCTTAAAAACTACATTGTTATGAGGTGACTAGATTGGATTTATATCCAGTAGCAATAGAAAAACTTATAGAAGAATTTGCCAAATTGCCTGGTATAGGGCGAAAAACAGCTCAGAGGCTGGCTTTATTTGTTCTAAATCTTCCAAAGGAAGAAGTAGAAGAGTTTGCTCATGCACTGGTAGAAGCTAGAGGGACCGTAAAATACTGTTCTATATGCGGAAGTTTTACAGATACAAACCCTTGCGCAATTTGTTCTAACCCTAATAGGGATAAGAGCACCATATGTGTAGTTGAAGATCCAAAAGATATTATGACTATGGAAAAAGTAAGGGAATTTAATGGGGTTTATCATGTTCTTCATGGGACAATATCGCCTATGTCAGGAAGGGGCCCTGAAGATATAAAATTAAGAGAACTGATAAGAAGGATTAATGGAGAAGTTAGCGAAGTAATAGTAGCAACGAATCCCAACATAGAGGGGGAAGCTACAGCTATGTATATATCTAAAATATTAAAACCTTTAGGCGCAAAAGTCACAAGGATTGCACATGGTATCCCCGTTGGTGGAGATTTAGAATATATAGATGAAGTAACCCTTTCTAAAGCTTTAGAAGGAAGAAAAGAAATATAGAATATTACTCCTGTTTTATGTCAAGAATTTAGAGAAGATATAAAATGGGAGGTTTTTATTATGAATAGAAAAAAAATAATTGAAATATTATTTTCAACTTTAAAATATACACAGGAACAAAAGGATATTATTATCCAATTAGAAGAAGCCAAACTTGAG
>NZ_CM143652.1:2632500-2717500 GCF_055081135.1 Clostridium sp. CM036 | reverse complement strand
TAACGGTCCTAAGGTAGCGAAATTCCTTGTCGGGTAAGTTCCGACCCGCACGAATGGCGTAATGATTTGGGCACTGTCTCAACAACACATCCGGCGAAATTGTAGTGCAAGTGAAGATGCTTGCTACCCGCGATTGGACGGAAAGACCCCGTAGAGCTTTACTGTAGCTTAGCATTGAATTTCGGTATTGTCTGTACAGGATAGGTGGGAGACTGAGAAACATGGGCGTCAGCCTGTGTGGAGTCATCCTTGGGATACCACCCTGACAGTACTGAGGTTCTAACTGGAGGCCATGAATCTGGTCACAGGACATTGTTAGGTGGGCAGTTTGACTGGGGCGGTCGCCTCCAAAAAAGTAACGGAGGCGCCCAAAGGTTCCCTCAGCGCGGTTGGAAATCGCGCGAAGAGTGCAAAGGCAGAAGGGAGCCTGACTGCGACACTTACAAGTGGAGCAGGGACGAAAGTCGGGCTTAGTGATCCGGTGGTACCTCGTGGGAGGGCCATCGCTCAACGGATAAAAGCTACCTCGGGGATAACAGGCTGATCTCCCCCAAGAGTCCACATCGACGGGGAGGTTTGGCACCTCGATGTCGGCTCGTCGCATCCTGGGGCTGAAGTAGGTCCCAAGGGTTGGGCTGTTCGCCCATTAAAGCGGCACGCGAGCTGGGTTCAGAACGTCGTGAGACAGTTCGGTCCCTATCCGTCGCGGGCGTAGGAAATTTGAAGGGAGCTGTCCTTAGTACGAGAGGACCGGGATGGACAAACCTCTGGTGCACCAGTTGTCACGCCAGTGGCATCGCTGGGTAGCTATGTTTGGAAGGGATAAACGCTGAAAGCATCTAAGCGTGAAGCCCACCCTGAGATGAGATTTCCCATAACTCGCACGTAAGTGCGATGTTAGTAAGACTCCTGGAAGACCACCAGGTTGATAGGTTAGAGGTGTAAGCATGGTAACATGTTCAGCTGACTAATACTAATAAGTCGAGGGCTTGACCTAAATATATAATTAAAAGTAATGCGATATACTTCTTCTGCAGGAACCATTTCTTTCGTAAGAAAGAAACTAAGCTTCTGACAAAGAAAGAAGCTTAATTCACTGTGCAATTTTGAGAGAATACTTTTCTGTAAAGAAAGTGAAATTTCTCTATATAGAGATAATAATGAGAATATATTTTATATCTAATATCCGTAGTCAACGACGGTAGATTCTCAATTATTGTTTCTGAAAATAAATCTGGTGATTATGGCATGAAGGTAACACCCGTTCCCATACCGAACACGAAGGTTAAGCTTCAATGCGCCGATGGTACTGCAGGGGTGACCTTGTGGAAGAGTAGGTTGTCGCCAGGTCAATACTAAAATAAGAATATTTAAGTATTTTATAAGGCTCCTTGGTCAAGCGGTTAAGACACCACCCTTTCACGGTGGTAACAGGGGTTCAATTCCCCTAGGAGTCACCATATGTATGCAGGTGTGGCGGAATGGCAGACGCACTAGACTTAGGATCTAGCGCTTTACGGCATGGGGGTTCAAGTCCCTTCACCTGCACCATATTTATATAAGCGGGTATAACTCAATGGTAGAGTGTTAGCCTTCCAAGCTAATTACGAGGGTTCGATTCCCTCTACCCGCTCCATTTTATTTATTTAATATGCGTCTTTAGCTCAGTTGGATAGAGCAACGCCCTTCTAAGGCGTGGGCCAGGGGTTCGAATCCCTTAAGACGCACCATACAATATTGGGGTATCGCCAAGCGGTAAGGCACCACACTTTGACTGTGGCATCCGTAGGTTCAAATCCTGCTATCCCAGCCAATATGGTTTACTAGCTCAGTTGGTAGAGCACATGACTTTTAATCATGGTGTCCGGGGTTCGATTCCCCGGTAAGCCACCAAATTTTATAAGGCTCCTTGGTCAAGCGGTTAAGACACCACCCTTTCACGGTGGTAACAGGGGTTCAATTCCCCTAGGAGTCACCATAAAAAAGTCCTTGCAAAAGCAAGGGCTTTTTTATGGCGTTATATAATAATCAATATTTTCGCATAAAATAATATTATGATTGTGGATAATGTTGATTATTTTTATTTATTAGTGTATATTTAAAAAATGGAGATGAAATTATGTTTATAAATAAAAGGATTTTTGTTGCCGAATTTATAAGAAGACCAAATAGGTTTCAAGCGTATGTAAATCTTAATGGCGAAGAAATAATAGTACATGTTCCTAATACGGGGAGATGTAAGGAAATACTAATTCCAGGCTCCACAGTTCTATTAAGAGAAGAGCTTAATCCTACTAGAAAAACATTATATGATCTAATTTCAGGGTATAAAGATAATAAGATCATTAATATAGATTCACAAATGCCTAATAAAGTTGTTGAGGAGGCATTAAAAGATAAAAAAATACAAAATCTAGTTAAATATAATATAATACAAAGAGAAAAGACTTTTGGAAATAGTAGATTTGATTTTAAACTATCTAATGACATGGATGAAGAATATTACCTCGAGGTAAAAGGGGTTACATTTGAAGTAGATGGTAAAACTAAGTTTCCAGATGCACCTACAGAGAGAGGCAGAAAACACTTATTAGAGCTTATAGAGGCTAAAAAGAGAGGATTTGGAGCTGGAGTACTATTTCTTATTCAAATGAGCAATATAAAAAATTTCTCTCCATATGATGATATGGATGTAGCGTTTGGAGAAGCATTAAGATTGGCATGCAAAAATGGTGTTGATATTTTTGCTTACGAATGTGAAGTTGGTGAAAAGTTTATAACTTTAAGTAATCCAGTTGAAGTTGTTTTATAAATTTAACGAAATTTTAGAAGGAAAGACCCCATCTTATATAAGAGAGGGTTACGGACTAAACAAAGAAAAAACTTCAGTGGGAATACAAGTCTTATTCTGAAGCCGCTGATATTACAGCACCGCAGGCGATAATTTAATCTAGCTTCGAAGATAATGATTTAAGAAACGTGATGACATTTGTTTTAAAGTAAGCAATAATTGAAATAGAATGTTAAATAACATGTGGGTTAAGAACATGGGAATTGAGGAGGTAAAAGTTTGAAATTTATATATTGCCCAATTTGTGGAAAAGAATTAATAAAGAAAGATAGCTGGGATGAAGGGGCAGTTCCATATTGCCCTGTGGATGATATTATGTATTTCGACACACCAAAACCATGTGTGGTAGTTGCAGTTGTCAAGGGTAAAGAAATTTTACTTCTTAAACAAAATTACACTTTTAAGAATTCAAAGGTATTAGTATCAGGGTATGTAAATACTGGAGAATCTGTTGAAGAAACTGTTCATAGAGAAGTTAAAGAGGAGACTGGAATAATAGTTGGAGAGATAAGATATTTGGGGAGTGATTATTTAGCTTCTAAAGAAATTATAATGTTAACTTTTATGGCTAAGTATGTTGAAGGTGAAATAAATAAGTCCCCTGAAGTTGATTGGGCTGAGTGGGAAAAAATAGATGATGCCATATGTGAAATGAGTGAAGACGAAATAGGGAAAAGGGTTGTAAGAAAATTGCTGAAGGAAATTGAATATAAGGGAGAAGAGGCGTATAGATGTGATATATAGGCTAACTACTGCGATATCAAATAGAAAGAGTAAATTTCATAAAATAATTTAAAATCTACTGTGAAAGTTTAACGATATTTCAGAAGATTCAAAATTAATAATTGTTTAATCTTCTGAAATTGTTAAATGCAAAGTAATTTAACCTAGCCATTTAAAGTTCTTTATGGAATCCTAGTTAAAAGTATCTCTAGATACTCGCCATCTACATAATTTATGTGAGATTCATCAATCATCATACCTACAAGGGTAAGTTCTGTACATGTATCACTATCCCCTGTAAGATTCCAATAGTATTCTTCCATTTCATGACATCTTGGTGCGGTTAGTGATTCTTCTAAAAGCTCAAGATTTTCTTTGGATATAAAGGAAAGTTGTGCTCTTATAAATATGATTATTTTTTTATTTTCCTTACTTATATCAATATGAACATTATCTGAACCATGTTTATAACAATAACCCATTAATTCAGTTACTATTTTTATATTTCGTTGATCTGTATGTTTCAATATTAATCAACCTCCTTTCTAAATGCAGTAATAATTGGAATAAGGATTATACATACTATTCCTCCTGAAAAACCGTTATTGTATAGATTTAAGCCACCATGAAGATAGCTAATATTCATGGACAAGCAAATGTGCAAAAATCCGGCAATAGCACCATAAATCCATCCAAATTGACCTGAAATAGGAGCTAATGTTGAACTAAATAAGATACCTAATAGCATTCCAGGTGAACTAAATTGCCAAATATTTAATAGAGATGCAAGTGTTGCGCCTATCATAACAGGAAATACATTTCGTAGGTGCTTTCCAAATGATCCAAAACCAACAATGGTTAATACTCCACCTATAGTAGGACCATTTAAATCCCCTCCAATTATGAGTACGTAAATAGTTGAATATACGCCTAGAATACCCATGTTTATCATAGTAAGTCCACGTCCAAATAAAAGGTAATAATCACTTACTAGTCTACCAGGTTGTTTATAAAGTTTAAATAAGTTTTTAAAACTTTTATCATTATGTATGAATCCAACTATTATCATTAGTATGAATAAGGAAATTAATATTATAGAAAAAAATAAATTATTTCCTGTAGACCAAAGTAATCGACTTTCAAAGTTTATACCAAAAGCTCTTAGTAAAGACATGATCAAGGTTGCAAGAAGTCCAGCTGCGAAACCTATATTATAAAGATTATAACCTTGGTGAAGCTTTAGACAATAAGCTGCCATTGGAGGGAAAATAAAGCCGATAAAAGTGCTTATTAATATTGCTATAATTATATTTCCTAGAAAGGGTAAATGACCTAAAAATGCTAATTGATTAACAGTAGGAGATAAAGTTGTTCCAAATAGTGCTATTAAAACATAATTTATAAACTTTTCCTTTTGATATCTAGAATATAACCAAACCCCAAATATTATTGGCCAGATATTTACAATGCTTTTTCCGAAAAGAGAGAAGCCTGCCATTGTAAATAGTGCCGCTACAGTGGAACCATTTGGTTTTATTCCTACATGTACAAGTAGGAATATAGAGGCTAAAACTACTAAAGACATATTAAAAAAGGTAGCGCCAATGCCCGCAAGTTCTACATAATCTGTAATTAGTATATTAGATTCAAAAATTATTTTTTTAAAACCTATGAAGATTTCCGTTGGGGTGTTCATAACAAATGCTAAAATCATGAAAAATAAAGATAAGCAAATAAACATATAATAGGTAGAATGAATTTTTATTCGCATAAAAGACCTCCTTAATTTATAAACTTAAACCCTATGTAATTATTTTATAGTAAAGGCAAAAGAATTACTAGTACAAATAAAATAATATAAGTATTAAGGGTAGAATTAAATCCCCATTATAAGTATAATTATAATGGGGATGTTAATAAAATATTAGTAGCTTCGTAATAATTAGATTAAATATTATATTAGTGTTAATATTAAATAATTATAAAAAGAGAGAAGGATAAAAATGGAAAATAACATTGAAGGTAAAAATTTAAGTAAAAAAGTGCCTCAAATAACAGGGAGTTTGAGGAGCCATATGATAGAGCTACCAAGTGCAATTAGGGATGCTAGTGGAATTGTAATATTTGGGAAAAGGTTGAAATCTTTTGTTTTTACTACAGATGTGGCAGTTATAAGAAATACAAATGCGGATGCAATTATTGCAGTATATCCATTTACACCTCAGCCCATTATAACAGAAGCCTTAGTATTAGCAGCAGATGTACCAGTGTTTTGTGGCGTTGGAGGAGGGATTACTACAGGGAGAAGGGTGACAAATTTAGCACTAGATGCTGAATTTAAAGGTGCTATGGGTGTAGTAGTCAATAGTCCTATATCAAATGATGTTATAAGACAAGTAAGGAGAACTATAGATATTCCAATAATAGTTACAGTTGTGTCAGAATTTGAAGATACAGAGGCTAGGATAAATGCCGGAGCAACTATAATCAATGTTTCAGGTGCTAAAAAGACAGCGTATATAGTTGGAAAAATAAGAGAAAAACATCCCGATTTTCCTATAATTGCGACAGGTGGTCCAAATAATGAAACTATAAGGGAAACTATAAAAGCAGGGGCTAATGCAATTACATATACCCCCCCAATAGTAGCAGATATTTTAAATGAAATAATGATTAAGTATAGAACGATTTACGAGACAGAGAATGAAGAAAAATAGCATAAAATATAGTAACTATTGATAAAACAATTTTAATTAAAGTGGTAGGTGATAAAATGGCTGTAGGTGGAGATAACTGTGATAAATGTCCTGAAGCCTCTACAAAACAGTGTAATGGCGGAGACGTGGACTGTTTATGCAAAAGATGCCCAAGAAATTTAAGGCAGTGTTTAACTACAAAATACTGTAGAGAAACTGAATCTATAATTAACATAAAAGATTACTGGTGGGATAACCTTGAATAAGGTAGTAGGATGAAAGTTGTAAAAACTTGAAGATCATATAAAAGCAATAGGTTATTAATAGTTATTAATATAATAAAAGATGCTATTTTAAATAGCATATACAAGCTACTAGAACAGTTTATGTTTTGGTAGCTTTATTTAATTTACAGGAAATTATAAAAAAATTAAAATTATTTAGATTAGAGAAGTTTTGGTAATATATAATTTTTTAAATATGGTGCTGAAAGTTATAATAGTTGTGGTAATTCTGTAATATAAAAATGTATAGAGGAATTATTTGATGAAAGTAGGGAAATAATAAGGAGAAATTAATTAAGTTTTAAATTATAAGGAGGAACAATATTATGCCAAATATAGAACAGATGACACATGTAGCAAATAGTTGTAAGGGATATGACTCGGTAGGAACAGGATTTCAATCTTCAATAGGGACATCATTTAGTAAAAGCTGTAATAATTGCCATCATTTAAAAAACAATAAATGTGAAGTTAATTTATATGACAAGGTTTTAGCAGGATTAGATCAAGGCTAATGCAAGTATTAAATTACTAATATTTTAGAGGTATTCCAGAAGAAAGTCTCCCACTTCTAAGTGGGAGTTACACATCATAACAAAGAGAAAACTTTAGTGTAAAATAATGTTAAAATAGTAATTTAAACACAAATAATAAAATGTATGCTATACTAATATGGAATTGTGTATTAAATATAGAATATTCATAATGTTTATTTTGAATATATTGAGAAAGTTATATTTAAGTGTTAAAATAATTGTTAGACTTCAAGACAAATCATAAGATTAACAAAAAAATGGGAAAAGTAAAACTTGGAGGGTGAATCATGCATAAAAGATTATTTATACCGGGGCCAGTAGATGTAGCAGAGGACGTACTTCAAAAAATGGCTACGCCTCAAATATCACATAGAGGCAAGGAAGCATCAGAGCTACAAAGAAACATAAGCGACAAAATGAGAAAAGTGTTTAATACTAAAGAAGAAATACTACTTTCAACGAGTTCAGGAAGTGGTCTAATGGAAGGTGCTGTACGTTCATGTACAGCCAAGAGAGCAGCAATATTTTCAGTAGGAGCATTTGGAAACAGATGGTTTGAAATGTGTACGGATAATGGAGTACCAGCAGATAAATTTGAATCTGAATGGGGACAACCAACAACTCCAGAAATGATCGAAGAAGCATTAGTAACTGGTAAATATGATTTAATAACGATTACTATGAATGAGACTTCAACAGGACTCGTTAATAACATGGAAGTTCTTTCGTCAGTTTACAAAAAATACCCTGAAATTGTAGTATGCGTTGACACAGTAAGTAACGCTGCTGGAACAGAAGTAAAAGTAGATGAATGGGCTATAGATATTTGTATAACTTCAACTCAGAAATGTTTAGGATTACCTGCAGGAATGGCTATTTGCACATTCTCAAAAAAAGCAGTAGAAAGAGCTAAGCAAGTTACAAATAGAGGAGTATATTTTGATTTATTAGGACTATATAATTGCATTCAAAAGAAGGATTATCAATATCCGTCTACGCCTTCACTTGCACATATGTTTGCTTTAGATTATCAGTTAGATAAGATATTAGACGAAGGCTTACAGAGCAGATATGCTAGACACATCGCTGGTGCTGAACTTGTTAGAGAGTGGGCTAGAAAATATTTTGAAATATTCGCTAATGAAAACTTTTTGTCAAATACATTAACTAATGTTAAAAACACAAGAGGAATCAGTATTTCTGACTTAAACAAGAAATTAGGTGAAAGAGGCTTTATTATTTCTAATGGTTATGGAAAATTAAAAGATAAGACATTTAGAATTGCCCATATGGCTGAAACTACACCAGAAGAAGTGAAAAATTTATTGAAAATAATAACCGAAATTTTAGAACTTAAATAATTAACAATTAGATTAAGAATGAAAAATTGTAATGTGATTTTTCATTCTTAATTTGAGTTTATATAATTATTGAAAATGATATAATTGGTTTAAGAATCCACTAAAGTGTCTGAATCCACTAAAGTATCTAAATTAAAGGATAATATTTCTTTATATAAAGAGGAGGATAATCATGATTAGGGTATTAGTTACTGATAGTATGGAAAAAAATGCTGTTAAAGAGTTGAAAGCTAAAGGGTTTGAAGTTGTTGAGAAGTTTTATGAACCAGAAGTTTTGGGCGAAGCATTAAAATCATTTGACGTAATTGTAGTTAGATCTGAAACAAAGGTTAGAAAACCAATAATCGACAAAGCGGCAGAAGCGGGAAGACTAAAGCTTATAATACGTGGAGGGGTTGGCGTTGACAATATTGACGTAGCATATGCTAGAGAAAAAGGGATAAATGTATCTAATACTCCAAATGCAAGCAGTGCATCTGTAGCGGAACTTACGCTTGCTCATATGTTTGCAGTATCGAGATTTGTTAATATTTCTAATGTATCTATGAGACAGGGCAAATGGGATAAGAAAAAATATGTAGGTGTAGAAATTGCGGGAAAAACTTTAGGTTTAGTTGGGTTTGGAAGAATATCAAGAGAACTAGCTAAAAAAGCATTTGCACTTGGCATGACGGTCATATATACAGATATAATAGGTAAAGCTAAGGATTGTGATGAGTACGAATTCTGTGAGTTAAATGATGTATTAAAAAGAGCAGATTATTTATCATTACATATACCATTCATTAAAGATCAAGGGGCTACTATAGGAAAAGACCAATTAGATATGATGAAGGATGGATCATTCTTAATTAACTGTGCTAGAGGTGGAGTAGTTGATGAAGATGCTTTAGTAGAAGCTTTAGATAATGGCAAATTAGCAGGAGCTGGAGTAGATGTTTTTGTTGAAGAACCAACTAAAAATGAAACTTTAGTTAACCATCCAAAGGTTTCTGTAACACCACATATTGGAGCTGCAACGCAGGAAGCTCAAACAAGAATAGGTACCGAGATAATAAGTATTATTTTAGAATTTTTCAAATAAATTAATTAATCACAGGAGGGATAATCATGGCAGTAGTAAAGTCATTTAAAGCATACAGACCGCAATTAGGTTTAGTAGAGAAAGTAGCAGCTCTCCCTTATGATGTTATGGATAGTGAAGAGGCTAGAGAAATGGTAAAAGGAAAACCTTATTCATTTCTACATGTCGATAAACCAGAAATAGATTTACCACAAGGTATAGATACGCACAGTGAGCAAGTTTATTTGAAAGCCAGAGAAAATCTTCAAAAAATGATTAGCGATAAAGTGTATATGCAAGATGAAAAACCTTGTATGTATATATATAGACAAATAATGAATGGAAGACCTCAAACTGGTATAGTTGCTTGTGCTTCAATTGATGATTATATAAATAATACAATTAAAAAACATGAGCTAACAAGATCGGATAAAGAGCTTGATAGATTTAATCATGTTGATTATACAAATTGTAATACTGGACCAATATTTTTAACATATAGACATAAAGATGAAATAGATAGTATAGTTAAAAATTGGACAGAAACAAAAACACCAGTATATGATTATAAATCAGAAGATGGAGTATCACAAATTATTTGGGTTATAGATGAGGAAGCAATTATAAATAAGCTATCAGCTGTATTTACGCAAACAGATTATTTATATATAGCTGACGGACATCATAGATCAGCTTCAGCTGTTAAAGTTGGACTAAAGAGAAGAAAAGATAACCCAGCATACACTGGTGATGAGGAATTTAATTTCTTCCTATCGGTTATATTCCCAGATAATGATTTATACGTAATGGATTATAATAGAGTTGTTTCAGATTTAAATGGAAATTCTTCAGAAGATTTTTTAAATAAAGTTACTGACAAATTTGATATAACTCCATATGAAGGTAAAGGCCAATTTAAACCAGAAGTGCAAAGAACATACGGAATGTTCTTAGAGGGAAAATGGTACAAACTGTCAGCAAAAGAAGGGACTTTTAATATGAGTGATCCAGTTGAAAGATTAGATGTATCAATACTTCAAAAGAATTTACTAGATCCGATTTTAGATATTGATGATCCAAGAACAAATTCAAGAATCGATTTCATAGGTGGAATAAGAGGGCTTGGGGAATTAGAAAGAAGGGTTAGAGAAGGAATGAAAGTTGCATTTTCTATGTGCCCTACAACTATGGATGATCTAATGGATATAGCAAATGCGGGGAAAGTAATGCCTCCTAAATCAACTTGGTTTGAACCTAAATTACAAAGTGGAATATTTGTCCACGAACTATAATCTAACATCATGATAAGAATAAAACTGTTGAAATGGAAAAAGACCACGCATATGCGGAGGCCGCTGAAAAAAGCACTCTTTATTTAGTAGAGTTTTCAAGCTTGAATAGAAAAAGCATGAGATGTCCATATTTTGGATATCTCATGCTTTTTATTTTATAATTAAGTTTTAAAAGCCCTATTTCATGCTTTTCAACTTAATTATTCTCTTTAGATTCACAGTGAAGATTGATAATGCACCTTGCATTTGCATGCTAATTAAGCCTGACGATATTGCTACATCATAGCTATGTTGGTGCTTAAGTTCACTGTTTTTAGCCTCTATCATATAACGTTCCCTAGCTCGTTTTTTAAAATATTCACTTTTTTCGAACTCTATTTGATCTTTGTGAGTATTTGACTTTATTGAAACTGAATAAGTTTTAGATTTAGCGCCTTCTTTATAACACCCATCTTTATGAACACAATTTTTACACTTTTCTACATTAAAATAGTAGGTTAGCACTTGATTTTTACCAACATTCTTCTTTCCCTGTTTTGCTTTTTTAATAGCCATATGACCTGCCGGACATACAAATAAACCAGCATCTTTATTAAACTCAAATTCATCTTCTTTTTTTCGCATTCCTTGTGAAATTACAGGATTTAGTCTTGAAATTAATGCAATTTTATTTTCTTTTGTATATTCTAGGTTTTTCTTTTCAGAATAAGCTGTATCTCCAATTACTTCATTTACATCTATACCAGCCTCACGGCTTTTTTCTATTAAGGTTATGAGCTCCTTTCCATCACTTTTTTCGCCAGTTGTAATAACAGCTGCTGTAATTAAACGTTCTTCACTCATAGCAAGGTGTGATTTATATCCAAAAAAAGAACTATCCTCAGTTTTATGCCCCACTTTTGCATCCTCATCTTTTGATATTTTTAGATTTTCTAAGTCATCATTAATAGCTTCCATTAAGTAGTTTAATTTAGTTTTCACAGCTGGATTTGCTGCAGTTTCTGGCTTCTCGTTTATGGTATCAATTAATAATTTGCAGTACTCAAGAATATCTTCAAGTACTCCAGTTGTAACTTTATTAGGTAACTCTTCTTTAATACCAGGATGTACTCCGTACAATGTTTTTCTTAAGTTTTTTGCACGTTTCAATAATTCCTCGCTTGCTGACTTTTGGTTATAACGTGACTTGGTATGCGTAGCATCAACTATTATTGCTTTACTTTTTAAAACTCCCTCTTTTATAGCAAGTTCTACAGTCTTGTTTATTAATAAATCCAATAAATTCATGTCTTTAAGGCGAAGCTTTCTAAATTTAGTTAGTGTACTTGAGTTTATTAAATTTGTTTCTTCTGGGGCTAAATTTAGAAAATATTTAAAGGACATGTCATAAAGAGTTCTTTCAACAACATCTTCATCAGACAATTCATATATTACTTTCAAAAGTAAATATTTAAATAGCATTATGGGGTTAATAGCACCTCTACCCATAGATGAACTATAGTTAATCATCAATTCGTCATAAACAAATGAAAAGTCAACAAGGTCATTAATTTGCTTTAAAATGTTATCTTTCGGAATAATTAACGAATATAAGCTATGGTATGTATTTATTTTTATTTCCAATTGTCCTTTTAGCATAATAGTTTAGCCCCTTTTATTTTATTCTACTATACTAATTCGACATATCTTTTAAAATTCCTTTTTGTTTTTTAGTCTTTTATATAAAAAAATCGCCATCTTTAATTAGATGACGATTTTTTTATATAGTTTTTCAGTGGCCTCCATATGCGTGGTCTTTTTAAATATATAGGGTATAATTAAATTATGAAATTGATTTGTTTTATTAATAAATTTTATAATATGAAAACATATAATACTTAAAATAAGATATATTTAAAAGGAGAGAGAAACATATGCCACAGCATTCATTGTCAAGAACAGAATTACTCATAGGTATGGACAGTTTAAATAAATTACGAGAAAGTAAAGTAGTAGTTTTTGGAATAGGTGGAGTTGGTAGTTATACAGTTGAAGCACTAGTAAGAGCAGGTGTTGGGAAATTGGTATTAATAGATGATGATACAATTTGTTTAACAAACTTAAATAGACAAATACATGCTACATTTAAAACTATAGGTAAAAGTAAGGTTTTAGTAATGAAGGATAGAATACTCGAAATAAATCCTAAATGTGAAGTTATCACTCATGAAACATTCGTAACTGCAGATAATATGGGAGATATAATTACTGAGGACACAGATTATGTAGTAGATGCTATCGATACAGTAGCTTCAAAAATATCATTAGTTGAACACTGCAGAAAACGTAATATCAATATTATATGCTGTTTAGGGACTGGAAATAAATTAGATCCAACGCTATTTAGAGTCGCAGATATTTATGATACAAAAGTATGTCCACTTGCAAGGGTTATAAGACAGGAGCTAAGAAAGAGAAATATTGATAGCTTAAAGGTTGTTTACTCAGAGGAAACCCCTATGAGGCCGAAGTTAGAGGAGGTTATAACATGCAAAGAAGGTTGTGTATGTACAGGAGGTTCAAAAAAGTGTGCTATAAAAAGACAAATTCCAGGTAGTATATCTTTCGTTCCTCCAGTAGCAGGAATGATACTTGGTGGAGAAGTTATTAAGGATTTAATTAAATCATCTCCTGCGGAGCTGAACAGCTTCGAAGAAGATGAACTAACGACTCCAGAAGGGGATTTATACTCCAACTTATAGAAGTGGGAGACTTTCCTTCTGAAATGTCGTTAAAAAGAAAAATTAATATTTAATGTTATTGGGATGAACAAAAATAAGAGTGAAAATTAATGCACTCTTATTTTTGTTGAAAATTATTTGTGTAAATATATTTACCATTAATTCAAAAACGAATACAACGCTGGATAAACATTTAAATTACTCATTAAAGATATATATTCATCCATAGCTGTATCATTTTCTTCACTTGTCTTTATGGCTCTTATCATTAGATTTTTAGGTGTTTCAAGAGGAGATATATATTCTACTACAGAAACATCATATCCTTTAGCTTCTAGCAGTAATGAACGCATTCCATCTGTTAAAATATCGGCCATTCTCGATTTAAATACACCCTGCTTTAGTATGTTTTTAAAGGGTTCATAAGAATATTGCTTTAAAAATTCTCGATGGCAGCATGGAACTGCGATGATTATATTAGAGTTTACTCTGATACCTAGAGCTAATGCCATATCTGTAGCAGTGTCACAAGCGTGTAATGATAATACTACATGTATAGTTTTATCAGGTTCATAATCTTTAATATCAATAGCATGGAACTCCATATTCCTGTAATTTAAGTTTTTGGCCATGTTTTTAGATGAGTCTATTATAGATTTAGAGTAATCTAGCCCAATAAAATGGCATTTTTTCTTTTTAACTTCAGTTAAATAATAGTTTAGTACAAATGATAAATAGGATTTTCCACAACCACAATCTAATATATTTATAACTTGATGTTGTGGGAGCTTATCTAAAATTCCTTCTAAGAGTTCTACATAGTGATCAATTTGATTATATTTTCTTATTTTATCATTTTTAATTTTACCATCTTTACTCATTATGCCTATTTCTTTTAACAAAGCATCTGCACTACCAATCTTTATATAGTAATCTCTATTCAAAAGAGTGGAGGTAGTTCTACTAATATGAGTAGAGGGTAATTTAGAAGAAATAGTATTTAAGTCTTCATCCTCTACGAAATCCACATTTAAGCTCTTCATAGTTACATTTTTATTATCTGCAGAGATTAAAATTGAAGAACCTCTTTCACTATAAACTAGAGATGAGCATTCATAGCTTTCGGCTTCTTTAGTTATGTTAGAAAATAATTGATTTATACTCAAAGTTTCTGTTTTTCCATTAAAATTATATTTAATATTTCCATTATCATAAATACCTGTTCCTTTAAACTCTTTTAGACCTGTTATATAGGTAGTATCAATTTGTTTAAATATTGAACAGTTTTCAGAAAATCTATTTTCTAGGCCCATTAGAAAAAGTTTTAATTTATTAATATTTTGCTTATTCATTGTGCTCAAACCTTTCTTCTATAATTATTTTTCAACTATGCTACAAGTATAACAAAAAATTAAAAGCTATTGAAGAAAAATATAATATTATAATTGGTTATGTTATAATAAATGGTATGAAGAAAAGCAACTATTAAACTTTAATTAATGATTTTAGTGTAGATAAAGGGGCTTAAGATGAACAAAGGTAAGTACGTAAATTTAGAAGCTTTAAAAGGTAATGATAGAGAGTATATAATAAAGGATAGTAATTATATTATACTAGGAAGAATATTTATAGTTGAATTAGATAAAAAAAATAAGTTTTGTCAGTTTAGATTGAAATTTCATAACCACAATAATGGGGGTTATGAGTATTTAAAAGATACGTTAAATCTTATGCTGGGTATTTTGTTTAAAAATATGGGATTAAACAAAGTAAATGTTATGGTTCATGAAAGTATAAATATTAGTGCTTTTATTGATTTAGGATTTCAGTTAGAAGGTATTATCACAGATAGTGTAGTAAATAAATCTGAATATCAATCAGAAATGATGTTTGGTATAAATGAGTTTGGACTTAAAAAAAATTCAATAAAAAGAGAACTTACAATTAAGGGAATGAATATTAAGATTCATGCATTAATTCCAAGCGATGCGGAAGAAGTGTTAGAGTTTCATTTAAGAAACAGAAAATTTCTAAGGCCTTTTGAACCGTCTAGAGATGAGACGTTTTATACTTTAGAGAGCCAAAAACGTACTTTAGTAGAGAGCTATAAACAATTTTTGAATGGTAATGTTGTGAATTTTGGGATATACAAGAATAACAAACTTATTGGCAAAATAAAGATATCGAATATAGTGATGGGCAGTTTTAAAAATGCGTTTATAGGTTATTCTATGGATGAAAAGGAACAAAGTAAGGGATATATGAAAGAATCAGTTAAACTTGTAATGAAATATGCTTTTGAAGAATTAGAGCTTCATAGAATAGAAGCAACTACTTTAATAGATAATGAAAAGTCACAAAGAGTTTTAAGTAGTTGTGGGTTTAAAGAACTTGGTATAAGTGAAAAACATTTATACATAAATGGTGAATGGAGAGATCAAATGGTTTTTTATAAGGTTAAAAACAGTTAACTAATCTAATATGATTGAAATTTTATTTATAACTAGAATGGCTATTGGAATAGATATTTTTATGAATTTAAGCGTTTAGGATGAGTTTACAAGTATATGATATGTATACTAATCCTAGTGTATCAATATGAGAAAAACGTAGAATAAGTAAGAAAATAAGATTATTGTGCACTTATATTAAGATAAGTAATACGCATCATAAAACAGATAAAAATAATTATGATAAGATATTACATGTTGCTACAGTTTAGCTGCGAGAAAGTAATCATTACAACAGAGAATTTAAATTAAAAGATTAAAAAACTGTTGACAGATGATTAAATAACTGGTAGAGTAGTAGAGGTCGTCACATGATGACAAAGTAAATTGGTCTTTGAAAATTAAACAGAGAAATAGGTAAAGATAGCGAAATAATATTTCGTTAAACCAGTTAATTACTTTAGTATAAAGTAAAATTTAGTCGTAAGACTAAAAGTATGTAATGAGCTTGCGAATCAACTTAATTGTTGATTAAACGACTTAACAGTTGTCGCAGATTAATCATTTCAACTAAAAAAGTGTAAACTTTTAAATTGAGAGTTTGATCCTGGCTCAGGACGAACGCTGGCGGCGTGCCTAACACATGCAAGTCGAGCGATGAAACCTTTCGGGGTGGATTAGCGGCGGACGGGTGAGTAACACGTGGGTAACCTGCCTCAAAGAGGGGAATAGCCTCCCGAAAGGGAGATTAATACCGCATAATATGTTTTGGTCGCATGATCGAAACATCAAAGGATTTTTCTTCGGAAAATTCCACTTTGAGATGGACCCGCGGCGCATTAGCTAGTTGGTGAGGTAACGGCTCACCAAGGCGACGATGCGTAGCCGACCTGAGAGGGTGATCGGCCACATTGGAACTGAGACACGGTCCAGACTCCTACGGGAGGCAGCAGTGGGGAATATTGCGCAATGGGGGAAACCCTGACGCAGCAACGCCGCGTGAATGATGAAGGCCTTCGGGTTGTAAAGTTCTGTCTTCTGGGACGATAATGACGGTACCAGAGGAGGAAGCCACGGCTAACTACGTGCCAGCAGCCGCGGTAATACGTAGGTGGCAAGCGTTGTCCGGATTTACTGGGCGTAAAGGATGCGTAGGCGGACATTTAAGTCAGATGTGAAATACCCGAGCTTAACTTGGGTGCTGCATTTGAAACTGGGTGTCTAGAGTGCAGGAGAGGTAAGTGGAATTCCTAGTGTAGCGGTGAAATGCGTAGAGATTAGGAAGAACACCAGTGGCGAAGGCGACTTACTGGACTGTAACTGACGCTGAGGCATGAAAGCGTGGGGAGCAAACAGGATTAGATACCCTGGTAGTCCACGCCGTAAACGATGAATACTAGGTGTCGGGGGTCGAACCTCGGTGCCGCCGTTAACACATTAAGTATTCCGCCTGGGGAGTACGATCGCAAGATTAAAACTCAAAGGAATTGACGGGGGCCCGCACAAGCAGCGGAGCATGTGGTTTAATTCGAAGCAACGCGAAGAACCTTACCTAGACTTGACATCCCCTGCATAACCCAGAGATGGGCGAAGTCCTTCGGGACAGGGTGACAGGTGGTGCATGGTTGTCGTCAGCTCGTGTCGTGAGATGTTGGGTTAAGTCCCGCAACGAGCGCAACCCTTATCATTAGTTGCTACCATTAAGTTGAGCACTCTAGTGAGACTGCCCGGGTTAACCGGGAGGAAGGTGGGGATGACGTCAAATCATCATGCCCCTTATGTCTAGGGCTACACACGTGCTACAATGGTGAGTACAAAGAGATGCAAGACCGCAAGGTGGAGCCAAACTCAAAAACTCATCCCAGTTCGGATTGTAGGCTGCAACTCGCCTACATGAAGCCGGAGTTGCTAGTAATCGCGAATCAGCATGTCGCGGTGAATACGTTCCCGGGCCTTGTACACACCGCCCGTCACACCATGAGAGTTGGTAACACCCGAAGTCCGTGAGGTAACCGTAAGGAGCCAGCGGCCGAAGGTGGGATTGATGATTGGGGTGAAGTCGTAACAAGGTAGCCGTAGGAGAACCTGCGGCTGGATCACCTCCTTTCTAGGGAGTAGATGTATTGACTTCGGTCGATGCAATAGAAGAATATTAATTTATTCTTCAAAAATATCTATTGTAATTAATCGTACCTAGTTCTCTGTTTAATTTTGAGAGACTAATTTTATCTAACTCTTAGGAGTTAGATAATGAATAGTTTTTCTTAAAATGTTCTTTGAAAATTGCACAGTGAAAAAAGTTGTTTTAAAAAAATTAAAACTACGCAAGTAGTTTATAAATTAATTTAATACAATTTCGCAAAATTAATATAACCGTCTATGTAAATAGACAGAATCAAGGTCAAGCTACAAAGGGCGCATGGCGAATGCCTTGGCACTAGGAGCCGAAGAAGGACGCGTTAAGCTGCGATAAGCTTTGGGTAGGCGCAAATAGCCTGTGATCCAAAGATTTCCGAATGGGGGAACCCACATAGTAACAACTATGTACTGCATACTGAATAAATAGGTATGCAGAGGTAGACCCGGGGAACTGAAACATCTAAGTACCCGGAGGAAGAGAAAGAAACATCGATTTCCTAAGTAGCGGCGAGCGAAAGGGAAAGAGCCCAAACCCAGGTCTTTGATCTGGGGGTTGAGGATAGATCATAAATACTGCAATTCCTTAATTGAAGATAGCTGGAAAGCTGCTCCGCAGAAGGTAATAGGCCTGTAAATGAAAAGGAAAAACAGTCAGATCTAATCCAGAGTACCACGAGACACGTGAAACCTTGTGGGAAGCTGGGAGGACCACCTCCCAAGGCTAAATACTACCTAGTGACCGATAGTGAAGAAGTACCGTGAGGGAAAGGTGAAAAGAACCCCGGAAGGGGAGTGAAATAGAACCTGAAACCGTGTGCCTACAACCGGTCGAAGCACTTTATATGTGTGACGGCGTGCTTTTTGTAGAACGAGCCAACGAGTTACGATATGTAGCAAGGTTAAGTACTTAAGGTACGGAGCCGAAGGGAAACCAAGTCTGAATAGGGCGCATAGTTGCATGTCGTAGACCCGAAACCGGGTGACCTATCCATGGCCAGGATGAAGCGGAAGTAAAATTCCGTGGAGGTCCGAACCACGTTGGTGTTGAAAAACCATGGGATGAGCTGTGGATAGCGGAGAAATTCCAATCGAACTCGGAGATAGCTGGTTCTCCTCGAAATAGCTTTAGGGCTAGCGTCGATTAATTGAGTAATGGAGGTAGAGCACTGAATGGGCTAGGGGCTGACAACAGTTACTGAACCCTATCAAACTCCGAATGCCATATACTTTTATTTCGGCAGTCAGACTGCGAATGATAAGATCCGTAGTCAAAAGGGAAACAGCCCAGACCATCAGCTAAGGTCCCAAAGTGTAAGTTAAGTGGAAAAGGATGTGGGATTTCTAAGACAACTAGGATGTTGGCTCAGAAGCAGCCACTCATTTAAAGAGTGCGTAATAGCTCACTAGTCAAGAGATCCTGCGCCGAAGATGTCCGGGGCTAAAACTTACCACCGAAGCTATGGGTGTACACAATTGTGTACGCGGTAGAGGAGCTTTCTGTACTGGCTGAAGTCATACCGTAAGGAGTGGTGGACGGTACAGAAGTGAGAATGTTGGCATGAGTAGCGAGAGTTAAGTGAGAATCTTAACGGTCGAAAACCTAAGGTTTCCTGAGGAAGGCTCGTCCTCTCAGGGTTAGTCGGGACCTAAGCCGAGGCCGAAAGGCGTAGGTGATGGACAATCGGTTGATATTCCGATACCACCAATGGACGTTATTAGAAATGGGATGACGCAGGAGGATAAGATGTGCACACTATTGGATGTGTGTCTAAGCATTTAGGCGGAGCAAGCAGGCAAATCCGTTTGCTCTTAACGCTGAGATGTGATGGGGAAGGGAATTTATTCCCGAAGTATCTGATTCCACGCTGCCAAGAAAAGTCTCTATCGAGGATATTGGTGCCCGTACCGCAAACCGACACAGGTAGGTGAGGAGAGAATCCTAAGACCATCGGAAGAATTGTTGTTAAGGAACTCGGCAAATTGACCCCGTAACTTCGGGAGAAGGGGTGCCTACGTAAGTAGGTCGCAGAGAATAGGCCCAAGCAACTGTTTAGCAAAAACACAGGTCTCTGCTAAAGCGAAAGCTGATGTATAGGGGCTGACGCCTGCCCGGTGCTGGAAGGTTAAGGGGATTACTTAGCGCAAGCGAAGGTATGAACTTAAGCCCCAGTAAACGGCGGCCGTAACTATAACGGTCCTAAGGTAGCGAAATTCCTTGTCGGGTAAGTTCCGACCCGCACGAATGGCGTAATGATTTGGGCACTGTCTCAACAACACATCCGGCGAAATTGTAGTGCAAGTGAAGATGCTTGCTACCCGCGATTGGACGGAAAGACCCCGTAGAGCTTTACTGTAGCTTAGCATTGAATTTCGGTATTGTCTGTACAGGATAGGTGGGAGACTGAGAAACATGGGCGTCAGCCTGTGTGGAGTCATCCTTGGGATACCACCCTGACAGTACTGAGGTTCTAACTGGAGGCCATGAATCTGGTCACAGGACATTGTTAGGTGGGCAGTTTGACTGGGGCGGTCGCCTCCAAAAAAGTAACGGAGGCGCCCAAAGGTTCCCTCAGCGCGGTTGGAAATCGCGCGAAGAGTGCAAAGGCAGAAGGGAGCCTGACTGCGACACTTACAAGTGGAGCAGGGACGAAAGTCGGGCTTAGTGATCCGGTGGTACCTCGTGGGAGGGCCATCGCTCAACGGATAAAAGCTACCTCGGGGATAACAGGCTGATCTCCCCCAAGAGTCCACATCGACGGGGAGGTTTGGCACCTCGATGTCGGCTCGTCGCATCCTGGGGCTGAAGTAGGTCCCAAGGGTTGGGCTGTTCGCCCATTAAAGCGGCACGCGAGCTGGGTTCAGAACGTCGTGAGACAGTTCGGTCCCTATCCGTCGCGGGCGTAGGAAATTTGAAGGGAGCTGTCCTTAGTACGAGAGGACCGGGATGGACAAACCTCTGGTGCACCAGTTGTCACGCCAGTGGCATCGCTGGGTAGCTATGTTTGGAAGGGATAAACGCTGAAAGCATCTAAGCGTGAAGCCCACCCTGAGATGAGATTTCCCATAACTCGCACGTAAGTGCGATGTTAGTAAGACTCCTGGAAGACCACCAGGTTGATAGGTTAGAGGTGTAAGCATGGTAACATGTTCAGCTGACTAATACTAATAAGTCGAGGGCTTGACCTAAATATATAATTAAAAGTAATGCGATATACTTCTTTCGTAAGAAAGAAGCGAGGCTTTGAGCGTGAGCGAAAAGACTAATTCACTGTGCAATTTTCAGAGAATATTTATATTCTCAATCTGGTGATTATGGCATGAAGGTAACACCCGTTCCCATACCGAACACGAAGGTTAAGCTTCAATGCGCCGATGGTACTGCAGGGGTGACCTTGTGGAAGAGTAGGTTGTCGCCAGGTAATGTGGCTGGATAGCTCAGTCGGTAGAGCAGAGGACTGAAAATCCTCGTGTCCCTGGTTCGATTCCTGGTCTAGCCACCAAAAACGTCTTAGATAATTCTAAGACGTTTTTTTTAGTTGGAGTGATATATTTATAAATTTTCAATTTGCCAATCGATGTTTTTTTCGCCTACCGAAGTTAAAAAATTATTAGCATCAGAAAAAGGTTTACTATTAAAAAAACCTCTATATGCGGATAATGGGCTTGGGTGAACAGACTTTATTATGTAGTGTATTGGATTTGTTACAAGAGATTGTTTTGTCTGAGCATTGTTCCCCCATAAAATAAAAACTATAGGCTCTGTTTTCTCGTTTAATAAAGCAATGATTTTGTCCGTAAAATGTTCCCAACCTTTATTTTTATGTGAATTAGCCTCTCCGGATCTAACAGTAAGAACGGTATTTAAGAGCAGAACACCCTGATCAGCCCATTTCTTTAAATAACCGTGATTAGGAATATAACAGCCTACATCATTATTTAATTCCTTATATATATTTAATAAAGAAGGGGGAATGGGTACATTTGTTTTTACAGAAAAACTTAAACCGTGAGCTTGGCTAGGTCCATGGTAAGGATCTTGACCAAGTATAACAATTTTTACATCATTATATGCCGTATATTTAAGTGAATTAAATATATCCTGCATTTCAGGATATATTTGCGCCTTTTCATATTCTTCTTTTAAAAAATATCTTAATTTTAAATAATAATCTTTATTAGATTCTTCTAATAAGAGCTCGTTCCAATCATTTACTAAATTATTCATAAAATCACCTCAATTAAGTGTAACATAAATGCATTTATTTTCATAAAATAAGTTGTTATTTTCATTGTATAAATTATAAAAATATAGGATGGTACTTCTGCTTGTTTTAAGTGTTAAATGGTATATAATAATAGAAGAAGATACAAAAATATATGGTACAAACCAATTAATAGCTGTTTTGTATTTCAGAGAAAGACAAGGAGATAGTTTATGAAAAAGGTATCTAGCACTGATTTTAAAGATTTATTTAAGAAAATAGTTCTTATTATTTTAGGCACTTTTATTTTAGCGGTTGCAATAAATTTATTTATAATTCCAAATAAGCTTCTTAGTGGAGGGCTTTCAGGAATAGGGCTAATGTTACAGTATATTTTCAATCTTCCAATGGGTATTACATTATTGATATTTAATATTCCACTTCTTATATTAAGTATATTAAAAATAAATAAGAAATTCACTGCATTTACGATATTGGGGACCATTTCGCTATCGGTTTGTTTAATGCTTACCTCATCTTTAAATAATGTTCTTGCTCCTGTTGAAGAGTCTTATAGACTTCTTTACTGTATATATGGCGGGATACTTTCAGGTATAGGGACTGGAATTGTTTTTTCTAATGAAGGATCTACAGGTGGTATGGATATTTTAGCTATATATGCTAAAAAGAAATATGATATAGAAATAGGTATAATGAGCTTTACAATAAATTTCTTAATTGTAGCTGTTGGATCTGTATTATTTAATTTTAAAGTTGGATTATATACTCTGATTTCTATGTATATTACGGTGGCTGTTATGGAAAAAGTTATGAATGGATTAAACCGACGAAAAATGCTTTTAATAGTATCAGAAAAAGAAAAAGAAGTAAGTGATGCGATAATGAGTAATTTTAATAGAGGAGTAACTATTTTATATGGAGAAGGCGCATATACTAAACATAGAAAAAATATAGTGTATTGTGTTGTTTCATTGGGTCAACTACCACAAATTAAGAGAGTAATAAAAGTTATAGACCAAGAAGCTTTTATTTCTATAATTGATATAGCTGAGGTTGAAGGTAATGGATTTAAAAGCCCTATAGGTTAATATTGCAGCTCCGTAGGAGATGATTTAATATAATGAAAGCATGTAATTAGTTACATGCTTTCATTATATTAAAAGGATAGTTAGTAAATATTAATTTATATGATTTGTAATAGTTTAGTAATAAAACAATGGTAAAAAGGGAAATACTAAATATGTGATGTAAAAGCTAACATAAAAAACAATATAGTATTAAAAAAATTTAGATGTTGAATTCTACTTATATTAATTAACGAGGAGATGTATTTTTATGAAGATAGTTAAGGTAAGAAAAAATGCAGACGGAGATATCACAAATGTATTAACTAGTACAGGTGAAGAATTGGATGTGAGTAAGGTTGTAGCGTTAGCAAAGAGGGGAACAGTAGAATCGGTGATTGTTGGTAAAAATAGAAATGGGAATGATGTTATAAGGTCATCACCCAATAGTATCACAGAAGACAACTTAGATAATCTTCCGAATTTTTAATGACATTTTAGAAGGAACGTCCCCCTCTTGTATAAGAGGGGGTTACGGACTATAATAAAGAAAAAACTTCAGTGGCAGTATAAATTTTCTTCTGAAGTCGTCGATGCATCTTCTGCGAAGCAGTTGCAGCACCGCAGGTGATTATTTAATATAATAGTTGCAAGTCCTCTTTATTGAGTTTTTTCTTAATGTAGAGGGCTTACACTTTATTTATAACTAAGTATAATGTGATGAAGCTGGTATATTATTTGGTGTATAAAGGTATACTATTCCTAGTGTGTCAGTACAAAAGAAACTTAACATACAATAGCATTATAAAGAATACTGTATATAATTGTCGTATGAAAGAAAAAAATGAAATATTATGTTTTTGAAAGATGATATTATATTAATTGTCGCTGCGGTTCAATAGTGATGAAGCAAGAAAGATTAAGAAGAATAACAGTTAAAAGAATTAAAAAAACTGTTGACAACTTAAGATATAACAGATATAATAGTAGCAGTCATCACATGATGACAAAGCAAATTGGTCTTTGAAAATTAAACAGAGAAATAGGTAAAGATAGCGAAATAATATTTCGTTAAACCAGTTAATTACTTTAGTATAAAGTAAAATTTAGTCGTAAGACTAAAAAGTATGTAATGAGCTTGCGTAACAACTTAACAGTTGTCGCAGATTAATCATTTCAACTAAAAAAGTGTAAACTTTTAAATTGAGAGTTTGATCCTGGCTCAGGACGAACGCTGGCGGCGTGCCTAACACATGCAAGTCGAGCGATGAAACCTTTCGGGGTGGATTAGCGGCGGACGGGTGAGTAACACGTGGGTAACCTGCCTCAAAGAGGGGAATAGCCTCCCGAAAGGGAGATTAATACCGCATAATATGTTTTGGTCGCATGATCGAAACATCAAAGGATTTTTCTTCGGAAAATTCCACTTTGAGATGGACCCGCGGCGCATTAGCTAGTTGGTGAGGTAACGGCTCACCAAGGCGACGATGCGTAGCCGACCTGAGAGGGTGATCGGCCACATTGGAACTGAGACACGGTCCAGACTCCTACGGGAGGCAGCAGTGGGGAATATTGCGCAATGGGGGAAACCCTGACGCAGCAACGCCGCGTGAATGATGAAGGCCTTCGGGTTGTAAAGTTCTGTCTTCTGGGACGATAATGACGGTACCAGAGGAGGAAGCCACGGCTAACTACGTGCCAGCAGCCGCGGTAATACGTAGGTGGCAAGCGTTGTCCGGATTTACTGGGCGTAAAGGATGCGTAGGCGGACATTTAAGTCAGATGTGAAATACCCGAGCTTAACTTGGGTGCTGCATTTGAAACTGGGTGTCTAGAGTGCAGGAGAGGTAAGTGGAATTCCTAGTGTAGCGGTGAAATGCGTAGAGATTAGGAAGAACACCAGTGGCGAAGGCGACTTACTGGACTGTAACTGACGCTGAGGCATGAAAGCGTGGGGAGCAAACAGGATTAGATACCCTGGTAGTCCACGCCGTAAACGATGAATACTAGGTGTCGGGGGTCGAACCTCGGTGCCGCCGTTAACACATTAAGTATTCCGCCTGGGGAGTACGATCGCAAGATTAAAACTCAAAGGAATTGACGGGGGCCCGCACAAGCAGCGGAGCATGTGGTTTAATTCGAAGCAACGCGAAGAACCTTACCTAGACTTGACATCCCCTGCATAACCCAGAGATGGGCGAAGTCCTTCGGGACAGGGTGACAGGTGGTGCATGGTTGTCGTCAGCTCGTGTCGTGAGATGTTGGGTTAAGTCCCGCAACGAGCGCAACCCTTATCATTAGTTGCTACCATTAAGTTGAGCACTCTAGTGAGACTGCCCGGGTTAACCGGGAGGAAGGTGGGGATGACGTCAAATCATCATGCCCCTTATGTCTAGGGCTACACACGTGCTACAATGGTGAGTACAAAGAGATGCAAGACCGCAAGGTGGAGCCAAACTCAAAAACTCATCCCAGTTCGGATTGTAGGCTGCAACTCGCCTACATGAAGCCGGAGTTGCTAGTAATCGCGAATCAGCATGTCGCGGTGAATACGTTCCCGGGCCTTGTACACACCGCCCGTCACACCATGAGAGTTGGTAACACCCGAAGTCCGTGAGGTAACCGTAAGGAGCCAGCGGCCGAAGGTGGGATTGATGATTGGGGTGAAGTCGTAACAAGGTAGCCGTAGGAGAACCTGCGGCTGGATCACCTCCTTTCTAGGGAGTAGATGTATTGACTTCGGTCGATGCAATAGAAGAATATTAATTTGTTCTTCAAAAATATCTATTGTAATTAATCGTACCTAGTTCTCTGTTTAATTTTGAGAGACTAATTTTATCTAACTCTTAGGAGTTAGATAATGAATAGTTTTTCTTAAAATGTTCTTTGAAAATTGCACAGTGAAAAAAGTTGTTTTAAAAAAATTAAAACTACGCAAGTAGTTTATAAATTAATTTAATACAATTTCGCAAAATTAATATAACCGTCTATGTAAATAGACAGAATCAAGGTCAAGCTACAAAGGGCGCATGGCGAATGCCTTGGCACTAGGAGCCGAAGAAGGACGCGTTAAGCTGCGATAAGCTTTGGGTAGGCGCAAATAGCCTGTGATCCAAAGATTTCCGAATGGGGGAACCCACATAGTAACAACTATGTACTGCATACTGAATAAATAGGTATGCAGAGGTAGACCCGGGGAACTGAAACATCTAAGTACCCGGAGGAAGAGAAAGAAACATCGATTTCCTAAGTAGCGGCGAGCGAAAGGGAAAGAGCCCAAACCCAGGTCTTTGATCTGGGGGTTGAGGATAGATCATAAATACTGCAATTCCTTAATTGAAGATAGCTGGAAAGCTGCTCCGCAGAAGGTAATAGGCCTGTAAATGAAAAGGAAAAACAGTCAGATCTAATCCAGAGTACCACGAGACACGTGAAACCTTGTGGGAAGCTGGGAGGACCACCTCCCAAGGCTAAATACTACCTAGTGACCGATAGTGAAGAAGTACCGTGAGGGAAAGGTGAAAAGAACCCCGGAAGGGGAGTGAAATAGAACCTGAAACCGTGTGCCTACAACCGGTCGAAGCACTTTATATGTGTGACGGCGTGCTTTTTGTAGAACGAGCCAACGAGTTACGATATGTAGCAAGGTTAAGTACTTAAGGTACGGAGCCGAAGGGAAACCAAGTCTGAATAGGGCGCATAGTTGCATGTCGTAGACCCGAAACCGGGTGACCTATCCATGGCCAGGATGAAGCGGAAGTAAAATTCCGTGGAGGTCCGAACCACGTTGGTGTTGAAAAACCATGGGATGAGCTGTGGATAGCGGAGAAATTCCAATCGAACTCGGAGATAGCTGGTTCTCCTCGAAATAGCTTTAGGGCTAGCGTCGATTAATTGAGTAATGGAGGTAGAGCACTGAATGGGCTAGGGGCTGACAACAGTTACTGAACCCTATCAAACTCCGAATGCCATATACTTTTATTTCGGCAGTCAGACTGCGAATGATAAGATCCGTAGTCAAAAGGGAAACAGCCCAGACCATCAGCTAAGGTCCCAAAGTGTAAGTTAAGTGGAAAAGGATGTGGGATTTCTAAGACAACTAGGATGTTGGCTCAGAAGCAGCCACTCATTTAAAGAGTGCGTAATAGCTCACTAGTCAAGAGATCCTGCGCCGAAGATGTCCGGGGCTAAAACTTACCACCGAAGCTATGGGTGTACACAATTGTGTACGCGGTAGAGGAGCTTTCTGTACTGGCTGAAGTCATACCGTAAGGAGTGGTGGACGGTACAGAAGTGAGAATGTTGGCATGAGTAGCGAGAGTTAAGTGAGAATCTTAACGGTCGAAAACCTAAGGTTTCCTGAGGAAGGCTCGTCCTCTCAGGGTTAGTCGGGACCTAAGCCGAGGCCGAAAGGCGTAGGTGATGGACAATCGGTTGATATTCCGATACCACCAATGGACGTTATTAGAAATGGGATGACGCAGGAGGATAAGATGTGCACACTATTGGATGTGTGTCTAAGCATTTAGGCGGAGCAAGCAGGCAAATCCGTTTGCTCTTAACGCTGAGATGTGATGGGGAAGGGAATTTATTCCCGAAGTATCTGATTCCACGCTGCCAAGAAAAGTCTCTATCGAGGATATTGGTGCCCGTACCGCAAACCGACACAGGTAGGTGAGGAGAGAATCCTAAGACCATCGGAAGAATTGTTGTTAAGGAACTCGGCAAATTGACCCCGTAACTTCGGGAGAAGGGGTGCCTACGTAAGTAGGTCGCAGAGAATAGGCCCAAGCAACTGTTTAGCAAAAACACAGGTCTCTGCTAAAGCGAAAGCTGATGTATAGGGGCTGACGCCTGCCCGGTGCTGGAAGGTTAAGGGGATTACTTAGCGCAAGCGAAGGTATGAACTTAAGCCCCAGTAAACGGCGGCCGTAACTATAACGGTCCTAAGGTAGCGAAATTCCTTGTCGGGTAAGTTCCGACCCGCACGAATGGCGTAATGATTTGGGCACTGTCTCAACAACACATCCGGCGAAATTGTAGTGCAAGTGAAGATGCTTGCTACCCGCGATTGGACGGAAAGACCCCGTAGAGCTTTACTGTAGCTTAGCATTGAATTTCGGTATTGTCTGTACAGGATAGGTGGGAGACTGAGAAACATGGGCGTCAGCCTGTGTGGAGTCATCCTTGGGATACCACCCTGACAGTACTGAGGTTCTAACTGGAGGCCATGAATCTGGTCACAGGACATTGTTAGGTGGGCAGTTTGACTGGGGCGGTCGCCTCCAAAAAAGTAACGGAGGCGCCCAAAGGTTCCCTCAGCGCGGTTGGAAATCGCGCGAAGAGTGCAAAGGCAGAAGGGAGCCTGACTGCGACACTTACAAGTGGAGCAGGGACGAAAGTCGGGCTTAGTGATCCGGTGGTACCTCGTGGGAGGGCCATCGCTCAACGGATAAAAGCTACCTCGGGGATAACAGGCTGATCTCCCCCAAGAGTCCACATCGACGGGGAGGTTTGGCACCTCGATGTCGGCTCGTCGCATCCTGGGGCTGAAGTAGGTCCCAAGGGTTGGGCTGTTCGCCCATTAAAGCGGCACGCGAGCTGGGTTCAGAACGTCGTGAGACAGTTCGGTCCCTATCCGTCGCGGGCGTAGGAAATTTGAAGGGAGCTGTCCTTAGTACGAGAGGACCGGGATGGACAAACCTCTGGTGCACCAGTTGTCACGCCAGTGGCATCGCTGGGTAGCTATGTTTGGAAGGGATAAACGCTGAAAGCATCTAAGCGTGAAGCCCACCCTGAGATGAGATTTCCCATAACTCGCACGTAAGTGCGGTGTTAGTAAGACTCCTGGAAGACCACCAGGTTGATAGGTTAGAGGTGTAAGCATGGTAACATGTTCAGCTGACTAATACTAATAAGTCGAGGGCTTGACCTAAATAATTAGAAATAACGCGAAGCTTCGGACGTAAGGAAGAAGACTAATTCACTGTGCAATTTTCAGAGAATATTTATATTCTCAATCTGGTGATTATGGCATGAAGGTAACACCCGTTCCCATACCGAACACGAAGGTTAAGCTTCAATGCGCCGATGGTACTGCAGGGGTGACCTTGTGGAAGAGTAGGTTGTCGCCAGGTAAACATGGTTTACTAGCTCAGTTGGTAGAGCACATGACTTTTAATCATGGTGTCCGGGGTTCGATTCCCCGGTAAGCCACCAAAAAAGTACTTCTTTATGAAGTGCTTTTTTTTTATTTCCATTGTTCCGACATATTATGAAATATTTTCGATTTTTTTAATTCTCCTTGTCTACTATATACTATAGACATTAATTCATAAATCTCCGGAATACTTGGATCGGTGGATAAAACCACTTTTAAAGTATCTAATGCTTTTTCTAAGTTATTTTCATTTATTAAATATTTTATAGTAATTATTTGGTGTTCAATATTTTTATCATAGGTATCATCTTTTGTAGTCAATTCAGCAAGAATAGTTTTAATCTTATCTGTAGTAAAAGGCTTCTGTAAATAAGTAATTGCCCCAAGTTTAGTACAATCCACTGCATTTTTAACTGTGGCAAAAGCTGTCATAATTACTACTGGAGCGGTTATTCCTTTAGTTCTAATTCGTTTTAGAACTTCTGTGCCACTTATTTCGGGCATTTTAATATCTAAAAATATTAAATCTACGGGCACAGTATCAATTAATGATAAAGCTTCATGGCCATTAGTAGCCATCAAAACTTCAAAATTGTTTAGTTTAAGGTAAATGCCTAGCAACGTACGAATATTTTTTGTATCATCTACAACTAAAGCTCTTTTCATAGCAGTCCTTCTTTCCCAAGTGAAAAATTGTATTATTAAATCATCTCCTGCGGAGCTGAAACATTAACGACTTCAGAAGGAGATTTATACTCCCGCTGAAGTTTTCTATTTGTTAGAGTATGTAACTCCCACTTATAGAAGTGGGAGACTTTCCTTCTGAAATGTCGTTAAACATATAGAGCTATAATTTTAACACTTAATGGTGTAGAATTATAGCTTAATTTTAGTTGAGTAAGGATTTTAAATAAAATAATAATCCTGATAATATTCTCATCTGTATTTTTAAGTTTATATATTACTTTTATTAATTATAATCAACTACAAGTGAATACTTTAACATGTAAAATATGTGTTATATGCAAATTATAGATAAAAACACACTGTACTTCTTTTAAGTAAGTTATATACTCAATTATGGAGTTAGTACTATGAGGAAAATGAACAAAAACGAATGTAAACAAAGAATAGAATTGCTAGATTTCTTAAACCACATATAACAGGTAGGAGAATGATTTTAAGGACAGTTATGCAAAGTTGCATTACTTCCTATAATTGCTTAAAATATGCATATGGTATTTAAATTTAATAGTAAATTCATATTAACTTACTAAAAGTAGTTTTAAATTCAGCTATGGTTTTTTTTAAAGAAATTTAAGTAAGGAGAACATACTATGTATATTGTAATAATAGGTTGTGGTAGATTAGGTAGCGGACTTGCTATGGAATTGTCTAATGACGGTCATGATGTGGTAATAGTGGATAAACATGCGGAAAATCTAGAGAGACTTAGAAGTGGATTTAATGGAATTAGAATTAAAGGAGTGGAGATAGATAATGATATATTAATAGACGCGGGAATAGATAAAGCAGATATATTTTTAGCTATGACTCCAGCAGATAATATAAATATTATGGCTAGTCAAATTGCAAAAGATATATTTAAGGTGCCTAAAGTAATAGCTAGAATTTTTGATCCATCAAGGGAATTTATTTATAGAAAACTAGGACTACAAACTATAAGTCCAACTGAAGTAAGTATAAATATAATTAAAAACAAAATAATAGATAAAAAATCAGATGCATTATTGATATTAAATAATGATATATCAATAGAGGAGATTACAATAAACAGACTTAGAATTAATAACATTTTAGAAATAGAAGATAAGTTTAATTGTAGGATATGTGCAGTTTCCAAAAAGGGGGAACTTATTATACCAAATGGAAATGAACTATTGGAAAAGGGTGACAAAATAATTTGTAGCATAAATAAGGAGAATAAAGAAAAGTTAGTAAAGGCAATAATGAAGGAGAAACTTAGATGAGAGCAATAGTAGTTGGCGGTGGGAAGGTAGGATACTATCTTGTTAAAGCATTAAAAGAAAAAAAACATCAGGTAGTGTTAATAGAAAAAAACACAAAAATTTGTGAAAAGGTTGCCGAAGAACTTGAAGTAGATGTAATATGTGGGGATGGCTCAGATGTTGAAGTATTAGAAGATGCGGATATAGAGCAAGCTGAAGTTGTAGCTGCAGTAACGGGAAAAGATGAGGAAAACCTGGTAATATGTCAGATGGCTAAAGTAAACTTTAATATTAATGAAACAATAGCTAGAATCAACAATCCTAAAAATACAGCAATTTTCGAAGCGTTAGGAGTGGATAAGACTGTATGTAGCACACAAGTAATTTGCAATTTGATAGAGGGTGAATTTAATAGCGAACCACTGAAAATTATAGAAAGCATTAATAAAGGAGAAATGACATTAGTAGAAGCAAAAATAGATAAAAGAAGCGCATGGAAAGATAAATCAGTAGAGCAGTTAAATATACCTAAGGAATGTGTAATACTATCAATAATAAGAAGTGGGGAAGTAATTTTTCCAAGAGGCTGCGTAGATATAAAAGAAGGTGATAAAGTACTTATTATCACAAATACAGATAAAAAAAATGATGTAGAAAAATCTATAATTGGAGGGTAAATATATTATGACTAATAAAAAAATTGTATGCGGAGTAATTACAGAGATAGGATATACATTAACATTTTTATTTATTTTATATGGCATTAATATGATTTTGGCAAGGTGATTATATGAAAAAAATAACAAAAAACTTTGATGATTTTAAAATAATAAATTTTTATGTAGGCTATGTAATAATGGGAACTGCAAGTTTAATGTTGATACCCATATTGATCTCATTGATATTTAAGGAATGGAGCGCGCTTTTAGATTTTATTATTAGTATAAATATAGCGATTAGTTTAGGTATAGTTCTTATGTTTACAGGTAAAGACAAGGTTGATAAAGTAAGGTTGCAATGGAAGCATGGGTTAATTATTGCATCTAGTTCATGGATTATATTAACTTTGTTATGTGCGGTGCCTTATGAACTCAGTGGAAATACAACATCTTTCTTAGATGCATGTTTTGATGTTATGAGTGGATTTACAACCACAGGAGTCCTACTTATTCAAAATCTTGACCATCTTTCTCTAGGATTAAATATGTGGAGACACATTCTTACCTTTGTTGGAGGCCAAGGCATGGTGGTACTAGCTTTAAGTTTTATGGTAAACCATACTTTAGGTGCTTACAAAATGTATGTTGGTGAAGGTAAGGATGCTGAACTCGTACCTAATGTAAAAAACACAGCAAGAATTATATGGAAAATAAGTATTGTGTATTTAATTGTAGGTACTATTATGCTTTGGATTAATGGAATGTTTATAGGCATGCAGCCTGTAAGTGCTTTCTTTCATGGATTATTTATTTTTATGTCTGCGTGGAGTACTGGTGGATTTGCACCAATGTCTCAAAACATTCTGTATTATCATAGTCTTTCCTATGAGTTATTAACAATGATTTTCTTTGTCATTGGTTCTTTAAATTTTGCATTACATTATGCAGTATGGCAAGGCAACAAAAAAGAGATATTCAAGAATATTGAAACACAGAGTTTTTTTATTACAGCTTTAATTATTTCTTTTTTTACAGCGTTAAAACTAACAAATTCAGGTGTATATAGTAATGGTATATCGGTTTTCAGAAAAGGTATTTATAATGTATTATCAGCGCATACAACTACAGGGTTTGGTAATCTTTATGCCAGACAGTTTGCAACTGAATGGGGCGATTTTCCTGTGGTTATGCTTATAATAGCCATGCTTATAGGTGGATCAGCATGTTCTACGGCAGGTGGGTTTAAAGGATTAAGGGTAGGATTGGTTTTTAAAAGTATAATTGCAGAGGTAAACAAATTATTAAATTCTGATAGAAAAATAAAGGTGTTTAAATTTCATCATATAAAGGAAATTATCTTAGAGGATGCAATGGTGAAATCTGCTTACCTAATAATAATATTATATATAATATTATTTTTTATAGGTACTGCGTTGGGAACCTATTATGGATACCCAGTGCTCAGTTCAGCTTTTGAAGCAGCTTCAGTTACAGGAAATGTAGGATTATCCATTGGGATTACGGCGCCTACAATGCCTACTGCAATGAAGGTATATTATATAATTGCAATGTATTTAGGAAGATTAGAATTCATATCTGTGTTTGCGCTAATAGGAGTCACATTTGGAGGCATAAAGAAATTATGGTTAAGACTTTTAAAACAATAATAGTAGTGTGTATTTTGGCTTTTTCTTTTTCAATAACATGTATGGCAAAGGAATATAGTAATTTTAATGAATTAATCGAAAATAGCAAAAATATTGATAATAGTAAAATTACATTAAAGGGTGAAGCTATTGGTGAATGTATGAATAGAGGTAAATACTCATGGGTAAATATCAATGATGGAAGCACAGCTATGGGAATATGGATTAAATCTGAACAAGTTCAAAGTATAAAAAAATTTGGTAAGTATGGTTATAGGGGAGATATAGTTAAGATAAATGGAACTTTTAATAGGGCTTGTAAGGATCATGGGGGGGATATGGATATCCATGCAAGCTCGGTTAAAATTATAGAGCCTGGGCACAAAGTAGCAATCCCTATAAGTAACAATAAAAAAGGTATAGCAATAATATTAACAGTCATCACACTTGCTTTAATTTTTTCATATATAAAATTTACTAAAAGCACTTCAAAGTGAAATGCTTTTTTTAGAACTTTAAAACTAAAACTATTTTGTCCATACTAAGCATAGTACTAGATATCCTTTTTAAGTAATGGATTATTCAAGATTAGCATTGCTAATTAAGAGGCATTTAGGATAGTCATAGTTTAAATAAACGATATTTAGATATATTAGGAAGGTGATGTGGAGTTTGAAGAAAGGTAAATTTGATGAGAAGTTTTTCAAAATTTCTAGTGAATATGAATATAGTGATTATGAAGAAATCAAACCTAAAACAATAATGATTACCAATGTGGTTAAAACTATAGTAATTATGAGTTTAGCCACTGTAATATCTCTGATATTTAGAAAAATTGGGTTACATGAATCAAATGTAATAATAGTATTTATTTTAGGTGTATTATTCGTATCAAGAAGTACTGATGGATATGGTTATGGTATACTGGCCGCGATAATTGGAGTGCTATCATTTAACTTTTTATTTACGGTGCCATATTATACCTTTCTAGCTTATAGAGCTGATTATCCAGTAACTTTTATTATAATGCTTATAGCAGCAATTATTACAAGCACTTTAACTTCAAGAGTTAAGTCGCAAGCTAAGATATCTTATATACGTGAAAATAGAATGCAAATTTTATATAAAATTAATAAATCATTGCTTACGGCAAGAAATAAAAAACAAGTAGTTGAGTTTTGTGGCGATAATTTAGTTGATATGTTTAACAGAAATATTATGATAGCTATAGTAGATGATAAAAATAATTTGCAACAGCCAAGTGAATATATGCTTAATGGAGAATATAGTAGGGGGATTTTTAAGTCAGATATAGAGGTTGGAGCAATTGAAAAATGCTTTAAAACAGGCAAATCAGTTGGCATTGAAGCTGAAATTTCCTTAAATAGTATTGGATATTACCATCCCATTAAAGGACAAAATAGGATTCTTGGAATTATTGGCATCGCATGTTTAGAAGAAAATGTGTTATCAAAAAATGAAAAGATCCTTCTAGAGTCCGTTTCTACACAAATCGCTTTAGCTATTGAAAGAGAAGAGTTATACGAAAAGAAAAGACAGATAAATTTAGAGACTGAGTCGGAAAGGCTTAGGGGCAATATTTTAAGGTCAATTTCGCATGATTTAAGAACTCCGCTAACAGGAATATTAGGGTCAGTTTCTACTATTAGTGATAATTATGATGTACTTGATAATGATACCAAGAAAGAACTTCTTGAAATAATTTATGAAGATACAAGCTGGCTTATACATTCAGTTGAAAATATATTAAGCATGACACGGATAGATGAAGGTAAGCTTGAAATTAAGAAAGAGGTAGAGATTGTTGAAGAACTTGTTGCTGAATCTATATCGAGAGTTACAAGGTTTTCGGGAAGTCATAATATTAAGATTGAACTACCAGAAAAAATGGTTATATTATTTGTAGATGGATTATTAATAGAACAAGTGTTTATTAATTTGATTGATAATGCCATCAAGTATTCACAGAGTGATTCTATTATAGAAGTTAAAGTTACAGAAAAGGAAGATAGTGTGGTTTTTGAGGTGTCAGATAATGGAAAAGGCATACCAGAAGAAGATATACCAACTATATTTGATAGGTTTTATACCAAGGCTAAGGGTAATTCCCTAGAAAAGCGAGGGATAGGATTGGGACTTGCTATTTGTAAGTCTATAATAGAAGCACATGGTGGATATATGGAAGCTTTAAATAACTCTTCTGGTGGGGCGACTTTTAGATTTAGTTTACCTGTAATAAGGAGTGATGGCAGTGGATATGAAGCCTTTGATTTTAATAGTTGAAGATGATAAGCCTATTAAAAAATTTATGAAAATTTCGCTTGAAGCACAGGGATATAAGTGCATTGAAACTGAATTTGGGAATGCGGCTATAACACTTATTTTTTCACATAATCCAGATATAATAATTTTGGACTTAGGGTTACCAGATATTGATGGACTTAATGTTATTGAGAAAGTAAGGGAGTCTACAAAAGCTAGGATTATAGTTGTTTCAGCTCGTGGACTTGAAAGGGAAAAAGTTGAAGCCTTAGATAAAGGTGCAGATGATTATTTGACCAAGCCTTTTAGTGTAGCAGAGCTTTTAGCTAGAACTAGAGTGGCACTTAGACATTTTAATGGAGAGAATAAGTCACAAAACGATGTGCAGTCAGTATTTAAGGTGAAGGATTTAAAGATAGATTTTGAAAAACGTAAAGTTATAATTTTAGATAAAGAGATACATTTAACACCAATGGAATATAAACTAATTGAGCTAATGTCAAGATATGCAGGACGCGTGTTAACTCATAAATATATAGTTGATGAGATTTGGGGAAGTTATTTTGAGAATGATACACAGTCTCTTAGGGTATTTATGGCTAATATAAGAAGAAAAATAGAGAAGGATCCTGCTAGGCCGCAGTATATCATAACGGAGGTTGGAGTAGGTTATCGTTTAGTAGATGAATAATGTTCCAAAAATGAAGCTTTTAGCTTCATTTTTTTTTGAAAAAAAATAAGACGTAACTTAAAATATTAACATAATCTTTATACATCAGGATTTATCTTTATACTTTCTTAATATCAAGTTCATGGTGATTTTGATAAGATATAATTATAATTATAATTATAATTATAAATATAAAGTGAAAGGATAACCTGGGGTGATTATATGTTAACAAATAGTAATGAAGAAAGTTCTTTTCAAAATAATATAGAAGAAGCTATTAATGAAATAAAGTCAAATAAATATGATCTAGCACATATGTATCTATATGCAGCTATGATTCAAAATGATCATTCGGCAGAAGTGTACAATTTACTAGGAGTTATTTCAGAATATAAAGGCGATGCAGCTATGGCGTGTAAATATTATAGAGCATCATATGTGTTTGATCCAACTTATAAACCAGCAGATAGAAATTTAGAGAAATTAACTTCATTTTTTTATATATTTAATGAAAAAAATATAGATTACGGAGATAATATGGAGAAAGAAAATCAAACAGCATATTTTAATAGTTATAAGGGGGTACGTGTTGGACATTTTAAAAATAATGAGACCGGTGCAAAGTCAAGGTGCTAAATAGTGTTTACAATTCAAGGAGTATCTAAGGTGATCGATTAACCACTTCAGAGGGAGAATTTAAATCCCCTGAAGTTTTTTTATGTCTTATAGAAATATAAATAGATGTTGAATAAGGGTGTTTAATTAATAATACCTTACAGGAAAATTAACTAAACTCATCTAGAGTATAATTTTAAAGGGTTGTATATTAATAAAAGTTGTTTCTTCCTATATAATCCATTGAGAAAATAACATTATTAGCTTAAAATGATTATATATATTAACATAAGAAAAAAAGGAGTGTGTTGTTTTGTTCCAATCCATAGTTGACTTTTTTGCTAAAGACAAAATACAAGAGGTTTTTAATGATTTAACATCCTATAAATTAAAATATGTAGGAATAGCTATCGCAGTTTTCGCATTATTTGTATTGTTAAAAAAGATATTCGCAAAATATGTATTCAAAATAATATTAAAACTTGTTAATAAAACGAAATTTGAAACAGATACAAAAATAGTAGCTGCTTTCCAAAAACCTGTAACTAACTTTTTTGAGGTATTAGGATTTTATTTTGCTTTTAAAATTTTAATTATCGCAGGAGTTCCAATTGACAGTTCATTTATAGAAAAGATTTTCAGTTCTGCTGTAATAATTTTAATTTGTTGGGGACTATATGATCTTACTGGAGAATCTTCTCTGCTGTTTGAGAGAATGCATAAAGCATATGATGTAAAAGTGGATAAAATATTATTCCCATTTATATCAAAAACGTTAAGAATGATGCTAGTAGCGTTAGTTATTACCATAATTGCTGAGAAGTGGGGATATAACATTCAAGGTTTTGTTACTGGGCTTGGGTTAGGAGGATTGGCTTTTGCATTAGCAGCTAAAGATGCGGCATCCAATGTTATTGCAGGTATGTTTATAATATTAGATAAGCCTTTTACTATTGGAGATTGGATTAATAGTGACACATTAGAAGGTAGCATAGAGGATATTTCGTTTAGGACTACTAAAATAAGAACTGTTGATCAAGCATTAATAATAGTGCCTAATTCAAAATTAACTAATGAGGCTGTAACCAATTTTAGCAGAAGGGGTAAACGAAGGGTTAATTTGAATTTAGAATTAACTTATAGCTCTAGGGAGAAATTAGAGATTTGTGTGGATAAGATTAGAAATATGTTAGAGAATTATTCACAGGTTAGTAAGGAAGGCATCCTTGTTACATTTGATAAATTTAATGCAACTAGTTTAGATATTTTAATATGTTTCTTTACTGATACACCAGATTTTGATGAATATTTTAAAATAAAAGAAAATGTTAATTTTAATATACTGGACATTTTACAGCAAGAGGGAATTTCAATGGCTTTTCCAAGCACAAGCGTTTACGTTGAAAAATTACCTAGTATAGATAAAGAAAAAAAAATTGAATTAGTTAATAAACTTCAAAAAAAACTTTAGGACTTTACCCTACAGCTTTTGCAGAGAATGCTATTTTAAACAATTAATTCTATAACATAACCATCAGCTATTATCGAATTTTTTACCTTGCTTTTATCAGAATAGCTATTTGTTCACCAAAAATATACAAAACAGTAAGTGATATTTAACTGGTAATCTAGTATTTAGTGGGGAATAATGTTATAATAGTAATGATGATAGTTGCTTTATTTTAGTTTAATTATATTATATAATTTAGACTAAAATAAAGTTTTTTTTATAAATGAACAGATAAGATGTTTATTGTCTGAATTTTTGGAAATGATTAATAATAAGCTTTTTATTTTTAATAAGTAAAATTAATTATTGAAGGACTATATATTATATAGTGGTTTCTGAGGAGGAATTTATTATGGCAATTAGTTTAAAAAAGGGTCAAAAGGTAGATTTAACGAAAGCTAATCCAGGCCTTAGTAATGTTATTGTTGGACTTGGATGGGATACTAATAAGTATGATGGTGGAGCTTCCTTCGATCTAGATGCAGCGGCTTTCTTAGTTGGAGCAAATGGGAAAGTAACATCTGATAATGATTTTATTTTTTATAATAACCCAAAGGACTCAGCAGGGTCTGTAACACATTTAGGAGATAACAAAACTGGTGATGGTGATGGTGATGATGAACAAATTAGAATTGAACTGAGTAAAGTGCCATCTTCTATTGAGAAGATTAACTTTACTGTAACTATTCACGAAGCTGTTCAAAGATGCCAAAATTTTGGACAAGTATCTAATGCATTTATAAGAATTCTCAATGAAAATAATGATAATGAATTAATAAGATATGATTTAAGTGAAGATTATAGTATTGAAACCGCAGTGGTAGTAGCAGAACTATATCGTAACAACGGAGAGTGGAAGTTCAGTGCAATAGGAAGTGGTTTTGAGGGTGGATTAACTGCGCTTTGTAGTAACTTTGGAATTAGTGTAGATTAAATGGCATTGAAAATGATGATAAACAGCATTAAAAATGATGATAAACAGCATTAAAAATGATGATTAATAAGGAGGAATAATTATGACAATTAACTTAAGTAAAGGTCAAAAAATAGATTTAACTAAAACTAACCCAAGTTTAGCTAAAGCAGTTATAGGACTAGGCTGGGATACAAATAAATATTCAGGTGGAGGAGATTTTGATTTAGATGCTTCAGCCTTTTTAGTAGGTTCAAATGGAAAAACCAATAATGACCTAGACTTTATATTCTATAACAATTTAGAGCATTCAACAGGAGCTGTTATACATACCGGTGATAATAGAACTGGAGAAGGCGAGGGAGACGATGAACAATTAATCATTGAATTTTCTAAAGTACCAACAGACATTGATAAAATTGCAATTACAGTAACTATACATGATGCAATAGCTCGTGCACAAAATTTCGGCCAAATTTCTAATGCGTTTGTTAGAGTGGTAAATGAAGAAACTAATGAAGAAATCCTAAGGTACGACTTATCAGAAGATTTTTCAGTAGAAACTGCATTAGTATTTTGTGAAATATATCGTAACAATGGAGAATGGAAATTTAGTGCGACAGGAAGTGGATTTCAAGGTGGATTAGCAGCCCTTTGTAAAAATTATGGTCTTGATGCATAGAAAGCAATATGATATTTAAATTAATCAGTGGATAAATATTCACTGAATATTTAAAGGGGATGACAAAATGGGTATAAATTTACAAAAAGGTCAAAAGATAAATCTTACAAAAGATAATCCTGGGTTAAAAAAGACAATGGTCGGACTTGGATGGGATCCAGTGGAGCGAGCATCTAAGGGATTGTTTGGAGGCTTATTTGGTGGAAAGCAAGCACAAATAGATTGTGATGCTTCTGTGCTAATGCTTGATGAAAATGATAAGCTAAGAGGAAAAGAAAATATGGTTTATTTCGGGAACTTAAAAAGTAAATGTGGTAGTATTCAGCATATGGGAGACAATCTTACTGGAGATGGTGATGGAGATGATGAGCAAATTATGGTTGATCTGTCAAGCATACCTCAAAATATAACTAAGTTAGTTTTTGTGGTTAATATCTATGCGGCAGTTCAGCGTAAACAACATTTTGGTATGATACAAAATGCTTTTATACGTTTAGTAAATCTAACGGACAATAAAGAGATGCTTCGTTTTAACTTAACAGAAGAATATTCTGGTAAAACTGGGTTATTCGTTGCAGAAATTTATCGCAATAATGGAGAATGGAAATTTACAGCCGTAGGAGAAACAGATGCTTCATCTGGCTTAGGTGAAATGATAAAAAGATACCAATAGACAAACTGGGTTTAAATAGATTATAGATAAATGTAGATATATTTATATACATTTATAGATATATAGATATATAGATATACTAGTGATGTAGAAAATGAGAGGGTTATCATTTTCTACATTTTAATTTAAAAGAAATTATGTAAATTACAGAAGGGTGGATAACATGAAATATTTTAATAAGCAGATCTCAGAAGTTTTAAAAAGTCTTAAAGTTGATAGTAGTAAGGGATTATCGGGTTCTGAGATTAAAGAAAGACTAGCAAAGTATGGTGCTAACGAATTTACTAAACAAGAAAAGGGATCGATGTGGGATAGTATTAAGGAGGCAATAACTGAGCCTATGATGATAATACTTTTAGTGGCAGCGGTAATTAGTGCATTAGTAGGAGAGTTTAGTGACGCCATTGGTATAGTATGTGCTGTAGCAATAGGAATTGGCATAGGAATTTTCACAGAAGGAAAATCACAAAAAGCTGCAGATGCGCTTTCAAAAATGACAGAAAATATAGAAGTAAAAGCATTGCGTAATGGGAAAATTGTTCAAGTGAATAAAAGTGATTTGGTACCTGGTGATATAGTTTCAATTGAGACGGGTGATATGGTACCAGCGGACGGAAGACTCATAAGTAGTATAGATTTAATGGTTAGAGAGGATATGCTTACAGGAGAATCAGAAGACGTGAGCAAGGATTTCGATGTTATTATAGAAATGGAAAATATACAAGCTAAAGATAAAAATATTGTGCAAGACCCTATTCCAGCAAAACAAACGAATATGGTTTTCGGGGGAACACTTATTGCGTATGGTAGAGCTAGCTTTGTAGTTACTTCCACTGGTGATAGCTCACAAATGGGCGAAATAGCTAAAAATCTTGAAGAAAGTGATTTAGAAACACCGCTTCAAGCAAAACTTGGAGATTTGGGTGCTAAGATTTCAAAAGTATCAAGCGCAATAGCTGCGATACTATTTATAATTATGATTATAAAAATGGTTCTAGCGAATACTATATCACCAGATACTACCGGTGTATTTGCCTTTTTAGAGTCTGTTGGACCAATAAAAACTGCGTTTGTTGTATGTGTTGCTTTAATTGTTGCAGCTGTTCCAGAAGGTCTTCCAACAATGATAAATATGACACTTGCAATAACTATGCAAAAGATGGCTAAGATAAATGCGCTTGTTACTAAAAAAGAAGCCTGTGAAACAATAGGTTCTGTAAGTGTAATATGCTCAGATAAAACAGGTACACTTACTCAAAATAGAATGACTGTAGAACAAGTTTACTTAAATGGCAAGTTCAAAGCAAGAGATGAATTAAGCGATAGAAATAACTATTTTATAGATAACTGTATCGTAAATTCAACAGCAGATATTGAGAAAGCTGATAAAGAAGTAAAATATTTAGGTAGTGCAACAGAATGTGCTCTTCTTTTATACAATGATGCTTGTGATTATGTACAAGAAAGACAAAGCGCAAAAATAGCTCATCAAATTCCATTTAGTTCAAAGCGTAAGAGAATGAGTACTGTTATAGAAGAGGATAAAGGTGCCACAGTATTAACAAAGGGAGCGCCAGAAATTATTTTAGAATTATGCAAGTATGAACATATTAATTGCATGGAAGTGGAGCTCGATCAAGCAAGACGAGAAGAAATATTAGATGAAATAGAGAAACTTCAGAGAAAATCTATGCGTGTACTTGGATTTGCATATAGAAATATAAGTGAAGAGGTAGCTATGGCATCCGAGCAAGGCACTTTAGAAAATGACTTAGTGTTTACAGGATTCGTAGGAATAAGAGATCCTCTAAGACTTGACGTTAAGGAAGCCGTAGAAACTGCTAAAAAAGCAGGAGTTTCTACAAAAATGCTTACAGGGGATAACATTAATACCGCCATTGCTATAGGAAAAGAATTAGGATTACTTAGTGGTAAAAATAGGGCAGTAGAGGCTACTTATATAGATACATTATCTGATGAGGAACTTAAAGATGAAATAACAACAATCTCAATAGTAGCACGTTCAAAGCCTGATACAAAAATGAGAATAGTTGAGGCTCTTCAAAGTAATGGAGAAGTAGTTGCAGTAACTGGAGATGGAATAAATGATGCTCCAGCCCTTACAAGAGCAGATGTGGGTATAGCTATGGGTATAGCTGGTACCGAAGTTAGTAAAAATGCAGCGGATATAATTTTAACAGATGATAGTTTTGGGACTATAGTAAAAGGAATTAAATGGGGAAGAGGTATTTATGAAAACTTCCAAAGATTTATTCAATTCCAGATAACTGTAAATATAATTGCATTCTTAACAGCAATTTTATCTGTAGTGTTTGACTTTCAAATGCCATTCACTACAATACAACTTCTATGGGTAAATATTATAATGGATGGCCCACCGGCACTATCCCTGGGACTAGAACCAGTAAGAGATGCTGTTTTAAACAGAAAACCTACAAATAGAAATGCTAGTATTATAACTAAACAAATGTTAAGAAGTATGATTGCTAATGCCTTATATATAACTTGTGTTATCATGATTCAGATGAAATTTGACATATTAGGAACTGGATTCCCTAAAGATGGGATTGCAGGACCAAACGAAATGCAAACAGCATTATTTGCATTATTTGCTTTCAGTGCATTATTTAATGCTTTTAATTGTAGAGAATTTGGGTCAGATAGCATATTTCCTAGCCTTACAAAGAACACTATATTTTTAAAGATAATTATGATTACAGCAGTAACACAAATATTTGTAACTGAAGTGTTTTCAAAATTCTTTAATGCAGTGTCTTTAAGCGCTACTATGTGGTTAAAGATAATCATTTTATCTTCACTTATAATAGTAGTAAATGAAATTGTGAAATTGATTGTGAAGCCTTTTGTAAAAAAAGAACAACAACAAATAGAAGAAGAATCAGAAGAAAAGAGAGTAGCTTAGAAGAGTAGGAATATGAAAATAAATAGACTGGAATACGTACTTATTATTTATTTTCATGTGGACAAAATGATAAATCCCCTATTATTGATTTTAATCAATAATGGGGGATTTAATTTGTTCTAAATAAGGTAAACGTAATATTATTCAATATAGGAACATACTTCATTACGAGAAATATCGTTAATTTCGTGGAATTTTTGATGTACTATATTTAAAATTTCCTCACCTGCAAATATACCAGATTTTTTTGTAATATAGACATTATTATGGAGTGTTTTCTCGAAAAGGTTACTTAGTAATTCTCCGTGAGACGGAACTAATCCATAATTTGAATGTTTAATTAGGGGGTAGTCTAGCAGAGAATCACCAGCAGCAAGGAATATATTTGTATTTTCTAGTTGCATTATATAATTTATAGGATCATATTTATTTATACAATTAGGTACTATATATACCTTTTTACCTTGCTTTGATACGCTGTAATTATAGCCTTTGCAAAATGAACGTAATACTTCAAAATAATCTAATTCCACTTTCCCATTTGTTATGTTATTAGCTAGTTTGTCCTCATCCACAATAGAGTATATGAATAAATCTTCACAAGTTTTATATGATTTTATAAAATCACTTTCTAAAAAGAAACTGCATAATACTATCATATTCCTAACAGATACAACTTTTTTAAGCTTATTAGAGCTTATATCTGTCCAAGATTTAAGTTCAATACCATTCTTAAGAATGATACCTCCATTGGCTACAACGGCATATTTAGGTTTTATTATATCATAAAAATATTTCATTCGCGTGTATTGCTCTGGGGAACGAGTGGTAACAGGTATAAAAAGCATAATTTCATTTATATGTTCAAGTTTATTGTGCATGGATTTAGTAATAAAACTGCACATATTGTTATTATAAAAGTCAACAGGAAAAAGGTTTTCTTCATTAATTAAGTTACAATGTCTTGAAGAATATATAAGCGTACTATCAAGGTCCGAGGCAAATATCATAAAAACACATCCTTATAGATCTTCTTTTTCCTTAGATTTAATAATGCCACAGCAGGAATAGCACATATCGGTATATATTTCTACAGGAATATCCTTTTCCGCGGCTAACGTAAATATATGCTTTAAATTTGGATTATCAAAGGAGTCAACTAGTATTTTAAAGGGAATTCTTCTTAGAAGTACTCGTGTGGTTTCCCCAATTCCTGGCTTTATAAGATTAATATTATTGATGCCAAATTTATGTCTGATGCTTTCGATGTCGCGAAGTCCTTTGCAGTTTAAAGAATTACCATCAAACTCAATATCTGCGGCAACTTCTGTAACGTTTGGGTCATTCAACAGTTCATATAGATAATTATTATCTAGCTCATCGAAACAGTTACATATTTCATCTATATAGAAATTGGAAACATCAGCGGGCGTTAATTCTTTATAAAATTTTGTGCCGTGAAAATCATCACTGCAAATAAACTTATCATTAAGAACAGTCCTACTTACAAGACCCGAAACTGTAGAATTAAGACAAGCGCTTGGAATTAAAAAATCTTCTCTTGTACCATAAATGAGGGTACAATGAGCGGGGTCCGATAGTACGGCTAGGTCCGAATTCAAGGTTATATTAAACTCCTGCGAATATTCTTTGCAAGCTTTTGTTAATGTATGTTGAATAACCCCTTTACCTGTCCACCCATCAATGAATTGTATTTCTGAGAAGGGGTGATTCTTTAATATATACATAAGTGCATTTTTATCTATGCCTTTATCACGTATTATAGAAATACTGTAATGAGGAGCGGTTATATTATACTTAAACTGTATATATCTTTTAATTAATATGCCAATAGGTGTACCGGCTCTTGCAAGAGAGACTAAAACAATATTTTTACCTCTTTTAGCTATAATTTTCACGCTTAATATAGAAACTAGAGAAGCTAGTTTGTTTTTTGAATGCTCAAGGGTACTATAGAAAATATCCATGTATCCTTTTGAGGGAGTATATTCTATTGGTAACATTTCTGAATAGTGGATTCCACTTTGTATAGCATTTTCTCTAAATTCATTATCTTGCTCCACTATAAGGTGTGATATGTCTTTAAGAAGAAATACAACATCTTCCGTGCAGTAGCTTCCTGAAAAAATACATTTATTCATTTAAATACACCTCTTTTTTATATTATTTAAGAAACTTAAAAATTATCTGCTGTAATCAATTTAAAAGGGATTATACATTAGCATTTCCAGCATACAAATATAATGGATTTAGCATGAAAATAAGAGAAAATGCTATTTAATTCATCTTTCTTTTCTTTGGTTAAAGGCTTTTCAGAGAAGAAAAATACCTGGGTATAGAAATTATCAGGAATATTATAAAGGTAGTTAGTTATAGTGTCATCCTCAGGGCTTTGAAAAGCAATCTTATTTTTATTTCCATAAGAAGCTATATTTCTAGCATGAACGGGACTTCTTGTAGTGGAATGAAAATAGACATTATCTCCGAGCATCGAGCTTATACTACAAGGTAAATATATAAACTCCCCAGTTCCTATGCAAAGACAATTTCCAGTAGTTCTTTCTTTTATCAAAAATTTAGATATTGAATTGATTTCTTCAGAAATTTTCAAATTATCGCGAGAGGTAATTCCAAATCTACCAGTAGATTTATTATAGCCCTCAATACTTTGCGCTATTTGAAAAACACACTCTTTACTTGGAATTAGTTTAGTAGAACTTGGAGGAATAGTTATCTCGTCGCTAATAATATCTTTTGATTTACTGCACTTAATATCACCTTTTAATAAGGAACATACCCTGACATCTATGTTTTTTTCATCAATGAACATTTTATAACTATTAGCATCTCGCCAGTCTAAAATGGATATTATCCCAAAATATTTCCCGGGAAGGCATTTTATTAAATTTAATGCAGATTTACCTGTAGTAAGTTCATCGTCTATTAAAACTATATCAGAAAATTTATTAAAAAAATCACTTTCATAAGGGAAAAGCGAATGCTCTACTGCATGAGAATGTTCTTCATTAAAAAACAATGCAGGTTCTATAGAAGTTATTTTCTCACGCGAAGTATGTATATAAGCCGCATTTGAGAAGTTTTGAAATACTGATTGAGCAAGACCTGTAGCTGTCTCTGCAAAACCTATAAAAAGGGTTTTGTTTGCAAGCCTTATGGGTGTGTTTAAAATATCGTGTAAACTGTGGAGATTAACAGAGGTATCCATGTTATGAGAGACATCTAATGAAATAAGCGTATCAACTAATTCAGTAGTAGGATAAAGCACTGTGTCCTCTCTTTCATTAATCCATAAACGAGCCAAAATTCCTCCAATAATTTTTAGAGTATCTGGAATCATTGGCATATGTTTTCCTATAACCTTACTTACAAATAAAAAATCCCTCTTTTTATTTTCTCTAGCGGACATTGTAAAAAGCTTTGAAGCTGGAATGTTACATTTATTTTCTTTTATATTAAGTGATATTTGTAGGCTATTATCTATATTGTAATGAAGTGATTGATTGTAATAATTCTCTGTGTGATTTTCCATCCTCTAATACCCCCATTATTTTAGCTTTTAGTAATGTTTCTTTAGCCCACATTTCATGGGGTTTTACCTCATTCATTTTATTGGAATAATTGCTCTTTATTACACCATCAAGTGATGAACTGATAATATTAAGTGCATCTGTATAGTCTTCTTTAGAAACTACCATAAGAGAATTTACTACATTTACTTGAGTTGGATGTATAACAGTTTTACCAGTTAAGCCATTGGTTCTATCTAAAAGGGTTTCTTTAATAAGAACATTATTATGAAAATCTAAAACGTTGCTATAATATTCATAAACTACCCCGGAAATAACATAATCATCTCGTTTAAAGACATTTATTATATCACTAATACAGTCCTTTATTACGGCTAAATCGTATATGGTGAAATCTTTACCTCGACGAAGACTATATAATCCAGAAAAATCTGTTCCGCCAATTCGAATGTTTAAAACATATTCTTTATAAGAATCTAAGATATGTTTTACGCGAGTAAGTTCTTCTATTCGAGTTTCTTTATGAATTATGCAGGGGGTTTCGAGTATTGGCATCCCGTACAGGGTTCTTTTATTAGATATATTGTATTCTTTTAGTATAGAAAAGTATTTTTCTCCAAGTGTAAAATCAAATTTAGGGAAAATAAAACCACAAAGACCAATTAAAGAAGATTCATTAATCAACTTTTGAAGTTGACTAACATTTCGGACTCTGATAAAAATAAGGGGTAGACTATCGATAAAAGAAGAGTTATCTTTTAAAAGAAGGCCGATACTCTTAAATAGATTAATAATGTTAGTTTCAGCTTGTACAACTTGGTCTGAAGATACGGAATCTTCAAGACAAAGACTGATGGTGTGAGTACCCATTTTGTTACTTAAAAGAATGTCCTTAAGTAAATGTTCTCGCGTTGCTGGCATGTATAAACATGCGCCTAATGAATAGGATAACTCTTCCTTTGAGGAAAATAATCCGTAAATTGAAGGGGCTTTAAAGAAAATATCTTGTGAATTATTAATATTATTAAAATATCGCATAATTGTTCTCCATTTATTATAATAAATTAATCAGTAATTTAAAGATTATAAATAGTACTGATTGTGATACAAATTATAGCATATTTCTATACACAATTACATATTACACACAGAAATTACTGAATATAGAATAAATATAATTGATCTATTCGTTAATAAATCATTAACAACATTATGATATACTTTACACATAGAATTTTAAAAAATGGAAGTTTGCAAAAATACATAGAGTACATAGTTAGAAATTCCGCTATATTTAAATTGAGAAAGGAGTCAACATACATGTTTAATTTTAGAAATCACCAAGAGCTTACTTGCATCGCCGAGGGAGATGGACATTTTTTTGCAAAAGTTGGTGCTATGGTGGCTTACACGGGTAATTTTACTCAAGAAAAAGTATTAGTAGATACAAATAACAATCAAAGCATATTCAAATCTGTTATGAATCTAGCTGCTAGAAAGCTGACAGGTGAGAATATTCCTATTATGAAAGTAAATGGACGGGGAAGTTATTATATGGCAGACAAAGCACAACATATTAGTATAATTACACTTCAGTCAGGTCAGAGTATAGGAGTTGAAGGAGAAAATTTACTTGCTTTTACGCAGGAGTGTAAATATGGAGTTAGATTTATGGGGTCAGGTGTAATATCTCAAAAGGGTATGTTTACATCAAATTTAACAGCTACTTCTAATAATGCGCAGGTAGTTATAACTACAAATGGAAACCCGATTATTCTAGAGTCTCCTTGCGTAGTAGATCCTGATGCAGTAGTATGCTGGACAGGCGCTGACCCTCATTTTAAAACGGATGTAAATTGGAAAACTTTTCTTGGGCAAACCTCTGGAGAATCCTATATGTTAGAATTTAATTCTCAGGGCGAAACTGTAATTATCCAGCCTTGTGAAAGAACTTCAGGATTAAATGTTGCAATAGATTAGGAGGTACGTGTTTGTGGCTATAATTATTGAAAGCAGTAATAAAAAAATAATATCTCAAAAGAGACAATATGGAAAATTAATTGTTGAGACCTCAATTATTCCCGAAAAAAAGGCAACTGTAGTAATGGCGCCAAATCAGAACACGAATAAGAATAATGCTGAAGGGTTAAACAATGTACATTCTAAAATTATTTCTGAGCCTAAAGTTAATGTCCCATTAAAGGTAAATAATATGAAAAAAAGAAAACTTGTGGATGTTACTAAAAGCATTAAATTAGCGAAAGGGCAGAAGTTAAGCTTAAATCAGAACGCTAAAAATCTTTCGAAATTAATAGTAACATTAGATTATAATATAATAAAAAATAGTTATAATGAGTTTGATTTAGATGTATCGGTATTTATGGTAGATATAAATGATAAAACAGCAGAGAAAGACTTTATTTTTTATGAAAACACTAAGAGCACTTGTGGCGGAATAGTAATTAAAAAGGATCATAATACTTCTCTTAAGGAAGCTTACAATGAGTGCATACAGCTAGATTTAAATCTAATACCACTTCGCATTCAAAAATTAGCGTTTACTGTAACCGTATATGAAGCAAATGAAAGGAAGCAAAACTTTGGGCAAGTATCAGATGGATATTTTAGAATTATAGCGGGTGACAATAAACAAGAAATTCTAAACTATAAATTTAATGAAAATTTATCTGTAGAAACAGCCATCGTAGTAGCTGAGATATATAGATATAAAAATGAATGGAAAATTAATTGCATAGGTAGTGGATTTAGAGGTGGGTTAGAAGCTTTGTGTAATAATTATGGGATCGATACGGTTTAGGAATTGATTGTTAGCTTTGAAATTCCTAAATATCAACATTATATAACTTATATTTAAAATAAATAAGGGACTTTACTCAATAAGTCCCTTATTTGTTTTTTGAAGAAAATCATTTGAAATTAAAGATGTTAGAAAAGAATTTTTTTGCTTTTTCTTTGGTATATTTTTTTTCGTTTTTAAAATCAGGTAAGGATAAATTGAAATTAACTTCTTCTAATCTATGAGTATCATAAAATTTTTCCTGGATTTTTCCTTCTATGTTATTATAGCCAGTAGGAGTTAATATAGTAATGTCAAATCCAAATATGTTTAAAAAACATAATACAATGGAATCTTCATCGCTAAAAATACTTTCATTATTATCATAAATAACAAGTTTAGGTATTTTTGAAGGGTAATCATACTGCTGAATTAGCTGTAGTATATTTTTATCAAGATTTAAGATGGTCATTAAAATCTTTAATTTGAATTCTTTATCTATAGTTTTTATTAGCATATCGGTTTTCATCAAATAATTTATTTTTTGCAAAATAGTATGTTGCAGGGAAGTTTTTAAATAAGAAAATTTGTAACAGCTATGATTTAGTAGTTTTTGTTTATCAATTAACCCGATATTATCAAGTACAAAGGCTAAGGAGTATAAATCGGTTTTGGAGTAGGTTACCTTAGTAAAAGGAAGTTCAGCTATAAATAATGTATTATCTGATGATTTTAACTTGAAGAAATCATTCCAATATAAATTTAAATCGCTGTGTACACCGCTTATTTTCGCGAATAAGTTTGGCATATATATGGTGCTATTCTCTACTTTAAATCCTGTGCGCAAACTAGAAGGTTCATCCCATAAAATTTTCAGCTCATAAAAGGTAGTTTTTAACGTAGTAGGGTGAGTTTCATATTTTTCAAATTGCCAAGGCTTATAAAAGCCATCATCATCGGTATATAGTGTAGCCTCTAATTCCCTTGAGGCTTTTAGAGCAATAGTTTCGTGTCTTATGAGTAATTCTTCTTTTGGAAATTCTTTTAAATGTGATTTATATGGGAGTTCAAAGCTTTTTGAAAATAGATCACTATATTCTGTAATCTCTAAAATCATATCACAGAAGGAATTTATATATATAATATCACAGCCTAATCTAGATAAAAAAATCAAGAATAAAAGCTCATGTTTTTTAATATCACCATAATATATTACTTTAGGATTAAAAATTTCATCGGACGAAGTATTTTGAAAGTCGAAATTTTTCATAAGGTTTGGAACAAATTCATAAACCCAAGAAAGTAATTTCAAAGAAAAATTTCTAACTTTGGACAGGTTTAAATTTTTTTCTTCCTTACAGTATAAATCTAATATATAGCTAAAACTATTTGCCATAGAGCAATTTAAAGTATGATTACTCGTGGGGAAAACCTTGTGTTCTAGAAATAGAGCCGCAAGCTTCCTTGTGAGTGATACATCAAAAGGATCTATATATTGCCATATGTTTAAAGTACTGGTGATTAATTTAGGATTAGAGCGTATGGGTATAGAGTCTGTGAATTTTAAATATAAACCATCGAAGATACTAAAGTTTTTGTCTAATCTAAATAGATCATTATAATAGTCATCTTCATTTTGCTTTATTCCTATATATCTATAAAAATATACTGGGATAAAAGCAGAAGATCCACCTAAAAATCCAATTCTTTTATTGGCAGGAAGGGTTAAATCATCAAATATATTTATACTGCATTTAAGGATAATATTAATAGAATCTTTAAAGGTTATGTCTAAAGATGAATTTCTGTTTTCTACAACATATTGTTTGTTTTGATTAATAGTTTTTTGAGATTCAATAGTACCCTCTCTTTTGGCTTTAGTATTAGTAAGGTTTGTTTTAAAATTAAGATCTATTAATGGTTCAGTCTTAGGTAAAATTATGAGTTTTGAATACATATTTTCTTTATCAATTTTGACGAAATCCATATCGGATAGTGAATTAACATAAAGCACATCACAACCTAGCTTCGATAAGAATATTAAAAAATATATTTCATGTTTTTTTATCTCACCATAAAAAAGGACTTTAGGATTAATAATATCTTTTTCAATTTTAGGGTTATAATCAGAGTTTTGGAATAATTTTGGAATAAATTCTCCAATCCATCCTAAAAATTTAACAGCAAAATTCTTGATTACAGTTTCAGTAACATTAGGTTTATTTGCTAAATAAAGATCTAAGGTTTCGTCAAAACTACTTTCAATATAATCATTGAGGAAGTTGTTTTTTATGTTCGGCAGTAGTCCTTTAGTTTTAAGAATACTAATTAAAGTATTTCTTTGGAGTGGATTGGAACTAAGAAGTCCATCCCAGGGTATTTGTAATATAGAGGTAGATAAAATTGTCATTGGTATTCCTGAGGTGAATTTTAAATATGAGCTTTGAAGTGAAGTCAGCTCATCGTTTAGTTTATGTAAATTCTCATAATAGAGTTCTTTATTTTCACAAGAGCCAATATATCTATAAAAATAAATAGGTATATTAGGTGATTTCGATCTAATAAACCCAGGACGTTTATTTACAGGAACAAATATATCTTTAAATAAATTTTGTGATTCTAAAATAGATGTACTTATCTGTTTTCTAGTATTAATCAAAGTTTAACCCCCAATCTTATTTCTAGATCTATAGTACCGACTGATATAGATTTAGAAAATAAAATTAAATTTATATAAAGAAATTTAATAATAAAATGAGATTTTATTTATTAAAAATAATATACAGTTATTATAACTAGTTTATCATTTAATGTATAAAAACACTATAAAACTCTAAGGCTAATAATAGAAATACGAAAGGAAATAAAGAATACTATAAACATACTAAGACAGAGAGGATGTTATAAATTGAAAATAAATGAATCACTAGTATGCCCAAAATGTAATAGTAAAAACTTCGAAATAAAACATGAGGCAACTTATCTCTATACATATAAAATAGATACAGTAAATATAAATATAGATGATGAAGGAGCAGAAAATCTTCCGTTTTTATTTGATAATAGAGAACAGACTTGTTTCAAGGAATTTATAGAATGTAATCAGTGTGGCACCAAATATCCTTGCTGCTTTGATAAAGACAATCAAACTGTAGATTTGACTATAATGAAAAAGGCAATAAGAGCAGACAATGTAAAAAAACCTGAGTTCCTTGGGTGAAGATCCAGGGTCAACTTTTATAATTTGTATATATAGGAACATATCATGTGAAATGCGCTTCAAATAATGTATATTTTTGGGGCACACTAATATAGCTATTGAAATATACATATAATAAATATAAAATATAAACTATTTAGGAAGTGAGGGTTATGATATATTTCAATAATGTTCCAAGATATTCTTATAATATTATAAACACTTATCCACATGATGTTAATGCTTTCACCGAGGGGCTAGTATATGAAGATGGGCTTCTTTATGAAAGCACCGGAAGAATTAATGAATCCACACTACGTAAAGTAGATTTGCAAACAGGAGAGATTTTAAAGTTACACAAATTAGATAGAAATTATTTTGGCGAAGGAATTACACTTTATAATGATAAAATTTTTCAGCTAACATGGAAATCTAATGTGGGATTTATTTATGATAAAGATACTTTTAATTTAATTAATAAATTTTACTATAATACAGAGGGGTGGGGAATCACTCACAACGATGAGCATTTAATTATGAGTGATGGTACAGATGAAATATATTTTTTAAATCCCCAAAATTTTAAAAAGGTGTATAGTATTAAAGTACATGATGAATTTAAGCCTATTAAAAAACTAAATGAATTGGAGTTTATTAAAGGGGAAATTTATGCGAATGTATGGAAATGTGATAAAATTGCTAGAATTTGTCCACATAGCGGGAAAATAACTGGATGGATAGAGCTTAAAGGACTGCTAAGTCCTAAAGAATGTAAAAGAGCAGGTACACTGAATGGAATAACGTATGATAAAAAAAATAATCGCACCTTTGTAACTGGAAAGATGTGGCCTAAAATATTTGAAATAAAATTAATTTAGAAATGTGTTAATTTGTTAATATAGCTGGAGATGGGGAAATTAAAAGTTACTCAGAGATGATGAATGAAGATCAGGCTATAGCAACAAAACGTATGGCAGAATAAACTGAAGGTTTGGGTGCTGATGGTGTTATTAACATAAGATATGCAACTAGCGCAGAGGTTATTGCTTATGGAACTGCGGTAAAATGTAAATAGTAATAAATTATAAATATTACAAAAATAACTTTAGAAAAACACTGTAATAGTTAGTTACAGTGTTTTTCTAAAGTTAATCTTTTTTGAACAATATTTAGTTTTCTCTTTGTTATAGTAAAACTATATTCTCTTCTATACAATCGGTTATCATTTCATCTGGCCATATTGAGGAGTGAACTTCACCAATATGAGCCTTGTTTAGGAAATACATACACATTCTAGATTGGCCTATGCCACCACCCATAGTATATGGGAGCTTACCTTCCAGTAACATCCTATGGAATTCTAATGTACAACGTTTCTCACAACCTGATAATGCAAGTTGCTCTTTTAGCGCTATTTCATCAACTCTTATTCCCATAGAGGAAAGTTCAAAGGCTTTTTCTAGTATTGGATACCAGAATACGATATCTCCATTAAGTGACCAATCGTCATAGTCGGGAGCTCTACCATCGTGCTTTTCGCCAGATTTTAGGTCGCCACCAATTTGCATTATAAATACTGCAAGTTTTTCTTTGCATATGGCATCTTCCCTTTCTTTTGGAGTAAGAGAAGGGTACATATCCTCTAGTTCTTGTGTAGTTATAAAGAATATTTTTTCAGGTAAAAATTGGTCTATTTCAGGATATAGTTTGTGGATATGATCCTCAGTATCTTTAAAAACTGCATAAATACTAGTTACAATTTCTTTTAACTTATCTAAAGTTCTTTCTTTTTTAAGAATGACCTTTTCCCAATCCCATTGGTCCACATATATGGAGTGAAGGTTATCTAAATCTTCATCGCGTCTTATAGCATTCATATCAGTATATAGACCTTCTCCGGACTCAAAATTATATCTATATAAAGCCATTCGTTTCCATTTAGCTAAAGAATGTACGATTTCAATAGGTGTATCATGCATGGCTTTCATATCAAAGGAAACAGCACGTTCAGTACCGCTTAGGTTATCATTTAAACCGGTGCTAGACTTTACGAAAAGAGGAGCTGAGACCCTGGTAAGAGCTAACTCTTTTGATAGCCTGTTTTCAAAATAATCTTTTAATTGTTTAATAGCAATTTCCGTATGCTTTAATCCGAGAAGTGGATTGTATCCATCGGGAATTGCAAGTCCTTTTTTGTAAGTTATCATAAATAAAACCTCCTAGTAATGTTGTGATTTTTTTTGTAATGATTATAATGGTCGTGCTAAATAATTTTGAAAATTTAAACAAAAAATAAAAAACCTTCATCCTAGTTTCTAGGACGAAAGGTTAGACTTCCGTGGTACCACCTAAATTAGCTGAAAAAGCTCACTCATAATCAGTACGGAAACAAATCTTCGATACTGCCCTATAAATAACGGTTAGGCTCCGTCCATACCTAATTTCACAAGGATTTCAGTTGGAAACTCAGAGATGTTATTCAACATAGGCTTTGTATGGAACTTACACTATAATCCACTCGCTTTAACTACTTCCTACATTTACTCTTCTCGTCACAGTTTTTAGATAAATAACTTTAAATCATTTTAACTTGCAAGATGAAATTTGTCAACCTGCAAAAATAAATGTTTGGTTTTACAGGGTACTTCTCTATGTTAAAGGACTGTAACCATTACGTGCTGTTACTAAAGTCTCTAGGTAAGTTGTATAATGAAATGACCGAAGAGTAACAAAAAATAAAGACTCAAGAGAAATACTCTTGTATAATGTTAAGTGACTAAACCAACATATACGGGAGGATTTCAAATGAGTCAATTAGATTTTATCACACAGAGCAGAAAAGGTAAACACATAACATACGAGGAACGCATAAAGTTAGAAGCTTTACACAAAATGGGACTTAATTCAACTCGTATTGCGGAGCAAATAGGTGGGCGTTCAGAACGTACAATAAGGCGTGAAATTGCTAAAGGAATTGTAGAACTATTGAATAGTGACTTAACCACTCGCATGGAATATAGCGCAGAAATTGGGCAGTCAGAGCATGACAAACAAGGTACCGCTAAAGGTCCTGCATTAAAAATAGGAAAAGATCATAAATTGGTGAAGTACTTAGAAAAAGCTATTGGTATAGATGGCGAATCTCCGTATGCAGCTATTCAAAATATCACAAATAAAGATCTACAATTTGAAACAACTATTTGCTTCAAAACTGTGTATAACTATTTGGATAATAATTTGTTTTTAAATATAAGTAACAAAGATCTGCCTGTTAAAAAGAATGCTAAAAAGAGAAACTATAAAAAAATAAGATCAGCGTATAACAATACCAAAGGAACTAGCATATCGGAGAGACCTGCAGCGGTAGCTGCACGTGATGAGATAGGCCACTGGGAAATGGACACTGTAGTTGGCAAACAGGGTACAAAAACTGTCTTGATGGTGTTAAGTGAAAGAGTAACTCGTAAGGAGTTAGTCTTTAAAATACCATCTAAATCACAGGCGGCTGTCGTGAAAGAATTGGACAAATTGGAGCGTAAAATGGGAATGTTATTCTCGAAAACATTTAAAACAATCACCTGTGATAACGGCTGTGAGAACCTTGATTTCGAGGGTATTGAGAACTCAGTAAGAAATAAACGAAAGAGAACTAAAGTGTATTATGCTCACCCATATAGTTCATGGGAGCGAGGCACAAACGAAAATATCAATAAAATGATACGACGATTTATCCCAAAAGGTGTGGATATTTCAGCATTCTCTAAAAAACAAATTATGCGAATACAGCACTGGGTCAACAATTATCCAAGAAGGATTTTCAACGGTTTATCTGCCAATATGATGGAACAGAAAACCATTACAACTTAACATTATATTTTTCTTGAAAATTTCGGACATTTTATATTGCAATCTACACTAAAGTCTCTAAAGATATTGTTATTGACAAGTATATTTAATTAAATCATAATTGAAGTGTTAATAAAGGGAAGTTAGTGAAATAATTGAGGGGTGTGTATATGAAGAAAAAACATATAGATTGGATTTTGGTTATAGGGTGGATGATATTAATATTTTTGTTTTCTAGCCAAGTTGGAGAAGTATCAAGTGGAAATAATAAATTAGTTGCATCTGTATTCAACTTACTTGGATTAGATTTAAATAGCATATTTGGGACTTTGAGTGATTTTATAGTTAGAAAAGCAGCTCATTTCACTGAATATTTTATTTTATATTTTCTGTTATATAGAGCTATAAATACAAAGAAGAATCTAGACATTAAAGTTTTTATTAAGGTTATATTGATTGTGTTTTTATATGCATGCTCAGATGAGTTTCATCAAGCTTTTGTTCCGGGAAGAGGACCTGCCTTTCGAGATGTGCTAATAGATACTTGTGGAGGCCTTGCCGCATTCTTGACGATGTATATTTGTGTCACATTTAAAGAAAAATTAGCTTCTTCGAAAAAAGACCTGACTAAATTTAAATAAAATTTTGCTCCGATAGCTAATCAACTGCCCGCTTGATTAGCTATCGGAGCTTTTACATTTAAGATATTCACTTAATACCAGACAAACCAACATTAATTGATGTGTTACAAAAATTATTTCTAAGGGGTAGGGTTAAGGTTAAGGTGAGAGTAAGAAGGTCTTTATTTATAAATTAAAAGGAGATATATATTTCATGGAATATAGTAAATATAGTTTAGTAAAAGAATTATCGTCCATTATAATTACTAAATATAAATTAACCAATGAAATAAGGTTATAATAGGGGGAGATGATAAACTTTGAGTTATCCATTTGATTGCATAACCGGGTTAACAAATGAATCTAAGTAAATAATATAATCTTATAGTTATGAGAAATCACAGAGAAAACATATATTAATAGTGCATTTATAAATCCAAATTGAAATAGGGCAGGTAAATAAAATGGAATTAATAAAAGAGATATATGAAAAGGATATTGGTTACAACTATGAGGATATAGGTATTAGTTATAAGCTCAGGAAAGCATCAAGATCGATAGTATTAAATGATTCACGGAAAATAGCTTTATTATATGTATCAAAGAATAACTACCACAAATTGCCGGGCGGAGGAATTGAAGCAGGCGAAGATCGAAATATTGCTTTAAATCGCGAGGTTAAGGAAGAAGCTGGGGTTAATATTGATATTTTAGGTGAAGTAGGTACAATAATAGAATATAAAAATATGCAAAAATTACTGCAAATATCATACTGCTTCTATTCTAAAGTTAAAGGATGTATTAAACAACCATCATTTACAGATGAGGAAATAGATAATGGATTTCAATTAAAATGGGTTGCATTAGATGAAGCTATACTTATTCTTGAGAATGATACACCGGATAATTACATTGGTAAATTCATTCAAATAAGAGATTTATTGTTTCTGAAAAGGGCAGAAGGTATTTTAAAGAGCAAAAATATATAATAATTGTTAGATATTTGGTATTATCTTATTATAGTAAGGGGGTGGGTTAAAATGAAAATATATATAACAAGACATGGGGAAACAGAATGGAATAGAGAAGGCAGAATGCAGGGATGGAAGGATTCTAATTTAACTGAAATGGGAATTGATAATGCTAAAAAGCTCGGCGTAAGTTTAAAAGATATAGATTTTGATTATATTTATTGTAGCCCGCTGGGAAGGGCTGTTGATACAGCGAAGTACATTAGAGGAAATAAGGATACAGAAATAATTAAAATTGAATCTTTAAAAGAAATGGGATTTGGTATATGGGAAGGCATGGATCAAGAAAAAGTAAAAGAACTATATCCCTTGCAGCAGTTTAATTTCTGGAATAAGCCTTATTTGTATCAACCTGTAGAGGGCGAAGGCTTTGATCAATTGATTAATAGAGTAAAAAAAGTATTGTATGACATTGCGAGTAATACTATTGGTGAAAACATTTTAATAATATCACATACACTTGTAATAAAGGCGATCTATTCAATAATCAAGAATTATTCTCTTGATGGATTTTGGAATAAACCATTTATGTATGATACATGTTTAACTGTATTAGAAGTTGAAGATGAGAAAATCGAAATTATTTTAGAGGCTGATATTTCACATTTAAATTAAGGATATGAATAAGAAAACAGCATATGTAGTGATATAATTTTTAATATAAGAATATAAATTATAGTTTAAGGGAGTGAAAATTATGAAAGTGTCTCAAATAATGACTCCAGGACCCACGGAGGTAAGAGAGAACGTCAGGATGGCCAGAACTCTAGCTACTACTAATCCAGATTTAGATTTACAGTTTTATGAATTTTACAAAGAAACTTGTGAGGAAATAGGTCGGTTCTTAAAAACTAATAACGAAGTTAGAATATTAAGTGGTGAGGGGATTTTAAGTCTTGAGGCTGCATGTGCATCTCTTACTGAAAATTATGATAGGGTATTGGTAATTGATAATGGAATATTTGGAGAAGGATTTGCTGATTTTGTTAAGATGTACGGTGGAGAAGCGGTTTTTTTTAAAGGGAATAGGAAATGTAAGATAGATATAACAGAACTTGAAAAATTTCTTGAAAAAGATCATGACTTTAAATATGCTACGGTAGTACATTGTGATACGCCTTCAGGAGTTTTAAATGACATAGATAAAATATGTAATTTATTAAAGAAAAAGGGTATATTAACGGTGGTAGATAGTGTAGCGGCTATGGGTGGAGAAGATATAAGAGTAGATGAATGGAAAATAGATATAGCATTAGGTGCTTCACAGAAATGCGTTTCTGCTCCAGCAGGGCTCACTTTTTTAAGTATCAGTGAAGATGCATTTAAATTAATGCAGCAGAGAAAAAAACCAATAGCTTCTTACTATTGTAATTTACTTCTATGGAAGGATTACTACGAAAACAAATGGTTTCCATATACACCACCAATAAGTGATATCGTTGGACTAAGACAGGCTATCGATAATATACTGGATGATGAAGAGATAATTTTTAGGCATAATTCTATTGGTAAAGCTACAAGAAAAGCTGTAATGGAAGCAGGCCTTAATTTATATATTGAAGAGGGATATTCTAATACGGTAACAGTTATAGAAATACCTGAGGCTATAAATGATAAACAACTATTAAAACATATGGTTGACGAATTTAATGTATTTATAGCTGGCTCATTCGGATATCTACAGGGGAAAGTAATAAGAATAGGACATATGGGAGAAAATGCGAAAAAGGATAAAGTAGCATATACTTTACTTGCATTACAATACTCATTAAAAGCACTAGGTTTTGAGTGTGAAAAAAATATGGCTGAAGTTTTTTTAAATGAAGTATAATTAAATAATCCATTTTTAAAACAAACATAATAATAGGTATAAGATGTAGAATAAATTATAAGCCGGTGAGGAATGACGGCTGAACTAAAGTCAAACCATAAAATTCTTATATCTATATTCTAGATTTAATCTAGATCTAATGATATTCCAAAACAGGGAGTAGATATTGAAAAGGGGGGATTAGCCTATATTAATTTGAATATGAAAATGATGCTGTTGTATATGGCTTAATGGCATTAAAAGATTAAATACAATGTAATTTGAGGACGTTATAGATAAGAACAAAGTATACTAATCCTAGTGTATCAGTGTGAAAAAGATTTGATAATTAGTAGTATAATGAAGGATATTGAGTATAATTGCCATATTTAGCGAATTGGCGTGAATGTGTAATAGGTGTACATGATAGAATACTCCTTGTCGTCGCGAATGAGTAACGATAAAGGTGAAGATTGATAAATTAACATTTAACACTTTAAAAATACAATTTAAAAATGTTTAAAAAGTTGTTGACAAAACAAACAATACCTAGTATAATAGTAAAAGTCGTCAGTTGATGGCAAGCAACAAATTGGTCTTTGAAAATTAAACAGAGAAATAGGTAAAGATAGCGAAATAATATTTCGTTAAACCAGTTAATTACTTTAGTATAAAGTAAAAATTAGTCGTAAGACTAAAAAGTATGTAATGAGCTTGCGTAACAACTTAACAGTTGTCGCAGATTAATCATTTCAACTAAAAAAGTGTAAACTTTTAAATTGAGAGTTTGATCCTGGCTCAGGACGAACGCTGGCGGCGTGCCTAACACATGCAAGTCGAGCGATGAAACCTTTCGGGGTGGATTAGCGGCGGACGGGTGAGTAACACGTGGGTAACCTGCCTCAAAGAGGGGAATAGCCTCCCGAAAGGGAGATTAATACCGCATAATATGTTTTGGTCGCATGATCGAAACATCAAAGGATTTTTCTTCGGAAAATTCCACTTTGAGATGGACCCGCGGCGCATTAGCTAGTTGGTGAGGTAACGGCTCACCAAGGCGACGATGCGTAGCCGACCTGAGAGGGTGATCGGCCACATTGGAACTGAGACACGGTCCAGACTCCTACGGGAGGCAGCAGTGGGGAATATTGCGCAATGGGGGAAACCCTGACGCAGCAACGCCGCGTGAATGATGAAGGCCTTCGGGTTGTAAAGTTCTGTCTTCTGGGACGATAATGACGGTACCAGAGGAGGAAGCCACGGCTAACTACGTGCCAGCAGCCGCGGTAATACGTAGGTGGCAAGCGTTGTCCGGATTTACTGGGCGTAAAGGATGCGTAGGCGGACATTTAAGTCAGATGTGAAATACCCGAGCTTAACTTGGGTGCTGCATTTGAAACTGGGTGTCTAGAGTGCAGGAGAGGTAAGTGGAATTCCTAGTGTAGCGGTGAAATGCGTAGAGATTAGGAAGAACACCAGTGGCGAAGGCGACTTACTGGACTGTAACTGACGCTGAGGCATGAAAGCGTGGGGAGCAAACAGGATTAGATACCCTGGTAGTCCACGCCGTAAACGATGAATACTAGGTGTCGGGGGTCGAACCTCGGTGCCGCCGTTAACACATTAAGTATTCCGCCTGGGGAGTACGATCGCAAGATTAAAACTCAAAGGAATTGACGGGGGCCCGCACAAGCAGCGGAGCATGTGGTTTAATTCGAAGCAACGCGAAGAACCTTACCTAGACTTGACATCCCCTGCATAACCCAGAGATGGGCGAAGTCCTTCGGGACAGGGTGACAGGTGGTGCATGGTTGTCGTCAGCTCGTGTCGTGAGATGTTGGGTTAAGTCCCGCAACGAGCGCAACCCTTATCATTAGTTGCTACCATTAAGTTGAGCACTCTAGTGAGACTGCCCGGGTTAACCGGGAGGAAGGTGGGGATGACGTCAAATCATCATGCCCCTTATGTCTAGGGCTACACACGTGCTACAATGGTGAGTACAAAGAGATGCAAGACCGCAAGGTGGAGCCAAACTCAAAAACTCATCCCAGTTCGGATTGTAGGCTGCAACTCGCCTACATGAAGCCGGAGTTGCTAGTAATCGCGAATCAGCATGTCGCGGTGAATACGTTCCCGGGCCTTGTACACACCGCCCGTCACACCATGAGAGTTGGTAACACCCGAAGTCCGTGAGGTAACCGTAAGGAGCCAGCGGCCGAAGGTGGGATTGATGATTGGGGTGAAGTCGTAACAAGGTAGCCGTAGGAGAACCTGCGGCTGGATCACCTCCTTTCTAGGGAGTAGATGTATTGACTTCGGTCGATGCAATAGAAGAATATTAATTTGTTCTTCAAAAATATCTATTGTAATTAATCGTACCTAGTTCTCTGTTTAATTTTGAGAGACTAATTTTATCTAACTCTTAGGAGTTAGATAATGAATAGTTTTTCTTAAAATGTTCTTTGAAAATTGCACAGTGAAAAAAGTTGTTTTAAAAAAATTAAAACTACGCAAGTAGTTTATAAATTGATTTAATACAATTTCGCAAAATTAATATAACCGTCTATGTAAATAGACAGAATCAAGGTCAAGCTACAAAGGGCGCATGGCGAATGCCTTGGCACTAGGAGCCGAAGAAGGACGCGTTAAGCTGCGATAAGCTTTGGGTAGGCGCAAATAGCCTGTGATCCAAAGATTTCCGAATGGGGGAACCCACATAGTAACAACTATGTACTGCATACTGAATAAATAGGTATGCAGAGGTAGACCCGGGGAACTGAAACATCTAAGTACCCGGAGGAAGAGAAAGAAACATCGATTTCCTAAGTAGCGGCGAGCGAAAGGGAAAGAGCCCAAACCCAGGTCTTTGATCTGGGGGTTGAGGATAGATCATAAATACTGCAATTCCTTAATTGAAGATAGCTGGAAAGCTGCTCCGCAGAAGGTAATAGGCCTGTAAATGAAAAGGAAAAACAGTCAGATCTAATCCAGAGTACCACGAGACACGTGAAACCTTGTGGGAAGCTGGGAGGACCACCTCCCAAGGCTAAATACTACCTAGTGACCGATAGTGAAGAAGTACCGTGAGGGAAAGGTGAAAAGAACCCCGGAAGGGGAGTGAAATAGAACCTGAAACCGTGTGCCTACAACCGGTCGAAGCACTTTATATGTGTGACGGCGTGCTTTTTGTAGAACGAGCCAACGAGTTACGATATGTAGCAAGGTTAAGTACTTAAGGTACGGAGCCGAAGGGAAACCAAGTCTGAATAGGGCGCATAGTTGCATGTCGTAGACCCGAAACCGGGTGACCTATCCATGGCCAGGATGAAGCGGAAGTAAAATTCCGTGGAGGTCCGAACCACGTTGGTGTTGAAAAACCATGGGATGAGCTGTGGATAGCGGAGAAATTCCAATCGAACTCGGAGATAGCTGGTTCTCCTCGAAATAGCTTTAGGGCTAGCGTCGATTAATTGAGTAATGGAGGTAGAGCACTGAATGGGCTAGGGGCTGACAACAGTTACTGAACCCTATCAAACTCCGAATGCCATATACTTTTATTTCGGCAGTCAGACTGCGAATGATAAGATCCGTAGTCAAAAGGGAAACAGCCCAGACCATCAGCTAAGGTCCCAAAGTGTAAGTTAAGTGGAAAAGGATGTGGGATTTCTAAGACAACTAGGATGTTGGCTCAGAAGCAGCCACTCATTTAAAGAGTGCGTAATAGCTCACTAGTCAAGAGATCCTGCGCCGAAGATGTCCGGGGCTAAAACTTACCACCGAAGCTATGGGTGTACACAATTGTGTACGCGGTAGAGGAGCTTTCTGTACTGGCTGAAGTCATACCGTAAGGAGTGGTGGACGGTACAGAAGTGAGAATGTTGGCATGAGTAGCGAGAGTTAAGTGAGAATCTTAACGGTCGAAAACCTAAGGTTTCCTGAGGAAGGCTCGTCCTCTCAGGGTTAGTCGGGACCTAAGCCGAGGCCGAAAGGCGTAGGTGATGGACAATCGGTTGATATTCCGATACCACCAATGGACGTTATTAGAAATGGGATGACGCAGGAGGATAAGATGTGCACACTATTGGATGTGTGTCTAAGCATTTAGGCGGAGCAAGCAGGCAAATCCGTTTGCTCTTAACGCTGAGATGTGATGGGGAAGGGAATTTATTCCCGAAGTATCTGATTCCACGCTGCCAAGAAAAGTCTCTATCGAGGATATTGGTGCCCGTACCGCAAACCGACACAGGTAGGTGAGGAGAGAATCCTAAGACCATCGGAAGAATTGTTGTTAAGGAACTCGGCAAATTGACCCCGTAACTTCGGGAGAAGGGGTGCCTACGTAAGTAGGTCGCAGAGAATAGGCCCAAGCAACTGTTTAGCAAAAACACAGGTCTCTGCTAAAGCGAAAGCTGATGTATAGGGGCTGACGCCTGCCCGGTGCTGGAAGGTTAAGGGGATTACTTAGCGCAAGCGAAGGTATGAACTTAAGCCCCAGTAAACGGCGGCCGTAACTATAACGGTCCTAAGGTAGCGAAATTCCTTGTCGGGTAAGTTCCGACCCGCACGAATGGCGTAATGATTTGGGCACTGTCTCAACAACACATCCGGCGAAATTGTAGTGCAAGTGAAGATGCTTGCTACCCGCGATTGGACGGAAAGACCCCGTAGAGCTTTACTGTAGCTTAGCATTGAATTTCGGTATTGTCTGTACAGGATAGGTGGGAGACTGAGAAACATGGGCGTCAGCCTGTGTGGAGTCATCCTTGGGATACCACCCTGACAGTACTGAGGTTCTAACTGGAGGCCATGAATCTGGTCACAGGACATTGTTAGGTGGGCAGTTTGACTGGGGCGGTCGCCTCCAAAAAAGTAACGGAGGCGCCCAAAGGTTCCCTCAGCGCGGTTGGAAATCGCGCGAAGAGTGCAAAGGCAGAAGGGAGCCTGACTGCGACACTTACAAGTGGAGCAGGGACGAAAGTCGGGCTTAGTGATCCGGTGGTACCTCGTGGGAGGGCCATCGCTCAACGGATAAAAGCTACCTCGGGGATAACAGGCTGATCTCCCCCAAGAGTCCACATCGACGGGGAGGTTTGGCACCTCGATGTCGGCTCGTCGCATCCTGGGGCTGAAGTAGGTCCCAAGGGTTGGGCTGTTCGCCCATTAAAGCGGCACGCGAGCTGGGTTCAGAACGTCGTGAGACAGTTCGGTCCCTATCCGTCGCGGGCGTAGGAAATTTGAAGGGAGCTGTCCTTAGTACGAGAGGACCGGGATGGACAAACCTCTGGTGCACCAGTTGTCACGCCAGTGGCATCGCTGGGTAGCTATGTTTGGAAGGGATAAACGCTGAAAGCATCTAAGCGTGAAGCCCACCCTGAGATGAGATTTCCCATAACTCGCACGTAAGTGCGATGTTAGTAAGACTCCTGGAAGACCACCAGGTTGATAGGTTAGAGGTGTAAGCATGGTAACATGTTCAGCTGACTAATACTAATAAGTCGAGGGCTTGACCTAAATATATAATTAAAAGTAATGCGATATACTTCTTTCGTAAGAAAGAAGCGAGGCTTTGAGCGTGAGCGAAAAGACTAATTCACTGTGCAATTTTCAGAGAATATTTATATTCTCAATCTGGTGATTATGGCATGAAGGTAACACCCGTTCCCATACCGAACACGAAGGTTAAGCTTCAATGCGCCGATGGTACTGCAGGGGTGACCTTGTGGAAGAGTAGGTTGTCGCCAGGTAAGAAAAAACCGCTAAGTTATACGAGGCCGCTGAAAAAAGCACTCTTTATTTAGTAGAGTTTTCAAGCTTGAATAGAAAAAGCATGAGATATCCATATTTGGGATATCTCATGCTTTTTATTTTATAATTAAGTTTTAAAAGCCCTATTTCATGCTTTTCAACTTAATTATTCTCTTTAGATTCACAGTGAAGATTGATAATGCACCTTGCATTTGCATGCTAATTAAGCCTGACGATATTGCTACATCATAGCTATGTTGGTGCTTAAGTTCACTGTTTTTAGCCTCTATCATATAACGTTCCCTAGCTCGTTTTTTAAAATATTCACTTTTTTCGAACTCTATTTGATCTTTGTGAGTATTTGACTTTATTGAAACTGAATAAGTTTTAGATTTAGCGCCTTCTTTATAACACCCATCTTTATGAACACAATTTTTACACTTTTCTACATTAAAATAGTAGGTTAGCACTTGATTTTTACCAACATTCTTCTTTCCCTGTTTTGCTTTTTTAATAGCCATATGACCTGCCGGACATACAAATAAACCAGCATCTTTATTAAACTCAAATTCATCTTCTTTTTTTCGCATTCCTTGTGAAATTACAGGATTTAGTCTTGAAATTAATGCAATTTTATTTTCTTTTGTATATTCTAGGTTTTTCTTTTCAGAATAAGCTGTATCTCCAATTACTTCATTTACATCTATACCAGCCTCACGGCTTTTTTCTATTAAGGTTATGAGCTCCTTTCCATCACTTTTTTCGCCAGTTGTAATAACAGCTGCTGTAATTAAACGTTCTTCACTCATAGCAAGGTGTGATTTATATCCAAAAAAAGAACTATCCTCAGTTTTATGCCCCACTTTTGCATCCTCATCTTTTGATATTTTTAGATTTTCTAAGTCATCATTAATAGCTTCCATTAAGTAGTTTAATTTAGTTTTCACAGCTGGATTTGCTGCAGTTTCTGGCTTCTCGTTTATGGTATCAATTAATAATTTGCAGTACTCAAGAATATCTTCAAGTACTCCAGTTGTAACTTTATTAGGTAACTCTTCTTTAATACCAGGATGTACTCCGTACAATGTTTTTCTTAAGTTTTTTGCACGTTTCAATAATTCCTCGCTTGCTGACTTTTGGTTATAACGTGACTTGGTATGCGTAGCATCAACTATTATTGCTTTACTTTTTAAAACTCCCTCTTTTATAGCAAGTTCTACAGTCTTGTTTATTAATAAATCCAATAAATTCATGTCTTTAAGGCGAAGCTTTCTAAATTTAGTTAGTGTACTTGAGTTTATTAAATTTGTTTCTTCTGGGGCTAAATTTAGAAAATATTTAAAGGACATGTCATAAAGAGTTCTTTCAACAACATCTTCATCAGACAATTCATATATTACTTTCAAAAGTAAATATTTAAATAGCATTATGGGGTTAATAGCACCTCTACCCATAGATGAACTATAGTTAATCATCAATTCGTCATAAACAAATGAAAAGTCAACAAGGTCATTAATTTGCTTTAAAATGTTATCTTTCGGAATAATTAACGAATATAAGCTATGGTATGTATTTATTTTTATTTCCAATTGTCCTTTTAGCATAATAGTTTAGCCCCTTTTATTTTATTCTACTATACTAATTCGACATATCTTTTAAAATTCCTTTTTGTTTTTTAGTCTTTTATATAAAAAAATCGCCATCTTTAATTAGATGACGATTTTTCATATAGTTTTTCAGTGGCCTCAGTTATACTTAGCGGTTTTTATTGTGCGCCTGAAATTGGCGCTTACGTGTCGGTGAAAGTCCGATGCGGGGGAATGGTACCAACCGTTAGATTAAGACAAGGGTGTCCACCGTGAGGTGGAATCTGGAGGAAGTCGGCAGCAAAACTCTAGATAGAGAATTGTAGGGGACATATTAATGCTGGATATACATGGGCAGTAGATGTCGACATCTCTAAACACTTTGATACGATAAATCATGATAAGTTAATAAGGATGCTATCGAAAGATATTAAAGATAGTAGAGTAATGTCTCTGATACGAAAGTATCTAGAAAGTGGAGAAATGATAAATGGGATTTTTATTAATACAGAAGAGGGATCTAAATAAATTAATTACTTAGATCCCTCTCGATTGGTTAGAAATAATTAACTATTAAAATTAACACTAAAATTTTAATAGTCTAATGAAGTCGAAATGGCCTTACTTGTTTTGGTAAAGTTGGAATACTTGGAGTATTGATTGAGGAGCTATTTACTTTTATAAGTGGAATAGTTATTATGAAGAATCATGTAAATATATTAACATGACTATTAGTAGCGACGAATTTTGGTAAGCTGTACAAAGGTCTTATAATATTAAACAGAGTATCTAGAACATTAGTATAAATGATACTTACCCATGTGTATCAGGATGCGGAATATTGAATTATTTAGACTTATATGTAGAAATATGAATATAATCTAGCTAGAGTACCTATGTTGTGAAATTATGCTCTTATTTATATGATAGAATACTCCTTGTCGTCACAAACGAGTGCACGATAAACTAAGTGTTGATAACTATTTAATATGTTTTCAAATGAAAATAAGTTTTAAAAAGTTGTTGACAAAACAAGAAATACCTAGTAATATAGTAGAAGTCGTCACATGATGACAAAGCAAATTGGTCTTTGAAAATTAAACAGAGAAATAGGTAAAGATAGCGAAATAATATTTCGTTAAACCAGTTAATTACTTTAGTATAAAGTAAAATTTAGTCGTAAGACTAAAAGTATGTAATGAGCTTGCGTAACAACTTAACAGTTGTCGCAGATTAATCATTTCAACTAAAAAAGTGTAAACTTTTAAATTGAGAGTTTGATCCTGGCTCAGGACGAACGCTGGCGGCGTGCCTAACACATGCAAGTCGAGCGATGAAACCTTTCGGGGTGGATTAGCGGCGGACGGGTGAGTAACACGTGGGTAACCTGCCTCAAAGAGGGGAATAGCCTCCCGAAAGGGAGATTAATACCGCATAATATGTTTTGGTCGCATGATCGAAACATCAAAGGATTTTTCTTCGGAAAATTCCACTTTGAGATGGACCCGCGGCGCATTAGCTAGTTGGTGAGGTAACGGCTCACCAAGGCGACGATGCGTAGCCGACCTGAGAGGGTGATCGGCCACATTGGAACTGAGACACGGTCCAGACTCCTACGGGAGGCAGCAGTGGGGAATATTGCGCAATGGGGGAAACCCTGACGCAGCAACGCCGCGTGAATGATGAAGGCCTTCGGGTTGTAAAGTTCTGTCTTCTGGGACGATAATGACGGTACCAGAGGAGGAAGCCACGGCTAACTACGTGCCAGCAGCCGCGGTAATACGTAGGTGGCAAGCGTTGTCCGGATTTACTGGGCGTAAAGGATGCGTAGGCGGACATTTAAGTCAGATGTGAAATACCCGAGCTTAACTTGGGTGCTGCATTTGAAACTGGGTGTCTAGAGTGCAGGAGAGGTAAGTGGAATTCCTAGTGTAGCGGTGAAATGCGTAGAGATTAGGAAGAACACCAGTGGCGAAGGCGACTTACTGGACTGTAACTGACGCTGAGGCATGAAAGCGTGGGGAGCAAACAGGATTAGATACCCTGGTAGTCCACGCCGTAAACGATGAATACTAGGTGTCGGGGGTCGAACCTCGGTGCCGCCGTTAACACATTAAGTATTCCGCCTGGGGAGTACGATCGCAAGATTAAAACTCAAAGGAATTGACGGGGGCCCGCACAAGCAGCGGAGCATGTGGTTTAATTCGAAGCAACGCGAAGAACCTTACCTAGACTTGACATCCCCTGCATAACCCAGAGATGGGCGAAGTCCTTCGGGACAGGGTGACAGGTGGTGCATGGTTGTCGTCAGCTCGTGTCGTGAGATGTTGGGTTAAGTCCCGCAACGAGCGCAACCCTTATCATTAGTTGCTACCATTAAGTTGAGCACTCTAGTGAGACTGCCCGGGTTAACCGGGAGGAAGGTGGGGATGACGTCAAATCATCATGCCCCTTATGTCTAGGGCTACACACGTGCTACAATGGTGAGTACAAAGAGATGCAAGACCGCAAGGTGGAGCCAAACTCAAAAACTCATCCCAGTTCGGATTGTAGGCTGCAACTCGCCTACATGAAGCCGGAGTTGCTAGTAATCGCGAATCAGCATGTCGCGGTGAATACGTTCCCGGGCCTTGTACACACCGCCCGTCACACCATGAGAGTTGGTAACACCCGAAGTCCGTGAGGTAACCGTAAGGAGCCAGCGGCCGAAGGTGGGATTGATGATTGGGGTGAAGTCGTAACAAGGTAGCCGTAGGAGAACCTGCGGCTGGATCACCTCCTTTCTAGGGAGTAGATGTATTGACTTCGGTCGATGCAATAGAAGAATATTAATTTGTTCTTCAAAAATATCTATTGTAATTAATCGTACCTAGTTCTCTGTTTAATTTTGAGAGACTAATTTTATCTAACTCTTAGGAGTTAGATAATGAATAGTTTTTCTTAAAATGTTCTTTGAAAATTGCACAGTGAAAAAAGTTGTTTTAAAAAAATTAAAACTACGCAAGTAGTTTATAAATTGATTTAATACAATTTCGCAAAATTAATATAACCGTCTATGTAAATAGACAGAATCAAGGTCAAGCTACAAAGGGCGCATGGCGAATGCCTTGGCACTAGGAGCCGAAGAAGGACGCGTTAAGCTGCGATAAGCTTTGGGTAGGCGCAAATAGCCTGTGATCCAAAGATTTCCGAATGGGGGAACCCACATAGTAACAACTATGTACTGCATACTGAATAAATAGGTATGCAGAGGTAGACCCGGGGAACTGAAACATCTAAGTACCCGGAGGAAGAGAAAGAAACATCGATTTCCTAAGTAGCGGCGAGCGAAAGGGAAAGAGCCCAAACCCAGGTCTTTGATCTGGGGGTTGAGGATAGATCATAAATACTGCAATTCCTTAATTGAAGATAGCTGGAAAGCTGCTCCGCAGAAGGTAATAGGCCTGTAAATGAAAAGGAAAAACAGTCAGATCTAATCCAGAGTACCACGAGACACGTGAAACCTTGTGGGAAGCTGGGAGGACCACCTCCCAAGGCTAAATACTACCTAGTGACCGATAGTGAAGAAGTACCGTGAGGGAAAGGTGAAAAGAACCCCGGAAGGGGAGTGAAATAGAACCTGAAACCGTGTGCCTACAACCGGTCGAAGCACTTTATATGTGTGACGGCGTGCTTTTTGTAGAACGAGCCAACGAGTTACGATATGTAGCAAGGTTAAGTACTTAAGGTACGGAGCCGAAGGGAAACCAAGTCTGAATAGGGCGCATAGTTGCATGTCGTAGACCCGAAACCGGGTGACCTATCCATGGCCAGGATGAAGCGGAAGTAAAATTCCGTGGAGGTCCGAACCACGTTGGTGTTGAAAAACCATGGGATGAGCTGTGGATAGCGGAGAAATTCCAATCGAACTCGGAGATAGCTGGTTCTCCTCGAAATAGCTTTAGGGCTAGCGTCGATTAATTGAGTAATGGAGGTAGAGCACTGAATGGGCTAGGGGCTGACAACAGTTACTGAACCCTATCAAACTCCGAATGCCATATACTTTTATTTCGGCAGTCAGACTGCGAATGATAAGATCCGTAGTCAAAAGGGAAACAGCCCAGACCATCAGCTAAGGTCCCAAAGTGTAAGTTAAGTGGAAAAGGATGTGGGATTTCTAAGACAACTAGGATGTTGGCTCAGAAGCAGCCACTCATTTAAAGAGTGCGTAATAGCTCACTAGTCAAGAGATCCTGCGCCGAAGATGTCCGGGGCTAAAACTTACCACCGAAGCTATGGGTGTACACAATTGTGTACGCGGTAGAGGAGCTTTCTGTACTGGCTGAAGTCATACCGTAAGGAGTGGTGGACGGTACAGAAGTGAGAATGTTGGCATGAGTAGCGAGAGTTAAGTGAGAATCTTAACGGTCGAAAACCTAAGGTTTCCTGAGGAAGGCTCGTCCTCTCAGGGTTAGTCGGGACCTAAGCCGAGGCCGAAAGGCGTAGGTGATGGACAATCGGTTGATATTCCGATACCACCAATGGACGTTATTAGAAATGGGATGACGCAGGAGGATAAGATGTGCACACTATTGGATGTGTGTCTAAGCATTTAGGCGGAGCAAGCAGGCAAATCCGTTTGCTCTTAACGCTGAGATGTGATGGGGAAGGGAATTTATTCCCGAAGTATCTGATTCCACGCTGCCAAGAAAAGTCTCTATCGAGGATATTGGTGCCCGTACCGCAAACCGACACAGGTAGGTGAGGAGAGAATCCTAAGACCATCGGAAGAATTGTTGTTAAGGAACTCGGCAAATTGACCCCGTAACTTCGGGAGAAGGGGTGCCTACGTAAGTAGGTCGCAGAGAATAGGCCCAAGCAACTGTTTAGCAAAAACACAGGTCTCTGCTAAAGCGAAAGCTGATGTATAGGGGCTGACGCCTGCCCGGTGCTGGAAGGTTAAGGGGATTACTTAGCGCAAGCGAAGGTATGAACTTAAGCCCCAGTAAACGGCGGCCGTAACTATAACGGTCCTAAGGTAGCGAAATTCCTTGTCGGGTAAGTTCCGACCCGCACGAATGGCGTAATGATTTGGGCACTGTCTCAACAACACATCCGGCGAAATTGTAGTGCAAGTGAAGATGCTTGCTACCCGCGATTGGACGGAAAGACCCCGTAGAGCTTTACTGTAGCTTAGCATTGAATTTCGGTATTGTCTGTACAGGATAGGTGGGAGACTGAGAAACATGGGCGTCAGCCTGTGTGGAGTCATCCTTGGGATACCACCCTGACAGTACTGAGGTTCTAACTGGAGGCCATGAATCTGGTCACAGGACATTGTTAGGTGGGCAGTTTGACTGGGGCGGTCGCCTCCAAAAAAGTAACGGAGGCGCCCAAAGGTTCCCTCAGCGCGGTTGGAAATCGCGCGAAGAGTGCAAAGGCAGAAGGGAGCCTGACTGCGACACTTACAAGTGGAGCAGGGACGAAAGTCGGGCTTAGTGATCCGGTGGTACCTCGTGGGAGGGCCATCGCTCAACGGATAAAAGCTACCTCGGGGATAACAGGCTGATCTCCCCCAAGAGTCCACATCGACGGGGAGGTTTGGCACCTCGATGTCGGCTCGTCGCATCCTGGGGCTGAAGTAGGTCCCAAGGGTTGGGCTGTTCGCCCATTAAAGCGGCACGCGAGCTGGGTTCAGAACGTCGTGAGACAGTTCGGTCCCTATCCGTCGCGGGCGTAGGAAATTTGAAGGGAGCTGTCCTTAGTACGAGAGGACCGGGATGGACAAACCTCTGGTGCACCAGTTGTCACGCCAGTGGCATCGCTGGGTAGCTATGTTTGGAAGGGATAAACGCTGAAAGCATCTAAGCGTGAAGCCCACCCTGAGATGAGATTTCCCATAACTCGCACGTAAGTGCGATGTTAGTAAGACTCCTGGAAGACCACCAGGTTGATAGGTTAGAGGTGTAAGCATGGTAACATGTTCAGCTGACTAATACTAATAAGTCGAGGGCTTGACCTAAATATATAATTAAAAGTAATGCGATATACTTCTTTCGTAAGAAAGAAGCGAGGCTTTGAGCGTGAGCGAAAAGACTAATTCACTGTGCAATTTTCAGAGAATATTTATATTCTCAATCTGGTGATTATGGCATGAAGGTAACACCCGTTCCCATACCGAACACGAAGGTTAAGCTTCAATGCGCCGATGGTACTGCAGGGGTGACCTTGTGGAAGAGTAGGTTGTCGCCAGGTAAGAAAAAACCGCTAAGTTATACGAGGCCGCTGAAAAAAGCACTCTTTATTTAGTAGAGTTTTCAAGCTTGAATAGAAAAAGCATGAGATATCCATATTTGGGATATCTCATGCTTTTTATTTTATAATTAAGTTTTAAAAGCCCTATTTCATGCTTTTCAACTTAATTATTCTCTTTAGATTCACAGTGAAGATTGATAATGCACCTTGCATTTGCATGCTAATTAAGCCTGACGATATTGCTACATCATAGCTATGTTGGTGCTTAAGTTCACTGTTTTTAGCCTCTATCATATAACGTTCCCTAGCTCGTTTTTTAAAATATTCACTTTTTTCGAACTCTATTTGATCTTTGTGAGTATTTGACTTTATTGAAACTGAATAAGTTTTAGATTTAGCGCCTTCTTTATAACACCCATCTTTATGAACACAATTTTTACACTTTTCTACATTAAAATAGTAGGTTAGCACTTGATTTTTACCAACATTCTTCTTTCCCTGTTTTGCTTTTTTAATAGCCATATGACCTGCCGGACATACAAATAAACCAGCATCTTTATTAAACTCAAATTCATCTTCTTTTTTTCGCATTCCTTGTGAAATTACAGGATTTAGTCTTGAAATTAATGCAATTTTATTTTCTTTTGTATATTCTAGGTTTTTCTTTTCAGAATAAGCTGTATCTCCAATTACTTCATTTACATCTATACCAGCCTCACGGCTTTTTTCTATTAAGGTTATGAGCTCCTTTCCATCACTTTTTTCGCCAGTTGTAATAACAGCTGCTGTAATTAAACGTTCTTCACTCATAGCAAGGTGTGATTTATATCCAAAAAAAGAACTATCCTCAGTTTTATGCCCCACTTTTGCATCCTCATCTTTTGATATTTTTAGATTTTCTAAGTCATCATTAATAGCTTCCATTAAGTAGTTTAATTTAGTTTTCACAGCTGGATTTGCTGCAGTTTCTGGCTTCTCGTTTATGGTATCAATTAATAATTTGCAGTACTCAAGAATATCTTCAAGTACTCCAGTTGTAACTTTATTAGGTAACTCTTCTTTAATACCAGGATGTACTCCGTACAATGTTTTTCTTAAGTTTTTTGCACGTTTCAATAATTCCTCGCTTGCTGACTTTTGGTTATAACGTGACTTGGTATGCGTAGCATCAACTATTATTGCTTTACTTTTTAAAACTCCCTCTTTTATAGCAAGTTCTACAGTCTTGTTTATTAATAAATCCAATAAATTCATGTCTTTAAGGCGAAGCTTTCTAAATTTAGTTAGTGTACTTGAGTTTATTAAATTTGTTTCTTCTGGGGCTAAATTTAGAAAATATTTAAAGGACATGTCATAAAGAGTTCTTTCAACAACATCTTCATCAGACAATTCATATATTACTTTCAAAAGTAAATATTTAAATAGCATTATGGGGTTAATAGCACCTCTACCCATAGATGAACTATAGTTAATCATCAATTCGTCATAAACAAATGAAAAGTCAACAAGGTCATTAATTTGCTTTAAAATGTTATCTTTCGGAATAATTAACGAATATAAGCTATGGTATGTATTTATTTTTATTTCCAATTGTCCTTTTAGCATAATAGTTTAGCCCCTTTTATTTTATTCTACTATACTAATTCGACATATCTTTTAAAATTCCTTTTTGTTTTTTAGTCTTTTATATAAAAAAATCGCCATCTTTAATTAGATGACGATTTTTCATATAGTTTTTCAGTGGCCTCAGTTATACTTAGCGGTTTTTATTGTGCGCCCGGCATGGGCGCAATCTAATGGGTGAAAGTCCCTAGCACGGGTTAATAGTGCCAAGTGCATAGCTTAAGACAAGGGTGTCCATCGTGAGATGGAATCTGAAGGAAGTTGGCGGCCAAACTCCGGTCTGACGAACAGAAACTACATATAAGGCATATGCTTGTGGGTAAGTTTGCAATACAAAACGAAGCCCAAAACTATTCGAAACAAGTGGTGTAAATGTAGCAGATAGATGGAGTGAAAGATTGCGTTCTTACCCGGGGAGATCTGATAGGTAAGTTGTGGATATGAATTTAGAAATAACAACCCATACAGTGATGTATGGCTGAACTATCAGAAGTCAGCAGACGTCATAGTACCATGCAAAACGCGTTAGCGTGGGAAGGACTGAACAATAGGAGGTTTTGGAATTTTGAAGGATACGAGAAAATATGATAAAAGCAGACAACTTCATAAAGAAGGCTCTCTACGAGAGAATAGAGTGGAACTCGAAGGTAATGTAGAAGTGCATAGTATTTCCTCTATGTCAGAAGAAGGAAGAAACGATGTGAATGAATATGATAATGGTTTACTCGAGCAGATATTATCGAGAGATAATATGAATAAAGCATATAAAAGAGTAAAAGCCAATAAAGGAAGTCATGGGATTGATGGTTTGACAGTAGATGAACTTCTACATTATCTAAAAGAGCATGGACAAGAATTAAGGCAATCATTATTAGAAAGTAGATATAGACCTCTAGCCGTAAGAAGGGTAGAAATACCAAAACCTGACGGTGGAATTAGGCTACTTGGAATACCTACTGTATTAGATAGAGTTATTCAACAAGCGATATCACAAACTCTAATACCAATATATGAAAAGAAATTTTCTGATAATAGTTACGGTTTTAGACCTTTAAGAAGTGGAAAACAAGCTGTTGAAAAATGTAGGGGATATATTAATGCTGGACATACATGGACGGTGAATATAGACCTTTCTAAATACTTTGATACGATAAATCATGATAAATTAATAAGGATACTATCGGAAGATATTAAAGATAGTAGAGTAATTTCTCTGATACGAAAGTATCTACAAAGTGGAGTGATGATAAATGGGGTATTTATGAATACAGAAGAAGGAGCACCTCAAGGCGGGCCTTTGTCCCCATTATTAAGTAACGTAATGTTACATGAACTCGATGTAGAACTAACAAAACGAGGACTAAACTTTTGTAGATATGCTGATGATGCGAATATATACGTCAAAAGTGAGAAATCAGCAAATAGAGTAATGAAGAGTATTACGAGATTTATTGAGGAAAAGTTAAAGCTTAGAGTGAATAAAGAAAAGAGTACAGTAGATAGACCTTGGAAACTTAAATTTTTAGGATTTTCATTTTACCGAGCAAAAGGTGAATACAGAATGAGAGTTCCTCAAAAACCTATAATCAAATTCAAAGCAAAGCTAAAAGAATTAACTTCAAGAAGTAATGCGATGAGCATGAAATATAGGTTTATGAAACTTAAGCAAGTGATAGTTGGATGGATAAATTATTTTGCTATTGCAGACATTAAAAGTATTCTTAAAACACTTGATGAATGGTTAAGGCGAAGAATTAGAATGTGTTTTTGGAAACAATGGAAAAAGATTAAAACAAAATATGGGAACCTTGTTAAATTAGGAATACCAAACAATAAAGCTTTGCAATATGCAAATACAAGGAAAGGCTATTGGAGAACATCCAATAGCCCTATATTAAACAAAACATTGACCAATAAATACCTTAAAAATATAGGATTAGTTTCTATATCTGAGACATATTTATTAAAACATTAATTTCTATTGAACCGCCGTGTACCGAACGGTATGCACGGTGGTGTGAGAGGTCGCTAAATAAATTAATTATTTAGCTCCTACTCGATTGTGTGCCTGAAATTGGCGCTTACTTGTCGGTGAAAGTCCGATGCGGGGGAATGGTACCAACCGTTAGATTAAGACAAGGGTGTCCACCGTGAGGTGGAATCTGGAGGAAGTCGGCAGCAAAACTCTAGATAGAGAATTGTAGGGGACATATTAATGCTGGATATACATGGGCAGTAGATGTCGACATCTCTAAACACTTTGATACGATAAATCATGATAAGTTAATAAGGATGCTATCGAAAGATATTAAAGATAGTAGAGTAATGTCTCTGATACGAAAGTATCTAGAAAGTGGAGAAATGATAAATGGGATTTTTATTAATACAGAAGAGGGATCTAAATAAATTAATTACTTAGATCCCTCTCGATTGGTTAGAAATAATTAACTATTAAAATTAACACTAAAATTTTAATAGTCTAATGAAGTCGAAATGGCCTTACTTGTTTTGGTAAAGTTGGAATACTTGGAGTATTGATTGAGGAGCTATTTACTTTTATAAGTGGAATAGTTATTATGAAGAATCATGTAAATATATTAACATGACTATTAGTAGCGACGAATTTTGGTAAGCTGTACAAAGGTCTTATAATATTAAACAGAGTATCTAGAACATTAGTATAAATGATACTTACCCATGTGTATCAGGATGCGGAATATTGAATTATTTAGACTTATATGTAGAAATATGAATATAATCTAGCTAGAGTACCTATGTTGTGAAATTATGCTCTTATTTATATGATAGAATACTCCTTGTCGTCACAAACGAGTGCACGATAAACTAAGTGTTGATAACTATTTAATATGTTTTCAAATGAAAATAAGTTTTAAAAAGTTGTTGACAAAACAAGAAATACCTAGTAATATAGTAGAAGTCGTCACATGATGACAAAGTAAATTGGTCTTTGAAAATTAAACAGAGAAATAGGTAAAGATAGCGAAATAATATTTCGCTAAACCAGTTAATTACTTTAGTATAAAGTAAAATTTAGTCGTAAGACTAAAAGTATGTAATGAGCTTGCGTAACAACTTAACAGTTGTCGCAGATTAATCATTTCAACTAAAAAAGTGTAAACTTTTAAATTGAGAGTTTGATCCTGGCTCAGGACGAACGCTGGCGGCGTGCCTAACACATGCAAGTCGAGCGATGAAACCTTTCGGGGTGGATTAGCGGCGGACGGGTGAGTAACACGTGGGTAACCTGCCTCAAAGAGGGGAATAGCCTCCCGAAAGGGAGATTAATACCGCATAATATGTTTTGGTCGCATGATCGAAACATCAAAGGATTTTTCTTCGGAAAATTCCACTTTGAGATGGACCCGCGGCGCATTAGCTAGTTGGTGAGGTAACGGCTCACCAAGGCGACGATGCGTAGCCGACCTGAGAGGGTGATCGGCCACATTGGAACTGAGACACGGTCCAGACTCCTACGGGAGGCAGCAGTGGGGAATATTGCGCAATGGGGGAAACCCTGACGCAGCAACGCCGCGTGAATGATGAAGGCCTTCGGGTTGTAAAGTTCTGTCTTCTGGGACGATAATGACGGTACCAGAGGAGGAAGCCACGGCTAACTACGTGCCAGCAGCCGCGGTAATACGTAGGTGGCAAGCGTTGTCCGGATTTACTGGGCGTAAAGGATGCGTAGGCGGACATTTAAGTCAGATGTGAAATACCCGAGCTTAACTTGGGTGCTGCATTTGAAACTGGGTGTCTAGAGTGCAGGAGAGGTAAGTGGAATTCCTAGTGTAGCGGTGAAATGCGTAGAGATTAGGAAGAACACCAGTGGCGAAGGCGACTTACTGGACTGTAACTGACGCTGAGGCATGAAAGCGTGGGGAGCAAACAGGATTAGATACCCTGGTAGTCCACGCCGTAAACGATGAATACTAGGTGTCGGGGGTCGAACCTCGGTGCCGCCGTTAACACATTAAGTATTCCGCCTGGGGAGTACGATCGCAAGATTAAAACTCAAAGGAATTGACGGGGGCCCGCACAAGCAGCGGAGCATGTGGTTTAATTCGAAGCAACGCGAAGAACCTTACCTAGACTTGACATCCCCTGCATAACCCAGAGATGGGCGAAGTCCTTCGGGACAGGGTGACAGGTGGTGCATGGTTGTCGTCAGCTCGTGTCGTGAGATGTTGGGTTAAGTCCCGCAACGAGCGCAACCCTTATCATTAGTTGCTACCATTAAGTTGAGCACTCTAGTGAGACTGCCCGGGTTAACCGGGAGGAAGGTGGGGATGACGTCAAATCATCATGCCCCTTATGTCTAGGGCTACACACGTGCTACAATGGTGAGTACAAAGAGATGCAAGACCGCAAGGTGGAGCCAAACTCAAAAACTCATCCCAGTTCGGATTGTAGGCTGCAACTCGCCTACATGAAGCCGGAGTTGCTAGTAATCGCGAATCAGCATGTCGCGGTGAATACGTTCCCGGGCCTTGTACACACCGCCCGTCACACCATGAGAGTTGGTAACACCCGAAGTCCGTGAGGTAACCGTAAGGAGCCAGCGGCCGAAGGTGGGATTGATGATTGGGGTGAAGTCGTAACAAGGTAGCCGTAGGAGAACCTGCGGCTGGATCACCTCCTTTCTAGGGAGTAGATGTATTGACTTCGGTCGATGCAATAGAAGAATATTAATTTGTTCTTCAAAAATATCTATTGTAATTAATCGTACCTAGTTCTCTGTTTAATTTTGAGAGACTAATTTTATCTAACTCTTAGGAGTTAGATAATGAATAGTTTTTCTTAAAATGTTCTTTGAAAATTGCACAGTGAAAAAAGTTGTTTTAAAAAAATTAAAACTACGCAAGTAGTTTATAAATTGATTTAATACAATTTCGCAAAATTAATATAACCGTCTATGTAAATAGACAGAATCAAGGTCAAGCTACAAAGGGCGCATGGCGAATGCCTTGGCACTAGGAGCCGAAGAAGGACGCGTTAAGCTGCGATAAGCTTTGGGTAGGCGCAAATAGCCTGTGATCCAAAGATTTCCGAATGGGGGAACCCACATAGTAACAACTATGTACTGCATACTGAATAAATAGGTATGCAGAGGTAGACCCGGGGAACTGAAACATCTAAGTACCCGGAGGAAGAGAAAGAAACATCGATTTCCTAAGTAGCGGCGAGCGAAAGGGAAAGAGCCCAAACCCAGGTCTTTGATCTGGGGGTTGAGGATAGATCATAAATACTGCAATTCCTTAATTGAAGATAGCTGGAAAGCTGCTCCGCAGAAGGTAATAGGCCTGTAAATGAAAAGGAAAAACAGTCAGATCTAATCCAGAGTACCACGAGACACGTGAAACCTTGTGGGAAGCTGGGAGGACCACCTCCCAAGGCTAAATACTACCTAGTGACCGATAGTGAAGAAGTACCGTGAGGGAAAGGTGAAAAGAACCCCGGAAGGGGAGTGAAATAGAACCTGAAACCGTGTGCCTACAACCGGTCGAAGCACTTTATATGTGTGACGGCGTGCTTTTTGTAGAACGAGCCAACGAGTTACGATATGTAGCAAGGTTAAGTACTTAAGGTACGGAGCCGAAGGGAAACCAAGTCTGAATAGGGCGCATAGTTGCATGTCGTAGACCCGAAACCGGGTGACCTATCCATGGCCAGGATGAAGCGGAAGTAAAATTCCGTGGAGGTCCGAACCACGTTGGTGTTGAAAAACCATGGGATGAGCTGTGGATAGCGGAGAAATTCCAATCGAACTCGGAGATAGCTGGTTCTCCTCGAAATAGCTTTAGGGCTAGCGTCGATTAATTGAGTAATGGAGGTAGAGCACTGAATGGGCTAGGGGCTGACAACAGTTACTGAACCCTATCAAACTCCGAATGCCATATACTTTTATTTCGGCAGTCAGACTGCGAATGATAAGATCCGTAGTCAAAAGGGAAACAGCCCAGACCATCAGCTAAGGTCCCAAAGTGTAAGTTAAGTGGAAAAGGATGTGGGATTTCTAAGACAACTAGGATGTTGGCTCAGAAGCAGCCACTCATTTAAAGAGTGCGTAATAGCTCACTAGTCAAGAGATCCTGCGCCGAAGATGTCCGGGGCTAAAACTTACCACCGAAGCTATGGGTGTACACAATTGTGTACGCGGTAGAGGAGCTTTCTGTACTGGCTGAAGTCATACCGTAAGGAGTGGTGGACGGTACAGAAGTGAGAATGTTGGCATGAGTAGCGAGAGTTAAGTGAGAATCTTAACGGTCGAAAACCTAAGGTTTCCTGAGGAAGGCTCGTCCTCTCAGGGTTAGTCGGGACCTAAGCCGAGGCCGAAAGGCGTAGGTGATGGACAATCGGTTGATATTCCGATACCACCAATGGACGTTATTAGAAATGGGATGACGCAGGAGGATAAGATGTGCACACTATTGGATGTGTGTCTAAGCATTTAGGCGGAGCAAGCAGGCAAATCCGTTTGCTCTTAACGCTGAGATGTGATGGGGAAGGGAATTTATTCCCGAAGTATCTGATTCCACGCTGCCAAGAAAAGTCTCTATCGAGGATATTGGTGCCCGTACCGCAAACCGACACAGGTAGGTGAGGAGAGAATCCTAAGACCATCGGAAGAATTGTTGTTAAGGAACTCGGCAAATTGACCCCGTAACTTCGGGAGAAGGGGTGCCTACGTAAGTAGGTCGCAGAGAATAGGCCCAAGCAACTGTTTAGCAAAAACACAGGTCTCTGCTAAAGCGAAAGCTGATGTATAGGGGCTGACGCCTGCCCGGTGCTGGAAGGTTAAGGGGATTACTTAGCGCAAGCGAAGGTATGAACTTAAGCCCCAGTAAACGGCGGCCGTAACTATAACGGTCCTAAGGTAGCGAAATTCCTTGTCGGGTAAGTTCCGACCCGCACGAATGGCGTAATGATTTGGGCACTGTCTCAACAACACATCCGGCGAAATTGTAGTGCAAGTGAAGATGCTTGCTACCCGCGATTGGACGGAAAGACCCCGTAGAGCTTTACTGTAGCTTAGCATTGAATTTCGGTATTGTCTGTACAGGATAGGTGGGAGACTGAGAAACATGGGCGTCAGCCTGTGTGGAGTCATCCTTGGGATACCACCCTGACAGTACTGAGGTTCTAACTGGAGGCCATGAATCTGGTCACAGGACATTGTTAGGTGGGCAGTTTGACTGGGGCGGTCGCCTCCAAAAAAGTAACGGAGGCGCCCAAAGGTTCCCTCAGCGCGGTTGGAAATCGCGCGAAGAGTGCAAAGGCAGAAGGGAGCCTGACTGCGACACTTACAAGTGGAGCAGGGACGAAAGTCGGGCTTAGTGATCCGGTGGTACCTCGTGGGAGGGCCATCGCTCAACGGATAAAAGCTACCTCGGGGATAACAGGCTGATCTCCCCCAAGAGTCCACATCGACGGGGAGGTTTGGCACCTCGATGTCGGCTCGTCGCATCCTGGGGCTGAAGTAGGTCCCAAGGGTTGGGCTGTTCGCCCATTAAAGCGGCACGCGAGCTGGGTTCAGAACGTCGTGAGACAGTTCGGTCCCTATCCGTCGCGGGCGTAGGAAATTTGAAGGGAGCTGTCCTTAGTACGAGAGGACCGGGATGGACAAACCTCTGGTGCACCAGTTGTCACGCCAGTGGCATCGCTGGGTAGCTATGTTTGGAAGGGATAAACGCTGAAAGCATCTAAGCGTGAAGCCCACCCTGAGATGAGATTTCCCATAACTCGCACGTAAGTGCGATGTTAGTAAGACTCCTGGAAGACCACCAGGTTGATAGGTTAGAGGTGTAAGCATGGTAACATGTTCAGCTGACTAATACTAATAAGTCGAGGGCTTGACCTAAATAATTAGAAATAACGCGAAGCTTCGGACGTAAGGAAGAAGACTAATTCACTGTGCAATTTTCAGAGAATATTTATATTCTCAATCTGGTGATTATGGCATGAAGGTAACACCCGTTCCCATACCGAACACGAAGGTTAAGCTTCAATGCGCCGATGGTACTGCAGGGGTGACCTTGTGGAAGAGTAGGTTGTCGCCAGGTAAACATGGTTTACTAGCTCAGTTGGTAGAGCACATGACTTTTAATCATGGTGTCCGGGGTTCGATTCCCCGGTAAGCCACCAAAAAAGTACTTCTTTATGAAGTGCTTTTTTTATTTTTAAATAACATTTTATTGATTGTGTTTTTTCATTATTTTTATGGTATCATGATAATGAAGATATATAATTATAATAATTTTAAAGGAGAGTAATTATGGAGAATAAAGTTTTAGCTATAGTAAATGGAAGTAAAATAACTGAAAAAGATATAAAAAGATCATTATTAAGATTTCCACAGGAAACGCAAGAGCACTACAAAACAGAAGAAGGTAAAAAACAATTTTTAGATCAAATGATAAATTTTGAATTAATATATAATTATGCTCTTGATAATGATATGGAGAAAGATGCAGACTATATAGAACAAATGAAGTTGATAGAAAAAGATGTTTTAATACAAGCAGGCGTCAAAAATATAATGGCTGATTTAGATATAACAGAGGAAGAGATCCAAAAGTACTATAAAGATAACAGTCAAATGTTTAAAAGTGGCGAGACTGCATCAGCTAAACATATATTAGTAGATACCCTAGAGCAAATGCAAGAAATTAAAGTGGAAATAACTAATGGAATGTCTTTTGAGGAAGCCGCTAAAAAATATTCTAAATGTCCATCATCAGCGCAAGGTGGTAGTTTAGGTAGTTTTACTAGAGGTAGAATGGTTCCTGAATTTG